>NZ_KV908327.1:0-373 GCF_001999765.1 Sinomonas mesophila | reverse complement strand
CTCACCGCCGTGCAGGGACCCGACCCGGGCGTCCCGCCCACCGCCACGGCCTACGACGCCAACGGCAACACCACCACCGTCACCGACTCCATGGGCCGGACCGTGACCTTCGCCTACGACGCGGCGAACCGGGCCACCTCGGTGACGAACCCGCTGGGCACCTACACCCTCGCCTACACGCCCCGGAACCAGGTCGCCAGCGTCACCGACCCGCAGGGCGCCGTCACCGCCTACACGTACGACGCCGCGGGCAGGCTGACCAGGGCGGACCTGCCGGGCACGGACAGCGACGTCACCTACACCTACGACGCCAACGGCAACCGCGCCACCATGGTCGATCCGAACGGCACCACGACCTACGCCTACGACTCGC
>NZ_MTIC01000013.1 GCF_001999765.1 Sinomonas mesophila | reverse complement strand
CTCCGGGTCAGCGCCCCAGCCAAGCTGCCGTCAACGTGTCACACGACAGCCTGACGCATGGGGCATCTCGACGCCGATCCTCCGTCTCGGGTGCACGGCCTGGTCGCCGGTCGGGGCATCCGGAGCCCGGGGGTGCACGACGCCGGCCGGTCACCGGCCTGGGCGGGGAACCCTCCATCGCGCGTCCGGCGCCGCCCGGCCGGAGAGACGCGAAGGGTGCCCCCCGTTTCGGACAATGCCCCCCGCTCCGGCACGGGGCACAGACCGAAACAGGGGGCAGAAAGGCCAAGACTCGCCCCGCATCGTCCGCGGCCCCGCGCACGACGGCGGTGCCCGGCCCGCGCGGGCGAGCACCCGCCGTCGTGCGCCGGCGCAGTGACCGGAGCCGTGCACCCGAAACGGCGAATCGCCGTCGAGATATGTACCCGAAGCGGCGAATCGCCGTCGAGATACGTACCCGAAACGTCAGACGGCGGAAGGCCCGCCCCCTGCGAGGGGACGGGCCTTCTGCGAATCCGCGGGATCCGCGAGGCGAGCAGTGACTACTTCGCCTTCTCGAGGATCTCGACGAGGCGCCACCGCTTGGTGGCGGACAGCGGACGGGTCTCCGCGATGAGAACGAGGTCGCCGATGCCGGCGGTGTTGTTCTCATCGTGGGCCTTGCGCTTCTCGGTGCGGCGGATGACCTTGCCGTAGAGCGAGTGCTTCACGCGGTCCTCGACCTCGACGACGATCGTCTTGTCCATCTTGTCGGACACGACGTAGCCGCGGGCCGTCTTCCGGTAACCACGGTCGTGGGCAGGCGCAGCGTTCTCTGCCACGGTGTTCTCCTGGTTCTCGCTCACTTGGCGTCCTCCTCAGCGGATTCGGCCGCCTCAGCCTTCTTGGACGCCTTCTTCTCGTCCTTGGCGTCCACGACGGCGGGCACAGCCTCCGCGCGGATGCCGAGCTCGCGCTCGCGCAGGATCGTGTAGATGCGCGCGATGTCCTTCTTCACGGCGCGCAGGCGGCCGTGGCTCTCGAGCTGGCCGGTGGCCGACTGGAAGCGCAGGTTGAACAGCTCTTCCTTGGCCTTCTTCAGCTCCTCGAACAGGCGCTCGTTGTCCAGCTGGTCGAGCTTCTCAGCCGTCAGATCCTTCGAACCGACTGCCATTCTCATTCACCACCTTCGCGGCGCACGATGCGCGCCTTCAACGGGAGCTTGTGGATGGCAAGGCGAAGAGCCTCGCGCGCCACCTCTTCGTTCACACCGGAGAGCTCGAAGAGCACACGGCCCGGCTTGACGTTGGCGACCCACCACTCCGGCGAACCCTTACCGGAACCCATGCGGGTCTCGGCAGGCTTCTTGGTCAGCGGACGGTCCGGGTAGATGTTGATCCAGACCTTGCCGCCACGCTTGATGTGGCGGGTCATGGCGATACGAGCGGACTCGATCTGGCGGTTGGTCACGTACGCCGGGGAGAGGGCCTGGATGCCGAACTCGCCGAAGGTGACCTTGGTGCCACCGGTCGCAGCGCCGGAACGACCCGGGTGGTGCTGCTTGCGGTGCTTCACACGACGCGGGATAAGCATTTAAGCCTCTCCTCCTTCTGCTGCCGGAGCAGCTACTCCTTCTGCTGCCGAGGCAGCAGGCGCAGCAGCCTCGGCCGGAGCCTGCTGCTGGCGGTCGCCAGACGGACGACGGCGGCGCTCGCCACCGGGGCGGCCAGGACGGTCGCCCCGGTCGCCGCGGCCGCGAGACGGAGCGGCGGCGGCCTGGGCCGCCAGCTCCTTGGAGGTCACATCGCCCTTGTAGATCCAGACCTTCACGCCGATGCGGCCGAAGGTGGTCTTGGCCTCGTAGAAGCCGTAGTCGATGTTCGCGCGGAGCGTGTGCAGCGGCACGCGGCCCTCGCGGTAGAACTCCGAGCGGGACATCTCGGCGCCGCCGAGACGGCCCGAGCAGGCCACGCGGATGCCCTTGGCCCCGGCGCGCTGCGCCGACTGCATGGCCTTCTTCATGGCGCGGCGGAACGCGACGCGGCTCGAGAGCTGCTCCGCGATGCCCTGGGCCACGAGCTGCGCCTCGACCTCGGGGTTCTTGACCTCGAGGATGTTCAGCTGGACCTGCTTACCGGTGAGCTTCTCGAGCTCGCCGCGGATGCGGTCGGCCTCGGCGCCGCGGCGGCCGATCACGATGCCCGGACGGGCCGTGTGGATGTCCACGCGGACGCGGTCGCGGGTGCGCTCGATCTCGACCTTGGCGATGCCGGCGCGCTCCATGCCCGTGGTCATGAGCTGGCGGATCTTGACGTCCTCACGGACGAAGTCCTTGTAGCGCTGGCCGGGCTTGTTGCTGTCGGCGAACCAGTGCGAGACGTGGTCCGTGGTGATGCCGAGTCGGAACCCGTGCGGGTTGACCTTCTGTCCCATTTACCGGGCCTCCTCGTTCTCGGGCGTCGCGACGACCACGGTGATGTGGCTGGTGCGCTTGTTGATGCGGTACGCGCGGCCCTGGGCACGCGGCTGGAACCGCTTCATGGTCGGCCCCTCGTCGACGAACGCCTCGCTGATGTAGAGGTCGCTCTCGTCGAACGGCAGACCGTCGCGGTCGGCCAGAACGCGGGCGTTGGCCACTGCGGACGCGAGCACCTTGTACACCGGCTCCGAAGCTGCCTGCTGGGCGAACTTCAGGATCGCCAGAGCCTCATTCGCCTGCTTGCCACGAACAAGGTTGACGACGCGCCGGGCCTTCATCGGCGTTACGCGGATGTGGCGCGCAATTGCCTTGGCTTCCATTGCTTTCCTTCTCTTTCTCAGAGCTCAGCGCTGCTGGGCCTGCCTTGCGGCAGGGGTCAGCGGCGCTTGCCCTTCTTGTCGTCCTTCACGTGGCCGCGGAAAGTCCGCGTCGGGGCGAATTCGCCGAGCTTGTGCCCGACCATCGACTCGGTGACGAAGACCGGGACGTGCTTGCGTCCGTCGTGCACGGCGATCGTGTGCCCGAGCATGTCGGGGATGATCATCGAGCGGCGGGACCAGGTCTTGATGACGTTCTTGGTGCCCTTCTCGTTTTCCTTGACGACCTTCACGAAGAGGTGCTGGTCAACGAAAGGACCCTTCTTCAGGCTGCGTGGCATGTGTCCAGGCTCCTATCGCTTGTTCTTGCCAGTACGACGACGACGGACAATGAGCTTGTCGCTCGCCTTGTTCGGGCGGCGGGTGCGGCCCTCGGGCTTGCCGTTGGGGTTGACGGGGTGACGACCACCGGACGTCTTGCCCTCACCACCACCGTGCGGGTGGTCCACCGGGTTCATGGCGACGCCGCGGACGGTCGGGCGGACGCCCTTCCAGCGCATGCGGCCGGCCTTGCCCCAGTTGATGTTCGACTGCTCGGCGTTGCCGACCTCGCCGACGGTCGCGCGGCAGCGCACGTCGACGTTGCGGACCTCGCCCGACGGCAGGCGGAGCTGGGCGTACTTGCCCTCCTTGGCCACGAGCTGGACCGAGGCGCCGGCCGAGCGGGCCATCTTGGCGCCGCCACCCGGGCGGAGCTCGACGGCGTGGATCACGGTACCGACCGGGATGTTGCGCAGCGGCAGGTTGTTGCCGGGCTTGATGTCGGCGTCCGGACCGGACTCGACGACGTCGCCCTGCGCGAGCTTGTTCGGCGCGATGATGTAGCGCTTCGTGCCGTCGACGTAGTGCAGGAGGGCGATGCGGGCCGTGCGGTTCGGGTCGTACTCGATGTGCGCGACCTTGGCGTCGACGCCGTCCTTGTCGTGGCGACGGAAGTCGATCAGACGGTACTGGCGCTTGTGCCCGCCACCCTTGTGGCGCGTCGTGATCTTGCCCGAGTTGTTGCGGCCGCCCTTCTTGGGGAGCGGGCGAACCAGGGACTTCTCCGGGGTCGAACGCGTGATTTCTGCGAAGTCGGCCACGCTCGAGCCACGGCGGCCCGGCGTAGTCGGCTTGTAGTTACGGATTGCCATTTACCTGTTCCTCGTTAAAGTGGTCTCCGCTCAGGCGAGCGGACCGCCGAAGATGTCGATCGTGCCGTCCTTGAGGGTGACAATCGCACGCTTGGTGCTCTTGCGCTGACCCCATCCGAACTTGGTGCGCTTGCGCTTGCCGGCACGGTTGAGAGTGTTGATCGAGTCGACCTTGACCGAGAAGATCTTCTCGATCGCGAGCTTGATCTCGGTCTTGTTCGAGCGCGGGTCCACGAGGAACGTGTACTTGCCCTCGTCGATCAGGCTGTAGCTCTTCTCGGAGACGACCGGCGCAAGGATGACGTCGCGCGGGTCCTTGTAGGTGGCTGCGCTCACTTGGAGCCCTCCTCGTTCTGGGACTTCGCCGCAACGAACGCGTCGAAGGCGGCCTTGGTGAAGACCACGTCGTCGGAGACGAGCACGTCATACGTGTTGAGCTGGTCCGCGTACAGTGCGTGCACCTCGGTGAGGTTGCGCACGGACAGGGCGCCGAGCTCGTCAGCGCGATCGAGCACGACAAGCACGTTCTTGCGCTCGGACACGGAGCGCAGGACGCCGAGGGCGGCCTTGGTGTTCGGCTTCTCGCCGGAGACCAGGGACTCCACGACGTGGATGCGGCCGTTGCGGGCGCGGTCCGACAGGGCACCGCGGAGGGCGGCGGCCTTCATCTTCTTGGGGGTGCGCTGGCTGTAGTCGCGCGGGGTCGGGCCGTGCACGACGCCGCCGCCGGTCATGTGCGGGGCGCGGACGGAACCCTGGCGGGCGCGGCCGGTGCCCTTCTGCTTGAACGGCTTGCGCCCGGCACCGGCGACCTCACCGCGGGACTTGGTCGAGTGCGTGCCCTGGCGCGCGGCGGCGAGCTGGGCGACGACGACCTGGTGCAGCAGCGGGACGTTCGTCTGGACGTCGAAGATCTCAGCGGGGAGATCGACCTTGACGGTTGCGTTGGCCATGGTTTCAGGCTCCCTTCACGGCGGTGCGGACGAGAACGACCGTGCCGCGGGCACCCGGAAGGGCGCCCTTGATGAGGAGCAGCGACTTCTCGGCATCCACAGCGTGGACGGTGAGGTTGAGGGTCGTGTGGCGCACGTTGCCCATGCGGCCGGCCATGCGCAGACCCTTGAAGACGCGGCCCGGGGTGGCGCAAGCACCGATGGAGCCGGGCTTGCGGTGGTTCTTGTGGGCACCGTGCGAGGCGCCGACGCCGGAGAAGCCGTGGCGCTTCATGACACCGGCGAAGCCCTTGCCCTTGGTGGTGCCAACGACGTCGATCTTCTGGCCGGCCTCGAAGAGCTCAACGGAGAGCTCCTGGCCCAGCTCGTAGGACTCGGCGTCGCCGGTGCGCACCTCGACGAGGTGGCGGCGGGGGGTCACGCCGGCCTTCTCGAAGTGGCCGGTGAGCGGCTTGTTGACCTTGCGGGGGTCGATCTGGCCGTAGCCGATCTGGACCGCGGTGTAGCCGTCGGTCTCGGCGTTGCGCAGCTGCGTGATGACGTTGGAGTCAGCCTTAACGACAGTGACGGGGATGAGCTTGTTGTTCTCGTCCCAGACCTGGGTCATGCCGAGCTTCGTGCCCAGCAGGCCCTTCACGTTGCGGGTCGTGGTCATAGTTCTCTCAGCACCTCCCTCTAGAGCTTGATTTCGATGTTGACGTCCGCCGGCAGGTCGAGACGCATGAGCGAGTCGACGGCCTTGGGCGTCGGGTCGATGATGTCGATCAGCCGCTTGTGCGTGCGCATCTCAAAGTGCTCGCGGCTGTCCTTGTACTTGTGCGGAGAGCGGATGACGCAGTACACGTTCTTCTCCGTCGGCAGCGGGACGGGGCCCACCACCGTTGCGCCTGCGCGCGTGACCGTCTCAACGATCTTCCGAGCCGAAGTGTCGATGACCTCGTGGTCATACGACTTCAGCCGGATGCGGATCTTCTGTCCCGCCATATCGCCTGACTCGCTTTCGTCTGTCTAGCACTGCACTGTTCTGTTTCAGCTCACGTGGCTGCCGAGGCATTCAAGGAAAGTGACCACCACTGGCCGCACTGCCTGAATCCGGGCATCCCGGGTTCCTCAAACAGCCGGCCTGTCCGACCCCCGCGGTCGGGCGTGTCGCGATTTTCGCACGCACGTACCCGTAGCCATCCTGCGGAAGTGGGTCGTATTTGGGCTCCAGCCTGGACCCTGCACCCGGCATTATCCGGATCGGGACACGAAAGAGCGCTTGAACAACTCATCTAGTGTGCCAGAGATCCTCCGGGATCGCCAATCGGAGCCCGGCGGCCCCTGATGGACCCCCGTCCTCCCACCATTGCCCTCCCGGCGCGGCGTGAGGATCATGGTCCCATGCCCACTGCGGATCCGCACGACGGCGACGAGGCACCGCCGCCGCTCAGCCTCGCCGCGCCGCCGGTGACGCCCGCGGAGCCCACAGAACCCCGAGCGCCAGGCGAGGAGCCCGCCCGGGCGCCCTCCGCCGTCGACCGCCTTGCCGCACGGATCCCCCCCGACTTCGTCCTCGGCGTCGCGACCGCCGCGTTCCAGATCGAGGGCGCCCTGGCCGAGGACGGGCGCGGCCCGAGCGGCTGGGACCGCTTCACGGAGCGGCCCGGGGCCATCGCGCTGGGCCACACGGCCGCCGTCGCGTGTGACCACTACCACCGCAACGACGAGGACCTCCGGCTCGCGGCGGAGCTCGGCGTCGACTCCTACCGCTTCTCCATCGCCTGGCCGCGCGTCCAGCCGGACGGGCGCGGTGCGTGGAACGAGAAGGGCTGGGACTTCTACGACCGGCTGATCGACCGCATGCTCGAGCTCGGCCTCTCCCCCATGGCCACGCTGTACCACTGGGACACCCCGCTCCCCCTCGAGCTCGACGGCGGGTGGCTGGCCCGCGAGACGGCCGAGCGCTGCGGTGAGTACGCGGCAGAGGCGGGGCGGCGGTTCGGCGACCGGGTGGACCGCTGGATCACGCTCAACGAGCCGGTCTCGGTCACGCTCAACGGGTACGCCGTGGGCATCCACGCGCCGGGCAAGCAGCTGCTCTTCGACTCGATGCCGGCCGTGCACCACCAGCTCCTCGCGCACGGACTCGCGGTCCAGGCGCTGCGCGCATCCGGTGCGCGGGGCGCCGTCGGGATCACGAACATGCACGCCCCCGTGCACCCGGCGGGCATGAACCTCCTCGACTGGATCCATGCGCGGGTCGTCGACCTCATGATCAACCGGCTCTACGCCGACCCCGTGCTCCTGGGCCGCTACCCGAAGCCGCCGCTGCTCGCGCGCAAGTTCTTCCACGCGCTGCGCGACCCCAAGCCCGAGGACCTCGCGACCATCCACCAGCCCCTCGACTTCTACGGGGTCAACTACTACTACCCCGCGCGGATCCGCTCTGGTCCGGGCCCGACGCCGGACGGCGTCGTCGAGACCAAGGCCATGAAGGCCGTCCCGTTCCACCTCGCGGACTTCCCCGAGCATGCGAGCACGGGATTCGGCTGGCCCATCTCCCCCGCGTACTGCGGCGTCGTGCTCCGCGAGCTCAAACAGCGCTACGGCGCCGCCCTCCCGCCCGTCTACATCACCGAGAGCGGGGCGAGCTTCCCGGAGCCCGAGCAGGCGGACGGCCTCGTGTACGACGACGAGCGGATCGACTATCTCGCCGGTCACCTCGAGGCGGCGCTCACCTCGTGCGGGCCAGGGGGGCCGGCCCAGGGGGTCGACCTGCGCGGTTGGTACGTGTGGACGCTCATGGACAACTTCGAGTGGGCCGCGGGCTACACGCAGCGCTTCGGCCTCATCCACGTGGACTTCGACAGCCAGGAGCGCACCCCGAAGGCCTCCTACTACTGGCTCCGGCGCCTCGCCCAGGGCCGCCGGCGCCTCGAGCAGGCGTAGCCCGCTTTCGGGCATGAACCCCGCCGGGCGCGAGAAGACCCCGCCGCGATAGCGCGACGGGGTCTTCTCAGATCAGCCCGTGGGCAGCAATCCGTGAGGACTACTTGATGATCTTGGTGACGCGGCCCGAGCCAACGGTGCGGCCACCCTCGCGGATGGCGAAGCCGAGGCCCTCCTCCATGGCGATGGGCTGGATGAGCGCAACGGTCATCTCAGTGTTGTCGCCCGGCATGACCATCTCGGTGCCCTCGGGAAGGGTGATGACACCGGTGACGTCCGTGGTGCGGAAGTAGAACTGCGGACGGTAGTTCGAGTAGAACGGGTTGTGACGGCCACCCTCGTCCTTGGAGAGGATGTAGACGTTCGCCTCGAAGTCGGTGTGCGGGGTGATCGAACCCGGCTTGACGACAACCTGGCCACGCTCGACGTCCTCGCGCTTGATGCCGCGGAGCAGGAGGCCACAGTTCTCGCCGGCCCACGCCTCGTCGAGCTGCTTGTGGAACATCTCGATACCCGTGACCGTGGTCTTCTGGATCGGGCGGATGCCGACGATCTCGACCTCGGAGTTCAGGGCGAGGGTACCGCGCTCGGCGCGGCCCGTGACGACCGTACCGCGGCCGGTGATGGTGAAGACGTCCTCGATCGGCATGAGGAACGGCTTGTCGCGGTCACGGATCGGGTCCGGAACGTTCTCGTCGACGGCCTCCATGAGCTCCTCGACAGAGGCAACCCACTTGGGGTCGCCCTCGAGGGCCTTGAGGCCCGAGACGCGGATGACCGGGGCGTTGTCGCCGTCGAAGCCCTGCGAGGAGAGGAGCTCGCGCACCTCCATCTCGACGAGGTCGAGGAGCTCCTCGTCCTCGACCATGTCGGCCTTGTTCAGCGCGACGAGCAGGTAGGGGACACCAACCTGGCGGGCGAGCAGAACGTGCTCACGGGTCTGGGCCATCGGGCCGTCCGTGGCGGCGACCACGAGGATGGCGCCGTCCATCTGCGCGGCACCCGTGATCATGTTCTTGATGTAGTCAGCGTGGCCCGGAGCGTCGACGTGAGCGTAGTGGCGCTTCTCCGTCTGGTACTCGATGTGGGCGATGTTGATGGTGATACCGCGCTGGCGCTCCTCGGGAGCGGCGTCGATCGACGAGAAGTCGCGCTTCTCGTTCAGGTCCGGGTACTTGTCGGCAAGCACCTTCGAGATGGCAGCAGTCAGCGTCGTCTTACCGTGGTCAACGTGACCGATGGTGCCGATGTTGACGTGCGGCTTAGTCCGCTCGAACTTTGCCTTCGCCACGTGTTCCTCCTAGAACGTATTCAGAAGACTGCTTCCGGCCGCGCTTGTCGCGGCCGAAACTCCAGCAAGTCTACTGGGGCTGTGTTTTTTCGTGAAATCACGCGGGAGATGGCTCCTGCGCTTCAGGGCGACCCACCGCCGTCGTGCCGTGCATTGCGCTTCAGAGCTGCGCAACGGCACGGACGACGGCGGCGGGCCGCGGTCCAGAACTACTCGCCGCGCGACTTCTGGATGATCTCGTCGGCCACGGCCTTCGGAACCTCGGAGTAGCTGTCGAACTGCATCGAGTAGACAGCACGGCCCTGGGTCTTGGAGCGAAGGTCGCCAATGTAGCCGAACATCTCGGACAGCGGCACGAGGGCACGCACGACCTTGACGCCGACAGCGTCCTCCATGGCCTGGATCTGGCCACGGCGGCTGTTGAGGTCGCCGATCACATCGCCCATGTACTCCTCGGGCGTGCGGACCTCGACGGCCATGAGCGGCTCGAGGATCACCGGGTTGGCGCGGCGTGCGCCCTCCTTGAAGACCTGCGAACCGGCAATCTTGAACGCCATCTCCGAGGAGTCGACGTCGTGGTAGGCACCGTCGATGAGGGTCGCCTTGACGCCCACCATCGGGTAGCCGGCCAGGATGCCGAACTGCATGGCGTCCTGGATGCCGGCGTCCACGCTCGGGATGTACTCGCGCGGGACGCGGCCACCGGTGACGGCGTTCTCGAACTCGTAGAACGTGCCCTCGGCGGTGTCGAGCGGCTCGAAGCTCACCTGCACCTTCGCGAACTGGCCGGAACCGCCAGTCTGCTTCTTGTGCGTGTAGTCGACCTTCTCGACCTTCTTCTTGATGGTCTCGCGGTAGGCGACCTGCGGCTTGCCGACGTTGGCCTCGACCTTGAACTCGCGGCGCATGCGGTCCACGAGGATGTCGAGGTGGAGCTCGCCCATGCCGCCGATCTCGGTCTGGCCGGTCTCCTCGTTGAGGGAGACGGTGAACGTCGGGTCCTCGGCGGAGAGCTTCTGGATGGCGGTGGAGAGCTTCTCCTGGTCGCCCTTGGTCTTCGGCTCGATGGCAACGAAGATCACGGGCTCCGGGAAGGTCATCGACTCGAGCACGATCGGGCTGTTCGTGTCGCAGAGCGTGTCACCCGTCGTGGTGTCCTTGAGACCGATCACGGCGTAGATGTGGCCCGCCGAGACCTCGTCGACCGGGTTCTCCTTGTTGGCGTGCATCTGGAAGAGCTTGCCGAGGCGCTCCTTCTTGCCCTTCGTGGAGTTCAGGACCTGCAGGCCGGAGGTGGCCTTGCCCGAGTACACGCGGATGAAGTTGAGCTGGCCGAAGAACGGGTGCGCCGCAATCTTGAACGCGAGGGCCGAGAACGGCTCGTCGGCGCTCGGCTTGCGGGTCATCTCGACCGCCTCGTCCTTCGGGTCGTGGCCGATCATGGCCGGGACGTCGAGCGGGGACGGGAGGAAGTCGATGACCGCGTCGAGCATCGGCTGGACACCGCGGTTCTTGAACGCAGAGCCGCAGAAGACCGGGTAGATCTCCGAGTTGACCGTGAGCTTGCGGATGCCCGCCTTGAGCTCGTCGATGGTCAGCTCTTCGCCCTCGAGGTACTTCTCCATGAGCTCCTCGGACGCCTCTGCGGCGGCCTCGACGAGCTGGTGGCGGTACTCCTCGGCCTTCTCGCGAAGGTCGGCGGGGATCTCCTGGGTCTCGTAGGCAGCACCCATGGTCACGTCGCCCTTGGCGTCGCCCGGCCACACGAAGGCCTTCATGGAGAGCAGGTCGATGACGCCGACGAAGTCGTTCTCGGCACCGATCGGCAGCTGCATGACGAGCGGCTTGGCACCGAGGCGCTTCACGATCGTGTCGACCGTGAAGTAGAAGTCGGCGCCGAGCTTGTCCATCTTGTTGACGAAGCAGATGCGCGGGACGTTGTACTTGTCCGCCTGGCGCCAGACCGTCTCGGACTGCGGCTCGACGCCCTCCTTGCCGTCGAAGACGGCAACGGCGCCGTCGAGCACGCGCAGGGAGCGCTCGACCTCGACCGTGAAGTCCACGTGGCCGGGGGTGTCGATGATGTTGATCTGGTTCTTGTTCCAGAAGCAGGTCACGGCCGCGGACGTGATGGTGATGCCGCGCTCCTTCTCCTGCTCCATCCAGTCGGTCGTCGAGGCGCCGTCGTGCGTCTCGCCGATCTTGTGGTTCACGCCCGTGTAGAAGAGGATGCGCTCGGTCGTGGTGGTCTTGCCGGCATCGATGTGCGCCATGATGCCGATGTTGCGGACCTTGCTGAGGTCGGTAAGCACGTCGAGTGCCACGGTGTCTCCTGTTTGTCCCTAGTTGGCTGCACATTCGCCGCCGGCTCCCTGTGAGGAGCCGGCGGCGAACCCTGGTTTTACCAGCGGTAGTGGGCGAAGGCCTTGTTCGACTCGGCCATCTTGTGGGTGTCCTCGCGGCGCTTCACCGCGGCACCGAGGCCGTTCGAAGCGTCGAGGATCTCGTTCTGGAGACGCTCGGTCATCGTCTTCTCGCGGCGGGCCTTCGAGTAGCCCACGAGCCAGCGCAGGGCCAGCGCGGTGGCGCGGCCCGGCTTGACCTCGACCGGGACCTGGTAGGTGGCGCCACCGACACGGCGGGAGCGGACCTCGAGGGTCGGGCGGACGTTGTCCATGGCCTTCTTGAGCGCGGCGACCGGGTCGCCGCCCGTCTTCTGGCGGGCACCCTCGAGGGCGCCGTAGACGATGCGCTCGGCCGTGGACTTCTTGCCGTCCACGAGAACCTTGTTGATGAGCTGCGTCACGAGCGGCGAGCCGTAGACCGGGTCGACGACGAGCGGACGCTTCGGGGCAGGACCCTTGCGAGGCATTACTTCTTCTCCTTCTTCGCGCCGTAGCGGCTGCGGGCCTGCTGGCGGTTCTTGACACCCTGGGTGTCGAGGGCGCCGCGGACGATCTTGTAGCGAACACCGGGGAGGTCCTTCACACGACCGCCGCGCACGAGCACGATCGAGTGCTCCTGCAGGTTGTGGCCCACGCCCGGGATGTAGGCCGTGACCTCGACGCCGCCCGTGAGGCGGACACGCGCGACCTTGCGGAGGGCGGAGTTCGGCTTCTTGGGGGTCGTGGTGTACACGCGGGTGCACACGCCGCGACGCATGGGGTTGCCCTTGAGGGCAGGAGCCTTGGTCTTGGAGACCTTCGGCGTGCGGCCCTTGCGGACCAGCTGCTGAATAGTAGGCACTTTCGTGTTCTCCGTACTCGTTGAACTGTTCGCCCACGCCTCCCTCAACGGGTTCGGCGGGCTCTGTCGGTTGCTTCGCACTCGCTGCGGGAACCGACCGTAGGCGTGCAAAAGTGTGGCATTCGTTGCGCACCAACCCCGCAACCCGGAAACAGGCCCCGTCGACTCGCTCGGCGTCTCCGCCAGGTTCCAACGGCCTTCATCCACTGCCACACAGAAACAATCGAGGAAAGCTTATCACGCGCTATCAGGCCCGCCGAATCGGCCCCCAGACGCTCCCCGACCGCCACTTCCTCGCGCCGAGATGGGGTGGTGTGACCCGCCGAAATGGGGTGCTGTGACGCCGAGATGGGGGGATGGGGCGCCGAGATGGGGTGGTGGGGCGCCGAAATGGGGGCCGGGGGCTTGGGATGGCGTGTCTCGGACGACGACCGCTCCCGCGCCGCGGCCACAAAGGGGCGGGCCCTCATTCGGCGTCACAGGCCCCCATCTCGACGTCACAGGCCCCCATCTCGACGTCATAGGCCCCCATCTCGGCGTAGGGGCCAGACACGCGGAGGGCCGACACCCCCGGAGGGAATGCCGGCCGCCCGTGGTGAGGTGCCCGCCGTCGTGCGCCTGTTCAGGGGCGCACGACGGCGGGCGCCGCGACATCAGCGGAAGTCGCCGCCCAGGTCGTAGTCGTCCAGCGGGATTGCGTGGAACTCCTGGACGCCGTCCCCGCTGAGCGGGTCGTAGGCGAAGTCGCTGAACGCGCTCGGACCGGTGAAGAGCGTCGCCTTGGCCTCCTCCGTCGGCTCGACTGCGACGTCCGTGTAACGGGGCAGGCCGGTGCCGGCAGGGATGAGCTTACCGATGATGACGTTCTCCTTGAGGCCCAGCAGCGGGTCGCTCTTGCCTTCCATGGCCGCCTGCGTGAGGACGCGGGTGGTCTCCTGGAAGGACGCGGCCGAGAGCCAGGACTCCGTGGCGAGCGACGCCTTCGTGATGCCCATGAGCTCGGGACGGCCGGAGGCCGGCTTCTTGCCCTCGGACACGACGCGGCGGTTCTCGTCGCGGTAGCGGCGGGACTCGGCGAGCTCGCCCGGGAGCAGCTCCGTGTCGCCGGACTCGATGACCGTGACGCGCCGCAGCATCTGGCGGACGATGACCTCCACGTGCTTGTCGTGGATGCCGATGCCCTGGCTGCGGTACACGCCCTGGACCTCGTCGACGAGGAACTTCTGCGCCTCGCGCGGGCCCTGGATGCGCAGGACCTGCTTCGGGTCGACGGGGCCGTTGACGAGCCGCTGGCCGACGCCGACGCGGTCGCCGTCGTCGACAAGCAGGCGCGAGCGGCGCGAGACCGGGTACGCGATCTCCTCGGTGCCATCGTCCGGGGTCAGCACGATCCGCAGCTGCTTCTCGGTGTCCTCGATCGTGACGCGGCCGGCGGCCTCGGCGATCGGGGCCACACCCTTGGGGGTGCGGGCCTCGAAGAGCTCCTGGATACGGGGCAGACCCTGGGTGATGTCCTCGCCGCCTCCGGCGGAGACGGCACCACCGGTGTGGAACGTACGCATGGTCAGCTGCGTGCCGGGCTCACCGATCGACTGGGCCGCGATGATGCCGACGGCCTCGCCGATGTCCACGAGCTTGCCCGAGGCGAGCGAGCGGCCGTAGCACTTCGCGCAGGTGCCGACGGCGGACTCGCACGTGAGCACGGAGCGCACCCGGATCTCCTGGATCCCGGCGCCGACGAGCTTGTCGATCAGCACGTCGCCGAGATCGGCGCCGGCCTCCGCGAGGACGTTGCCCTCGGAGTCCGTCACGTCCACCGCGAGGGTGCGCGTGTACGCCGTGTTCTCGACGTTCTCGTCCTTGACGAGCTCGCCGTTGTGGTCCGGCACCGCGATCGTGACGTTGAGGCCGCGCTCGGTCTCGCAGTCCTCCTCGCGGACGATGACGTCCTGCGAGACGTCCACGAGACGACGCGTGAGGTAGCCCGAGTTGGCCGTACGGAGGGCCGTGTCGGCCAGACCCTTGCGGGCACCGTGCGTCGCGATGAAGTACTCCAGGACCGAGAGGCCCTCGCGGTAGGAGGACTTGATCGGGCGCGGGATGATCTCACCCTTCGGGTTGGCCACGAGGCCGCGGATACCGGCGATCTGGCGCACCTGCATCCAGTTACCACGGGCACCGGAGGAGACCATGCGGTTGATGGTGTTCATCTTCGGCATGGACTCGCGCATGACCGACGCGATCTCGGTGGTCGCCTTGTCCCAGATCTCGATGAGCTCGGAGCGGCGCTCCTCGTCGTCGATCAGACCCTTGTCGTACTGGCTCTGGATCTTCGCCGCGCGGTCCTCGTAGCCGGCCAGGATGCCGGGCTTCGCCTCGGGAACGGCGATGTCCGAGATGGCCACCGTGACGCCCGAGCGCGTGGCCCAGTAGAACCCCGCGTCCTTGAGGTTGTCCAGCGTGGCCGCCGTGACGACCTTCGGGTAGCGCTCCGCGAGGTCGTTGACGATCCGGGAGAGCTGGCCCTTGTCCGCGACGGACTCGACCCACGGGTAGTCCTCGGGCAGGGTCTCGTTGAAGATGACCTGGCCGAGCGACGTCTCGATGAGTGCCGGGGTGCCCGGCTCCCAGCCCTCGGGCGCGGGACGCTCCGCGGACGGGACGAAGCCCTCGAGGCGGATCTTCACCTGCGCGTTGAGGTGCAGGGTGCGGGCGTCGTGCGCCATGATCGCCTCTGCCACCGACGAGAACACGCGGCCCTCGCCCTCGGCCCCCTCACGCTTGGTGGTGAGGTGGTACAGACCGATGATCATGTCCTGCGAGGGCAGGGTCACGGGACGGCCGTCCGACGGCTTGAGGATGTTGTTCGAGGACAGCATGAGGATGCGGGCCTCGGCCTGGGCCTCCGGGCTCAGCGGAAGGTGCACGGCCATCTGGTCGCCGTCGAAGTCCGCGTTGAAGGCGGCGCAGACGAGCGGGTGCAGCTGGATGGCCTTGCCCTCGACGAGCTGCGGCTCGAAGGCCTGGATGCCGAGGCGGTGCAGGGTGGGCGCGCGGTTGAGCAGCACCGGGTGCTCGGTGATGATCTCCTCGAGCACGTCCCAGACCTGCGGGCGGTAGCGCTCGACCATGCGCTTGGCGCTCTTGATGTTCTGGGCGTGGTTGAGGTCCACGAGCCGCTTCATGACGAAGGGCTTGAACAGCTCGAGAGCCATCTGCTTGGGCAGGCCGCACTGGTGCAGCTTGAGCTGCGGGCCGACGACGATGACCGAACGGCCCGAGTAGTCGACGCGCTTGCCGAGCAGGTTCTGGCGGAACCGGCCCTGCTTGCCCTTGAGCATGTCGGAGAGCGACTTGAGCGGGCGGTTGCCCGGCCCCGTCACGGGGCGGCCGCGGCGGCCGTTGTCGAACAGCGAGTCCACAGCCTCCTGGAGCATGCGCTTCTCGTTGTTGACGATGATCTCCGGCGCCCCGAGGTCAAGCAGGCGCTTGAGGCGGTTGTTGCGGTTGATCACGCGGCGGTACAGGTCGTTGAGGTCGGAGGTCGCGAAGCGGCCACCGTCCAGCTGGACCATCGGGCGCAGCTCCGGCGGGATGACCGGGACGGCGTCGAGGACCATGCCCTGCGGCTTGTTCTCGGTCGTGAGGAACGCGTTGACCACCTTGAGGCGCTTGAGCGCGCGGGTCTTCCGCTGGCCCTTGCCGTTCTGGATGATGTCGCGCAGGTTGTCGGCCTCGGCGTCGAGGTCGAAGGCCTCGAGGCGCTTCTGGATCGCCTCGGCACCCATCGAACCCTCGAAGTACATGCCGTACTTGTCGCGCAGCTCGCGGTAGAGCGCCTCATCGCCCTCGAGGTCGGCGACCTTGAGGTTCTTGAAGCGGTCCCAGACGGCCTCCATGCGCTCGATGTCGGCATCCGCGCGCTTGCGGATGGTCGCCATCGTCTTGTCGGCGACGTCGCGGGCCTTCTTCTTGTCCGCGGCCTTGGCGCCCTCGGCCTCGAGCTTGGCCAGGTCGTCCTCGAGGTCGCGCGCGACGGCGGCGATGTCGGCGTCGCGCGTGTCCACGAGGCGCTTGCGCTCGAGGTCGTGCTCGGCCTGGAGGTTCGGCAGCTGCTCGTGGCGGCGCTCCTCGTCGACCTTCGTGATCATGTAGGCCGCGAAGTAGATGACCTTCTCGAGGTCCTTCGGGGCCAGGTCGAGCAGGTACCCGAGGCGCGACGGGACGCCCTTGAAGTACCAGATGTGCGTCACGGGCGCGGCGAGCTCGATGTGGCCCATGCGCTCGCGGCGGACCTTGGCGCGGGTCACCTCGACGCCGCAGCGCTCGCAGATGATGCCCTTGAAGCGCACGCGCTTGTACTTGCCGCAGTAGCACTCCCAGTCACGGGACGGGCCGAAGATCTTCTCGCAGAAGAGACCGTCCTTCTCAGGCTTGAGGGTGCGGTAGTTGATGGTTTCCGGCTTCTTGACCTCGCCGTGCGACCAGGTGCGGATGTCGTCCGCGGTCGCGAGGCCGATCTGCATGAGGCCGAAGGAGGATTCGCTGGACAATGTGGTCCCTTATCTCTCGTGTCTCTAAGTCGTTCGTGCCGGTGCGGGAGGAGGGTCAGACCTCTTCGACGGAGCTGGGCTCGTCGCGGGAGAGGTCGATGCCCAGCTCCTCCGCAGCGGTGAAGACCGCATCGTCGGCATCGCGCATCTCGATGGTCTGGCCGTCGGCGGAGAGGACCTCCACGTTCAGGCACAGGGACTGCATTTCCTTGATGAGGACCTTGAAGGACTCGGGCACGCCCGGCTCGGGGATGTTCTCGCCCTTGACGATCGCCTCGTAGACCTTCACGCGGCCGTGGATGTCATCCGACTTGATCGTCAGGAGCTCCTGGAGCGTGTACGCGGCGCCGTAGGCCTCGAGGGCCCACACCTCCATCTCGCCGAAGCGCTGGCCGCCGAACTGCGCCTTACCACCGAGCGGCTGCTGGGTGATCATCGAGTACGGGCCGGTCGAGCGCGCGTGGATCTTGTCGTCGACGAGGTGGTGGAGCTTCAGGATGTACATGTAGCCCACGGAGATCGGGTCCGGGAACGGCTCGCCGGAGCGGCCGTCGAACAGCTGGGCCTTGCCCGAGGAGTTGATGAGGCGGTCGCCGTCGCGGGTGACGTTCGTCGAGTCGAGCAGGCCGGCGATCTCCTCCTCGCGGGCGCCGTCGAACACGGGCGTCGCGAGGGTCTGGTTCGGGCCGGTCTCGCGCGGCATGTTCGGCAGGCTGTTGAACCACTCCGGCTCGCCCTCGACCTTCCAGCCGGTCTTGGCGACCCAGCCGAGGTGCGTCTCGAGGACCTGGCCGACGTTCATGCGGCCCGGCACGCCGAGCGGGTTGAGCACGACGTCGACGGGCGTACCGTCGGCGAGGAACGGCATGTCCTCGACCGGCAGGATCTTGGAGATGACGCCCTTGTTGCCGTGACGGCCGGCGAGCTTGTCGCCGTCCGTGATCTTGCGCTTGGCGGCCACGTAGACGCGGACGAGCTGGTTCACGCCCGGGGGCAGCTCGTCGTCGTTGTCGCGGTCGAACACGCGCACGCCGATCACCGTGCCGGACTCGCCGTGCGGGACCTTGAGGGACGTGTCGCGGACCTCGCGGGACTTCTCGCCGAAGATCGCGCGCAGGAGGCGCTCCTCCGGGGTCAGCTCGGTCTCGCCCTTCGGGGTGACCTTGCCGACGAGGATGTCGCCCGCCTCGACCTCGGCACCGATGTGGATGATGCCGCGCTCGTCGAGCTGGGAGAGCACCTCTTCCGAGACGTTCGGGATGTCACGCGTGATCTCCTCGGCGCCCAGCTTCGTGTCGCGGGCGTCGATCTCGTGCTCCTCGATGTGGATCGAGGACAGGACGTCCTCGGCCACGAGGCGCTGCGAGAGGATGATCGCGTCCTCGAAGTTGTGGCCCTCCCACGACATGAACGCCACGAGGAGGTTCTTGCCGAGCGCGAGCTCGCCCTGGTCCGTCGCCGGGCCGTCGGCGATGATGCCGCCGAGCTCGAGGCGGTCGCCCTCGTTGACGAGCACGCGGTGGTTGTAGCAGTTGCCCTGGTTCGAGCGCGCGAACTTGCCGATCCGGTAGTTCGTCTCGGTGCCGTCGTCGTTGAGCACGACGACGAGGTCCGCCGAGACCTCGGTGACGACGCCGGCCTTCTTGGCCACGACAACGTCGCCCGCGTCCACGGCGGCCGCGCGCTCCATGCCGGTGCCGACGAAGGGCGCCTCGGAGCGGACGAGCGGCACGGCCTGGCGCTGCATGTTGGCGCCCATGAGGGCTCGGTTGGCGTCGTCGTGCTCGAGGAACGGGATGAGGGCCGTCGCGACCGAGACCATCTGGCGCGGGGAGACGTCCATGTACTCGACCTCGTCGGCCGGGATCAGGACGGGCTCGCCGCCGCCGCCGCGCTGGCGGACGAGGACCATGTCCTCGGAGAAGCTGCCGTCCTCGTTCAGCGGCGAGTTCGCCTGGGCGATCTGGACCTCTGCCTCGTCGTCGGCCGTGAGGTACGCGACCTCGTCGGAGACGATGCCGCTCGTGACCTTGCGGTACGGGGTCTCGATGAACCCGAACGGGTTGATCCGGCCATAGGACGCGAGCGAGCCGATCAGACCGATGTTCGGGCCTTCAGGGGTCTCGATGGGGCACATGCGGCCGTAGTGCGACGGGTGGACGTCACGGACCTCCATGCCCGCGCGGTCGCGGGAGAGGCCGCCGGGGCCGAGCGCCGAGAGGCGGCGCTTGTGGGTCAGGCCCGAGAGCGGGTTGTTCTGGTCCATGAACTGCGACAGCTGGGAGGTTCCGAAGAACTCCTTGATCGCGGCCACGACCGGGCGGATGTTGATGAGGGTCTGCGGCGTGATCGCCTCGACGTCCTGCGTCGTCATGCGCTCGCGCACGACGCGCTCCATGCGGGACAGGCCCGTGCGGACCTGGTTCTCGATGAGCTCGCCGACGGCGCGGATGCGGCGGTTGCCGAAGTGGTCGATGTCGTCGACCTCGACGCGGACCTCGACCTCGGCGCCCTCGCGGACGCCCTGGACCGACTTCTCGCCCGCGTGCAGCGCGACGAGGAACTTGATCATCGCGACGATGTCCTCGATGTGCAGGACGGAGGCGTCCTTGTCACCGAGGCCGCGGTCGACGCCGAGCTTCCGGTTGAGCTTGTAGCGGCCCACCTTGGCGAGGTCGTAGCGCTTCGCGTTGAAGTAGAGGTTGTCCAGGAGGGACTGCGCGGCCTCGACCGTGGGCGGCTCGCCCGGGCGGAGCTTGCGGTAGATGTCGAGGAGGGCGTCCTCGCGGGTCTCGGTCGTGTCCTTCTCGAGCGTCGCGCGCATCGAGTCGTACTCGCCGAACTCCTCGAGGATCTGGCCCTCGGTCCAGCCGAGCGCCTTGAGCAGGACGGTCACGGACTGCTTGCGCTTGCGGTCGAGGCGGACGCCGACCTGGTCGCGCTTGTCGATCTCGAGCTCGAACCACGCGCCGCGGGACGGGATGATCTTCGCGGTGAAGATGTCCTTGTCGCTCGTCTTGTCGGCCGTGCGCTCGAAGTAGGCGCCGGGAGAGCGGACGAGCTGCGAGACGACGACGCGCTCGGTGCCGTTGACGACGAACGTGCCCTTCTCGGTCATGAGCGGGAAGTCGCCCATGAACACGGTCTGCTGCTTGATCTCGCCCGTGTTGTTGTTCATGAACTCGGCCTTGACGTACAGCGGGGCCGAGTAGGTGGCGTCGCGGTCCTTGCACTCGCCGACCGTGTACTTCGGGTCGGCGAACTCCGGCTCGGAGAAGCTCAGGGACATGGTGCCCTGGAAGTCCTCGATCGGGGAGATCTCCTCGAAGATGTCGGAGAGGCCGCTCGTCGTGGCGACGCTGTCGTCGCCCTCGGCCTGGGCTGCGGCGACCCGGGCCTGCCAGCGCTCATTGCCGACGAGCCAGTCGAAGCTCTCGGTCTGGAGGGCAAGGAGATTCGGAACATCCAGCGGTTCGTGAATCTTGGCGAAAGAGAGACGGCGGTTCGCACCGTCGGTGCTAGCGGTTTGGTAGTCAGAGGTGCTCGAGGCGACCAAGAGGGATCCTTCCACAGACCTTCAGGATTGTCCGCACCCTCCCCCGACGCGCGGCTACCCGCCAACTTCTTCTGTTGAAGGACCGCCGCCCACGAGCCCACCGCTATATGAAGGCTGGAGGTTAAAAGGGAGAACGCAAAGATCTAAGATACCCCAAACGTGCGCGCGTGTCTAGCGCACGTCCGGGTTCCGGTCAAGTGCCTCGTTCCCGGTTCCAGATCCGGGCTGGCTGCGAGAGGCCTCTCTGCCTCGCCTCGCCGTGTCGCGCGAGACAACTGTACACCGCTGCAGATCCGGCAGGGACGACGGCGGGTGGGCACCGCCGCAGCCCAGCGGCGGTGCGCCGCGCGCACCGCCGCGGGCCCGCCGTCGTCCTGCATGCGGCCGCGGTCACCCGGCGGTAGCCTGAACACAGGAACCAGACGGAACCCCACGAAGCCAGCGGAGTTCGGAAGAGTTCAGAAGAACGCAGAAGGAACCGGAAGGAAGAGGGAACCATGAGCGCCGACAACAACGACGTTGTCATCCTGTCCGCGGCCCGCACGCCGCAGGGCCGGCTCAACGGCCAGCTTGCCCCGTTCACCGCCGTCGAGCTCGGCGCGCACGCGATCCGGGCCGCGATCGAGCGCAGCGGCGCGGGGGCGGGCGCGGTCGACGCCGTCGTCATGGGGCAGGTGCTCCAAGCCGGCGCCGGGCAGAACCCGGCGCGGCAGAGCGCCGTCGCCGCCGGCGTCGGCTGGAACGTCCCCTGCGTGACCATCAACAAGGTGTGCCTCTCCGGCCTCACCGCGGTGATCGACGCGGCCCGCATGATCCGCGCGGGCGACGCGACCGTCGTCGTCGCCGGCGGCCAGGAGTCCATGACCCGCGCGCCGCACGTGCTCCCCGGGTCCCGCCAGGGCTGGACCTACGGCACGGTCGCGATCCTCGACGTCGCCGCGCACGACGGCCTCACGGACGCCTTCGACGGGCAGTCGATGGGCCTCTCGACGGAGTCGAAGAACCTCACGCTCGGGATCGACCGGCTCGCGCAGGACGAGGTCGCGGCGGCCTCGCACCAGCGCGCCGCGAAGGCCCAGGCCGAGGGCGTCTTCCAGGAGGAGATCGCGCCCGTCACGGTCAAGCCCCGCAAGGGCGACCCGGTCACGCTCGCCGACGACGAGGGAGTCCGCCCGGCGACGACAGTCGAGACGCTGGCCCCGCTCCGGCCCGCCTTCGCCTCCGACGGCACGATCACGGCGGGCAACTCCTCCCCGATCTCCGACGGCGCTGCGGCCCTCGTGCTGACGAGCCGCGCCTACGCCGAGGAGCACGGCCTGTCCTGGCTCGCCGTCGTCGGTCGCCCGGGGCAGGTGGCCGGGCCGGACAACTCGCTCCACTCCCAGCCCGCCAACGCCATCGCCGACGCCCTCTCGCGCGCCGGCTGGACCACCGCGGACCTGGACTTCATCGAGATCAACGAGGCGTTCGGCTCGGTCGCGGTGCAGTCGCTCAAGGAGCTCGGCTACCCGCTCGGGCAGTGCAACATCCACGGCGGCGCGATCGCCCTGGGCCACCCGATCGGCGCCTCCGGCGCCCGGCTCGCGGGGCACGCCGCGCACGAGCTCGCCCGCCGCGGCTCGGGCCGTGCCGCCGTCGCGCTCTGCGGCGGCGGCGGGCAGGGCGAGGCGCTCCTGCTGTACCGGGACTGAGCGGCAGTGACGACGCACGACGGCGGCGCTCCCCCGGGTGCGGACGGCCACTCGCGCTTCCTCGCGGCCGCGCGGGAGCACGGGCTCGAGGTGCACGTGGCCGAGCGGGCCGCGGCGAGGAGCCTCGAGGAGGCTGCAGCGATCCTGGGGATCGAGCCGCGGGAGATCGTGAAGTCCCTCGTGGTGAAGCGGCCGGACGGGACGTTCCTGTTCGCCCTGATCCCGGGCGACCGGCAGATCTCGTGGCCCAAGCTGCGGGCCCTTCTCGGAGTGAACCGGCTCTCGCTGCCGCCCGCCGATGTCGCGTTCGAGGCGACCGGCTACGAGCGCGGGACCATCACGCCGCTCGGGTCCACGACGCCGTGGCCGGTGGTCGCGGACTCCGCGATCAGCGGGCGCGTATCGATGGGTGCCGGGGCGCACGGGCGCAGCGCCTTCGTGGATTCGAGTCAGCTCGTGCGGGCCCTCGGCGCGACCGTGGCGGACATCAGCGACCCGGCCTGACCCCGGATCCCTCGTCCGCCGAGATGGGGGGGTGGAATCCCGAGATGGGGCCTATGACTCCGCGCTGGGTCGGGGCCGACGAGGCCGGCTCTGGAACCTCGAGGTCGGGCCACGGCCCTCGCTCTCTCTTACTGACCGGCATCTGCTGCCCTTAGCCGCTCCTGCTGAGTGAATTCTCCCAGCAGAAGCGGCTATGGGCAGCACATGTCGAAGCTCGATGGCGGCGCTTCGGCCGTACGACGGCGAGTGGTCCCGAACGCGGACACGCTCACCTCGGCGGCCCACACCCCCACCTCGGCGCCCCACACCCCCCACCTCGGCGCCCCACACCCCCCACCTCGGCGGGAGGCGGGGACGCGGAAGGGCCCCGCCGTCCGAACGGATCGGACTGCGGGGCCCTTCGTGCACGCGGTGCAGGCCCTGGGCCCTGCGGTGCGGGCGGGAACTACTTGAGGGTGACCGTGGCGCCGGCGGCCTCGAGGACCTCCTTGGCCTTGTCGGCGGCCTCCTTGGTGGCGCCCTCGAGGACGGCCTTCGGAGCACCGTCGACGAGGTCCTTGGCCTCCTTGAGGCCGAGCGACGTGAGGCCACGGACCTCCTTGATGACCGCGATCTTCTTGTCGCCAGCGGCCTCGAGGATGACGTCGAAGGAGGTCTTCTCCTCCTCAGCAGCGGCCTCAGCACCGCCGGCCGGGCCGGCGACGGCCACGGCGGCAGCGGTGACCTCGAAGACCTCCTCGAACTTCTTCACGAACTCGGAGAGCTCGATGATGGTGAGCTCCTTGAAGGCCTCGATCAGCTCGTCCTGGGTGAGCTTCGCCATGGTTGGCGTCCTTTCGCTAGGTGGTGCCCCGCCGGGTAGTCAGGCGGCGCACCGAGAATGTGGGTTGGGGGAAGAGAATCAGTTCTCTTCGGCGGGCGCCTCGGCGGCGGAAGCCTCGGCGGGCGCCGCGGCCTCTCCGGCCTCGGCAGCCTCGGCGGACTCAGCAGCGGGAGCCTCGGCGGCAGCCGGAGCGCCGCCCTCCTCCTCGAGCTTGAGGCGCAGGGCGTCGATGATGCGTGCAGCCGCGGCCATCGGCGCCTTGAGGACGCCGGCAACCTTGGCGAGCTGCAGCTCGCGGGACTCCAGGGCTGCCAGGGCGGCAACCTCGCTCGCATTGAGCGACTTGCCCTCGAAGTAGCCGGTCTTGATGATCAGCTGCTTGTTGTCCTTGGCGAAGTCGGTCAGGCTCTTGGCGGCCGCAACGGCGTCACCCTTGATGAACGCGATCGCGGTCGGCCCGGCGAGCTGGCCCTCGAACGCGTCGACGCCAGCCTCCTTCGCGGCGATGGCGGTCAGGGTGTTCTTGACGACCGAGAACTTGTTCTCGGTGCCGAGCGAACGACGCAGCTGCTTGAGCTGGGCGACGGAGAGCCCGCGGTATTCGGTCAGGACCGCAGCGGTCGACTCCTGGAAATCCTTGGTGATCTCCTCGACGGCTGCCACCTTGGTAGGCGTTGCCATAACCCTCCTTCCGGGGAAACAGTGCCGGCTGGTCCGGCCCCCGGAAAGACGGAACGCCCCGCGCAGATGCACGGGGCGTGGCATGCGGGCCGCGGTGCGGCCTATAGGCTTTCGCTCAGTATCACCTGCGCAGGCCGCCCCGGATGGGGACTTTCAGTTGGGCGCGCGTCCCGGCTTTCGGCACGCAGCATCCAACGACCGGCGGTCTTTGGTCCTCCCACTGTACGGGACGCCCCGCGCCTCGCCAAATCCGCCTGGCCCGGGCACCCCCGGCACGCCGCGGGACTCATTCGCGCAGCAGTGCCCGCAGCGTCTGGATGGTGTCGGCATCATCGGGCCGCTTGTCCTCACGGTAGCGCTTGACCCGCGCGAAGCGCAGCGCAATGCCTCCCGGGTAGCGCGAGGACCGCTGCACGCCGTCGAGCGCGATCTCGACGACCGTGACCGGCTCGAGGTAGACGGCGTGCTCGTCGCGGCGGGCCTCGATGGACGGGAAGTGCTCGGTCTGCCAGCGCAGGATCTCGTCGGTGAGGCCCTTGAACGTCTTCCCGACCATCACGAAGCCGCCCGGCTCGCCGAACTCCCCCGTCGGGTCATATGCGCCGAGGTGCAGGTTCGACAGCCAGCCGCGGCGGCGGCCGTAGCCCCACTCGGCGGCGAGGACCACGAGGTCGTACGTGTGCACGGGCTTGACCTTGATCCAGCTGGAGCCGCGGCGGCCGGCGGCGTATGCCGAGCCGATCGCCTTGACGACAATGCCCTCGTGGCCGCTCGCGAGCGCCTCGCGCGAGACCCGCTCCGCGGCCGCAGGGTCCGCGGTCACCTCGCCCGGGACCATGTGGTCCGGCGCGAGCCTCGCGAGCTCGGCGCGGCGCACCGCGAGCGGCTCGTCGAGCAGGTCCCGCCCGTCCACGTGCAGGAGGTCGAAGAACCAGGGCCGCAGCACCGCCTCGCGCGCCCCTTCCGCACCGAACCGGGACATCGTCTCCTGGAACGGCCGCGGCGCCCCGCCCTCATCCAGGGTGAGCGTCTCGCCGTCGAGGATCACGTCCCGCACGGGCAGGGTCCGCACCACCGCGACGACCTCGGGCACGCGGTGGGTGATGTCCGCCAGGCTGCGGGTGAAGACGCGCACGTCACCGCCGGCACGGTGCACTTGGATCCGCGCGCCGTCGAGCTTGAACTCCACCGATGCCTCCCCCGTCGATGCCAGCGCCTCGGCGGGGGTCTTCGCCGAGCCGGCCAGCATCGGCAGCACCGGCCTGCCGACCACGAGCCCGACGGCCGACAGCTCGTCCTCGTTCCCCGTGACGGCGATCCGTGCCGTCTCGCCGAGGTCGCCCGCGAGCATCGCGGCGCGCCGCACGAGTGCGAGGGGCCGGCCGCCGGCGGCCGCGATCGCATCGGCCAGGACGCCCTCGAGGGCGCCCGTGCGGATCTCCCCCAGCAGCACCCCGACGATGAACCGCTGCTCCCGCTCCGTGGCGCGCCGCATGAAACCGCCCAGCAGCTCCGCGCGTGCCGCGCCGGACCCCGTGCCGGACGTCAGGGCGAGCCGGTCGAGGAAGGCGTCGAACTCGCCGACCGTCAGCGACGGCAGCTCGGCGGGCGCCATGCCGCCCCTGGCGTGGGCGAGCCCGCGCCAGCCGACTCCGACGCGGCCCTGCCGCGGCTTCGCAACGAGCAGTCCCACGGCGGTCGCGACCTCCTCCGGCGACTCCCCGGCGAGCCGGCGCAGCAGCTGCGCGAGCGTCTCGATCTTCGCGAGCCGCGACCGCGTGGACGCGACTGCCTCGGCCGCGGAGACGAGCTCGTCGAGCAGCATGGGGCCTAGTCTCGCAGCGTCCGCCACGGCCGAGAAGGCCCCGGTTCCTGGCCAGGGCGGCTCACGGCCCCTCCGGGACCACCGCCGTGGCGGCCGCCCTGCCGTCCTCGACGGCCGCAGCGACGTGGCGTGTGAAGAGCACGAGCCACGCGAGGATCACGCCGGCGACGACGAGCTCCATCCCGGTCATGGTGTAGTAGCCGAGCGGCACCCACAGCAGGACCGAGAGGACGGCCGCGCCGAGCATCACGTACCCGGCGATGTAGAAGGTCCGGCTCAGCCCGGGCAGCCAGGCCCGGACCCCGAGGACGAGGACCGTGTAGGACGCCGTCATGGCCGTCGCGAGGGAGTTGTGCAGGGGCATGAACACGTCCACCGGGACGAGCCCGGACCCCGCGAGGAACAGCCCGATGAGGACGAAGCACGCGATGATCGGCCGCTCGCGCGACCGGGCCACGCCCTCCCCCGAGCGCGCGCGGTGCAGGTCCAGGGCGCGGAGATCGCGCGTCATGTACTCGGCGAGGAGCGCAATCACGGCGCCGGCCGTCACGAGGGTCGCGTTGAACGCCAGCGCGACCCCGTAGTCCGCAGCCCCGAGCACGCTGAAGTTGATCTCCCACCAGTCCGTCCGGCTCGTCGTGACCATGGAGGTCAGCACCCCGGCAGCGAGATACGTCGCGAGCAGGTTGGACAGGGCGAAGCTGTCCATGCGCGAACCCGACTGGTGGCTCGAGTACGCCGCGAGGGCCGCCGCAACGGCGGTGAGCAGCGCGGCGGCGAAGGTGTCCAGGCTCACCCCCGTGAACGCGCGCTGGAAGATCTGGAAGCTCGCCCACGTGACCATGAAGGCGATCGCCGCGTGCGCGAAGGCGAGGGCGACGAGCCCGAGGAGGCGCCGCCAGAGGGGCCGCTCGGCCAGCCACCTCCGGTCCGGGTCGGAGGAGGAGCGCCGGTAGGCCAGGGCGAAGGCCAGCGCGGCGGCGGCGCCGGCCACGATCGCGGCGACGTCTCCGACGCCGCGGTCCCCCGAGAGCGCCGGGCGGCGGTCGGCGAAGGCCCAGAGGGCGACGGCGAGGCCCGCGGCGACGGCGGCCCCGGCGGCGATGAGCGCACGCACCTCGGCGCCGGTCGCCGTCCCCTGCGGCCGCGGGCGGGCCCGGGGACCCGGGGCCGGATCGGGAACGCCCGCCCCCCGGGCGGTCCCGACGGCGTCGTCGCTCATGCGAGCCTCCGGTACCACTCGCCGTCGGCCCCCGCGGGCCTGAACCCGAGGGCGGTGTTGATGGCGAGCATGTGCTCGTTCTCGGCCGCGTTGAAGGTCACGACCTTGGCCGCGCGCGGGAAGCGCGCCCGGTAGGCGCGCAGGTTCGCGAGCTTGATCAGCATGCCGAGGGAGCGCCCCCGGTGTCCGAGGCGCACGAGGGTGTCATCCTGATCGCCCACGTCCTCCTTGCCCTCGCGGACCCACAGGGCCGTGTAGGCCGCGAGCTCCCCCGTGCCGCGGTGCCGCGCGACGGCGTAGAGCGGCACGGTCCCGGCCTCGAAGAGCATGCGGTCGAGGGCCGCGACCCGGTCGGCGTCCCAGCGCTCGGGCTCGTAGGCGTCCTCGCCCTGGGGCGCGTCGATGGACATCCGGCCGAAGAGCTCCGCCATCGCCGCCCTGTGCTCGGGCGGGACGCACTCCCACAGCAGCACCTCGTAGTCGGGCCCCGCCTTGTCCGCGGCGGCCGCCTCGAGGGCCGGCCACGAGGCCTCGTGCTCGTCCAGCACGAGCTCGCTGAACCGCGTGACCTGGCTCAGCGCGAAGCCCGCGGCCTGGGCGAAGCGCACCGAGCGGTCGCCGCCGGGGACTGTGCCGGTACCGGTGGAGGGCACGACGGCGTCGGGCACGACGCCGTCCGGCGCGGCGGCCGCCGCTGGGAGGGTCGGGAGCGTCAGGGGCCTCGCAAGGGGGTGCTCGGTGTAGGTGTCCAGGACCGTGCGGCCCCGCCGTCGTGCCTCCTCGACCGCCGCGGCGAGCAGGAGCCGGCCGATCCCCCGGCCCGTGTGCCCCTCCAGGACCTCGGCGCGCACCTGGGCCCGGCCAAGGTCCTCCTGGAGCGGGACGCGGCACCAGGCCCGGCCGACCATGCGGCCGCCGTCCCGGACGTAGAAGAACGCCGTGGACTCGTAGGCCGAGTCCCGCCACGCGCGCAGGCGGTAGGCGGCCGGGGAGCAGCGGTCCTCGTGCCCCCAGATCTGCCGCTGGACCTCGTCGGCGAGGCCGCAGAACTCGAGGAAGGCGGCAGCGCCCGGCGCCTCGAGGGACGCAGGGAGGCTCAGCCGCTGAACGCGGTAGTCGGCGCTCATGCTCGGAGTCTACTCACGTGTGAAACGCAGCACGCCCCCTCCCGCGGCGGGAGGGGGCGTGCTGCGTGCGGCCGCGCCGAGCTCAGGGCTCAGTGCCACCGGTGAAAGCGTCTTAGGCGTCGAGGACGACCTTCGTGACGTTCGGGTCGACCGGGATGCCGGGGCCGAAGGTCGTGGTGACCGTGGCCTTCTGGATGTAGCGGCCCTTGGACGCCGACGGCTTGAGGCGCAGGACCTCGTCGAGGGCGGCCGCGTAGTTCTCGGCCAGCTGGCGGGCGTCGAACGAGGTCTTGCCGATGATGAAGTGCAGGTTCGAGTGCTTGTCGACGCGGAAGTCGATCTTGCCGCCCTTGATGTCGGTCACGGCCTTGGCCACGTCCGGGGTCACCGTGCCGGTCTTCGGGTTCGGCATGAGGTTGCGCGGGCCGAGGATTTTGCCGAGGCGGCCGACCTTGCCCATGAGCTCCGGGGTCGCGACGGCGGCGTCGAAGTCCGTCCACCCGCCCTGGATGCGCTCGATCAGGTCGTCCGAGCCGACGACGTCGGCGCCGGCGGCCTCGGCGGCCGCGGCCTTGTCACCCGTCGCGAAGACGACGACGCGGGCCGTCTTGCCGGTGCCGTGCGGGAGGTTCACCGTGCCGCGGACCATCTGGTCCGCCTTGCGCGGGTCGACGCCGAGGCGGAAGGCGACCTCGACGGTCGAGTCCATCTTGGACGCGCTGATCTCCTTGGCGAGGGCAACGCCCTCGGCCGGGGCGTACAGCTTGCCGTCCTCGATCTTCGCGGCGGCTGCCTCATATGCTTTGCTGCGCTTTGCCATGCTGCTCTGTGTCTCCTTGTGCAGTTGTGGTCATGTGGGCCGCGCTCGGCCCTGCCACGGACGACGGCGGGATCGCCGGCGTCGTTCTTGTTCAGTTGGGGGGTGAGGGCTTAGCCCTCGACGGTGATGCCCATCGAGCGGGCAGTACCGGCGATGATCTTCTTCGCGGCCTCGACGTCGTTCGCGTTGAGGTCCTCAAGCTTGGTCTTGGCGATCTCCTCGACCTGCGCGTCGGTGAGCTTGGCGACCTTCACGGTGTGCGGGGTCGCGGAGCCCTTCTGCACGCCCGCGGCCTTCTTGATGAGCTCGGCGGCCGGCGGGGTCTTGGTGATGAACGTGAAGGAGCGGTCCTCGTAGACCGTGATCTCCACGGGGATGACGTTGCCACGCTGGGATTCCGTCGCGGCGTTGTACGCCTTGCAGAACTCCATGATGTTGACGCCGTGCTGACCGAGCGCAGGGCCGATCGGCGGGGCCGGGTTGGCGGCACCTGCCTGGATCTGCAGCTTGATCAGGCCGGTGACCTTCTTCTTGGGAGCCAATGTAGGTCCTTCTTTCCAGTGCTTCCTGGGCAGCAGGAGCGCCGCCCAGGTGATGACTGCCCTGGCGAGGCAGTCGGCCGCCCCGGGCCCGGCAAAGCGACCGGTCCCGGGGCGAAGTCTTCGGTTTTCTGCGCTGTGTTCTGCGCCTTGTGTTGTGCGCTTCCGCGCCCTTAGATCTTGGAGACCTGGTTGAACGCGAGGGTCACGGGGGTCTCGCGCTCGAAGATCGACACGAGGACCACGAGGGTCTGGGATTCGGGCTTGATCTCAGAGATCGTGGCCGGGAGGGTCTCGAACGGGCCCTCCTTGACGATGACCGACTCGCCGACCTCGAAGTCGACGTTGACCGGCGCGGCGGCGGCCTTCTGGCCGGCCTTGCCCGCGGCCTTGGCCTCGGCGGCCTGCTCCTGCTCGAACACCGGGGCGAGCATCGAGAAGACCTCGTCGAGGGTCAGCGGGACGGGGTTGTGGGCGTTGCCCACGAAGCCCGTGACGCCCGGGGTGTGGCGGACGGCACCCCACGAGGCGTCCGTGAGGTCCATGCGCACGAGCACGTAGCCCGGGATGCGGACCCGGTTCACGATCTTGCGCTGGGCGTTCTTGATCTCGACGACTTCCTCCATCGGGACCTGGATCTCGAAGATGTAGTCTTCCATGTCCAGCGTCTGGATGCGGGTCTCGAGGTTCGCCTTCACGCGGTTCTCGTAGCCGGCGTAGGAGTGGATGACATACCAGTCGCCGGGCTGGCGGCGCAGCTTGGCCTTGAACTCCTCAGCGGCGGCGGCGGGGTCGAGCGCGTGCTCGGCGGCCGCGTCCGACGGCGCGCCCGCCTCGGCGGCGGCGTCGGCCTCGGCGTCGTAGTCGGTGGCGTCGAACCCGGAATCCGCAGAGTCCACAGGGCCCTCAGCGTCCTCCTCCTCGCCGGACTCGCCAGCGGCATCCGCATCGGAGAACGCCGGCTCGAAGGCGCCCTGGTCGGAGTCGTCGGCAGAGTCGCCGAAGTGGGCGGAGTCGCCGAAGTCGGCAGTCGGAGCTTCCGTCTCCTCCTGCTCGGTACCGCGTTCCTCGAGCTCGTGCTCAGACACTTCGTCTCCTGCTTTCCTCAATGCGACTTAAATGCGTCATCCGCACACCCTGCCCCGGGCGCCGGTTCTCCCAGCGCCTCGGGCACGGTCTGCGGACCCCGGCTACCTGTCGGCGGACTCGCCCCCGAAGACCCACCCGACACCGAGGCCGAAGACGAAGTCGAGGGCGAAGACGATCACCATCACGACCGCCACGAACGCCAGCACCACGATCGTGTACGTGAGCAGCTCCTGGCGGGTCGGCGTCACGACCTTGCGGAGCTCGCCGACCACCTGGCGGATGAAGAGGGCGATGCGGCCGAAGAAGCCGAGCTTCCTGGCCTGCTTGGGCCGGCCCGGAGAGCTGCTCGCAGCTGTTTCGGTCACCGATTCCTCGCTCATCCGTCTCGCCCGCAGGACTTCCCCGCCGGATCCGTTCTGTGGGTGCTGGAATGGCCCGGACTAGCCGGGCCGTTCCCTGCGCAGGGCAGACAGGACTCGAACCTGCAACCTGCGGTTTTGGAGACCGCTGCGCTACCAATTGCGCCACTACCCTTCGGTGCGGATTTGCCGCTGGACCACCATACCAAGGATCCGTCAGCAGCGGTGCGCACCGCCGTTGTCCGTCAGGACGCCGGAAATCCCCAGCACGGGGCACTCTCGCGGTTCCCGATACCGAGGATCCAGTCTACGCATATTCAGGCCCGACGTCGAACCGGGCTCCGCCAGCCCCGGCTCCCGCGCGCGAGCGCCTAGAGTAGGAGGGTCAGCGCCACCCCCACCACAGACAGGACCACCCATGACCTCCGCGCGTGTCTCCCAGCGCATCGGATCCATTGCCGAATCCGCCACCCTGGCCGTTGATGCGAAGGCGAAGGCCCTCAAGGCGGCGGGCCGTCCGGTGATCGGCTTCGGCGCCGGGGAGCCGGATTTCGCCACCCCCTCGTACATCGTCGACGCCGCCGTCGACGCCGCGCGGCAGCCGAAGTACCACCGCTACTCCCCCGCCGCGGGCCTGCCCGAGCTGCGCGAGGCGATCGCCAAGAAGACCCTGCGCGACTCCGGCTACGAGGCCGCCGCGAGCCAGGTGCTCGTGACCAACGGCGGCAAGCAGGCGGTCTACAACTCCTTCGCGACCCTCCTCGACCCGGGCGACGAGGTCATCGTGCCCACGCCGTACTGGACCACGTACCCCGAGGCGATCCGCCTCGCCGGCGGCGTCCCCGTCGAGGTCTTCGCCGGCCCCGAGCAGGGCTACCTCGTCACGGTCGACCAGCTCGAGGCCGCGCTCACGCCGCGCACGAAGATCCTGCTCTTCGTCTCGCCGTCCAACCCGACGGGCGCGGTCTACGCGCCTGAGCAGGTCAAGGAGATCGGCCAGTGGGCCGCCTCGAAGGGCCTGTGGGTCATCACCGACGAGATCTACGAGCACCTGACGTACGACGGCGTGCCGTTCACCTCGATCGCGACGGCCGCACCCGAGCTCGGCGACCGCGTCGTGATCCTCAACGGCGTCGCCAAGACCTACGCCATGACGGGCTGGCGCGTGGGCTGGATGATCGGCCCGGCCGACGTCATCAAGGCCGCGACCAATCTCCAGTCGCACGCGACGAGCAACGTCGCCAACGTCTCGCAGATCGCCGCGCTCGCCGCCGTTTCCGGCCCGCTGGACGTCGTCGAGGAGATGAAGGTCGCCTTCGACCGCCGGCGCAAGGCGATGGTCTCGGCGCTCAACGCGATCGACGGCGTCGACTGCCCGACGCCGCACGGCGCCTTCTACGCGTACGCCGACGTCCGCGGCCTCCTCGGCCGCGAGCTGGGCGGGGTCCGCCCGGCGACGTCCGCCGAGCTCGCGGCGCTCATCCTGGACAAGGTCGAGGTCGCGATCGTCCCCGGCGAGGCGTTCGGCCCGAGCGGCTATGTGCGCCTCTCCTACGCGCTCGGGGACGAGGACCTCGCCGAGGGCGTCGGCCGCCTGGCCGAGTTCCTGGGCACGGCCAAGTAGCCGCAGCCCTCATCGACCGCTTTCGCTGCCGTCGTCCCGGCCTTCCAGGACGACGGCAGCGGAGCGGTCGCCCTCTTTCGGTGCGGGAGTGGGCGGGCTACCAGATCTTCCGGTCCGCCGCCCAGCGCGAGAGCTCGTGCCGGTTGGTGAGCTGGAGCTTGCGCAGCACCGCGGACACGTGCGTCTCGACGGTCTTGACCGAGATGAACAGCTCCTTCGCTGCCTCCCGGTACGTGTAGCCGCGCGCGATGAGGCGCATGACGTCGAGCTCGCGCGCCGAGAGCCGGTCGAGCTCGTCGTCGGCGACGTCCGCGACCGCCGCGGTCCCGAACGCGTCGAGGACGAAGCCGGCGAGCCGGGGGGAGAACACGGCGTCGCCCCCGGCCACACGCAGCACGGCGTCGGTGATCTCGGGGCCCGAGGCCGTCTTGGTGACGTAGCCGCGGGCGCCCGCGCGGATCACCGAGACGACGTCCTCCGCGGCGTCCGAGACGCTCAGGGCGAGGAACCGCACCTGGCCCAGCAGCGCCGCCGAGCGCGTCAGCACCTCCCGCCCACCGCCGCCGAGGCCGCCGGGCAGGTGCACGTCGAGCAGCACGACCTGGGGCCGCGCGGAGTCGATGACGGCGACGGCGTCCTCCACCGTCCCGGCCTCGCCCACGACGGCGACGCGCTCGTCGAGGTCGGCCTTGAGGCCCGAGCGGAAGATCGTGTGGTCGTCGACGATCACGACGGTGACGGGGCCGGCCGCCCCGGAGGGCGCAGCGGCGGCGTGCTCGTGGGTCGTCATGTCTCCTCCGTTCCGGGCAGCCGCAGCCGCACCTCGGTGCCGCCGGGACCGCTCGCGATGGCTGCCTCGCCCCCATGGCGGCGCATGCGGCCGATGATGGACTCGCGGACGCCGAGCCTGTCCGCGGGGACGTCGTCGAGGTCGAAGCCCGGCCCGCGGTCGCGCACGAAGACCTCGACCGTGCCGCCGCGCGACTCGGCGTAGACCGAGACGGGCCCGCCGCCGCCGTGCCGGGCAGCGTTGAGCATGGCCTCGCGCGAGGCCTGGAGCAGGGCCTCGTACGCGTCCCGGCGCTCCCGCCCCCCGTTCTCGCCGTCCCGCGCCTCGCCCACGAGGACGACGTCGATCGGCGCGCCGACGGCCCCCTCGACCTCGGCCGCGAGCGCCGTGAGCCGGTCCTCGAACGAGCCGCCCGAGGCTCGCGAGTCGCGATAGAGCCACTCGCGCAGCTCGCGCTCCTGCGCCCTCGCCAGGCGCGTCACGTCGGCCTCGCTGCCCGCGCGGCGCTGGATGAGGGCGAGGGTCTGGAGGACCGAGTCGTGCAGGTGCGCGGCGATCTCGGCGCGCTCCTCCTCGCGCACCCGGGCGGCACGCTCCGCCCCGTACTCGCGCCAGAAGGTGAGGCCCCAGGGCAGGAGCACGAGGGCCACCCCAGCGAGGACCGCGAAGGACGCGAGCAGTGCCGTGCCGAGCAGGTTCCACTGGCTGCCCGAGACCGCGAGCGTGACGCCGGCGACGACGAGGGCCAGGCCCGCGCCGAGACGCAGCCAGCCCGTCCAGCGCTCGGTGCCCGCTCCGCGGACGAGCCGCTCGCGCCGCGCCTCGTCCAGCTGCATCCACGCCAGCGCGACGCCGCCGAGGATCGCCGCGATGGGGACGACGGTGTCCACGGGGACGTCGACGCCGACGAGGCTGCCCCCGAGCACGAACGCGCCGAGCAGCAGGACGAGCCCGAGCAGGATCTCGCGCGCGTAGCGCGGGACGGCGCGCTGCCGGGCCGGGGGGCCGGGGTCGGGGACAGCGCTCACGGCCGGCGCGATGGCCGACGCCGGGCGGCGGGCGGCGCGCTTGGCCGCCTCCGCCGCGGTGGGCACCATGATCCAGAGCCACGCGTAGAAGACGAGGCCGGCGCCGCCGAGGATCGAGGCTGCGGCCATGACCCACCGCACCGCGTCCACGCGGAGCCCGAGGTGCCGGGCGAGGCCCGAGCACACGCCCGCGATGAGGCGGTCCTCGCCCCGGACGAGCGGCGGGCGCGCGGGCACGGTGTTCATGCCCTCAATCCAAGCACCTTTCGCCCTCCTCAGGGGCGTTCCCGGGCGCTTCCCCGGGTCCACTCAGGGTCCGTTCAGGGGTTCCCCCCATGGGTGCGCGGGGGCGCGCGGCGACACGATGGACGCATGAGCACACAGCACCCTGATCCCGACCATCCCGACCATCCCGAACCGGCCACAGGGCCCCAGGCCGGCCCGGTTCCCGGGCCCCAGCCCGGCCCGGTTCCCGGGCCCCAGCCCGGCCCGATGCCCGGCGCGCCTCGCCAGAGCGACTTCTTCGGCTGGATCCGCGGCCTCGGCGTCGTGCGCGGCGGCGACCGCTGGCTCGGCGGCGTCTCGAGCGGGCTCGCGTACCGCTGGGGCGTCGATCCGATCCTCATCCGCGGCCTCTTCATCGTCGCCGCGCTGTTCCTCGGCGTCGGCGTCCTCGCCTACGGCCTCGCCTGGCTCCTGCTGCCCGAGCCTGACGGGCGGATCCACGTCCAGGAGGCGGGGCGCGGGCGCTGGACGGCGGGCATGACCGGCGGCGTCCTCGTGACGATCCTGGGCCTCGGCGGCGCCCGGGCCGGCTTCTGGTTCGGCGAGCGCGGCGTGGGCGGGGCGTTCTGGGGACTCTTCTGGGTCGCCGTCGTCGTCTTCGCCGTATACGGCATCGTGCGGGCATCCCGCCGACGCAGGGCCCTGGCGGGCGCGGCCCCCGCGCCCGGCGACGCGTTCTACGCGAAGGCGACTGGCGCGCCGTCGTACGCCATGCCCCCGGGCGGCACCCCAGGCGCGCCAGGCGGCGCGCCCGTCCCGCCGCCGCCCTCCTACGGCGTCCCGGTCCCGACGCCGGCCCCCGTCCCGCCTCCCCCGCCCGTCCCCCGGCGGCGCGGGCCAGGCGGAGCGTACGTGGCCGTCGTCGTCGGCCTCACGGCGCTCATCGCGGGGACGCTGCTGGCCCTCGACCGGGCCGGCATCCAGACCGCGGGCACGGCCGGCGGGATCTGGGCGATCGCGGCGATCGCCCTGGGCCTCGGGATCGTCGTGGCGGGGCTGCGCGGTCGCACTGCCGGCATCCTGACCCTCTTCGCGATCGTGGCCATCGTCTCGGCAGGGATCGCCCAGGGCGTCAGCAGGTTCGCCGACACGCGCGGGCCGTCCCGCGTGGCCTACGCCCCGGCAACCATCGCCGAGGCCTCGGACGGCTACCGGATCTCAGCGTCGGAGGGCACCCTCGACCTGTCAGCCCTCGACAACGCGGGGCCGCTGGCCGCGGACGAGACGGTGCGGGTGGACGTCGCACTGAGCTCCGTCGGGATCGAGATCCCGAAGGACATCCCGGTCGAGGTCAGGGCCGACGCGAGCATGTCCGAGGTCCGGCTGGGTCCTCGCACGGTCGCCGGCCTCTCGCAGCACGAGACCCAGACGTACAACGCCGACCGCCCGGGCGCGACCCTCGTGCTGGAACTCGACGCTTCCCTGAGCAGCGTCCACATCGAAGAGGAGAAGTGACATGAGCACGCAGGACTACGGGCCCGTGGCCGAGAAGCAGGGCCCCGCCGTGGGCACGATCGTCTGGGGGGCAGTCGTCATGGCCGTGGGGGCCCTTATTCTGGCGGACCGGCTAGGCTGGCTGCACGTGGAACCGGGGTATGCAGCGGCCGGCGTCATGCTCCTCGCGGGGCTCGGCCTCGTCGTGGGAGGCCTGATCGCCGCGGGGCGGCGTCGCCGCAGCGCGGCCGACGGCGGGGTCCCCGCGGGCGGCGCGCAGGGAGCGGACGGCGGTGCCTCAGGGTCCGGTGCCACGCCCACCGCAACGTAAGTGAGCACAGCCGAGTGAGACTTCAGGAGGACCCATGGACACGTTCTTCAATGCCATCCGCTCGAGCGGCCTGAGGCGCGGACCGCGCCGGCTCCTCGGAGGGGTCCTGGCCGGCCTCGCGGCCAAGGCAAACGTGGACGTCGCGTTCGTCCGCATCGGGTTCTTGCTCCTGTGCCTCCTGCCAGGGCCCGCGGTCCTCGCCTACCTCGCGGCGTGGATCCTCATCCCGAACCAGGACGGGCGGATCATCCTCGAGGACGTCCTGCGCCGGCGCAGCCTCGGCCGGGGCCCCTCGGATCCCCAGGGGCCAAAGGGGCCAGCAGTCTGAGCGGCACCGTGAGGGCCCCCGATCCGCAAGGATCGGGGGCCCTTCCCGAGGGGTGAGGCCAGGGCCCGGCGAGGGCCCCAGCGCCCGGCGGGCGCCCGCCGTCGTGAGCCGCCTGGCGCGTCATGCAACTGTGCTCTGCGTCACGATCCGCGGCGGGCGTGACTACAATGTCCGGTGGGCTCAATGAGGCGCTCCTGAATCACACGTTCCGGCCGCGCCATACGTCGCCATCCCCCTTCTGACCTTCCGACGCGGGGCGGCCGCCAACCGAAAAGGGCCTCCATGAAGATCGGCATCCTCACCTCCGGCGGCGACTGCCCAGGACTCAACGCCGTCATCCGCGGCGCCGTGCTCAAGGGCATCGCCGTCCACGGCCAGTCGTTCGTCGGATTCCGCGACGGCTGGCGGGGCGTGGTCGAGGGCGACATCGTCGACCTCCCGCGCACGATGGTGCGCGGCATCGCGAAGCAGGGCGGCACGATCCTCGGCACCTCCCGGACCAACCCGTTCGAGGCCGGCGGCGGCCCCGAGGTCATCAAGGCCCACATGGAGCGGCTCGGCATCGAGGCGATGATCGCGATCGGCGGCGAGGGCACGCTGGCCGCAGCGAAGCGCCTCACGGACGCGGGCCTCAAGATCGTAGGCGTTCCCAAGACGGTCGACAACGACCTCGACGCCACGGACTACACCTTCGGCTTCGACACCGCCGTCGAGATCGCCACGGAGGCGATCGACCGGCTCCGCACGACCGGCGAGTCGCACCACCGCTGCATGATCGCCGAGGTCATGGGCCGCCACGTCGGCTGGATCGCGCTGCACGCGGGCATGGCCGCGGGCGCCCACGCGATCCTCATCCCCGAGCAGAAGGTGGGCATCGACCAGATCGTCGAGTGGGTCAAGATGGCCCACGACCGCGGTCGCGCTCCCGTCGTCGTCGTCGCCGAGGGCTTCGTGCTCGAGGGCATGGCCGCCCCGCACTCCGAGCGCGGCCTCGACACCTTCGGCCGCCCCCGGCTCGGGGGCATCGCCGAGCAGCTCGCCCCCGAGATCGAGACCCGCACGGGCATCGAGACGCGGGCCACGATCCTCGGCCACATCCAGCGCGGCGGCGTCCCGACGGCGTTCGACCGCGTCCTCGCGACGCGCCTCGGGATGGCGGCCATCGACTCCGTGGTCGAGGGCCGCTGGGGCACGATGGTCTCGCTCAACGGCACCGAGATCGCCCACGTGGGCTTCGACGCCGCGCTCGGCCGGCTCAAGACCGTCCCGCAGCACCGCTACGACGAGGCGGCAGTCCTCTTCGGCTGAGCCGGGAGGCGAGGAGCGCATGGTCTTGACCTTCCACGAGGGGAGCCGGGACGTGGTCCGGCTCGCGTGGGCGCGCCGGCTCGGGCTGCCGGACCTGAGCTTCTCGGACGACGGCGGGCGCCTTCTCGGGTGCCGCGACAGCGCGGGCGAGCTGGTCGCCGTCGAGCTCTTCGGACAGCTGGCCCTGTGCGGCCCCACGCCGCTCGTCGAGGCCGGGGCGGACCTGCCGGACGACGACCTGCTCGCCGGCGGAGCGCTCCTGCGCCTCGTCGGGGCCGGCGCGCACGGGCTCCGCTCCGGCGTCCTCGGCTTCGCCGACTACCTCCCGCTCGACCAGCCGGGCACCGAGCCGGAGATCTCCCGCGCGGCGCCCGAGGCGATCGAGCTCGAGATGCGCTGCCCGCCGGACGACGCCGCGTCGGCGCAGATCTCGCGGCGCGAGCACCGCTTCACCCTCATGCTCGACGACGGGCCAGCCGCCTGCGCGGCGTACGCCGAGTTCGAGGGGCTGCTCGCGGACCTTGGCGTGCTCGTGGCCCCGGTCCATCGGCACCACGGACTGGGCAAGTTCATCGCCGCCGTGGCGATCCACGAGGCGCTTGCGGAGGGGCTCATCGTGCAGGTCAACGTGGCCTCGCACCAGATCGCCGGGCTGCGGCTCGCGGACGGGCTGGGGATCACGCCGTCGGGCAGGATCGCCTCAGTCGGCCTGGCCCACGGCCCCTGATCGCCGAGATGGGGGCCTGGGACGCCGAAATGGGGGCCTGGGACGCCGAAATGGGGGCTTGGGGCGCCGAAATGGGGGCCCAGACTGCCGAAATGGGGGCCCTGGAAACGCCGAGGTCGGGCCCTTGGCGTCCCTGACGCACGCCGCACCCTCGCACGTGGCGGCTCGGACCACCGGGTGGCAAGGACCGGTCTCGGCGGACACCGGTGCTTCCCTGCGAGACCGGTCGGGAACACCCCGGTCTCGCAGGGAGGCACCGGCCTCGCAACGAGACCGGTGCCAGACGGGCGCCAAACCGCGCGGGCCGCAGCGGCATGGTGCAGGCGGTCCGCGCGGTCCACAGGGGCCGAGCCCGCGTGGCTAGGGGGCTGCGTCGTCCGGGCAGTCCGGCGTGCCCGCGGGGGCCACGCGCAGGAAGAAGAAGGCAACCACGAGGCCCACGGCGAGGACCCCGGCTGGCAGGAGCACCGACTGGGCCATCGCCGCAGCGAAGCCCGCATGGAGCTCGGCGGGAAGCGTGCCGCCCGCGTACTCCCCCGCGGGAGCGCCGGAGCCGAGCGCGGGCAGCTCCGCCGCGAGTCTGGCCTGCATGAGCGCCGCGATGGCGGCGCTGCCGAGCACGGCGCCGACCTGCCGGGTCGTGTTGTAGACGCCCGAGCCGGCCCCTGCCTGGTGCGGCGGGAGGCCCCGTGTGGCGAGCGTCGCGAGCGGGCCCCAGATGCCGATGTTGGCCAGGCCCACGACGCCGCTCGGGATCAGGAGCAGCCAGATCGGCGTGTCCGGCGTCAGGAGCACGGCGTACAGGACGAGCCCGAGCGCGAAGAGCGCGAGGCCCGCGATGTTCATGGCCTTGGCATGCCCCCTGTCGACGACCCGCCCGCCGAGCGGCGCGAGGCCGCCCGAGAGCAGGGCCATGGGGACCATCATGAGCGCCGACTGCGTCGGCGTCATGCCGCGCACGAGCTGGTAGTAGAAGATCGTGGGCAGGCCGAACGAGGTCACGGTGAAGCCCACGGTCGACATCCCGAGGGTCGCGAGCGAGAAGTTGCGGTCCCGGAACAGGCCCAGGGGCAGGAGCGGCTCGCCGCGCGTGCGGCGCTGCCACCAGACGAACGCGGCCATGACCACGACGCCGGCCGCGATCACTCCCCAGACCGTGACGGGCCCGGCGATGCTGCCCCACGCGTAGGTCTGCCCCTCCTGGATGCCGAACACGATGAGGAACATGCCGACCGCGCTGAGCACGACGCCGAGCAGGTCGAACCGGTGCGGGTGCGTCGCGAGCCGGGGCACGAACCGGGACGCCGCCGCGAACGCGACGATCCCGAGCGGCACGTTCACGAAGAAGATCCACTCCCAGCCGAGCCCGTCCACGAGGAGCCCGCCGAGGATCGGGCCCACCAGCATCGCCACGCCGGCCGTCGCACCCCACAGCGCCATCGCGGCGCCGCGCCGGTCCGGGGGGAAGATGCGCGTGATGACAGCCATGGTCTGCGGCGTCATGAGCGCCGCGCCGAGGCCCTGCGCTGCCCGGGCCGCGATGAGCATGCCGATGCTCCCCGCGAGCCCGCACCACAGCGACGAGAGCGTGAAGATCACGAGGCCCGTGAGGTACATGGCCTTGGGGCCGAAGCGGTCGCCGAGGCGGCCGGTGATGAGCAGCGGCACCGCATACGAGAGCAGGTACGAGCTCGTGACCCAGATGACGGCGTTGACGTCCGCCCCGAGCCCGCGCATGATGGCCGGATTCGCGACCGAGACGATGGTCGAGTCGACGAGGATCATGAAGAACCCGAGGACGAGGGACCACAGCGCCGGCCACGGGCGCTCCATCGCCTCCGGGCGGTGGCCGCGGACGACGGCGGTCCTCCCGCGGGCGGGTTCCTCGCCTCCCCGCCGTTCCCCGGCTACCACGTGTTGTTGTTCGATCTCGCGGTGCCGCCTCTGCCGTCGTCGACCGTCACCCAGCCGTTGTTCCAGTAGTTGTTCGAGTCCTTGCCGAGGTAGCAGTCGTTCGCGTTGCGGAAGTACCCGTTCGCGTCAGTCTGGTCCGTGTACTGGGCGAAGACGTGCGGGGATCCGCCGTCGTTCCAGCACTTGACCGTGACCGTCGCGTTGGGGTGGAAGTTCCGGCCCGTGACATCGAACCAGTAGCAGTTGTTCGACGGGCACCCCGACGCCCCCTGGGTCAGTGCGCCCTTCGCGAGGTTCGCGCTCGGGGACGCGGTCCGGGCCGAGGCGGAGTTGGTCGAGCAGTTCGTCGGCTCGCCCTTGACGCAGGCCGTGACCCTGATCGAGTGCGCCTGGTCCGGGCCGTCGCCCACGGTCGCCGCGCCGTCGTTCGCCACCTGGTTCCCGTCGATCGCGACCGTGACCACGCTCTCGCGGCCGTTGTCGTAGCCGCCGTTCGCGCCGGTGTTCCACTGCATCTGGACGCGGATGCCGTCCTGGCTGGCGCTCACGACCGGGTTCCTGGGCTGGCCGTACGGGTTGGCCGAGTCGGCGTTGCTGGCAGGCCCGGGGCCCGCCGAGTTCACGGCGCGGACGGTGAAGCTGTACTGCGTGCCGTTCGTGAGCCCGCCCACGACCCTGTTCGAGGACAGGCTCTGCCACGTGCCGCCGTTGACGGAGTACTGGTAGCCGGAGATCGCGTCTCCGTTGCTGGCCGGCGCCGTGAAGTCCAGCTGCACCTGCTGGCCCGCGTTGGACGTGTTGGTCGGCCTCGCGGTCAGGTTCGTCGGCGCCCCGGGCTTGCCGTAGGGCACGACGCCGTTGCTCCGCGCCCCCTCGGGGGACGCGCCCACTGTGTTGTAGGAGACGAGCGAGAACGTATACGTGCTCGCGTTGTCCAGACCCGTGACCTGCTGGGACGTGGCCGTGGTGCGCGGCGTCTGCTTCTCGAAGGCGCCGTTGCGGTAGACCTTCACCACGTACCCCGTGACCGGGTCGCCGTTGTTCTTGAGCGGCTCCGAGGCCCACGCGACGTCGACGACGCCGCCGTTGACGGCCGAGGTCGTGCGCGTCGCCGTGGGGGCGGACGGCGCGAACGGCGCGCCGGCGGGCTTGGCCGCCGCGGAGAGCCCGGACCAGTCGGACGGATCCTTGGCGCCGTTCTTGGCCTGGATGCGGGCCCGGTACTCGACGCCGTTCGTGAGCCCGTCCCACGTGAGGGACGTGACGTTGCCGACCGTCTTCTGCGTCAGGCCCTGGGACGAGGACAGCTCGATCGTGTAGTTCGTGATCGGCGTGCCCTCGTTGGCCGGCGGGGTCCAGACGAGGCTGATGCTCTTGTCCCCGCGCGTGAGCTGGGGCGGCGCGGGCTGGGCGGGCTTCGCGTCCGGCGTCACCGGGGCCGAGGCGGGGCTCGGCGCCGACTCCCCGACGGCGTTCACCGCGACGACCGTGAACGTGTACTGCGTGCCGTTGGTCAGGCCGGTGATCGTGCACGTGTTGGTCGGGCACGGCTGGCTGCCGCCGTTGAAGAGCACCCTGTAGCCCGTGATCTCCGCGCCGTTGGTGGCCGGCGGCGCCCAGTGCAGGACGACCTGGCGGCTCGCCATGCTGTCGACGACGGGGGCGCTGGGGGCGTCCGGCCGGTCCCGCACGATGACGGTGAAGCTTCCCTCGACCTCGCGGTCGGGGTCGCCCGTCGCGTCCTGGACGCGGTAGGAGCCGGTGAGCTGGCCGTGGAAGCCGGAGCTCGGGGTCACGACGACGCGGTCGCCGTCGACCCGGGCCGAGCCGCCGCCCGCGGTGGACGCGCTCAGGAGCTTGAGCGGGGTCCCGGGGAACGGATTCGCGTCGTTGGCGAGCACCGGGATGTCCGCGGGCTCGCCCGCCTTGGCCTCGGGCACCGCGTCCGGGTTGGCGAGGGCGAGGGGCCGCGTCGAGCCCACGACCCGCAGGGCCACGGCACCGGAGACCTTGCCGCGCCCGTCGTCGACCTCGACCGAGACCTGCCCGCCCGAGCCCTTCGCGGCGCCGTCGGCCTTGGCCTTGAGGACCGAGCCGTCGAGGCTGACCTGCATGCCCGGAGGTGTCTCGGAGGTCAGCCGGAATGTCATCCGGTCGATGTCGCCCGGGTCCGGATCGCTCGTCGCGGCCCGGAGGTCGAGCTGGGCGGTGTCCTCGCCCTGGGCCATCTCGAGGGTGCTCGTGGCGAAGGTCGGCGGCGTGTTCGGCTTGTCGGCCGTCGGCTCGACCTCGATCGGGACCGTCAGGACGCTCCTGAGCCCGTCCGGGTCGTCCGGGCCGGAGCCGTCGGTGACCTCGAACGTGATCGAGGCGAGGCCGCCGTACTCGCGCAGCGCGGTGTAGCGGAGCGTGCCGGCGTCCTTGACGAGCGGGCTGCCGTCCGAGGCCACGGCGGTCACGGCCCCCTCGGTCGTGATCCGCGGGGTCTTGCCGGGCCGGACGGCGACGTAGTCCGAGAGCCGGAGCTCGAGCGCCTCGCCTGCCTTGGCCTTGGCCGGGTCGAGGGTCTTGAGGACGGGCCGCTGGTCGCGCAGTCCGGGGACCCAGAGGATCGCGGTCGCCGTGAGTCCGTCCACGTCGGTGACCGTGTACGGGATGACCTGCGGCTCCTGCGCGAGCGCGACAGTGACGGTCCGTCCGCTCACGGTCGTCCCGGCGTCGGCCGCGCTCTGCGGCACGGAGACCGAGAGGTCGGCCGCGACGCCGTCCGGGTCCTCGTCGTTCTTGAGGACGTCAACCTGGAACGTCGTCTTGCCCGCGACGTCCATGGCGTTGACCCGGTCGTCGCGCGCGATCGGCGCCTTGAGCTCGGCCTCCGGGGTGACCTCGACGACGATGCTGCCCACGGCGCGGCCGCCGCGCCCGTCGTCGATCGTGTAGCGCACGGTCGCGGTCCCGGCCCGCTGGGGGGCGGTGACGACGACGCGGCCCTCGTCCACCCGCGCCTCGGCGCCCTCGGGGATGTCGAAGCCGTCGCCGACGAGGCGCACGGTATCCCCGTCCGGGTCGGTGTCGTTCGCGAGCACGTCGACGGAGACGGGCCGGCCCGGCCGGACCGAGACCGTGTCGTCGCCCGCGATCGGCTTCTGGTTCGAGTTCGGCGCGGCGGCGACGCCGACCATGACCGTCGCGATGCCGCGGCCCCCGAACCTGTCCTCCACGACGTAGGTGAAGGTGTCCTTGCCGCTGGCGTTGTTCGCGGCGCTGTACTCGATGTAGCCGTCCTTGACGATCGCGGTGCCGAGGGCGGGCGCCTTCTCGATGCCCGTGATCGTCACGGAGTCGCCGTCCGGGTCGACGCCGTCGAGCGGCACGGCGACCTTGGCCGTGTGCCCGGCGAGAAGGCGGGCCGTGAGGTTCTTCGGCACGGGCTGGGCGTTCTGCGTCGGGTCCGCGGCGCGGATCGTGATGGAGACCTTGGCCGAATCCTTCTGCCCGGCCGGGTCGACGACCTGGTAGATCCCGTACACGGTCCCGGCATTCTGCCCCGCCGAGAAGCGCAGCGTCTCCTGGTCCACGAAGAGGTGCCCCATGGCGGAATCCGGGACCTCGACGAGCTCGGGATCGAGCGTGATCGGGACGTTGTTCGGGTGCGAGTCGTTCCCCAGCACCGGGATGGTCACGGTGTCCCCCGCCCGCACGACGACCTCGTCGTTCTTCGCGACCGGCGGCTCGAGCTTCTCGGGGGCCGGGACCGGGGTGACCGTGACGGTCGAGCTCGCGGTCCTGTCCCCGTTCGAGATGACGTACCCGATCGAGAGCGGCTCCTTGAGCCCGCGGGTGTCCGTGATGCGCAGGACGGCGTGGTTGATGATCGAGACGGTCACGGGCGCGCCCTGCGGGAGCGAGATCGACTGGACCACGAGCACTCCACCGGCCGGGTCCGTGTCGTTCGCGAGCGGGTCCACGAGGACGTTACCGCCCGCGGGCAGGAGCGCGACGTCGCGCACGGCCACGGGCGCACCCGAGTCCTGCATCCGTGGCTCGATGTCGATGCGCACGAGCCCCTGGGCCGTCGCGGCGCCGTTCGACGCGAGGTAGACAGCGTAGTAGACCTTGGGCTCGGCCGCCGTCGCCGAGAACGTGCCGTCCTCGGAGTTCATGACGACGTCGAGGCCCGGCACGGGCTCGACCTTGAGCAGGCGCAGCCCGGCGCCCGAGGGGTCGATGTCGTTCGCGAGCGGCGAGACGACGATGGGCTCGCCCGTGCCCGTGCGGACGTGGTCCGGGGTCGTCTGCGGGGGCAGCGTGCCCCGGGGGCGGGAGTCGACGCGGATCGTCGCCTCGGCCACGTCCCGCCCGTCGGAGACGCGGACCGTGATCTCCTTCCTGCCGACCGTCTTCCCGCCGTCCTGGAAGATCACGGTGCCGTCCGTCTGGAAGCGGACGGAGTCGCCGTCGCCCGCCGTGCTCACCCCGGCGAGGAAGACCTCGTCGCCGTCCGGGTCGACGAAGTCGCCGAGGACGTTCTGGGAGACCGAGGTGCCCTGCTCGACGGCGATCGTGTTGACCCGCACCTGGCGCGGCGCCACGTTCGCGGTGTCCTCGCGGACGGTGAGGTTCACGCGCGCGGTCGCGGTCCCCCCGCGCCCGTCCGAGACCTCGTAGTCGAACGGCTCGGTTCCGGTGGCCTCCGCGCCGACCACGATCTGGAGGGCCGCGCCGTTGAAGATCGTCTGCACCTGCCCGAGGCGCGGGGCAGCGCCGATCGCGCGGACGGAGAGCACGTCGCCGTCGGGATCGGTGTCGTTCAGGAGCACGGGCAGGATGACCGTGCGGCCCGGCCGGACGCCGAAGTCGTCCGGCATCGCGGTCGGCGGCTTGTTCTCCTCGCTGCGGTCGGGAAGCTCCTTCTGGAGCATGACCTCCGCGGAATCCTCCTGCTCCCCCGTCTTGGTCTGCTTCTGGGGGACGATTTCCTGCCAGTTGTTCACGAGCTGCATCTGGTCGGTCACGAGCCAGACGTTGCCGCCGCGGACGTCGTTGAGCACCACGAGGTCGCGGTTCGTGCGGAACACGAGCTCGGAGTCGGGCCGCACGGAGGGGATGTCCTTGAGCTCCGGGGCGCCCGAGCCGCACGCGCGCAGGTAGACGCCCGTGCCGGCCCACGCGCCGTACACGCATCCGTTCTGCTGGACGGGCCGCGCGGGCAGGCCCTCGCGCCCACCCGCCGCCTGGAGCACGCGGGGCTCGCCGCCGCCGAGCGGCACGAGCGCGACGCCCTCGGCCGTTCCGACCGCCACCGCGTCGGCGTCGGGCCCGCTCTCCTGGAGCTGCGCGCTGCGGAACACGTCGCGCTGGACGCGGCCGCCGCCGGGCAGGAACAGGGTCCCGGAGCCGGCGTCGAGGACGACGGCGTCGCCCCCGACCGCCGCGAGCTGGACCTTCGCGGAGGTGCTCAGGCCGTCGACCTTCGTAAAGCGCGGCTCGCCGCCCTCCGGCACGCGGACGATCTCGGCGCGGGCCGGGGAGACGCCCACGACCTCGTTCTCCGTGGTCACCGTCGCAACGACGCCGGGCACGTCCTCGACCGTCGGCTCGGTGGTCTCGGGGTTGAAGCCCGTGAGGCTGTCGAGGCCGAGCGCCCACAGGCGTCCCCTGCCCGGATCGGCGAGGGCCGCCGTCGTCGTGCCGAACGCCGCCGCGCTGCTGCCGCCGAACGACAGGTCGGCGGTGAGGCGGACCTCCGCGGCGTCGACCGGGCTCAGGGTCCCGACGCCCTTGTCCTGGACCGCGACGGACCGGCCCTGCTGGACGACGTCGAAGCTCGACGAGCGCGCGGCGAGCCCGCTGTCGAGGATCTTGGAGGAGAAGTTGAGGTGGCCCACCATGTTCATCGAGCCGTTGGTGACCCACACACCGCCGTCATTGAGCTCGGCGGAGACGGAGCGGAAGCCCGGGTAGAAGATCGCCGCGGCCACAAGGACCGCCGCGACAAGGGACATCGCGGTCCCCGTGATCGCCTTCGCGGCATGGCGGCGCAGCAACCCCCCGGCTCGACGCACTCTGATTCTCCCGTTCCCCTCGCGGAACACGCCCCACCCATGGCACAGTGGCAGCGGCCCAGTTCCCTGCGGTCTGTGCTGGCCGGCGCCCTGTCCTCAGACTGTCGTCATCAGGCGCGCCGGCACCCACGAGGTTACCCCAGCGTCGGTGGGAGACCCAGCCCGCGGGGAGTTCTCCCCATGCGGGTGGGAGGCGCGGCCCGGGGTCGGCTAGCGGGCGGTGCCGAAGAGGCCGAGGATCTCCGCGCGGCCGAACATCTGCGCCGCCTCGCGGGCGGTCGGGGCCCCGGCGTCGGGGTCCGCGCCGAGGGCCAGGAGGGCCTCGGCGACCTCGGCGTAGCCCTTGAACACCGCGCCGGCGAGCGGGGTCTGGCCGCGGTCGTTGGCGGCGTTCGCATCGGCGCCGTGCTCGCCGAGGAGGCGGACGGCGCCTGCGTGGCCGTGGTACGCGGCGAGCATGATGAGCGTGTCGCCGGACTGGTTGGCGAGCGACGCCGGCGCGCCGGCCGCGAGGTACGCGCGCAGCACCGCCTCGTCCCCGGCGCGGGCCGCGTCGAAGAGCTTCCCGGCGAGGGCGACGACGTCCTCGTCCGGGGCGGCGTCGTTCTGCGCGTCCCGGGCCTGCTGGCCGTGCGCGTGCTCGCTCATGCGTTCCTCCTCAGGAATCCTGTCGGGCGGGCGACGGCGGCGCCGGCCTCCGGGGCAACGATAACCTCCTGCGACGCGGCATACGCCTCACCCTCAGCCTCGCCCACGACCGTGAGCGGCGCCGCGGGGTCGGTGCTGCGCTTGAGGACGGCGAGGGCGATCGGCCCCATCTCCCAGTGCAGGGCCGCGGACGTCACGCGGCCCACGGGCTTGGCCCCCGTGTCCGGGCCGGCGCCGGCGGCGTAGACGCTGCTGCCCGCGGCGGGGAGCGTGTGCGTTGACCCGTCGAGCTGGAGGAGGGTCAGCCGCCGCGGCGGGTGGCCGAGGTTGTGCACGCGGGCGATCGTCTCCTGGCCCTTGTAGCAGCCCTTGGCCAGGTGCACGGCGGTGCGCAGGAGGTCGAGCTCGTGCGGGATCGTGCGCTCGTCCGTCTCGGTGCCCCAGCGCGGACGCCACGCGGCGATGCGCAGCGCCTCGGCGGCCATCGCGCCCGCAAGCCCCACGCCGTCGGCCGCGAGCGCGTCCGCGGCCTCCTCGAGGCGGGACAGCTCGACGACGTGCTCGAACCACGGCCGCTCGAGCCCAGGGTGGCGCGCGTCCTCGACGGCCGCGTAGCTCGTGCCGCCCGGGGCCACGTGCGGCCACGGGTCCTCCCAGACGAGCTGGGCGCCGCCAGTGCCACCCGGGCCGAACGGGGCGAGGGCGTCGAGCCGGCGCGTCGCGGCGAGCACCGCCCAGCGGGCCGAGGCGTCCTCGACCTCGACGCGGAGCATGAACTTCATCGACGTGAGCCAAGCCGCGAGCCCCTCGGCCTCGGCCGGCTCGACGAGCAGCCACGCGCACTCGCCGTCGTCCACGATCCGCGCGTCGTACTCGATCCGGCCCTGGATGCTGAGCAGGAGCAGCTCGCTCGACTCGCCGGGGCGCAGGCCGGAGACCTGCTGCGAGGAGAGGGTCGTGAGCCATGTGAGCCGGTCCGGGCCGGCCACGGTCACGACGCCGCGGTGGGAGAGGTCGACGGCGGCCCGCCCGGCGGCGAGCTCGCGCTGCTCGCGCACGGGATCGCCGTAGTGCGCGGCGACGCCCGCGTCGGGCCCGCCGTCCGCGACGGCGCCGAGGCGGCTGAGCAGTGGGGATGCGTAGGTCATATCTGTGTCAACGCGCGCGGGCGTCGGTTCACTCCCTCGGTGATTCCCTCAGTGGGAGTCCCCGCCCTCGGCGGGCGGCTGGTCCGCGGCCGGGGCTGAGACACGGCGCAGGATCGCCGAGGCGTGCGGGGCGAGGGCGTTGCCGCCGAGGGCCGCGTCCCAGCGCCAGAAGAGGTCGCCGTTGACGAGGCCGAAGATCCGGGTCGCCGCCTTGTAGTCGCGCGAGTGGGCGCCGCGGAGCACGGCGTCGGTCGAGAGCTCGATCTGCGGGCCCTTGATCTGGCCGTAGTAGAGCTCGGCGATGCTGCCCGGGTGCAGGATCGTGACGGCGAGGTCGAAGGCGTCCTGGACGTTGCGCAGGGACTCGACCTGCTCGGCCGACGTGTACGCCGGGACGATATCCGCGGGGACGAGGCCCGGGCCGCCGTCAGCGTCGGTGAGCGGGCGGTCGAGCTGCCAGAAGCCGGTCTCGGTCGAGAGCGGGCGGATCCTGTTGCCCTGCTCGTCGGCGAGCCAGCTCTCCGCGGTGTAGGTCAGGTAGGGGAAGCCGCTGTGGGCGAACACGGCCCGCTGGACGAAATGCTCGTCGCCGGCCTCGCCGGCGCCGAGGCGGCCCCGCCCTTCCCACTCCCCGATCAGCCACGACAGCGGGACGAGCTCGGGGGTCAGACCGGACGGGATCTCAATCGGCACAGTGCTTCCTTCAGGCCTCGCTCACGTGGTGGGTGGGAACCAGCCTCAGCGCTGGCCCTTGAACAGCTTCCAGACGACGAGGCCGGCGAACCACGCCATGGAGATGCCGGCGACGGCGAGGAGGACAAGGAAGAAGATCTCGAAGGCAACAACGCTCATAGCGTCATCGTAGCGCCTCGCCCCCCGCGCCTGTCCGTGACGGCTGCCACAGGGACGCCTATGAGGCCCGGGTCGGCAGGCCCGGCCTCAGGGGACGAGCATCCGGTCCAGGAAGTAGGCGAGCGCGCCCACGGCGAACGCCGGCGCGAGGCCCAGGGCCACGAGGCCCGGCGGCGCGAGCCGCGAGGGGCGCATGCTGTTGAGCCGGCGGAAGGCGGCGAGCACCGCGCCGATGGCCAGTCCCGCGACGGCGGCGGGGACGACGGCGACGTCCCCGAGGACGAGCCCCGCGAGGGGCGCCGCGAGGCCCGCGAACGCGATCGCGAGCGGCGCGACGAGCGTGTCCGGCCAGCGGATCATGCCCACGAGGAGGGCGACCACGGTGCTGATGCCCGCCACGAGGAGCATGGACCCCGCGCCGGTGAGCCGGGCCGTCGCGATCCAGCCGGCGCCGAGGCTGCACAGGAACACGCCCGCGCCCGCCCCGAAGACCGACTCGAGCCGGTGGCTCTGGCCCGTCCCGCGAATCAGCTGCACGACCGTGACCGCCATGACGCCCACCCCGACCGCGAGGGGCGTCCACACGAGATACTCGGGCCCGGGGACGAGCGCCGCGGCGGCGGCCGAGGCGATGCCGGCGCCGGCGATCACCGCGCTGTTCGTCTTCTTTGCGGGGATGCCGAGGAAGTGCGGCCAGCCGAAGCCGACGGCGACGGCCACGACGGCGACGGCCACGAGCTGGACGAGCGGGCCGCCCCAGCTCGCCGCGACGACGGCGGACGTGCCGGCGACGGCGATGGCCCCCGATGAGACCGACCCGACCCAGGGCTTCACCCGGTGGCCGCCCCCGTCGTGGTCGGCGTTGCGTCCCCCAGTCACCGTGCCGTCTCCATCACAGTGCCATCCTGCCTCATGGGAGCTGGGGCTGCGACTCGATGGGCGTGACACATCCGACGGCTTCGGGCTGGCGCCGCCTATAATCGGCTTTCAAAGGTACCTCTGCCCGACGTCGTGCAGCCAGATCCTCGGGAGGAACCGTGTCGCACATCCTGCTGCTGACGAACGCCCAGGGCTCGTCGGTCGACGTCCTCCCTGCGCTCGAGCTGCTCAATCACCGTGTCCACATCCTGCCGGCGGAGCCGACGGCCCTGCTCGACGCCGAGCCGTGCGACGTCATCTTCCTCGACGCGCGCAAGGACCTCGTCGGCTCCCGGTCCCTCACGCAGCTCCTGAGGGCCACCGGCCTGGGCGCGCCGCTCATCCTCATCCTGACCGAGGGCGGCATGGCCGCCGTCTCGTCCGCGTGGAGCGTGGACGACATCATCCTCGACTCGGCGGGGCCTGCCGAAGTCGAGGCGCGCGTCCGGCTCGCGATCTCCCGGACCGCGGCGGCGGAGGAGCCCGAGACGGAGATCCGGGCGGCCGGCGTCGTGATCGACGAGGCGAGCTACACGGCCAAGGTCAACGGCGAGGCCCTGAACCTGACGTTCAAGGAGTTCGAGCTGCTCAAGTACCTCGCTCAGCACCCCGGCCGGGTGTTCACCCGCCAGCAGCTGCTCACGGAGGTGTGGGGCTACGACTACTACGGCGGCACGCGGACCGTCGACGTGCACGTCCGCCGCCTCCGGGCCAAGCTCGGCCCGGACCACGAGGGACTCATCGGCACGGTGCGGAACGTCGGCTACCGGCTCACGCTGACACGGCTGAGCGAGGATGAGCTCAGCGACGTCTGACGAGCTCAGCTCGGCCTGTGCCGCACGAGCGGCGCGGCCCGGCCGACGCGGTTCTCGATGCTGAAGTTGGTCAGCGTCGGAAGGTAGCGGTCATCGGAGTACTCGACGGGGCGCCCGCTCGTGTCGTACGTCGTCCTCCGCTCGCGCAGGAGCGGCGAGCCGCCCTGGATCCCGAGCAGCTGCGCGTCCGCGGTCGAGGCCGCCACTGCGTCGATCGTGTGATGGGCCCTGTCGAGGGCCACGCCGCGACGGCCGAGGAACTCGAAGATGGACCCGGACTCCGCGTCGAAGTCGAAGATGAGCCTCCCGACGTCGAGCACGAACGAGCTGCGCTCGAGCATGGCCGGCTCGCCGTCGAGCAGGCGCAGCCGGAGGATGTCCACGACCTGCGTTCCGTCGGAGAGCCCGAGGGCGCAGCACGCCTCCGCGCCCGCCTCCCGGCGCGCGACCTCGAGGGTGCGCTGTCCGGGGTTGAGCCCCTGGCTGCGGGCCCATTCGGTGAAGGACAGGAAGGTCGAGAACGGCTGGCTCTTGGCCCCCGAGCGCACGATCGGGCGCCGGCCCCGCCCGCCGAAGAGGAGCCCCTCGTCGCGCAGGCCCGTGAGCGCCTGCCGCACGGTGCCGCGGGACACGCCGAACTCCGTGCTCAGCGACGCCTCGCTCGGAAGGCTCGTCCCGGGGCGCCACCGACCCGAGGCGATCCGGGCGCGGATCTCCGCCTCGAGCTGGCGGTGCAGGGGAGGCGGCGCACCGGTCTCAGAGGTCATGGCCCTGAGCGTACAAGTGCGGATCCGCCCTATTGCTGGCCTCGGGGCCGATCGCGGGTGAACTTACGGGAAACACTTGGCAACAGATGGCGTCCGGGGCTCGTCCTGTCTGTACAGGCGGCGCGGGATGCCCGGTGGGGCGCCGTCGAGAGGGGCGCGGACGACGGCGAGGGCCCCGCACGCGCTGTACTGGTCGCCGTGCGGGGCCCTCGCAAAGGGTGGAGGACATACGGGTCGAACGTATCGAAGCCACCCCACTGGTGGATCCCCCTCGTGCCGCGCTGCCGCGGCAGGACCATGACATTACAGGAGGTCGCCGCGGGGGTCAAAAACGACATCTCGGCACCGCGCCCGCTCCAATCCCACCGTCATTCGCTAGCCTTGCGTTCATGACGAGCGCATACCCGCAGGACTGGCCCGCCACCGTCGTCGAGGGCCGCGTCCCGCAGGCCCTCTGGTCCGAGATCCGCGACCTCCTCGCGGCCGCCGAGGACTCTGACGGCAACCCCTCCCTCTCGGAGCAGACCACTGTCCTCATGCGCTCGCCGCAGACCCGCTCCGAGGAGCTGCTCACGGTCGCCGTCCACGCGCTCGACGACACCGCGGGGTCCTCCGCACCGGAGGACCTCGCGGGGCTCGCCGCGATCGCCTTCGCCCCCGACGGCTCCGGGGTGGCCGAGCTGGCCGTGCACCCGAACTACCGCAACCAGGGCGTGGGCATGCGGCTCGTCGAGGCGGTCCGCGAGCTGCGCGGCGCGGCGGGCTTCACGGGCCTCAAGGCCTGGTCCCACGGCAACCATGAGGCGGCCGCCGAGCTGGCCGCCACCTACGGCTTCGTCGCGGAGCGCCAGCTGTGGAAGATGGTGCTCGTCCGCCACCCGCACGAGGCCGAGGGGCCGCTGCCCGACGGCGTGACGATCCGCCCCTTCCGGCCCGGCCAGGACGAGGATGCGTGGCTCGAGGCCAACCGGGCCGCCTTCGCGAACCACCCCGAGCAGGGGGCGCTGCGCCGCAGCGACCTCGAGGCCCGCATGGCGGAGGACTGGTTCGACCCCGCGGGGTTCTTCCTCGCCGTCGACCCCGAGGACAGGATCCTCGGCTTCCACTGGACCAAGGTCCACCCGGCCCACGGCGAGCACCGGGCCATCGGCGAGGTCTACGCCGTCGGCGTCGTGCCCGAGGCGCAGGGCCGCGGCCTCGGGCGCGCCCTGACCCTCCACGGCATCGACCACCTGCACGGGCAGGGCCTCGCGACGGTCATGCTCTACACGGATGCGGACAACCGGGCCGCGGTGGCCCTGTACCGCCGCCTCGGCTTCACGCTGTGGGACCAGGACATCCTGTATGCCCCCGCGGGCGCCGCGCGCTAGTAGGGTTGTCTGCAAGAGACCAGCTCCTGCGGAGGAACCATGACTGAAGCCGCCCAGAACGAGAGCAGTGCAGCAACGGCGCCGCAGACTGACACGACCCTCACCGCCTTCGGCGGCAGCCTCGCCGCGACCGACGGCGCCTCCGCCCAGGCGGCCGAAGAGCTCACCACAGCGCTCGGCGACGCCCCGGCGGTGGGCGTCGAGGCGGCGTCGTCCGCGGCGGCCGCACCGCGCACCCAGCCCGTCTTCGGCTCGTCGGAGGTCCCGCCCTCCCGCGCGACCCAGGACCGGATCGACATCCCGGAGTTCGCCCCGCGGCTCGAGCCCGAGGGCGAGGTCGTCGGGCCGGACCGCTTCCTCGACCGCGAGCTGAGCTGGCTCGCGTTCAACGCGCGCGTGCTCGAGCTCGCCGAGGACCCCTCGCTGTACCTCCTCGAGCGGGTCAACTTCCTCTCGATCTTCGCCTCGAACCTCGACGAGTTCTTCATGGTCCGCGTCGCGGGGCTCAAGCGCCGCATCGCGACCGGCCTCGCCGTCCCCTCCCCCGCGGGCCTGAGCCCCATCGAGGTGCTCGACCAGATCTCGGAGGCGGCCCACGAGCTCCAGGAGCGGCACGCCCGCGTCTTCGCCGAGCAGATCCGCCCCGCGCTCGAGCAGGAACGCATCCACCTCGTGCACTGGTCCGAGCTGGACGACGAGGCCAGGGGCCGCCTGAGCCAGATGTTCGCGGAGCAGGTCTTCCCGATCCTGACCCCGCTCGCCGTGGACCCCGCCCACCCGTTCCCGTACATCTCGGGGCTCTCGCTCAACCTCGCCGTCGTGGTCCGCAACCCGATCAGCGACAAGGAGCTCTTCGCGCGCCTCAAGGTCCCGGACCAGCTTCCCCGCCTCATCTCGATCGACGGCCCCCGCGCCGGGACCGTCTCGGGCCGGAGGGCGCGCTTCATCGCACTCGAGGAGCTCATCGCCGTCCACCTCGACCAGCTCTTCCCGGGCATGGAAGTGCTCGAGCACCACACGTTCCGCGTGACGCGCAACGAGGACCTCGAGGTCGAGGAGGACGACGCCGAGAACCTCCTCCAGGCCCTCGAGAAGGAGCTCCTGCGCCGGCGCTTCGGGCCCCCGGTGCGGCTCGAGGTCACGGACGACATCAACCCGAACATCCTCGCCCTGCTCGTGCGCGAGCTCGGGGTCGAGGAGAGCGAGGTGTACCAGCTGCCGACCCCGCTGGACCTGCGCGGGCTCAGCGTCATCGCCGGGATCGACCGCGCCGACCTGCACTACCCCAAGCACCTCGCGCACACGTCGCGGTTCCTCAACGAGTCCGAGACGTCCAAGGCGGCCAATGTGTTCGCCGCGATGCGCCGCCGCGACATCCTCCTCCAGCACCCCTACGACTCGTTCTCGACGTCCGTGCAGGCGTTCCTCGAGCAGGCCGCGGCGGACCCGAAGGTCCAGGCGATCAAGCAGACCCTGTACCGCACGTCCGGCGACTCGCCGATCGTGGACGCGCTCATCGACGCCGCCGAGGCCGGGAAGCAGGTCCTCGCGCTCGTCGAGATCAAGGCCCGCTTCGACGAGCAGGCCAACATCTCGTGGGCGCGCAAGCTTGAGCAGGCGGGCGTGCACGTCGTGTACGGCATCGTGGGGCTCAAGACGCACTGCAAGCTCTCCCTCGTCGTGCGCCAGGAGAACGACGGGCTGCGACGGTACTGCCACATCGGCACGGGCAACTACCACCCGCGCACGGCCCGCTACTACGAGGACCTCGGCCTGTTGACCTGCGACGAGCAGGTGGGCGAGGACCTCTCGAAGCTCTTCAACCAGCTCTCCGGGTACGCGCCGAAGTCCACGTTCAAGCGCCTGCTCGTGGCGCCGCGCTCCGTCCGCTCGGGCCTCATCGACCGCATCGAGGCCGAGATCCGCAACGCCCGCGCAGGGCTGCGCGCCCGGGTCATCATCAAGGTCAACTCGATGGTGGACGAGGCCGTCATCGACGCGCTCTACCGGGCCTCGCAGGCCGGGGTGAAGGTCGATGTGATCGTCCGCGGGATCTGCGCGCTGCGCCCCGGCGTGCCCGGCCTGAGCGAGAACATCACCGTCCGCTCCGTCCTGGGGCGCTTCCTCGAGCACTCGCGGGTCTTCGCGTTCGCCAACGGGGGCAACCCGGTCGTGTACATCGGCTCGGCGGACATGATGCACCGCAACCTCGACCGCCGCGTCGAGGCCCTCGTCCAGCTGCGCAGCCGCGAGGACATCGCCGAGCTCATCGGGCTCCTGGACCGGTACCTCGCCGACAGCACGTCGTCGTGGCACCTCGACCGCGAGGGCGAGTGGACGCGCCACCACCTCGACGGGAACGGGCATCACCACGAGGACATCCAGTCCTGGCTGCTCGCCTCCAGGGCGCGGCAGCGCGCTGCGAGCCGCCGCTGATGTCGGACACGCCGGTCGAGGGCCGCCCCGCCGCCGGGGAGAACCCCGTCGTGGTACGCGCCGCCGGGGCGATTCCCTGGCGGCACAACGCCGGGGGACTCGAGGTGCTCCTCATCCACCGGCCCCGCTACGACGACTGGTCCTGGCCCAAGGGCAAGCTCGACAACGGCGAGACGCTCCACGAGTGCGCCTCGCGGGAGATCCGCGAGGAGATCGGGCTCGACGTCCCCCTCGGGATCCCGCTGCCCACGACGCACTACGAGGTCGTCGCGGGGCTCAAGTCCGTCCACTACTGGGCGATGCACGTGGGCCCCGGGGACAGGATCATGCCCGACGGCGACGAGGTCGACGCGGTGCACTGGTGCAGCGCCGAGGAGGCCCGGCTCCTCCTGAGCAACCGCTCGGACGTCGAGCCGCTCGACGCCCTCGAGGAGGAGGACGTCCGGGGCGCGCTCGACACCCGGCCGCTCATCCTCCTTCGCCACGCCAAGGCGAAGCCGCGCGGCTCGTGGACCAAGGCCGAGGGCGACCGCACGCTCGCCGCGACCGGCGTCCGGCAGGCCCAGGCCGTCGGCAGGCTCCTGAGCGTGTGGAGGCCGACCCGGGTCGTGACGAGCCCGTGGCGGCGCTGCGTCGACACGGTGCTGCCCTACGTGCGCGCCTCGAGGGTGAAGATCAAGCTCAAGCTCTCCGAGGACCTGACCGAGCACCGCCACGATCGCCGGCCGCACAAGGCCGCCGCCGACGTCGTGCGCCTGTTTGACAAGGGGAAGCCCTCGGTGATCTGCTCGCACCGGCCCGTCCTGCCGACCCTGCTGAAGCAGTTCTCGGTCTATCTCGAGGAGGGACTCGAGGCCAGGCTCCCGTCCTCGGACCCGTACCTCGCGCCCGGCGAGCTCCTCGTGTTCCACGTGCCCGTGGCCGGCCCCCCACGTGTCGTCGCGCTGGAGCAGGTCCGGCCGTTCGACGACTGACTAGACTGGCCGAGTGAGCATCCCGACCCCTTATGAGGACCTCCTGCGCGACGTCCTCGAGCACGGAGTCCACAAGGCCGACCGCACCGGCACGGGGACGCGCAGCGTCTTCGGCCGCCAGATCCGCTTCGACTTCTCCGCGGGCTTCCCGCTCGTGACGACGAAGCGCGTGCACTTCAAGTCGGTGGCGCTCGAGCTGCTGTGGTTCCTGCGGGGCGAGTCGAACGTGCGCTGGCTCCAGGAGCAGGGCGTCACGATCTGGGACGAGTGGGCGGACGACGACGGCGAGCTGGGACCCGTCTACGGCGTCCAGTGGCGCTCGTGGCCCACGCCGGACGGGCGGCACATCGACCAGATCGCGGGGCTCATGGAGTCCCTGCGCACGAACCCCGACTCGCGCCGCCACATCGTCTCGGCGTGGAACGTGGCCGAGATCGACAACATGGCCCTGCCCCCGTGCCACGCGTTCTTCCAGTTCTACGTCGCGCCCTCCGAGGAGGGGCCGGCGAAGCTCTCGTGCCAGCTGTACCAGCGCAGCGCGGACATGTTCCTCGGCGTCCCCTTCAACATCGCCTCCTACGCGCTCCTGACCCACATGGTCGCGCAGCAGCTCGACCTCGGTGTGGGCGAGCTCGTCTGGACCGGCGGTGACTGCCACATCTACGACAACCACCTCGAGCAGGTCCGCGAGCAGCTCTCGCGCGAGCCCTTCGAGCCGCCGCGCCTGGCCTTCACGCGCCGCCCCGAGAGCATCTTCGACTACCGGTTCGAGGATTTCGAGGTGCTGGGCTACCGGCACCACCCCGCGATCAAGGCATCAGTGGCCGTATGAACGGCAGCATGGCCAGCGGTGTGACGGGCTCCGAAGGCGCGCGCCCCACGATCGGGCTCATCTGGGCCCAGACCCAGGAGGGCGTGATCGGCCGCGACGGCGGCATGCCGTGGCACGTGCCGGAGGACATGAAGCACTTCGCCGCGACGACGGCGGGCCATCCCGTCGTGATGGGCCGGCGGACGTGGGACTCGATCCCCGAGAAGTACCGGCCCTTCGCCGGCCGGACGAACATCGTCATCACGCGCCAGCCCCGCTGGGAGGCGAGCGGAACCGTCGTCGTGCACTCCCTCGACGAGGCGCTCGCAACGGCGGCCGAGGCCGAGGGCGGCGACCTCGTGTGGGTGATCGGCGGAGGGGAGATCTTCGCCGAGGCCATGCCGCTCGCGGACCTCGCGATGGTGACGATCCTGGACAGCGACGCCGACGGGGACACCTTCGCGCCCCCGCTCGGGACCCAGTGGCGGCTCGAGGCCGTGACCCCGGACGACGGCGGATGGCTCACCTCGGTCTCGGGCGTGCGGTACCGCATCGCGGAATTCCGCAGGGCATAGGTTTCGGCGAAGCTAGATTCCGCAGGGCATAGGTTTCGGCGAAGCTAGATTCCTGAGCCCCTGGAGAACGCGGACCCCCGGGAGACGGCTGGTGCGTGCCGCCTCGCCGTGGGGAGACGTCCCCATCGCGAAGCCGATGAGAACACCGGTACGTTGGCTGCAGACATTGCACGAAGGGGGGGAACGTTGACGATCAAGCAAGGGGCGAACCCTGAGCAGCTCAGGGCGCTCGGCAAGCAGTTCACGATGAAGTCGACGTCGATCAAGAATGTCCAGAGGTCGATCGACCAGCTCACGTCGCGCCTGCCGCAGGTGTGGGGTGGCAAGGACGCCGAGGAGTTCACCCGCCAGTGGGCCCAGCTGCACCGCCCCGCGTTTGCGAAGCTCGCCGCCACGCTGAGCGAGAACGCCCGCACTCTTGCGGCCAACGCCGAGGCGCAGGAGACGGCGAGCGCCGAGCTCGGGGCGCGCACCGCGAGCGCGCCGGGGCCAGGCGCCCCGGGCGGACCCGGCGGTGCGGGAACCACGGACAACAAGGACAACCCCTGGATCCCGAACTGGCTCGAGGACAAGAACTCGCCCTTCCGCAAGGGCTGGTCCACCTGGTCGATGATCAAGGCCTTCCCGAAGATCCGGGCCGGGGTCTTCGACCTCTCGGTCATGGCGAAGACCTTCGGGGCCGGAGTCGTCAACCCGTTCTCGTCCTACGCGCGGCTGGCGTGGGATGTGGCGAAGCCGCAGAACTGGCCCGACGAGGCGCTGGCGGCAGGCCTGAGCCGTGCCTTCAACGCGTCGAGCGACGCCGTGAGCGGCAACTGGCACAAACTCGTCGGCCTCGCCGAGGACTCGCGGGCCTTCAAGGCCTTCAACGTCGCCACCAAGGGCCTCGGCGTGCTCGGGGCCGGCATCGACGGGATCTCGGCCATCGACAAGTTCAGCGAGGGCAACGTTGCGGGCGGCATCGCCTCGTCCGCCAAGGCCGCGCTGGGAGTCGCGTCGGTCTTCGCTCCGCCACCCGCCAACGTCATCGCCGGCGTCATCACGGCAGGATGGACGCTCTACGACAACGTGCCGGCCGTCAGGAACGCCGTGGACGGTGCTGCCAGCGCCGTGGCTGACGGAGCCAAGGCCGTCGGCGGAGCCATTTCCGACGGCGCCAAGGCCGTCGGCGACTTCTTCGGATTCTGACCCCAACAGGAGGCTTCCATGACGAGTACCGCAGAGCAGACCCCGACGCCGTCGACAGACTCCCCGGACCAGATCGGCCTCGGCTTCGCCGAGCTCGCAGCCCTGTTCGCCTTCCAGCCCGGGCCGTCGACGGAATCGACGGCGGTGGCCCTTGGCCTGGCAGACCAGCTCGGCAACGAGCTGGTGGTGTCCGCGGGGGCCTCGTCCCTCGTGGCCCGGGGCCTGGCCACGGCCACGCCCGACGAGGAGCTCGAGGTCTCCGGCCCGATCGCCGCCCTGGCCCACGCGCTGGGCCACGCCGAGCGCGTCGTGAACCTGTCCCTCCTGACAGCCGACTCGATCGACCGCCTTGCCCTCGTCGAGGCGGAGGGAATCGGCATCCTCCTCCAGCCCCGCGCGTTCAACACGTGGTGGGCGATGGCGCAGCGCCCAGACCTTTCGGCCGCCGAGACGATGCTGTTCATCCTGCGCAAGCACCTCGAGCAGAACCCCGACGGCGGCGCAGCCCTGGGGCGCCCCGACAATGCGCAGGGCCGCCGACTCCTCGTCAAGCGCGGTGGCTCCGCATGGACGGTTGGCACCTACGTCCCGGAGACCGACTCCGTGGACGAGCTCCCCGCCGACGACGCCGCTCTGCTCGCCGCGATCGACGACATCCGTCGCGGCTGACCATGGCGAAGGATCCCCTGAGGGCCCTCCGTGACGAGCAGGCCCGCGCGCTCCACCGGGAGCTCGCCACTCAGGGCGGGCATCGCATCCTCGCCCGCGGCAAGGACGGCGAACTCCACAGCTACACCCTCGACGAGTACGGCAACTCCACCCACGGCCTCGAGTCCCAGGTCCGCAGCGTGTGGGGCATGACGATCCTGTCGGTCGTGATGGTGGGGCTAACCCTCGTGTGCGCCGTGGCTTTCGTCGTCTCGTTCTGGACCCCAGAGGGCCCCGTGTGGCTGGGCCTTCTCGCTGCCGCCGTGTCGGCCGCCTTCACGTGGATCGGCGGGCAGGCCACCCTCCGGGAGGCCCGGGCCAAGGCCCTGCGCCGCAAGCGCGGTCTCCCTGATCCGATCAAGTGACTCTCCCCGGGGGCGGGTCCGAGCGGGGCCCCACCCCCGGGTGAGATGCACACCACAGGCGAGCACTCGCCGTCGTCCGTAGAATAGAACCCATGACTTCTTCGGTAGGCTTCGTCGGCTGGCGTGGCATGGTCGGCTCCGTGCTCATGGAGCGCATGCAGGATGAGGGCGATTTCGCCTCGATCAACCCCGTGTTCTTCTCGACGTCCAACGCGGGCGGCGCTGCCCCGTCGTTCGCTGACGGCGCGGGACCCCTCCAGGACGCGTTCGACGTCGACGCGCTCGCCAAGCTCCCGATCATCGTCACCGCGCAGGGAGGCGACTACACCAAGAGGGTGCAGCCCGAGCTGCGCGCCCGCGGCTGGGACGGCCTCTGGATCGACGCCGCCTCGACGCTGCGCATGAACGAGGACTCGATCATCGTCCTCGACCCGGTCAACCGGACGGTCATCGACGAGGGCCTCGCCTCCGGCGTGAAGGACTTCGTCGGCGGCAACTGCACCGTCTCGTGCATGCTCATGGGCCTCGGCGGGCTGTTCCGGAACAACCTCGTCGAGTGGGGCACGTCCATGACGTACCAGGCCGCCTCCGGCGGCGGGGCGCGCCACATGCGCGAGCTCCTCACCCAGTTCGGCACGCTCAACGGCGAGGTCGCCGCGGAGCTGTCCGACCCGGCGTCGGCCATCCTCGAGATCGACCGCAAGGTCCTCGCGGCCCAGCGCGGCGGCGTGGACGCGACCCAGTTCGGGGTCCCGCTCGCGGGCTCGCTCATCCCCTGGATCGACGCGGACCTCGGCAACGGCCAGTCCAAGGAGGAGTGGAAGGCCGGCGTCGAGACGAACAAGATCCTCGGCACCGCCGCGGGCTCCGCGCTCGAGCCCGTGGTCATGGACGGCCTGTGCGTGCGCATCGGCGCCATGCGCTCGCACTCGCAGGCGCTCACGCTCAAGCTGCGCGAGGACCTCTCCGTGGCGGAGATCGAGAAGCTCCTCGCCGAGGACAACGAGTGGGCCACCGTGGTCCCGAACGAGAAGCAGGCCTCGATGGAGCAGCTGACCCCTGTGGCCGCCTCGGGCACCCTCGACATCCCGGTGGGCCGCATCCGCAAGCTCGAGATGGGGCCTGAGTACATCTCGGCCTTCACCGTCGGCGACCAACTCCTGTGGGGCGCCGCCGAGCCGCTGCGCCGCATGCTCAAGATCGCCACCGGCACGCTCTGACGTCCGAGCGACCTCGAGGGGGCCGGATCCGCTGGGATCCGGCCCCCTTCGGCATTGTGCTGCAGCCCTCGGCGTTGCCCTCCGGCCTCGGCCGCACGGGCTGCCCTCAGCCGCATCAGCTGCCGGGATCCGGGCCGCACATGCGGCTGGGGGCAGCTGTTCCGGGTCCTCTGCCGGCCGCAGGCGCGCTGTCCCCTCACGCCGAACGCCGCTGCGCGCGGGCGATGGCGGCATCGAGCCTGCGTCGCACGTCGTCGGGGCGCTCCAGGTCGGCCCACCGGAGCCTCACGAAGATCCAGCCCTGTTCCATGAGGAGGCTCTCCCGGCGCCGCTCGGCTAGCAGCACCGCCGGTGCCGGCTGGTAGTCCAAGTACTTGCCCTCGCCGTCGAACTCGATGATGATCTTGAGCTCGACCCACGCGAAGTCCGCCCGGTAGGTCCCGTCCGGGGTGTGCAGCCCGAGCTGGACCACGGGCTTGTCGAAGCCCAGTTGTTCGAGGAGCATCCGCGTACGGGACTCACCGACAGACTCCGTCGCAGGCTCAAGGAAGCTCAGAACCTTGATCGCCCTCCTGCGACCACGCGTTGATCCTGCCGCGAGTGCCTGCACGATGTCGTCCATCGGGACGCCCTGATGGAGGGCGCTGTCGCCGATCACCACGGCCTCCTCGAACGGCAGGAACCGGGCGCAATCCGCTACAGTCCGGGCCAATGACGTTGCCCTCAGGCGCCTCGTGCCCCGCACCACGACGACAACGTCCTCCTGCCGGAGGCCGAGCTGATGGGACAAAGCGTCCGGGCCACGGCTCGTCCTTGAGCCGGCATAGTCTGTCGCCACATGAACCGGCGCTGCCGCGTGCCTCGCAAGCGTCGGGCTCCACACCGCAAGCCCGTGGAGCCTCGCGGCGCTGGAGAGGCAGTAGACGGCCGCGGCCCCGGTGGCCTCGCAATGTGCCTCAACGCGGGCCAGGTCCTTCTCCCATGGAGCGAGGGCCTGCCAGCGACGGGCCAGGATGTAGGCCCCGCGACGCAGACGCACGACGGCGCCCGCGCGGACCGCGCTGGTCACGAGCCGGTCATCGATGCCGGCGGCGCGAAGACCAGCCGTGGAAACAACATCCGAAGCCGGCCATCTGGCTCCGATGAGGGCCTCCGCAATCCGTCTGTCCATGCGGCGATCCTCGCGTGCGCTCGAGCCCCGGGCAACGAGCCAACGCCCGCCTGTGGACAACTGCGCCGTGGATTTGGCCGCGTGGGTCCCGATCAGCTCCGCCCCACCGAGCCCGGCGGAACCGCATCACCTGCCCTCCGCCGCAAGGGCGGCCCTGCTCCGGGCCGCAGATGCGGCGAAGGGCAGCCCATGCGGGCTTCGGCAGCAGATGCGGGCCGGCTATACAGCCAATCCGGCCGGAGGCGTGGCCGCCCCACGCTCGGGTGGGGCCCCGACCAGCGCGGGTCCCCTACCCCGCCCAGTAGGCCTCGATGCGGGCGAGGGCCTTCGCGACCCCCGCGGATGCGGCCGGGGAGAGGTCCTCGTACAGGGCCGGCTCGGGACGCGGCGCCGAGGCCTTCCCTCCCTTGGTCCACGTCCCGACGGCCCGGCCGCCCACCACGACCATCGCCTTGAAGACCCCGTTGACTCCCGGGATCACGCGGTCGAGGTACTCCGGCGGGATCGCCACAGACCGGTCCGGGTAGCCGATGGCAAGCTCGTCGTAGCCCGGCACCGCCACGGCGGCCCGCTCCCCCACGCGCGTCCCGGCGAGCGCGGCGACGTCCGGCAGGCAGTACAGCTCCCGGCCATCGAAGGAGACGACGTCGGCATCCGCAGCGGCGGCGCGGAACGGCCCGCGGACGACCCCGAGCGGCTGGGCGAGCCACCAGGCGAAGTCACGCTCGCCGACGGGCCCGTGGGAGGCGATGTACCTGCGGGCGATGGCCTCGAGCGCGTCATCGCCGCGCGGCCCGTCGTCGGCGGGAAGCCACTCGTCCGCGAGCCGGAACTCCTGCTGCCGCCCGCGCAGGGGTCCCTGCACGAGCACGAGCCGGTGGCTCAGGATCGAGAGCAGGTGGATCCCCCGCTGGCCCTTCGTGGCCTGGCCGGCCGCCTCGAACGCCTCGAACAGCTCGGGCCGGGTCAGCCCCTTGCCGCCCTCGAGCGCGGACTCGGCGACGCGGCGGACGGCGTCGACGTCCTCGCTCCCAATCCCCAGCTCGCGGTGCCGCGGCGAGGCCACATGCATGATGCGCTCCGCGGCGAGCCGGACGAACGCCCTCGCGTCCTCGGCCGCGACGAGGAAGAGCGTGCCGCGCATGGTCCAGGTGCGGACGACGGCGCCGCTCGCCAGGGCGTCCGCCACACCCGACGCCGTGGCGCGGCCCGACGCTGCCCGCGTCCGCACGCCCGCGGCGAGCAGCCCCGACTGCAGGTCTTGGCTCTGAAGGGCGCCCATGCGGCGGACGGCCTCGACCGGGTCGGCTGCCTGCCCGAGCGCCTCCCCCACGGAGGCGGCCGGGAGCAGCCCCTGCGCGGCGAGCCTGAGTCGGGCGAGCGTCGTCGTGCCCAGTGACCGGGCTGACTGTCCCATGCCCCCATCATGCCTGAGAGGCGCAGCCGTCACACGGGCGGGCGGCTCAGAGCTCCAGGCCGATGAGCAGAGGCTCGTTGTGCAGCTCGATCCCGAACTCGCGCCGGACGCCGTCCCGCACGTCGCGCGCGAGGGCCAGGAGGTCCTTCGCGCTCGCGTCGCCGCGGTTGGTCAGGGCCAGGGTGTGCTTCGTCGAGAGGGACGCGCGCCCGCCGGTCACGCTGTCCGGCGCGAGCCCATAGCCCTTGGGGAAGCCCGCGCGCTCGATGAGCCAGGCTGCGGAGGTCTTCACGAGCCCTTCCCCCGCGGGGTACCGGGGCGCGCCCTCGGGCAGGGCGGCGGCGTCGGCCTCGCTCAGCACGGGGTTCGTGAAGAACGAGCCGGTCGAGAACGTGTCCCGGTCGGCAGGGTCAAGGACCATGCCCTTGGACGCACGCAGGCGCAGGACCTCGCGCCGCACCTCGAGGGCCGAGGCCCGCTCCCCCTGCTCGATGCCGAGCGCCCGCGCGAGCTCCGCGTAGCGCACGGGGGCGCTCGTGCGGCCGAGCGGGAGCTGGAAGGACACGCTCAGCACGACGTACCGCGGCGAGCCCTCAACCGTGGTCTGCTTGAGCAGCGAGTCGCGGTAGCTGAACCGCAGCTCGCCCGGGACGAACGTCTTGACCGCCCCGGCCTGACGGTCCCACGTGCGCACCTGCCAGATGGTCTGCGAGACGTCGGCGCCGTACGCGCCCACGTTCTGCACGGGAGTCGCCCCGGTCGAGCCGGGGATGCCGGAGAGGGCCTCGAGCCCGCTGAAGGCGTGGCGCACGGCGTAGTCGACGACGTCGTCCCACACGTGCCCGGCCTGGACTGTCAGGCACGCGCCGCCGCACGTGTCCGCCGTCTCGACGGCGAGCCCCTCCGACGCGATCTTCAGGACGGTCCCGGGGTAGCCGTCGTCGGACACGACGAGGTTCGAGCCGCCGGCGATGATGAGCAGCGGCTCGCCCGCGGCGTCGGCGGTGCGCACGGCGTCGATGATCTCCGCCTCGGTGCGCGCCTCTTCGTACCGCGCCGCGGGGCCGCCGACCTCGGAGGTGGTCAGGGACGACAGGAGCGTCTGGGTCACGGGAGCTTCACGACCGCCTGCGCCTTGGTCAGCACGCGCTGGCCGGCGCAGGTCACGGCAAGGTCGATGCGCGCGGTGCGGGCCTCGGCGTCGAGCGCCCCGACGGTGCCCACGATCTCGACGACGGCGCCCGGGGCGTCGGTGCCGGTCGTGTCCGCGACGGGGACGGGCTTCGTGAACCGGGTCTGGTAGTCGATGACGGCGGCCGGGTCGCCGGCCCAGTCGACGACGAGCTGGACGGCCGCGCCCATCGTGAACATGCCGTGGGCGATGACCCCGGGCAGTTCGACCGAGACGGCGAAGTCGTTGTTCCAGTGGATCGGGTTGAAGTCCCCGGACGCCCCGGCGTACGTGACGAGGTCGGAGCGCGTCACGGAGATCTCGCGGCGGCCGATCTCGGCGCCCTTCTCCAGGGTCTCGAACCGGGGCCTGCTGACGGACACGGCGCTCACTGGCCCTCCCCCCTCACGAGGATCGACGACGTCGTGGTGGCGACCTTGCCGCCGTCCTCGCCTGAAATCTCGGCGCGGGTCGTGATCATCGCCCCGCCGCCCATCGCGCGGACCTGGTCCACGTGCAGCTCCGCGACGAGCCGGTCGCCGGCGACGATCGGCCGGTGGTGGATGAAGCGCTGCTCGGCGTGGACGACGCGGGAGAAGTCGATGCCGGACTCCGGGTCCTCGATGAGCCGGGCATCCGCGCGCTGGGCGACGATGATCGCGAACGACGGCGGCGCGACGAGGTCCGCGTGCCCGAGGGCCCGGGCGGCGTCGAGGTCGAAATGGGCTGGGTGCTGCGCCTTGACGGCGCGCGCGAACTCGCGGATCTTCTCGCGGCCGACGTCGTAAGCCTCGGCGGCCGGGTAGACGCGGCCCTGCAGGTCGGGGTTGATGGCCATGGGGAAAGCCTATCCGGTGCCCCTCGCCAGCATCGATATGATGAATTCATCAAGTCATCATCTGGAGGCATCATGTTCAGCGACCGCGAGGCGCCCCTCTACGAGATCAAGGCGAACCTCTTCAAGGGGCTTGCGCACCCGGCCCGCATCCGCGTCCTCGAGATCCTCACCGCCTCCGCAGGGCAGTCGTGCCCCGTGAGCCATCTGCTCGCCGAGACGGGCCTCGAGGCGTCCCACCTCTCCCAGCACCTCGCCACACTGCGCCGGCACGGCGTCGTCACGAGCGTCCGCACCGCGAACACCGTCGTCTACTCGCTCGCCCACCCCGCGGTCGCCGAGCTCCTCGCGATCGCCCGGACGTTCCTCCTGGACACGCTCGCCGGCTCGCACGAGCGCCTCGCGGCCGCAGCGGCGCTCCCCGACGTGTCCGCCGTGGGCGCCCCCGCCTCGGCCGGCACCGGAGCGCACGACGGCGGCGCGCGGTGACCGCCGTCGGCTCGCCCTCGCCCCGGGTCGCCCCCGCCACCCAGACGCTCCACGCGACGGCGGCGCTCCTCCCCCGCCGCTCCGACTACGCCCAGCTGGGCCGGACCTGGCGTCAGGACCTCGTCGCCGGCGTCACCGTCGGGATCGTGGCGCTGCCGCTCGCTCTCGCGTTCGGCGTGAGCTCGGGCGTGGGCGCGGAGGCGGGCCTCATCACCGCGATCGTCGCGGGCTTCGTCGCGGCCGTGTTCGGCGGCTCCCACGTGCAGGTCTCCGGCCCGACCGGCGCCATGGTCGTCGTCCTCGCACCCATCGTGGCGACCCACGGCGTCGGCGCGGTCGCGCTGCTGAGTCTCGGCGCCGGCGTCGTGCTCGTGGCGCTCGGGGCGTCCAGGCTCGGCAGGGCCGTCGCGTACATCCCGTGGCCGGTCGTGGAGGGCTTCACCCTCGGGATCGGCGTCATCATCTTCCTCCAGCAGGTCCCGCTCGCGGTGTCGGCCGATGTCGCGCCCGGGCACAACACGGCCGCTGCCGCGGCTGAGGCGCTCGCCTCGTCGCCGTGGCCGCGCGCCGGGGCGAGCGTCGCCGTCGTCGTGCTCGTCGCGGCGGTCATGCTCCTCGTCCCGCGCCTCCACCGGGCCCTGCCGGCGAGCCTCATCGCCATTCTCGTCGCCTCCGCGGCGGTCGCGGTGTTGGGGCTCGACGTCGAACGGATCGGCGAGCTGCCGACGTCGCTCCCGGCACCCGCGCTTCCCGCGCTGGACCTCGCCACGGCGCCGGACCTGGCCGGGCCCGCGCTCGCGATCGCGGCCCTCGCGGCCATCGAGTCCCTGCTCTCGGCGCGCGTCGCGTCCGGGCTGACCGGACCGGAGGGCCGCACGACCGGCACGTACAACCCGGACCGCGAGCTCGTGGGCCAAGGACTCGCCTCGATCGCTGCGGGCCTGTTCGGCGGCATGCCGGCCACGGGCGCGATCGCCCGGACCGCCGTCAACGTCCGCTCGGGCGCCCGCACACGGCTTGCGGCGGTCGTCCACGCCCTCGTGCTGCTCGGCGTCGTGTACCTCGCGGCGCAGCTCGTGGGACAGATCCCGCTGGCGGCCCTCGCGGGGGTGCTCATGGTGACGGCGGCGCGGATGGTGTCGCTGCGGACGGCCCGGAGCATCCTGGGCTCGACCCGGCACGACGCGCTCGCGTTCGTGCTGACGGCGATCATCACGGTCTCGTTCGACCTCATCGTCGCCATCCAGATCGGCCTCGTCGCTGCGGCGCTGCTCACGCTTCGCCAGTTCGCGAAGCTCGGCACGGTGCGCCGTGAGCCCATCGCAGGCCCGGCGCACGACGGCGACGAGCACATCGCCGTCTTCCGCCTCGACGGTCTGATGTTCTTCGGCGCCGCCGAGCGGATCCTCCATGAGCTCGCCTCCGTGGAGGGCGTCGAGGTCGTGGTGCTGCGCTTGTCCCAGCTGCGCTACCTCGATGCCACCGGCGCGCAGGCGCTCGTGGAGGTCATCCGCACGCTTGAGGCCCGCGGCATCACGGTCCTGCTCAAGGGGGTCCAGGAGCAGCACCTCGAGCTCGTGCGGAGGGTGGGGGTCATCGCCGAGCTGCGCCACCACAAGCACCTCTTCGACTCCCTCGAGGACGCCGTGGAGCACGCCCGGAGCCACGTGAGGCGGGCGCGCGAGGCGACGGGAGCGTAGCGCCCGGGGAGGTGACCCCGCATCGCAGGAAGGTGACCCCGCATCGCAGGAAGGTGACCCCGGAACGTTGGGAGGTGACCCCGGGTGGTGGGCTTAGCGCCCCGCGCGCCGGCGCGCGTCACGCACCCGGATGCCGATCCCGACCAGGTGCGTGACGAGGCCGATGCCGATGATCGCCATCGACGCATAGAGAAGCCACGTGACGCGGCCGAGGTTCGCGGCGATGGTGAGCGCGATCCCCACCCCCAGGAAGGCCATGCCCGAGAGCACGACCTTCCTGTACAGCGGGGACGCGGTCTCCCAGAAGTCGTTGAGCATGCGCCGGCCGTCAGAGCGCCGGCTGGACGCCGAAGGCCATGGCGAGCTTCATGATCTTCTCGGCGCGGCCGAGGCGCGGCAGGTCGGAGCCGTCGCGGATGACGCGGCCGTTGGCCTCGAAGTCGCGCATGAAGTCGGAGGCCCACGCGACGTCGGACGGCGTCGGGCTGATGACCTCGTTGATCACGGTCGTCTGGTCGATCGCGAGGCACAGCTTGCCGGTCATGCCCATCATGACGGTGATGGCGCTCTGCTCGCGCAGGATCGGGTGGTTGGTGCCGACGGTCGGGCCGTCGATCGGGCCCGGCAGGTTTCCCACGCGGGACGCGACGACGAGCTTCGCGCGTGGGTAGGCCATGGCCTCCTGGGTCGCAGCCATGCCCGTGTCGCGGCGGAAGTCGCCGGAGCCGAAGGCGAGCCGGAACGCGCCCTGGGCCTTGGCGATGTGGTTGGCCTCCTCGATGCCCACGGCGGACTCGACGAGCGGGATCACCGGCGTCTTGCCGTCCATGCGGTGGAAGCTCTCGGTGACCTGGTCCGCGGACTCGGTCTTGGCGAGCATGACGCCGAGCAGGCCGGGGTTGCCGCGCAGGCCCGCGAGGTCGTCGGCCCAGAACGGGCTCGTGGCGTCGTTGATGCGCACCCATGCGCGGCCGCCGCCGCCGAGCCAGCCGGCGACGTTCGCGCGCGCGTGGTCCTTCTGCGAGGGGTCCACGGCGTCCTCGATGTCGAGGATGATCGCGTCGGCGCGGGAGGCCGCGGACTCGTCGAAGAGCTCCGTCTTCATCGCGTTGACGAGCAGCCACGAGCGGGCGATCTCGGGGCTGATCGATCGGGACGGGCGGCCCTCGCTGGCCGGGCGTGCCGAGTCGGCGGCAGTCGTTGAGGTCATGGTTCAACGGTAGCCCCCGACGCCCCCGGCTGGCACATTATGCCGCGTCGGTCACAGGGATGAGGGATGCCGCGCAGTCCTCAGAACGTGCCCATGGCGTAGCGGACGCTCCAGCCGCCGCACGCCTCCCACCACTGGATGTCGGAGCGCTCATCCGGCCTGGGGCCGCTGCGCGCCTCCGGTTCACGGGCCTCTGGTTCACGCGCGTGCGCCGCGTGCTCCCCCGCCTCGGTATGTCGCACGGGGGCGCTCGCGCCCCCGTGGTCCTGCTCGGCCATGTGACTCCCCTGACTCACGGTGCTCGGTCGAAGAATCGGGCCCCCATCCCGGTGATGATTCCAGTTCACGCCGCAACGCGTGATATGTCAATACGCTGGATTTATTGAGCCCGTCGGTGCATCAGTGCGCGAGGTAGACCTGCCGCCCGCTCACGCTCTCGGGCACAATGCGCACGAAGAGGTCCCGGATCCCCCCGGCCCAGGGCTCGTCGGTCATGTGGCCGAACAGCACGGTGAGCTCCTCGCGGTCCTCGACGGCCTCAGCGGCGCCCGAGACGAGGACCGACCAGCCGGACTGGAGGGCCGGGCTCGCGGAGTCCGTCTGGAGCGCGGCGCCCTGCTGCGGGAGGCTCGAGGCAACCACACCGTCCCGCGAGGTGCGAAAGTAGAGGGCCCCGTGGAGCACGATGTAGTTGACCGGAAACACCCTCACCCGCCCCTCGGACACAAAGCCGACACGCCCCAGTCCCGAGGCACCCAGGAGAGCCCAGCATCGCTCCTCGGCCAGATCATGGCTCTCGTGGCGAGCCCCCGGGCCGTAGTCGAGATTGAGTTCGGACATGGCTTCCTCCTCGGCAGCGTCTCGGAATGCGTCAAAGGATTTCATGCCGGAGGCCTGCGGCGGAAGGGCCAGAAGCCCCCTTCCGCCGCAGGCCTCCGGCGCTGTCAGCCCCCCCGGCGAGAGATCAGCCCTGGGAACGGATCCAGGCGGTCGCGCCGGCCGGAAGCTTGCCCTCCTCGGCCTCCGCGCTCACGAGCAGGAGGTCGCCCTCGGGCAGGTTCACCGGCGCGTCGCCGAAGTTGGCCACGACGTGCCAGCCGCCGGGCCGCTCGAAGTGCAGCACGTCGTCGTCGGCGCTCTCGTGCCACGTGAGCCGCTCCGCACCCTGGAGCTCGTGCCGCAGGGCGAGGGCGCGGCGGTAGAACGCGAGGGTCGAGCCGGCGTCCGCCTCCTGGACGCTCGCGGCGTACCGGCCGAACCACGCCGGCTGCGGCAGGTGGGACCCGCCGGAGCCGAAGCCGAACGAGGTGCCCTCCTGCTCCCACGGGAGCGGCACGCGGCAGCCGTCCCGGCCCACCTCGATGCCGGGGTTGCGGAAGAACGTGGGGTCCTGACGCTCGGAGTCCGGGATCTCGCCGACCTCCTGCAGGCCAAGCTCCTCGCCCTGGTACAGGTAGGCCGATCCCGGGAGCGCGAGCATGAGCGCCGTCGCGGCCTTGGCCCGGCGGAGGCCGAGCTCGACGTCGACCTCCGCCGGGTCGCCTCCGCGCAGGAGCCAGTCCCTGCCGTCCTGGCCCACTCCGATGTGGCCGCCGCCCTTCGGGAGGCCGTAGCGGGTCGCGTGGCGGACGACGTCGTGGTTGGAGAAGACCCACGTCGAGGACGCGCCGGTGGCGGCCGCCTCCGCGAGGTTCGTGGCGATGATCTCGCGGTACTGCCCGGCGTCGAAGTCGGCCTGGAGGAGGTCGAAGTTGAACGCCTGGCCGAGGCCCTCCGGGGAGGCGTACTTGGCGCGGCGGTCCGCGTGGACCCACGCCTCGGCGACGGCCGTGCGCGGCGGGGTGTACTCGTTGAAGATCTCGCGCCACCCGGCGTAGATGGAGTGGACCTCGTCGCGGTCCCAGAGCGGGTGCTCGCCGAGCGAGAAGAGGTCGGCGCGGTGGATCGTCTCGAGGTCGTCGTGGGCCGCGTCCATGTCCTTCTTGAGGCCGTGGGCCACGTCCACGCGGAAGCCGTCGACGCCGCGGTCGGACCAGAAGCGCAGGGTCTTCTTGAAGTCCTCGTGCACCTCGGGGTTGTCCCAGTTGAGGTCGGGCTGCTCCATGGCGAAGAGGTGGAAGTACCACTGCCCGGGCGTCCCATCCGGCTCGGTGACGCGCTCCCAGGCACCGCCCCCGAAGATCGAGGTCCAGTCATTGGGCGGCAGCTCGCCGTCGGCGCCCTGGCCGTCGCGGAAGATGTAGCGCTCGCGCGCCGCCGAGCCCTTCGGCGAGGCGAGGGCCTCCTTGAACCACTCGTGCCGGTCGGAGGTGTGGTTCGGGACGATGTCCACGATCACCCGGATGCCGGCCTCGTGGAGGGCCGCGGACATCTCGTCGAAGTCCTCGAGGGTGCCGAGCTTCGGGTCGACGTCCCGGTAATCGTCCACGTCGTACCCGCCGTCGGCGAGGGCCGAGGGGTAGAAGGGGCTCAGCCACACGGCGTCGATCCCGAGCTGCTTGAGGTAGGGAACGCGCGAGGTGATGCCCTTGAGGTCTCCGATGCCGTCGCCGTTGGCGTCGGCGAAGCTCCGCGGGTAGATCTGGTAGACGGCGGCCTGGCGCCACCAGTCGGCGTCGGGGGCGGGGGTCGCGGGGGTGGTGGACACCGATGCTCCTTGAGGATTGTCGTTGCGGTTCGAGGCATCTGGCCCGCAGGCGAGCCTCTAATTTAGACTCTAAATTTAGTCGCATGAATATTATGTGAAGCGTCCGCGAGGGAGGTCAAGGCCAATGCAGGACGTCACCGCGCCGGGGCCGCACCTGGTCCGCTGGGTCAACGCGCGCGCCGTGCTCGAGGTGCTGAGAAGGGCCTCCGGCGTGCTGAGCGTGAGCGAGCTCATGGACCACACCCGGCTCACGCGCGCCACGGTCATCGCCGTGTGCGAGGACCTCGTGCAGCGCGGCTGGGCCGAGGAACCGGACGTCCCCCGCGGCCCGGGGCCGCAGAAGGGCCGCCCCGCGCGCCGCTTCGCGTTCCGGGCCGACGCCGGGGCCGTGCTCGGGATCGACCTCGGCGTCGCCAAGGCCACGGTGCTCGTTGCCGACCTGCGCGGCGAGACCCTCGCCCAGGCCACGAGCGGCATGCCCGCGGAGGCCGAGGCCCAGCGCATCGACACCATCGCGGCGACGGCCCTGCGGGCGCTCGAGGCCTGCGGCCGGAGCCCGCGGGACGTCCTCGCCGTCGGCGCCGGCATGGCCGCGCCCGTGGACCGCGAGGGGCGCGTCGTGGGCGGGCAGGCCTTCTGGGGCCAGTTCGACTTCGGGCTCGCCGAGGCCCTGGACGAGCGCTTCGGCTGGCGGGTCCTGCTCGAGAACGATGCCAACCTCGCGGCCCTCGCCGAGCAGTGGCGGGGGGCCGCCCGGGGCGTCGAGGACGTCGCCGTCATGCTCGCGGGCGAACGCGTCGGCGCGGGCGTCCTGGAGTCCGGGCGGCTCCTGCGCGGGCACGGCGGCGGCTTCGGCGAGCTCGCGTTCCTGAGCATGGTCGACGGCGTCGGCGCGCCGGCAGGCATCGCCCAGCTCGCGCGCGAGTGGGGCGCCGAAGCAGCCACCGAGGGCGGCCTCGGCGGCATGCCGCCCGAAGAGGTGAGCGCCGAGGCGGTCTTCGCCGCGGCGACGGACGGCGATGAGGCGGCGAGGGCGGTGCTCGACCGGATCGCGCTCGTGATGGCCCGCGTCGTGGCGATCCTCTCCACCGTGTTCAACCCCGAGCTCGTCGTGATCGGCGGGGCCGTCGCGGACGCGGCGTCGCGGCTCCTCCCCCGGATCCGCGCCCAGCTCCCGGCGCTCACGGCGACGCCGGCCCGAGTCGAGGTCTCACCGCTCGGCGGTCGGGCCGTGACCCTCGGGGCCGTGCGCCGTGCCCTCGACGACGTAGCCGCCCGCTCGCTCGAGATCGACCTGCCCTAGGCCTCGGGAATCACCCGAGCGACGTGGCCACTCGTGCCACGTCCGGCATGGACATTCGGCTGCGCGAAGAACGGGTGCAGCTCGAGCTTGACGGGCATCTCGGGAGCGTTCCTGTCTGTGAAGTGTTGAAGCGTAGAGGGGTGCGGACGCTGACGCCATCGAAGGCTCAGCGCGGGCTGACGAGGTCAGCGCCCGCCACCTCACGGCCCGCATCCCGGCCGAGTCCGCCGCGATCGGCTTTCCGGATTGGTCGGGATGGGGGTGTCGATGATGAGTGAGATCAGTGCAGGTCTCGGAAGATGCGGCCCATCGCTTCGAGCAGGCGGTCTGCGTCGTTCGTGGAGAATGGCATCGGGGGGCGGAGCTTCAGGACGTTGCCCTGGGCTCCACATGCGGAGATGAGGATTCGTTCCTCGCGGAGCCTGTTCACGATGTAGGCGGCGGTTTCGCCGTCGGGAGTCAGGGTGGACCGGTCGGTCACGAGGTCGACGCCGATGAACAGGCCGCTCCCGCGGACCTCGGCGACCTGCTCCAGGCCCTGGCCGAGTTCCCGCAGCCCGGTTTGGATCTGTTCGCCGACCTTGAGGGCGTTCTCCATAAGGGACTCCTCGCGGATCACGTCCAGGACTGCCTGGGCCGCTGCGATCGCGACGGTGTTCCCGCCGAAGGTGTTGAAGTAGCGGATGTTCTTCCCGAACTCGACGAGCAGCTCGGGCTTGAAGACTGCCGCGGAGATGGGGATGCCGTTGCCCATGGGCTTGCCCATGGTGACGATGTCCGGGACGATGCCGTGGCGCTGGAAGCCCCACCATTGCTCGCCCGTGCGCCCGAAGCCCGGCTGGACCTCATCCGCGACGTACAGGCCGCCGGCGGCCTGGACTTCTTCGATGATCGGCCGGAGGAAGCCCGCCGGGCCGGCGAAGACGCCGTCAGAGGAGAAGATGCTGTCGGCGATGAAGGCTGCCAGTCCGACGCCGTGGCGCTGCAGGTCAGCAATGGCGGCACGCACCTGGTTCCGCAGGTGGTCCTCGAGGGATCCCTGGCGCGCATAGCGGAGGGTGTCGGGCGCGTCGATGACCCTGACATTGGCACCGAGGGGGACGCCCACGCCGAGCGACGGCGAGAACGCGGCTACCTCAGTCGTCAGGCCGTGGTAGGCGCCGGCGGTGACGATGATGCCCTGGTTGCCCGTGACGTACTTCGCCACGCGCATGGCGAGGTCATTGGCTTCCGAGCCGGTGCAGGTGTACATGACGTGCCCGAGCTCGGCGGGGAACGTCGAGAGGAGCTGCTCCGAGTAGTCGAGGATGGACTCCTGGACGTAGCGGGTGTTCGTATTCAGCTTCTGCATCTGCTCGTGGACGGCAGCCACGACGCGCGGGTGGGCGTGGCCCACGCTGGGGACGTTGTTGTAGGCGTCCAGGTACTCGTTCCCCTCGCTGTCGTACAGCTTGGTCCCCTGGCCGCGGACGGCTTCCACCGGGGTGTTGTAGAAGAGCCGGTAGCTCGGGCCCAGGCTCTGTTCCCGGCGTCGGATGTTCTCCTGGATGTGGTCGGGGAGCTCGCTGAGGCGTGCCGGGTCAAAGCCGTTGATCATGGCCTTGGATGGCTTGCGGACTGAGGCAGTAGTGCTCAAGGTCTCTCCTGTGGCTTGGTTCGTCGGGGTCAGGATGTGAAGCGAACTGTGGGTGCCGGGGCCGCGAGGTGAAGGCGAGCCGGTCCCAGTCGGGCTTGGAGTGGGAAAGGAGGTAATCACGTCGTTCGGGCAACTGGGTTGCCCGCCATTGCGTGATGAGGGCCCGCAGGAGAAGGCGGGCCGGAGCCGCGGCGACCAGCGCTTCCAGCTCGTGGACGGGCAGCGGGCGGAGGCTCTGATAGCCCTCGAGGACCCGGAGCGCGCGCTCCCACGGCCTGTCCGGGTCCGCTCCCAGGAGGTTGGCCATGGTGACGCTGATATCGAAGATCACGGGGGTGCGCACAGCATCCCCGAAATCGATGATCCCCGTCACGTAGTCCGGACTGCCCGGGTTGACGATGACGTTGAAGGGGCTGAAGTCTCCATGGATCACCTGGGAGGTGAGAGTGCCGAGAAGCGGCACCACCGCTCGATCGAACTGGTCGAAGATGCCCTCGGCCAAGGATCGCCTTGCTCCGTCATCGACATAGTCAAGAAGCGGCCGCATGCGGTGGAAATGCTTGAGGTCCCACAGGAGCCTCCGGTTGGCACGAGGATGATCGAAGTCCTGCAGCGCACGGTTCAGACGGGCAAGGCTTGCGCCCACGGAGCGGAGCTGGGCGGCGGACGGCGTGTCGTTGGCCAGCAACTGTCCCGGCATGAACTGCATCACCCGGAGCACTCGGTCAAACGGCCCCCGAGACGCGGGGACGAGGACTTCCGAGCCCCCGTCGAGATTTCTGACAACGCGCTGGACCGGAAGCTCAGGCGCGGCCCGCTCGAGGTGCTCCATGCACGCCGTCTGGAGCTGGACGATCATGGGGTCCTCATCCGAGGGCGACAGCTTCACCAGATAGTTTCCGTCGTCGTTCTGGAGGCGGAAGGTCTCGTCCTTCTCGGTGGGGATCCGGATGAGCTCGCCCTCCAGCCCGTAGAACTGATCCAGGAGCCGCAAGACAGCCGAGTCCTCAAGCTGGGACTGCTCCGCAAGGAGGCCGCTCTCGGATGCGACGGCGTCGATGAAGGCAGTGTCGCTCATGATGTCACGCTCTCAATGGTCGAAGGAAAAGGTCAGGAGCCGATGTCCCCCGGGGAGGCAGAAGGCGCCCCTACGAGGAATCCAGAATGATGGACGCCTTCTGCCTCGGGAAGCGTCAGAGGCCCAGGTTCTTGTTGAGCTCCTCCAGGGAGTAGACGGTCGTGTAGTTGTAGCCGGGGCTGTGCGGGTCGTAGCCGCGGTCGAGGTAGATGGTGTTGGGGAAGCCGAGGTCATGCATGGGCATGAGGTCGTACCGCGTGTGCGAGGAGACGTGGAGGAAGTCCTCGGGCGAGGCGTTCAGGGTGTCGAGCATGTGCTCGAAGGCCTGGTAGCGCGGCTTGTAGGCCTGCGCCTGCTCAGCGGTGAGGACAGCATGGAACTCGGCGCCGAGCCTCGGGACAGTGATGTCCAGGTAGCTGTCCTCGGCGTTGGACAGGATCACGAGCTGGTAGTTCTCGCCCATCGTCTTCAGCGGGGCGGGGACGTCCTCGTGGGGAACCCAGCCGCGGACTGCCTCGGCGAACTCCGCGCCGGCGCCCTCGGTCGGGGCCAGGCCCCAGCGCTTGCAGACGCGGTCGAAGGAGTCCTGGAAGATCTGGTCGTAGGGCTTGTAGTCGCCGCACACCGCGTCGTAGCGGAAGCCCCGGAACATGGCCTTGAAGGCAGGCCACTGCTCCTCGGGCAGCCGGCCATCCAGCAGGCGCCGCGTGGTGGGGTCGATGTTGAAGTTGATGAGCGTTCCGTAGCAGTCGAAGGAGATGTACTTCGGCCGGAAGTTGGTGGGCATGAGGGTCCCTTCGGAAGAGCGTAGGTGAGGCCGGCGCTCGTCCCCTGGAGTCCGTCCCGCACCTGCCGCGGCTTTTTTATGCACTCTGAATCTATAGTGGCGGATGTAGATCGTCAACAGTTCTTCCGAGATCGGTTCTCAATTGGATTGGACTGAAAGCTCCTGGAGGATGTTGACAATCGACGTATGGATGAGTTCTATTCATGGTGGATGTTGAACGAGATCCACCTCACACTCCCCCGAATCACTCTTCGCTCAGCGGTTCTCGCCGCCTGAGACCAGTCGAACGGAAGCACCATGAAGACCAGAAGCACGATTCACCTCGCAGCAGCAGGGCTCGCTGCCCTGCTGGCGCTCACCGCGTGCGGCGCCAACGCCAGCAGCAGCCAGACGACGGAACTCCCCAAGACGCAGAACACCCGAGACATCTCCGAGGGCGTCCAGCCTGACCCCGCGGCCGTGGCACTGCTGCCGCAGTCCTCCAAGGACAAGGGCGAACTCATCGTCGCCATGGACCTGAGCTCCCCGCCCATGACGTTCCTCGCGGAGGACAATGTCACGCCGATCGGCGTGAACCCGGATCTCGCCCGCATTGTGGCCAAGAAGCTGGGACTGAAGCTCAAGTTCGAGAACACGGCGTTCGACACGATCGTCCCCGGCATCGACGGCGGCCGCTACGACTTCACCGCCACCACCATGTCCGCCACGGAAGAGCGGCTCAAGGTCATGGACATGATCAACTACCTCAAGGGCGGCTCGGCCGTAGCAGTACCCGACGGCAACCCGCAGAATCTGACCAACGAGGCACTGTGCGGCAAGAACGTTGCCGTAACCAAGGGCTCCACCCAGCAGCTGAAGCACCTGCCGAACGTCTCGGAGTGGACCTGCACCTCCCAGGGCAAGCCGGCGATCAACGCCGTGACGCTGCCCAACATCCAGGAGGCCCTGACGCAGCTGGACTCCAAGCGCGTTGACGGTGTCTTCTACGACGCCAGCGGCCTGGCCTGGGCGCAGGCCCAGCAGCCCGGCCACTTCACCGTCCTGGAGCCGAGGATGGACACCCGCACGAACACCCACGTCGCCATGGGACTGAAGAAGGGATCACCCTTGACACCGGCCCTGCAGAAGGCGATCCAGTCCATGCTTGAGAGCCCGCAGTACAAGGAGTCCCTGGGGTACTGGGGCCTCAATGAATCAGCCATCACCGAAGCGACGATCCGCTAGGACGAGCCCCCTAGCCCGTCCCGGCAGTGTGCTGCCGGGGCGGGCTGCCCCGCTGGCGGGGTCGCCGCCGATTCCATGGGTGAGGCAGTGACCGATCTACCCATTTAAGGTTGGCCTATGAGCGGCAACCCTGCAGCACGCGGCTACAACAAGGCGTCGGTCCTCGACGCGGTCCTTTCCGAGGCGCCTCTGACGCGCAGCAGGGTGATCGAACTGACGCGCCTGAGCCAGGCCACGGTCTCCCGGAAGGTGGAAGAGCTCCGTCTCGATGGATTCGTGGTCGAGCAGGGAGTCGACGAGATGGTCGGTCGGGGCCGGCGTTCCACGTATCTGGATGTGCCCGGCACGGCGGGGCACATCGTCGGCATCGCCTTCGGGGCGCAGACCACGTGCGTCCTGGTCACCGATCTGAGAGGCCGCGAGATCACCCATGCCATCGTCCCCAGCATCGAGGGCGGTGACATCGAGACCACTGCCGAGTGGCTCGCGGACCTGGTCGCGGAGACGAGTGAGTCGGCCGAAGGACCACTGCGCCAGGTCGTCGCGGCGATGCCCGGCCGCCTTCGCAACGGCTCTGCCATTCATGAGACGCCCGAATCACGGAAAATCTTTCTGGGTTCCCGTTTCCAGAAGGTCCTTGAGGACCGAGTGAAGGCTCCCGTCGTGCTGGACAGCGACGCCAGCGCCTCCTTGCGGGGCATCCTCAAGGAGGATGCCCACATCGGCAATGCTGCCTTGTTCATGCTCAGTTCGGCGCTGAACTTCGCGAGCTGCACCGATCACGAGATCACCCAGGGGCGCACGGCGGCCTTCGGAGATCTCGGCGTCCTCTACTCAGGCGTCGGCAGCGAGACCCTCGACGGGCTGCTGAGCGGCAAGGGCCTGTTGCGGTTCGCCCGGGCCCGCGGACTGGAGCTGGAGCGCGTCGAGGCCCTCTGGTCCGAGCCGCAGGAGGCGCCGTCCCTTCCGGAGGTGGTGGAGGCGTTCACGACCGCGATCGTGACGGCCGTGACTGCCGTTGCGGTCACGCTGGACCCGGAATCCGTCTACTTCGTGGGCCGCCTGAGTCCGCTCGCCGAGGAGGTCCTCCCCGAGGCACGCAGGCGACTGGCGCAGAACCTGCCCAGCGCCCCCGAGATCAGAGTGGTGCCGCAGGTCATCGGCCTCTCGGTGGCCCGAGGAGCCGCCTACGCCGGACAGGCGCTGGCCCAAGCCCGGCTCCGGGAATCCGTCCTCAGTGCCCCATTCGCCAACTAGAGACCCCCCTGTCGGATTCGAGCCGGCGATCTACCAGCAGGGCCAAGTGCCGGCCGCCTCCGTGCCGAGGTGAACGAGCAGGGGCCTGCCTCGGCAGGTTCTCGCCGAAGCAGGCCCCGGTCGCGGAAGCTAGTGGCGGATCTCCAGCCTGCTGCCCTTCGACTGCGAGATGTGCGCCTCGTCGAAGAGCGGTGCGCCGCTCAGGGATGCCTCGGAGAACGATCCCGAGCTCGTGGAGACGTAGTGGTAGACGCCCGGCTCGACGAACCTCACGCTGAATCCCTGCTGGGTCGGCGCGCCCACGGCGTTCCAGTGCAGATCGACGTCGAGCGTGGTCCCATCCGTGAGCGGCACGGCTGCCTTCGCGTGGACCGCGTTGCGGTTGAAGTCGAAGACCTCTGCAGGGGCCATCCCCTCCACGTACTGCAGAAGCACATGGGTGCACTCATTCGCCATGAAGTCGTAGTACCCCACCATGGGGCCGAACCCCTTGTCGAAGGCCAGCAGATCCTTCCGGGACACGATGCACCCGTCGGGGCTCCTCGTCTCAGAGCTCGCGAAGGCGAATTCCCCGCTGTACTTGTCACTGACCACCTGGGTTGCTGCGGAAGCGGACGGCGCCATGAGGAGAGTGACCCCCATGGCCGCGACCAGTGCCGAAGCGAAGGAACGGACCGAAGCGCGCATTTTTGCACCTGACTTTCGAGAGTTAACTGCCGGTGCAAATGATGGTCGCATCGCAGTTATGGCCAGCACAAGGGATTAATCCAATCGTTAGCGTTTTGAGCCAACCGGCCCCCGCGTCAGGGCACGCGCCGGCCCCTCGCTGCCGTGTAGAGCGCGTACCACTCAGGCCGGGTCATGGCCGCCGCGACGCCCTCGGCACCCGCGCACGCGGCGATCCGCGCGGGGTTCGCCGAGCCGATGACGGGGGCGATGCGCGCCGGGTGGCGCATGAGCCAGCCCAGGACGATCGCCTCGCGCGTGACGCCCTTCGCCTGCGCCATCTCCCCGACAAGCCGCCCCGTGCCGACCTCCGCCTCGGCGTGCGGCCCCGCCTGGTCGTGGCGCGCCGTCGGCCGCCCGGTGTACCGACCGCCGGCGAGCGGCGACCACGCCTGCACCTCGGCGCCCGTGCGCGCGCAGTGCTCGAGCGTCCCGTGCGGGAACGCGACGCCGGTGCCCTCGGCGTGGTTGACGAGGATGCCGCTGTCCACGAAGTCGTGCCGGCCGAGGCTCAGCTCGAGCTGGTTCGCCGCGAGCGGGCCGGGCAGGTGGTCCTCGAGGGCGGCCATCTGAGCGGCGGAGAAGTTCGAGACGCCGACGGCGCGGACCGCGCCGGAGTCGAGCAGGCGGACGACGGCGGCACCCACCTCCGCGGGGTCGAGCAGCGGGTCGGGACGGTGCAGGAGCAGGCAGTCGAGGTAGTCTGTGCGCAGTCGCCCGAGCGTGCTGCGGACGCGGTCCTCGATGGCCTCGGCGCTCAGGTCGTAGTAGGCGTCGAGGCCGTCCTCGCCGAGGCGGATGCCGACCTTGCCCTGGATCCAGACCCGCTCGCGGAGCCCCGCGCTGCGGGCGAGCACCTCCCCGAAGACCGACTCCGATGTGCCGCCGCGGTAGATGTCCGCGTGGTCGAAGCGGTCGATGCCGATGCCCTGCGCGGCCTCGATGGCCTCGGCGGCGTGGTCGACCTCGGCGGCGCCGTAGTGCGGGGACCCCCAGGCCCCGCCAAGGCCCATGCAGCCGTAGATGAGGCGGGACCGCGAAGCGGTCGGGTGCGCAGCGGTGGGGGGCATGGCGGGTTCGGACATGGCACCTTCTTCGGGGCGCGGGGACGACAAAGGGGCCCGTCCTCGGGACGGACCCCTTGATCGTAGCGGTGCCGGGACTCGATCCCGGGACCTCACGATTATGAGTCGTGCGCTCTAACCAGCTGAGCTACACCGCCACACACAAGGAAAAAGGCCGTGCCATCCGGTCAACGACCGGTTGACACGGACCCTCCTTGCGAGAGCCCCCCACGGGAATCGATCCCGTGACCTCCATCTTACCAAGATGGCGCTCTACCACTGAGCTAGGGGGGCAACAGACAGATACTTTACCGCACCGCTGGACGTGGCGACAAATCGGCGGAACGCCACGGCGGACGGGCTGTCACGGGCCCCGGAGGACGCCGCAGGGCGCCTCCCTGAGGGGAGGCGCCCTGCTGGATCATCGCGGGATGGGCCCGGTCCGAGTCACCACTTGCGGCCGCGGCCGCCGTCCTTGCCGTAGCGGGGCTTGCGGTCGCCGCCGAAGCCACCACGGTCGCCGCCGAAGCCACGATCGCGGTCGCCGCCGAAGCCGCCGCGGCCGCCCCGGTCACCGCGATCGCCACGCTCACCGCCGAAGCCGCCGCGTGCGCCACGGTCGCCGAAGCCCCGGTCCCCGCGGTCGCCGTAGTCGCTGCGGTTGCTGTAGTCGCTGCGGTTTCCGCGGAAGCCGCCCCGGCCACCGCCGCGCCCGCCACGGTCCTCGTAGCCGCCCTCGCGCTCGCGGCTGGGGCGGCGGCCCGTGTCGAGCTCGAGCTTGATGAGCTCCCCGCCGATCCGGGTCTTGGAGAGGGCCTGCCACTGCTCGGCGGAGAGCTCGGCGGGGAGCTCGACGAGCGAGTGGTCGGCGCGGATGTCGATCCCGCCGATCTGACTCGAGTGGAAGCCGCCCTCGTTGGCGAGGGCGCCCACGATCGAGCCCGGCAGCACGCGCTGGCGGCGGCCGACGGCGATCCGGTAGGTCGCGTTCCCCTCGGTCACGCCGCGGGACGGGCCGCGGGAGCCGAAGCCGTCCTTGCCGCGCTCGCGCTTCTGGAAGTCCGGCGTGGCCGGGAGCTCCTGGACGAAGAACGGCTGGTCGCCCTGGACCATGACGGCAAGCGCCGCCGCGATCTCGGCCGCGGGGACCTTGTGCTCCTCCTCGTAGGAGGCGATGAGGTCGCGGAACATCGCGACGTCCTCGGACTCGAGGGTCTCCGTGATCTGGTCCGCGAACTTGCTCATGCGCAGCGAGTTCACCGTCTCGGCGGTCGGCAGGTGCATCTGCTCGACGGCCTGGCGCGTGGCCTTCTCGATCGCGCGCAGGAGGTACTTCTCGCGCGGGGTCATGAACAGGATCGCGTCGCCGCTGCGGCCGGCGCGGCCCGTGCGGCCGATCCGGTGCACGTAGCTCTCGGTGTCCGTGGGGATGTCGTAGTTGACGACGTGGCTGATGCGCTCGACGTCGAGGCCGCGCGCCGCGACGTCGGTCGCCACGAGGATGTCGACCTTGCCGGCCCGCAGGGCCTCGACCGTGCGCTCGCGCTGGGCCTGGGCGATGTCGCCGTTGATCGCGGCGGCCTGGAAGCCACGCGCCTTGAGCTTCTCGGCGAGGTCCTCGGTGGCCATCTTGGTGCGCACGAAGGCGATCACGCCGTCGAACTCCTCGACCTCGAGGATCCGGGTCAGGGCATCCAGCTTGTGCGGGCCCATGACCTGCACGTAGCGCTGGCGGATGTTCGCGGAGGTCGTGGTCTTGGACTTGACCGTGACCTCCTCCGGGTTGTTGAGGTACTGCTTCGACATCCGGCGGATCTGCGAGGGCATCGTCGCGGAGAAGAGGGCCACCTGGCGGCCCTCGGAGGTCTCCTGGAAGATGCGCTCGACGTCCTCGGCGAAGCCCATGCGGAGCATCTCGTCGGCCTCGTCGAGGACGAGGTACTGGAGTTCCGAGAGGTCCAGCGAGCCCTTCTCGATGTGGTCGATGACGCGGCCGGGCGTGCCGACGACGACCTGGGCGCCGCGGCGCAGGCCGGCCAGCTGGGGGCCGTAGGCGGAGCCGCCGTAGACCGGGAGGACCGTGAAGTCCTCGAGGTGCTTGGCGTACGACGTGAAGGCCTCCGCCACCTGCAGCGCCAGTTCGCGAGTCGGTGCGAGCACCAGCGCCTGGGTCGAGCGGGAGGGGCCGTTCAGGTCGTGCAGCTCGGCGAGGCGGGACAGAGCGGGGACGGCGAAGGCGGCCGTCTTGCCGGTGCCGGTCTGCGCGAGGCCGACGACGTCGCGGCCCTCGAGCAGGAGCGGGATCGTCGCGGCCTGGATGGGCGAGGGCTTCTCGTAGCCGACGTCGTCCAGGGCGGCGAGGATGCGCGCGTCGATGCCGAGGTCGGAGAATCGAACGCCGTCGCCGTCTTCCTGGGGCTCGGCGGGGGCTTCGGGCGCAGCGGCAGCAGTCGCGGGAGCCGCAGTGGCCTCGGGCGCCGCGGTGCTCTCGGGGGCGGCCGTGATCTCGGGCGCCGCGGTGCTCTCGGGGGCGGCCGTGATCTCGGGGGCCGCGTCGGCCGTCAGCTCGGCGGTCTCGGGCGTGACGTCCTGGGTGGATTCAGACATGCAGGTGTCCTGTCGGGTTCTTGGGAGCCGGGGGCTCGTCGGTCGGTACCGAAGCCCAGCGCTCTCTCAATCCCGTGCCAGGGCTTCCTTCGCTGCGTCCGGCGCCACATGCACCCGTACAGCGTTTCCTTCAGCCGGACTCCCCTATGAAATTGCCCGCTCCGCGGGCCCCAACACGCAACCAGTCCTGCCTCAAGAATTGGGCAGGAGAAGGGAATTCCGGATAGTGGGGGATGCATCCACTATACGGCATGCACGACGGCGCCCTCCCACCGGCCGCTCGTCGGCGGCGGTGAGCTTGGGCACAGGACCCGCGGCTACGCGCCTGCCGCGGCCTGCTCGACGTAGCGGCGCAGGGCCGGCGCCATGCGGAACTCGCCCTCGGCATCGGCGTCCAGGAGCGCCTCGGCCCGCGCCCGGGTCGGTTCCCGGAACCACTCCCCGACCGTCACGCCGTGCGGCGGGGTGTGGACGACGGCGAGCGTGTCCCCCGCGGCAACCTCGCCGAGGTCCACGACCCGCAGGTACGCCCCGGGGCGGCCCTCCTCGGTGAAGCGCCGCGCCCAGCGCTCGACGCCGATGCGGCGGCCGAAGGTCGCGCACGGGATGCGCGGCATCGTCACCTCGAGGACGACGCCGCCGCTCGTGCGCCAGCGCTCGCCGATGACCGCTTCGGACGCCTCGAGGCCCTCGATGCGCAGGTTCTCGCCGAAGTACCCCGGCGGGACGTCGCGGCCGAGCGCCTCGGCCCACCACGCGGCGTCGGACGCCGAGTACGCGTAGAGCGCCTTGTCCTCGCCGCCGTGGTTCGCGCGGTCGGCCTGGACGTCGCCGTGCAGGCCGAGCCGGCGCACGCGCACCGAGCCCTCGACCGGGCGCTTGTCGATCGCGGTCACGCCCACCGTCCCCTCGTCCGACAGGAGCTGGTGGACGCGGCACACGGCCTGGATCACGGCTGACTTCATGCCCTCAGGGTACGCGCCACCCGCGGGCCGCGCGCTGAGGCTGGCTAGGGGTCGAAGCGGTAGCCCATCCCGGCCTCGGTGTGAAGGTGGCGCGGGTGGGCGGGATCGTCCTCAAGCTTGCGCCGCAGCTGGGCGAGGTAGACGCGCAGGTACTGCGTCTCCTTCGCGTACGCCGGTCCCCACACCTGCATCAGAATCTCGCGCTGGGTCACGAGCGCCCCCGGGCGCCGGACGAGGAGGGCCAGGATGCTCCACTCGGTCGGCGTCAGGCGCACCTGGCGGCCGTTGCGTGTCACGCGCCGCGCCGCGAGGTCGACGCTCAGGTCCCCCATCTGCACCCGGGCGGCCTCCTCGGGCGGGCGCTGCCCCCGGCGGGCCGCGGCGCGCAGCCGGGCGAGGAGCTCCTCGAGGCCGAACGGCTTGGTCACGTAGTCGTCGGCGCCAGCGTCGAGTGCCTCGACCTTGTCCTCGGAGCCGTGCCTCGCCGAGAGCACGATGATCGGCACCGAGGTCCACTCGCGCAGGCGCCGGATCACCTCGACCCCGTCCATCCCGGGCAGCCCCAGATCGAGGACCACGATGTCGAGGTGCCGCTCGGCCGCGAGGGCGAGGGCCGCCTCGCCGCTCGGCACGGTCAGGGCCTCGTAGCCGTGGACGCGCAGGTTGATCTGCAGGGCGCGGGCGATCTGGGCCTCGTCCTCGACGACGAGCACAGTGGTGGGCGTGAGGTCAGGGGAGGCGGCCATCGGCGTCCTCCCGGCGCTGGCCTTCCCCTCCGGGGGCGGCGCCCTGGGACAGCGGGAGCGACACGACCATGGTGAGCCCGCCGCCCGGGGTCTCCTCGGCCTCGATCCGGCCGCCCATCGCCTCGACGAAGCCCTTCGCGACGGCGAGGCCCAGTCCCACGCCGCCGCGCGCGGGCGCGTCGCCGAGCCGCTGGAAGGGGCGGAAGATCGTCAGCAGGTCCTGCGGCGGAACCCCGATGCCGTGGTCGATGATGCGCAGCTCGCCGCACGGCCGGCCGTCGGGACCCGGGGACCCCGCCCGTGCCGTGAACTCGACGACCTGCCCGGGCGCGTAGCGCAGGGCGTTCTCGAGCAGGTTGGCCACGACCCGGTCGAGGAGCACGGGGTCGGCGTCGACCGGCGGCGAATGCGGGGGGATGACGTCGACGACGCGGCCACCCTCGGGCAGCACGCGGGGGAGGACCTCGCGCCAGTGCACGGGCTGCAGGAGGGGGCGGACCGTGTCCGCCGTGATCCGGGACATGTCCAAGAGGTTGTCCACGAGGAGGGCGAGCCGGTCCGTGCAGTCCTCGATCGTCGCGAGGAGCTCGGCCTCCTCGTCGGGGGCGAACTCGACGGCGGGCTGGCGCAGGCTGCTCACGCTCAGCTTGATCCCGGCCAGGGGCGTGCGGAGGTCGTGCGAGACCGCCCGCAGGATGGCGGTGCGGATCGTGTTGCCCTCCACGAGGCGGCGATTGTCCTCGCGGCTGCGCACGAGCTGGGCGCGCTGGCGCATGGCCACGAAGTAGGCACCGAAGGCCTGCATCATGCGCCGCTCCCCCGGATCGAGCCGGCGCCCGGCGGCCAGGAGGGTGTACCAGCCATCGGGGGCGACCGCGTCGTCCGCGGCCGCGTGGGTCACCGGCGGTGCCTCGCCGACGCTCGCGAGGACATCCCACCCTCCGCGCCGGAGGGCCCCGGGGGGCGCGGCGGCGCCGCCGAGCCGCCCCTCGTCGTCGTCCGTGTGGCGGGCCAGGAGCGTGACGGCGCGGAGGCCGAGGGTCGCGCGCACTCGCTCCAGGAATTCCTCGGTGTCCGCGGTCGAGCCGAGGATGCCGAGCGCGAGCTCGCTCATCGCGTCCGACTCGGCGGCGGCGCGGGTCGCCTGCTCGTAGCGCCGCACCGACGCGCCGACGGCGAGGGCCACGGAGCACGCGACGGCGAGGAAGACCGCGAGCTCGACGACGGCCTCCGGCTCGGCGACGACGAAACTGCCCACGGGATCGGTCGAGAACCAGTTGAGCACGAGCGCGGCCACGACCGCGGCGGTCACCGCGGGCCACAGCCCGCCCACCACGGCCACGAGGACGGCCGCGACGAGCTGCAGTAGCATGATGATCGGGAAGTTATTGTATCCAGTCGCGACGACCGCCAGTTCGACGATGGCTGGAAGGGCGAGCGCCAGCACGAGCCCCACAAGGGTCCGACGCCGGTCCAGGACGCCCAGCTCCGCGAGCCGCAGGCGGCGTTCGCGGGCGGGGAAGAACGGAGTTCGCTCGCTCATGCGGCCCATTCTGGCAGGTCGGCGGGGAAGTCCCGTCCGGACGGACGGCCGAGGTGCGGCCCGGCGGGAAGGAACGGTCATGGCGGACCGCCCGGGGGACGAGCAGGAGCGTTCGCTCGCGCAACTGTGCCGCGCCTTCGTCAAGGGCTTCGCGGACCGCGACGCCGACGCCCTCGGGGACCTGTACCTGCCCAGCGCGACCGTCAGGCTCGGCGACGCCGAAGACTCCAAGGGCGCAGTGACCGTGGCACCCGCCGTCGCCATCGAGGACCGCATGCGCCTCGGACTCCCCCTCACGGTCACAGTCACCGGCGTCGTCGAGGACGGGTGGCAGGCCGAGGTCCTCGTCGAGTGGACCGTCTCCGGGACCTCGGCCGACGGCACCGAGATCGACCTCGCCGGCTCCGCCGTCCTCGCCTGCGAGGAGCGCCACGGCCGCTGGTACATCGCCTCCGAGCGGCTCCGCTACTCCTGACGGCCGACCGCGGGGACGCCCGGCGTGGTCCCCGCGCTAGTTCCTCGTCACCGTGCCCATGAGGGAGGCCACGGGCCGGAGGAAGAGCGGCCGGGCGAGGAACCACAGGCCCACGATGACGAGCACCGCGACGGCGAAGAAGACGAACCCGAGCCAGTCGCCGCCGTCGTGCGCAGCGAACATGTGGTTGAGGTTCCGCAGCGCGCCCGTCGTGAGCACGAGCGTGACGTGGACGACGACGAACACGACGAAGAACGCCATGACCGGGAAGTGCACGGCCCGGGCCCACTCCATCGGGAAGGCCTTGTTCAGGCGCGGCGCCTTGGCCGGCCACGCGCCGGACATGCGCAGGCCCGTGATGATCGCCAGCGGGGCCGCGATGAACACGACGGCGAAGTAGGTCAGCTGCTGGAGCGCGTTGTAGTTGATCCAGCCGTTCTCGAGCGGCCAGTCCAGCGACGCGTACTGGACCGCCGTCGACAGGGCGTGCGGGAAGACCTCCCACGTCGTGGGCACGAGCCGCACCCAGTGGCCGGTAGCGAAGATCAGCACGATGAACACGAGCCCGTTGAGCACCCACAGCACGTCGAGGCACAGGTGGAACCACAGATCGAGGCTGATCTTCTTGGGCTGGCCCTTGGTCTTGACGAGCCCCTTGTTGTTGCGCTTCCAGTAGCCCTGCGGCCGCGTCGTGTAGCGGACCTGCAAGCCCGAGCGCACGATCAGGACGATGAAGAGCAGGTTGAGGAAGTGCTGCCAGTTCAGCCACGCGGGCAGCCCGGCCTCGGTGCCTACCGGCAGTGGGGCGTGCCCCGGGTAGGTCTGGATGAACGAGGCCACGCCCTCCGTGCTGCGCAGCCACTTGGCCGCGAGCACGAGGACCGCGAGGGCCACGACGGCCCCGACGGCGATCGCGGCCGGGCGGAACCAGGGGGCCTTGGTGAGGGAGGGCGCGGAGGAGGGCTGCGGCATGTCAGGGAATCCTTGGGGGTGGGTCGCTAGAGGCGGGAGATGGCCTGGTCGAGGTCGGCGATGAGGTCGTCGGCATCCTCGATGCCGACGGAAAGGCGCACGAGGTTCACCGGAACGGCCAGCTCGGTGCCCTTGACGGAGGCGTGCGTCATCTCCGACGGGTAGTTCATGAGCGACTCGATGCCGCCGAGGGACTCGGCGAGCGTGAACAGCTCAGTGGACTCGGCGACTTTCCGGGCCGAGGACTCCCCGCCGGTGAACTGGACGGAGACCATCCCGCCGAAGCGACGCATCTGGCGCGCCGCGAGCTCGTGGCCCGGGTGGTCCGGCAGGCCCGGGTAGAGCACGCTCTCGACGCCGGGCCGGCCCACGAGCCACTCGGCGATCTGCTGGGCGTTGTCCGAGTGGCGCTCCATGCGCACCCCGAGGGTCTTGAGCCCGCGCGTCGTGAGGAACGCGTCCATCGGCCCCGAGACGGCGCCGACGGCGTACTGGACGAAGCCGATCTTCCCGGCCATCTCATCGTCGTCGAGCACGAGGGCGCCGCCCACGACGTCGGAGTGCCCGCCGATGTACTTCGTGGTCGAGTGCACGACGACGTCCGCGCCGAGCGCGAGCGGGGTCTGCAGGTAGGGGGACGCGAAGGTGTTGTCGACGACGAAGACCGCCCCGGCGTCGTGGGCGATCTGCGCGACCGCGGCGATGTCGGTGATCTTCATGAGCGGGTTGGACGGCGTCTCGAGCCACACGATCCGGGCGCTGTCGGCGCCGCCGGTCCCCACCGCCGCGCGCACCGCCTCGAGGTCCGACATGTCCACGGGCTGGTTCTCGATGCCCCACGGGCCCAGGACGCGCGAGATGAGCCGGTACGTGCCCCCGTAGGCGTCGTTGCCGAGCACGATCCGGTCCCCCGGCCGGCACAGGGCGCGGATGAGCGCGTCCTCGGCGGCGAGGCCCGAGCTGAAGGAGAATGCGTGGCGCCCGCCCTCGAGCGCCGCGAGCTGCTCCTGGAGCGAGTCCCGGGTCGGGTTGGTCCCGCGGCCGTACTCGTAGCCCTCGCGCAGCCCGCCGATCCCGTCCTGGGCGTAGGTCGACGAGAAGTGCAGCGGGGGCACGACGGCGCCCGTGCGCGGCTCGAAGGCCTGGCCCGCGTGGATCGCGCGGGTGTTGAAGCCGGTGGTCGGCTGCTGCTCGGTCATCGGTAGGTCCCCTCGTTCGTCACTCGTGCTTACTTGTTCAGGTTGGCCAGGAGGTCGTGGCGGGTCAGGATCCCGATCGGGGCGCCGACGAAGGTGACCATGACGGCGTCCTCCTCGCTGAGCATCTTCAACAGGGAGGCCTGCCCCTCGAGCGAGCCGATCACGGGCAGGCGCTCGCCCATGTGCTCGCCGATCTTGTCCGTGAGCTTGACTTCCCCGCGGAACAGCTTCGCCGAGAGCGTGCGCTCGTCGACGGCGCCGAGCACCTCGCCCATGACAACGGGCGGCTCGGCGGAGAGCACGGGGATGTGGCTCACCCCGTACTCCGTCATGATGTCGATGACCTCGCGCACGGACTCGTTCGGGTGCGTGTGGACGAGGTCCGGCATGCGGCCGTCCTTGCCCTGGAGCAGTTCCCCGACGGTCCTCTCGGACCCGCTCGGCAGGAAGCCGTAGGAGCGCATCCAGTCGTCGTTGAAGATCTTGGCGAGGTAGCCGCGCCCGGAGTCCGGGAGGATGACGACGACGACCGCGTCCTCGGGCAGGTCCCTCGCCGCGCGCAGGGCCGCCACGACCGCCATGCCGGAGGAGCCGCCGACGAGGAGGCCCTCCTCCCGCGCGAGCCGGCGGGTCATCGCGAACGAGTCGGCGTCGCTCACGGCGAGCACCTCGTCCGGGACGCTCTTGTCGTAGTTCGCCGGCCACATGTCCTCGCCGACGCCCTCGACGAAGTAGGGCCGGCCCGTGCCGCCCGAGTACACCGAGCCCTCGGGATCGGCGCCGATCACCCTCACGCGCCCGCCCTCGGACGCGGGCCTGTCCTTCGAGGCCTCCTTGAGGAAGCGGCCCGTGCCCGTGATGGTCCCGCCGGTCCCGGCGCCGATGACGACGTGCGTCACCTTGCCGTCCGTGTCCTCCCAGATCTCGGGGCCGGTCGTCTCGTAGTGGCTCGCGGGGGCGCCCGGGTTGGAGAACTGGTCGGGCTTGAAGGCGCCGGGGATCTCCTTCACAAGGCGGTCCGAGACGCCGTAGTAGGACTGCGGCGAGTCCGGGGCCACGGCCGAGGGGGTCACGACGACCTCCGCGCCGTAGGCCGCGAGGACGGCGCGCTTCTCCTCGCCCACCTTGTCCGGGACCACGAAGATGCAGTTGTAGCCCTTCTGCTGCCCGACGAGGGCCAGCCCGACGCCGGTGTTGCCGCTCGTGGGCTCGACGATCGTGCCGCCGGGCGCCAGCCGGCCGTCCGCCTCCGCCTGCTCGATCATCCGCAGCGCGATGCGGTCCTTGATGGACCCGCCGGGGTTGAGGTACTCGAGCTTGACGAGCACCGTTGCCTTGATCCCCTCGGTGACCTTGTTCAGCCTGACGAGGGGAGTTCGGCCGATGAGCTCGACGACGGAGTTGGCATACTTCACGCCCCAACTCTAGCCGCTGGCGGCGTGGTAGCGGCTGCATCCGCGGTCGCGACGGGCACCCTCAGGAGGGAGAATTCCCCCGCCCGCTGGACCGCGAGGCCGATCAGCACGACGGCCGTCCCTGCGGCGTGTTCCTCCCGCGAAGCCGTGTCCTCGCCGCAGCGCACGAAGTAGCTCACGTCGGGGGTCCAGCCGGGGAACGCCCCGTCCCGCCATAGGGCCTGCACGTACTCCTCGACCGTCGCCCGGAGGGCCTCCCAGAGCCGGCGACCGTTCGGCTCGGAAGCGGCCCAGGCCGTCCCGCGGCCCACGTCCTGGAGCACCGCGAGCGCCGTGCGGCGGACGGCGATGTACCGCCACTCCGCCGAGCCGGCCGCCGTCGTGCGTGCCCCCCAGACGACCGGGCCCGAGCCCGTGAAGGTGCGCAGGGGGCAGATCCCGTAGCCGTTGAGCATGGTCGAGGCGTCGGCTCCGACGGCCACCTCGGGCTCGCAGCCGGCGAGCCGCGCGTCGAGCCCCGCCGGCGACTTCCACGGCCCGCGCGCCGCGTCCGTCCGGGCGATGACCCCCGCGACGGCGCCCGACGGCGGGACTCCCCGCACGCCGTCGGCCCGCCGGACGCGCGGGAAGTACAGCGCCGCGTCCGGGGAGGCGTGCGCGAGCGCCGGGTGCGCGGGGTCGACCTCGGCGACCGAACCCCACCCGGCGGGCGGGTCGAGCACCATGAGCGCGCGCCGGGCCGCGCACCACGCGAGGGCCTCGGGGAGGAGGCCCTGGTAGTCCACGTCCCCGAAGGACTCCCCCGGAGGGGCCGGGAGGTAGGGCGGGATCACGAGGAGGTCGACGTCGTCGACGCCGGCCGGCCCCGTGTCGAGCGCATACAGGCCCGTCCCGGTGGCACGCCGCTCGCCGCCGACGAAGTCCGCGGTCGCCGCGGCCTCGCCGTGGGCTCCGGCGGCGGGACCTTGCCCGGTCTGACCGCGGCGCGGGACGCGGACGACCATCGCCTCTGACCCTCCGTTGGCGAAGAAGCCGCGCACGGCGGCGGCCAGCGCCGCCTCTGGGGCGTCCAGCGCCTCGGAGCCGTCCGCCGCGCCGAAGACCTCCTCGAACCGGTCCCACGAGCCGACGTGCACGGGCTCGTCCGCGGGCCCGTGCGGTGCGCGCCCCACGAACGCCGTCGAGGACGGCGCCGAGCGCGCGATCTCGGGGGCCATGCCCGTTCCGCCGTCCGCCGTTCCGCCAGAGCCCCTGCCTCAGCCCTGGGCTGGGGGCTGGGAGGACTGCCCTGGGTTGGGTCCGGCGTTCTGCCAGAGCCCCATGACATTGCCCTCGGTGTCCTTGAAGTACGCCGCGAAGCCCATGTCCCCGACGGGGATCTTGGGCGTGACGGTGCTCCCGCCGAGCTGCTCGACGCGGGCCAGTGCCGCGTCGATGTCCGCGACGTCGACCGTGATGACGGGCGTCGTCGGGAAGTCCGCGCCGCGCGTGAACATCCCGCCGTTGATGGCACCCGGCTCGGTGGGCGCGCCCGTCTCGTCGCTGGGCGTCGTGCCGACCATCGTGTAGTCCATCTCGGGCACCGGGATGAGGTTCCAGCCGAAGGCCTCGGTGTAGAAGGTGCGCGCGCGTTCCTTGTCGTCCGCGGGGATCTCGAAGTGCACGACTTTTCCGGACATGGCCATCCTTCCGCGGAGGGAACGGGCGCGTGACGCGCGCCACAGTGGGATTGTTTCGGCGCGCGTCGCCCGCGTCAAGGGAACCCGGGGCGAAGGAGCGATCGCTCCGCGAGTCCTGTCGGCAGTCCGTGGCACGATGATGCCGTGACCATCGCTCCCGTCTCCTCCCCTGGCTGGCACCGCGGCCGGCCCCTCCAGGGCCAGCGGGCTCACGTGCGCGGGCGCGACCATGGGCACGGGCAGCACGGGCCCGACGCTGGGCAATCCTGGGACGCCCCAGACCACTACTCGCTGGCCGCGACCTGGTTCCCCCTCCAGCGCGGCGACGGCGACCCGTGCTTCGCCCGCGCCGCCGGGGGCCTGTGGGCCGCCTTCCGCACGCCGGAGGGCACGGCGTCGCTCCTCGTGACGCACGACGGCGCGCGGCTGAGGGCGCGCGCGTGGGGCGAGGGCGCGGCGTCGGCCGTCGAGGGGGCGCCGCGCATGCTGGGCCTCACCGACGACTGGTCCGCGTTCGACGACGAGGCCTACCTCGCGACGCTCCCCCCGCTCGTGCGCGAGGCGAGGCGGCGGCACCCGGCCCTGAGGCTCCCCGCGACGGGGCGGATCGTGGAGGCGCTCGTGCCCACGGTCCTCGAGCAGAAGGTCACGACGCTGGAGGCACGGCGCGCGTACCGCTGCCTCGTCCGCCGGCACGGGACACCGGCCCCGGGAGCGGGGACGGTGGCACCGGCCGGGCTCATGGTCGCCCCGGACGCCGCCGGCTGGCTGGGGATCCCGTCCTGGGAGTGGCACCGCGCGGGCGTCGGGCCGCAGCGCTCGGCGACGGTCATGCGGGCGCTGCGCTCGGCGTCGGCCCTCGAGCGGCTCGCGGCGCGCCCGGCGGAGGAGGCCTCCACCGCGCTCCAGACGATTCCCGGCATCGGCGTGTGGACCGCAGCCGAGGTCACCCAGCGCACGCACGCGGACCCCGACTCGATCTCGGTCGGCGACTACCACCTCGCGAAGTTCGTCGGCTACGCGCTCACCGGCGAGCGGACGGATGACGCCGGCATGCTGCGCCTGCTCGAGCCGTGGCGGGGCCACCGGCAGCGAGTCGTGCGGCTGCTCGGCGCCTCCGGCGTCCGGGCGCCGAGGTTCGGGCCCCGCATAACGGTCCAGGACCACCGCTGGCACTAGCTAGTGCTCGGAGGAGAGGGTCCGGCGGAGGGATTCGTTCACGCGGTCGAGTTCGGCCTCGAGCTCGTCGAGCAGGAGAGGTTCGACCCCGATGCCCTGGCGCCCTCTCTGCTCGAGCTTGCGGCAGAGCTCGGCGGCTCGAGTGGCTCCGATGTTCCCGGCGGAGCCTTTGAGCTTGTGGACGGCCCTCTGAAGCTGGTCGCTGCCGTCGCCCGGCGGGATCCGGCGCAGCTCCTCAAGGCTTGCGGCGGCCTCGCGCTGGAAGGCTTCCGACGTCGCCTCCAGGACGCCGGGTCCGAGTGATCGCAGGAGGTCGAGCCTGTCCTTGTCGAGGGCCTCTCTGGGGCCCCCTGCGTTCGCGAGCAGTGGCTCCGCCTCGGGCGCCGAGGCGGGAGGGCGGGAGTTCGTCCAGCGGCTCAGGACGGCCCCGAGCCGGGCGATGTCCACCGGCTTGGCCAGGTAGTCGTCCATTCCGGCGGCCAGGCAGCGTTCCCTGTCCTCGTCCAGGGCTCCGGCCGTCATGGCGATGATCGGCAGGGTTGCGTCCCTTCCGCCGCGGGCGCGGATAGTCCGGGTGGCGGTGAAGCCGTCCATGACGGGCATGTGGCAGTCCATGAGCACCGCCGCATAGTCGCCCCGTTGGGTGGCGTCCACCGCGGCTGCTCCGTCGTCGACCATGTCGACCTCGTAGCCGAGCCGTTCAGCAATGCCCCTGGCGACCAGCTGGTTGACCTGGTTGTCCTCCACCACGAGGACCCTGCCGAGGCGGGGCGGATGCGGCGGTGCCGGTTCCGGCGTGGGCGGCCGTTCGGCGCCGGCGTGGTCGGCCGCTCCGGAGCCAGGTGCCGGAAATCCGGGCCCGGGCGCGGGGTGGAGGAGGCGCGTGAGGCGGTCGTAGAGCTCTGCGCTGCGCACGGGCTTGGCCAGCCATTCGCGCACTCCTGCCGCCATGAGTTCGTTCCCGGCCGGTGGGGTCCCTGAGGTGAGGAGGATGACGGGGGCGGAGGCCAGGTCCGGGTCCTCGGCGATGGCGCGGGCGAGTTGGAGCCCGTTCGTTCCGGGCATGAGGAAGTCCAGGACGGCCAGATGGAAGGGCCTGCCCTGGGCCGCGGCCGCGCGGAGACGGTCCAGTGCGGCGGCCGCATTGGGCGCCGTCTCCGGTTCCGCGTGCCATGCTACGAGCTGGTGTTCGAGGACGAGCCGGTTCGTGGTGTTGTCGTCCACCACGAGGATGCGCGCCCCCGCAGGGGGCTGCCCGCCGGGCTCGGCCGCGGGTTCCTCGGCCTCGACGGTCGGCGTCGGAGCGGTGCACCAGAACACGGATCCTTCTCCGGGCTGGCTGGTCACCCCGACCTGCCCTCCCATGGCCTCGGTGAGGCGCCGGCAGATGGCCAGGCCGAGGCCGGTGCCGCCGTACCGGCGTGTGGTGGAGGCGTCGGCCTGGGCGAAGGCGTCGAAGATCACCTCCTGCTGCTCAGGCGCGATGCCGATCCCGGTGTCGCGCACCTCAAAGCGCAGCATCTGGTCCCCGTCGCGGCCCTGAACCGTGGCCAGGACCTCCACTTCCCCCTCTTGGGTGAACTTGACCGCGTTCGAGACGAGATTGAGCAGGACCTGGCGCAGGGACCTGGCGTCGCCGAGCAGCTGGGCGGGCACCTCCGGGGCGCAGTGGGCGATCAGCTCGAGGCCCTTGCCCTGGGCCTCCTCGGCGAGCAGGCCAGCGACCTCGTCGAGGAGGCCGCGAGGGTCGAACGCGGCGAATTCGAGCTCGACCTTGCCCGCTTCGAGCTTGGAGAAGTCCAGGATGTCGTTGATCAGCGCCAGCAGGGCCTCCCCCGCCGCGCTGACGCCTTCGGCGTATTGCCGCTGGACGTCGTCCAGGGGTGTGCGCAGCAGCAGGGAGGTCAGGCCGATGACGCCGTTCATGGGGGTGCGGATCTCGTGGCTCATGGTGGCCATGAACTCCGATTTGACCCGGCTGGACTCCAGCGCGGCCTCACGGGCGGCGAGCAGCTCGGCCTGGGCGCGGCGCCGTTCAGTGATGTCCTGAGCGATGGTGGCCATTCCGTGGATGTCGTTGTCGCCACGGACCGGGAAGGCCGTGACCGCGACCGGCACGAGCTGCCGGTCGCGGCGACGATGCTCCGTCTCGTACGTGCGGGTCTGCCCGTCCCGGACCGCGTCGGTGTTCGCCTCCTCGACCGCGCGCAGATGGGGTGGCACGAGGAAGGAGCTGTGCCTGCCGAGGGCCTCCTCCGCGGAGTAGCCGTACACCCGCTCCGCGCCGGGATTCCAGCTGGTGATGATCCCGTTGGCGGTCTTCCCCACGATGGCCTCGGCCGAGGAGTTCACGATCGCGGCCAGGCCCTCCAGCTCCGCGGTGCGCTGCGCCACCTTGGCCTCGAGGCCCCGGGTGAGAGTGACGTTCTCGAAGACGATCAGGATCTGGCGGGCTATCACCAGGAGCAGGAGGATCACGCCTATGGCCACCAGGAAACTCCTGTCCCCGGTCAGGGGGGTCGAGGAGTTGAATGCCGTCGCACGGACGAGCACAACGCCCAGCACCGGCACATAGGGCAGCAGCTCCAAGGCCAGGGCGTAGGCCACGTGGTCCTCCTTCGGCGCTGCCCTTCCGGTGACCGCGGCGCTGAGGGCGATCAGCAGGTAGGCGGCCATCCAGCCTCCTACCACCGGGCTCCCCATGAGCCCGGTGACGCCGTCGAAGGTGAGCCTGACGTAGATGCTGTCCGTCACCGTGAGGACGAGGAGCCCCGCGCCGAGGAAGATCCAGGGAAGGCGGCGCCCGGGTGGCTGGCGCATGGACAGGACGAGCACGAAGGAGGCGACGATGATGTCGACCACCGGGAACGCCAGTCCGGTGAGGCGGCTGAGCAGGTCTTCGTTCTCCGCGTTGTAGAGAGGTCCGAGGACGGTGAACCAGCTGATGTAGAGCACGCCGGACGCGATCACCGCCGCGTCCAGCAGGGTCCGTGCCAGCCCCGTGCGGGAGCCCCGTGAGCGGGGGAAGGACAGCAGGCCGATGACCGCCGGGATCGAATAGCCGGCATAGCAGGCATCCGCCACTGTGGGAAACGGGTAATTGTGGTCTAGGGTGAGCCCGTAGCCGGTCCAGATGGCCTGCCCCGCAGACCACACCAGCACCGCCACGGTCATCCAGCCCCACCCCCGGGCCTGGGCGTCACGTCTCGCCGCGGCGCGGGCACAGCAGCCCGCGGCGGCCAGCGAGGCCACGAGCGGCCCGATGTCGCCTATCGTCTGGCTCGAGTCCGAGCCGGGATCCATGATCACGACAGCCATCACTGCCAGGAGCGCCAGGACGCCGGCCGCGATCCCCCAGGCCAGCCTCTTCCCCTGTGTCTGCGTCCCGTGGTCCCCAGCCATCACCCCGTGGTCCCCAGCCATCACCGCCGCCCTCCCGGACTGCCCCAAACGGTCCTTCCCGCCGTGATCTTACGAGCCCGACGGCCCGAGGGGACCGGGGTGGTGCGGTTTCTCCCAGAAAGCTGCGCCATTCCTGAGAGAAGGGCATCACGCCACGGAGAGGGATGGCCTTCGCTAGGCTGATGCCCATGACCGAACCCGTGCGTCTGACGACGACCTTCATCCCCAACGAGGGCGAGTTCTTCCGCGTGAAGCTGGCCCTGGACATCGCGATAGAGGAGGTCCAGCGCGAACCGGGCTGCCTCCAGTACGAGATCACCGAGGAATCCGAGGAGCGGATCGTGCTGTCGGAGCAGTGGGCGAGCGAGGAGGACCTCGACCGGCACACGAAGGGCATCGCGCTGCAGGACCTCAACGAATCGCTCAGCGCGCTGCTTGCCGAGCCGGCCACGTGGGACCGCGTCTAATACGGGAGTAGAAGCCGACCTCATGCGGATTTCGGGTACAGCGACGGCCGACGCCTGTGCACCCGAAATCCGATTTCCGCGTCCAGATCTGTACCAGAAATGCCTCCCGTCGGGAGAGACGGAGGCCTCCTGCGAGACAGGTGCGAACAGGACCGGCCTCGCGGCCTAGGAACGTGAGACCCGGCGACTCCTCGCGATACCGGTCCCGACAGCACCGGTATCGCGGCCAAAGGCCGGTCTCGCGGACAAGGGTCGTGCAAGCCTCCCAGCTCCGGTCCGGGCCGGCGTGCCTCACGCACGACGGGCCCCCACGCACGACGGCGCCGCTCCCCTGCGCGGGGAGCGGCGCCGTCGTCTGGCGGACCGTGCGGCGTGGGCGCGGCCCGCAGGGACGTCAGTTCTGCGGGCCCTTGGCCTGGGCCTCGGCGACCTTCCGGTGCACGTCCTCCATGTCGAGGTCCTTCACCGCCGTGATGACCTGCTCGAGGGCCGCCGCCGGGAGGGCGCCGGGCTGCGAGAAGACCAGGACCTTCTCGCGGAACGCCATGAGGGTCGGGATCGACGTGATGTTGGCCTGGGCGGCGAGGAACTGCTCGGCCTCCGTGTCGACCTTGGCGAAGACAACATCCGGGTGCTTCTCGGACGCAGCCTCGTACGTCGGCGCGAACTGGCGGCACGGGCCGCACCACTCCGCCCAGAAGTCGACAAGGACGATGTCGTTGGTCTCGATGGTCTCGGCGAACTGCTCGCCCGTGATGTTCTGCGTGGCCATGCCCGCTCCTCACTGTTGATTGCGGTTCCTGATTTTCAACGCACTGTGCTGCCGGATCATTCCCCGCACCGGCACGCCTTCACACCGCCGCTCTACCATGGGCCCATCTACCATTGGCCCATGAGGCTCCTGCTCATCCGGCACGGCCAGACGCCGTCGAACCTCGTTCGCGCGCTCGACACGGCCGTGCCCGGGCCCGGGCTCACGGGGCTCGGGGCGCAGCAGGCGCAGGCGCTCGTCGGGGCGCTCGAGGACGAGCCCCTCGGCGCCGTGTTCGCTTCGACCCAGCTGCGCGCGAGGCTCACGGCGGCGCCGCTCGCCGCGGCACGGGGCCTCGAGGTCGCGGTCCGAGACGGCCTGCGCGAGATCGCGGCGGGGCGGCTCGAGATGTGCGCCGACGAGGCCTCGATCCTCGAGTACCACGGCATCTTCGACGGCTGGCTCCGCGGTCGGCTCGACGCGTGCGTCGATGGCGGCGAGGACGGGCACCGCGCCTATGCGCGGTTCAACGCGGTCGTCGAGGAGGCGGAGTACCTCGCCGACGGCATCCCCGCGGTCGCGATGGTGAGCCACGCCGCCATGATCCGAGCGTGGTGCGGGCACCACGCACTCAACGTCGACGCAGACTTCATCGCCGGGCGCATCCTGTCCAACACTGGGATCGTCGCCCTCGAGGGCTCGTCGGCCCGGGGCTGGACAGTCGAGACGTGGGAGGGCGAGCGGATCGAGTGAGACGCGGGACCTTGGACCTATCCCACACTGCGGATTGGGAAGATCTCAGACAAAGCGCAAGGGCCAACGACAGGGCTCGGGCATCTGATAGCGCTCATCGCTGTACACACGGGGGTCGACGCGACAAAGAAGTCCGCCTCCGACTCTAGACCCGCCGGGCTCTGGTCGGGCGCCACCGGCAGTCCTACCATCGAGCCATCCGTTCGCATCGTCTCGGCGCCCAGTCGCGGGCGCCTGGAGGAGGGCACCATGGCAACGACGAGTCAGGGCAAGCAGCCGGCCGAAGAGGCTCCCCAGGAGCCGCCCCAAAAGAGCGGGCAGTTTCCGGAGACGGTGACCATCACCCTGCCATCGCTGGCGGACCTACCGCCGTTGCCCCCGGTCCAGATCGAGGCCAAGCGACTGGCTTGGTGGGGCGGGCTGGCAGTCCTCGGTATGGCCGGGATCGTGGAATGGCCAGTGGTTTTCGCGGTGGGCGCCGGCAGTTACGTGGCGGAGCGTTTCGCCAAGGACTCGATGCGCAAGGCCGCCTCCGCGTCGGCCTCCGGGCAGCGGCCCGCCGCTCCTCCGAATACCGCCCAGAAGTAACCGCTCCTGCTGGAGACCCGTCGTGTCGCTGCTCGGTGCAGCGCTGCAGGCGCTTGTCGAACCCTCGAGGCAGCTGGGACTTCCCTCGCTGCCCCGGCGCCTGCTCGACGTCATCGTCCCCGCGCAGGTCAACGGGAGACCGGCGTGGGCCGCTGACGGGCGGGCGGTGATTTCCGCCCGTGGACTGCACCTGCCAGAGAGCGTCGGGTTCATCCGCGAGCTGGAGGACACGCTCGAGGCGCACGAGGCGGTTGTCTGGGCCCGGGTTAACGCGCCTCTCGGACGGATCATCGTCGGTCTTGACGGCGAGGCGTGCCCGCTGGCGGAGCTCGTCGAGGTCGTCGACGAGATCGAGCGCCGGCACTTCAGCGAGTCCGCGCCGCCGCACGCCGAGGGGGATGCCCCCCTCGACGCGATGCCAGCCGAGCGCGCCGGGCTGGAGCTCGTGGCAGGACTGGCCGGAATCGCCTCCGCCGTAGCCGCCCGCGCGCTCGGTGCCAGGCCCGTGGGACCTGAGCTGGCCGCAGCCATCTCGATGGTGGACAGCACGCCCCGCCTGCGAGGCTTTGCCGAGCGGGCGCTCGGGGCGTCGACGGCGGACGCAGTCCTCGCGATCCTCACTGCGGCCGTTCAGGCTCTTGCCCAGGGATTCCTCGGACTGGCCGTCGACCTTGCCCAGAGGGGACTGATCCTCGCGGAGGCCCGCTCGGAGTCGCTCGCTTGGCAGGCTGCTCGCTCCCGATATCTGTCCACGGCAGCCTCCAGCGCCGCCGGACCGCTGGCAGTAGAGCGTCCTCAGGAGCTCGAGCAGGGTCCCGTGGAGCGCTGGGCAGACACGGCCGGAGTGCTTGGCCTCTCCACCTTCGGTGTGGCCCTGCCTGCAACCGGCAACGGCTGGCATGCGGCAGGCATAGCCCTTTCAGCGGTCCCGAAACCCGGGCGTACCGGGAGGGAGGCGTTCGCCGCCCAGCTGGGACGGATCGTGTCCCGCAGGGGCGGAGTAGTCCTGGATCCCGGCGTGCTGCGACAGCTGGACAGGATCCGCACCGTCGTCGTCGACGGCTCCGTGCTGGCCACGGGACGGTACCTCTTGGGGACAGTGCTGCCACTCGCCAGCGCGGACCGGGAGGACGTCGCCGAACGGATCTACGCCCTGTTCGACGGTGCCGAGCCCGAAGGCATCCGGACCGACGGCGAGTGGTCCCTCGGGCCGGCCCAGGATCTCCAGGTCACCGGGCCGCGGGGCGTGCGCGAAGTGCGTCGCCTGGTCCCCGAGTCCCGGACGCCAGTCCTTGGCCTGGCCAAGCGGTCGCGGCTGATGGCGGTCGCCAGCGTGGTGCCCCAGCCGCATTCCCACCTCCAGGCTATTTCCGAGGCCAGCCGAGCCAGCGGCCGCCGGCTCGTTGTCTTCGGCGGGGCCGAGAACGGATTGACCGGGGAGCAGACGCCCCCGGGCGAGACGCTCTGGGGCGCGGTGCGGCGCCTCCAGGCCGAGGGCGGTGGCGTGCTGCTCCTGTCGCGAGATCGCCAGGCTCTGGCGAATGCCGATGTGGGGCTCGGGGTCGACGACGACGACGAGCCGCCACCGTGGGGCGCCGACATCCTGGTTCCCCCGGATCTGTCGGTGGCGGCCCTGCTCATCGAGTCCTGTGCCGCGGCGGCCAGCGTCAGCACCCAGAGTGTGGCAGTCTCCCGAGCCGGGGCGGTGATCGGCGGCCTGGCGGCGGGCCTCAACCGACAGACGGGGAGCGCCTCGCGCTCGATGCTGGCAGTGAATGTGGCCGCAGCCCTCTCCCTGCTGCTGGGTGTCCGGGCCGCCGTTCGCCTCGACCGCCGCCCCCGGCCTCCGGCAGCCCAGCATGTCCCCTGGCATGCCATGCCGGTCGAGACAGTCTTGGAGCAGCTGGAGACGGCACCGGAGGGGCTCGACCCCGAGGAGGCGAGCCTGCGTCAAGGCCGGACCGACCATGCCGTCCCCCAGCGTGTGTCCTTCACCGGGGCCGTCATCGAGGAGCTCGACAACCCGCTCACGCCCATCCTGGGGTTCGGGACCGCCATCTCTGTGGTCCTCGGCGGCCTGATCGACGCCGCACTGATCGCTGGCGTCACCCTCCTCAGCGCAGTGCTCGGAGGCGGCCAGCGGCAGCACACGGATCAAGCCCTGCGGGAACTGCTCGCCCAGTCCGTCGTCGTCGCCCGCATTCACCGGAACGGCGAGGAGATGGTCGTCCCCTCCCACGACCTCGTCCCAGGCGACATCGTGCATGTGGCGGCTGGGGACGTGGTGCCGGCTGACTGCCGGATCATCGAGGCCTTCGACGTCGAGGTGGACGAATCCTCGCTCACCGGAGAGCCGTTCCCCGTGGCCAAAGGCAGGGGCCCGGTCATCGCCGACACTCCCGCCGAACGCACCTCGATGCTCTACGAGGGGACCACCATCGCTGCGGGCCGCGCGCATGCTGCCGTGGTGGCGACAGGATCCTCCACAGAGGCCGGGCAAGGCGCGGCCGCGGCCGGAGCCCAGCCGCAGACCGGCGGTGTCGAGCGCCGGCTCGCGGCGATCACTGACGTCACGCTCCCGATCACCCTCGCCTCCGCCGGAACCCTCGTCGTGTCCGGCATGGCCCGCGGATTCGGTCTCCGGGAGACGGCCGGGGCGGGCGTCAGCCTTGCCGTGGCCGCCGTGCCCGAGGGCCTTCCCTTCCTCGTGACGGCCGCGCAGCTTGCCTCGGCGCGGCGGCTGTCCGCGCAGGGAACGCTCGTGCGGAACCCCCGCACCATAGAGGCCCTGGGACGAGTGGACGTCCTCTGCTTCGACAAGACGGGGACGCTGACGGAGGGACGCATCCGCCTCGGCGCAGTGTGCGGCGAGGACGGGGGTCCTGTGGACCTCGGCTCGCTCGACCGCTCGCGGCGCGCCGTCCTGGGCGCAGGCCTGCGCGCCACGCCAGAGAAGAGGGGGGACCGGAAGCTGGAGCACTTCACCGATCGGGCCGTTGCCAAAGGCGCTCGCAGAGCCGACGTGGACCGGAAGGAGTCGGCACCGGGATGGGAGGCCTCAGGGGTCCTTCCCTTCGAGCCCGCCCGCGGCTATCACGCGGCCCTCGGTTACAGCCCCGGCGAGAGAATCCTCAGCGTCAAGGGGGCCCCCGAGATCCTCATCCCCCTCTGCTCCCATTCCCTCCGCGGCGCACGGCGCCTTCCCTTAGACGCCCGGGACCGGCACCGGTTGGCCCGGCGCATGGACCGGCTGGCGCATGACGGCTACCGCGTGCTGGCGGTGGCGGAGCGCCGCGACCCACGGCACGAGGGCGCGGAACACGCACCACTGACGGACGAGGACGTCCGGGCGCTGACCTTCCTCGGCTTCCTAGCCCTCACCGATCCCGTCAGGGACGCTGCCGCCCAATCCATCGAGGCCCTGCAGGGGGCAGGGGTCCGCGTGCTCATGATCACCGGAGATCATCCCGGCACAGCCACCGCCGTCGCCCGCCGCCTGAGCCTGCCCAACGGGTCCCAAGTGATCACCGGGGCTGAGCTCGATCGGCTCGACGACCGTGAGCTGGAGGAGAAACTTCCCCACGTGGCGGTCGTGGCCCGTGGCACCCCCGCGCACAAGCTGCGCGTCGTCAAGGCCTTCCAGCGCCTCGGACGCACGGTGGCCATGACGGGCGACGGCGCCAACGACGCCCCCGCTATCCGGCTGGCCGACGTCGGCATCGCCCTCGGGTCGCGCAGCTCTCCCGCGGCTCGGGCCGCAGCCGATCTCGTGGTCACCGACGACCAACTGGAGACCATCACCTCGGCACTCGTCGAAGGCCGCTCGCTGTGGGGCTCCGTCCGGGAGGCCCTCGGCATCATGGTCGGCGGGAACCTGGGCGAGGTCGCCTTCACGGTCGTGGGGTCCTTGCTCAGGGGGCTGTCGCCCCTGGGAACGCGGCAGCTTCTGCTCGTGAACCTGCTGACCGATCTTGCCCCTGCCCTGGCCATTGCCCTGAGGCCGCCCCGCGCCGCCTCGATCGGACAGCTGCTGTCCGAGGGGCCGGAGCGGTCGTTGGGTTCTGCTCTGACCCACGAGATCAGCCGCCGCGCCGTCGTCACTGCGACGGGAGCCGCCGCGGCGTGGGCTGCTGCCGCGGCATGCGGACTCGGGGCGGCGGCCGCGCAGACAGTGGCACTCGCAGGGCTGGTGGGCTCCCAGCTGGCCCAGACCCTCTTTTCGGGGACTCCGAGCCGTGGAGTCGTGGGCGCGGCACTGGGCTCGGCGGCGGCGCTGTTCGCCGTCATCCAACAGCCCGCGCTCAGCGTGTTCTTCGGATCCACGCCGCTGCCGTTGCTGGGCTGGATCATCGCGGGCGCGGCGTGCCTGGGAGCAGTGGTGCTCGCCTGGATCCTGTCGGAGAGCGGGGTGCCGCTGCGCGATGCGCTCCTGCGGAGAACGTCGTTCGGGCGTCGTTAATCTTCCGGCAATCCGGCCTCGTTAATCTCGCGGCGCAAGACACGATCGGGGAGCCGCGCCTGAGGCGCGCCGGAGCTCCCCCGCCAGACGAGGAAAGACATCATGAACGAACTGGCCGAAGCCCTGTCCTCGGGACCACTCCACATCCACTTCGAGGGGTTCGGCACGATCAGCCTGCCATCTCTGGAAACTCTGGCCTTCGTCGGCGGCGCCGCCCTTCTGGCGGCGATGGGTCTCATCGGGTGGCCTCTCGCCGCGATCGTTGTCCTGGCGCGCCTGCTGGCGGCCAGCCGCCATGCAATCCTGCGCGGTCTCGGACAGGCCCTCGCCCTGACGCGGTAGGCCCGCGGGTGTACCCGCGGGCCTAGAGGAACTCTCGCACCAGTGCAGGCACTGGAGTGCCTGGCGTTGTCTAGATCTTGCATGGGGCGTCGGAGCGAATCGTCCGACGGCGAGGGGCCGTCCTTGGGGGGCGGCTACTTCCGGGCTGAACGCGCGAAGCGCTCGGCGACGTAGCTGGAGACCCCGACCGCGGCGACGACCGGCCACTCCAGAATGCCGACGGCGCCTGCCACTGCCAGGCCTCCGAACCACACCAGATGCTTGGGTTCGAACGTCTCGCCCACAGCGGCGGGCATCGAGCGCATGGAGGGAATGGTGATCGTGTAGCCGGTGCGTGCTGGCCGCTCTTCCGTCGTCTCCTTGTCAGCGTCGGCCGTCTTGGCAGCCTGACTTGTCGTTGCTGTTTCCTTGGTTTGTGTGGTGGCCATGTCCTCCTCCTACGTTCTTCGTGCGAGGAATATGGCGCGGGGTTCCCGTGCAATTAATCGTACGTTCAGTGAGCATTCACCGGGAGGATCGGCCACCCCCTGGAAGATGAACTTTTGGGGTCTGAGCCGCGGAAACGAACGCTGCCCTGCGGGCCGTCGGCCGACGCTGACAATTCCCGTCCCGGCGTTATCCGCGGGCCTCTAGCCGCTCTTTCAGCCGCCTGTAGCTCGCCGGGGCACCCCGCGCTGCCAGCTCACGTACGGCGGGCACGAACGCCTTGCCGAAGCCCTCACCCTCGAAATCGAGCTCGAACGTCACCCGGGACCGTGCGCCGCCGTCGAGCGGTTCGACGTCGATGCTCGCGTGAGGCCGGATCGGGCCGTCGACGCCTTGCGCGGCGAACCGATGGGACGGCTCGACCTCCGTGATCTCCTGGGTCATCGTGTACTCGTCGGGGCCGATCCGGCGGGTGGTCGTGAACCGCGACCCCACCTCCCCGCCGCCCGCACCCTCGAAGTGCACCTCGAGGACGTCAGGCTGCCACTCTGGGAAGTGAAGCGGGTCGCTCGCATACGCAAAGACCTCATCTGGCGGACGGTCGATTTCTATGGTGTTCGTGAGTGCCGACATGGTTCCTCCTTCTCCTCCATCGTCCCTTCCTCCCACCGAATTCGACCCTGAAAGTATGGATCCTTGAGCGAGCCCTTGACGACGTCGAAGCGGTCAGTTCAGCCCGGCGGGCGCCGCCTCGGCGATGCGGCGCTGGGCGCGGAGGGCCCCGGCCGCGAGGTCCCGGTCCTCGCCAAGGGAGAACGCCCGCACGCCGGCCGCGCGCCACCGCTCGATCGATTCGGCGCTGCGGGCGATCGGGCAGAAGGGAATGCCCGCGGCGGAGCAGGCGTCCGCCAGGCGGGCGACGGCGTCGAGCACGGCCGGGTGGCGGACCTGCCACGGCACGCCGTAGGACTGCGAGAGGTCCCCGGGGCCCGGCATGACCATGTCGACGCCGGGCACGGCCAGGATCTCGTCGATCGCGGCGACGCCGTCGGCGTCCTCGACGAGGGCCACGACCATGACCTCGGCGTTGGCGCGGCGGATGTACTCCTCGGGCGGGATCGCGCCGAAGCCGGCGGGGCGGCCGCCGTTGAGCGACCGCTCGCCCTCGGGGTGGTACCGGGCAGCGCGCACGGCCGCGGCGGCGTCGGAGGCCGAGCGGACATGCGGCACGACGATCCCGAGCGCGCCGGCGTCGAGAGCTCGCAGCACGGCGCCGGGGTCGCCCTCGGGCACGCGGACGAACGGCGTGAGCCCCACGGCCTCGGCGGCGCGGACGAGGTTCTCGAGCTTCTCGGGGTCCACGAGCGCGTGCTCCGTGTCCAAGATCACAAAGTCATACCCAGCGCAGCCGATCATCTCGACGATCTGTGGCATGGGCAGCGAGCAGAAGAGCCCGAAGGCCTCGCCGCCGACGGCGAGCTGGGCCTTGACGGCGTTGGGCTTGAGCATCCTTGGGGTCCTCTCGGCAGCGGTCTCGGGCCGGCCCGCGCCGCCCTCGGCGCGCACCGCAAGGTCACTTGTAATACGCAAGCCTTTTGTGAGCAAATTGGTCGCGGGCGGGGTCGGGCAGCTTGACGTGGGGCACGGGAAGTGATTTAGGTTAGCCTCGCCTAACTTCCCGAGGGGCCGCTGCGCGCGGCCCTGCCGACCCCCGCTGGAGCCCGGCCTGTGACTCTGTACCTGACCGCCCTGAATCCCACTGACTCCGTGACCCACGGCCTGCTGCCGGCCGCGGCGCGGCTGGCCCGGCCCGTCGTCGTCCTCACCGACGACCCCGAGGCCCACGCCGCCGCCTACGCGCGGCTCGACGCCGGGCTGCGCCCCGCCGTCGAGCGCGCCGAGGTGCGCGACGCCGGCGCCGTCGCCGCACGCGTCGAGGCCCTCGCCGCGCGGCACGGCGCTCCCGCGGCCCTGCTGAGCAACAGCGACCACCTGCAGACCCCCACCGCGCTCGCGGCCGAACTGCTCGGCCTCCCCGGCAAGGACTGGCGGGCCACGCTGCGGTGCAAGAACAAGTCCCTCACGCGCAGCGCGCTCGCCGCCGCCGGGCTCGACACCGTCGCCAGCGTCGAGATCGGCCCGGACGACGACGCCGTCGAGGCCGCCGGGGGGCTGCCGTTCCCCGCCGTCGTCAAGCCGCGCGAGGGGGTCGCGAGCGAGGACGTCGTGCTCGTCGCCGACCTCGGCGAGCTCGTGGCCCGGGTCGCGGACATCCGCGAGCGCCGGCCCGGCGCCGTGCTCGTCGCCGAGGAGTACCTCGCCGGCCCGCTGCACACCTACGAGACCCTCGGGGACGGAACCGAGCTGCGGCACGTGAGCTCGTGGCGCACGACCCTCGGCGAGCCGCCCTACTTCACCGAGTCCCGCCGCGACTGGGTCGGGGCGCTGCCGGCCGCCGTCGAGGAGCACCTCCGGGCACAGCTCGCCGCGCTCGGCGTGGGCTTCGGCGCGTGCCACACGGAGTTCGTCGTCCAGGCTGACCGGGCCCGGATCATCGAGGTGAACTACCGGCTCATCGGCGACACGATGGACCTCATCTGCTCCGAGCTGCTCGGCGCGGATCTGTTCGAGGCGCTCCTGCGCGTGCACCTCGGCGAGCCGCTGCCCACCCACGTGCCCACGGCCGCTGCCGTGGACCGCCACGTGCACATCCGCTACCTCACCGCCGAGGCGCCCGGGACCCTCGCCGAATCCCCGGAGCCGCAGACGGCGAAGCTGCCCGGCGGCGTCATGCTCGGCCACCGCCGCCTGCGCGAGCCCGGCGTCACGGCGCCCCTGCACGGGACGAACCGGGACTACCTCTCCGTCGTGCACGCGATCGCGCCCACGGCCGAGGGTGCGTCTGGCGCCGTCGAGGACTTCGTCGCGGCCAACCGCTGGGTGGTCAGCGCGTGAGCGCCGCTGCACCAGGTGCAACCGCCGCCCCTGCCCCCGCGTCCGCCGCCCCGGGTGCGACGGCCGCCGCCGGGGGCGCTGCGCCCGCCGCCGGCCCCGGTTCGCAGGAGGCGCTCATGCTGCGCGTCCTCGACGCCCTGCTCCGCGAGGACCACCTCGGGATCCAGTCCCGGGGCGTCCTCCGCACACGGCCCCAGGGCCTGCCCGCCTCCGGGGACCGCCGCGCGTGGAACGGCCCCTGGTGGTCCGCTCCCCTGCCCGACGGCCGGGCGCTCCACCTCCCCGTGCAGCCGGACGGGTTCCTCGCGCCCTGGCGGCTCGCCGCCGCCTTCGTCGCCGTCGAGGGCCCGGGCGCGCGGCTCTCCGTCGAGGACACCCTTGACGGCGTCCTCGCCGCGCTCGCCCCCGCAGTGGACCCCGCCGAGGATCCCGAGGCCGCGGCCGGATGGGGGGCGTTCACGGAGGAATGCCGGCAGACGTCCGCCGTCGTGCGCCTGCACGACGACGCCGCGCCGCGCCTCTACGGGCGCCTCGCCGGCGGGCCCTCCGGCGGGCTCTCCGGCGGGCCCTCCAGCAATGCAGCGCGCGGCTGCGCGGGGCTCCTGCCCCTCGAGGCCGCCGCGGCGCTGCGCGACCATCCCGTGCACCCGACCGGCCGCTGCCGGTGGGGGCTGTCCGAGGACGAGATCCGCGCCTACGCCCCCGAGTACGCGCCCGAGTTCCGGCTCCGCTGGGCCGTCCTGCCGCGCACCGACGTCCGCCTCTCGGCGGCCCTCGGCACGGGCCTGCCCGCGTGGTGGCCCGCCCCGACCCAGCTCGGCCTTCCGGCCGGAGCGGACGAGGAGCTCGTTGCGCTCCCGGTCCACCCGCTCACCGCCGCGCGCGGCGAGGTGCCGTGCCTCGACGCGCCGGGACCCGCCGTCGTGCCCACCCTCTCGACCCGGACCGTCGCGCTCGTGGATGACCCGCGCGTCCACCTCAAGCTCCCGCTGCCGACGGCGACGCTAGGCAGCCGCAATCGGCGCACCATCAAGCCCGGCTCGCTCGCCGGGGGCGAGGTGTTCGAGTCGCTGCTTCGCGAGGTCCTGGCCCGCGAGCCCGTGCTGGCATCGCGCGTCCTGCTCGCCGACGAGACCCGGTGGGCGGACAGCGGGAGCGACCTGCACGCCGTGCTCGTGCGCGAGTTCCCGCGCGGCCTCGAGCGGGACCGGCTCGCCCCCCTCGCGGCACTCCCGGCCCCCGCCCCCGGCGGCGAGGCCACGGTCCTGGACCTGCTCGCCGCCGAGGCAGGCCTCGCCCCCGTCGCGTGGTTCGACGCCTACGTGGGCGTGCTCCTGGACTGGCACGTCGCGCTGTGGCTGCGCTACGGGATCGCGCTCGAGGCGCACCAGCAGAACATCACCGTCGCCCAGGGCCCGGCGGGCGTGCGGCTCGTGTACAAGGACAACGACAGCGGGCGCATCGACCTCGCCCGGCTCTCGGCGGCCCTCGGCCGGCCGGTGCCCGCGGGCATCTTCGCGGACCCGCGCATCGCCGTGCAGGATCCGGCCGAGCTCGCCGACATGGTCACAACCATCACGCTGCACCTGTGCGTCGGCGCGATCGCAGACGGGCTCGCGGCCGGTGACGCCGGCCTGCGGGCTTCCCTGTTCGCGCTCGCCCGGACCCGGCTGGAGGAGGCCGCGGAGCGCTGGGTCGACCCGCACGACGCCGGCTCGGTCGCCGCCGTGCGGATGCTGCGGGAGCGGATCCTCGACGCCGAGGCGCTTCCGGTCAAGGGCATGGTCACCGCCGGGACGCTCCTGCCCAAGGAGCGCCTGGGCTGCACCGACGTCAACAAGTATTACCTGCGCACCGGGCCGAACTGGCTCCGCAGGGAGTCCGGAGGCCGGGGAGCCCGGTCGTGAGCGCACAGGCCCCCGGCACGGTGGCGCCCGGCACAGCAGCCCCCGGCACGGTAGCGCCCGGAACTGTGGCGCCCGGCACCGTAGCGCCCGGCGCCCTGCGCCGCCGCCACGTCGCCACCGTCGCCGCGGCCCACTGCGCCTCGGCCTTCGCCGCACTGGGCCTGCCGCCGTACCTCTCCCGGCTCCTGCCCGAGCTCGGGGACCCCAGCGCGGCGTGGGCAGGCCTCCTGTACGTCCTGCCCACGCTGTGCACGGCGCTCGCCGCGCCCATGTGGGGGGGCCTCGCGGACCGGTACGGGCCCAAGCCGCTCCTCGTGCGGGCCCAGCTCGGGCTCGCGGTGGCGTTCGGGCTCGCGGCCTGCGCGCAGGACGTCGGCACCCTCGCCCTCGCGCTGGCACTGCAGGGCCTGCTCGGCGGGACGTACGCGGCGAGCACCGCTTACCTTGGCGGCGGCCTCGCAGGCGACCGCCTGGCCGGGGCCCTCGCGCTCATGCAGGGCTCGGCCCGCACAGCGCTCGTCGTGGCGCCGCTCCTCGCGGGTGTGCTCTCGACGGTGCTCGACGTCCGGGCCATGTACGGACTCGCGGCGCTCCTGCCCCTCGCGGCGGCCGGGGCCACGCTCGTGCTCGCCCCGCCGGGGACGGGCGCCGCACGTGCAGAGGCCACCTCGCCCGCGGCGGGAACCGCGCCAGCGCCAGGCGCCGCGGCGGCGGGAACCGCGCCAGCGCCAGACGCCGCGGCGGCGGCGGGAACCGCGCCAGCGCCAGGCGCCGCGGCGCCCGCCGCCCCCGAGCGCCCCGCGACGATCACCGTGTGGGGCCTGTGCCTCGCGGAGGCCGGCTTCGTGCTCGTGACGGTCGCGACCTACCCGTACTTCGTCCCGCTCGCGTCCCAGCTCGTCCCGGGACTGCCGCCCGCCGCGGCCGGGGCGCTCTTCGCGGCCCCCCACGTGTGCTACCTCGCCGCCGCGTGGGGCATGCTCCGGCTCCTGCGCGGCCGGGCACGGCTCGGCCTGACGCTCGGGTACGCGTTCGCCGCGGCCTCGGCGGCGGCGCACCTCGTGCCCGTCGCGGTCCCGGCCCTGGTCCCTGCCTGGGCCGCCGCCCTCGGCTCAGGGCTCAGCCCCCTTCTGACGGCAGGTGCGGCACCCGCGGTGTGGCTCGCCGTCGGCCGCCTCCTGCTCGGCGCGGCCCTCGCGTTCGGCCTCCCGGCCCTCTCCCTCCTCGGCAGCGAGGCCGCGGCGGGCCGAAAGACGGGCCGGCTCTTCGGCCGCGTCGAATCCGGCTCGAAGGCCGGCGCCGTCCTCGCGGGGGCCTCCGCCTCGGGCGCCATGGCCGCTGGCGCCCTCGGGCTCGGCGCCGCCGCACCCCTCGTCCTGCCCGTCCTCGCGGGGGCGGCCCTCGCGGCTGCCGCCCCGCGGTTCACCGCGCCCCGCCCCGCACTGCGCCCCGATGTCCGCCAGCACCAGACCCCCGTCCCGACCCTCGAACGGAGCTCCCCGTGACTGCTTCACTCCTCGCCACCGGACGCGTCCTCGACGCCGACACCGCGTCCGCCCATACCCTGCTCGGCTGCCTCGTCCGCGAGACCGCCGGCCCCGACGGCCAGACCGCGCTCGACGCCGGGCATCTCCTCGTGCGCCTCCCGCACCTCGGCGAGCTCGTCAGGGCCCGCGTCCTGCGGGTCTCCCCCGTCGCGGCCCACCGCTTCACGGGCCCCGTCCAGCTGTACCGCAGTGGCGAAGAGCGTGGCGGGGAGTGGGAGGACCTCGGGCTCGACGCGCTCGCGCGCCTCGTCGGCGCCGAGCTCACGGCCCGCACGGGCGTCCCGAACGAGGAGTTCGCCGCGCAGGCCGCCGCAAGCCGCGACAGCCTTGCCGACATCCTCGCCACCCGCCCCGCCGAGCGGACTGAGACGTCCGGGATGTCCGGGACGCCGCTGGAGGGCGCCCCGGCCCTCTTCGTCGACTCGGAACAGGGCCTCATCGCCGGCCACCCGCGGCATCCCGCGCCCAAGTGGCGCTCGGGGGACCGTGCCCAGTGGCGGCGGTTCTCGCCGGAGGCCCGGACGGCGTTCCCGCTGCACTGGCTCGCCGCGCGTGCAGAGCACATCGTGGAGCACGCCGCCGACGGCCCCGCCGTCGACGGCCCCTCAGGCAGTACCCCGACCCCGGGCTTCGACGGGCACGCCGCGACCGCTCGGCTCCTCGGGGAGTCCGCGGCCCGCGTGCCGGCGGGCTGGAAGGCCGTCCCGGTGCACCCGTGGCAGTTCGAGCTCCTGCGCTCGGACCCGCGCCTCGGCCCCGTCCTCGAGGCGGCCCTCGCGGACGGCGTCCTGCTCGACCTCGGCGAGGTGGGCCTGCCGCTGCACCCGACGGCGAGCGTGCGCACGCTCTACCAGCCGGAGGCGGACGTCTTCCTCAAGACCAGCCTGAGCGTGCGGATCACCAACTGCCTCCGCAAGAACGCCGAGTACGAGCTCTCCGGCGCCGTCGCCCTCACCGAGTTGCTCGAGGCCCCGCTCGCCGAGGTCTCCTCGCGGCACGCGGGCTTCGCCGTCCTGCCCGAGCCGGCCGCGCGCAGCGTCGCGCTGCCCGAGGGCTATGGCACCGCCGAGGACCGGCACGCGCTGCTCGAGGGGCTCGGCTCGATCGTGCGCACGGGCATCGCCCCGCACTACGACGGCGACGAGCGCGTGCACCTCGCGGCGAGCCTCGCCGCCCTGCCCGACTGCATCCCCGCCGGGACCCGCCTTGCCGAGCTCATGGAGCTCAACGGCCCGGCCGTCCCCGCCGCCTGGGCCCGCGAATGGTGGGGCCGCTACCTCGGCCTGCTCGTGCCGCCGGTCCTGCGGCTCTGGGCCGTGCACGGGATTGTCCTCGAGCCGCACCTGCAGAACATCCTCGTCGTCCTGGGCGAGGACTCCCTCCCCGTGCGGGTCCTGGCCCGCGACCTCGAGGGCACCAAGCTCCTGACCCACCGGCACGCCGATGCCCTCGCCGGCCTGCCAGCCCAGATCGCCGAGAACGCCGGCTACGACGAGGAACGCGGCTGGAACCGCATCGCCTACTGCCTCTTCGTGAACCACCTCGCCGAGATGGCCGGGGCCCTCGCGGACCTTGTCCCCGGCGAGCCGGCCTTCGAGGCGGAGCTGTGGGACGCCCTCGGCGAGGCCGTCGCCGAGGCCAGCGCCGAGCTCGGCGAGCCGGCCCGCCTGCGGGCCCTCCTCGCCGGCGTCCCGCTCCCGGCCAAGACCAACCTCATGGTCCGCTGGCAGCGCCGCGCCGACCGCTTCGCCGGCTACGTCCCCTTCCCCAACCCCTTCGGCCGCGCCGTCCCCCAGGAGATCCGATGACCGCCCTCTCCACGCCCACCGCACCAGTCCCCGCCGTGCCCGCCGCCGCGCCGCTGGCGATGTCCGGCCGCGCCGCCGCCGTCGTGCCCGCCGGCACCCCGCTGACCGCCGCCGTCGAGACCGCGGTCCGTGAGCACGCCCACGACGGCGCCCTGCCCGCCTACGTGTACGACCTCGCCCACCTGCGCGCCCACCTCGTGCGCATCCGCGCGGCGCTCGTGGGGACCGGCGTCGAGCTCCTCCATGCGGTCAAGGCCAATCCGGACGCGGCGATCCTCGCGACTGTGGTCCGGCACGTCGACGGGCTCGAGGTGGCCAGCGGCGGCGAGCTCTCGCACGTCCGGGCCGTCGCCCCCGGGGTGCCGCTCGCGTTCGGCGGCCCGGGGAAGACCGACGGCGAACTGGCCGCCGCCGTCGCGGCCGGCGTCGACCGCTTCCATGTCGAGAGCCTGACCGAGCTGCGGCGTCTCGACGCGACCGCCCGTGCCGCCGGCGCGCGGGCCGACGTGCTGCTGCGCGTCAACATCCCGGCGGCGGGGCCTGCGTCGCCGGGGTCCGGCGCCATGGCAGGACCGGCCCTCACCATGGGTGGCGCGCCGAGCCCCTTCGGCATGGACCCGGCCGAGGCGGACGCCGCTGCGCGCGAGCTGCCCCGGCTCCCCGGCGTCGAGGTCCTCGGCGTTCACGCGCACCTCGCGAGCGGCCTCGGGCCCGAGCAGTGCGCGGCGCAGGCAGAGGGGATCGCCGCGTGGGCGGCAGGGTTCGCGGCGCGGCACGGGATCTCCCTGCGCGAGGTCAACGTGGGCGGCGGGATGGACGTCGACTACGGCGCGCCCGCGCGGACCTTCGACTGGGAGGGCTACGGCGCCCGGATCGGCCGGGTCGCCGCCGCCCACCCCGGCGTGACGCTGCGGATCGAGCCGGGGCGGGCGGTGTCCGCATACTCGGGCTGGTACGCGAGCCGTGTCCTGGACGTCAAGCGCAGCCACGGCGAGTGGTTCGCCGTGTGCTCGGGCGGCACGCACCACCTGCGCACGCCCGCGGCGAAGGGTCACAGCCAGCCGCTCGCCGTCCTCCGCGAGGACCGCTGGGAGGCGCCGTGGGAGCGCCCGGCGTCCGACGGCGGGCCAGTCACCTTCGTGGGGCAGCTCTGCACGCCCAAGGACGTCCTGGCCCGGCAGGTCCCGGTCCCTCAGGTGCGGGCGGGCGACCTCGTGGTCTTCGCCATGGCCGGGGCGTACGCGCACAACATCAGCCACACCGGGTTCCTCATGCACCCGGACCCGGCGATCGTGCACGTGGGCGGCTGAGGGCCTGGCTGGCTGACCGCCGGGGCCCGGTTCCTTGTCTGGAACCGGGCCCCGGCCGCGATGTGTACGTCCGCCCGGGAAGCTGCCCCCCGTTTCGGAGAATGCCCCACGGAACGGCGGGGTGCATTTTCCGAAGCACGGGGCACTTCCGAATCGGCGGCTCGGACGGGAAAACGAAGAACGCCCCCGGCCCGAAGACCGAGAGCGTTCTCTCGAAAGTGGCAGATGAGGGATTCGAACCCCCGTAGGCAATGCCAGCTGATTTACAGTCAGCCCCCTTTGGCCGCTCGGGTAATCTGCCAGAGCGCAGCCCCACAGAGACCGGACCCAGTGGCCGGTGTTCCGCGGTGCGAGCAAGACAACCTTACAGAACAATCCGCCACAAATCGAATCGGGCTGAAGGGCCCCCGCCAGCGCCCCCTCAGGCCGCCGACGACGGCGGTGCGGCGACGGCGTTCGGCTCCCCGTCGCCGTCGTCCGGGTCCTCGCCGTCGTCGTCCGCGAGGATCTCCCGGGCGAGCTGGGCCTCGAGGAAGGCCGCCTGTTCCTCCGTGATCTGGTGGAGGGCGACGGCCCGCTGCAGGTCCTCGTGGACGCCGTCGAGGCGCGCGGACGGGGCAGGCGCCGGCGACATCACGACCCCCGCCGCGAGAGTGGCCGCCGCGACGACGCCGCCCGCGGCGGCGACAACCCCTCCGGCGGCGGCCCCGAGGCTGCCCGCGGCCGCGACGACCATCGACCGACCCGTCCGGTAGGCGCGCCCCTGCGGGCCAGGCTCGTTCGCGGGCGTTCCAGCCACGGATCCTCCTTCGTCGGTTCGTCCACCGGATCCAACGCTGCCACCGGCGGATTCGAGCCCGCTGGGGTTTGGCTATGAGTGAACTGTGGAACGGGCCGCCGGCGGCCCGCCCCGACGCGGAGGGCGGCGGGCTAGGCTTGAGGCCAGTATCCGCACACCCCATCCCGGAGGCATCCATGGCAGATTCGACGTTCGACGTGGTCAGCAAGGTGGACAAGCAGGAGGTCGCGAACGCCCTCAACCAGTCCCAGAAGGAGATCGCCCAGCGCTACGACTTCAAGGGCGTCGGCGCGGAGATCGACTTCAGCGGCGAGAAGATCCTCATGAAGGCCAACTCCGAGGAGCGCGTCAAGGCCGTCCTCGACGTCTTCGAGTCCAAGCTCATCAAGCGCGGCATCTCGCTGAAGTCCCTCGACGCGGGCGACCCGTTCGCCTCGGGCAAGGAGTACCGCATCGAGGCCTCCATCAAGGAGGGCATCTCCCAGGAGCACGCGAAGAAGATCTCCAAGCTCATCCGCGATGAGGCGCCCAAGAGCGTCAAGGCGCAGATCCAGGGCGACGAGCTCCGCGTCTCGTCGAAGTCCCGCGACGACCTCCAGGCCACGATCTCCCTGCTCAAGGGCTTCGAAGAGGCCGACCTGCAGTTCGTCAACTTCCGCTGACACGCCCGAGGACCGCAGCCACACGTCCCGATGCTGCGGTCCTCGTCGTCGGCCGTGGGCCAAACGTAGCTGCGGTCACTGCGCCGCGTGGGCTGCGCGGACCCTGGCGCCACGACCCGGGATCCGCCATTGCCCGCTCACCAAGGACTCATGGGCGAAGAGCACATAGCCGCTGGACATGAGCATCGCGAACGAGATCAACGGGCCCGGGTAGAGCAACAGCACCAGGATGCCCACGTGGAGCCCGAATCCCGCGATGAAAGCCAGCAGCCGGGTGCGCGGCAGCCAGAGGGCGACAGCCAAGAACGCCTCGACCACAATGCTCGTCACTGCAACGGCTGGCAGGAGGCTGTCCGGGACCGGAACCCACGGGCGCAGCTGGTCTGCCAAGACGTCGCCTGACAGGTACTGGGGGTTGACCTTCGAGATGGCCGTCCATGCATAGAGCGTCGTGATTTGGGCTTTGATCAGGAACGCCGGCCAGTACGGCACCGGCTGTGTCGCTTTGGGCCGGAGGACCGTCATCGCCTTGGATGCGCCACTGAGCCCAATGAAGGTGCAGAGCATCACCAGCAGCAGGAAATGGTTGCTGTAGACCTGCTGGTCCGCGAGCAGGACGATGGCGGAGCAGGCAGCCACGGCGAGCGCTGGGAGCCCGCCAAAGATGCCCATCACCATGGCGGCGGACCCGAGCAAGGACACGGCGAACAGGCCGTAAACAGCAGCGGTAGGCACAGAGGGCAGGCCGTCGAACACGGGAAGAGCCAGATAGTCGCCAGACGCTACCCTCAGCATCGGTTTGAGCCACTCCACCGGGAGGAGGAACGAGGCCAGCCCGATGATGATCCGAGCCAGCGCGAGCGGCCGCGCATCGATGTCACGGTTCACAAACTGGAGCACCGGAACTCCTGATCAGCTGGAGGGTAGCCACGAGTCAGCCGCACCGACTGAACTGGCTCCTCTCTGGCGCAGATGAACCGGGCCAGTGGCTCCAGGTAATCAGGCTCAGGGCGAAACCTGGCCACGATCTCGGTGGTGTTCCGTGGCTCGACCGTCCCGTCATCAGTCGTTACCTCGATCTCGGGGGCATCGATGCTCCCGGCATACATATGCCAACCGAACGGGGCCGGCCTCCGATCATCCAGGGCAGTCATGGGCACGATCACCATCAAGCCGAGCGCGGCGGCCACGACCGCCACTCTGGCCCTGCTGAGAGCCTTCGGCCTAGCCGTGCGACGCGATGTCAGTCGGGCAGCCGACATGCGCCTGCGCCCCCGGGCATGGCGTGACGGTGTTTCGGCGCCTCCGGTTGCCCGGCGTCCCCCCACATCATGCGGCAATCCTAACGGCACCGCTTGGCCGCGAGTGAGGGCTGGTGGGGTGTTGATCCCGACGCCTTCGCACGGCGGGCCACCTATGGCGTCGGCGATGTCGCGTCGTAGCGCGCGAAGCTCGGCTGGGCCAGATGCAGGATGCCGACGAGCGCGATGCACAGCACCGCCCCGGCGACGACGGCCCACCCCCACCCGAGCCACCCGGCCATGCCGCCGGAGAAGGCGTCCCCGATCCTGGGGCCGCCGCCCACGACGACCGTGAACACGCCCTGCAGCCGCCCGCGCATCGCGTCCGGCGTGGCCGCCTGGAGGATCGTCGAGCGCAGGGCCGCGCTCACGGCGTCGGCCGCGCCCGCGGCGACCATGCAGAGGAAGGCCGGGACGACCCACCACGTCGCGGCGCCGGGCTCGCTCCCCGGGGAGGAGCCGTCCGCGGCCAGGACCACGGCACCGAACGCGAGGATGCTCGCGCCCCAGGCCACGACGGCGAGCTCGACGCCGCGCCCCTGCCAGCGCAGCCGCGCGACCGGCCCCAAGAAGAGCCCGCCGAGGAACGTCCCGGCGGCGATGCCGGCGAGGAGGGCGCCCGCCGTCGCGGCGCCGCCGCCGAGGGCAAGGGCGGCGATGGCCGGCAGGAGCGCGCGGGGCATCGCGAAGACCATCGCCGCCAGGTCCACGAGGAAGGTCATGCGGATGTTGGGCCGGGTCGAGAGGAACGCGAAGCCCTCGGCCACCGAGCGCAGCCCGGCGCGCCGCACGGGCCCCTCGGGCGGGAGCGGCGGGAGCCGGAACAGGGCCCACATCGCGACGGTGAAGGACAGGACGTCGAGCGTGTAGGTCCAGCCGTAGCCGATGGTCGCGACGAGGGCGCCGGCGAGGAGCGGCCCGGCGGCCCCGCCGAGGCCCAACGTGATCATGTTCAGGGCGTTCGCCGCGGCGAGCAGCTCGGGACGGATGAGCCGCGGGATGATGCTGCTCCGGGCCGGCATGTTGATCCCCGAGCCGAAGGCCTGGAGCGCGACGAGGACGTAGATGAGCTCGACGCTGTCGACCCGCAGCCACGCCTGGAGCGCGATGAGGGCGCTCGTGCCCCACAGGAGCCCGGCGGAGGCGATCGCGACGATGCGGCGGTCGTGCGCGTCCACGATGGCGCCGCCGTAGAGGCCCGCGAGGACGAAGGGCACGAGGGCCACGAGGCCGCCAGCGGGAAAGCACCTGCGTCAGCCGCCGAGCGGCCTCCCGGCCATGCGCTCGAGCCGGACGATGCGCTCCGCCATCGGCGGGTGGGTCGCGAACATCTTCGCGAGGCCCACCCCGCCCCGGAACGGGTTGGCGATCATCAGGTGGGACGTGTTGACGAGCCGCTGGTCCGCCGGCAGGGGCGCGATGCGCACGCCGCCCTCGATCTTGCGCAGTGCCGAGGCGAGCGCGAGCGGGTCCCCGGTGAGCTGCGAGCCGTCCTCGTCGGCGTCGTACTCCCGCGTGCGGGAGATCGCGAGCTGGATGAGCGAGGCCGCGAAGGGCGCGAGGAGGCTCAGCGCGATCAGGGCTATCGGGTTGACGTTGCGGTCTCGGCCCCCGCCGCCGAAGAACATCGCGAACTGGGCCACGGACGTGATGACGCCCGCCACGGCGGCGGCGATCGAGGACGTGAGGATGTCCCGGTTGTAGACGTGCATGAGCTCGTGGCCCAGGACGCCCCGGAGCTCGCGCGCGTCGAGCAGTCGCAGGATGCCCTCGGTGCAGCACACGGCGGCGTTCTCCGGGTTGCGGCCGGTCGCGAAGGCGTTCGGCGACTGCGTGGGCGAGACGTAGATCCGCGGCATGGGCTGGTTGGCCCGCTGGGAGAGCTCGCGCACGATCTGGTACAGGCCCGGGGCCTCGCCCTCGCTCACCGGGTAGGCGCGCATCGAGCGCAGCGCGATCTTGTCGCTGTTCCAGTAGCTGTAGAACGTCATGGCGACGCCGAGCAGGGCGAAGATCCAGATCGGCGAGCCGCTGCGCGTCCAGACCCCGACGAGCGCGCCGAGCCCGAGCAGGACAGCCCAGAGCACTCCGAAGAGCGCCGCCGTCTTGAGTCCGTTGTAGTGGTTGTGCACTTCGCATCCCTCCTGCTGGGCTCAACGATTCACGGAGCTCCTGTGTCCCCGCGCGGGTCGGCACCCGTTCTGCCCGACCCGAAGACCCCGATGCCGTGCACGAGCGCGAACCCTCTCCGTGCCCTCCAGCTGAGCGATCGAGCCTACTTAGGCTCGCCTTATTGTGAGTGGATCAAAATAAGTGGTTCAATGGGGCCATGGAACCGAGCACCGAGCACACGCAGTGGGCCGCGGCCCTGCGCGCGCACGGTCGCAGGGTGACCAAGCAGCGTCTGGCCGTCCTGGCCGCCGTCGACCGTCATCCCCACTCCCCCGCCGAGGCGATCCTCGCCTCGGCGCGCGAGGAGCTTCCCGACATGACGCCGCAGTCCGTGTACGTCGTGCTGGGGGACCTGACCGACCTCGGGATGCTCCGGCGCTTCGAGCCGCCGCACTCCCCCGCCCTCTACGAGACGCGGGTCGGCGACAACCACCACCACGCGATCTGCTCGATCTGCGGCCGGGTCGAGGACGTCGAGTGCGCCGTCGGCCACGCCCCGTGCCTCACCCCGAGCGACTCGCACGGCATGACGATCATGATCGCGGACGTCACCTACGTCGGCATCTGCGCCGACTGCGCCGCCTCCCAGGCCTCCAGCCCGGCGGCGGGCTGAGCGCACCGCGCCGCCCCCGCCCACAGACCTTCCGGCTCAACGAACAGCAAGTACAAGGAACACACGAAGGAGAGACATGACGGTCAACTACTCGACGACCCAGTCCGGCGCCCCGGTCACCTCGGACGCACACTCCCAGTCCGTCGGTGCCGACGGCGCCATCATCCTCACGGACCACTACCTGGTCGAGAAGCTCGCCCAGTTCAACCGCGAGCGGGTCCCGGAGCGCGTCGTGCACGCCAAGGGCGGCGGCGCCTTCGGCACCTTCGTCGCCTCCGAGGACGTCTCGAAGTACACCAAGGCCGCGTTCCTGCAGCCGGGCACCGAGACCGAGATGCTCATCCGCTTCTCCTCCGTCGCGGGCGAGAACGGCTCCCCCGACACGTGGCGCGACCCGCGCGGCTTCGCGGTGAAGTTCTACACCACCGAGGGCAACTACGACCTCGTCGGCAACAACACCCCCGTCTTCTTCATCCGCGACGGCATCAAGTTCCCGGACTTCATCCACTCGCAGAAGCGCCTCCCGGGCAGCCACCTGCGCGACGCGGACATGCAGTGGGACTTCTGGACCCTCTCCCCCGAGTCCGCCCACCAGGTCACGTGGCTCATGGGCGACCGCGGCCTGCCGAAGACGTGGCGCAACATGCAGGGCTACGGCTCGCACACCTACCAGTGGATCAACGCCGAGGGCGAGCGCTTCTGGGTCAAGTACCACTTCCACACGAACCAGGGCGTCGAGAACCTCACGGGCGAGGAGGCCGAGCGCATCGCCGGCGAGAACGCCGACTACTACATCCAGGACCTCTACGAGAACATCGCCGAGGGCAACTTCCCGAGCTGGGAGCTCTTCGTCCAGGTCATGCCGTACGAGGAGGCCAAGACCTACCGGTACAACCCGTTCGACCTGACGAAGGTCTGGTCCAAGAAGGACTACCCGCTCATCAAGGTCGGCACCATGACGCTGAACCGCAACCCGGAGAACTACTTCGCGCAGATCGAGCAGGCCGCCTTCGCGCCGTCGAACTTCGTGCCGGGCATCGCGGCCTCGCCGGACAAGATGCTGCAGGCGCGCATCTTCTCCTACGCCGACGCGCACCGCTACCGCGTGGGCACCAACCACGCCCAGCTGCCGGTGAACGCGCCGAAGACCGAGGTGCGCAACTACAGCCAGGACGGCGCCGGCCGCATCAGCTTCAACTCCCCGGAGACCCCGGTCTACGCGCCGAACACCGTCGGCGGCCCCGCCGCCGTCGAGCCGGCCGTCCCGGGCGGCCGCTGGGAGAACGACGGCGAGCTGACCCTCGCGGCGCACTCGCTGCACGCTGAGGACGGCGACTTCGTCCAGGCCGGCATCCTCTACCGCGAGGTGTTCGACGACGCCGCTCGCGGCCGCTTCCTGCAGACCATCGCCGGCGCGGTGGGCGGCGTGCAGCGCGCCGACATCAAGGAGCGCGCGATCCAGTACTGGACCAACGTCGACGCCGAGCTCGGCGCCAAGCTCCGCGCGGAGCTCGGCCAGTAGAGCCCGTCGCAGGCTGAGGCCGCCAGCAAGATCGGCCGACCTCGCACACCAGAAGGGCCCGGTGCCTCGGCACCGGGCCCTTCTGCGTCCGGCTAGGCGGCCGCCGGGACCTTGAGCCGCTCGATCCTGCCCATGAAGAACAGGTAGTTCGCTGCGCCCAGCAGGGCGACGCCTCCGATCACGGCCAGCGGGGCCAGGAAGGATCCCGTGGCGTCGACGAGGACGCCGATGAGGATCGGCGTGAAGATGCCGGCGAGGTTCGAGGCGAAGTTCTGCAGGCCGCCGATCGAGCCCACGTGCCGGGAGCTAGGGGCCACGTCCGCCGGGAGGGACCAGATCCCCGTCGCGGCAACCGTCAGGCTCGAGTAGGCCACGGACAGCAGGGCCAGGGCCATCCACGCCTCTGGGACCATGGCGGCGAACATGATCACGGAGCCGCCGGCCAGACCGCCGGCGATCGCCGCCTTGCGCACCTTGTTCACCGAGTGTCCGCGGCGCACGGCCTTGTCGGCGAGGTAGCCCCCGAGCCAGCCAGCGAGCACCGCGCAGATGCCCGGTATGGCGCCGAAGAAGCCGAGCTTGAGCAGGTCGAAGCCTCGCTCCTTGACGAGGTAGCTCGGGAAGAACGTGATGAAGAAGTAGATGGCGCTGTTCAGGCAGAAGAAGCCGAACATCATCGCCAGGATCGTGCGGTACTTGAACAGCGCACGCCAGGGCAGCTTGGCCGCTCCCTCGTCGTCGCTGTCGCTGCCGCGCGCGCCGCCCTCCTGGATGTAGGCCAGCTCCTCGGCGCCCACCCGCGGGTGCTGCTGCGGATCGCGGTACACCTTCCACCACACGACGGCCCAGACGAGGCCCAGGGCGCCGATGATGATGAACACTCCCTGCCACGAGGTCAGCGAGACGAGCAGGGTCACGATGGGCAGCGCGATCACCGCGCCGACGCGCGAGCCCGAGTCCCAGATGCTGGTCGCGAAGGCCCGCTCGCGCACGGGGAACCAGGTCGCCACGACCTTGGCCGAGGTGCTCGGGGCCGGGCTCTCGCCGACGCCCAGCAGGAAGCGGGCGGCGAAGAGGCTCCAGAAGCCGCGGGCGAAGGCCGTGGCCATGGTGAAGACGGACCACCAGAGCGCGGCCAGGGTGAACGATCGGCGCGGGCCGACCTTGTCCACGTACCAGCCGGCGGCCAGCTGGCAGAAGTCGTAGGCCCAGAAGAAGGCGGCGAAGATGAGGCCCTGCTGGGTGGCGGTCAGGTGGAAGTCCTCGCCCATGAAGGGGAGGGCAACGCCGAGGCTCGAGCGGTCGAGGTAGTTGATGCTGAGGCCGACGAAGGCCAGCCAGATGATGGCCCAGCGCATTCTCGTCATCGTACGGGGCTTGGTGGAGCCGGCGGCGGTGCCGGTCCGGCCCGTGGGGCTTCCTAGCGCAGTCATGCGGGTCTCCTTTGACATGGACATGGCTTGTCGAGGGATCTGGAGCTGGGGGTGAAGCGTCGCCGTACGGGCGGCTTCGGGAATGGCGGAACCGCCGCCTCGGAATCATATAGGAATAGTGACGATCATATAGGCCATGTGATTCAGGTCAAGCGCCCGGGGTCTGGAGGCCCCCTGCCTCGACACCGCTGCGCGCCGCTCGACCGGCGGCGCGCGGCGGCCGCTCGCTTAGACTTCCCCCAGTGCTCGAAGGGAAGAGAGGGACCATGCCCCCACGCAGAACGGCCAGCGACTCCACGGCGGAGGCCCCGAAGTCCGAGGCCCCCAAGGCCAAAGTGGCCGCCGGCGAAGCGTACGCCGTGATGCGGGCATCGATCCTCGACGGCGAGCTGGCGCCGGGGGAGCGGATCAACATCGACGCCCTCGCCCGCCGCCTCCACGTCTCCCCCACGCCCGTGCGCGAGGCCCTCCAGCGGCTCGAAGGCGACAATCTGGTCGTCTACAGCCCGGGCCGGGGCTACAGCACTACCCCCCTGCTCGAACCCTCCGAGTTGCGTTCACTGTTCGAGTTCCGGCTCCTCGTCGAGCCCTGGGCGGCGCGTTCGGCCGCCGTCGACCGCCTCTCCAATCCCGGCCGCACCCTGCATCGGGAACTCGACACGCTCGAGCAGCGGATCGAGGAGGGCGGCGACATCCGGCAGGACCTCGTGGCGCACGATGCGCGCTTCCACGACCTGATCCTCGCCGCCGCGGAGAACCCGGTCGTGCGGCACGCGTACGCGCAGACCCACTGCCATCTGCACACCTTCCGGCTGTACCCCGCGGACGTCGAGGGGGATATCACCCTGGCCGAACACCGTGAGATAGCGACCGCCATCGGCGACTGCGACGCCGCAGGCGCCGAGGCCGCGATGAGCCGGCACGTCTTCAAGTCCTTCGACCGCTTTGCCCAGGCCTTCCAGGGCTCGTCCTCGCTAGAGCCGCTCAAGCGCCCCTGGGGCCCGCGGCGGCGCCTCGCCCCCTAGCCTCCCTCTTCCCGCGCTGAAGCCCCAGCCCTCCCGGCTGGGGCTTTCTTCGTCGTTGACAGAGTTCTGGATTCCTATATGATTCCTGTCATTCATATAGGATTCCCATCCCGGCCTCCGGGCCACTCACCGAAGAGACAGAGAGTCCGATGTCCCGCATCGCTTCCATCACTGTTCACGACATCCGCTTCCCCACCTCGCTCGAGCTCGACGGCTCGGACGCGGTCAACGTGGATCCCGACTACTCCGCCGCGTACGTCATCACCCGCACGGACGACGGCGAGGAGGGCCACGGCTTCGTCTTCACCTGCGGCCGTGGCAACGAGGTCATCGTCAAGGCCATCGAGGCCTACGCCGCGCTGCTGCAGCGACGCGACGTCGACGAGCTGATCTACGATCTCGGCGGCGCCTCGCGCCGGCTCGTGCACGATTCGCAGCTGCGCTGGCTCGGCCCTGAGAAGGGCGTCAGCCAGATGGCCTGCGGCGCCCTCGTCAGCTCACTGTGGGACCTGCGGGCGAAGCGCGAGGGCAAGCCGCTGTGGCTGCTGCTGAGCGGGATGTCCCCGGAGGAGATCGTCGACGTCGTCGACTTCACCCACATCAGCGACGCCCTGTCGCCGGCCCAAGCCCTGGACATCCTCCGGGCCGGGCAGGACGGCAAGGCCGAGCGGATCGCCTCGCTCCAGGCCGAGGGCTTCCCCGCGTACACGACCTCGCCGGGCTGGCTGGGCTACAGCGACGAGAAGCTCGTGCGGCTGAGCAGGCAGGCCGCCGCCGAGGGCTTCTCCATGATCAAGCTCAAGGTGGGCGGCAGCCTCGCCGACGACCAGCGCCGCCTGCGCCTGGCCCGCGAGGCCGTCGGCGACCTGCCGATCGCGATCGACGCCAACCAGCGCTGGGACGTGCCGGAGGCCATCGAGTGGGTCCGGCAGCTGGAGGACTTCCGGCCGTACTGGGTCGAGGAGCCGACGAGCACCGACGACATCCTCGGCCACGCGGCCATCCGGGCGGGCGTCTCCCCCACCCGCGTCGCGACGGGCGAGGCGGTGGCCAACCGCATCGTCTTCAAGCAGCTGCTCCAGGCCAAGGCCATCGACGTCCTCCAGCTGGACTCCACCCGCGTCGCCGGGGTCAACGAGAACATAGCCAACCTCCTCCTCGCCGCCCGCTTCGGCGTCCCGGTCTGCCCGCATGCCGGCGGGGTCGGGCTGTGCGAGCTCGTCCAGCACTTCTCCTTCTTCGACTACGCCGCCGTCTCCGCGAGCCAGGAGGACCGCATGATCGAGTACGTGGACCACCTCCACGAGCACTTCGCCGAGCCGGTACGGATCGGCGGGGGGCGCTACGCCGCACCGCAGAGGCCCGGCACCGGCGCCGAGATGCTCGCCGCCTCGAGGGCCCGGTGGGAGTTCCCCTCGGGGCAGGGCTGGCTCGACGTGGGCGGCCGCACCGCCGTCACCGCTCCGGGGCTCGCGAGCGCGGGGGCCTCGCGATGACGGCCTCCGCCCCGACGTCCGCCCGCCTGTCCACGTCCCCCGAGGAGCTGGCGGCCGCCGTCGAGCGCGCCCAGACGGCCTTCGAACAGGCCCGCGGCACGGACCTGGCCACCCGCGCCGGCTGGCTCGAGTCCATCGCCGCCGCGCTCGAGGCAGAGGCCGAGCCGCTGGTCGACGCCGGGTGCCGGGAGACGCACCTGGGACCGGAGAGGCTCCGCGGCGAGCTGCGCCGCACGGTGTTCCAGCTGCGCCTCCTCGCGCTGGAGGTCCGGGCCGGGGAGCATCTGGACGCGACCGTCGACCACGAGGACCCCGACTGGGGCATGGGCCCCCGCCCGGACCTCCGCCGGGTCAACGTCCCGCTCGGGGTCGTCGGCGTCTTCGGCGCCTCCAACTTCCCCTTCGCGTTCAGCGTCATGGGTGGGGACACCGCCTCCGCGCTGGCGGCGGGCTGCGCCGTCGTGCACAAGGGCCACGACGGGCACCCCGAGCTCGCCGCGCTCACCGCGCGGGCAGTGCTCCACGGCCTCGAGGAGTCCGGGGCGCCCGCTGGGCTCTTCGCCCTCGTCACGGGCCGGCAGGCCGGGGTGGCCCTCGTCGAGCACCCGCTCGTGAAGGCCGTCGGCTTCACGGGCTCGACGGCGGGCGGGCGCGCCCTGCTGGACCGCATCGCCACCCGTCCGGAGCCCATCCCCTTCTTCGGCGAGCTCGGGGGAATCAACGCCGTCTTCGTCACCCCGCGCGCCTGGGACGCCCGGCGGAGCGAGATTCTTGCCGGCTACGCGACGTCCTTCACTGTGGGCATGGGGCAGTTCTGCACCAAGCCGGGACTGCTCTTCGTCCCGTCCGGGGACGGCGAGGGGGTCCGCGACCGCCTCGCGGGGGCACTGGAGGGCTTCCGTCCCGCGCCGCTGCTGACCGAGCGCCTGCACGAGGGGTACACGGAGGCCGTCCGCTCCGTCGCCGAGCGCGACGGCGTCGGGGTGCTGCTGGAGGGCAGCTTCGGCGAGCCCCCGCAGCCCACGGTCCTCGCCACGACCGGCGAGGCCGTCCGGCGGGACCCGGAGATCCTGCGCCGGGAGATGTTCGGCCCGGCCAGCATCGTGGTGCAGTACCGGGACGAGGCGGAGCTGGCCGAACTCGCCGGGCTGCTCGAGGGTCAGCTGACCACCGGGATTCACGCCGAGGCGGGCGACGACGTCGACGAGCTCTCCATCCGCCTGGCCGAGATCAGCGGCCGGGTGCTGTGGAACGGCTGGCCCACGGGCGTGACGGTCAGCTACGCCCAGCACCACGGCGGACCCTACCCTGCCTCCACCTCGGCGTCGACCTCCGTGGGCACCGCTGCCATCCGGCGGTTCCTGCGCCCTGTGGCCTTCCAGTCCTGGCCGCACGAGAGGCTGCCCGAGCCGCTGCGTGACGACAACCCGTGGCGGGTGCCGCAGCGGGTCGACGGCTCCTGGCGGCGACCCGGCCACGATGGCCAGAACGGAGTCCAGGAATGAACAGGGACGAGCTGCTGGGCCTGCTGCCCGAGGACGCCCCCGAGGCGCTGCTGGTCGGCAGGGTCTGGGACGTCGAGAGCGGAGGACCGCGCGTTGTCGCAGTGCTCGGTGAGGAGGTCTTCGACCTCCGGTCCGTCGCCCCGACGGTGGCCGAGCTCCTCGACGACCCCTCCCCCGCGCGGCGGGTGCGGGCCGCCGTCGAACGCCTCTCCCCGCGGTGGAGCGCACTCGAGCTGCTCGAGGCATCCATGGACCGCGACGCGTCCCGCCCTCGCTTGCTGGCCCCGATCGACCTGCAGGTCGTGAAGGCCTGCGGAGTGACCTTCGTGGACAGCATGATCGAGCGCGTCATCGAGGAGAGGGCCAGCGGCGATCCCTCCCGGGCTGCCGAGCTCCGAGGGAAAGTGGGCCGGGCGCTGGGCGGCAGCCTCGAGGGGGTGCGCCCGGGCAGCGCCGAGGCCGAGAGAGCCAAGGCCGTCCTGCAGGAGGAGGGCCTGTGGTCGCAGTACCTCGAGGTCGGCATCGGCAAGGACCCGGAGGTCTTCACCAAGGCCCCGGTCCTGTCCTCGGTGGGCGCCGGCGCCCGCATCGGCATCCCCGCCTTCTCCAGATGGAACAACCCCGAGCCCGAGCTGGTGCTGATCGTGGACCCGTCCGGGCGTCCGGTCGGGGCGACCCTCGGCAATGACGTGAACCTGCGCGACGTCGAGGGCCGCAGCGCCCTGCTCCTGGGCAAGGCGAAGGACAACAACGCCTCGAGCGCCATCGGGCCGTTCATCCGCCTGTTCGAGGAGGGCTTCGGCCTTGACTCGCTGCGGTCCGAGGACATCCTGCTGCGCGTCGAAGGGCCCGACGGATACCTCCTCGAGGGGCGCAACAGCCTGGCCCGGATCAGCCGGCCGTTCGAGGAGCTGATCGAGGCCACCGCCGGGGCACACCACCAGTATCCAGACGGGTTCGCCCTCTATACCGGCACGCTGTTCGCCCCCACTCAGGACCGCGGCAAGCTCGGGCGAGGCTTCACGCACCTGCTGGGCGACAGGGTCTCAATCTCCAGCCGCCTGCTCGGCACCCTCGTGAACGAGGTGGGCCGGGCGGAAGAGCTGGAGCCGTGGACCTTTGGGCTGCGCGAGCTCTTCGCCTCCCTTGCCGCGGAACGGGAGCCCGTCCCCCAAAGTCCATGACAAGGAGGCCATGACGAAGGGGCCCGGTGCGTTGTACCGGGCCCCTTCTTGTCATGCGTCCCGTCAGGGGGACCGCAGCTCCCCGCGCCGTGCGGAGGCCATGGGCCCTCCCCCGGTCGCGAGGCGCGAGGCGAAGCCGTCCGCGAGGACGTCGAAGGATGCGAGGGCCGCCGACCGGTCCCCCGTGATGACGTAGTCGTAGAGGGTGCCCATGATGGCGCCCACGTAGGCCCGCCCGATGACCTTCGCGCGCTCGGGCGACAGGCCCTGGCCCACGAGCCACCCGCTGAGGAACCCGGACCAGCGCTCGATGAGCTCGGCGCCGACGCGGCGGGGCTCGGGGGCGACGACGTCCTGGACGGCCGCCTCGAACTCCAGGCGCTGGAGGTGCCGGCCGCGGTGGTCAAGCGTCAGGGCGAAAGCGCCCTTGGCCCATTCGATGAGCTCACGGACGCCGGCCGAGGGCGCCCCGGCGTCGATCCCCTGGAACCTCGAGGTGATCCCCCGGATGATCTCGCCGACGAGCTGCTCGCGGTTTCCGAAGTGGTACACGAGGACGTAGCTGCTGATGCCGAGGCCGTCCGCAAGACTTCGGAAGGTGAGGTCCGCGAGCGTCGACTCCAGGAGGTAATCGAGGATCTGCTCGAGGAGTTCAGTCTTCCGCTCGGGACGAGGAGGTCGCGCCATGTGACCTATCCTAGACCGAAGCAATCATCTGTATGACAAATTCTGCAAAATGCCTTGCCGCGCATGGTGCATTGTCAGTTCCCACTGCTGTCCCCCGTATCGGTCCTCGCCTCGACCGCCTCGCGCGTGGCCGCGAAGCGCTCGTTCAGGCGCGAATGCTTCTGACCGTACAGGAAGTAGATGGCGAAGCCCAGAACGAGCCAGACGATGAAGTATGCCCACGTCTCCACGGCGAGGTTCGTCATGAGGTAGACGCAGAGGAGGGCCGAGAGGACCGGGACGGCCTTGCCGCCGGGGACCCGGAACGCCGGCTTGAGGTCCGGGCGCTTCTTCCGCAGGACGAGGATGCCCAGGCTCACGACGACGAAGGCCGAGAGCGTGCCGATGTTGATCATCTCCTCGAGCACGTCCACGTTCGTCAGGCCGGCCACGAGGGCGACGGCGACGCCGCAGACGATCTGGAGGCGGGCCGGCGTCGCGCGCTTGACGCTCGTCACGGACAGGGCGCGCGGGAGGAGGCCGTCACGGCTCATCGCGAGGATCACGCGGGCCAGGCCCATGAGCAGCACCATGATGACGGTGGTGAGGCCCACGAGGGAGCCGAAGGCGATGACCTTCGCGGCGTCGGCGTTGCCGACGGCCTCGAACGCCGTCGTGAGCGTGGGCGACTCGGCCGCGGCGAGGGTCGTGTACGGGACCATGCCCGTGAGCGCGAGGGAGACGAGGATGTACAGCAGCGTCACGAGCCCGAGGCCGCCGAAGATGCCGCGCGGGAGGGTCTTCTGCGGGTCCTTGACCTCCTCGGCCGAGGTGGCCACGACGTCGAAGCCGATGAACGCGAAGAAGACGAGGGCCGCGCCGGCGAACACGCCGAACAGGCCGTACTGTGCGGGGGCCGCGCCGGTGAGGAACGAGAACAGCGACTGCTTGAGCACCTCGGTTCCGCCCGTGCCCCCAGTGGGGACGGCGTCGGGGACGAACGGCGCGTAGTTCTCCGCCTTGACGTAGAAGAAGCCGACGACGATGACGAAGAGCACGACGGCGATCTTCACGAGCGTGAACACGTTGCCCACGCGCGCGGACAGCTTCGTCCCGAGCACGAGCAGGACCGTGAAGACGGAGACGACGAGGAACGGGCCCCACACGAGCTCGACGGGCCCGAGCGCGATGCTCGGTGGGATCTCGACGCCCACGAGCGAGAAGACCTTGCTCAGGTACAGGCCCCAGTACTTGGCGACGACGGCCGCGGCGGTGAACAGCTCGAGGATGAGGTTCCAGCCGATGATCCAGGCCAGCAGCTCGCCCATCGTCGCGTAGGTGAAGACATAGGCCGAGCCGGCCACGGGGATCGCGGTGGCGAACTCCGCGTAGCACATGATCGCCAGGGCGCACGTGACGGCGGCGACGGCGAACGAGACGGTGACGGCTGGGCCGGCGAAGTTCGCCGCGGCCTTGGCGCCCACGGAGAAGATGCCGGCGCCGACGGCGACGGCGACGCCGAGGATCATGAGGTCCCACGAGCTCAGGGTGCGCTTGAGGCGGCGGCCAGGCTCATGGGAGTCCGCGATCGTGGTCTCGATCGGCTTGGTCCGGAGGATCTGCATTCCAGACTCCTGGTGTTCGGGGGGATGGCACAAAACCCGACAACTATAGGCGTCCAGCGTGCGAGACCTTCAGAATGTCTCAGGATGCGAGACGGGCGGCCCTCAGCGGTCGCTGCGCTCCCGGGAGATGCGCACCATGTCCTCGCGCGGGACCACCTTGACGCGCTCGCGCTGCACGCCGCTCTCGGCCGTGTACTTCTCGCCGAGCGACTTCTCGTGCGCGTCGAGCTCGTTCCAGCCTTCCCACGTCGTGTAGTCGACGCCGCGCTCCTCGAGGAGCGCGATGATCGCGTGCTCGTCGGGGTTCGTCGCCGGCGGGAGGTCGTCGCGGTCCTCGAGCAGGCAGCCGATGGTCTCGAGGGCGTCGCCCTTCGTGTGGCCGATGAGGCCGACCGGCCCGCGCTTGATCCAGCCCGTCGTGTAGACGCCCGGCATCGGGGTGCCGTCGTCGCGCAGGACGCGCCCGGCGTCGTTCGGGATCACGCCGCGGCGCTCGTCGTATTCGAGCTCGGCGAGCTCCGAGCCGTGGTAGCCGATCGCGCGGTACACGGCCTGGACCGGGTAGTCGAGGAACTCGCCCGTGCCGCGGACGTTGCCCGTGCCGTCGAGCTCCTGGCGCTCGAAGCGGATCCCGGCGACCTTCCCCGGGGTCTCCGCGGAGTCGTAGACCTCTACCGGGCTCTGCAGGAAGTGCAGGTGCAGGCGGCGCGACGCGCCCGTGTCCTGGTCCTCGGCGATCCAGTTCGCGAGCGTGTTGACCATGGTCTTGACCTGGTTGTTCGACTTGATCGCCTCGTCCGAGGCGTCGTCGAACTCGAAGTCCTCGGGGTAGAGGACGATGTCGACGTCGCGGGAGTGCGAGAGCTCGCGCAGCTCGAGCGGCGTGAACTTGATCTGGGCGGGGCCCCGGCGGCCGAACACGTGCACATCCGTCACGGGGCTGCGCTTGAGGGCCTGGTAGACGTTGTCCGGGATCTCTGTCACGAGCAGGTCCTCGGCATGCTTGCTGAGCATGCGGGCAACGTCGAGGGCAACGTTGCCGTTGCCGATGACGGCGACCTCCCTGGCCTCGAGCGGCCAGTCCCGAGGGACGTCCGGGTGACCGTCGTACCACGAGACGAAGTCGGCGCCCCCGAAGGAGCCCTCGAGCCCGATGCCGGGGATGTCCAGCTCAGCGTCCCGGATCGCGCCCGTGGCGAAGATGACGGCGTCGTAGAAGTCGCGGAAGTCGCTCAGCGTCAGGTCCCGGCCATAGGTGACGTTGCCGATGAATCGGATGTCGCCGCGGTCCAGGACCTTGTGCAGTGCGTTGACGATGCCCTTGATGCGCGGGTGGTCCGGCGCCACGCCGTAGCGGATGAGGCCGTACGGGGCCGGGTACTGGTCGAACAGGTCGATGCTGACCTCGACCTCGCCGCCCTTGACCTCGTTCGACTTGGTGAGGATGTCCGCCGCGTAGACGCCGGCGGGGCCGGCACCGATGATGGCGACCCGCAGCGGACGCTGCACAACATCGCGCTGCACGGAATCGCGCTGCACAACATCGCGCTGGGAGCTGTCGGCGGGGGCTTCGGGCACGGGGTTTCCTTCCGGGATCCTGGCTGGCGGCCGGCGGCCACGCACAACCGCTTTAGTCTACCGCTGGCGCACCCGGCACGGGCCGGGAATACGTGACAGGTGCGTCGACGTTCTACGCTCGTGACCGAGAAGCAGACCGCCGAAGCCCCCGTACCCACCACGAGAGCCGTCGAAGCGGCTCCAGCGAACCCCTCGGGATCCACTGGTTCGCCGGGCTCGTCGGCGGGTCTCCTCTTCGGCATCGGGGCCTACGGCCTGTGGGGCCTCCTTCCCCTCTACTTCGTCACCCTCGTCCCCGCCGGGCCAGTCGAGATCGTCGCCGACCGGGTCCTGTTCTCCCTCGTCGTCTGCTTCGTCCTGCTCACCGTTGCGCGCTCGTGGCGCGCCTTCGGCGCCGTCCTGCGCAGCGGGCGGGCCTTCGGCGCGCTCGCCCTCGCCGCGGCGCTCATCGGGGTCAACTGGCTCACCTACACCTTCGGTGTGCTCAACGGGCAGGCCATCGAGGCCTCGCTGGGCTACTTCATCAACCCGATCGTCTCGGTGCTGCTCGGCGTGCTCGTCCTCAAGGAGAGGCTGCGGCCGCTGCAATGGACGGCAGTGGCCATCGGCGCCGTCGCGGTCCTCGTCCTCTCGGTCGCCTACGGGCAGGTCCCCTGGATCGCGCTCATCCTCGCGTTCAGCTTCGGCTTCTATGGGCTCGTCAAGAACCGCGTCGGCGCGACGGTTGACGCCGTCACGAGCCTCACCGTCGAGACCGTCGTGCTCACCCCGGCGGCCCTCGGCGTCGTGGCGTGGCTCGCCGCCGCCGGGACCCTCACGCTCACGGGCCATGGCCCGGGGCACTTCTGGCTCCTCGCCGCGAGCGGCGTCATCACCGCCACCCCGCTGCTCTTCTTCGGCGCGGCCGCGCGCCGGCTGCCCATGACCACCATCGGCCTCCTGCAGTACATCGCACCGCTGTCCCAGTTCCTGCTCGCCGTGACCGTGCTCGGCGAGCACATGGCCGCCGGGCGGTGGATCGGCTTCGGGATCGTGTGGCTCGCGATCCTCGTCCTGACCGCGGACACGCTCTTCGTGGCCCGCCGCCGGCGGGCCGGCCTCCGCGCCGCCGCTGAATCCGCACGCGCCTAGCGGACTCCTCAGGTCCAGCAGGCCGGGCTCTCATCGGCGTGGCAGGCGCTTGCCTTCACAACAGGCGTTGGCGCGGGCCTGTCGTGAGGGGCACGGCCTGTCATGCGGGTCGCGCTCCTGATTCAGGCATTCGCCGAAGTTGCTATGCCGCCAGTTTGCGCGCCCTCTCGAACGCAGAGAGGACCGTGGAGGCAACGTGTCCGGGGACCGAGAGGTCCGCCCAGCGCACCCTCGCCACCGTCCACCCTTCAGCGACGAGGGCGAGCTCTCGTCGGCGCTCGGCGAGCAGCACCTCCTGCGTGGGCCGGTAGTCGAAGTACTTGGCGTCCCCGTCGAACTCGAGGACCACCAGGAGGTCCGGCCAGGCGAAGTCGGCCCGGTACTGGCCCTCGGACGTCTCGATCCGGTGCTGGAGGACAGGAGTGGGCAGTCCCGCGGCGGCCAGAGCGAACCGCGTCCGGGTCTCCCCGGGAGACTCGGACAGCCCGTCGAGGAGGCCGAGGAGGTTCTCGATACGGCGTGCACCGCGTGCGGCTCCCGACCTTTCCGCCGCGGCCCTGATTCCGTCGAGTGACGCGCCGAGCCTCAGCGCATGGTCCCCGATGATGGCGGCGCGTTCCGGGTCTAGGATCCTGGCGACATCCGCGACGGATCGCTCCAGGGACGTCGACCGCGCCATGCGTCCCGGGCCGAGACGGACTGGGACGATGTCCTCATCCGGAATGTACAGGGAGTGTGCCCGGACGTCCGCCCCGTGACTCGTCTTCGATCCGGAATACGGGACCGTCACGTGGACGCTGGCATCAGTACCCCACGTGCGGCAGCCCAGGATCCTCGCCGCAGTCGCGTGGCTGTAGACCGCACCTCCCTGGGTCGATAGCCAATGGGCCTCGATCCTGAGCCTCTCCTGATCCCACGGGGCCAGAGTCAGCCAGTAGGCGCGCCGAACGTACACGCCCCGTCGCAGACGAACGAGCTCCTTGCGGCGCACCGCCTCCGTCAGGACACGGTGGTCGATCCCGGCGGCAGCAAGCTCCGACGTCGACGCGACATGTGGTTCGGGCCATCGAGCCTCGATGAGGCCGCGCATCTGGGTGGGCTTCATCCCTGCAGTCTGCCCTGCGGCCAGGCCTGCGGGGCGGGCCGCGGTGGGTCTGTGGATAACCTTGCCCAACACCGCGGACGCTTGTGCTCGACTCCGACAAGCCTCGCGCCTGCTCGACAGGCCTTGGCGACACAGCAGGCGTTGGCGCGGGCCTGTCGTGCCGGTCAGAGCCTGTCGTACCGCGTGCGGGCCGTCGGGATGCACGACGGCGGGCGGCGCGGCTGCGCGTCAGCCCGCTACTACGACGGACGGCGGGTGGTGCGGCTGCCGCCTCAGCCCCCGCCCGCCGTCGTGCGCACCCTGACCGAGGCGAGGCCGACGGGAGTGCCGACGCGCACGATGCGCAGGATCACGGCGTTCTCGACGACCTCACGGACGAGGGACTCGAGCTCGGCCTCGGGGCTGGCGCCCTCGAGGTCCACCTCCAGGGCAACCCCGGTCGAGCGTGTGAGCTCCGCGTCGAAGGCGCCATCGGCCCGGACCTCGACCCTGCCGAGGCCGATGCCACGCGCGGCAGCCGCCGTGTGGAGGTCGTTGAACACGCACGTCGCCATGGACAGGTGGAGGAGGTGGCCGCCGGAAGGGACCTCGGCAGAGAGCACGGCCGCACCGCTCTTGTGGTGCCGGATAGCCAGGCCGTGCAGCGGAACGGCCCCCGGATAGTCCGGGGACGAGGCGATGCCTGCGGCGAAGCCGGCCATGGCTCCTCCCCTAGCCCAGCGGGTGGGACTCGGCGCGCTCGTAGTCGCGCGGGACAACGACCATGGGCACGGGCAGGGCACGCAGAACCTTGTTGGCCATGGAGCCGAGGAAGATCTGGCGCTTCTGGGCCAGTCGCGAGGAGCCGACGATCACGATCTCGCCCTCGAGCCAGTCGAGGCTGTCCACGGCCTCCTCGAACGTGCGCCCGTGGGCGACTTCCACGCCCGCCTCGTGCCCCACGGGGAGCCGGTGGGCCGCCTCGGTGAGCACGGTGTTGGCGTGCCGGTGGGCCGCGTTGATGTTCTCCCCGAAGTCGTCGGCCCGCTCATCGAGCTCGACGAGGGAGACGAAGCGGAGCGGGACGTTGCGGCGCCCGGCGGCGACGAGTGCGACGTCGATGGCGGCGTCCGCGCCCTCGCGCCGGCCGACCAAGGCAGTGAGCCGCTGGATCGGGTCGGTGCGGTCGTAGCCGCGCGGGGCGAGCGCCACGGGGACGGGCGACGCATGCAGGAGCGCGTTGGCCACGCTGCCCACGGTGTAGCGCTTGAGGAGCCCGTAGCTCGCGGCGCCGATCACGATGAGGGCGGCCTCAGACTCGACGGCTGCCTCGATGAGAGCGGCCGCGAAGGAGTGCGCCCGGCGGACGTGGAAGTCGGCCTTGACGTCCTCGGGCACGAGCCGGAGGGCGTCCCCCTGGGCCGTGAGGATCAGCTGTTCCTTGACGTCGAGGCGCTTGCCCGCCGGGCTCGGCGGTACGTATGGCACGTCCTCGTTGAGCACGAAGACGAGGTCCAGCTCGGCGCCCTGGGCGCGGGCGAGTGCGACGGCGAGAGTCACCGCGTCGGCTCCCCGTGCGTCAGGCTGGTATCCGACGACGTAGCGCATGGCCCACCCTCCTGGTGTCAGAGCACACCTGTGCTATCACAGCAGAGACGGCGAGGGCGCCCGGCGATGCCGCGCGCCCTCGTCCGGTCTGCGGTCTACCGCAGACTCTACCGGGATCGCTAGGCGACGCTTCGGATCGCCGCCTCGAGCACGTCGAGGGCGTCGGCGAGCAGCTCGTCGCCGATCACGAGCGGCGGCAGGAGGCGCACGACGTTGCCGTACGTGCCGCACGTGAGGATGATGACGCCCTCCTTGAGGCAGTAGTCGGCGATCTTCTTGGTCGCGTCGGCGTCGGGAAGCTTCGTCGTCGCGGCGCTGCCGGGCTTGACGAACTCGAGCGCGAGCATGGCGCCGCGGCCACGGATGTCCCCGATGATGGAGCCCTCGCCGAGCTCGTCGCGGAGCCGGCCGAAGCGCTCCTTGACCGTCGCCTCGATCTCGCGGGCGCGGGCGCGCAGGTCCTGGGAGTCCATCGTCTCGATCGCTGCGAGCGCGGCGGCGCAGGCGACCGGGTTGCCGCCGTAGGTGCCGCCGAGGCCGCCGCCGTGGACGGCGTCGAGCAGCTCGGCGCGGCCCGTCACGGCCGAGAGCGGCATGCCCCCCGCGATGCCCTTCGCCGTCGTGATGAGGTCCGGGACGACGCCCTCGTGCTGGACGGCGAACCACTCGCCGGTGCGGGCGAAGCCGGACTGGACCTCGTCCGCGATGAAGACGATGCCGTTCTCCTTGGCGAACTCCGCGATGCGCGGCAGGAAGCCTTCGGCCGGGACGATGAAGCCGCCCTCGCCCTGGATGGGCTCGATGATGATCGCGGCGACCTGGTCGGCGCCGATCTGCTTCTGGATCGTCAGGATCGCGCGCTCGGCTGCCTCCTTGCCCGTGATCTGCTGGTTCTCCTCCCGGAACGGGTAGCTCATCGGGACGCGGTAGACCTCGGGCGCGAACGGGCCGAAGCCGTACTTGTAGGGCATGGCCTTCGCGGTCAGGCCCATCGTGAGGTTCGTGCGGCCGTGGTAGGCGTGGTCGAAGGCCACGACGGCGTTGCGGCCGGTCGCGACGCGGGCGATCTTGACGGCGTTCTCGACGGCCTCGGCGCCGGAATTGAACAGGACCGTGCGCTTGGCGTGCTCGCCCGGGGTCAGCTGGTTGAGCTTCTCGGCCACGGCGACGTAGCCCTCGTACGGGGAGACCATGAAGCACGTGTGCGTGAAGTGCTCGACCTGCTCCTTGACCGCGCCGACGACGGCGGCGTCGGAGGCTCCCACGGTCGTCACCGCGATGCCCGAGCCGAGGTCGATGAAGGAGTTGCCGTCGACATCGTGGATGACGCCGCCGTCGGCATCGGCCACGTAGACGGGCACGGCGGAGGCGACGCCGGCGGCGACGGCCTGGGCCCGGCGGGCCGCGAGCTCGAGGGACTTCGGGCCGGGGAAGTCGTGGAGGACCTTCCGCTTCTGCTCGAGACGGTACTGGATGTCCATGTGGGGTGTTTCCTTTCGGTGCAGTGGCGCCCGGGGCGCTCCTCGCCTGCGTCGCCTTCCACGGTATGCGAGCGGCGCCACAGCAGGAATGGCCGATCGCACCACCTTGCCTCTGAGACGTAGTGCGATCGGCCAGCCAGCAAAGCCTATAGTGGTGGGCATGGCCCTGACGCTCTCCGACCTCCTCTCACGCCCCGATCTGGGTCTCCGGCTCGCGGGATCGGCCGGGTCGACGCTCGGCGCGGAGATCCAGTGGGTGGCGGTTACGGAGCTCGAGAACCCCGCCCCATTCCTCTCCGGCGGCGAGCTCGTTCTCACTACGGGCGTGCGTCAGCGCAGCGCCATCGAGCAGCGCCGGTTCGTCCGCGTCCTCCAGCGAGCGGGAACCCTCGGGATCGGCTTCGGCGTCGGGCTCGGGCACGACGAGATCCCCTCGGCCCTCATCGCAGAGGCCAACCGCTGGGGCGTGCCGGTCATCGAGGTCCCCTACCAGACCCCGTTCATGGCCATCGGCAAGCTCGTCGCCGACTCGCACTCGGCGGACCACTACGCAAGCCTCGAGCGGCTCATCGCGGAGCACCAGGTCCTGGCGCGCTCGCTCCTGACCGGCGGCGGCCTCGCCGACCTGCTGCGGAACCTCGGCCAGATGCTCTCGACCGACCTCGTCCTGACCCAGTTCACGGCCCAGCTCTACGCCTCGAGCCCCGACGCGGGCACGCCGTCGATGGACCGCTGGGTCCCCTACCCCATCCCGACTGGCCGGCGCGACGCCTCGACCCTGTGGGCCAAGAAGCCCTTCGAGGACACTGGGATCGTCTCCTACGCCCAGAACCTCATCAGCCTCGAGCTCAACAACCTCATGAAGCAGCGCCAGGCCCAGCGGGCCCTCGCCGGGCAGGTGATGAACGACGTCGTGCGCGGCACCCTCGAGGCCGACGAGGCCTCGCGCCGCCTCGCCGGGGTGGGGGTCAACTCGACGCGGCGCAACGTCGTCCTGCTCGCGGAGTCCGCGGCGCACCACAAGAACCTGCGCGGCACGACCCTGCCCCCGGCGCTGGAGAGCGCGGTCTCGGCGACGCTCGACCACGACCTCGTCGTCGTCGTGGAGGACGACGGCGCGCGGGCGCCGCGGCTGGGCCGCCTCCTCGCCGATCACCTCACCGAGGCCGGCATCCACGCGACGGTGGGGATCGGCGGCTCGTACACGAAGCCGAATGGGCTGCGGTGGAGCTACTTCGAGGCCAAGGAGGCCGCGACGCGCGGCCTCGACGTCAACGAGCCCGAGCGGCTGAGCCTGACCTCGCTCCTGCTCGCGAGCGAGGACGTGCCGCTCGCGGACATGGCGGGCGAGGCCGTCGGGCCGCTGGTGCGCTTCGACGCGCAGCACGGCGCGGAGCTCGTGCACACGCTCGAGACCTACCTGAACCTCAACGGCTCCGTGGCGCAGGTGGCCGAGGAGCTCAACCTGCACCGGAACACCGTGCGCTACCGGCTCGGGCAGATCGCCGAGCTCACGGGCTACGACCCGGCCGTCACGGCGGACCGGGTCCAGCTCTACCTGGCCCTCGCGGTGCGCAAGGTCGCGAAGGCCTGACGCAGGCCCCTTCGGCCCCGCTTCTCGCCGAGATGGGGGCCTGGGCCGGCGAAATGGGGTGCCCGCGACCGCCGAAATGGGGGCCTAGGACTTCGAAGTCGGGGTGCGCAGGCTCACCAGAGGTTGTCGCCATACAAGTGCTGCCCTGAGCCGCTTCTCCTTGGTGAACTACGCAAGGAGAAGCGGCTCAGGGCAGCAGATATTGCTAGGGAGGCTAGCCGGGCGGGCCGCAACGCGAGGTCAGCCTGCGCCTGCGAGGCGAGTCCCGCCGTCGTCCGCCCAGGCATTGCCAGGACCCCATCTCGGCGTCCCATCACCCCATCTCGGCGGCACAGAACCCCATCTCGGCGAGGGGAGGCCTCGGGCGTCAGCCGGCGGTGATCGCCGCGCCGTTCGAGATGGCGACCATCTCGTCGCGCGCCACGACCTTGACGCGCTCGCGCGCGACCTCGCCCTTGTGCGTGAGAGCCGGCTCGGCGGCGGCGCCGAGGGCCTTCTCGTGCGCGTCGAGGGAGATCCAGCCCTCCCACGTCGTGAACTCGACGCCACGGGCCGCGAGCAGCTCGGTCACGGCCTGCTCGGCGGGCTCGGCCGCGAAGGGCAGGTTCTCGCGGTCCTCGAGGAGGAAGCCGACGGTCTCGAGGGCGTCACCCTTCGTGTGGCCGATGAGGCCGACCGGGCCGCGCTTGATCCAGCCCGTGGCGTAGAGGCCCGGCACGTGGGTGCCGTCGGCGTCGAGGACGCGCCCGCCGTCGTTCGTCACGACGCCGCGGCGGTGGTCGAACTCGACGTCCGGCAGGGCCGAGCCGAAGTAGCCGATCGCGCGGTACACGGCCTGGACCGGGTAGTCGAGGAACTCGCCCGTGCCGCGGACGTTGCCCGTGCCGTCGAGCTCCTGGCGCTCGAAGCGGATGCCGGCGACCTGACCCGGGGTCTCGGGCGAGTCGACGATCTCGACCGGGCTCTGCAGGAAGTGCAGGTGCAGGCGGCGGGAGGCCGTGAGCTCTTCAGGCTCCTCGGGCTGCTCGGCGATCCAGTTCGTCAGCGTGCCGACCATGGTCTTGACCTGGTTGTTGGTCTGGATCTCGCGGTCTGAAGCCTCGTCAAACTCGAAGTCCTCCGGGTAGAGGACGATGTCGACGTCGTGGCTGTGCGAGAGCTCGCGCAGCTCAAGCGGCGTGAACTTGACCTGGGCGGGGCCGCGGCGGCCGAAGACGTGCACGTCGGTGACGGGGGACTCCTTGAGGATCCGGTACACGTTGTCCGGGATCTCGGTCACGAGCAGCTCGTCCGCGTGCTTCGAGAGGACGCGCGCGACGTCGAGCGCCACGTTGCCGTTGCCGATGACCGCGATCTCCTTGGCCTCGAGCGGCCACTCGCGCGGGACGTCCGGGTGGCCGTCGTACCACGAGACGAAGTCGGCCGCGCCGAAGGAGCCCTCGAGCTCGACACCGGGGATGTTGAGGTCCGCGTCCTTGATCGCGCCGGTGGCGAAGATGACGGCGTCGTAGTGCTTGCGGAGGTCCTCGATGCTCAGGTCCGTGCCGTAGTCGACGTTGCCGAAGAACCGGATGTCGCCGCGGTCCAGGACCTTGTGCAGGGCGTTGACGATGCCCTTGATGCGGGGGTGGTCCGGGGCGACGCCGTAGCGGATGAGGCCGTACGGCGCCGGGTAGCGGTCGAAGAGGTCGATGCTCAGCGTGAGCTCGCCGGAGGCGACGGGCGCGCTCTTGGTCAGGAGGTCGGCGGCGTAGACGCCGGCGGGGCCCGAGCCGATGACGGCGACGCGGAGCGCGCGCTGAGCGAGGGGGGTGTTCGACACGGCTGTGTTCCTTCTGTTGGTTCTCGTCAGGACGAAAGGTGCTGGTGGTCAGGGGGTCGTGCGGGAGGCCAGGGGTGCCGGGAAGTGTGCGCGGGCGTACGGGCTCACGCGCACGACGTCGCCGATCACGACGACGGCGGGGTTCGCGACGCCGACCGCGCGGGCCCGGTCAACGATGGTACCGAGGGTGGCGATGGTGACGCGCTGCTCGGGCGTCCAGCCGCGCTCGACGACGGCGACCGGCGTGTCCGCGCCGAGCCCCCGCGAGCGCAGGACGGCCACAGACTCCGCGAGCCGGCGCACGCCCATGAGGAGCACGATGGTGTGGTCGGGCCGGGCCGGGAGCTCTGCGAGCTCGTCGTGCCCCGTCGCGACGCTGAAGCCCGTGGCGAGGCCACGATGCGTGACTGGGATGCCGGCGGCCGCGGGGACCGAGACGGCGCTCGTGACGCCCGGGACCACCTCGACGTCGACGCCGTGCTCGCGGCAGTACTCGGCCTCCTCGCCGCCCCGGCCGAGGACGTACGGGTCCCCGCCCTTGAGGCGGACGACGACGTGCCCTGCCCGGGCCTCGCGCACGAGGATCGCGTTGATCTCGGACTGGGTGGCCTGGTGGGCGCCGGGCGCCTTGCCGACCTCGATCACGCGAACGCCCTCGCTGAGCTCGGAGAGCAGGTCCCGGGGGCCGAGGCGGTCGGCGACGACGACGTCGGCCTCCGCGAGGAGCTGGCGCCCGCGCACGGTGATGAGCCCGGGGTCGCCGGGACCGCCGCCGACGAGGGCCACGCGGCCGGGACGGCGGCCGTGGCCCTTCCGGTGCCGGCGCAGGGGCAGCTTCCCGGTGCGCAGGGCGAGGACGATCGCGTCCTTGAGGGCCTTGGCCCGGCGCGGGTCTCCCCCGGCGTTCACGGCGATCGTGACGTCGTCGACGCGGGCGGTGGCGGGGGTCCACGCGGCGGAGGCCTCGTGGTCGGCGGCGTTGACGCACCAGATCCGGCGCTCCTCGGCCTCGGCGGCCACGCGGGCGTCGACGGCGGGGACGCCCGTGGCGGTCTGGACGAACCACACGCCCTCGAGGTCCGCGGTCTCGTAGGCGCGGGGCACGAGCGTGAGGAGGCCGGCGCTCGCGAGGCGGGCGACGTCGTCGTGCGCGTCCGGGGCCACGACCGTGACGATCGCGCCGGCGTCGAGGAGGCCCTGGGCGCGGCGCGCGGCCACCCGGCCGCCGCCGACCACGAGGACGGGGCGCCCCAGCAGGCGGAGCGCCGCGGGATAGAGGTCCTGGAGTGCCATGGATCAACGGTAGGCTCCGCCCCCGCGGCGGTGACAACAGATCGACACAGCCGTTCACGAGAGGTAACCCTGCGTCACAAAGGATCGGGTCCGCGACACAGGGGCGGCACGGCAGCGGCCCCGCCCCTCGCCCGGACGGGCGCGAGAGACGGGGCCACGGGGGCTGTCCGTGTGGAGAGGGCTAGCCGGTGCTCCCGGAGAGGAGGCCCCGGCGGGCCAGCAGCCGGCGCTCGATCGGGCCGAAGACGGCGAGCTCGATGAGGATGCCCACGAAAAGGATGATCAGGATCGCGCTCATGACGACGCCCATGTCGCTCAGCGTGCGGCCCTGGTCCAGGAGCGAGCCGAGGCCGAAGCCCATCGTGCCGCCCACGGCGATGATCTCGGCGGCCATGAGCGAGCGCCAGGAGAACGCCCAGCCCTGCTTGAGCCCCGCGACGTACCCGGGCAGGGACGCCGGGAGGATGACCTGGAGGGCGAGCTCCGCCCGGGAGGCGCCGAGCACCTTCGCGACGGAGCGGTACTGCGGAGGGACCTGGTCGATGCCGGAGACGAGGCCGTTGACGATCGAGGGGATGGCGCCCATGAGCACCACGAAGTAGACGGTCGCGTCCGTGAGGCCGAACCAGATGATCGCGGCCGGGACCCACGCGACGGACGGCAGGACCTGCAGGCCCGAGATGAGCGGCCCGAACGCGCGGCGCAGGGTCCTGACCTGGCCGAGGAGGAGGCCGAGCGGGGTCGCGACGACGACGCTCACCGCGAAGCCGAGCAGGCCGCGCTGGAGCGAGGTCCACACCGACTCCTGGACCTTGCCCTCGGCCCACAGCTCCGCGAGGGAGGCCAGGACGTCGAAGGGGCCCGGCACGAGGTCGCGGCGCTTGAGCCCGAGGCTCACGTACAGCTGCCAAGCCAGCACGAGGACGACGACGGCGGCGATCGGCAGGAGCGCGCGGGTCCAGTCCCGTCGGCGGCGGGACGTTTCCGACTGGAGATGGTCGAGGCCGGCCTCGAGGGTCCGCAGCTCCGCGTCGGAGGACTGCGGCTGCGCGTGGCCTGGTGCTTGAGTGCTCACCGTGTCCCTCTCGAGGGTGGAATTACTTGGCATGGCGTGCAATCTCCTCACGCAGGCGGGCGGTGACGTCCCCCGTGAGGGCGGCGACAGCGGCGGCGTCGTTCTTCGTCTCCTCCGGAACCGCCCACTCGGCGACGACCCGGCCCGGGCGCGACGAGAGGAGCAGGACCCGCTGCCCGAGGCGGATCGCCTCGCGGACGTTGTGGGTCACGAAGATGATGGTACGGCCGGTTTCGCGCCAGATGCGCGTGAGCTCCTCGTGGAGGAGGTCGCGGGTGATGGCATCGAGGGCGGCGAAGGGCTCGTCCATGAGCAGGACCTGGCGGTCCTGGGACAGGGCCCGGGCGAGGGCGACGCGCTGGCGCATGCCGCCCGAGAGCTCGTGCGGGCGCTTGTCGCCGGCCTCGCCGAGGTGGACGAGGTCGAGGAGCTCCGTGGCCCGCGCCCGGCGCTCGGCCTTGCCGACGCCGCGGAGCTTGAGCGCGAGCTCGATGTTGCCGCGGGCCGTGAGCCACGGGTAGAGCGCGGCGTCCTGGAACATGAACGCCGCGCCGTCCGCCGGGACCTCGAGCGCACCCGAGGTGGGGCGCTCGAGGCCGGCGATGATGTTCAGCAGGGTCGACTTGCCGCAGCCCGAGGCGCCGAGGAGCGCGACGAACTCGCCCTGGGCGATGCTCGCGCTGACGCCCTCCAGGACGGGGGCGCCAGCGCCGAAGCGCTTGCCGAGGTTCTCGAGCAGTACGGTCATGTCGGTTCCTTCTGTGTGGTTCCTGGACTGGGTCGGTCCGGGCCGAGTCCGAAGCTACGGTCAGTCCTGGCCGAGGCCGGCGGCGCTGGCCTTCTCGTGGCCAGGCACTGAGTTGAGGACGCGGAGGTCGAACAGGCCATCGATGTTGGCCTCCTTCGTGACGCCCGCCGTGACGCCGTCCTTCAGGAGCTTGGGGAAGGCCCCCGCGAGCGGGTCGGTCGTGAAGGTGATGTTGCCGAGGGCCCGGTCGATGACGTTCGCAGGGAGCTCGGCGCCCGAGGAGGCCTTGAGCGCGGCGTTGATGGTGCTCGCCTTGTCGGCAGCGCTGGCCCCGTTGAGCCAGTTCACGGCCTCGACGTGGCCCGCCAGGAGGGCCTCGACGGTCTGGGGGTGCTCGGCGGCGAACTTCTTGTTCACGATGAGGATCGTGGTCGGGAACTGGCCCGGCTTGCCCGTGCCCTCACCGTCCCAGAGGTCCTTCTCGTCGACGAGCACCTTGGCGCCGGCCTGGAGCACGAGGCGCGAGGCCCACGGCTCCGGCAGCCACGCGCCGTCGAGTTTGCCGTCCGTGAAGAGCTTGAGGGTCTGGGCGTTCTCGGTCGGGTTGATCGTCACGTCACCGCCGCCGTTCGGCGTCGTGGCGAAGCCGTGCTCGGCGAGGTAGGCGCGCAGGGCGACGTCCTGGGTTCCGCCGAGCTGTGGGCTCGCGAGGACCTTGCCCTTGAGCTGCTCGGGCGAGGTGATCTCGGGCTTGACGACGAGCTGCGCCCCGCCCGCGGCCGCGCCGGCGACGACGGCGACGGACTCGCCGTTGCTCTTGACGAAGGAGTTGATCGCCGGGTTGGGGCCGATGTACGCGGCGTCGATCGCGCCCGCGTTGAGGGCCTCGATCGCCGCCGGGCCAGCGTTGAACACCTGGGTGCTGAACGTGTCCGTGCCCGCGGCCTTGACCGCGTCCTCGACGAGGTGGTTCTGGACACCCACAAGGGCAGGGGCGTGGGTGACGTTGCCGAAGTAGCCGAGGCGGAGCTGCGGGGCCGGCGTCCCGACGGGGGCGGCCGCGCTCTGGGACGGCTGGGACTGTGGGGCGCCGGCCGTGGCCGTGGCGATGGCAGCGCCGGCCCCGAGGAGGAGCACGACGGCGGCGGCGATCCCGATCTTGAGGCCTCGGCCGCTCTTGGCCTCCTGTTCGGCGGATTCCGCCGTAATGCGCACGGTCTCGGGGGTCTTGGTGGTCTCGCTCATGAAGGGTCCTTGGTCTCGCAGGGGTCGCAGGTCTCTGGATGGGGCCTATCGACGGGCCCGACATCGGGGCGTGGCGCCCCGGCAACGGGCAGGCAACTGCGGGATCATGCGTTCAAGCGTAGGGACGCGGGTGGTCCGTCCCAAGGGTGCGGTCACGGGCGGTCACGTTGCGTCACGGAGCGTCACACGGGGCTGCCGGTGGGGGCAGTTCGACGGGCGCGGCGGCGAGACCGGTCCCCGGCTGCGAGGCCGGTGGTTGACCGACCGGTCTCGGGAGGGAGCACCGGTCTCGTCGCGAGACCGGTCCTTGCCTTCACTGGTGAGCTTCGGTTGGCACTCCGAGGTCTGACATCGACCAGCGGCCGTTGGCATATTCGGCTGTGGCGAGAACCGTCGCCGAAGCTGCTGGCGCCAGCGCCGAGACGCTGCCGGATTGAGAGACGTTGCTGGTCTCTGTCTGATGGAGTTCGACTTCCGCTGTCCACAGACCGTTGGCGTCGGGGATCCCGTCGGTGGAGAACCCAGAGAGAGTCAGGCGTCCCCCGATGATCCAGCCGCCCGCCGCGGTTGCCGCGTCGATGCTCTTCGCAGAGGTTCCACACATGGTGCATCCAGCGCCGGCATGGTCCAGTGCGGGCTCCGTGTCACCGGTCTGATAGGCGTAATCGAGCAACGAAATGTAGTGCCGCACGAAGGCTTCGAAGCCTTCCTTCGTGTTCTGCTTCGCCGCCTCCGGCAGTTCCGGCACCGGGATGTTGCGGGCCGGCTCTGTCGACGACGCCGGGGTCGGGCGGGCGTCGATGGTCGAGGTGGCCGGGTTCGCCGTCTCGCTCGGCGAGGGGTTCGCTGTCGAGCCCCCTGTGCAGCCCGTCAGGGCCAGGGCGCTGGCGGCGGCAAGTGCGGGCAAAGCCGTGCGGAGCGTGCGGCGGAGCGCCATTGACATCCCCCGAATCGTCGGTGCGCCGCCCCCGGCGGCCTGTTCTGACCGGAGTCTACCGAGGCATGACATCCAGCGTGAAGGCTGTCCTCAGGTGCGCCCGCAGCGCACGCTGCGAGGCCGGCGTCGTGCGCCGGGGGCACGACGAACCGGACCGGCCGCCGAAGCGGCCGGTCCGGGTGCACAGATCAGCGCAGGACGACGTCAGCGCAGGTCGAAGCGGTCCAGCTCCATGACCTTCGACCAGGCCGCCACGAAGTCGCGCACGAACTTCTCCCGCGCGTCCTCGCTCGCATAGACCTCGGCCAGTGCGCGCAGCTGGGAGTTGGAGCCGAAGACCAGGTCGACGGCGGTCGCGGTCCACGTGAGCTCTCCCGATCCCACATCCCGGATCTCGTAGACGCCCTCCTCGCCCTCGGAGGCCTTCCACTGCGTCCCCGGGGACAGGAGGTTGACGAAGAAGTCGTTCGTCAGGACCCCGGGCCGGTCGGTCAGGACCCCGTGCTGCGAGCCGCCGAGGTTCGTGCCGAGCGCCCGCATGCCGCCGAGCAGCGCCGTCATCTCGGGCGCCGACAGGTCGAGCAGGTACGCCTTGTCGACCAGGAGCGTCTCCGGCTGGAGCTTCTCCCCCGGGCGGACGTAGTTGCGGAAGCCGTCCGACCGCGGCTGGAGGTACTGGAAGGACTGGACATCGGTCTGCTCCTGCGAGGCGTCCGCCCGGCCCGGCCGGAACGGAACCGTCACGTCGAAGCCGGCGTCCTTCGCCGCCTTCTCCACCGCCGCGCAGCCTCCGAGGACGATCAGGTCCGCGAGGGAGACCTTCTTGCCGCCGTTCTGGTCACCGTTGAACGCCTCCTGCACCCCCTCGAGCGCCTGCAGCACGGTGCCCAGCTGCTCGGGCTGGCTGGTCTCCCAGCCGCGCTGGGGCTCGAGCCGGATGCGCGCGCCGTTGGCCCCGCCGCGCCGGTCGGTCTTCCGGAAGGTCGACGCCGCCGCCCACGCGGTGCCGATGAGCTGGGCGGGCGACAGACCGGAATCCAGGAGCTTGGCCTTGAGGGATGCGATGTCCTGCTCGTCGATGAGCCCGTGGTCGACGGCGGGGATCGGGTCCTGCCAGAGCTGCGGCTCGGGGACCCAGGGCCCGAGCAGGTGCGGTCCGACGGGGCCCATGTCGCGGTGCAGGAGCTTGTACCAGGCCTTGGCGAAAGCGAGGGCGAACTCGTCGGGGTTCTCGAGGAAGCGCCGGGAGATCTTCTCGTAGGTCGGGTCGATGCGCAGCGAGAGATCCGTCGTGAGCATCGTCGGGCGGTGCTTCTTCTCCGGGTCGTACGCGTTCGGGATGATCTCCGGGCCGTCCTTGGCCACCCACTGGTGGGCACCGGCGGGGCTCTTGGTCAACTCCCACTCGTACTCGAAGAGGATCTCGAAGAACCGGTTGCTCCACTGCGTCGGCCGGTCGGTCCACGTGACCTCGAGTCCCGAGGTGATCGTGTCCGCCCCCTTGCCCGTGCCGTGGGTGCTGAGCCATCCGAGCCCCTGCGCCTCGAGATTGGCGCCCTCAGGCTCCGGGCCGACGTGCGGGTCGGCCGCGCCCGCGCCGTGGGTCTTGCCGAAGGTGTGGCCACCCGCGATGAGGGCCACGGTCTCCTCGTCGTTCATGGCCATGCGCCCGAAGGTCTCGCGGATGAACGCCGCGGCCGCGGCCGGGTCCGGGTTGCCCTTGGGGCCCTCGGGGTTGACGTAGATGAGGCCCATCTCGGTGGCGCCGACGACGGGGGCCATCTTCCCCTCGCCCACGTAGCGCTCGTCGCCGAGCCACGCGTCCTCCGGCCCCCAGAAGATCTCCTCGGGCTCCCACACGTCCTCGCGGCCGAAGGCGAACCCGAAGGTCTTGAACCCCATCGACTCGAGCGCGACGTTGCCGGCGAGGACGAGCAGGTCGGCCCACGAGACCTTCTGGCCGTACTTCTGCTTCACGGGCCACAGCAGGCGCCGGGCCTTGTCGAGGTTGGCATTGTCCGGCCAGCTGTTCAGCGGCGCGAACCGCTGCCCGCCGTCGCCGGCCCCGCCCCGGCCGTCGTAGACGCGGTAGGTGCCGGCGGCGTGCCAGCTCAGGCGGATCATGAGGCCGCCATAGTGGCCGAAGTCGGCGGGCCACCAGTCCTGCGGCGTGGTCAGGACGTCGATGATGTCCTGCTTCAGGGCGTCGACATCGAGCTTCTGGAATTCTTCGCGGTAGCTGAAGCCCTGGCCGAGGGGGTTGCCCGCCGGGTGATGCGCGTGGAGCACGGAGAGGTCGAGCTGGTTCGGCCACCAGTCCGAGTTTGTCCGCGGCCGATGGGCCTTGGGCTGTGGCGAGTCGATCGCCGGGTTCTCGCTCTCGCTGCCGTGCGAGGTGGCGGCCGGGGATCCGTCCTGCTTGCTGTCGGTCATCGTCATCCTTCCTCTCCCCGAGGCCGGCGTCGGACTCGGGCGACCGGTCGAACACCGCCCATTGGATCATGTGCGTCGGGGGTAGGGCTACCCGCGAAAACGGACCGATCTGGGTTCGGATTGGCTCAGCCGGCCGCGCGAGCGAGGGCGGCGATGTCCGCCGGCGTCGTGCGGCAGCAGCCGCCGATGAGCCGCGCCCCGAGCGCCGCCCACTCCCCCGCGCGCGAGGCGAGCAGGCCGGCGTCGTGCGTCCCCGTCCCCCAGGTGCGCGTCGCCGCATCGTAGCCCTCGCCCGAATTCGGGTACGCCACGAGCGGCAGGTCTGTGCGCGCGGCGAGCTCGGCGAGGGCGGGACCGACGAGCGCCGGCGGGACGCAGTTGACGCCGATGGCGGCGACGCCTGGCCGGCCCGCGAGCTCCTCCGCAAGGCGGGCCAGCGGCGTCCCGTCGCTCAGGTGACCGGCGTCGCGGAGCGTGACGCTGAACCACGCGTGCGCGCCGAGCTCCTCGACGAGGTCGGCCAGGACGAGCACCTCGGCGGCGTTCGGCAGCGTCTCGCACGCTAAGATGTCTGCGCCCGCGTCCAGGAGCGCCTCGGCGCGCGGCCGGTGGAAGTCGAGGAATTCATCGCGCGTGAGCGCGTAGTCGCCGCGGTACTCCGAGCCGTCCGCGAGGTAGGCGCCGTACGGGCCCACGGAGCCGGCGACGAAGAGCGGCGGCCCCTCAGGGTGCTCGGTGCGGTGGTCGCGGCGGGCGCCCTCGGCGAGCCGCACGCTCTCGCGCACGACGCCGAGCGCCTCCTCCTCGCTCAGGCCTCGCCTCGCGAAGCCGGGCACCGAGGCCTGGTAGCTCGCTGTCGTCGCGACGCGCGCGCCCGCGCGGAAGTAGTCCCGGTGGACGGCGGCGATGATCCCCGGCGCCTCGAGGAGGACCTTGGCGGACCACAGCGGGTCGCCCAGGTCGCAGCCGCGGGCCTCGAGCTCGGTGGCCAGCGCGCCGTCGAGCACGAGCGTCTCCCCCGCGGCGAGGGCGGCGGCGAGGGGGTTCACCCGCTGGCGGCGGGCCGATAGGTGTTGATCACCAGCCCAGAGGGAATGGCGCGCGACTCGACGAGGGCCAGCCGGGAGACCGGGAAGCCGTCGGAGAACAGCTTCTTGCCCGTGCCCAGCACGAGCGGGTGGACGATGAGCCGGTACTCGTCGACGAGGCCGTGCTCGGCCAGGGTCCTGATCAGCTGGGTGCTGCCCCACACCCGGATTTCGCCGCCCGGCTCCTCGCGGAGCTTCTGCACCGCTCCGGGGACGTCGGGGCCCAGGAGGTGGGAGTTCTTCCAGCCGAGCTCGCTCAGCGTGCGTGATGCGACGTACTTCGGGATGCGGTTGTAGAGCCTCGTCAGCTCCCCCTCGAAGCCTTCGGCGTCCTCGTCCCACACGCCCCACGAGTTGGCGAAGATCTCATAGGTCTTGCGCCCGAGCAGCAGGGCCTCCGTCCTGCTCTCCCACTGCTGGACGGTGTCGTCGCCCTCGTACTCGAACTGCCAGCCCCCGTGCTCGAAGCCCTCCTCCCGGTCCTCGTCGGATCCGCCGGGCCCCTGGACGACGCCGTCGAGTGTCATGAACGCCTGGACCACGATCGAGCTCATGTCGGTTCCCCTCTTTCGCCCCAGCGCTGTGGCGCGCCGTCAGTCAAGGACGCAACCGAGTGTAGAGACGACGGCGGCGCCCGTCACCCTTCCGAGATGAAAGGGGCGGGCGCCGTCGTGCGTGCGAGGGTCAGGACCTCAGATCCAGTACCGCTCGTCCTCGGTGTCGCCCGGGTGCGTGCCGACCATGCCGGCGGCGAGCGTGTTGCCGTCCTGCGGGTCGATCACGAGGAACGCGCCGGTGCGGCGGTGCGTCGCGTACGGCTCGAGCGGCAGCGGCGCGGCCAGGCGGATCTGGACCTCGCCGATGTCGTTGAGCTCGAGGCCCGACGCCGGGGACACCTCGAAGGACTCGAGGTCGAGCTTGCCGGTCACGGCGCGCACGAGGCCGCGCACGGTCGAGGTGCCGTGCTTGACGTACACCTTCGCGCCCTCGCGCAGCGGCTTGGTCGAGAGCCAGGCCAGCGAGCCGTAAAGGTCCGCGGAGCTCTCAGGCAGCGTGCCGGCGGCGGCGATCGTGTCGCCGCGCGCGACGTCGAACTCGTCGGCGAGGCGCAGCGCGACGGACTGCGGCGCGGCGGCCTCCTCGAGCGAGCGGCCGGCGACGTCGATCCCCACCACGGTGGTCTCGCGCGGCGCCTGGCCGGGGGTCACGACGGCGACGCGGTCGCCGACGCGCACGACGCCCTCGGTCACCTGGCCCGCGTAGGCGCGGTAGTCGCGGAACTCGTCCTCGTCGAGCCCGGGCGCGAGCGCTCCCTGCGGCCGGATCACGGTCTGGACCGGGAAGCGGAACGCCTCGTGCTCGTCGTCCAGCTCGTCGGTGCTCGGCAGCGTCTCGAGGAGCTCGAGCAGCGTCGGCCCGGCGTACCACGGGGTGCGGTTGGAGCGGTCGACGACGTTGTCGCCGTCGAGCGCGGAGACCGGCACCGCGACGGCGTCGCGGAGACCGAGCTCGCCGGCCACGCGGGCGACGTCCTCGGCGATCTCCGAGAACACGGGCTCGGAGAAGTCCACGAGGTCGATCTTGTTCACGGCCACGACGACGTGCGGCACGCGCAGGAGCGCAACGACGGAGAGGTGCCGGCGGGTCTGCTCGAGCACGCCCTTGCGGGCGTCGATGAGCACGACGACGGCGTCCGCGGTGGACGCGCCCGTCACCGTGTTCTTGGTGTACTGCACGTGGCCCGGGCAGTCCGCGAGGATGAAGTTGCGGCGGTCGGTCGCGAAGTAGCGGTACGCGACGTCGATGGTGATGCCCTGCTCGCGCTCGGCGCGGAGGCCGTCGGTGAGGAGGGCCAGGTCCAGGCCGCCCTTCTCGCCGCCGAAGCCGCGGTCCGCGGAGGTGCGGGCGACGGCGTCGAGCTGGTCGGCGAGGATCGCCTTCGAGTCGTGCAGGAGGCGCCCCACGAGGGTGGACTTGCCGTCGTCGACGGAGCCGGCGGTGGCGAACCGGAAGAGCGAGCCGGAGCCCAGCACCGCCTCCGCGGACTCGACGATGTCGATCGGGGTCGAGGTCATCAGAAGTACCCGTCCTTCTTGCGGTCTTCCATCGCCGCTTCGGAGATGCGGTCGTCGGCGCGGGTGGCCCCGCGCTCGGTGAGGGTCGAGGCGGCGACCTCGCGGACGACGTCGTCCACCGTGAAGGCGTCCGAGAGCACGGCGCCGGTGCAGGACATGTCGCCGACGGTGCGGTACCGGACCGTCTTCACGACGACGTCCTCGTCCGGGCGAGGCTGGGAGAACTCGCCGATCGCGCGCCACATGCCGTCACGCTGGAACACCTCGCGGTCGTGCGCGTAGTAGATCGAGGGCAGCTCGATGTTCTCGCGGGCGATGTACCGCCAGATGTCCAGCTCGGTCCAGTTGCTGATCGGGAAGGCCCGCACGTGCTGGCCGACGGTGTGGCGGCCGTTGTACAGGTTCCACAGCTCGGGGCGCTGGTTGCGCGGGTCCCACTGGCCGAACTCGTCGCGCAGGGACAGGATGCGCTCCTTGGCGCGAGCCTTGTCCTCGTCGCGGCGGCCGCCGCCGAACACGGCGTCGAACTTGTTCCGCTCGATCGCATCCAGCAGGGGCACGGTCTGCAGCGGGTTGCGCGTGCCGTCGGCGCGCTCGGCCAGCTCGCCGCGGTCGATGAACTCCTGCACGGAGCCGACGACGAGCTTGAGGCCCAGGCGCTCGACGGTCCTGTCACGGAAGTCGAGGACCTCGGGGAAGTTGTGGCCTGTGTCCACGTGCAGCACGGGGAAGGGCACCTTGCCCGGCCAGAAGGCCTTCGCGGCGAGGTGGAGCATGACGACCGAGTCCTTGCCGCCCGAGAACAGCATCGCGGGGCGCTCGAACTCGGCGACGACCTCGCGGATGATGTGGATGGCCTCTGCCTCGAGGGCGTCGAGCAGGGGCAGGGCCGGGCCGACTTCGGCGGCCACGGCCTCCTGCTCCTCGGCCCGCTCGGCCACGGGGAACTCCTGCGTCACGCTGTCTACCGTCTCTTCAACTCGAGTGCTCATACGTGGAGCCCGCATTCTGTCTTGTCGGTGCCGGACCAGCGCCCGGCACGGGGGTCTTCTCCTGGGGCGACGGGCCGCGTGCAGGGCGCGCAGCCGATCGACAGGTAGCCCTTCGAAAGGAGGGGGTTGACCGGCAGGAGGTTGTCCTCGGAGTACTCGACGAGCGCCTCGAAGGTCCACGGCGCGACCGGGTTGACCTTGACGAGGCCGTTCTTCTCGTCCCACGTCACGAGCGGCGTGTTCGTGCGGGTCGGGGACTCGTCGCGGCGGACGCCGGTGAACCACAGCTCGTAGCCGGCCAGGGACCGGCTGAGCGGCTCGACCTTCCGCAGCGCGCAGCAGCGGCCGGGGTCGCGGGCGAAGAGGTCCTTGCCCTCGGCGGCGTCCTGCTCGGCGACGGTCTGCTTCGGCGTCACGTCGACGATGGTCACGCGCAGGTTCTCGGCTACCTCGTTCCGGGTCTGGTACGTCTCCGGGAAGTGATAGCCAGTGTCGAGGAAGAGGACGTCGACGCCGGGCAGCTGGTCCGCGACGAGCGCCGGCAGGACGGCGTCGGCCATCGAGCACGCGACGGCGGTGGCCTCGGTCGCGAAGTTCCGCGCCACCCAGCCGATGACCTCCTGGGCGGAGGCGTCCCAGCCGAGCTCGGCGGCGCCGGCCTCGGCGAGGGCCTTGAGCTCCTCGATGGAGCGCTTGCTGGGCTTGATTGCCGTGGCGTCACCGGTCACTGCAGGGCCTCCTCGTCTGCGGACAGGGCCCACTCGGCGAAGCTCTGCTCCTCGCCGGTGCGGTCGGCGTGGTAGCGGCGGGTGACGCGCTCGACGTAGTCGGGCAGGTCCTCCGCGGTGACCTTGAGGCCGCGCACGGTGCGGCCGGTGCCGGCCTCCTCGCGCGTGTCGGAGGCGAGGCCGCCGCCGAGGTGCACCTGGAAGCCGGGGGTCTGGCCGCCGTTGCCGTCCGGCAGGAGCTGGCCCTTGAGGCCGATGTCCGCGGTCTGGATGCGGGCGCACGAGTTCGGGCAGCCGTTGACGTGCAGGGTCAGCGGCTTGAGCAGCGCGTCGGCGCCGCTGCCGTCCTTGGCCGGCGCGTCCGCGAAGCGCTTCTCGAGCTCGGCCACCGCCGCGGTCGCGGTGTCCTTCGTGTCCACGATCGCGAGCTTGCAGTACTCGATGCCCGTGCAGGCGATCGTCGAGCGGCGCCACGGGCTCGGGTTCGCGTAGAGGCCGAGCTCCTCGAGGCCCGCGACCAGCGAGTCGACGCGGTCCTTCTCGATGTCGAGGACGACGAGCTTCTGGTGCGGGGTCGTGCGCAGGCGCTGGGAGCCGTGGGCCTCGATGAGGTCCGCGAGCTGGAGCAGGATCTCGCCCGAGACGCGGCCCACGGTCGGCGTCGCGCCGATGTAGAACTTCCCGTCCTTCTGCGCGTGCACGCCCACGTGGTCGCCCGGCGTCGACGGCTTGACGGCGGCGGGGCCGTCCGGGAGCGGCGCGGAGAGGTACTCGGTCTCGAGGACCTGGCGGAACTTCTCGGCACCCCAGTCCTGGACGAGGTACTTGAGGCGGGCCCGGTTGCGCAGGCGGCGGTAGCCGTAGTCGCGGAAGATGCTCGTGACGCCGGCCCACACCTCGGCGGCGCGGGAGGGCTCGACGAAGGTGCCGAGGCGCACGGCGAGGTGCGCCGCCGTCGAGAGCCCGCCGCCGACCCACAGGTCGTAGCCGGGGCCGAGCTCGGGGTGCACGACGCCGACGAGCGCGATGTCGTTGATCTCGTGCACGACGTCCTGGGACGGGTGGCCCGTGATCGCGGACTTGAACTTGCGCGGCAGGTTCGCGAAGGACTCGTCGCCGATGTAGCGCTCGGCGATCTCCTGGATCTGCGGCGTCGGGTCGAGGATCTCGTCCGCGGCGATGCCGGCCACGGGCGAGCCGAGGATGACGCGCGGGACGTCGCCGCAGGCCTCGGTCGTGTAGAGGCCCACGGACTCGAGGCGGCGCCAGATCTCCGGCACGTCCTCGACCTCGACCCAGTGGAGCTGGATGTTCTGGCGGTCGGTGATGTCCGCAGTGCCGCGCGCGAAGTCGACCGAGATCTGGCCGATGACACGCAGCTGCTCGGTGGTGAGCGCGCCGCCGTCGATGCGCACGCGCATCATGAAGTAGCGGTCCTCGAGCTCGTGCGGCTCAAGCGTGGCGGTCTTGCCGCCGTCGATCCCGGGCTTGCGCTGGGTGTAGAGGCCCCACCAGCGGAAGCGGCCGTGCAGGTCGGTCGGGTCGATCGAGTCGAAGCCGCCCTGGGCGTAGATCGTCTCGATGCGCTCGCGGACGCTGAGCCCGCCGTCCTCCTGCTTCCAGGCCTCGTTGGCGTTGAGCGGGGTGGTCCCGTCCACCTTCCACTGCCCGTTGGGCTTGGACGCGCGGGGACGGGCCGGCCGCGCCGGGGCCTCGGCCGCGCGGGCGGATCGCTCCGTGCGCTCGGGTGCAGCAGTCTCACTCATGCATTCGAGGGTACGGACGCCACGCGGTCCCGCCCTACGCCCTGTGACACGGAGGGTCACCCGAGGACACATTTCGTCGCATACCCGCGCATTGTGACGGGGAAGGCTTGACTCACCTAGCGCTGGAACGAGCTCCACGGGTGCGTCGCGCCGTAGCGGCGGAGCCACAGGGCGAGCAGGAGGCAGACGGCGTAGCCGGCACCCACGGCGACCCACCCGGCGTCGAACGCGCCCGTGGCGTCGGCGAGGACGCCCATGAGCAGCGGCCCGAGCGCGAAGCCGGCGTACATGCCCATCGAGAGGACGCCGGAGGCCGCGCCGATGCGCTCGGCGGGCACGACGACGAGCACGGCGGCGTTCGTGATGACGTTGGCTCCCAGCACGGTCGCCCCGTGGAGCGCGACGCCGGCCCACAGGAGCGCGGGCGCGTGCCACGCCCCCGCCCCGAGCAGGCACGCGATGCCCGCAACCGCTCCCACGGCGAGGACCGCAAGGAGGCCGGAGGGCCGCGCGCCGCGGGCCATGCGGCGCCCCCACATGATGCGCGAGGTGACCCCGACGATCCCCGAGACGCCCGCGGCCGCGCCCGCGAGGACGAGGGGGAAGCCGAGCTCCCGCACGGCGAAGAGCGGCAGGTAGACGTTCGTGGCCTGCATGCCCAGGCCCGAGCAGAACGCGAAACCCGCGAAGAGCCACACGGGGAAGCCGAGCGTGCCGCCCGAGCCGCGCTTCGCCGTGCGCGGACGGGGCGGCTGCCGCGGGACCGTCAGGAGCCCGAACGCGAGGAGCCCGAGGGCGACGGCGGCGGCGAGGCCGAAGGCTCCGTGCCAGCCGAGCCACAGCGAGATGGCGGGGAAGAAGAGGCCGGCGAAGAGCTGGCTCGCCTGGACGCCGGACTGCTTGACGCCGATCCAGCCTGCGCGCTTGGCGTGCGGGACGTCCGTGACGATGACGCGGTTGGTCGTGGGGTTCGAGAGCGACTGCGCGGGCCCGGCCAGGAGCGAGGCCGCGAGCAGGAGCCAGTAGCTGCCTGCGAGGGCCGCGGCGACGAGCGCGACGGCGGTCCCGCCGAAGATGACGACGAGCTGCTGGCGCGTCGTCGTGCGGTCGCTGAGCCGCCCGAGCGAGAAGCTGCTGACCGCCGCGGACGCGAACACCGCCCCGGCGAGGATGCCGAACTGGGACTGGCTGATGCCGAGGTCCGCGATGATGAGGGGGCTCACGGCGCTCAGGCCATAGTTGAGCAGGGGCCCGACGCCCATCGCGGCGACGAGCACGACGAGGATGGCGGGCCGCCCCGCGAGCTCGGGGGTGGGGCCAGTCGTCGAGCGCGGTGTCGCTGCGCCCGGGGTCACTGCGCGGCGGCGAGGGCCGCGTCGTACCGGTCCAGGGCGAGCTCGGCGATGACGGGGGACGGCAGGAGCGGCGCGGCGACGGCGTCGGCGCCGGCCTTGGCCAGCTGGTCGTGGAAGTACCCGGGGGCGAGGAGGTAGCTCGCCACGACGATGCGGCCTACCTCCTCCTCGCGCAGCTCCGCGACTGCCTCGGGGACGCTCGGGCTCGCGCTCGCGCCGTAGCCGGGCAGGATGCGGTTCGGGACGCGGTGGCGCAGCATGTCGGCGAGCCGCTCGATATCGACCGCCGCGCGCGGGTTCGACGAGCCTGCGGCGGCGAGGACCACGGCGTCGTCCGCCCCGAGGCCCGCCTCCTGGAGGCGCTCGGCGAGCAGCCCGGCGAGGCGCTCGTCCGGGCCGAGCGGCCCGGCCGCGAGCGTTCCCGGCCGCGACGTGACGGCCTTCGCGATGTCCACCTTGACGTGGTAACCCACGGTCAGCAGGAGGGGGACGACGACGGCGCGCGCGCCCTCGGGCAGGCCCGCCACGACCTCGGGCAGCTCGGGGCCGTGGACATCGACGTACGCGTCCAGGACCGTCAGTCCCGGGCGGGCGGCGCGGATCTGCTCGACGACCTCGAGGATCGCTGCCTTGCCCTCGGTGTTGCTGGTTCCGTGCGCGCAGGCCACGAGGAAGTCGTGAGTCATGAGGGGAGCGTACCCCTGAGGGGGTTTACGTGGCAGAAACGCGGCCCCTGCGCGCGGCTAGGATGAACAGCATGAGCGAGATGTTCCTGGAGAAGTTCCGCGCGCTTGTCCCCAAGTACCTCGAGGATCCCTGGCAGCCGAGCGACGGCCTCTCCGAAGAGGAGCTCGACGACGCCCTCGAGGAGCATGCGTTCACGATCCCGCTCGCGCTGCGGGAGTTCTACCTCGCGCTCGGCGGAAGCGAACTCATGGAGGCGTACCACTTCTTCTGGGACCCCGAGGAACTCGAGGTCGACGATGAGGGATTCCTCATGTTCCTCGAGGACGAGGAGGAGCAGTTCACGTGGGGCTTCCGGTCCGGGGACCTGCGCGTCCCAGACCCCATCGTCTACCGCAAGAACAACGCGCGCGGCGAGTGGGTCTCCGAGGACGGGACGTTCTCCGAGTTCACGTTCGACATGTTCGAGTGGGTCTTCACGGACGAGGACTAGCCTGCGTAACGCATGTGACGCCTGAGTTCACACATTGTTGACGGGGTCTATTGGCTTTTTGACGAATCTGTCATATGCTGGGTCGTGGGTTCACTACTTAGCCTCCAGTGAATCCGGGTGCGAACGGAAACGGCCCCGGGGAGCGGTTCTACCGCCTCCCGGGGCCATCCCTTTTAACCTCCCAACGATCCGGGGTCACCTCCCAACGATGCGGGGTCACCTCCCAACGATCCGGGGTCACCTCCCAACGATCCGGGGTCACCTCCCAACGATCCGGGGTCACCTCCCAACGATGCGGGGTCACCTCCCAACGATCCAAGGGTCACCTCCCAACGATGCGGGGTCACCTCCCAACGATGCGAGGTCACGACACCCGTGCGGCCAGGTACTTACGCAACTCAGCCCGGACGCGGCCAAAATCGTCGTGTCGGTCTTCGGCCGTGACGATGATGACGACCCATCCGGCTGCACGGAAGGCGGCATCCCGCCTGGCATCGCGCTTCCGCCGTTCATCTGTTTGGTGATGGCCGCCGTCGTACTGCAGGACGACCTTGATGCCGCGGTAGCCCAGGTCGCCGCTGGGAGAGAAGGGGTCGTAGGGCCGCAACACGATCTGCAGTTCGGGTTCAGGGAATCCGTAGGCGAGGAGACAGAGCCGCAAGAGCGTTTCCGGCACAGAGTCGGCTCCGACCCGCATGTCAGCGAGTGCGGCCCGGCATCTGGCCACGCCCTGCATCTTCGGGTGTGCCCGGAGCATCGCGGCGAGTGAGTTCCTGGTAGCATGCGGACGGTCACGGCCTTCGAAGTCGGGTCGCGGGACTCGGATCAGCTGGTCGCCGAGGACCACGAGCGCCACCGGGCCGAGCTCATTCCCCAGGTCGAGCCACGTCCTCGCGGGACTGCTGACCCGGATCCCGGATTCGACTTCCACGACCTCTTCAGGGCGGATCCTCACACGGTGTCCAACGACGCCGGCGCGTCTGACCCTCGGCAGCTCAGTGGGCTTGCTGAGGTGGAGAAGGGTCTGATCGTCTGCAGCGTCGGGAAGCCACAGTCCGTGCAAAGCTGCAGCCGTCCGATGCGAGGCCCAGGCGCCGGGCGTTACAGCCAGATGCGCGCGGACTCGGTCGACAAGCCCAGACTGGCCCCCTCCAGGCACATAGAGCTCCCGGCTTACGTGCCGGACGTCCTCGCGTAGCAGGGCGAAGTAGTCCAGACCGTGTTGTCGGGCAGCGGCAGCCGTGAAGGGTGCGTCGAGCATGGCCCCGTGAGTCGCGAGAACGTCCATGGCGAACATGGTGGCACCGACGGGCGGAGCCCATCCGACGTTATCCACAGGGCCGGCTCGACGAAAGCGTCACCGCGCGGGAGTCCGATTCCCCTCCACAGGAAGACGTGGGATCGGACGTAACCCCGCAACGTTGAGAGATGACCCCGCAACACAGGGAGGTGACCCCGCAACGTTGGGAGGTGACCCCGGGACTAGAGGGTGCGGTCGACCACCGCGTCGGCGAACGCCGCAAGCGAGGCCTTCACAACCCCCTCGGGCAGCGGCTCGAGCGCGGCCTTCGCGGCATCGGCCCACTCGCGGGCCACGGCCCACGCCTCCTGCGTCGCAGGATGCGCCGAGAGGGCCTCGACCGCGCGGGCGAGCGCCTCGTCGCTCGTGAGGTCACCGTCCACAAGGGCGACGACCTCCGCCGCGGAGGCATCGCCGTCGTGCGCGGCCCGGCGCGCGAGCAGGACGGGGAGCGTGGGCACACCCTCGCGCAGGTCGGTGCCCGCGGACTTGCCCGAGGAGGCCTTGCCGCCGGTCACGTCGATGACGTCATCGGCGAGCTGGAACGCGACGCCGACCTTCTCGCCGTACTCGACGAGCAAGTCCTCGTACTCGTCCGGCGCGCCCGAGAAGATCGCCCCAAGCTGGCCCGAGGCCGCGATGAGCGAGCCGGTCTTGTCCGCCAGGACGGACAGGTAGTGCTCGACCGGGTCCTCGCCATCGCGCGGGCCGACGGTCTCGTGCAGCTGCCCGAGGCACAGGCGCTCGAACGTGCGGGCCTGGATGGACAAGGCGCGGCCGCCGAGCTCAGAGACGAGGATCGAGGCGCGCGCGAAGATGAGGTCGCCCGTGAGGATGGCGACCGTGTTGCCCCACACCTCGTGCGCCGTGGGGGCGCCGCGGCGGTACGGGGCGGAGTCCATGACGTCGTCGTGGTAGAGCGTCGCGAGGTGCGTCAGCTCGACGACGGCGGCCGCCTGCAGGACCTCGGGACGCTCCGGGTCGCCAAGGTGCGAGCACAGGATCGTCAGGAGCGGGCGGATCCGCTTGCCGCCGGCCTCCACGAGGTGCCGGCTCGTCGCGTCCGCGAGCGGGTCGGAGTTGGCGATGGCCTCGCGGAGGCGCTTCTCGACCCGGGCCATGCTGGTCGTGATCGCCGGGCCCAGCTCGGCGTCGTCGGCGATCGCGGCGAAGCCCGCGGGAAGCTGGAGGCCGGCGGCGATCGCCGTCGTGGTCGGTGCCGGCTCAGCCGACGACGGGCGGCCATGCCCGGCGTGCGTCCAGCTGTGGTCTCGAGAAGTCGTCACGGGTCAAGCCTAGCTTTCGGGGCGCCGGGTGGGCGCAGGCGTGCGGGGGCGGTCAGTGTTGGAGGTCGCCGGGACGAGCGACTCCAGGACGCGGATCGCGGCGTCGGGCAGGCTCGTGCCCGGCCGGTCGGCGAGATTCGCGAGGAGCCGCACGACGAGGCGCATGAGCGGCGGGATGGGCATCCCCGTCGCGAGCGCGGCGCGCATGACGGCGGGATGTCCGATGAGCGCGGCGAACATCCGCCCGAGCGTGAAGTGGCTCCCCCACTCCGCGCGCACCCGGCCGGCATACGCCGCGAGCCGGCGGTCGACGTCGTGCGCGGACGGCCGCGCGAGGCCCGCCGCGCGCTGGGCCGATGCGGCGTCGACGAGGTACTGGGCTGCGAAGCGCGCGGACTCCATGGCATACGAGATGCCCTCGCCGTTGAACGGGCTCACCATGCCGCCGGCGTCGCCGAGCAGCGCCATCCCCGGAACGACGTGCGGGGTCCGGTTGAAGCCCATCGGCAGGGCGGCGCCGCGCACCGGGCCGACCTGGTTCTCCTCGGTGAAGCCCCATTCCTCGGGCATCCCCGCGGTCCAGTCGCGCAGCACCTGCCGGTAGTCGAGCTTCCCGAACTCCTCGGACGAGTTGAGGATGCCCAGGCCCACGTTCGAGGTGCCGTCGCCGACGCCGAAGACCCAGCCGTAGCCAGGCAGCGGCTTGCCGTCCCGGCCGGGCAGCTCGAGCCAGCCCTCCATCCAGTCGTCCTCGTGGCGGGGGCTCGTGAAGTACGTGCGGTACGCGACGCCGAGCGGGCGGTCGTCGCGCTTCGCGAGCCCGTGCGAGACGGCGGCGCGGGTCGAGTTGCCGTCGGCCGCGAGCACGACGTCGGCCCGGAACTCGCGCGTCTGGCCTGTCCGCCTGCCGTCCCCGTCGAGGAGGTGGGCGCGCGCGCCCACGACGCGGCCGCCATCGTCGATCACCTCAGTGACGGCGTGGCCCTCGAGAATGCGGGCGCCCGCCGCGCGGGCGTGCTCGGCGAGCTCGGCGTCGAAGCCGAGGCGCGTGCGGATGAGGCCGTAGTCCGGGAAGTCGCCGAGGGCGGGCCACGGGAGCTCGAGCGTGCGGCCGCCGGCGATGAGGCGCAGGCCCCGGTTGCGGCGCCAGCCGTCCGCCTCCGCGTGCGGGAGGCCGAGGAGCTGGATCTCGCGCACGGCGCGCGGGGTCAGTCCGTCGCCGCAGACCTTCTCGCGCGGGAAGCGCGTCTTCTCGAGGACGGTGACCGGCACGCCGGAGCGGGCGAGGTAGTGGGCAGCGGTGGAGCCGGCGGGGCCGGCCCCGATGACGAGGACCTCCATGCGTCTCAGCGCGCGGCGCGGCGGGCCCGGCGGGCCTTGGCGAGCGGGCCAGCGGTCGACGCCGGGGCAGCGGGCTTGTGCGCGCGGTGGACGGCGACGATCCCGCCCGTGAGGTTGCGGTACGTCACCTTCTCCCAGCCGTCCGCGACGAGCCACGCGGCGAGGTTGTCCTGGTCCGGCCAGGCCCGGATCGACTCGGCGAGGTACACGTACGCGTCCGGGTTGGACGAGGCGCGGCGGGCAATCCCCGGGAGGGCGCGCATGAGGTACTCGAGGTAGATCGTGCGCCACAGGGGGTTGACCGGGGAGGAGAACTCTGCGACGACGAGCCGCCCGCCCGGCCTGGTGACGCGGAGCATCTCCTGCAGGGCACGGTGCGGGTCGTTGACGTTGCGCAGCCCGAAGCTGATGGTGACGGCGTCGAAGGAGTTGTCCGCGAACGGCAGGTTCGTCGCGTCGCCGGCGATGAAGTCGATGTCCGGGCGGCGGCGCTTGCCGACGCGCAGCATGCCGAGGGAGAAGTCGCACGCGACGACGTCGACGCCGGCGTCCGCGTACGGCTCGGCGGAGGTGCCCGTCCCGGCGGCGAGGTCGAGGACGCGCTGGTGCGGGGCAGCGTCGACCGCATCGACCACGACCTTGCGCCACCGGCGCGTCTGGCCGAGCGAGAGGAGGTCGTTCACGACGTCGTATCGGGGCGCCACCTCATCGAACATGCTTGCGACTTCGTCGGGACGCTTGTCAAGGGATGCCCTGCTGCCTGCGCTGCTCACCCGCACCATTCTGCCAAAGATTAGCGCGTAGGCTTGATCCATCATGAGCCACCCCCTCCGCGCCCTCAGCATCGACCTGGGCGATGACTTCCCCGCCGGGGACCTGGCCGCCTTCCTCGCCGAAACGCCGAAGGCAAAGGGGAAGGCAAAGAGGAAGGCAAAGGGGAAGGCAGAGGGCGCGGCCCGGGGTGCAGCGGATGGCACGGTGCAGTGCTGGACGCGGCGCGGCGAGGGACACCTGGGCTTCGGCGAGGCGGCCCGCTTCACCGTCACGGGGCCCGAGCGCTTCATCGAGGCCGAGGCGTGGTGGAAGCACCTCGTGCTCGAGGCCGAGGTCGACGACGCGGTCGGCCATCCGGGCACGGGCCCGCTCGCGTTCGGCAGCTTCGCGTTCTCCAAGACCTCGCGGTACCTCTCGCGGCTCATCGTCCCCGAGCTCGTGCTCGGCATCCGGGACGGGCGGGCGTGGGCGACCCAGCTCAGCACCGACGGCACGGTGCCGAGCGAGGCATTGCTTCGTGCCGCCGTCGGGCGGATCGCCTCGCGGCTCGGGCAGGCTGCGAACCCAGCGCACGACGGCGCGCACCCGCCCGCGGCGACGGCCGCGCACCACGGCGCCCGCTCGCCGTCGTCTGCACCCGCACCGGCGGCGCATCGCCACGCCGCGCTCCTGCCTGGCGCGCTCGGACAGCAGCGCTGGACCGACGCCGTGGCCGCCGGGGTCCGGCGCATCCGCGCGGGAGAGCTCGAGAAGCTCGTGCTCGCGCGGGACATCGTGGTCGAGGACGGCGCCGGGATCCCGCGCGCCGAGGTGCTGCGGCGGCTCGCGGCGGCCTACCGGGACACGTGGGTGTACGGCGTGGACGGGCTCGTGGGCGCGACGCCGGAGATGCTCATCCAGGTCGAGGGGCGCACGGCGCAGGCGCGCGTGCTCGCGGGCACGCTGGACCGGCGCGACGCCCTGGGCCAGGGCGACGGGTACCCCGCGCGGGTCCTCGCGGGCTCGGCGAAGCAGCGGCACGAGCACGAGATTGCGATCCAGTCCCTCACCGTGGCGCTCGAGCCCTTCTCCGAGGCGATGAACTCGCACGAGGAGCCGTTCATCCTCGAGCTGCCGAACGTCTTCCATCTGGCCTCCGACGTCAAGGCCGAGCTCGCCGACGTCGAAGGGCACGTGCCGACCTCGCTCGCGCTCGTCAACGCCCTGCACCCCACTGCCGCGGTGTGCGGGACGCCGACGCTCGTCGCGGGCGCGCTCATCCGGGAGCTCGAGGAGCTCGACCGGGGTCCGTACGCGGGGCCGGTGGGCTGGCTCGACGGCGCCGGGAACGGCGAGTGGGGCATCGCGTTGCGCGGCGGGGTCATCGAGACGCCGACGACGATGCGGCTGTACGCGGGCTGCGGGATCGTCGAGGCGTCCCAGCCGCAGGCCGAGCTCGCCGAGACCTGGGCCAAGTTCCGCCCGATGCTCGAGGCCCTGGGCATCGAACGCTGACCCCGCAACGCAGGAAGCTGACCCCGCAACGCAGGAAGGTGACCCCGCATCCATAATCGGGATGCGGGGTCACCTCTCAGGGATGCGGGGTCACCTCTTTAGAGGACGCGGCTCAGGAAGCCCTTCGTGCGCTCGTGCTGGGGGTTGGCGATGACCTCTCGGGGGTGGCCCGATTCGACCACGACGCCGCCGTCCATGAAGGTCAGGGTGTCCCCCACCTCGCGGGCGAAGCCGATCTCGTGGGTCACGACGACCATGGTCATGCCGGACCGTGCGAGGTCCTTCATGACGTTGAGGACGTCGCCCACGAGCTCCGGGTCGAGGGCCGAGGTCGGCTCGTCGAAGAGCATGAGCTCGGGGTCCATCGCGAGCGCCCGGGCGATCGCGACGCGCTGCTGCTGCCCGCCCGAGAGCTGCGCCGGGTAGTGGTAGGCACGCTCGGACAGCCCGACCCGGTCGAGGAGCTCGAGCGCGCGGCGCCTCGCCGCGGCCTTGCCCTGGCCCTTGACCTGGACCGGGGCCTCCATGACGTTCTCGACGGCCGTCTTGTGGCCGAAGAGGTTGAAGCGCTGGAACACCATGCCGATGTTGCGGCGCTGGCGCGCGATCTCCTTGAGGTGGAGCTCGTGCAGCTTCCCGCCCCGCTCGTGGTAGCCGATGAGCTCGTCGTCGACGAAGATCCGTCCGGCGCTGATCGTCTCGAGGTGGTTGATGCAGCGCAGGAGGGTCGACTTCCCGGACCCGGAGGGGCCGATGAGGACCGCGACCTCGCCCTGCCGGACGGTCATGTCGATGCCCCGCAGGACATGGTGGTCGCCGAAGTACTTGTGCACGCCCTCGATCCGGACGAGCTCCTTGGTGTCGCGCCGTCCGTCCACGACGGCGGGCTTCGGCTGTGCTGGGGCGCTCATCGTCCGCTCTCCTCAATGTCCTTGCCGGTCACGGTCGGGCCGCCGGGGATGGCCTCCCCCGGCTCGACGCCGGTCGGAGCGGTGCCGGTCGGAGCCGTGCCCGCCGCCGCGGCCTTGGCCGCCGCGGGGTTGACGGGGGGCGCCCCGCTCTCGATTCCCTTGCCGTAGTGCTTCTCGATGTAGTGCTGGCCGACCATGAGGATGCTCGTGATGACGAGGTACCACGTGGCCGCGACGATGAGCAGCGGGATGGGCAGGTACGTGCGGTTCGCGAGCGAGTTCGTCACGAAGGTCAGGTCGAGGGTGAAGGGCACGGCCAGGACGAGCGAGGTCGTCTTGAGCATGCCGATCGTCTCGTTGCCGGTCGGCGGGACGATGACGCGCATGGCCTGCGGCAGGATGATCCGCCACATGATCTTGCCCCTGCTCATCCCGAGCGCCTCGGCCGCCTCCGCCTGGCCCTTGTCCACGGACTTCAGGCCCGCGCGGAAGATCTCCGCGAGGTAGGCGGACTCGTTGAGCCCGAGGCCGAGGACGGCGGGGATGAAGCCGCGCGTCGGGTCCTCGAGCACCCACGTGACGAGCGCGGGGCCGAACGGGATGCCCAGGGACATCGTGGGGTACAGGACCGTCACGAGCCCCCAGAACAGGAGCTGCGTGTAGACCGGGGTACCGCGGAAGAACCACACCCAGACCCAGCTGGACCAGCGGAAGATCGGGTTGTCCGACTGCCGCATGACGGCCAGGAGAACGGCGAGCACGATCGCGAGGACCATCGACAGGACCGTGAGCAGGAGCGTCCAGCCCACGCCGCGGACCACGTTGACGTCGAGGATGTACAGCGCCACGGTCTCCCAGTGGAACTGGGGGTTCGTGGCGAGGCTCTGGATCCCCAGGGCCACGAGGAGCAGGATGACGGCGGCGCCGACCCACCGGCCCGGATGGCGGACCGGAACCGCCTTGATGAGCTCCGGTGCGCCGCCCTGGGCGGTCGCGGCTTCAGCCTTGTGAGCAGTCATGACCATCAGACAGCCGGGTTGACCTCAGGCTTGGAGATGGCGCCGTCCTCGTTGCCCCAGGCCTTGAGGATCTCCGTGTAGGTGCCGTCGTCCATGAGGCTCATGAGCGTCTTCTGGATGAGCCCGGCGAGCGCGAGGTCCGACTTCGCCACGGCGATGCCCTGCGGTGCCGAGTCATACGTGTCGCCGATCTTCTCGACCGCGCCGTTGGTCTGCGTGATCGCGTAGCCCACGATCGGCGAGTCGGCCGCCATCGCATCGAGGGACCCATTGACGAGGCGCGTGTTGATGTCGGTCTGCGTCTTGAGCGTGACGATCTCGATGGACGGCTTGCCCTCGGCCTGGCACTTCGCGTTGCGGCCGGCGAGGTCCGGGTCCTCCTGGACGGTGCCGGTCTGGACGCCGATCTTCTTGCCGCACACGTCATCGAGGGAGAAGTTCTTCGGGTTGCCCTTCTGGACTGCCCACGAGGTGCCGGCCTCGAAGTAGCTCACGAAGTTCACGGCCGCGAGGCGCTCGGGGTTGATGGTGAAGGAGGAGATGCCCAGGTCGTACTTCGGGCCCAGGGCGGGGAGGATGCCCGTGAACTCGGCGGTCTGCACCTCGACGTCCAGGCCCAGCTTCGCGCCGATCGCCTTGGCGAGGTCGACGTCGTAACCCATCGGGGTCGCGTTGTCGGCCCCTCCGAGGAACTCGGCCGGGGCGTAGGAGGTGTCCGAGCCGACCACCAGCTTGCCCTTGGACTTGATGGCGGCCGGGACTTGCGCCGCGAGCGTGGCGTCCTCGGACACCGTGCTCGGATCGAATGCCGCGGCAGAGGCGGTGCCGGTGGGGGTGGCGGCGCCGCCGCCCGTCTCCGAGGCCGTGGTGCAGGCCGTGAGCGCGAGGGCCCCGACGGCGAGAACTGCGGCGCTTCTGGCGGCGAGCTTCGCGGAGAAAGTCATATCTCTACCTTTACTTGGAGGTACTAGTCGAAAGTGCTATGCGACGCCTCATCCTACCCGCTCCCCTCGCGAGATGAGATGTGCATCACAGGCAACTAATGTTTCACTATTGGACAACATCACGGCAGAGGAATCAAGCCCGGCACGGCGGCCGCGTTCTGGGATTCCAGACAATCGCCGGGGGGCTGCGGTTGGGGCCCATCGACGCACAGCAGGAACTCAGCGTCCCTTCCGACAATGGTCAGCATGAGCGACTCACCGCACCCCGACCACGACCGCGGCCTCGAGTTCGACCTGGCCACGCTCCTCACCCGCCGCCGCGCCCTCACCCTCGCCCTCGGCGCGGGCGCGACCGCCGCGCTGGCCGCCTGCACCCCCGGGGCGCCCGGCACCGGTCAGGGCACGACGGCGACGACGACGGCGGCGGCCGCCTCGCCGCCGTCGTCCGCGACTGCAGCAACGGGCACCACGATGACCCCGAGCCCGACCGTCACCCGGGCGATCGCCGAGTGCGGCGTGGAGATCCCCGACGAGACGGCCGGGCCGTTCCCCGGCGACGGCACGAATGGGCCCAATGCCCTCGAGGCGTCCGGAATCGTGCGCAGGGACATCACCGGCAGCTTCGGCGGCGGGAGCGCGACCCGGGCCGAGGGCGTCCCGCTGACGCTCACGCTCACGCTCCTCGACAACTCGAACGGCTGCGTGCCCCTGACGGGCGCCGCGGTCTACGTGTGGCACTGCGACAGGGAGGGCAGGTACTCGATGTACGACGCCGGCCACGAGGACGAGAACTTCCTCCGCGGCGTCCAGGAGGCGGACGCGTACGGACAGGTCACCTTCACCACGATCTTCCCCGGCGCCTATCCCGGCCGCTGGCCGCACATCCACTTCGAGGTCTTCGACTCGCTCAGCAACATCAACTCGACCGGGCGGGTGCTCAAGGTCAGCCAGGCCGCGCTGACCGAGGCCGCGTGCAACGACGTCTACGCCACGGAGGCCTACGCCGCGAGCCGACAGAACTTCCCCGGGATGTCGCTCAGCCGTGACGCGGTCTTCCGGGACGACGGCGCCCGGTACCAGCTCGCGACCATGGCGGGCAGCGCGGCAGCCGGGTACACGGCTGCCCTGAACGTCACGATCTGAGCCCCCTCGGTCCGAGCCGCCGCTCAGCCGCCGTGCCCGACCGCGGCCGCGACAGCCTGCCGGATCCGTCCATGGAGGCCGCGGAGCCCGGTCCGGTCGACACGGGCCTCGATGACCTCGCGTCCGCCGGCGCGGGGGGAGGCGAGGGCCTCGGCGGCCTCGGCGGGCGTGCGCACGAGCCGGTGCCGCGCCCCGTAGGCCGCCGCGAGGGCCCGCAGGTCGGCACGGTGCGGCGTGCCGAAGAGGCGCTCGACGGCGGACGCGGCACCGGGGCGGGTGGCCGGGTCCCCGCCGACGCTGCCGTGCTCGAGGAGCCCGAAGATGGCCCCGCCGGCGTCGTTGAGCACGATGACGCGCAGGTCCGGCTCGGCCTCGCCGAGCCCCACGAGCAGGCCTCCGGCGTCGTGGAGGAACGTGAGGTCTCCGAGGAACAGGTCGGTCGGCGTCCGGTTGCCCAACCACAGCCCCGCCGCCGTCGAGACCGTCCCGTCGATGCCCGAGAGGCCACGGTTGGCGTAGACCCGCGCGGTGGGCTCGGCGGCCGGGGCCGCCGCGAGGTCCACGTCCCGGATCCCGTTCGAGGAGCCGAGCATGAGCTGGCCCCGGGCCAGCCGCCACACGATCTGGGCCAGGCCCGGGCCGGTCAGCGGCGCGCCCGGCGCCCCGAGCTCCCGGTCGATCGCCTCCTGGGCCGCGGCCCCGGCGAAGAGCCACGCGTCGAGCCACCCCTCGGCGCCCCGGCCCGCGAAGAGCGAGAGCTCGTCGAGGTCCGCCACGAGCCGCTCCCGCCGGCGGCCCTCCGTGAACCAGGGGACGGTGCGGGGGTGGTACAGGGCCGTCTGGACGGAGTCCCGCGCGAGGAGGGCGGTCACCGGCCGGGAAAGGGTGGGCCGGCCGAACAGCACGACCCTCTCGATCCTGTTCCCCGGGCGCCCGTCGAGCAGGAGCCGGTACGGGCCGACGGCGTGGCTGCCGTAGCGCGCGTTCGAGGATGGTTCGGCCAGCAGCGGCAGGCCGTGCGCCGCGGCGAAGGCCTCGGCGAGCGGGCCGGAGCCGTGGCCCGCGAGGACCACGGTGCGGCGGGGCGGGAGCCCGCCGTGCGCCGCGACGACGGGCCGCTCGAACGAGGGCCGGGGATCGCGCCCGGCGGACCCGCCGCTGGGCGGCTCCCACTCGCCGTCCGGCACGAGCGGATCGCGGAAGCACAGGTTGAGCTGGACGGGGCCCGCCGGGATGCCCTCGAGGACCCCGGAGGCCGCGTTGAGGGCCGTGCTGACGGCCGACGACGGCGGCTCGCCCGCGGCGACGGAGCTCGCGAACCGCACGTGCTCGCCGAAGATGTCCAGCTGCTCGGTCGTCTGGTTCGCCCCGGTGCCGTGCAGCTCCTCGGGCCGGTCGGCGGAGAGGACGAGGAGCGGGACCCCGGCGTGGTTGGCCTCCATGACGGCGGGCAGGAGGTTCCCCACGGCCGTGCCGCTCGTGGTCGCGACCGCCGTCGGCCGCCCCGAGGACAGGGCGGCGCCGAGCGCCGTGAAGCCTGCCGCGCGCTCGTCGATGCGCACGGCGAGCTCGAGCAGGCCGCGCCCCTCGGCCTCGGCGAGCGCGTACGCGAGGGGGGCGCTGCGCGAGCCCGGGCTGACGACGACGAAGCGGACGCCGCCCGCGAGGAGTCCGGAGACTGCTTCGCGGGCGGCGTCGAGGGAACTGAGGGGGCTCACGCCCCCCATCCTAGGCAGGCCGCCAGGGGCCGGACCGCAGCCGGCCCGTCTGGGCTAGTTCGCGTGCGCTGCCGGGAGGATCTGCACGACGGACGGGCGCGGGCCGGCGAACTGGCCCGGGCGCGCCGCGGTGCCGGCGGGCAGGTAGTCCGGGAAGTACGAGTTCGGCGCCGCGTAGGTGCCCTCCTCGCCTGGGTGCTGGACCGAGACGAAGACGTGGCGCTCGGCGTCGCGGACGATCGGGCCGCAGGTTTCCGCGTCCCGCGGGACGGAGAGGAACTGCTCGACCTTGCCGCGCTCGGGACCCTCGAGGGTGACCTTGAAGAGGCCGTCGTTGTAGCCGATCTTGCCCGGAGCGCCGTCGGTGGAGATCCACAGGTTGCCGACGGAGTCGAACGCGAGGTTGTCCGGGCACGAGATCGGCGAGACCTGGTCGACGGGGTAGCCCGCGAAGTAGGTGTTCCCGAACTGGGCCGGATCGCCCGCGACGAGCAGGAGATTCCACGTGAAGGTGGTGGACGTCTGATCGCCGCCGTCCTCGGTGATCTCGACGATGTGGCCGTCGCGGTTGAGCGAGCGCGGGTTGACCCCGGTGGGGCCTTCCTTGCCGTCCTTGCCGCGGTCGTCATTGTTCGTGCACGCGACGTAGACCTTGCCCGTGAGCGGATTGGGCTCGACGTCCTCAGGGCGGTCCATCTTCGTCGCGCCCTGGGCGTCCGCGGCGAGGCGCGTGTAGACGAGGACCTGCTCGGTCGTCATGCCCTCGACCACAGACTCGTTGTCGACGACGAGCGGGAGCCACGTGCCGACGCCGTCGAACGCGCCGTCCGAGGGAAGCGCGGCCGAGCCATCGATCTCGGCCTCCGGCGAGTCGCCCTCGAACCTGGCGACGTAGAGGCTGCCGTTGGAGAGCAGCGTCTTGTTGTGCTCCCTGTCCGCGGCCGTGGCGCCCGGGCGGTACGTGTCGCGGGAGACGAACTTGTACAGGTAGTCGAAGCGCTCGTCGTCGCCCGTGTAGGCCACGACCTTGCCGTTGGCGGCGATGTGGACGTTCGCGCCCTCGTGCTTGAGGCGGCCGAGCATCGTGTGCTTCTTGGGGGTCGACGTCGGGTCGAGCGGGTCGATCTCGACGATCCAGCCGAAGCGGTTGGCCTCGTTCTCGTAGCCGGGGTTGCGGGTGTCGAAGCGGGGGTCGTCGAGCTCCCACTTGCGCGTGGTCGCGCTGTCCTTCAGGCCGTACCGCTTGTCCCCTGCGGAGGTCCCGGGCGCGCGGAAGTAGCCCTGGAAGTTCTCCTCGCCCGAGAGGACCGTGCCCCACGGCGTCGTGCCGCCGGCGCAGTTGCCGAGCGTGCCGAGGATGCGGCGGCCCGTCGGATCGTCCTTGGTCTTGAGCAGGTCGGAACCGGCGGCCGGGCCGGTGACCTCGTACGGCGTGTCGAGGAGGTAGCGGCGGTTGCGCGGGGCGCCCTTGACGTACGACCAGGCCTCGGTGGTGTTCTTGCGCTCGAGCTCGACGACGCTCAGTCCGTGCGCTGCGCGGGACACCGCACGGACGCGCTCCGGGTCGGCGGCGATCTCGGCGTCGGAGAACATGATGTTCTCGTTGGTGTACTCGTGGTTCGCGAACAGCACCGCGTTGCGGCCCTTGCTGCCGGCGAGCTCGATGATGTCCGAGTAGTCGTTGTTGTAGCCGAACTGGCGGGCCTGGGCCTCGGGCGTCTGGTTCGCGGCGTCGAACGCGGGGGCGTCGTGGAAGAGCGGGTCGCCCCAGCGGATGATCGGCTTCCAGGCATACCCGGCCGGGACCGTGAACTCGTCGGCGAGGTAGTTCACGGGGGAGATCGGTGTGAAGTCCAGCTTGGTCGGCTCCGCGGTCTTCACGGCCTGCGAGAGCCCGGCGGCCTCGGCCCGGCCAGTGCCCGTGCCCGTGAGCGCGAGGGTCAGCGCGCCGGCGAGGCCGAGGCCCAGGGCCGAACGGCGCGAGATCTGGCCCTCGACGATGTCGCGGAAGTAGTTGTTCTGCGAGGTGTTGCACACCTCGCCGGCGCACGCGTTGTCGCACTTGAGCGCGCACGTCACGGCGCTGCGCTTGCCGCGGACGTGGCCGAGCATGGGCAGGCCGAGCAGGGTGCGCTGGTTCTCAGCAGGCATGGGTTCCTCCGGAAGGGTTGGGCACGAACGGCCCCACAGAACCAGCCCCAGGCGAATCCGGTTCCACCCGCAGGTTAACCGACGGCAAACTCTCTCTTCCGCCGCCCCCTTGCCGCACGGCAGGCCGAGCGCTACTGTCCCGCCGCGAGCACCGCGTGGCACCGGCCCAGGCGCTCGAGCCACCAGCGCCGCCGCTCCGCGGGCGCCGCCCATTCCGCGAGGAGCCCCGGGTCCGGCCTCGACCGCTCCGCGAGCGCGGCGCCCGCCGGCAGGAACCCGGCGTCGGGCACGAGCGGCGACCCCACGACGTCGGCCGCGAGCAGCGCCCCCGTGCCGAGCCCACAGGCGTGCGGCAGCTCCGGCAGCGCCGCCGCGAGCGCCGCGCCGGCGGCGAGGCCCACCGACGTGTCGAGGGCGGAGCTCACGACGGCGGGCAGCCCGGCCTCGCGGACGATCCGCAGCGCGCGCCGCACTCCCCCGAGGGGCGCGGCCTTGACGACGATGAGGTCTGCGGCGCCGGCGCGGGCGACGCGGAGCGGGTCCTCGGCCTTGCGCACCGACTCGTCGGCGGCGATGCGCACGGGCGTGCCGCGCTCGGCGAGCAGCGCCCGGACCTCGGCGAGGCCGTTGATGCCGGCCACGGGCTGCTCGGCGTACTCGAGCCCGAACGGCTCGAGCTGCCCCAGGGCCTCGACGGCCTCGGCCACGCTCCAGCCGCCGTTCGCGTCCACGCGCAGCGCAGCCTCGGGCAGTGCCTCCCGCACGGCGGCGACGCGGCCAAGGTCGTCCGCGAGGGACTGGCCCTCCTCGGCGACCTTGACCTTGACGGCCTCGACGGGGCCGAAGGCCGCCAGGACCTCGCGCACGCGCGCGGCCGGCACGGCAGGCACCGTCGCATTGACGGGAACACGCGAGCGCACGGCCTCCGGGAAGCCCTCCCACGCGGCCTCGACGGCGCTCGCGAGCCAGCGCGCCGACTCGGCGTCGCCGTACTCGAGGAAGGGCGCGAACTCGCCCCACCCGGCGGGGCCCTCGAGCAGGAGGGCTTCGCGCTCCGTCACGCCGCGGAACCGCACCCGCAGGGGCACGCGGACGACGGCGGCGCGCGCCATGAGCTCGGTGAGGTCGGGCAGGCGGGGGGCTGGCTCGCTCATGCTGCCACTCTAGGCATCTGGCGCGGCTGCCGGGCCCTCCCGGGCCGGGCTCAGGCCAGAATGGTCCAGGCGGCCGCCCCGCAGCCGCCGATCATGGCGGCGAAGGCCGCGAGCCACACGACGGCGGGGACGCCCGTGCGCTGGGCGAGGATGAAGGCATCCGAGCTCGCGAGCTCGCGGCGACGCCCGGTGTGGACCGAGACGAGGTTCCACCAGTCGCGCGCGGCGCCGAGCAGGAGGCCGAGGCCGCCCGCGAGCGCGACGTGCGCCTGGGCCTCGGGCGGCACGAGGACGACCATCGCGCCCGCCGCGAGGATGGTCCCGGAGAGGATGAGCACGCCCTGGGCGTTGCGGATGAGCACGAGCGCGACGACGAGCACGAGCACGGCGCCGGAGAGGGACGCGCGGCCCCAGCCGGCCGAGGCGGCCCACACGAGGCCCAGCCCCGCGAGCGCGGGGGCCGGGTAGCCCCAGAAGCCGAACCAGACCGAGCGGCCCTTGCCGACGCCGCGGGTCACGCCTCCCTGGTCCATGCGCAGCGTGATCCCGGTGATCCGCATGCCCGTCGCGATCCCCGCGAGCGCGTGCCCGAGCTCGTGCACGATCGTCACGAAGCGGCCGAAGAGCCGCCACAGGGCCGGGATGAGGCACACGGCCGCGGCGCCCGCCAGGACGAGGGCCAGCTCGAGCGTCCCGACGGACGGCGGGACCGTCCGCGCGAACCCCGAGACGAAGGCGTCCCACCACTGCTCCCATGCCTGTTCCACGCCCCCGACCCTAGCCGAGCCTCCTGTGAGGCGGCGGTGGGCCGAGCAGCTCGGCGACCGCACACGTGTCAGGTACACTGCGGCCATGACCCGCAAGGCCACAGCCCTCGACGTCGCGCGCCGCGCCGGCGTGTCCCGCAGCGCCGTCTCCCTCGTGCTCAACGGACGCGGGGAAGGCAACGTGGCCAAGGACTCCCAGCAGCGGATCCTCGCGGCGGCAGCCGAGCTGAACTACACCCCCAACGCGATCGCCCGCAGCCTCCGCGACCAGCGCACGCGCGTCATCGGGCTCGTCTCGGACGCGGCCGTCACGAGCCCGTTCGACGGGGAGATCATCGCCGGCGCGGATGCCCTCGCCCGCAGCCGGGGCTTCGTCACGCTGGCAACGGACACCGAGCAGGACGCGGAGCGGGACCTCGACGCGGTGAGGACCCTCCTGGACCGCCGGGTCGACGGGCTCATCTACGTCACCGTGGGCCTCCACGAACTGCACGTCCCCCAGGGCATGCTGACCCTGCCCGCCGCGCTCGCCAACTGCTACGCCTCGCCGGACTCGCCCCCCGGGGCGGGGGCCCTGACGTCGGTCCAGCCCGACGAGGTGGCCGGGGGGCGCGACGCCGCCGCCCACCTCATCGCGCTGGGCCACCGGCGGATCGCCTTCCTCGGGGGCGAGTACTCCTCCCCCGCAGTCGCTCTGCGGGAGGCGGGCTTCCGCGCCGCCATGGCCGAGGCCGGCCTCCCGGTGCGCGAGGACTGGGTGCTCGAGGCGGGCTTCGACATCGCCCCCGGCCACGCCGCGTCCACGGCCCTCCTCTCCGCGCCCGCGTCGGAGCGTCCCACCGCGCTGCTCGCGGGCAACGACCGCGCCGCGGTGGGCATGGTCCTCGCCGCCGCCCGCCTCGGCCTCGACGTGCCGCGCGACGTCTCGATCATGGGCTACGACGACGAGCGGCGCGTCGCCGCCCTCATGATCCCGCCGCTGAGCACCGTGCAGTTGCCGCTGCGGCGCATCGGCGAGGAGGCCATGCGCGCGGTGCTCGGGGTGCTCGACGGCGGCGGCCCTGGCCGTGCGCAGCGGCCGGCGGGCGAGCCGTTCCTCATCCCCTGCCGGCTGGTCCCGCGCGAGTCCACGGGCCCCGCCCCGGCCTGACCGCCCCGGCCTGACCGCCCCGGCGCTCCGGAATGACCGCCCCGCCTGACGCTCCCCCGCTGCCCCGGGAAGGCCGCGAGGGGATCAGGCGGGGACGGCCAGGCGCCAGGCCTTGGCCTTGACGCCCGCGCCGAGCTCGAGGCCGTACTCCTCCGCCCCCTCGGGGTAGGCCCGCAGGGTCGTCGCCGCGCCGCCGCTGCGGTACACCTCGATGAGCGAGGCGTCCACGAGCACGCGCAGCTCCTCCCCCTCGGCCACCTCGCCGCTCCACACCGTCGCACCGGCCAGCATGAGGCGCACCGCGCCGGTGCCGGTGAGCACCGCCTCGGCCTGGTCGGGCAGCGCGAGGCGAGCGGCGCCGTCGTGCGCCGGCGCTGGCGGCCCGGGCAGCTCGTCCGCCCGCAGCGCCGCCAGCTCGCGTGCCGGAGCGAGCTCGACTGTGCCTTCGAGGTCGTCGCGCACCCGCAGCTCGCGCGGGAAGGTCAGGAGCCCTGACCAGCCGGCGGCGTCGCAGTCCTGCTCCGTCCGCCCGCGGACCCCGGGCGGGGCCACCTCCTTGGCCCAGCCCCACACGAGCACCCGGTCCCCGGCCTGGACCGCCTGGGGTGCGTAGAAGGAGCCGCCCAGATCGGTGATGCCGTGCGCCCGGGGGGAGAAGACGGGCAGGCCGGTCGCCTCGTCGAGCGCCAGGGACCCGACCAAATGCCCCACGCCCGTGAGCTCGTGGTCGCGCCAGAGCGAGACCACGGCCACCCACGCGTCGCCCGACCGCACGAGCTGCGGGCACTCCCAGACGTTCGCGGCGGGCAGCCCGGCTGCCACGGGTTCCTCGGACGTGAGCCAGATGCCGTGGTACTCCCAGGCCGCGAGGTCGTCGGCGCCGTAGAGGAGCAGGGCGGCCTGCCCGGTGTCGAGCCCCGCGCCCTGGATGGCCCAGCGCCGCCCGGCGAACTCGAAGAGGAATGGGTCCCGGACGGCGACGACGCGCGGATCGTCCGGCATCCCGGCGGCGACGACGCCCTCCTGCGTCCACTCCCCCAGATCCGCCGAGCCGCGGGCCAGCGTGACCTGCGAGCGCCCGGACCCGTCCTCCACGCCGGAGTACACGGCGGTGGGGGTCCCGGCGTCGAGGGTCACGACGCCGGTCCAGCAGCCGTAGGCGTCCGGCCCGCCCTCCTGCGGGGCCAGGGCGATGGAGTGAGCCTCCCAGCAGACGAGGTCGGCGGAGCTCACGTGCCCCCAGTGGATGCGGTGGTGCCGGGCGGAGGCGGGGTTGTACTGGAAGAAGACGTGCCAGCGCCCGTCGGCGAACACGATGCCATTCGGGTCGTTGACCCAGCCCCGGGCGGGGCGCGGGTGCAGGCGGGGGAAGGAGCGGTCGGGGTGGTCGCCCGTGGGCGCGCCTGCGGCGGGGCCAGCGGCAGGGCCAGCGGCGGGTGCGGTGTGTGACGTCATGGGCAGCTGCCTTCTACTTGCCCGCGCCGGCCGTGAGGCCGTCGCGGAGGGTCCGCTGGCCGACGAGGAAGACGACCAGGGCGGGGATCATGGACAGGACGACGCCGGCGAGGACCACGGAGATGCTCCCGGTGCCCATGTTCCCCTGGAGGGAGACGAGGCCGAGGGGCAGCGTGAAGTTCTGCTCGGAGATGGTCAGGATGAGCGGCCGGAAGAACTCGTTCCAGTGGAAGTTGAACGCGAGGATGCCCACGATCGCGAGCCCCGGCATGGCCAGCGGCGCGTAGACCGAGCGGAAGATGCGGAACGGGGAGGCGCCGTCGATCGCGGCGGCCTCGGCCAGCTCGGCGGGCAGGCCGAGGAAGTACTGGCGCATGAGGAACGTCCCGAAGGCCGTGGGGATCGCCGGGAGGATGAGCGCCAGGAGGGTGTCGGAGAGGCCCATGCCGCGGATGAGCATGAACACCGGCACGATCGTGACCTGGACGGGGACCATCATGGTCGCGAGCACGAGCGAGAACAGGGCGCCCTTGCCGCGGAACCTCAGGAACGCGAACGCGTACCCCGCGAGCGCGGCGGAGACCATCTGGCCCACGGCGATGAGCCCGGTGACGAGCGCGCTGTTGAGCACGAGCAGGGCCATGTCGACCTGCTTGAACACCTGCGCGTAGGAGGTGACGTCCGGGTTCAGCGGCAGGAACGACGGCGGCAGCCTGAGCGAGTCGGCCGGCGGGCGCAGCGACGTGGAGAGAGTCCAGAGCACGGGCCCGAGCGTGAGGGCCGCCGCGACGACGAGGACGGCGACGCGGCCGGCGAGGGACCAGTCGAGCGGACGACGGCGGCGGCGCGCCGGGGCGTCCGGGCTGCGGTCGCGATGGGCGCGGGTTCCCGGGCGGGCGCCCCGGTTCGAGGGGGCGGGAGAGGCGGTGGTGGTCATGTCGGGCCTCACTGGTAGAAGACGAAGCGCTTGCTGAGCCGGAACTGGAGGGCCGTCACGGCCATGATGAGGAGCATGAGGACCACGCCGATGGCGGAGGCCTTGCCGAATTCGAGGCGCTGGAACGCGGTCTCGAAGATCACCATGACGGCGGTGCGGGTCGAGTCTCCGGGGCCGCCGCGGGTGAGGACGTAGGGCTGGTCGAAGACCTGAAGGGCGTTGATGATCGCCATGACGGAGGCCACGAGGGTCGTGGGGCTGATGAGCGGCAGGGTCACGTGGCGGTGCTTGCGCCAGCCGGTGGCGCCGTCGATCGAGGCGGCCTCGTAGGTCTCCTGCGGGATCGAGGAGAGTGCCCCGAGGAACAGCAGGAACGAGAAGCCGAAGTTCTGCCACACGTAGACGAGCACGACGACGCATGCCGACCCGACCGGCGTCGTGAGCCACGGGACGGCCGGCACGCCGACCGTGCCGAGGAGCCAGTTGACCACGCCGAACTGCTCGTTGAAGAGGTACTTCATGAAGATCGAGACGCTCGCCGCGGAAAGGATGAGCGGGAAGAAGAACGCCGACCGGAAGAACACGCGCAGCCAGTTCGGCAGGCGCTCCTGGACGAGGACGGCGAGCCCGAGCGCGACGCCGAGCTGGAGCACGACGGCGACGACCACGAAGCCGATCGTGTTGCCGAAGGCGACCCGCACGGTGGGGTCGGAGGTGATCTCGGTGAAGTTGGCGAGCCCGGCGAACTGCGGCGCACTGAGGATGTCCCAGCGGAAGAAGGCCAGGAGGATGGAGGCGACGATGGGGACGAGGGTGAACACGCCCATCCCGACGATCGTCGGGGCGAGGAACAGCCAGGCCATGGCCCGCGAGCCGCGGGCCGCGGACGGTGCCGTGCCAGCGGGGGGCGGCTGGCGCCGTCGTCCGTTCTCGCTCAGGCGAGGAGTGCCCTTCTCGGGGGCTGCCGTGGTGCTCATGGGGTCCTCCTGAGGGCCAGCTCGAGATCGCCCTGGAGCGAGGCGAGCGCGCTCTTGAGCTGCCGCTCGTCCCCGCTCACGGCGAGCGAGACGTTCTTGATGAGGGCGGTTTCGACGGCGGCCTGCTGCGGCGGCGCGGGGATGGGGCCCGTCGCGGGGAACCGGTCGAGGGTGTCGTAGAAGACCTTCCAGTGCGCCGGGCCCTTGCCCGAGTAGAGGGCCTCGTTGACCATCGACCGGCGGGCCGGGGTGGTGGAGGGCGTGGCGAAGAGGAGCTCCATGGCCTCGCGCGAGGCGCTGAACTTGACCCACTCCCACGCGGCGTCCTTGTCCTTCGCGGTCTTCATGATCGCGTAGCCCGCGGTGCCGAACTGGTGACGCTGCGCGGCCGACGCCGGCCCGCTCGCCCAGCGCGGGAAGAACGCGACGTCGAACGCGTCCGGCCCCATGCCGGCCTCGGCGAGGCCCTGGACCCAGTAGCCGCCGGCCGGCGTCGTGCCGATCCGGCCCGAGGCGAAGAGCCCGACGAGCGAGTTGCCGCCGCCCTCCTCGGGGCGGACGCCGAGGCCGTCCTTGACGAGGCCGCGGAGGAAGTCGAAGGCCTCGACGACGCGCGGGTCGTCGGCGTTGGGCCCCTCCCAGAGGTAGCCGCCGGAGCGGGACGCCCGCGAGGGATCGCTCGGGTAGAAGCGGTCCCAGAGCCAGTCGCCGCCCGCGGCGCGCTCCTCGGACAGGAACGAGGTGCCGTTGGCGTAGAGCCATGGGACGACGCCGCCGAAGAGCCGGTTCGTCCAGTAGTACGGGGTGAAGCCGTCCGGGTTCGCCCGGCGCATGGCGGCAAGCGCTGCGCGGAAGTCGAGGTGCGTCCAGTCGTCGGCCGGGCGGGCGAGGCCCGAGGCCGAGAAGACCGAGGTGTTGTAGTACATGTTGGCCGCGTTCCAGTCCATGGGCAGCTGGTACAGGCTGCCGCGGTACATGAACGCCTCGACGAGGCTCGGGTGGACGTCGGCGAAGTACTCGGCCATGACGTTCGCGTCGCGGCGGACGAACTCGTCGAGGGGCTGGGCGAGCTTCTCGGCGAAGAGCTGCGCCCCCTCCGTGGCGACGTAGACGACGTCGGGCGGGTTGCCGGCGGCGACCATGGTCAGGATCTTGCTGAAGAAGTCCTTCCAGTCCACCGCCTGGATGGCCTGGACGCGGACCTTGATCTCGGGGTGGAGGCGCCGGAACGCGTCCACCGCCTTCTGCCTGGCCGCCGCGTCGGCCGCGGTGCCGAGGATCGCGATGCTCAGGCTTCCGTCGTTGCGGCCGGGGATGTCCGTTGCGGTGAGGCGGGGCCACGAGGCCGCCGTCGCCCCGAGGATTCCTACACCGAGGGCACCGAGGGCGGTTCGCCGCGAGATGTCCCGCAGCCGGATGGAGTCGCCCATGACTCTCCTTCGAAGGGTTGAACGGCTCGAGGCCGCACCTAACACGTGTTAGGAATCGTAGATGTGACTCCTAACACGTGTCAAGTGTTCCCGAGGACGGCGCCCATCAGAGAATCCCAAGGCAGCTCCCAGACCGGTGTGGGACGCTGGAAGGCATGGCTGCTCCCACCGCTCGTCGCCTAGCCCTGGATCCGCCAGGCCGCCGGGGCGGCGCCGCGCGCCCGCTTCCCCGGGGGCCGGGACGGCCCGAGCCGGAGGCTGGCGGGCCCGGGATCTCGGAGATGCGGACCGCCGGGCCGGGACCGTTCCTCCTCGCCTCGCTCACCGCCACGGTCGGGCTCCTGGCGACCTACCTCTTCTTCGTGCGCACGACCACGGGCCAGTACATCGACGAGTCCGCGCTCGTGGAGTCCGTCGCCCTGTACGGCGCGGCCGGGAAGGCCACGCTGCGCTTCCTGGACATGATGCCCGCCCTCTCTGTCGTGGCGGCCGCGGTGGCGCTCGGCTATGCCGCGATCTTCCGGGGCCGCTGGTTCGCCGCGCTCGTCGCCGTCGCGGCGGCTGCCGGGGCCAACATCACGACCCAGGTGCTCAAGGCGGACCTCCTCACCCGGCCCTTCCGCGGGGTCGAGACGCTCACCGAGAACTCGCTGCCGTCCGGCCACACGACGCTCGCGGCCTCCGCGGCGGCCGCCGTGTTCCTCGTCGCCTCGCCCCGATGGCGCCCCTTCCTCGCGTTCGTGGGCAGCACCTTCGCGGTCGCCTCGGGGGCCTCGACGCTCGTGAACCAGTGGCACCGGCCCGCCGACGTGGTCGCCGCGTTCCTCGTCGTCGCGGCGTTCATGGCCCCGGCGGGGTGGCTCGTGATGCGCGTGGGCTGGCGGTGGAACGCGTGGGACGGCCCGGGGGCGCACTGGGCGTCCTCGCACGCGTGGCTCGCGCTCCCCGTGGTCGGCGGGATGGTCGCGGCCGCAGGCGCCGCCGTGGCCCTCGTGCGCATCGCCCCGCTCGCCGGGCAGGAGGCGAGCACCACCAACTACTTCTGGGCCGGCTGCGCGCTCATCGTCATCACGGGGTACCTCCTCGGCGTCGGAGCGGCCTGGCTGTTCGCGGGCGCCGCGCGGCGCCGCTAGCCCGCGGCACGGACCACGCGAGCACCACCGCCGCGAGCAGGCCGAGACCGCCCGTCGCGGCCACCCCCGCGCCGAGCGCCGTGGCCGCCGTGACCGCCGAGAGCAGCAGCGGCCCGCCGGTGCTGCCGAGGTCCGCCATGAGGCGCCAGAGCCCCAGGAACTGGGCCCGTCCCGGGCTCGGGGAGAAGTCCGCACCGAGGGTCATGACCATCCCGGAGCCGATCCCGTTGCCGAGCCCGAGCGCACACGCGACGATGAGGAAGGGCCAGAAGGAGGCCGTGAGGGGCATGACCGCGAGCGCGAGGCCCATGACGGTCATCGAGGGGACGGCGACGGCCAGCCGGCCCCGGAGGTCCATGAGCCGCCCGCCGGGGTAGAACAGGGCGAGGTCCACTCCCCCGGCGATCCCGTAGACGAGTGCGGCCGTGGGGGCGTCGAGGCCCAGGTGCTCGGCCCACAGCGGGATGACGACCTGCCGCGACTGCCGCACAGCGGCGACGAGGAGGACGCCGGCTCCGACGCTTCCGAGCACGCGCCAGTGGCCGGCTGCCACGGCGGCGAGGCGCGGTTCGGGCGCGCGGGGAGAGCCGCCGTCGTGCGCTGTGGGATCCGGGAGATCCGGGATGCGCAGCGCGACGGCGGCCGCGCCCACGAAGACCACGGCGCCGAGCCAGAACGCGCCGCGCAGGCCCCACGCCTGCATGGCCGCCGCCCCGAGGAACGGGCCGGCGAAGATCCCGATCCGGGTCACGCCGCCGAGCGTGGAGAGGGCACGGGCGCGCAAGTCCGGCGGGACGGCCTCGGTGAGGTACTTCTGCCGGGCCAGGCCGGTCACGCTCGCGGCCATCCCGAGCGCGAGAAGCGCGGGCACGAGCTGCCACAGCTCCCCCGCGAGCGCGGCGAGGGCGAGCGCCGCGGCTCCCGCGAGCTGCGCGCCGACGATCGCCCAGCGCTCGCCGAAGCGCAGCGTGATGGCCGAGGCCGGGAGGTTGAAGACGAGCGAGCCGAGGCCGATGAGCGTGACCGTCAGCGCCGCGGCCGCGACCGAGGCGCCGAGCTCACGGGCGGACAGCGCGACGATGGGCAGGACCGCGCCCTCGCCGAGGCAGAACAGGACCGAGGGACCGAAGGCGGGGACGGCGATGGACCAGAGCGAGAAGGGTCTGCCGTCCTGAGCCACGGTCCCACTCTAGGGGCGGGGAGGGGTCCCCATTGCCTTCTCGGCGAGGGCCTCGCTATGCTTCATAACTACAGTCACTGGAGAAATGCCGCACGCTCGCGCGGGTTCCTTCGGAGTGCCGGCGTCGCGGCTGCTATTGGGGGCAGCCGCGGCGCCGGGCGGCTGTTCGGGCCCGACGCCTGTGGGGGCAGGCGCCGGGCCCACGTTGTGCCTGCTAGGAGGAGTGGCGGTCAGCGCTCGTAGCTAGAGACGATGGCCGCGGCGATCTCCCGGTAGGCGTTCCGGGTGTCCGGCCTGAGGGTCGCGAGGGAGACGAGGTCTCCGTCCGCCATCGACTTGTCGTGCGGGACGGTGATGAGCGCCTTGCACAGGCCCGCGAGCGTGTCCTCGATCGTCTCCTTGTCCACGCGGCCCGAGACGCCGTCCTTGTCGGTCACGACGACGACGGCGCTCTTTGCAAGGCGCTCGTATCCGTGGGCGGCGAGCCAGTGGAGCGTGTCCCGCGCGCGCTTGGCGCCGCTCACGGCGTAGCCCGCGACCACGACGATGCTGTCCGCGTCCTGGAGGATGCCCTGCATGGCCGGGTGGGTCACGCCCGTGCCGCAGTCGGTGAGCGTCACGCCGAAGTAGCGCGACACGAGCCGGTGCACCCGGCGATACTCGTCCGCAGTGAGCGAGTCCGAGAGTTCCGGGTCCTGCTCGCCCGCGAGCAGGTGGAGGCCTCCGGCCTGGTGCAGGTACGCCCCGAGCTCGGAGCGCGAGCTCACCGAGTCGCAGTCGCGCAGGAGCGCCGTGATCGAGTGCTGGCGCTCCGATTCGTAGGCGCCGTCGCCGAGGGCGCGCTCCACAAGGTCCCCCGCATCCGGGTTGGCGTCGATCGCGCAGGGCGGGTCGGGGCGCAGCTCGGCGAGCGTGAGGCCGACACCGACGGTCGTGGACGTCTTCCCGATCCCGCCCTTGAGGGACAGGAACGCGGTGTTCCAGCTCCCGTCGAGGCGGCGGCCTATCTGCTCGGCAAGCTCCTGCTCGTAGCGCTGCTCGGCGTTCGGGCCGAGGTTCACGGCCCCGCCCGTGAGCCGGTAGATGAACCCGCGCCAGCCCCGCGGCGGTACCACCGGGGCGGAGCGGACGAAGCCTGCCCGCCGCGGCGCGGGGGTGGCTTCTGCGGTCGGCTCGGGCTGTTCGGGCGCGGACTCCTGCGCCGCCGGCTGCTCTGCCTCGGGCTCTGGCTGCTCTGCCTCGGGCTCGGGCTGTTCGGGCGCGGACTCCTGCGCCGCCGGCTGCTCTGCCTCCGGCCGCTCAGGCTCAGGCGCGGGGCCGGACCACTGCGGGGCGCTCCCGAACGGCTCAGCCGCGGACGCCTCAACGGCCGGCGCCTCAACGGCCGGCGCCTCGACGGCCGGCGCCTCGAGGGCCGGCGCCGGTTCGGCCACCACTGCCGTGTCGGCGAGCGCCGGCTCCTCGGCCTGCTCTGGTTCGGCCTGCTCGGGATCGGCAGGCCCAGGGAGCACCTGCGGGAACTTCCCGGTCTCGAGCCGGCGCGCCTCGCGCCTCGTCATGGGCACATGGTTGCCGCCCTGCTCCGTCATTGATGCTTCCCCTCGTCCGCCGTGGTTCGCGGCAGTGTGCTAGCGCACGGAGCTGGCCTTGAGCCGGTGGATGAACAGCCGAGACTGCTCCGGCCCGTAGGGGAGGATCGGGATCGCCTTCGTGGCGTCCTCCGGCGTCTCCCGGGTTGCCTGCCGTGCCGAGCGCACTGCCGTCGCCATCGTATCCGCCATCGTGCGCACGAACGCATCGCTGCACAGGCTTCCATGTCCCGGCACGAGATTCTCGTACCGGTGCCGGAGCGCGGAGATGTGGCGCAGGACGTCGGCCCACTCCTCGGGATACGAGTCGCCGAACTCGGGGTATCCGCCCTCCTCGAGGAGGTCGCCACTGAACAGCGTCGTCCCGGTCCCGACGAGGAGGTCGCCGTCCGTGTGGCCGCGGCCGAGGTAGAAGAGCGTCACGGAGTGGCCGCCGAGGTCCACGAGGACGGGCTGCTCGCGCACGATCGCCGTCGGGACCACGATCTGGGTGTTCTCGCCCGAGCCCACGGCCATCTCCGGCTCGGCCTCGGCGACCGCGGGACGCTCGGCCTCGCCCAGCTCGGTGATGGCCGCGGCGGCGTTCTCGTGCGCGTAGAACTCCGTCACACCGTCGGCCGCGAACACGGCGTTGCCGAAGTAGTGGTCGTAGTGCGCGTGCGTGTTGACGACGACGAGCGGGAGGTCGGTCTTCTCCCGCACCGCGGCGAGGATCTCGGCGCCCTGGCGTGGGCCGTGGCCGGTGTCAACGACGAGCGCCCGCTCCGTCCCCACGACGAGTCCGATGTTGAGCCTGAGCGGCCCGATCGCGAGGACATAGGTGTCCCCGCCGAGCTCCCGCCATGCGGCCATGTGCTGCCGTCCTTCCTCGGGCCCTACGCCGGGCCTGCTGCCAGATTCCGGTTCCCCGATTCTGCCATGCGACTGTCCTCTTAGAGATCGGCGAGGACGTTGCCCGGCTGCTCGACCGCGTCGGCGACGTAGCGCAGGAAGCCGGCGGCGGTCCCGCCGTCGCACACGCGGTGGTCGAAGGTGAGGGTCAGCTGCACGACCTTGCGCACCGCGAGCTGGCCGTCGACGGCCCAAGGGCGGTCCACGATGCGCCCGACGCCGAGGATCGCCGCCTCGGGGTGGTTGATGATCGCGGCGCTTCCGTCGACCCCGAACACGCCGTAGTTGTTGAGCGTGAACGTCCCGCCGGTGAGGTCCGCCGGCGAGGCCTTTCCCTCGCGGACCAGGGCCGTGAGGCGCCGGATCTCGGCGTCGAGGCCGCGCGCGCTGAGGGAGTGGGCGGCGCGGATGGCCGGCACCACGAGCCCGCGGTCCGTCTGTGCCGCGAAGCCGAGGTTCACGCCGTCGAACGCGACGATCTCCTGGGCCTCGCCGTCGGCCGCCCCCTCGAGGCGCGTGTTGAGCTCGGGGTACTTCGCGAGGCCCGCGAGGACGAAGCGGGCGATGAACGCGAGCAGGCTCGGCGTCCCGTGCGGGTCGCGGCGCTTGAGGTCCGCGCGGAGCCCGACGAGGGCCGTCGCGTCGGCGTCGACCCACACCGTGGCCTCGGGGATCTCGGTGCGCGAGCGGACCATGGCCTGGGCGACCGCCTTCCGGACGCCCCTGACCGGGGTCCGGGACGCAACGGGCAGCCCCGTCCGGGCATCCACCGCCGCCGAAATGGGGGCCTGTGCCGCCGAAATGGGGGTCTGGACCGCCGAAATGGGGGCTTGCGACGCCGAAGTGGGGGTCTGTGCCACCGAAATGGGGGCCTGTGCGCTCGACGTGGGGGCAGACTCGACGTCGCGCCGCATGATGAGCCCGTCGGGCCCGGTGCCCGTGACCCCCGCGAGCGAGACGCCGAGGTCCCGGGCGAGCCGACGGACGATCGGCGAGACGACCCGCACGGCCCGGCCCGGCGCCGTCGTGCGCGCCTGCCGCCCGGACGGTACCCCAGGCACAGCCGCGGACGACGGCGTGGCCCCCCTGCGCCGCCGGGTGCGGCTGCCGCTCGCCCCGCCAGGCGTGCCGTAGCCGATGAGCACGTTGCCCGAGCCTTTGGACTCCTCCGGTGTGCGTGAGCCCGCGCGTTCCTCGGATCGGTAGGCAGCCCCCATCTCGGCGGCACGGGCCCCCATCTCGGCGGCACGAGCCCCCATCTCGGCGGCCGGAGCCCCCATCTCGGCGTCACGAGCCCCCATCTCGGCGGGCTGGGCGACCGTGATGAGCGGGGCCCCGACGTCGATGGTCTCGCCCGGCTCGCCGTGCAGCCGGGCCACAGTCCCGCCGTACGGCGAGGGCACCTCGACCACGGCCTTGGCGGTCTCGACCTCGGCGATCGGCTGGTCCACGGCGACGGCGTCGCCCACGGCGACGAGCCAGCGCACGAGCTCGGCCTCGGTCAGGCCCTCCCCGAGGTCGGGCAGGGCGAAGGTGCGAGTCGTCGCAGCCGTCTTCGCAGTCTGGTTGGACGCAGTCATCAGTCCTCCCACTGAAGGTCGTCGAGGGCGTCGAGGATGCGGTCGACGCTGGGCAGGTGCCAGTGCTCGAGCTTGGGCGGCGGGTACGGGATGTCGAAGCCGGTCACGCGGCGCACGGGCGCGGCGAGCGAGTGGAAGCAGCGCTCCTGGACCCGAGCGACGATCTCCGACGCCACGGACGCGAAGCCCGCCGCCTCGGCGACGACGACGGCGCGGCCGGTCTTGCGCACGGACGCGGTGACGGTCTCGTCGTCGAACGGCACGATCGAGCGCACGTCGACGACCTCGACCGAGCGGCCCTCCGCCGCGGCGGCCTCGGCGGCCGCGAGCGCGGTGCCCACCGTGGGGCCGTAGGCGATGAGCGTCGCGTCGGTGCCGGGGCGGGCGACGACGGCGCGCCCCTCGCTGCTCGCGGGCTTGGCGTCGAACTCGGCCCGCAGCGCCTCGAGGTCCACGAGGTCCTTGGTCCAGTACAGCTTCTTGGGCTCGAGGAACACGACCGGGTCGTCGCTCGCGATGGCCTCGCGGAGCATCCGGTAGGCGTCGGCGACGGTCGCGGGCGTGCAGACCTTGAGCCCGGGCGTGTGGGCATAGTAGGCCTCGGAGGAGTCGCAGTGGTGCTCGACGCCGCCGATCCCGCCCGCGTACGGCACCCGCAGCACCATGGGCAGGCGGACCTTGCCGCGCGTGCGGTTGTGCATCTTGGCGACGTGGCTCAGGATCTGCTGGAACGCGGGGTACGCGAACGCGTCGAACTGCAGCTCGAGCACGGGGCGCAGGCCGTTCATGGCCATGCCGACCGCCATGCCGACGATCCCCGACTCGGCGAGCGGGGTGTCGAAGACGCGCTGCTCGCCGAACTCCTCCTGCAGCCCGTCCGTGATCCGGAAGACGCCCCCGAGGGTGCCGATGTCCTCGCCGAAGACGACGACGGAATCGTCGGCGCGGAGGGAGTCGGCCATGGCGGCGGTGAGGGCCTTGGCGAACGTGAGGGGCTCGGGGCCCGCGCTGGCGGCGGCTCGCGCGGCGACGGCCTCGGCGACGGTGCTCATATCAGTGCTCCTTTCCGGGGATGTCGTCGCGTGCGGAGATGTCGTCTCGAGCGACCTCCTCTGCGAGGAGCGCGGCCTGCTCGCGCAGCTGGGGCGTCGGCTCGGTGAAGACGAACCGGAAGAGGTCGGCGGGATCGACGGCGGCGTCCTCGCCGAGGCCCTCGCGGAGCCGGCGGGCAACCTCCTCGGCGTCGGCCGCGAAGGAGGCCTCGACGTCGTCCGTGAGCACGCCCTCGCCGCGCAGGTACTCGCGCATCCGCACGAGCGGGTCCTTGGCGGCCCAGGCCTGCACCTCGGCGTCCGCGCGGTAGCGGGTCGCGTCGTCGGCGTTCGTGTGCGCCTGCATGCGGTAGGTGTGGGCCTCGACGAGCAGCGGGCCCGAGCCGGAGCGGGCGAGGCGCACGGCGCGGTCGAGGACGGCGAGGAGGGCGATGGCGTCGTTCCCGTCCACGCGCTCGCCCGCCATGCCGTAGCCGATCGCCTTGTGCGCGAGCGACGGCGCGACGGTCTGGTGCGCGAGCGGCACCGAGATCGCGTACTGGTTGTTCTGGACGAAGAAGACCACCGGGAGGTGGAAGACTGCGGCGAAGTTGAGCGCCTCGTGGAAGTCGCCCTCGCTCGTGGCGCCGTCGCCGCACATCGCGAGGACCACGGTGTCCTCGCCTCGCAGCTTGGCGGCGTGGGCGACGCCGACGGCGTGCAGGAGCTGGGTCGTGAGCGGGGTGCACTGGATGCCGACGTGGTGCTCGTGCGGGTCGTAGCCGCCGTGCCAGTCGCCCCGGAACAGCGTCATGGCCTCGACCGGGTCGACGCCGCGGCTCATCACCGCGACCGAGTCCCGGTACGTGGGGAACATCCAGTCGCCCTCGCTCAGGCACAGGGCCGCGGCGACCTGGCACGCCTCCTGGCCGTGGCTCGAGGGGTAGACGGCCATGCGCCCCTGACGCACGAGCGCGGAGTTCTGGTCGTTGACGCGCCGGCCGATCACGAGCCTGCGATAGGCCTCGAGCAGCTCCTCGCCGGGCGGGATCGGGTACTCGTGGCCGGGCGCGGAGCCGCGCTCGTCCTCCGGCAGGAGGTGTCCGGACGGGTCGAGGATCTGGATCTGCTGCACGCGCCCGTGCACGGGAAGCAGGTAGTCCTCGAGGCTGATCCCGAAGCTCCGGATGGCCTGCTGGGCCTCGGCGGGGATGGTCATGGCTCCTCCTCGGTGCGCCGCTGAACCGGGTGCGGACGGGCCGCACGTGTTGCCTCAAGTATCCTCTTCGGCTGCTATTCGTATCCACATCGTGGGAGAATTATGGAAAAGTGGTGCTGCAGGCCCTGTTTTCAGAGACGAACCGCCACCATGACCCGGGTCACAGGAGGGCACAGTGGACGATCTGCACACGATGGACGACCTGCACTCGACGGATGAACTGCACGGGGCGGCGCCGGCCGAGCCGCGGCCGCTCGACGCCGTCGACCGCGCGATCCTCGCGCAGCTCACCGAGGACGCGCGCCGCTCGGTCACGACCATCGCCGAGAACGTGCACATCTCGCGGGCACACGCGTACAACCGGATCTCCCGGCTCCAGGCGGACGGGGTCATCACGAAGTACACCGCGCTCGTGGACCCGCTGCGCGCGGGCCTGCGCTCGAGCGCCTACGTGACGCTCAAGGTCCGGCAGCAGACGTGGCGCGAACTGCGCGAGCGGCTCCGGGCCATCCCCGAGGTGCACCACATCGCCCTCGTCGGCGGAGACTTCGACGTCATCATCCTCGTGCGAGCGGTGGACAACACGGACCTGCGCCGCGTCGTGTTCGACCGGCTGCAGAACATGCCGGGCGTCCTCGACACGCAGACGTTCCTCGTGTTCGAGGACCTCGACACCCGGTAGCCCCGACGGCTCCCGCGGTCCTGCGGAATCCGCCCGTGCGCCCACTTCGGTGACCTCGCATGGGAAGGTAGGTACAGGACCGCATCCCGAGGAGATCAATGACGAGCGACACCCCGGCGCCCGTTCCCGGCCCGGCGCGCCGATGGCCCCAGTGGGCATGGGTGCTCGCCGCGGTGTGCGCGGTCGTGGGCGTCGGCCTCGTCGTCGCCGTGACCGGCCTGTTCATGGCGCCGAGCCCGGCCCCGGGCCCCGGCCCAGGGGCGTCCCCGTCACCCAGCCCCACGCCGTCGTCCCCCACGGGCACGCCGACCGCCCGAACTGACCTCAGCGCCTACAGGCTCTCCGATCCCCTGCCGTTCACCGCGCCGCCCGTCTGGCACGCCGAGCCGAGCGCGCGCTACCGCCTCACGGCCGCCCCGGACGAACTGCGCTATGTGGCCGAGAACAGGTGCACGCTCGTCTTCCGCAGCGAGCCGTACACGCCCGGCGGGCGCACGACGGCGCCGGGGCCGGGCGCGGCGGGAGGCTCGCCGACGGCGGGGGCCACCGCATCGGACCCCGCACTGGATGCCGAGACCGCGGCGACGATGGAAGCCCTCGCCGCCGCGATCGACGGGATCCGGGCCGAGGCAGCGCAGGCGGCGGTGACGGAGGAGCGGATGACGGTTGTGTCGACGCTCGGCTCGCTCTCGGGGCCGCTCGTCGACATGGCCGCGGCGGCGCTGCGCGTCACGCAGACCGACGGCACGGTCGTGCACGTCCGGCTGGCCGTGCGTGCCGTGCCCGGCGCCGGGACGGCCATGGTGATGTCCGCCGAGTGCCCGAGCGCCGAAGAGGCCGCCACGGGCATGAACCACGCGAGCGTGCACGCGTTCATCGCGGCGCAGTGACCCCTCAGGCGGGCGGACATGACCCCTCACGCCGGAGGATTCAGTTGAGGGGCCAGCCCCCTTCGTTGAGGGGTCAGCGGCCGGCGAAGACCGGACGGCGCTTCTCCTGGAAGGCCTTGAAGCCCTCGGCGTAGTCGTCCGAGGCGCACAGCTGCGCCTGGGCCCGGTTCTCGGCGTCCATCGACTCCCACAGCCCGAGCCGGCGGTCACGGATCTGCGCGACGAGCTCCTTGGACGCGCGGAAGGCGCCGGTCGCGCCGGAGGCCACGCGGCCCACGGTCTCGCGCGTGCGCGGCAGGAGCTCCTCGGCCGGGTAGGACCGGCTGAACATCCCCGCCCGCACGGCGTCCGCCCCGCTCATGAGCTCGGCGGTGTACACGAGGTCGAGCGCCCGGTGCATGCCGAGCCGCTCGGTGAAGTACCAGTGCCCGCCCGAGTCGAGGGTCGCGCCGAGGTTCGCGAACGGGGAGCCGATCTTGGCGTCCTCGGCCACGTACACGACGTCGGTCGCGAGCAGGAGCCCCAGGCCCACCCCGAGCGAGGCCCCCTGGGCGGCGGCGAAGGTCGGGGCGGGGAACGCGGCCATCTTCTGCAGGAGAGGCGTGACGGTCCCGCCGAGGTAGCCGAGCACGTCGTCGTCCGCGGGGGTGACCCCGGAGATGTCGCGCCCCGCGCAGAAGGCCCGGCCCTCGCCGCGCAGGAGCAGCGCCCGCACGTCGCCGCGCTCGGCGGCGGCAGCGGCGTCGTCGTACGCCTGCGAGAGCTCGGCGAGCGCCGCCTCATCGAGCGCGTTGAGCTTGGCCGGGGCGTCGAGGACGACCTCGGCGACGCCCTCGGCAATGGTCAGGTCGATCATGCGCGCTCTCCCCTAGATCAGGCGTCGAAGTCGACGGACACGGCGTCCGTCGTCGGGCGGGACTGGCAGGTCAGGACGTAGCCGCGCTCGACCTCGTCGGCCTCGAGCGCGTAGTTCTCCGCCATCTCGACGGAGCCCGAGACGAGCTTCGCACGGCACGTGCCGCATACGCCGCCGGCGCACGCGAACGGGACGTCGGGGCGGACACGGAGGGCTGCGTTGAGGATCGTCTCGTTCGCGGAGACGGGGCTCTTGACGGTGCCCGAGAGCCCGTCCAGGCGGAACTCGATCTCGAAGTTCGCGCCGCTTTCGTCCTCGACGACGGGGCGGCCGATGTTCCCCTCGAGGCGCGTCGGCGTGCCGGTCGTGAAGAGCTCGTAGCGGATCTTCTCGGGCTCGACGCCGCGCTCGGCCAGGGTGTCGCGCACGAGCTGGACGAGCTCGTACGGCCCGCACAGGAACCACTCGTCGACGTCCTCGGCGTGGATCACGGTGCTGAGCAGGGTCGTGAGCTTCTCGGAGTCCACGCGGCCCGAGAGCAGCGGCGAGATGCGCTGCTCGCGGGAGAGGACATGGTGCAGCGCGAACCGGGCCGGGTACTTGTCCTTGAGGTCCGCGAGCTCCTCGACGAACATGACGTCCATCGCGGCCTTGTTCGCGTAGATGAGGTCGAAGCGGACCTTGTCGTCAGCCGCCAGGACCGTCTTCGCGATGGACAGGATCGGGGTGATGCCGGAGCCGGCCGCGACTGCGACGAAGGTGTGCTCGGCGTCGGTGTCGATGCTCGAGGGGTCGTTGAGGTCCGTCATGCGGTGCTTCGAGATGAAGGCGCCCGCCGGGCTCATGACGTCGAGCCGGTCGCCGGGGGCGAGGCTCTCGTTGGCCCACGTCGAGAAGATGCCGCCGAGGTCGCGCTTGATCGCGACCCTGATCTCGCTGCTGCCGTCCTCGAAGCGCCGCGGCACGGCACAGATCGAGTAGCTGCGGCGCACCTCGCGCTCCTCGCCGCCCTGGCCCGGGTCCTCGAGGCGGGTGCGCAGGGCCACATACTGGCCGGGGATGTAGTCGTACTCGTCGGTGAGGGGGGCGGGGACGCCGAAGGTGACCTCGATGGCGTCGTTCGTGAGGCGGCGGACCTCGCTCACCTCGAGCGAGTGGAAGGACGCACGACGGCGTGCGCTCGCCTCGGTCGTCTCGTTCAGCTGGTCAGTCATCTAGAGCACCTTGAAGTAGTCGAAGGGCTCCTTGCAGTCCTGGCAGACGTAGAGCGCCTTGCAGGACGTGGAGCCGAAGCGGGACATCTCGCGCGTGTTGAGCGAGTGGCACTGGGGGCACTTGACCGTCAGGCCGAGGCGCACGGGCCGGGACCCCGCGAGGGCCGCGGCGCCGGTGGGCGGGGCGATGCCGTACTGCTCGAGCTTCGCCTTGCCCTCCTCGGTCATCCAGTCGGTGGTCCACGCCGGCGAGAGCACGAGGTCGACCTCGACCCGCTCGTGCCCTGCCCGGGCGAACACCGCGGCGAGGTCCTCGCGGATGGCGTCCATGGCGGGGCATCCCGAGTAGGTCGGGGTGATGGTCACGTGCACGGTGCCGTCCGCGGCGACGCGGCCGTTCCGGAGGATCCCGAGGTCCGCGATGCTCAGCACGGGGATCTCGGGATCCGTGACGGTGGCCGCGAGGGCGAGGACCTCGTCGTCGGTCGTGATCATGGTGTACTCCTACCGCCCCGCTACCACGTGGCGCCGGGGTGCTTGCGGGCCAGGACCTGCATCTCGGCGAGGATGTAGCCGAGGTGCTCGGTGTGCTCCCCGCGGCGGCCGCCGCCGGAGGCGGCGGGCACAGCGGGGAGGGTGAGGGTCGCCTCCTCGAGGACCGGGGCGATCCCGGCGTCGAATTCCTCGCGCAGGCCCGAGGGGCGCACCCCCGCGGCGCCGACGGCGTCGATGAGCGCGTCGTCCTGGAAGAGCTCGCCGACATAGGGCCACACGAGTTCGAGGGCGTCCTGCATGCGGCGGTGGGACTCCTCGGTGCCGTCGCCGAGGCGCAGGGTCCACTGGATCGCGTGGTCGCGGTGGTAGTCGACCTCCTTGAGCGCCTTGGCCGCGATCGCGGCGAGCGTCGCATCGGTCGAGCCCAGGAGGCGCGCGTAGAGGAGGTACTGGTAGGCCGACACGACGAGCTGGCGCGCGATCGTGACGGCGAAGTCGCCGTTGGGCTGCTCGAAGAGCCACGCCGAGCGGAACTCCTCCTCCTCGCGCCAGTAGGCGAGGTCGTCCTCCGTCTTGCCCCAGGCGTGCCCCGCGTAGGAGAGGAACGAGCGCGCGTGGCCGAGGACGTCGAGCGCGATGTTGCCGAGCGCGACGTCCTCCTCCAGCTCGGGGGCGCGGGAGATCCAGTGGCTCAGGCGCTGGGCGAGGATGAGGGAGTCGTCGCCGAGCCGCAGGGCATACTGGGCGATCTCCTCGCTCGGGACGTCCTTGGCGAGGGCGATGTCCTCGGGGCGGAGGGCGTTGCCGGGCGTGACGCGCGTGGCCGACGCCGCGGCGTCGCCGAAGCTGTCGAGCGAGTGATCAGGGTGGGCGGGCGCGGAAGGGGCGCCGTGGGTAGCGTGGGTCTCGTGGCTCACAGGTGCTTCACGCCCTCGCTCTTGGTGTAGTACGTCGCGTGGCGGTAGTCCTTGCCCTGCGGCGACTCGAAGTACGCGCCCTTGGAGTCGGGGTCCGAGGACGAGATCGCGTCCGAGGGGACGACCCAGATCGAGACGCCCTCGTTGCGGCGCGTGTAGAGGTCGCGCGCGTTGCGCAGGGCCATCGCCGCGTCCGGGGCGTGCAGCGAGCCCGCGTGCACATGGGACAGGCCGCGGCTGGACCGCACGAAGACCTCCCACAGGGGCCAGATGTTGGTCTGCTCGCTCACTTTATGCTGCTCCGATCGTGACGTGCTTGGCTGCCTGCTTCTCGGCGTAGGCCTTGGCGGCCTCGCGCACCCAGGCGCCGTTCTCGTGGGCTTCGCGGCGGCGTGCCATGCGCTGGGCGTTGCACGGGCCGTTGCCGGCGATGACGGCCTTGAACTCATCCCAGTTGAGGTCCATGTGGATCCACGTCCCGGTCTCCTCGTCGTAGCGGAGGTCGGGGTCCGGGAGGGTCAGGCCGAGGACCTTGACCTGCTCGGCGATCATGCCGACGAAGCGCTGGCGCAGCTCGTCGTTCGAGAAGCGCTTGATGTTCCAGGCCATGGACTGCTTCGAGTTCGGCGAGTCCTCGTCCGGCGGGCCGAACATCATGAGGGCCGGGGCGTAGAAGCGGTCGACGGCGTCCTGGGCCATCTGCCTCTGCGCGGGCGTCCCGTGCGAGAGCTCGAGGAGGATCTCGAAGCCCTGGCGCTGGTGGAACGACTCCTCCTTGCAGATGCGCACCATGGCGCGCCCGTACGGGCCGAAGCTCGCACGGCACAGCGGGACCTGGTTCGCGATCGCCGCGCCGTCCACGAGCCACCCGATGGCGCCCATGTCGGCCCACGTGCGGGCCGGGTAGTTGAAGATCGAGGAGTACTTGGCCTTGCCCTCGAGCAGCTGCTGCGTCATCGTGTCGCGGCTCGTGCCGAGGGTCTCGGCGGCCGAGTAGAGGTACAGGCCATGGCCGGCCTCGTCCTGGACCTTGGCCATGAGGATTGCCTTGCGCTTGAGGCTCGGGGCGCGCGTGATCCAGTTGGCCTCCGGCTGCATGCCGATGATCTCCGAGTGCGCGTGCTGCGAAACCTGGCGCACGAGTGTCTTCCGGTAGGCCACGGGCATCCAGTCGCGGGGCTCGATGCGCGAGTCCTCGGCGATGATGCGATCGAAGTAGGCCTGACCCGCCGCGTCGGCCTCGGACAGGACCTCGGTGTCCCGTCCGGGCTGGGGCTGGGGCACGGACTGCAGGGACGCAGCTGCCATGTCTCCTCCTCTGAAATAATTACCGACCGTTCGTTCAGAATATGCGACGCCACGGTGCCGGTCAAGCGCGCCGACCCTCCCGGCAGAAACCGCAGCGCGATACATTGACCGGGCCGCCGCCCCGGGACTAGGCTTTTATTACATTTGATGGACTAATCCGGGGAACCGCTCCCGGCTCGCATCCATCGAGAGGCACCGACTCCTGTGAGGCCCGCCATGACTGATCCTTCTCCTTCACCCGCATCCCGTCTGGTCATCCTCCGCGCGCCCGGCATCCGGGCCACGCGGGATCCCTTCGACGGCCCCCGCGCCCGCGGGCTCGGCGCCGACGACGAGGCCCGCGAGGCCGCCGCCTCCGCGGTCCTCGAGACGGAGGAGGACCCCTCCCCCGCGACCCTCAGCGCCCTGCGCAACGACCCCACGGTCCTGGGCATCGCCCGGGCCATGCCGCTCAGGCTCGTCGACCCGCTCGAGGCCGAGGAGGCCGAGGCGGCCGCCACGACGTGGGGCGTCAAGGCCGTCGGCGCGGACACCTCGCCCTTCACGGGCGCCGGCGTCACCGTCTGCGTCCTCGACACCGGGATCGACGCCGACCACCCGGCCTTCGCAGGCATGGAGCTGACCACGAAGGACTTCACCGGCGCCGGGAGCGCCGAGGATGACCACGGCCACGGCACGCACTGCGCGGGCACGATCTTCGGCCGCGACCTCAACGGGGAGCGGATCGGCGTCGCGCGCGGCGTGCAGAAGGCGCTCATCGGCAAGGTCCTGGGCGGCCCGAGCGGCGGCGGGAGCGACACGCTCGCGAGCGCGATGCTCTGGGCCGCGGACAACGGCGCCAACGTCATCTCGATGTCGCTCGGCATCGACTTCCCGGGCTGGGTCGAGGAGCTCGTGAAGGTCAACCGGCTGCCGATCCCGGCGGCGACGTCGATCGCCCTCGAGGACTACCGCGCGAACATCCGGCTCTTCGAGCAGGTGGCGAACCTGCTCAACGCCCGGGCGTCGGTTGCCCAGACGACGCTTGTCATCGCGGCGGCCGGAAACGAGAGCGAGCGCGGCGGCAGCCCCGCCTACGAGATCAACGTGGCCCCGCCGGCCGCGGCCTATGGCGTCGTCTCTGTCGCGGCGCTGGCCCTGGGCAACGGGGCCGGGCTCACGGTCGCGCCCTTCTCCAACACGCTCGCCACCGTCTCGGGTCCGGGCGTGGGGGTCAAGAGCGCGTGGCTCGCGGGCGGGACGAAGACGATCAGCGGCACGAGCATGGCGACCCCGCACGTCGCGGGCGTGACGGCCCTGTGGGCGGAGAAGCTCATGGCCCAGGGTCCGCTGAGCCCTGTCCTGCTCCAGTCCAAGCTCGTCGCGTCCGGGACGCACAGCCCGCTCGCCTCTGGGACCGATCCGGTCGATGTCGGGTCGGGGATCGTCCAGGCGCCGCAGTCCTAGGCCGAACGCCGGCTCCAAGAGGCATCGCACGGCAGACGAAAAGAGGCCCCCGGGACGCTCGATGAGCGTCCCGGGGCCCTCCTCTGGCCGCGGCGGCTTCCCTGCGCCGCCCGGCGACGGGTCCTAGGAGTCGTAGCCGGGGCCTGCGGAACGGCGTCCGCGGTAGTTGTCCCGGACCTTGGCGGGCAGCCAGATGGGATCCTCGTCCTCCATCCGGCCGCCGTCGTCGGCGCGGTCGACGGGGACGGGAGCGGGGTACGGCGGCCACCCGGCGGCGTCGCGCGGGCGGGTGTCCTCGGACGCCTCGTCGTAGGAGCTCGCGTAGTCGTAGGGCTCGTCGTCGTAGGTGGCGTGGCCGTGGACCGGGGCCCCGTGCTGCCCGGCGGCGAAGGCGGGCTCCGGGTAGGCGCCGACGCCCGCGTCCGGCAGGGCTGACCCGGCCTCGACAGGCGTGGCCGCCGGCGTCTGCTCCGCCGCGCCGCGGGACGCGCGGCCCTTGCCACCCGAGCCCGCGGTGTCGTGACCCACGGTGTCGTGACCCTGCGGGTCGGTGCCGTACGTGCCGTAGTAGCCGTACGTGTAGGACTCGGGGCCCTTCGTGGGCACGCAGTTGAGCACGACGCCGAGCACGGACCCGCGGACCTTCTCGAGGTTGCCGAGGGCGCGGCCGAGGCTGTCCGTCGTCGTCTGCCCCGCCCGGGTGACCACGAGCGTGCCGTGCACGGCGCGGGAGAGGACCGCCGCGTCCGTGACGGGAAGCAGCGGAGGGGCGTCGACGAGGACGAAGGCGTCCTGCGCGAGCCGCTCGAGCAGCGAGCGCATGGCCCGCGAGCCCAGGAGTTCGGACGGGTTCGGCGGGATGCGGCCGGCGCCGAGGACCTGGAGGGTGGGCGAGCCGGACCAGGCCTGGAGGACGTCGTCGACGTCGGCCCGTCCCGCGAGGACGTCGCTCAGGCCGACGCCGGGGACGACGTCGAAGATCGTGTGGATCGTGGGGCGCCGCAGGTCGCAGTCGACGACGACGACGTTCTCGCCCGCGGCGACCATCGTCGCCGCGAGGTTGGACACGACGGCCGACTTTCCCTCGGAGGGCACCGAGCTCGTCACGAGGAGGATGCGCGGGGGGTTGTCGACGTCGATGAAGTGCAGGTTCGTGCGCAGCTCGCGGAACGCCTCGTTGATGGCGCGGCTGCCGTTCTGCCCGTCGAGGACCTTCGCGTTGGCGTCGAGGCTGTGGTCGACGGGCAGGGTTCCCACGACCGGCAGGCCGAAGAGCTGCTCGATCTCGGCCGCGTTGCGGATCCGGCGGTCCACGTGGTGCCGGATCATCGCGTAGGCCAGGCCCAGCAGGAGCCCGCCGCCGACGCCGATGCCGAGCGTGAGGCGCACGTTCGGGGAGACCGGCTCCTCCGGCAGGACGGCCCGGCCGAGCGTCACGACGCGCACGGGCGGCAGGTCCGCCGCGCCGGCCGACTGCTCGATCTCGCGGACCTGATCGGACAGCGCCGTGATCCACGCGTCCGCGACGCGCTGGGCCTCGGACGGGTCCGTCGACTTCGCGGTGACCCGGATCTCGGTCGTGTCCTGCGGGACCGTCACCGACACGGCCCCGACGAGCTCCTGTGCGGTGCGGTTCAGGCCGAGGTCTCGGGCCACACGGTCCGCGACGAGGGCCGACTCGGCCACCGACTTGTAGTTCTTGGCGCGCGACTTCGCGAGGTTGTCGCCGGCCAGCGAGAGACTCAGGTTGTCGCCGCCGACAGTGATGACGACGCCGCTGGACTCCGCCGCGTAGACGCGCGGCTGCATGAGGTACCAGCCGAAGGCAAGGGCCGTTGTGAGCGCGGTGATGGCCACGATTCCCCGCCAGTAGCGGCGAGCGACCCTCAGGTAGTCGCTCAGCGTCAGATCCTGCGCGCCCCGCTGCTCATTCTCATACTCCACGTACGGTTTCCTCCCCATAGACCGCCAGCGCGCATACGTTTCGAAAGTCTACCGGAGGCAGCCCCGGCGGACGTCAGACGAGGGCCTGGACGTGCTTCATCACCACTGCGAGTGCCGGGACCATCTGCTCGGCCATGAGCCGGTAATCCTCCGGCCCCCCGCCATACGGGTCCACGACGTCGTCGTCCGGGCCCGACGCCCGCCGCCCGGCCGACAGGGCTGCCGCCACGCCGCGCCACGCGGCCCTCAGGCCGCCCTCCGCAGGCCCCGGCAGGCCGGGCGTCGACTCGAGCAGCCGAGCAAGCTCCCGCAGCAGGAACGTGCGCTTGAGCGCCGCCGGCGCGACGTCCAGCACCTGGGCCCGGTGCTGGGCCGTCATGGTCAGGACGACGTCCGCCTCCTTCACCATGCCGGCGGTCAGCTGGCGTGCGCTGAAACCGTCGAAGCTCAGCCCGGAGCTCTCCTCGAGGCCCCTCACCGACGGGTGGGCGGGGTGCCCGGCGAGGGCCCTCGTCCCCGCGCTCGCCACAACCGCCTGGCCGGGCGCCAACGCGTCGAAGGCATGCTGGAGCCAGCGCTCCGCGAACGGCGAGCGGCAGATGTTGCCAGTGCAGACGACCAGGAGCGACAGGGGTGGGGTGGGATTCACCGGCCCACCCTAGCAGTCGGCCGGGGCCGTCCCGGCGCGGGGGCAGCAAAGCGGGGCAAGTGCTCGCGCACCTGCCCCGCCATGTCCAGCTGTTCGGATGGAGACCGGCTCAGGGCCGGGTGGCAGCGCTGCTGCGGCGGCGTGCGACGACGACCGCGGCCGCACCGGCAGCCACGGCGCCCGCGCCCACGAGGGACCAGCCCACGAGGGCCGGATCCATGCCGGTGTTGGCGAGGCCGCCGGTCGCGGCGCCACCGCCGGTGTTGGCGAGGCCGCCGCCGGCCACGGTAACCGTAGCGCTGACAGTCCTGCCGGAGGTGGCCCCCGTCGCGGTGAGCAGGTAGGTGCCGGGCTCGTTGATCGTGATGGTGATCGCAAAGGTGCCGTCGGCATTGGCGGTGGTGGACAGGGCCTGGGTCTCGGCCAGGACGATGACGCCGGACGGGACGCTGAGCGCGGCACCCGCGGCACCACCGGCGGCGGCCGGGCCGCCGGTCGGGACGACGCTGACGTTGACGGTCTCACCCGGCAGGAAGCCCTCACCCGAGAACACGAACGGCTCGCCTGGGGCGACGGTGCCGTCGGAGACGGCGGCGGACGGAGACGGGGCCGGGTACGTGGTGGCGGCGGCCGGGGCGGCCCCGGCGAGTGCGATGGAACCGGCCAGGGCAAGTGCTGCGTAGATCTTCTTCATGGTCAAGTCCCCCTCAAGACTTTGTTGTCGAAGCCCTCATGGACCGCGGCCGTCGACGGAGACTTCGGCACACACACCCGATGGATCCCGCGATGACACCCGAGGTGCCCGAAAGGCACTTTCCGGACACTAGCACGGTGAGGGGAAAACCCAAAAGCGCACAAATAATCAGTCAATAAACTTAACAGGTGGCCAAGAAACATGCTCGACGCCGGCATTTTCACGGACGTTCATTCACTGCCGTCATTTTCCGCCTGAGGCCCTGCAGCCCTGCCCGGAAAAGGGCCTCACAACCTGCGCCTTGGGCTGCACGCCAGGCGTCACGTCGAGCATGAGCGGCGCCTCGGGGATGCGGCTGAAGACGAACTCGAGGGACGCCTTCTGCCCCGGAGACAGCCGGACGACGGAGGTAGCCAGAGGCCGCCCGGCGTGCACGTCGGCGTGGAGGCCGGACTGCCTGCCGTCGATGCGCAGGCCCTCGACGGCGGCCCTCTTCGGCCCGTAGGCGATGACGTTCGTCTGGACGCTCCCCGGCGGGATCCCGAATGCGCCATTTCCTGTCACATATCGCGGAAGGGCTGTCGCGGCGTCCGCTGGGGCGGTGTTTTCCACAGTGATTCGCATCACAGCCCGCGTCCCCTCCGGGGTGCATTCCGTGACAAGCTCTACCGTCCGGCGGACGTAGTAGTCCATCTTCGCGCCGGTGCCGTCGTTGAAGTACGCGCCGAAGCGGGCCTCGTCTGCCCCCGGCCGGTCGATCGCGCCGCCGACGTCCCATCCGGCCACGGTGGCCTGCTCCTCGGGCCGCGAGGAGTAGAAGAAGAGCCTGCCGTCCTCGACGACCGCGGTGACGGCGCGCGCGAGGGCCACGGGGTCGCCGTCGGCCGCTGAGAAGGACGCGAAGATCTCCCGCGCGACGGCCGCGAAGTAGACGTCCTGCAGCTTCGGCTCCTCGATCCGGTAGACGTCGGAGAGCAGCGTGCGGGTCGCGTTCTCCGCCGTGAGTGTCGCGGGCAGGCCCGCCGCGCGAAACGGCGCGAACTCGCGTCCCTCGAGCTCGACGGGGCCCAGCGCTCCGAGCAGACGCGCGAGGGCCACGGGATCCAGGGAGACGACACCGTCGACGTGCTTCCCGCCCTCGCGCTCCCACATCGCCGCGGCCGTGGCCCCCGCCGTCGGGAAGTCAGGGGTGAGGTTCACGTCCTGCATGTAGCGCCCGAGGCGCGTGCTGTAGATGCGCTGCTGGACGGGGTCGACGGGGATGCGCGGCAGGAAGGAGCCGAGGCCGCTGGCCGAGCCCTGCTTCCCGAGCGTCATCGCGCCGCGGTCGAGCGTGACCTCCACAAGGGCGCCCGGGATGCCGCCGGAGGCGCGGGCCTCCGCATTGTTCTGGACGAGCACGAGGTACGTCCGCGGACCGTCCGCCCCGAGCAGGCCCGGGGCCATGCGGGCTGCGGCCTCCCCGGTGTCGAGGAGCCCGCGCAGCCGCGCGACGTCGTCGTGCGCCGAGCGCACAGGGCCGGCGAGCTGCGGCACGATCGCGGAGGTGTCCACCGCCCCGAGGAGCCCCTCGGCGGAACGCACGGCCTCCGCGGCGGCCTCGACCTTGGGCACCGCCTGGGCCAGCGGCGCGAGGTCCTTCGGCTCCCGCCCGGGCAGGACGGCGCCGGGGTCCACGGTCGAGGCGACCTCGAGCAGCAGGGGCAGCGCCTTGGACGCGAGGGTGTCCGCCGCCTGGGCCGCCGCGGTCCCCGCGCGGAGGTTCGGCCCGATCCACGGGAGGCCCGCCGCGAGATCCCACAGCGGCCCGGAGGCCGCGGCGCGCGCGCCGCTTGCGCGCTCGCGCAGCTCGCCGAGCGTGCCCTGGGCCTCGGGGATGCGGCGCTCGGCGAGTTCGGACTCGAGGCGGGGGGCGAGTTCGGCGGCGCGCAGCAGGTCCGAGCGCAGCCACAGCGCCTGGGCGGCCAGGACGCCGCACGCAGCGAGGACCAGTCCCGCGGCGCCGAGCCACCACCAGCGGGCGCGGCCTGCCCTGCGGGGGTTCCGTTCCGCGCGGCGGGCACGCAGCTCCCCGCCGGCGCGGCGCATCGGCGCCTGGGTTTCCGCCATGGGCCGCACTCCTTCCCGCGGGGGCTTCGGCCACGTGGCCCCCTCACGCCGTCCCGTCGATGCTATCGGCGCACGGAGGCATCGCCCCAATGCGACCCCGCCACGCTCAACCCCGCATCGCAACACGCTGTTAAGTGCTCCGGATTCCAGCGTGTTGCGATGCGGGGTTGCAAGGGGGGCCGCGGGGCTAGGGTTGGGCCATGACGGATACGACCCCGCAGCCGCCCTCCGCCCGCAAGGTTCCGCACGCCCGCACGCACCACGGGGACGCCTTCGTGGACAGCTACGAGTGGCTGCGGGACAAGGAGAGCCCGGAGGTGGTCGCGTTCCTGAGGGCCGAGAATGCCTACACCGAGGCCGTGACCGCGGACCAGCAGCCGATCCGCGACGCCATCTTCGACGAGATCAAGCGGCGCACCCAGGAGACGGACCTCTCCGTACCGAGCCGCAAGGACGACTGGTGGTACTACTCGCGCACCGTCGAGGGCCAGCAGTACCCGATCTACTGCCGCGTCGCAGCCGCGGACACCGGCGACCCCTCCGCGGACTGGACCCCGCCCGCCGTCGAGCCCGGCGTCCCCGTCCCGGGCGAGCACGTCCTCCTCGACGGCAACGCCGAGGCAGAGGGGCACCCATTCTTCAGCGTGGGCACCGCCGCCGTGACGCGGGACGGCCACCTGTACGCCTACGCCGTCGACACGTCCGGCGACGAGACCTTCACGCTGCGGGTCAAGGACCTCCGCACCGGCGAGCTCCTCCCCGAGGTGATCGAGAACGTCTTCTACGGTCTCGAGTTCGACCCGGAGGGGCGCCGCCTGTTCTACATGGTCGCGGACGAGGCCTGGCGCCCCTACCAGGTGCGCATGCACGTCCTCGGCACGCCGGTCGAGCAGGACGAGCTGCTCTTCCAGGAGGACGACGTCGCGCAATGGACCGGGATCGACACCTCGCCGGACCGGCGCTGGCTGCACGTCGGAATCGGCAACTCGGAATACTCGGAGTCCCGCTACCTCGACCTCGCGGACCCGGGCGCGCGGCTCCAGGTGCTGATCGGGCGCGAGGAGCGCGTCCTCTACTCCCCCGAGTTCTTCGAGCACGACGGCGCCACCCAGGTCCTGCTCACGCACAACCGGGGCGCGGCGCCGGACCACCCAGACAGCAAGGCCGTGAACAACATGGTCTCGCTCGCCCCGCTCGCCGAGTTCGCGAAGCCGCTCGCCGAGCAGCGCTGGGCCGAGGTCGTCCCGCACGACGACGCCGTCAAGGTCGAGGGCGCATCCGTCACCGCGACGCACGTGCTCCTTTCCCTGCGCCGCGACACGATCGAGACCGTCCGCTTCGCCGCCCGCGACGACGTGGTGCGGTCCGCCGCCGCGGGGACCACGCCGTCGTTCGCGGAGCCGGCGTTCGGCGAGGAGCTCTACACGGCCGGCGCGGGCGCCTCCGACTACCTCTCCCCCGTCGCCCGCCTGAGCTACACCTCCTACGTCACTCCCCCGCGCGTCTACGACTACGTCCTCGCGACGGGCGAGCTGCTCCTGCGCAAGGAGACGCCCGTCCTGGGCGGGTACGACCCCGCGGACTACGTCGCCGAGCGCGCGTGGGCCACGGCCGACGACGGCACCCGGGTGCCGCTGTCGATCCTGCGCCGCGCGTCGGCCGCCCCGGACGGAACGAACCCCGCCCTCGTCTACGGCTACGGCTCCTACGAGATCAGCATGGACCCGGGCTTCTCGATCCCCCGCCTGAGCCTGTTGGACCGCGGGATCGTCATGGCCATCGCGCACGTGCGCGGCGGCGGAGAGCTGGGCCGGCGCTGGTATGAGGAGGGCAAGAAGCTCGCCAAGAAGAACACGTTCACCGACTTCGTCGCGGCAACGGACTGGCTCGTCGCCTCGGGCTGGGCAGACCCGGCGCGGATCGCGTGCATGGGCGGCTCGGCCGGCGGGCTCCTCGTCGGCGCCGTGCTCAACCTCGCGCCGGAGAAGTACGCGGCCGCCGTGGCGCAGGTGCCCTTCGTGGACACCCTGACCACCGTCCTCGACCCCGAGCTGCCGCTCTCCGCCCTCGAGTGGGAGGAATGGGGCAACCCCCTCGAGGATCCCGAGGTCTACGCCTACATGAAGTCCTACTCGCCGTACGAGAACGTCCGGCCCGCCGCCTACCCGAAGGTCGCCGCAGTGACGAGCTTCAACGACACTCGCGTGCTCTACGTCGAGCCGGCCAAGTGGGTCCAGGCGCTGCGCGGGGCGACCACGGGCGGGCAGCCGGTGGTGCTCAAGACCGAGATGGATGCTGGGCATGGCGGTGCCTCGGGCCGGTACGAGGCGTGGCGGGAGCGCGCGTGGGACTACGCGTTCATCGCCGACGCCCTCGGCGCGAGAGACCTTCCGGACACGTGACCGGGGCTGGCGTCGCAAAACTAATGCTATTAGTCTTATGGCTATGAGCAATAGCAATCTTCAGGATGCTGCCCGCTTCGGCATGGCGCGACCGCGCCACCTCTCCCGGCCCGAGGGGCGGGTCGCCTACGAGCTCCACGGTGAGGGCCCCCTCGTCGTCTGCGTGCCGGGGATGGGCGATCTCCGCCTGGCCTACCGGTTCCTCGCCGCCGACCTGGCCCGGGCCGGCTTCTCGGTAGCGGTCATGGACCTGCGCGGGCACGGCGACAGCGACGCGGGCTTCACCGAGTACGGCGACGTCCCCACGGGTGGCGACATGCTGGCCCTGCTCCGGGAGCTGGGCAGGCCCGCGGTGCTCGTGGGCAGCTCGATGGGCGCGGGCGCGGCCGTCTGGGCCGCGGCCGAGGCCCCCGAGCTGGTCCGCGGGCTCGTCCTGATCGGCCCGTTCGTCCGCAACCCTCCCATCGGCCGACTGACGACGGCCCTGTTCCGTCTGGCCTTCGTTCGCCCGTGGGGCCCCCTCGTCCTCAAGCGCTACGTCGCGACCCTGTACCCGGGCCGGAAGCCGGAAGGCTTCGCGGAGCATCTCGCCGCCGTCGTGCGCAGCGCCCGACGGCGGCACTACTGGCGCGCCTTCACCGCGACCACGCGGACGTCGCATGCCGAGGCCGAGGCCAGGCTGGGCCAGGTCCGGTCTCCAGCGCTCGTCGTCATGGGCGAGCGGGACCCGGACTTCCCGGACCCGCGGGCGGAGGCGGAGCACGTCGCCGCCCGGCTTGGCGGCCGCGCCGTGATGGTCCCCCGGGCCGGTCACTACCCCCACGCGGAGTACGCCGAGCTCGTCTCCCCCGAGATCGTAGGCTTCCTCCGGGAGGTCGACGCCGATGCCTAGGGTGGGCCTGGACCGCAGCCGGGTGGTGGCGGCCGCGGCGTCCCTGGCCGACGGGCGCGGACTGGCGCAGCTGAGCCTCGCCGCGGTGGCCCAGGAGCTCGGCGTCAAGACGCCCAGCCTCTACAACCACGTCGCGGGCCTCGACGCGCTGCAGCACGAGGTCTGCCTGCTGGCGCTCGAGGAGCTCACCGCACGTCTCTCCGCCGCCGCCGTCGGGCGCTCGGGGGCCGAGGCGCTGCAGGCCCTCGGGTCCGCCTACCGCGCCTACGCCCTTGAGCACCCCGGCCGGTACGCCGCCACCCTCCGCAGCCCCGATGCCCAGGACGAGGTGCTCGCCGACGTCGCCGGACGGGTGCTGACCGTGGTCACGGACGCCCTGCGCGGCTACGGCCTCGCGGGCGACGACGAGGTGGACGCCGTGCGCGCACTCCGGGCCGCGCTGCACGGCTGGGTGAGCCTGGAGCAGGCCGGCGGCTTCGGCCTCCCCCGCGACGTCGAGCAGAGCTTCCACCGGATGCTGGACAGGCTCGACACGTCGCTCCGCCGCGCCGGATGAATGCCTCTGACGAAGCGTTGACCGGGCTCCGGGCCGGATCGACCATGGTCCTGTCCCACCGCTTGGAAGGAGCTCGCCATGACCACCTCGACCGAGGGAACAGGAGCTGACGCCGCAGGAAGGACGTCGCTGGAACAGCTCGTCCGCGACCAGCTGTCTGCCTTCAACTCCCATGACGCGACCGGGTTCACCGCGTTCTACGCGGACGACGCCGTCGTCGTCGATCCCCAGTATCCGGAACCGCTGCGCGGGCGTGCAGCCATCGAGGAGGACGTCGCCGCCTTCTTCACAGCGATGCCCGACCTGCGCGCCACGGTGACCAACGTGCTGACTGCCGGTGAGAGCGTTGCCGCCGAAATGGATGTGACGGGAACCCAGACCGGGCCGCTCGCGCTGCCCGACGGCGAGCTGCCGGCCACCGGGCGACGCATCGACCAGAAGTTCGCCTCCTTCAGCCGCGTCGACGCCCAGGGACGGATCGCCGAGGAACATCGCTACTACGACCTGGCGGCCATCCAGGCCCAGCTCGGGCAGGAGTAGGCCGGTCCGCCCGGCGGCGTCATGCTGACCCGACGGGCTGAGATCCGGCTGAAGCCCGCTCGACCACGGTGGCCGTGGCCTCCGCGATGGCCCGCTCCTCGTCCGTGGGGACGACGAGGAGCGGGATGGCGGACCCGGGCGCGGAGATGACCCGCGGCTCCTTCGAGCGCTCGGCGTTCAGGGCGTCGTCGAGCTCCACGCCGAGCGCTCCGAGCCGCTCGGCCACGAGGGCACGGAACGCCCCCGAGTTCTCGCCGATCCCGGCCGTGAAGACCACCGCGTGCGCCCCGCCGACCGCCACGTGGTACGCCCCGACGTACTTCGCCAGGCGATAGGACGCGACCGCGAGCGCGGTCCGCGCCGCCTCGTCCCCGGACTCGGCGGCCTCGACCACCGAGCGCATGTCGTTGCTTCCCGCGAGCGCCTTGAGCCCCGACTCGCGGTTCAGCAGCGCGTCGATCTCGTCCGGGTTCATCCCCTGCCGGCCGAGGAAGACCAGGATGGACGGGTCGATGTCCCCGGACCGCGTGCCCATCACGAGGCCCTCGAGCGGGGTGAAGCCCATCGAGGTGTCCACCGACTTCCCGCCCTGGATCGCCGTCGCGGAGGCGCCGTTGCCGAGGTGGAGGATGACGCCGTCGAACTCCTCCTCGGGGATGCCCAGCAGCTGGGCCGCCCGGTGCGCGACGTACTGGTGCGAGGTGCCATGGAAGCCGTAGCGGCGGATCCCGTGGCGGCTGTAGAGCCAGTCCGGCACGGCGTAGCGCCAGGCGTGCTCGGGGATGCTGCGGTGGAAGGCGGTGTCGAACACGGCGACCTGAGGCATCGTCGGCCATTTCTCGGCGATCGCCCGGATCCCGAGGACGTTGGCGGGGTTGTGCAGCGGAGCGAGCGGGTTGAGCCGTTCGATCGCGCGGGTGATCTCGTGGTCCACGAGCACCGGCTCGGCGAAGCGCTCGCCGCCGTGGACCACGCGGTGCCCGACGGCGTCGACCGTGCGGTCGCCGAGGACCTCGTGCAGGCGGGCGTCGACGAGCTCGAGGGCCTCGGCATGGTCGCGCGGGCCGATCGGCTCGCCGTCGCCCCCTCCCCCGTTGCCGACGCCGATCCGCTCGATGAGCCCCTCGGCGAGCACGCCTGCCTCGTGCTCGTGCGCGGAGACGTCGCGCACCTGGTACTTGAGGGACGACGAGCCGGAGTTGATGACGAGGACGAGCATGAGGGCCTCCTAGTTCTGCGGGGCGGTCTGCGGGGCGAGGGCCGCGGCGGTCTGCGCAGTGGGCACGCTCTGCGCCTGGATCGCGGTGATCGCGACGGTGTTGACGATGTCCTCGACCGTGCACCCGCGGGAGAGGTCGTTCACCGGCCGCCGGAGCCCCTGCAGGACGGGGCCGACGGCGACCGCGCCCGAGGACTGCTGGACCGCCTTGTACGTGTTGTTGCCCGTGTTGAGGTCCGGGAAGATGAACACGGTCGCCTGCCCAGCGACGTCCGAGCCCGGCAGCTTCGAGGCCGCGATGGTGGGCTCGACGGCGGCGTCGTACTGGATCGGGCCCTCGACGGCGAGCCCGGGCCGGCGCCGCCGCACCTCCTCGGTCGCCGCGCGCACCTTGTCGACGGCGGCGCCCGAGCCCGATCCGCCGGTCGAGTAGCTGAGCATCGCAACGCGCGGCGTGACGCCGAACTGCGCCGCGGTTTCGGCCGAGGCGAGGGCGATGTCGGCGAGCTGCCCGGCGTCGGGATCGGGGACGACGGCGCAGTCGCCGTAGACGAGCACGCGGTCCGCCATGAGCATGAGGAACACCGAGGAGACGATCTTCACGCCGGGCACCGTCTTGACGAACTCGAGCGCGGGCCGGATGGTGTGCGCCGTCGTGTGCGCGGCGCCGGAGACCATGCCGTCGACGAGGCCGAGCTGGACCATCATGGTCCCGAAGTAGCTCACGTCCAGCATGACCTCGAGGGCCTTGGCCAGGTCGACGCCCCGGTGCGCGCGCAGCCGCGCGTACTCCTCGGCGAAGCGGGCGCGGAGCTCGGAGGCCGCGGGGTCGACGACGGCAATGCCCTCGAGGGAGACTCCGTTGGACGCGGCGAGCTCGCGGACGTCGCGCTCGGGGCCCAGGAGAGTCAGGTCGCACACGTCCCGGCGGGCGAGGATCTCTGCGGCCCGCAGGATCCGCACGTCCGTGCCCTCGGGGAGCACAATCCGCTTGCGCTCGGCGCGGGCTCGGCCGATGAGCTCGTGCAGGAAGCGCAGCGGTGTCATCGTGACCGGCCGGGGCAGCTCGAGCCGCTCGACGAGCTCGGCGTCGTCGACGTGGCGCGCCCACGCGCCGAGCGCCGAGGCGACCTTGCGGCGGTGGCCCGTCCAGATCTCGCTCCGGACCTCGGCGACGGCGCGCGCCGCGTTGTAGGTGTCGTCCGGGTAGGCGAAGACCGGGAACGGCGCCTGGGCCAGGAGCGAGAGGACGTGCGCGTCCGGCGCGAGCCCGCCCGTGAGGACCATGGCGGCGGGGACCGGGAACTCGGGCGAGAACGTCGAGGCGAGGGCGCCGACCATGACGTCGGGCCGGTCGCCCGGCACGATCACGAGGTCGCCGTCGGCGAGCGCGCCGATGAAGTTCGCGACGCTCATCGCCGCGACCTTCACGCCCCGCACCTCGCGCTCCATGTCGGCGCTCCCGGCGATCTGCCGCAGCGCGAGGCCCGCGGAGACCTCGCCCGTCGTCGGTCGGGAGATCTCGGGCAGCTCGGGCAGGACGTACACGGGCCGGTGCGAGGCGCCAGGGCGGATGCCGTCCGCGATCTCGCCGAGCCGGCCGGCGTCGGCCCGGTTGACCATCATGGCGAGCACGGAGCACCGCGCGGCGGCGAGCTCCTTGCGGGCGACGTCGACGGCGTCGGCGATCTCCTCGGGCGTGCGGTCGCGCCCGCTCACCACGGCGACGACGGGGCACGCGAGGTGGTTCGCGAGCCGGGCATTGAGGGCGAACTCGACGGCGGAGTCGTGGCCCGTGAGGTCGGTCCCCTCGACCACGACGACGTCGCACCGCGCCGCGATCTCGGCGAAGATCTCGACGCAGCGGGCATCGATCTCCTCGCGCTGGCCGGCGGCGAGGAGCTGGCGGACTTCGCGCGCCGTGAGGCCGCCCCGGCACACGTCTGGCTCGAGGCCGAACCGCGTGGCCATGAGCGCGACCATGGGGTCCCGCGCGGCGTCGTCGCCGAGGACGACCGGCCTGAAGAAGCCGATCCGGCCGGTGTGGCGGTGGAGCGCCTCGGCCACGCCCAGGGCCACGAGCGACTTGCCCGAGCCGGGCGTGGTAGCGCTGACGTAGATGCCTCGTGCCATGGGTCCATCCTTCCAGCTGGGCTGCCTCCCGCCATGCCCCGCGACGGCTTCTGGAGGTGTTTTCAGCCACGGGCGGGCTGCTGTGCTCCTTGACACATCCGGCCCGATGAGATTACCTAATGAACGTTCGGTAAAAATTGCGAGAGGCCCACCCATGAGCGACGCTGCTCCCGCCCACACGCTGGCGCACCCGATCCTGACGGACGACTACGCAACCGAGTGGATGGGCCTGAGGGTCCTCGACCTCGGCGAGGGCACCGCCACCGTGGCGACGACGCTGCGGCGCGAGATGCTCAACGGCTTCGGCATCGCCCACGGCGGGATGCTCTTCGCGATCGCCGACTCCGCCTTCGCCCTGGCGTGCAACCCGCACAGCCCCGACGAGGACCAGGCCTCGAGCATCACCGTCGCCGCCGGCGTCGACGTCAACTTCCTCGCCCCCGCGCACGAGGGCGAGCGGATCACCGCCGTCGCCGCCCGCCGCGCCCACGCCGGACGGAGCGGCATCTACGACGTCCAGGTCTTCGCCTGCCCCGACGGCCACCCGCACACCCCCGCGGAGCCCGGCCGGCTCGTGGCCGAGTTCCGCGGACGCTCCCGCACGATCCCCCGGCGCTGAGCGCCCCCGCAATGCCCCTTCCCGCCCACTCCACCCCGCCCCTGCCCCGCCCGATCCAGAAGTGAGCAAGCCGTGACTCAGACAGCACCTGCCCCCGAGGCCTCGAACGCCCCGGCCCCCGCGGTCCTCGACGCCGAGGAGACCATGTCGCGGGACCAGATCGAGTCCCTCCAGCTGACCCGCCTCCAGGAGACCCTCGCCTACGCCTACGAGCGCGTCCCGCTCTACCAGCGCAAGTTCGACGAGGCCGGCGTCCGCCCCGAGGACCTCAAGCAGGTCGGCGACCTCGCTCGGTTCCCCTTCACCACCAAGGAGGACCTGCGGGCCGAGTATCCCTTCGGCATGTTCGCCGTGCCCATGTCCGAGGTGGCCCGCGTGCACGCGAGCTCCGGCACGACCGGCCGGCCCACCGTGGTCGGCTACACGAAGGAGGACCTCGACACGTGGGCCACGCTCGTGGCCCGGTGCCTCCGCGCCTCGGGCGTCCGCCCCGGGATGAAGGTGCACAACGCCTACGGCTACGGCCTCTTCACGGGAGGCCTCGGCGCGCACGGCGGCGCCGAGAAGCTGGGCTGCACGGTCATCCCGATGTCCGGCGGCCAGACCGAGAAGCAGATCCAGCTCATCGAGGACTTCGCCCCGGACGCGATCCTGTGCACGCCGACCTACCTGCTCACCATCGGCGACGCGATGCTGCACCGCGGGCTCGATCCGCGCGCGACCTCGCTCAAGTACGCCGTGCTCGGCGCCGAGCCGTGGACCCAGGAGATGCGCCACGAGCTCGAGGAGATGTTCGGCATCAAGGCGTGCGACATCTACGGCCTCTCCGAGGTCATGGGCCCCGGCGTCGCGGGCGAGGCCGTCGAGACCCAGGACGGCTCGCACATCTGGGAGGACCACTTCCGCCCCGAGATCCTCGACCCGTTCGACCTGAGCCGGACGCTCGGCGACGGCGAGCAGGGCGAGCTCGTCTTCACGTCCCTCACGAAGAAGGCGCTGCCGATCATCCGCTACCGGACCAAGGACCTCACGGCCCTCCTGCCGGGCACGGCCCGGCCGGGGCACCGCCGGATGGGCCGCATCTCGGGGCGCACCGACGACATGATCATCCTGCGCGGCGTGAACCTCTTCCCGTCGCAGATCGAGGAGATCGCCCTGCGGATCCCCGAGCTCAGCCCCCACTTCCAGCTCGAGCTCACGCGCCCGGCGGGGCGCCGGATGGACGAGCTCACGGTCAAGATCGAGCCGCGCGAGGGCACGACGCCCGAGCAGCGCCGGCACGCGGGGGCCACGCTCAAGCAGCAGATCAAGATCCACATCGGCTCCTCGTGCCACATCGACGTCGTCGAGCCCGGCGCGCTCGAGCGCTCGAGCGGCAAGCTGCGCCGGATCTACGATCGGCGCAACGAGGCCTAGGCTGTACACCATGCCCAGTTCCACGACCGCTTCCCCCGCTGGCCGCCGGGGCCGCCCCGGCTACGACCAGCAGTCCGTGCTCAACATCGCCGTCGAGGTGTTCAACCGGCACGGCTACGACGCGACGAGCATGGGGATCCTCGCGGAGAACCTGGGCATCTCGAAGTCGGCGATCTACCACCACGTGCCGTCCAAGGAGGACCTGCTCGCGCTCGCGCTCGAGCAGGCCCTCGGCGGCCTCGAGTCCGTCTGGGAGGCTCCGGCCTCCCAGACGGGCACGGCCGAGGAGCGGCTCGAGTTCGTGGTCCGCTCGACCGTGCGGGTCCTGACGGAGAAGCTGCCCTTCGTCACCCTCCTGCTGCGCCTGCGCGGCAACACCGAGACGGAGCGGGCCGCGCTCGAACGCCGCCGCGGCTTCGACCGCAAGGTCGCCGAGCTCATCGGGCAGGCCCGCGAGGAGGGGACGGTGCGCAGCGACATCGACCCGCGCACGGCGTCCCGCCTGCTCTTCGGCACGATCAACTCGATCGTCGAGTGGTACCGCCCCGGCGGCTCCCTCTCCGCCGAGAAGCTGGCCGACGACGTCGTGGCCGTGCTCTTCGACGGGCTGCACACCCGCAGCTGACCGGAGGACGGGCTACGGGCTCCGATCCGCTGGCCGGGGGCTCCGGCCGGAGCCCGCCGTTGGTCCGGCCCGCCCTTGGTTTCCGGCCCACCGACCACTAGACTTCTTGGCGTGACCTGCATCTCAATGGCGCGATGCAGGTTTTCTCATGCCTTCCTTCAGGCAGGGGGTGCATGCGGTGGCCGGGTCCGACATGGGTAGGCCCCGCGCGGGCCGTCCCGAGCCCGGCCGCCGGGCGGCCCTCGCCCTCGCGGCGTGCGGCGCCCTCGCCGCGCTCGGCGCGTGCACGCCGTCGCCCGCGCCCCGGCCGGACGGCTCAGCCACCGTAGGCCCGGCGCCCACAGGAGCGGCACCCACCGACGGCGGGCCCACGGGCGCCCCGACCGGAGCGACCGGCCTCCCGCGCGTCGTCGGGACCGTCGCCGAGGGGCTCGACACCCCGTGGTCGATCGCGTTCCTGCCGGGCGGCTCGGCCCTCGTGACCGAGCGCGGAACGGGCCGCGTCCTCGAGGTGCCGGCCGGCGGCGGCGAGCAGCGCGAGGTGCACCGGATCGCGATCCGCACCGGCACGAGCGAGGGCGGGCTGCTCGGGATCGAGCTCGCCCCCTCCTTCGCGTCCGACGGCACGGTCTTCGTCTACTACTCCGCCGAACGCTCCAACCGCGTCGTCGCGCTGCGCTGGGACGGCGCGCGGCTCGGCGGGGAGCGCGTCCTCGTGGACGGCATCCCGCAGGCCACGATCCACAACGGCGGGCGGCTCAAGGTGGGCCCGGACGGGCTGCTGTACATCGCCACGGGGGACGCGACGCGGCGCGCCTCGGCCCAGGACCGGGACAGCCTCGGGGGCAAGATCCTGCGCGTCGCCCCGGACGGCTCGCCTGCGCCGGGCAATCCGTTCGGCAACCGCACGTACTCCTATGGGCACCGCAACGTCCAGGGCCTCGCCTGGGATTCGCTCGGGCGCTTCTGGGCGAGCGAGTTCGGGCCCGAGCGCGACGACGAGCTCAACCTGATCTCCCCGGGCCGGCAGTACGGCTGGCCGGAGGTGACCGGCGCCCGCGTGAGCAACGGCAGCGTACCGGCCGCGCACGTGTGGCCCAGCCCGGCGGACGCCTCGCCGAGCGCACTCGCGATCCTCCACGACGTCGCATACGTCGTGTGCCTGCGCGGGCAGCGGCTCTGGCGCGTCCCGCTGCCGGGCCCCGGGTTCGCGCCCGACGGCGGCGGGCAGCTGGCCGGGGCGAGCGAGCACTTCCGCCGCGAGTACGGCCGGCTGCGCGACGTCGTCGTGGTGCCCGACACCGCGCGCGCGGCGGGGGCGGGCGGCGAGCTGTGGATCGCGACGAACGAGGGCGACCGCTCGAGGATCCTCGCCGTAGCCCTCGCCCTCTGATCCGCACCCTCCCTCCGATGCGGGGTCACCTCCCAACCATGCGGGGTCACCTCCCAACGTTGCGGGGTCACCTTCCTAGGATCCGAGGCCTATGACCGGACATTGACGCCGGAACCTAGTAGACATGACCCCGCATCCTAGGGACGTGACCCCGGATCCTAGGGACGTGACCCCAGATCCCTGAGACATGACCCCGCATCCCTGGCCCTGGGGGTGGTCAGGCGGGGCGGACCGCCCTCGCCTGGCGGGCCCTGGCCACGATCCGCACGACGTCGTCGTGCAGCGGGTGCCCCGGCGCGAGGCCCGTGAGCTCCTCGGCGAGCTGCGCGTCCGTCGCATCCCCGGCGAGGAGGGCCTGCAGGCGCGCGGCCTCGTCGTCGCCGGCCGCGTCGAATGCGAGCGCCGCGCCCATGGCCTCGAGCAGCGCCGAGGCGCCGAGGCCCCGCTCCGCGAGCTCCGCGGCCGGGCCCACAAAGCGCTCATGCCGGCTGAGCTTGCGCAGCGGCGCCCGGCCCACGCGCTCGACCGTGTCCGGAAGCTCGGGATTGGCGAAGCGGCCCAGGATCTTGCGCACGTACGCCTCCTGCTCCTCGGGGGCGAAGCCGTACTTCGCGACGAGCAGCGCCTTGGTCTCCTGCAGGACGGCCTCGACTTTGGACCTGATCTCGGGGTCCGCGAGGGCGTCGGAGATCTTCTCCCTGCCGGCGGCCCGGCCGAAGTACGCGGCGGCGGCGTGGCCCGTGTTGACCGTGAAGAGCTTCCGCTCGATGTACGGTCCGAGCGAGTCGACCCACGTCACCCCCGGAACCTCAGGGACGGCGTCCCCGAACGGGCCCCGCTCGACGGCCCACTCGAAGTACGGCTCGACCCGCACATCGAGCCCACCGCCGGGCGGCTGGTTCGGCACGATGCGGTCCACGGCCGTGTTCGCGAAGACCGCGCGGGCGTCCACCGCGGCGTCGTCGAGGCCCTCCGCGGCAGCACAGGCGCGGATCTCGCGCTCGAGGATGTCGGTCGCGTTGATCGCGTTCTCGCACGCCATCACGGCGAGGGGGGCCGCCCCCGCCGGACGCGCGGCGAGGCCGCGGGCGATCGCGGGGGCGACGAACTTCAGGATGGTGGGCCCCACCGCCGTCGTGACGACGTCGGCGCGCGCGATCCGCTCGACGAGGCCCGCCTCGTCGGAGGCGGAGTTCACGGCCTCGTAACCCTCGACCGTGTGCTCGCCGCCGCCCTCGCCCACCTCGTGGACCGTGTACGACGGCGTGGCGTTGAGCGCGTCGATGAGCGGCGCCGCGACGTCGGCGAACACGAGCCGGTAGCCGGCGTTGTGCAGCAGGAGCCCGACGAAGCCGCGGCCGATGTTCCCCGCCCCGAAATGAACGGCCGACTTGGGCTGTGCTGACGTGGCCCGGGGGCTCATGCATTCACCTTTCCGAAAATGTCAAGCACCTCATCGACGGTCTGGGCCGCCTCGAGACGAGCGACCTGCTCCTTGTCGCCGAAGACCTTCGCGATCTTCGCGAGGATCCCGAGGTGCTCCTTGTCCTTGCCGGCGATGCCCACGACGAACGTCACGGGCTTGCCCTGCCAGTCGATCGGCTCGGCATACCGGACAAAGGTCACTGCCGACGCCTTGATGTGGGGCTTGGCCTCGTTCGTGCCGTGCGGGATCGCGAGGCCGTTCCCCATGAAGGTCGGGACGGACCGCTCGCGCTCGTGCATCGCAGCGATGTACTCGTCGTCGACGGCCCCGGTGTTCTTCAGAAGGCCGCCCGCCTCCTCGATGGCGCCGGCCATGTCCGTCGCGCTACCCGAGAGGACCACGGATTCGGGCCGAAGGACATCCTTCGTCTCCGCGTGAACGTGGGGCACCGGGACATGCGCCGCGGCGGCCTCGGCGGCGGAAACGGGCTCCGTCTTGGCCGGCACTCCTTCGAAGGGCTTTGACTCGGTCGCGGCCTGCTCGTCGAGCAGGTTCACGATCTCGTCGTACTTCGGGCTGCCCATGAAGTTGTCCACGGTGACGATCTGTGCGCTCGGCGTCTTCTCACTGGCCCGCAGGGCGAGGTCCTGATGGACAACGACCATGTCGTACGTGTCGGTGAGGTTCGCGATGGACTGGTTGGTGACCGTGACGTGCCGGTGCCCAGCAGACCGGATCTTGTTGCGCAGCACCGAGGCGCCCATCGCGCTCGAGCCCATGCCGGCGTCGCACGCGAACACGATGTTCTTCACGCCGTGGCCGGTGAGCACCGCCGTCGTGCCCGCGTCACCGCCGCCGAGGACGGTCGAGGCCATGGACTTCTTGCCCTTCATGCCTTCCATCCGCGCGGTGGCCGCGGCGAGGTCACCCTCGGCGCGGTCCTTGGCCGTGCGGAGGATGAGGGAGGCGATGAGGAAGGAGACGGTCGCGGCGAGCACGACGGCGAGGATCACCCCGACGTAGGAGTCGCGCGACGTCTGGGCCAGGACCGCGATGATCGAGCCCGGCGCTGACGGGGCCACGAGGCCCGAGTTCGTGAGGGCCAGAGTCGCAATGCCCGTCATGCCGCCGGCGATCGTGGCGAGGATGAGGATCGGCTTCATGAGCACGTACGGGAAATAGATCTCGTGGATGCCGCCGAGAAAGTGGATGATGGCCGCGCCGGGGGCGGAGGCCTTCGCGGCGCCGCGGCCGAAGAACATGTAGGCGAGGAGCAGTCCCAGGCCGGGACCCGGGTTGGCCTCGAGCAGGAAGAGGATGGACTTGCCCTGCTCGAGCGACTGCTGGGTGCCGAGCGGGGTCAGCACGCCGTGGTTGATGGCGTTGTTGAGGAAGAGCACCTTGGCCGGCTCGATGAGGAGCGAGGTCAGCGGGAGCAGGCCGTTGCTGACGAGGAACTGGACCACGTTCCCGGCGGCCGTGCTGAACGCCTGGACCAGCGGGGAGATGCCGTAGAAGCCGAGCATGGCCAGGAGGGCGCCCCAGATGCCGGCTGAGAAGTTGTTGACGAGCATCTCGAAGCCCGGGCGGATCTTCCCGTCCCAGATCGCGTCGATCTTCTTCATGGTCCACCCGCCGAGCGGGCCCATGATCATGGCTCCGATGAACATCGGGATGCCTGCGCCGACGATGACGCCCATGGTGCCGATGGCGCCGACCACGCCGCCTCGGACGTCGTAGACCATCCTGCCGCCGGTGTAGCCGATGAGCAGCGGCAGAAGGTAGGTGATCATTGGCCCGACGAGGCCCACGTTGGGGACCCCATTCGTTTCGCCGAAGCCCCCGAGCACGGGCACCGGGAGCCAGCCCTTCTCGATGAAGAGGGCCGTGACGAGGCCCCACGCGATGAACGCGCCGATGTTGGGCATGATCATGCCCGAGAGGAAGGTGCCGAACTTCTGCACTCCGGCCCTGGCCGTGTGCAGGCGTGACGGCGCTGCTGTGGTCGACATGGTTTCTCCTGCTTGTTTCTGGCGGAGGCAGCGTGCGGCTGCGAAAGGGGGGTCAGCTCCCCTGGTGGGGATCGCGCGTCTCGCCGAGGGGCGACGACGTCGTGGAGAGCCGGTGGAGCCATTCCAGGAAGAGCTTCATCTCGGTGCCCGAGAGCTGGTCCGGGTGCGAGGACTCGAGCGTGGCGTTGAGGGCGATGGCCGCGGCGACGTAGCTGGGCGGCCCGGCCTTCCCCGCCGGCGCTCCGGCAGTGGGGGCATCGAGGATGCCGGGGTCGGTGAGGATCGAACGCAGGACGGCGTCCCGCGTCTGGGCCGAGAGCTGGCTCTCGGCCACCGGTTCGGTGCCCGCCGCGGCCGCGGGGGCGTCGGCGATGAGCATGAGCGTCACGCCGATGGTGGCGGCGAGGATGGCCCGCGCCGCCTCGACGGGCGGCACGGCGAGCTGCCCCGCCGCGGCGAGCCTGACGAGCTCGATCTCGAGGAGCTTCTCCGCCTCCGTCACGACGACGGGGCGGCGGCTCGGGCCGCTGCTGCCGAACATGAGCATGTACAGCTGCGCATGGGTCACGCCGAACTGCACATGCACGTCCCAGAGCCTCTTGACGTCCTCGATGGGGACGCCCGAGCGCTCGACGCTGACCTCACGCTCGACGAACTCCTCGAATCCCCGGGCAATGACGGCCTCCATGAGCCCGTCCTTGTCCCCGAAGTGGTGGTAGAGCGTCGGGGCCGTGACGCCCGCGAGGTCGGTGATCTGCCGCGTGGAGACGGCTGCCCCTCCCGAGGCGGCCACGAGCTCCATGGCCGCCTGGATGAGGCGCTCACGGGGCGAGGCGCGCCGCGTCTCGTCCCCGGTGGCGCCGTCGCTGGCGCCAGTCCCTGATTCACGCATGGCCGCTAGCGTAATGGATATAGCAACGCTATACAAGAGCCGATAGTGAACTGCGTCACTGGGCCCGCCGCTGTGCATCGCCGCCTCCAGGATCTGTGACACGGATCACGACAGGGTCTTGTATAGCGGCGCTATAGCCGCTAGGGTAACGCGACAGTTACCTGCGTCTCACGTCTCCGGAGGCGCCCGCGGCCCCTTCGGCCCTCCCGAAAGGAATCCTCATGCAGCAGTTTCATGGTGTCGGTGTGACCCCGGGGCGTGTTCTGGGGCCGGTGCGGCAGATGCCGGCCCCGGTCTCGGAGCCCCCGGCCGGTGCGGGGACGGGCGAGGACGCCCTGGCGGGGGCGGAGCGGATCCGGGCCGCGGCCAAGGCCGTC
>NZ_KV908326.1:122238-237769 GCF_001999765.1 Sinomonas mesophila | reverse complement strand
CCAGCTCGCCGCCATCGCCGACGCCGCCGCCAAGAATGACGCCGAGGTCTGGGTCATGGCCCCCATGATCGCCACCCCCGACGAGGCCGCCCACTTCACACGCCTCGCCCGCGAGGCCGGCCTCGCCACCGCCGGGGTCATGGTCGAGGTCCCCTCCGCCGCGCTCACCGCCGGGCACATCCTCGCCACCGCCGACTTCGCCTCCCTCGGCACCAACGACCTCACCCAGTACGCCATGGCCGCCGACCGCATGCTCGGCCCCCTCGCCACCCTCAACGACCCCTGGCAGCCCGCCGTCCTGCACCTGATCAAGGCCACCTGCGACGGCGCCGCCCAAGCCGCCCAGGCCAGCGCCGAGAACCCCGACGGCCGGCCCAAGCCCGTCGGCGTCTGCGGCGAGGCCGCCGCCGACCCGGCCCTCGCCGCCGTCCTCGTCGGCCTCGGCGTCACCACCCTCTCCATGTCCCCCCGCGCCCTCCCCGCCGTCAACGCCGTCCTCAAGACCATCACCCTCCCCCAGGCCCAGAACCTCGCCACCCTCGCCCTCCAAGCCCCCACCGCCGCCGACGCCCGCACCACAGTCCGCGCCCACCTCCCCCTCCTCGACACCCTCGGGCTCTGAGCATGTCCCGGATCCTGGTCTTCATCGCGTGCGCCGGGGGCGGCGCCGTCGACACCCTCGCGCTCGATCGAGCGTCGGGCCAGATCGAGCCCGTCTCCCGGGCGGAGGGGCTCGGGCGTGTCTCGGCGCTCGCCCTGGACCCGGCGGGCACGCTCTACGCGGGAGCGAATGGCACGCCGCCGCGCACCGTCGCGCTCGCGCTCGACGCCGCGACCGGGTCGGCGACGGCAACGGCGGAGAGCGAGGCCCCGGCGAGCACGTGCTACCTGGCGCTCGCGCCCGGCGGGCGGGAGCTCCTGAGCGCCTCGTACCACGAGGGCCTCATGGCGCGGTTCCCCGTCCCTGGGGCCACGAGCGAACGGGCGGCAGGCGGGGCCGCTGGCGCGGCCCGCCCCCGCGCCACCGAGTACCGCTCCGGGCCCAACACGCACTGCGCGGTCCCGAGCCCGGACGGGCGGCACGTGTACACGGCCTCGCTCGGGGACGACCGCGTCTCGTGGTTCCCGCTCGATGAGCCGCACGACGGCGTCGTCCGCCCGGCCGGGCAGCTCGCCGCGATGCCGGGGTCGGGGCCGCGGCACCTGCGGGTCAACGCCGCCGGCGACCGCGTCTACGTGCTGCACGAGCTCTCGGGCGACGTGGACGTGCTGGTGCGCGACCCCGAGACCGGCGGGCTCTCGCTGCTCCAGCGCACCTCCGCGGTCGAGGGCCTGGGCCTCGCGCCGGGCATCGTCCGCTCCCCCAGCACCCCGGACCCCGGCCTCGGGGTCGTCTGGTGCGCGGACCTCCGGCTCACCCCGGACGGGCGCGTCCTCGTCGCGACGGAGCGCTCGACGAGCACGCTCGCGTCCTTCACAGTTGACGCCGACGGGCGGCTCGCGTTCGCGGGCCACACCGAGACGGAGGCGCAGCCGCGCGGCTCCGCGATCGACCCCTCGGGGCAGTTCCTGCTCGTGTGCGGCGAGCGGTCCGACCACGTCACGGCGTACCGGATCGACCCCGATACGGGCGGGCTCGAGCCCATCTCACGCGCCGCGACCGCTGGTGGCCCGCTGTGGATCGAGTGCTGGGACGCCCCGGACGCGGGCTGATGACCGCGGACTCAGCGATGTCCGCGCCACTGACGGGGGACACAGCGAGGGCCGGGCACCTGCCCGGCCCTCCGCCGTCGCGCGTCGTGCGTTATCACATGTTGTACTCGATGACTCCGCCCTGGTGCAGGCAGATGATGTTGCCGTCCGGGTCGGCGAACCACGAGGTCTTGTCCCCGCCCTTGGTCCAGATGTGGTGGTCATCCGTCTTGATGTCCGGCAGGTCGTAGTCCTCGAAGTGCACGCCGTGCCCTTCGAGATCGGCCATGGCGCTCTCGAGATCATCGACCTCGAACGTCAAGGCCGCGTGGCCAGAGTGGACCGCCTTCGGATCCACCATGAGGCCAAGCGATGCGGATCCTTCCAGACCCAGGATGGTCATCCCGGTCGGGTCCTTGCCGCGGACAGGGAGCCCCAACGCTCCCTCGTAGAAGTTCCTGGCCCGCGCCTCGTCGGCCACGGTCAGGATGGTTGTCGTCGGTCTTGTTGCGAGGTTGGTCATCGCGCACCTCCACGAGGGGAACTGACGGCTTCAGTTTAAGCGGGCCACTCCTTGGCGACGAGGGTCAGAACATCGTAGGTTGCGACAATTTCGTCGTCCTGGTTGGTCAGGACGGCGTCCCAGCGGACCTCGCCGTACTCGTCGGTCACGCGCGGGGTGATCTCCTTGGCCGTGAGCGTGACCCGGATCGAGTCCCCCGCGGGGACGGGGGTGATGAACCGCAGGTTCTCGAGGCCGTAGTTGGCCAGGACCGGTCCGGGCTCGGGCGAGACGAACAGGCCAGCCGCCCAGCTCACGAGCAGGTAGCCGTGCGCCACGATGCCCGGGAAGAACGGATTGGCCGCCGCGGCCTCCTCGTTGGTGTGGGCGTAGAACGTATCGCCGGTCTCGTTGGCGAAGGCCGTGATGTCCTCGAGGGTGACCTGACGCAGCTCGGAGCGCACGGCGTCGCCGATCCGCAGCTCGGCGAGGGACTTGCGGAAGGGGTGCGCCGACGGGTCCGCCGGGTCCGCAAGGTGCCGGTCCGCGCCCGTGTGCCACACGCCCGTGACGGCCGTGAGCATGTTCGGGGAGCCCTGGAGGGCGGTGCGCTGCATGTGGTGCTTGACGGAGCGGATGCCGCCGAGCTCCTCGCCACCGCCCGCGCGGCCGGGGCCGCCGTGGACGAGGTGCGGGACCGGGGAGCCGTGGCCGGTCGAGGTCTTGGCGTCCTCGCGGTTGAGCATGAGCACGCGGCCGTGGTGCGCGGCAATGCCGGTCACGAGAGCCTGCGCCGTCGCCGGATCGTTGGTGCACACCGAGGCCACGAGCGAGCCGGAGCCGAGCGCCGCGAGCTCGACGGCCTCCTCGAGCGAGGTGTAGCCGACGACCGACGAGACCGGGCCGAACGCCTCGGTGCCGTGGAGGGCCGGCGCCCGCACGTCGTCCCACGTCAGGACGAGCGGGGACATGAACGCGCCGTCGGCGACGACGGCCTTCTCCCCGCTCGCGGTGAGCACCTCGGGCGCGTCGAGGGAGCCAACGGCGATCCGGCCGCCGGCGGCGACGAGCGACTCGACGGCGCCGCGCACGTCCTTGAGCTGCTCGAGGGAGGCGAGCGCGCCCATGGTCGCGCCCTCGGCGCGCGGGTCGCCGACCACGACGCGCTCCCCCACCCGAGCGCCGATGGCGGCGACGACGTCGTCCACGAGCTCGGCGGGGACGATCGCGCGGCGGATCGCGGTGCACTTCTGGCCCGCCTTGACCGTCATCTCGGTGACCACGGACTTGACGAACGCCTCGAACTCCGGGGTGCCCGGGACGGCGTCGGGCCCCAGGATCGCGGCGTTGAGCGAGTCCGTCTCGGAGGTGAAGCGGACGCCGCCGTGCACGACGTTCGGGTGCGACTTGAGCATGTTCGCCGTCGAGGCGGAGCCCGTGAAGGAGACCATGTCGCGGTAGTCGAGCTCGTCCAGGAGCGTGCGGGCCGAGCCCGAGACGAGCTGGATCGAGCCCGACGGGAGGATGCCCGAGGCGACCATGAGCCGGACCATCGCCTCGGTCACGTAGCCGGTCGGCGTCGCGGGCTTGACGATCGTGGGGACGCCGGCGACGAAGGCGGGGGCGAACTTCTCGAGCATGCCCCAGACGGGGAAGTTGAAGGCGTTGATCTGCACGGCGACGCCCGGGATGCGGGTGTAGATGTGCTCGCCCACGAAGGAGCCGTCGCGGGAGAGGGCCTCCATGGGCCCGTCGACGATCACGTTGGTGTTGGGCAGCTCGCGGCGGCCCTTCGAGCCGAAGGTGAAGAGCACGCCGATGCCGCCGTCGACGTCGACCATCGAGTCGAGCTTGGTCGCTCCGGTGCGGTAGGAGAGCTCGTAGACCTCGTCGCGGCGCGCGTTGAGGTACTGGGCGAGCTCCTTGAGCTTGAGGGCGCGCTCGTGGATGGTCAGTGCGCCCAGCTCACGCTGGCCCACCGTGCGCGCGTGCTGGACCATTCCGGCGAGGTCGAGGCCGTCGGCGTTGACGACGGCGAGGAGCTTGCCGGTGCTCGCATCGCGCACCTCGGCGCCCCGGCCGGCGCCGCTGGCCGGCGTCCACCAGGAGTCGCGGATGTAGCTGGGGACGACCGTGGCGGCAGCGGCGTCTGTGGCGGGTGCTTCCGGGGCAGTGGTCATCGTCGACGGATCCTTCCGAGAGGGCGAAGCTGACTTCCTCCGGCCGGGTAATTACTGACCGGCCGTTCGGTAATAAACCAAGAATACACGGTGAGCCCTTCCAGGACGAGAGGAGGTTTCTGCGCGGGCCCTCTACTCTGGTTGTGCCACGAGCGCACGAGGAGATCCCATGAACACCTCTGCCCGGATCCGCAGGCTCGGCGCCGTCCTGCTCGCTGCCACCGGCCTCGCGGCGGGCGCCGCGGCCTTCCCCGCATCGGCAGCCCCGCCCCCGCTGTACGTCGGCCTCGGCGACTCCTTCGCGGCCGGCGTGGGCGGCGACACCATCGCCGATGCCTCGTGCGGGCGGACGGCCGAGGCCTATTCCACCGTCCTCGGCGGCGTCACCAGGGCGTGCGGGGGCGCCACCACTGAAGACGTCATCCAGCAGGCCGCCACCCTGAGGCCCGCGACGCGCACGGTGACCGTGACGGTGGGCGGCAACGACGTCGGAGCACTCCAGACGACGGCGGCATGCCTGGAGGGCTCCGTCCACTGCGCCCAGATGATCGAAGCCTCCCAGCATGCGGCGGCCACCCTTCTTCCGGGCAGGCTTTCACGGGTGGTGGCGGCGGTCCGCGCCGCCGCGCCCCGTGCGGAGATCACACTGACGGGCTACCCGCGGCTGTTCGACGAGGAGAACCTGAGTGGGGACCTCCAGACCGTGGCCCAAGCCCTCAATGTCGGGGCGGACGTCCTCAACTCCTCGATCAGGAGCGCCGCAGAAGCGAACAGTGCGGGCTTCGTCTCCGTCACCGAGGCATTCGACGGGCACGGCTTCGCCTCAGCAGATCCGTGGATCCGTGCGCCGAGCGAGGCGGGCGTCGCGCTCCATCCGACGTCCGCAGGCCATCGGCTCGGCTATGCCCCGGCGGTGGGCGCCGCCCTCGGGCCTCCGCTTACCACGCCCGCCTTCGCCCGCTGAGCCGGTCCCCCTATCGCCCCAGCTTCCTCCGCACCGCCTCGAGCTCCGCGGCGCTCAGGCCATGCCGCACGAGGTACCGCTCGACGTCGATCCCCGCCGCGAACCCGGCGAGCGCCTCCCGACGGCCGGCGAGCAGCGGCGCCAGCTCGGCGTCGTCCTGGTAGCGCTCGAAGGGATGCCGGACGGGGCTGACCCGGTGCCACTCGTTGATCCCGCGCACGCTCGCCTCGTCGTGCGCCGCGGCCGCCTCGCGCGCGGCCTCGGGTGCCGCGAGCGCCAGGAGCATCGTCACGACGAGGCCGGTGCGGTCACGCCCCGCCGAGCAGTGCAGCACGACGCCAGCGGGCGCCTCGGCGATCGCGCGGAAGACCGCCACGAGGCGCTCCGGGAAGAGCCGCACGATGTGCTCGTAGCCGTCCGGGTGGTTGAGATAGGGCGGGACGCGGTCTGCGAACAGCTCTGCGTGCTCGGGATGCGCAGGATCCTCGGTCGGGGCGTTGACGACGGCGATGCCCGCCATCGCGTCTGGCCGCACCGCCGGGTCGGTCGGCCGCCGGCGCTGCTCGCCCGGGTTGCGGAGGTCGATGACGGTGCGGACCCCGTCGTCGCGCATCTGCCGCCACCCGCGCTCGGTGAGCCATTCCCGGCGGCCCATCCGGAACACCTCGCCGCGCACGCGGCGGGCGTTGACGGCACCCTCCCACGCGACGGGGTCGAGCGGCTCGGCGGTGTCCATGCCGCCCAGCCTAGCCCGCCGCGTGAACGCGAGCAGGGCGCATGGCGGCGCCTTCACCGCGGCTCCGGGCGGGCCTAGGATGGCGCGGGTCAGGACTACTGCCCGGTGACGCTGGCGGAGTCCACCGGCAGAGGGTCGGACTGCGGCGGCTGAGCCCTTACGTGAGGAGCCAGCATGGCCATCACCCGCCTCCGCCGCGCCGTGGCTGCCGCCGCGGCCGCACTCTCACTCCTTGCCGCGGGCACCGCACCCGCCGCGGCCGTGCCGCCCACCCGCTATGCAGCCGTCGGGGACTCCATCGCCGCCGGCGTCGGGGCCGGGAAGGTCCTCGACCCCGTCTGCGGGCGCACCGACGCGGGCTACGCCGCGCTCCTGGGCGCCGCGCCCAACCTCGGCTGCGGCGGCGCCACGGCCGAGCAGGTGCTGGCCGCCCAGGTGCCCGCCATCCCGAGGAACGCGACGGAGGTGACGATCACGGTGGGCGCGAACGACGCCGGCGCCTTCGCCGTGTTCCAGGCCTGCATCCCGGACGCCTCGTCGCTCGCGTGCCTCCAGGCGTTCCGGCAGTCCCTCGCCGCGATCGCCGTGCTCGACGGCGAGATCGCCGCCGTTGTCGATGCCGCGCAGGAGCGCGCGCGGGGCGCGAACGTCGTCGTCACCGGCTACCCGCTCCTCTTCGAACAGGATCCGACCACGCTGCTGGACGACACGGTCAACGCCACGATCATCGGCCTCAACACAGCGATTGCGGCGGGCGCCACGGCAGCTGGGGCGCGGTATGTCGACGTCGTCATCCCGTTCCTGGGCCACGGCCTCGGCTCGGCCGATTCCTGGATCAACGGCCCCACCCATCTCACGGGGCCGTACCACCCGAACACGGCCGGGTACGCAGCCTACGCCGCGGCGATCCAGCGGAGGCTCTGAGAAGGACACTCGTCAGCCCGGAGAGACGTTTCTTCCCTGGGCGTTGCAAACGCGACATCTGCCGGAAACAGCGGCTTCCGACACTGGAAGGACCGAAGGACAGCGACACGAAGGACACCGACGATGACGTACGGCACCGATCAGGCCCCCAGTACCCATCCCGTGATCCTCGCCCACTTGCCGTGGGCGGGGTGGGTGATCGACGTCTCCACGACGGGCCCAGCGGCTACGGCCCAGGCGTCCGTCGCGAGACCGGCCGCGGCTGGCACCGCCAGCCGACGGTGAGTCGTGGCCCCGCATCCTAGGGATCTGACCCCGCATCGTTGAGAGGTGACCCCGCGTCCCCCATGAAGGACGCGGGGTCAGGTCCCTGCAACCCGGGGTCAGGTCCAGTCGTAGAAGCCCTTGCCGCTCTTGCGGCCGAGCTCGCCCGCGGCGACCTTGTCGCGGAGGATCTGCGGCGGGGCGAAGCGCTCGCCGAGGGTCGAGTGGAGGTACTCGGCGATCCCGAGACGCACGTCGAGGCCAACGATGTCGGTGGTCTTGAGGGGGCCGGTGGGGTGCTTGTAGCCCAGGACCATGGCGTTGTCGATGTCCTCGGCCGTCGCGACGCCCTCCTCGACCATACGCATCGCCTCGAGGGCGATCGCCACGCCCAGGCGGGAGGACGCGAAGCCGGGCGCATCCTTGACGACGACGGCGGTCTTGCCGAGCGCCTCGACCCAGCCGCGCGCGGCGGCCTCGGCCTCAGGGGACGTCTTCGCGGCGATGACGACCTCGATCAGCGTCGAGGCCGGCACGGGGTTGAAGAAGTGCAGGCCCAGGAACTGCTCGGGCCGGGCAAGGGACTCGGCCAGGCCCGTCACGGACAGGGACGAGGTGTTCGTGGCAAGGAACGCGCGCGGGTTCAGCTCGCGCTCGACGGCGGTCAGCGCCGTCGTCTTCAGCTGCGGGTCCTCGGGGACCGCCTCCACGACGAGGTCGCACAGGGCGAAGTCGGCATAGTCCGTGCTCGTGGCGAACGCAGTGAGGATCTCCCCGGCGGAGGATTGGACCCCGCCGCGCTCGATGCTCTTGGCCACCGAGGCCTCGACCCGCTCCCGGGCCCCGGTGGCGGCGTCGTCGTCGCGCTCGACGACGACGACCTTCGCCCCACCCATGAGAAACGCGTGCGCGATGCCGGCGCCCATGCGCCCGCCGCCTAGGACGCCGACGCGCTCCGGGAGGCCCTCGGCCAGATTGATGGTGCCCATGTGTGCTACTTCCCGTCCTTGGTCTTCTTCGTGCTGCCCTTCTCCAGGAAGGCCTGCATGCGGTCGAACTTGGCCTGGGACTCGAAGAGCATGCCCTGGGCCAGGGTGTCGATGAGCGGGTGGACCTCCCGCGGGGTGTGGAAGACAGCCTTCGAGATGCGGACCGCGAGCGGGTCCTGCGCCGCGACACGGTCCGCGAGCGCGTGCGCGGCAGGCAGGAGCTGCTCGGGCTCGACGAGCTCGGTGACGAGCCCCGCCTCGAGGCACTCCTGACCGGTCAGCACCCGCCCCGCGAGGAGGATCTCCTTCGCGAGCGGCTCGCCTATGAGTTCGCGCAGCCGCCACGTCGCCCCGGCCGCGGCCATGATCCCCAGCCCGGTCTCGGGGTTGCCCATCCGCAGCGAGGGGGTGCCGATCCGGAAGTCCGCGGCGTAGGCGAGCTCGGCGCCGCCGCCGAGGGCGTAGCCCTCGAGGGCAGCGATGGCCGGCATCGGAAGCTTCGCGATCCGGTCGAACACCGTTGAGTTGATCCCGGCGAGAGCGTCGTCGCGGCGCCGCTCGCGCAGCTGGGCGATGTCCGCTCCCGAGGCGAAGATCCCCTTCGCCCCCGTCTCCGGATCCGCGGCGGTGCCCGAGAGGATGAGCACCTTCGGGTGTGCCTCGAGGTGCGCGCAGACCGCGTGCAGCTCGTCCACCATCGCCTGGTCGATCGCGTTGCGCACCTCCGGCCGGTGCAGGGTCGCGTGCAGCCGGTCCGCGCCCTCGGCGATGCGCAGCGTCGCGAAGCCGGAGGGGTCAAGGCGCGGAGCGCCGTCGTCCTGAATCGGCTCGGCTGCCATCAGACCCCCTCGACGAGCAGCGCGGTGCCCTGCCCGACGCCGACGCACATCGTCGCGAGGCCGAGCCTCCGGTCCCCGCCGGCGAGCTCGCGCTCCATCCGGCCGAGGAGCGTCACGACCAGGCGCGAGCCGGAGGATCCGAGCGGGTGGCCGAGGGCGATCGCGCCGCCGTCGTTGTTAACGATGCCTTCATCCAGTTTCAGCTCGCGCATGACGGCGAGCGACTGGGATGCGAACGCCTCGTTGAGCTCGACGGCGCCGAGGTCCGCGACGGACAGGCCCGCCCGGTCGAGGACCTTCTGGGTGGCCGGGACCGGGCCAATGCCCATGATCTCCGGCGCGACGCCCGCGGAGGCGCCCTCGAGGATGCGTGCGCGCGGGGCGAGGCCGTACTTCTCGACCGCGGCCTCGGAGGCGACGACGATCGCCGAGGCGCCGTCGTTGAGGCTCGAGGCGTTGCCCGCCGTCACGACCGAGCCGCCCTTCACGACCGGGCGCAGCCCGGCCAGGACCTCCGCCGTCGTGCCCGGGCGCGGTCCCTCGTCGGTGTCGACGACTGTCTGGGCGCCCTTCTTCCCGGTCACGGTCACCGGGACGATCTCCTCGGCGAAGCGTCCTGCCTCGATCGCGGCGAGGGCCCGCTCGTGCGAGCGGACCGCGAACGCGTCGCAGTCCTCGCGGCTCGTGCCGAACACCCGGGCGACCTCCTCGGCTGTCTCGGGCATGGAGAACGTCGCCTTGCCGTCGCGGGAGAGCTCGCCGGAGAGGAAGGCCGGGTTCGTGAACCGCCACCCGATCGAGGTGTCGAAGACCGCGCCGGGCTTGGCGAACGCCGCCACCGGCTTCTCCATGACCCACGGCGCGCGGGACATCGACTCGACGCCGCCGGCGACCACGAGGTCCGCCGCGCCCGCCTTGACCATGTGGGACGCCATGATGATGGCGGAGAGCCCCGAGGCGCAGAGCCGGTTCACCGTGACGCCCGGAACGCTGTCCGGGAACCCGGCCAGGAGCCACGCCATCCGCGCGACGTTGCGGTTCTCCTCGCCCGCGCCGTTCGCGTTGCCCAGGATCACCTCGTCCACGGCCGCGGGGTCGATGCCCGCGCGCTCGACCGCTGCCTTGACGGTCAGGGCCGCGAGGTCGTCGGGACGGACGGAGGAGAGCGAGCCGCCGTAGCGCCCCACCGGGGTGCGCGCGCCGCCGATCAGAAAGGCCTCAGCCATGTGCACTTCCTTATGCGTAGTCTCGAGCGTGGGCGTCGGGCTCCCACTGTGGGTTGCCGACCTTTTAGTTACCGACCGTTCGTTCTATAAAGATTCTCACCCGGCCACGCCCCGGTCAACCCGGAACGGGGGGCCTGCCCTGTTCGTTGACGTGACGATGCTGCCACGTTCGACCTCTGCACCCGTCCGGCCGCGCCGCTTCGGCCGCTACACGGCGCTGGACGGCCTCGCCGTCCTGCTCTACCTGATCCTGCCGCTGGCGGCCGCGTTCCTTCCGCTCGGCCGAATCGCCGCCGTGGCCGCGGACCCGACGGCGGCGGTGTTCCTGCTCAACCTCGGAATCTACGCCGTGGTGTTCGTCGCCGCGTTGTTGGCCGCGCGGCGGTACGTGGCGCGGGACCTGCGCATCCTCGGCACGCGGCCGTGGTTCACGCTCGGCATCCTCCCGCTCATGCTCGTGGCGATGCTCATCGTGACCGTCCTCGTCGTCATGCTCTCCGGCGGTGTCCAGGTCTCCGTCAACCAGACCGGGCTCGAGGACATGGCGAGGCAGGTGCCCTGGTACCTCACGGCCCCTCTGCTCATCCTCATCGGCCCGTTCGTCGAGGAGTACATCTTCCGCCACCTGCTCATCGGCAAGCTGAGCCTCTACCTCAATCGGTGGATCTGCTACGCCGCCTCGCTGCTCCTGTTCGCGGCGCTGCACATCGCCGGCCGGGAGGCCATCACCTTCCAGTCGCTCGCGCCGTACCTGGGGTTCGGGCTCGTGCTCGTCTTCGCCTACGTCTGGACGGCGAACAACCTCATGTTCAGCTACTTCCTGCACGCGCTCAAGAACGCACTCTCGGTGGTCCTCATCTACACGATGGACATCTCCTCGCTCGCACAGTAGAAAGCACAGGAACCGGCGGGAACCACTGCGGGACCCGGGCCGTGGAACACGTGAAACGTCAACTACCTAGCGAGGGACTCCACGTGACCAAGAACCGCAAGCTCTGGCTCCTCATAGGCCTCGTCGTGGCCGTCGCCGCGATCGTCGCCGTCGTCGCCGGGCCGCGCATCTACGCCTCGATGCAGCCCGAAGCCAAGGCCCCACTCTCCGTGTCCACACCCACCGCGACCTCGCCGACATTCCTCGCGACCACGGGGCAACGCCCCGACGGCGCGGACGACGGCACGTGGACGGTAGCCTCGGGCTCCCAGGCCGGCTACCGCATCGACGAGGTGCTCAACGGCGCCGACGTGACCGTCGTCGGCCGTACCGAGAAGGTCACCGGCACCGCGACGGTGGCCGACGGCGTGCTCACCGCGGCGTCGGTCGTCGTCGACGTCGCGAGCATCACGACCGACAACGGCAACCGCGACAGCTACTTCCGTTCGACGGCCCTGCGCACGAGCCAGTTCCCCACCGCGACCTTCGCCCTCGGCACCCCCGTGACGCTGCCCGAGATCGGCGCGAACCCGGTCGAGGTCCCCGTCTCCGGCACGCTCGAGCTCGCGGGCCAGACGCGCGACGTGACGGCGACGCTCTCGGTGGTGCGCGACGGCGAGAGCGTCTCCGCCTCGGGCGCGATCCCCGTGACGGTCTCCGACTACGGCATCCAGGCCCCGGACCTCGGCTTCGTTAAGGTCGAGCCGGCCGGGCAGGTCGAGTTCCTGGTCCATCTCCAGCAGCAGTGAGCTCCAGCCGCCGGCCGCCCTCGAGGCCCGCGAACCACCGCCCGAGCGCGCGGTCGTGGCTCGCCACGACGAGCGTGCCGCGGTAGTTCTCGAGGGCGGCCTCGAGCTCGCCCACGAGCAGCGGCGCGAGGTGGTTGGTCGGCTCGTCGAGCAGCAGGAGCTCCGAATGGCCCGCGAGCAGGCGGGCCAGCGCGAGTCGCCGGTACTGCCCCGCCGAGAGCGAACCGACGGGCACGAAGAAGTCCTGCACCCTGAACAGGCCCACATGCAGGAGCCGCTCGGCGTGCTCGTCCAGGTCGCCCGCCAGGCCCGCCGCGTACGCCGCGAGCAGGCGCGCGTGCGGGTCCGCTGGCGGCGGCAGCTCCTGCGGGAGCAGTGCGACGGCGGCGGGGCGGCGGGATGTCGGCTCTGCCTCGCCGCCCTCAGCCTCCGGGAGCACCGCCTGGCCAGGCCCGGCCACCGCCGTCCGGACCGCGCCCGTGTGGCTGATCCTGCCCGCGAGGACCCCCAGCAGGGTCGTCTTCCCCGCACCGTTGGGGCCCGTGACGAGCAGCCGCTCCCCCGGCGCGAGCTCGAGGTCCACGGGAGCGAGCCGGCCCGGCACGGCGGCGGCCTCGGCGGACAGGGCCGCGCCGTCCTCCACCTCGAAGGCGGCCGCGAGGTGCAGGGGCCGCGGCGGCGGCATGACGGGCGCGGCCTCGAGCCGCCGGAGCCGCTCGCGGGCCGAGCGGATCTGGCTCTCGACGGCCGCGCTGACCCGCTGGCCGAAGTAGTTGTAGCCCGAGATGTCCTTGTCCGTCATGCGGCCGTAGGCGATGCGGCCTGACACGGCGGCCGCCTTGGCCCGCTCGTGCTCCTTGGCCGCGACCCACTCGGCGTACTCGTGCTCCCACGCGCGCCGCTCGGCGGCCTTCGCGGCCAGATAGCCCGCGTAGCCGGTCCCGTAGCGGCGCACCGCGCGCCGGTCGGCGTCGACCTCGAGCACCACGCGGGCGAACCGCTCGAGGAAGTCGCGATCGTGCGAGACGGCCACGACGATCCCGCTGCGCGCCGCGAGCTCCGCCTCGAGCCACGCGAGCGTCGCGGCGTCGAGGTGGTTGGTGGGCTCGTCGAGCAGCAGGATCGGGGCCGGGTCCGCGAGCGCGAGGGCCAGGCACACGCGCTCGGCCTCGCCGCCCGAGAGGCTCCCGAGCGTGCGGTCGGCGTCCTCGCGGGCGATCCGGCCGACGCCGAGCCGCTCGAGCGCGATGCCCGCCCGGACCCGCGCCTCGAGCTCCCTCTCCGCCGCCGTCGCGTCCTCGGCCGCGGCGGCGGACGCCTCGGCGAGGAGCGCGCCGACGGTCGCGCCGGCGTCGTACGTCTGCGCGAGCCGGGAGATCCGCCCGTGCACCGCGACGCTGCCCGCGTCGGGACGCTCGACGCCGGCGAGGAGCCGCAGGAGGGTCGACTTGCCGGCGCCGTTCTCGCCGACGACGGCGATCCGCTCGCCGTCCGCGACGACGAGGTGCACGCCGTCGAGCAGGAGCCGGTCGCCGTAGCCGTGCGAGACGCCGGTGACGGTCAGGTGAACGGAGCTGGGGCCGGCGCTGGCGTGGGAGGGGGCGACGGCGTGGGAGGGGGTGCGGTCTGGAGATGCAGGCATGGTCTGGCCTCGCTTCGGCGGCTCGCGGGCTCGCGCAGGCACGCGCCGAGCCCGGGCGGACGGGGGTCGGGGAAGCGGCTCAGCGGACCATGCGTTCTAGGGTCGCGGCACCCCGGCGCACTGTCAAGCCGCCCCACCGCCACAACGCCGCATCGCAACACGCTGTTATCCGGTCCGAATCACGGCGTGTTGCGATGCGGCGTTGAGAGGGGGGCCGCAGCACCGGCGGCCCCCGGCGGGACGGCTCAGCGCTCGAGCGGCACGCCGAGATCCCCCGCGCGCTCGAAGCGGTCGTCGACGAGCACGACGTCGCGCCCCTCGCGGGCCAGCAGGCTCGCCGCGACCCCGGCCCGGTAGCCCGAGGTGCAGTGCACCCAGACGCGCCCGGGCGGCACGTCGCCCAGCCGTGCAAGGAGCTCGTGCAGGGGCACGTTGACCGACCCGGCCACGTGGGCCTCGGAGTGCTCCTCGGCCCGGCGGACGTCGAGGACGACGTCGCCCTCCCGCCTGCCGCTCGCGAGCTCCTCCCAGCCGGTGCGGGGGTAGGATGCGAGCTCCGCGCCCGGGACGAGGGCGCCCGGGTCCTCGCCGAGGGCCGCGTCCGGGGAGTCGATCCCGATCCGGGTCAGGTCCCGCACGGCCTTCTCGACGTCCCCGCGCGGGCCGACGAGCGTGAGCTTCTGGCCCCACGGGATGACCCAGCCGACGTAGGCGGTGAAGCTCGTGCCGCGCCCGTACTCGAAGCTCACGCTCCCACGCAGGTGGCTGCTCGCGAAGGCCACGCGCCGGCGCACGTCGATGACCCACTCGCCCGCCTCGAGGCGGTGTCCGAGCTCGTGCGCGTCGAGCGGCTCAGGGACCGCGAGCCGCGCCGGCCCGGGGCCGTGGGCGTTGAGCGGGGCCATGTGGGCGTAGTACGCGGGATAGGCGGTGAGGTTCGCGAGGAGCTCGCCGACGAAGTGGTCCTCGTCCGGGTCGGTGAGCGCGTGGTTGGCGAGCAGCTGCTCGCCGACCGTCGACGTTCCCGCCCGGGACGCGGGCCCGACCGAGCAGAAGGACCCGAAGCCGTGCGTCGGGTACAGCTCGGCGTCGGGCCCGGCCTCCTGAGCGAGACGGCGCACCGAGACGTACTGGTCGCGGGCCAGTCCCTCCGTGTCCCCGGGCGCGACGAGGTCCGTGCGGCCCACCGAGCCGTAGAGCAGGCTCCCGCCCGAGAACACCGCGGTCCGTCCGCCGCCGCGGACGATGTAGGCGACGTGGTGGTGCGTGTGCCCCGGCGTCGCGAGGGCCGTCACGGACAGGGCGCCCACGCGGAACTCCTGCCGGTCGGCGACGGGCTCGCGCTCGTAGGCGACCTGCTCCTCGGCCCCGACGAGGTAGGCCGCGCCGTGGGCGCGGGCCAGGACCAGGCCGCCCGTGAGGTAGTCGTTGTGCAGGTGGGTCTCGGCGACGTGCGTGATCCGCACGCCCGCCGCCCGAGCCGCCGCCTCGATCCGGTCCGTGTCCCGCTGCGGATCGACGACGAGCGCGACCTCGCCGTCGTGGACCAGGTAGCTGCGGTCCCCGAGCTGGGGTGTCTCGACGGGCACGACCTCCATGCGACCATCGTCCCCCAGGAGCCGGGACCCCGATAGGGCGCCAATTAGTGAATCGTGATTTACTAAACATGTGGCCAGGCCTCGACGAGACGACGAATCCGTACTCCTGAACCGCATCGCGTCGACACTGGAGCGGCGGCGGTCGCTTGACCCCTGGACGCTGGCAGAGATCGCACCCGCAGCCCGACTGAGCCCCGCTGGCCTGCTCAAGCGGTTCGGCTCGCGGCAGGGGATCCTTCTGGCGTTGAGCCGCAGATGGTTCGACTCGATCCCGGACGGCCCCCAGGGGAGGGCCTCGGGCGACGAGCTACGGTCCTGGGTTGAGCAGCGATTCTCCCCCAGTGGGCCTGACCGGGTGGCCCAAGGCCTGATCAACCTGCTTGACGACCTCACTGACGAGCGCTTGCGTGAGCTGCTTGCTGAAGGCTGGTCCAAGGAGATCGGATACGTCGCGTCGCTCCTGGACCTGACCGAGCTGCCCCGCCTTGGCGACCCGCACCGCGGGGCCCGCCTGCTCTTCGACGCCCTGAATGGGGCAATGCTGCGTCGAGCCACCGAGGCGGACGCCCCTGAACCGGTTCAGATTCTCGACGAACTCCTGGAGGTATGGTCATGACCCACACCCGCGGCTGGACAGGCCGAGTCTTCATCGGCGCAAGCCTCGATGGCTTCATCGCCCGTCCCGATGGCGACATCGGCTGGCTGACCGACCCCGCACCGGTGCCGCACCGTGCGACTGCCACCAACAGCGCAGAGGCACTGAGTTGGGACTCCTTCTTCCCGATGATTGATCACCTCGTCATGGGACGAGGCACCTACGAGAAGGTGCTGACCTTCGGCGCATGGCCGTACGCGCACAAGCGCGTGATCGTCTTGTCCACCACCCTCCGGGCCGACGATGACCGCATCACTGTCGTTCGAGACCTTGACGAGGCCATCACAGCACTCGATCGGTTCGGTGCCCGTCAGGTCTATGTCGACGGCGGCAAAGTCATCCAGACCTTTCTGCGCGCTGACCTCATCGACGAGATCAGCATCGGGTGGGCCCCCGTGCTCCTCGGACACGGGCTTCCGCTCTTCGGCTTCCTTGATCACGACGTCCAACTACGTCTTCTCTCCAGCACCACGAGCGGCAACGGCATGGTCAATGCAACCTACGCAGTCCACCGATGAAGGTCTGGCCCGGCTTCTGATGCCGCCAGCGGTGATGACGCCCGTCGCCCGCGCGGCCATGGCCCCCGACTAGACTGGCTTCCCGTGACCACCACTGCGTCGAGTGCCCTGCCCGAGAATGTCTCCGACACCTTCGACCCGACCCGCTGGCGCGAGGTCGAGGGGTTCGGCTTCGAGGACCTCACCTACCACCGGCAGGTCGAGCGGGACCCGTCCGGCGCCGTCGTCCGCGACCTGCCCACGGTGCGGATCGCGTTCAACCGCCCCGAGGTGCGCAACGCCTTCCGCCCCGGCACGGTCGACGAGCTGTACCGCGCGATGGACCACGCGCGCATGACGCCCGACGTCGCGACGGTGCTCCTGACCGGCAACGGCCCGTCCCTCAGAGACGGCGGCCACGCCTTCTGCTCGGGCGGGGACCAGCGCATCCGCGGCCGCGAGGGCTACAGGTACGCCTCCGGCGACACGGCCGAGACGATCGACCCGGCCCGAGCAGGCCGGCTCCACATCCTGGAGGTCCAGCGGCTCATGCGGACCATGCCCAAGGTGGTCATCGCCGTCGTCAACGGCTGGGCGGCCGGCGGCGGGCACTCGCTGCACGTCGTCGCGGACCTCACGATCGCGAGCCGCGAGCACGGGAAGTTCAAGCAGACCGACGCGACCGTCGGCTCGTTCGACGCCGGCTACGGCTCGGCGCTCCTGGCCCGCCAGATCGGCCAGAAGCGCGCCCGGGAGATCTTCTTCCTCGCCCGCGAGTACTCGGCCGAGGACATGGTCGCGATGGGCGCCGTGAACGAGGCCGTGGACCACGCGCGGCTCGAGGAGGTCGCGCTCGAGTACGCCGCGGACATCGCGCGCCAGTCCCCCCAGGCCGTGCGCATGCTCAAGTTCGCGTTCAACCTCGCCGACGACGGGCTCGCGGGCCAGCAGGTCTTCGCGGGCGAGGCCACACGCCTGGCCTACATGACTGACGAGGCCGTCGAGGGCCGCGACGCGTTCCTCGCCAAGCGCGAGCCGGACTGGACCCCGTTCCCCTACTACTTCTGACCCCGCAACGGAAGGCAGCCGTGAACCTGAACCCAGTGCTCACCGCCCTCGCCGCGGCGCTCGCGGGCGAGGGGCCCGCCGTCGAGTTCGGCCCTGCGGGCGGCGGCGTGCCCGGCCGCGCCGCCCACCGAGGCGAGGCGCACGACGACGCGTGGCGGCTCTGGCGCCCCTCGCAGGCCGCCGCCGGGCTGCCCGAGGGGACGGCCGTCGTCGTGCGCACCTCCGGCTCGACGGGCGCGCCCAAGGCGACCGCCCTCACGGTCGACGCGCTCGCGGCCTCGTCAATGGGCACGGCGATCGCGCTCAAGGGCGAGGGCCAGTGGCTGCTGGCCCTACCGCTCGAGTACATCGCCGGCGTTCAGGTCCTCGTCCGCTCGCTCTTCGCGGGGACCCGCCCGTGGGCCATGGACCTCTCGGAGGGCTTCACGCCGGAGGGCTTCGCCGAGGCCGCCGAGCAGCTCACCGACCCGATCCGCTACACGTCCCTCGTGCCCACGCAGCTGCGCCGGCTCCTCGACGACGCCTCGCCGCGCGCCATGGCGGCCCTGCGGCGCTTCAACGCCGTCCTGCTCGGCGGGGCCCCGATACCTCCGCGGCTGCTCGAGCGCGCCCGCGAGGAGGGCGTGCACGTCGTGACGACGTACGGCTCGGCCGAGACGTGCGGCGGCTGCGTGTACGACGGCCAGCCGCTCGAGGGCGTCGAGGTGGAGCTCGTGGACGGGCGCGTGTGGCTCGGCGGCGCCGTCGTCGCCTCCGGCTACGTGGGCGACCCGGACCGCACGGCCGAGCACTTCCGCACGGACGAGGACGGCATCCGCTGGTACGTGAGCTCGGATGTCGGCGAGATGGGCGACGACGGGCGCCTCCACGTGCTCGGGCGCGCGGACGACGTCGTCATCACCGGCGGCGTCAAGGCCTCCGCCGCGCGTGTCGCGGCCGAGCTCGAGGCGCTCGACGCCGTGCGCGAGGCGTTCGTCGCCGGCGTCGACGACCCGGAGTGGGGCCAGGCGCTCGCGGCCGCGGTGGTGCTCGTCCCGGAGGCGGACCTGAAGGCGGTCCGGGCCGACGCCGTCGTGCGCCTGGGCCGGCTCGCGCCCAGGGTATGGGTCACGCTCGAGGACCTCCCCCATCTGGCGACCGGCAAGCCCGACCGCGCGGCCCTGACCGAGATCCTGCGCTCCGCGCACCGCTCGCAGCCATGAGGCGAGCGCACGGCCCGGCCCCCATGAACCATCGCAAGAACCAGACCCAGAGGACCAAACGCGTGGCAACTCCCGCCCAGTGGATCGCCGGCTCGAGGCCGCGGACCCTGCCCATGGCCGTCGCGCCCGTGGTGATCGGCAGCGCCGCGGCCTTCGGTCTCGACGCCTTCAGGCCCGTCAACGCCGTCCTCGCGGCGCTCGTCGCCCTCCTTCTCCAGGTAGGCGTCAACTACGCGAACGACTACTCCGACGGCGTGCGCGGCACTGACGACAATCGGGTGGGCCCCTTCCGGCTCACGGGCTCGCGCGCGGCCGAGCCGGCCGCCGTCAAGCGCGCGGCATTCGCCGCGTTCGGCGCGGCGATGGTCTTCGGCCTCGCCCTCGTGGTCCTGTCGCAGACGTGGTGGCTGCTCCTCGTCGGGCTCGGCTGCGTCGCCGCCGCGTGGGGGTACACGGGTGGGAAGAACCCGTACGGCTACCTCGGGCTCGGGGACGTGTTCGTGTTCGTGTTCTTCGGCCTCGTGGCCACGCTCGGCACGACCTACACGCAGGCGGGCACGCTCAGCCCCGCGGCGTGGATCGGCGCGATCGGGACGGGCCTCATCGCGGATGCGCTGCTCATGGCCAACAACGTCCGGGACATCCCCACGGACCGTGTCTCCGGGAAGCGGACCATGGCGGTGCGCCTCGGCGACACGCGGGCCCGCAAGGCGTATGTGTGGATGCTCGGGATCGCGGTGCTGTCCCCGCTCGTGCTCGCGCCGTGGAACCCGTGGATGCTTCTCGTGCTCCTGCTCGTGCCCGCGTGCCTCACGCCCGCATGGCTCATGCTCGGGGGCAAGCGCGGGATCCGGCTCGTCCCCGTCCTGCAGCAGACCGGGCTGATGAACCTCGGCTATGCCGCGCTGTTCTCGCTCGCGATCGTGCTGGGGGCAGCGGTCTAGGCTGGCTCGGGGCGGAGCGAGGCGATTCCGGGAGACTCACGCCCCGACGAGGCCGTAGGTTCCCGGCGACACCGTAGCCTTCCGCGGTGCATTCACCGGTGTGTCGCAGGAAAGCTGCAGGTTCGCGATGCGCACGCTGTGCCATCGAGGCCGGCCGGACCGGCCCCCTCTCCAGGGGCCGGCAAGTACGTCTAGGCCTGGTCTTCGGGCTTGTCCTTGCCCTCGGGCTTGTCCTTGCCGTCAGCGTGGCCGGCCGCGGGCCCACCCTCGGGCCGGGGCTCCCCGCCGAGCGCGTCCTCGGCCTCGGCGTCCTCGAGCTCCCGGCTCGAGCGGACCTGCTTCCGGCCGCCGAAGACTTCCCGGACCTCCTGGGCGGCGTCGTCCCGCTGGCGGAGCAGGAACAGGTAGTTGATCGCGAAGGCGATGAGCACGGCGTACAGTGCCGAGAGGAGCGGGCTGATCCCGAGGGCCATGAAGACGGCGAACGGGACGACGAAGAGTATGGTGCGAATCAGGAAGTACTTCAGGGATGCCACTGGACGAGCTTACTAAAATGGTCCTATGATCCGCGTTCTGCCCATCATCCTGATCGTCGCCCTTTGGCTCTATGGGATGGTCGACTGCGCGATGAGCGACCGCCGCGCGGTGCGCGGCGGCATCTCCAAGACGAGCTGGTTCCTCGTGTCCCTCCTGCCGGCCGTGGGCACGGCCCTCTGGTTCATCTTCGGGCGCCCGCGCAAGGCCACTCCCCCGCCCTCCACGGGCAGGGGGCGGGGCCGCCGCCCGATTGCCCCGGACGACGACCCCGACTTCCTGCGCGGGCTCTGAGCTCAGCCGATGATCGGGGCGAGGGGCAGAACCGACATCGCGAACATCTGGCCCCACAGACTCTGGTCCTCGGAATCCATGAACGCCCGGATGGCGAGATCGCGATCGACGCCGTCGACGGGCCCGAGGGGCCGGCGAGCCCTCAGAGCCCCGAGTAGGAGTGCAGCCCCGAGAAGTACATGTTCACGATCGTGAAGTTGAAGATCACGCAGAGGTAGCCGACGATCGAGAGCCACGCGGCGCGGGCGCCGTTCCAGCCGCGGGTCGCGCGCGCGTGCAGGTAGGCCGCGTAGACGACCCAGATCACGAAGCTCCAGACCTCCTTGGTGTCCCAGCCCCAGAAGCGGCCCCACGCCTTCTCGGCCCAGATCGCGCCGAACATGACGGTCAGGGTCCAGCCGACGAACGCGATCGTGTTGATCCGGTAGCTGAGGGTCTCGAGCGTGAGCGAGCTCGGCACGATCCGCATGAACCCGCTGCGCTCGGCCTCGCCCGCCGCGATGCGGGCCTCGCGGCGGCCCTGGATGAGCTGCAGGACGCCGAGCGAGAAGGTCAGCGTGAAGAGCGCCGAGGAGAGCACGGCGATCGAGACGTGGATGATGAGCCAGTAGCTCTGCAGCGCCGGGACGAGGTGGCCGACGGGCGTCCAGAAGGCGACGGCGGCGGCGACCATCATGACGGTCGCGAGGCCAAGGACGAAGATGCCGAGGAAGCGCAGGTCGCGTCTGATCAGGACGGCGAGGAAGACGGCGACGACGAGGAACGCGCCGGTCGTGCAGAACTCGTACATGTTGCCCCAGGGCACGCGCCCGGCCGCGATGCCGCGGGTCACGACGCCGGCCGCATGCAGCGCGAGGCCGAGGATGCTCAGGGCGACGCCGACGCGCGCGGCCTTGCGCGTGCCCACGTACGTGAGGCCGGGATCGGCGACGACGGCGGTCGCCACGGCACCCTGCGCGCCCGCCGTCTGGGCCGCCGCCTTCTGGCCGGCCAGCCGCGCGGCGTCGAGCTGGGCGACGCGCCCGCTCGTGGCGACGTCCCACGCGAAGGCGAAGAACGCAACGGCGTAGGTGCCCGCCGTCAGCAGCATGAACAGCTCGCTGTACGAGCCGAGGAGCGGATTGATCTCAGGCATCATGCGTCCTTGTGCGTGGGGGTGGAAGTGGTGGGCGTCGCGTCGGCGGCTGTGCCTTGTCCTGCAGACGGCGTCTGTTCCGGGCCGGCGGGGAGGCCCCAGGCCTCGGCGAGGGCGGCCCGGACCGCGCGACCCTCGGCGGCGAGCCCGTAGTCCTCGCCGCGGGCGAGGAGGCCGTACTCGACCATCGTGCGGCCGTCCTCGTGCTGGCCCACGCGCACCCACAGGCGCCGCCGGCTCAGGAAGAGCGAGATGACGAGGCCCATGAGGGAGAAGACCGAGAAGGCCAGCGCGCCGAGCTGGCCCGGGTTGTGGTGGATGTCGAGCGCGACGAAGCGCTTGAGGCCGTCGAAGCTGATCGAGCCCTGCCCGTCGGGGAGCGTGTACGACTCGCCCGCCCCGAGCACGATTCCGCCCGCGGGCTTGTCCCGGCCGTTGACCTGGGTGAGCTTCGCGATGTCGAGCGCGTAGACGTTCTGCGGTGTCCCGGCGTCGAGGCCCAGATCGCCCACGTAGGAGTTGAGGTTGAGCTGGACGTTGAGCGGGTCCGGGTCGGCGCTGAAGGCGACGCCGTCCTTCCCCTCCACCGAGGTCGGGAGGAAGAAGCCCACGAAGCCCAGCTGCGTAGGACGAGCGTCCGGGGCCTTGATGACGATCGTCGAGGTGTAGACGGCGTCGGTGGGGATGGAGGGGATCGGGCCCTGGTAGGCGATCTGCCCGTCCCCGCCGCGCACCGTCACCACGGGGGCGTAGCCGTTGCCCACGAGGTAGACGCTCGTCCCGCCGATCATGACAGGGTCGTTGACCTTCAGGATGCGCTGCCGGGGCTCGGCGTCCGGCGAGTCCGTCGTGGTCAGGTACCCCGTGAAGTCGAGCGGCTGGCCGAACTGCTTGACCGACTCGCGGTCGTAGCGGACCTCGAACCTGTCCAGCTGGAGCGAGTAGGGGGAGAGCGAGGAGGACTGGAAGTTCGTCCCCGGCGTGAAGGTGTCGTAGCCGACGAGCGTGTTGACGAACGTCTCGCCCTCGACGAGCGTGCGCTGGCCGCTGTAGCCGAAGAGCCCGCCGATCGCGACCGAGACGAGCACGCCGACGAGGCCGGCGTGGAAGCAGAGGTTGCCGAGCTCCTTGAGGTAGCCCTTCTCGGCGCCCACCGAGCTGAAGGCGTTCGGAGCGTCGCCCGGGCGGAGGTCAACGCGGTAGCCGCGCCTCTTCAGCACGGCGGCAGCCTGCTCCGCCGCGTGCGCCGCGCCGAGCCGCTTCTCGGCGGGCACCACGAGGGTTCCGTACTCGGACAGGCGGCTCAGCCGCGCGGGCGTGCGCGGGGGCTGGGAGCGCCACTGCCTCCAGTGCGCGATGGCGCGCGGGATGATGCAGCCGATGAGCGAGATGAAGAGGAGAAGGTAGACGGCCGAGAACCACGCCGAGGAGTAGACGTCGAACATCTGCAGCGTGTCGAGGACCGGGCCGTAGTCGGGGTGGTCCTTGAGGTACTGCGTCACGACGGCGGGGTTCGCGGGGCGCTGCGGGAACAGCGAGCCCGGCACGGCGGCGACGGCGAGCAGCAGGAGCAGGAAGAGCGCCGTCTTCATGCTCGTCAGCTGCGTCCACGCCCAGCGCAGCATGCCGAGCACGCCGAGGGCGGGGAGGGCGACGTCGCCGCGCTGGGACTGCTTGCCCCGCGCCGCGGGCGCGGGCTCGGTCGGGGACGTGTTCTTCTCGCTCATCAGACGGGCAGCTCCACGGTTCCGATCCAGATCTGCAGCTGGCTGATCCAGTGGCTCCACACGCCGGAGACCATGAGGACCCCGACGAGGATCAGCAGGCCGCCGCCCGAGGCCTGGAGGGCCCGGCGGTGCTTCTTGAAGAACGCCATGGCCCCCAGGCCGCGCCGCACGCCGAGGGCGATGAGCACGAACGGGATGCCGAGGCCGAGGCAGTAGACGAAGGTCAGGAGCGCGCCCTTGTAGGCGCTCGCGCCGTCCGAGAACGCGAGCAGCTGGACGGCGGCGAGCGTCGGGCCGATGCACGGGACCCAGCCGAGGCCGAACGTGACCCCGAGCAGGGGCGCGCCCCACAGCCCCGCGGGCGGGCGTGCGTGGACGCGCGCCTCCCGCTGGAAGATGCCGAGCCCGCCCATGAAGACGATGCCCATGAGCACGACGACGATGCCCAGCACGCGCGTGAGCCAGCCCGAGGAGATGGCGAGCCACGAGCCGAGCTGGCCGAACACGGCTCCGGTCGCGACGAACACCGCGGTGAATCCGAGCACGAACAGCCCGATGCCGCCGACCATGCGCCCACGCCTCTGCTTGTCGAGGTCCACGCCGGTCAGGCCCGTGACGTAGCCGAGGTAGCCCGGGACGAGCGGGAGGACGCACGGGGAGAGGAAGGAGACGAGGCCCGCGAGCAGGGCGACGGGCAGGGCGATGAGCAGCGAGCCGTTCAGGACGGCGTCGCTGAAGCTGTTGGCCGGGACGCCCACGCTACTCGGCCGCCGCGGACGAGATGAGGGCCTTGAGGGTGCCCCGCTCGAGCTGGCCCAGGACGCGCGAGGCGACGCGGCCCTGCTTGTCGAGCACGAGCGTCGTCGGGACGGCGCCCGGCGGCACCATGCCCGCGACCGCGAGGAGGACCTGGCCGTCTGCGTCGTTGAAGCTCGGGTAGGAGACCCCGAAGGTCTGCTCGAACGCCCCGGCGGTGCCCTGCTCGTCCCGGAGGTTCACGCCGTAGAATCGGACGCCCTGAGGCGCGAACTCGGCGTGAAGGGCCTCGAGCTCGGGGGCCTCGACGCGGCACGGCGCGCACGCGGCGAACCAGAAGTTCAGCACCGTGACCCCTCCGACGAAATCGGAGGACGAGACGCGCGTGCCGTCGTAGAGCGTTCCGGTGAACGCGATGGGATCCTTGCGCTGGGCCGCGGTGTACTCGGTCACCGACCCGTCCCCGGCGACGTAGTTCTTGTTGTCGCCGGCCCGGGCCTGCGCCGCGAGGGGATCCTCGGCCGCGCAGCCGGAGAGGAGTGCGGCGATACCTGAGGCAGCCGCCGCGCCGGCGGCGGCAAGCACCCGCCGGCGGGAGAGGCCGCGGGTGGTTCCGGTGGCGGGTTCGTGCTGGGTCATGCTCTGCTCTCTCGCGCCGTCAGGCGCCGGGGGTCGTGGAGGCGCCGGGGAGGAGCCAGGCCGCCGGCTCCGCATAGTGCACCGCTGTCACGGCGCCGGTCGAGGTGTCGATGTCGAGGCTCGTCACGGAGGTCAGGGTGCATTCGCGCCGGCGCGGATCGTGCGCGAGGCGGCGGCCCTCGGCCTTGAGCCGGGCGGCCCAGATGGGCAGCTGATGGGCCACGAGGATGGCCTGCGCGCCGTCGCCCCCGCGTTCAACGGCGATGCGCGCCGCGTCCGCCGCAGCCTCGAGGACGCGGGCGGCCTGCGCCTCGTAGGCCTCGCCCCACGAGGGCCGCAGGGGATTCGCGAAATACCGCCAGTGCCGCGGCTTCATGAGCTCGGCCCTCGTGACCCGGAGCCCCTCGAAGTGGTTCTGCGCCTCGATGATGCGCGGCTCGGTCTCGACGGCGAGGCCGAGCGCCTCGGCGGTCGGGGCAGCCGTCTCCTGCGCCCGCGTGAGCGGCGACGCCGCGAGGTAGGCGAACCGCGCGCCGTCGTGCGCCTGCCGCGCGAAGTGCTCTGCAAGGCACACGGCCATGCGGCGGCCGAGCTCGGACAGGTGGAAGTCCGGGAGCCGGCCGTACAGCACGCCGGCAGGGTTGTACACCTCGCCGTGACGCAGCAGGTGGACGGTTGAGGAGGGCATAGCATCCAGTTTCTCAAAGGTACCGGGCAGCAGCGAAATCGCCGACGGCCCGGGGCACGCGTGCTTCTACAAACTGTAGAAGTAGCATGCGGAGCCGGGAGTTTCCTGAGTGACGTCGATCACCCTCCCTTGCGATAGATGCATATGCATGTTTACATGGGTACATCAGTTAGTTGATGTTTCAACGAAACAGGAGGACACCATGACCATCATCCACGGGCTCACCACCGGCACCTGGACCCTCGACCCCTCGCACAGCGACATCGCCTTCACGGTCCGCCACGCAGGCATCAGCAAGGTCCGCGGCCGTTTCACCGACGCCGCCGGGTCTGTCGAGGCCGGCCACGGCGCGGACGGCACCCAGGCCACCGCCGTCATCAAGACGGCGTCCTTCGACTCCGGCGACGGGAACCGGGACGCGCACGTCAAGGGCGCCGACTTCTTCGACGTCGAGCGGTTCCCCGAGATCACCTTCACGTCCACCTCGATCGAGGCCAAGGGCGACGACTTCGACGTCACGGGCGACCTCACGATCAAGGGCGTGACGCGGCAGGTCACGATCGAGACCGAGTTCAATGGGACCGCCCTCGACCCGTTCGGCAACACGCGCGCCGGCCTCTCCGGCGAGACCACGATCTCCCGCAAGGACTTCGGCCTCACGTGGAACGCGGTCCTCGAGACCGGGGGCGTGCTCGTCTCGGACAAGGTCGTGATCTCCCTCGACCTGGCGTTCATCGCTCCGCAGTCCTGACTCCCGCCGCCCCTCCGGCGTTGCCCGCCGGCATGGCCCCGTCCCGGCCCGCGCCGGGCGGGGCCACACGCGTCCGCCGACCCTAGTCGCCACGTGCCCGCGCGGATACAGTGAGCGGCATGAGCACCCCTGAAGAGCAGCCCGGGCCCGAGGACCCCAAGGAACAGCCCCGGCCGAACCCGTACCAGAGCCCCTACGGCCAGAGCCCCTACGGCCAGAGTCCCTACGCCCAGCCGCCCTACGGCAACCAGCCGCCCCCCGGCGGCCAAACGCCGTCGTACGGCCAGCCGCCCTACGGCAACCAGCCGCCGTCGTACGGGCAGCCCCAGCAGGGCGCGTACGGGGAGGGGCAGCCCGGAAGCCCGTTCCAGATGCCCGCCGACCGGCCGCGATCCTTCCAGGACGTCATGCCCGCGGGCGGCTTCTCGGGCATCTTCACGACGCAGGGCCTGCCCACCGAGATCCAGATCTCGTACTGGATCTGGCTCGTGAGCGGTGCCTTGGGAGTGGTCTTCGGCCTCTTCGGATTCCTCGCCGGACTAGCCCTCATCGCGGCCGTCGGCGGATTCGGCGCGTTCCAGCTCGTGCTCGTCCTCCTGGGCATCGTCCTCGCAGCGGCGCAGATCATCCTCGCGATGCGGATGAAGGAGGGCAAGCAGTGGGCCCGCCTCGCGCTGACTGTCCTCACGGCCGTGTCCCTCCTGCTGTCCCTCATCGCCCTGGGCGGCGACGGCGGGGCGAACTTCGTCGGATTCGCCGTCGCCGCGGCGGCCACCGTGCTCATGTGGCTGCCGAACTCGCAGGCGTGGTTCCAGCGTGTGGCAGGACAGGCCTGAGGCGGATGGCGGGCGACTCTTCCCCTCCCTCCGGCAGCGGTCCGGGTCGCGACGAGGGCGCGAACGGGACGAATGGCACGAACGGCACGAATGGCGCCCGTAGCACGGAGCCCGGCGGCCGCCCGGCACCGCGCTACGGGCAGTACGCGCCGCAGCCACCCCAACCGGGGCAGCCGGGCCAGCCGGGCCAGCCGGGCCAGCCGCCACAGTACGGCCAGCCCCCGCAGTATGGGCAGCCGGGGCAGCAGCCGCCCCCGTTCGGCCAGCAGCCCCCGCAGTACGGCCAGCAGCCGCCGCAGTATGGGCAACAGCCCCCGCTCGGCGGCTACGGCCAACAGCCACCCGAGTACGGGAAGCCCGGCTACGGCCAGTTCGGCTCCATGCCGCCAGACGCCGCCTCCCAGAGCGCGGTCCGGACAGCCTCGCTCATGCTCATCCTCACGGCGGTGGCGGAGGTCGTCATCGCCGCCACCGCCACCGCCATGCTGCTCAGCCTGCCCGATGACCAGTTCCGCTTCCTCTTCGAGCAGGCGGGCGGACCTGCGATGGGCGTGACCTTCGAGGAGTTCCGTAGCGTCACGGCCGCCGCCCTGTGGTTCGTGCTCGCCTGCGTCATCGTGAACGCGGCCGTGCTCGTTCTGTGCTCCGTGTTCCTGCGCAAGGGCCGCCGCTGGGCCCGCACCCTCGGCACGATCTTCCTCTGCCTGACACTTGGGACCATCGTCGGCGGCAGCATCTTCGCCCTCATCACGATCGCGCTCGCGATCACGACCATCGTGCTCCTGTTCCGCCCGCCGGTCACGGCGTTCCTCGCGGGCCAGGACGGCTTCCCGGGGCCCTCCGCACCGCGCGGCCCAACGCTCGGCAATCCGTACGGACAGTGAACCCATCACGAGATCAGGGACGGTGACACCATGACGCAGCACAACCCCCAGGCGGGAGCCCACCCGCACGGCCCTGCCTACCCGCAGGGAACGGAGCAGCATCCCGCCGGCGTCGGCGCGCAGTCAGACGCCTACCAGGGCCCGTGGCCGAGCCAGCTGCCGAGCGGCACGTTCCCGGGCATGCCGTCCTCCGGAGTCCAGCGCCCGGCGAGCGTGACGGTGTCGTTCTGGCTCATGATCGCCACCGGAGTCCTCCCGCTCATCGCCGTGCCGCTGGTCCTAGAGTGGATGCTCGAGTACATGCGCGAGATCTTCATCCAGGCCTCGGCCATGTCGGGGCAGCCGCTGCCGCCGGGGCTCATCGAGCAGATCACCGCCTCCATGGTGCCGGGCATGTGGATCTCGTCCCTGGTCCAGACGGGGATGTACGTGCTCCTGGCCCTCGGCATCCGGGCGGGCATGAACTGGGTGCGCATCGTCGCGACAATCTTCGCGTCCCTGGTGCTGCTCTCGCTCCTCGGCAGCCTCGCGCTGCTCATCGGCTTCGGCATTCCCCTGGGGATGGTGTTCGCGGGTCCCGTCCTCATGTACGTGCCAAGCTATGCGGCCTCTGCGTGCTTCTTCGCCTCGGTCGTCGTCGCCTGGCTACCCTCGGCCAACGCCTACTTCGCGGCCCGCAGGGCCGCGCGCATCGGCGCCAGCTTCATGCGCTGACGCTCAGTCGGCGTTCCCGCCCGGGCCCCGCCCGTCGTCGTCCGGCGCGCCGTGCGTGTCGGCGGGCTCGCCGCTCTGCCCGCCAGACTCCCCGCGTTGGGCGTGGTAGGCGAGGATCTGCAGCTCGGTGGCCATGTCTACCTTGCGCAAGGTCACGCCCTCCGGGACCTGGAGGATGGTCGGGGCGAAGCTGAGGATGCTGCGCACGCCGGCGGCGACGACCCGGTCGCAGACCGCCTGCGCCACCGAGGCGGGGAGCGCGAGGACGGCCATGTTCGTGCGGGTCCGGCGGAAGATGGCCTCGAGGTTGGCCGCGTCCGCGACGCGCAGCCAGCCGACCTCGTTGCCGATGATCTGCGGGTCCGTGTCGAGCAGGGCGACGACGTCGAAGCCGCGCGTGCCGAACCCGCCGTACCGGGCGAGCGCCCGGCCGAGGTTTCCGGCGCCGACAATGGCGACGCGCCAGTCGCGCGTGAGGCCGAGCGCGACGGAGAGGTGCTGCTGGAGGTTCTCGACCTCGTACCCGACACCGCGCGTGCCGTAGGAGCCGAGCTGGGACAGGTCCTTGCGCAGCGTTGCCGAGCTCACGCCCGACGCCTCGGCGAGGGCGTCCGAGGAGACGCGCTCCACGCCGTCGGCGATGAAGCCGTTGAGCGCGCGCAGGTACACGGTGAGGCGGGCCACGACGGCGGGCGGGAGGCCCTTCCCGGCAGGCGCAGCTGGGGGCTCCCCCGGCGTCCTCCCCTGTCCCGTCACGTGAGTCCTCCCTCGGCCTGTGCCGCCCCCGCGGCCTGATTCACTCTAGGACCGGGCCGCAGCGGGTGCAAAAGCCCGGCGGGGGCCTTCAGCGCTCGCGGGCAGCGGCGACGACCCGGCGGAGGCGGGCCTCGTTGATGGTCCAGAAGTCGCGCTGGACGCCGTCGACGAGCACCACCGGGACCTCCTCGGCGAAGCGGCGGTGCAGCTCGGCATCGTCGTCGATGCTCCGCTCTGACCACCCGAGCCCGGCCTCAGCGGCCACGCGGGCGACGACGTCGCGCGCCGCCGCGCACAGGTGGCACTGGTTCTTGGTGACGAGGACGATCTCGGGCGTGTGCACCCCCTTACGGTAGCGCGCCGCCCTCGGGCGCCGGGGCGGGGCGCCGGGCCTTGGCCGCCGTCGTCGCTAGACTCGTGGCATGCCTGACGAGAAGAAGGCCCTGGCCCGCGAACGCCCGGCACGGCCCGAGCGGCCCGCTGAGGCGGCCTTCTTCGACGTCGACAACACGCTCATGAAGGGCGCGAGCCTGTTCCACGTCGCCCGCACGATGTACGCCCGCGGGGCGTTCAGCCTGCGGGACGCGGCCGGCTTCGCGTGGAAGCACGCGGCGTTCATCCTGCGCGGGGAGAACCTCAGCGACGTGCACGCGATCCAGGCTGCGGCGCTCACGCTCGCGACCGGCCTCCTGACCGACGACGTGCGCACCCTCGGCAACGAGGTGTACGACGAGTTCCTCGAGTCGCGCATCTGGCCCGGCACCAAGGCGCTCGCCGAGCAGCACCTGCGCGTGGGCCGCCGGGTGTGGCTCGTGACCGCGACGCCGATCGAGATCGCCTCGGTCATCTCGGACCGTCTCGGGCTCACAGGCGCGCTCGGGACCGTCGGCGAGATCGAGGAAGGCGCCTACACCGGCCGGATCGTCGGGGAAATGCTGCACGGGCCCGCCAAGGCGGCGGCCGTCGCCGAGCTCGCTCAGCGCGAGAGGCTCGATCTGCGGAACTGCTGGGCATACTCGGACTCGCACAACGACATCCCGCTGCTGTCGCTGGTGGGGCATCCCGTGGCGATCAACCCTGACGTGCGGCTGCGCGCGCATGCGCGCACACACAACTGGCCGGTCTACGACTTCCGCTCGGGGCGGCGGGCCGCGACCCTGGGGCTCAAGCTCGCGACCGTGGGCGGGGTGGCGTACGGCCTCTGGAAGGGCTTCGCGCGCATCCGCCGCTAGGCGCCACGCGCCGAGATGGGGGCCTGTGACCGCGAAATGGGGTCCAGAGACGCCGACGTGGGGGTCCAGAGACGCCGGGATCGGGGCCCCGGACGCTGAAAATGGGTCTCAGGTGTGAATCGACGACGGCGAGCACCCGCACCACGGGAGGGAATCGCCGTCGTCCGTCGGCCGATCTCGGCGACCCAGGCCCCACCTCGGCGTTCCAAGCCCCCACGTCGGCGACCCAGACCCCCACCTCGGCGGTCCGGCGTTAATGCGGCGAGGCCCGCCCCTCGGGAGAGGGACGGGCCTCGCGTCACCTGCCTCGTCGAGGCGGCGCCTACTTCTTGTTGCGGCGCTGGTGACGAGTCTTGCGAAGCAGCTTCCGGTGCTTCTTCTTGGCCATGCGCTTGCGGCGCTTCTTGATAACCGAACCCACAGAAAGTTCCTTACAGTTGATGTCCCGGGCCGCTGGCCGGGCGCGCGCTCAGGGCGGCTTTCAACCAACTGCTGGTGACGTGACGTAAAACGTTCCTGACCAACAATACCGTACGCGTCAGGCGGTCTCGCTCCGGCCCTCGACGACGGAGCTGCGCAGGTACTGCTCGACGGCTGCCTCAGGGACCCGGTAGGAGCGCCCGAAGCGCACGGCCGGCATCTCCCCCGCGTGAACGAGGCGGTACACGGTCATCTTCGAGACGCGCATCACCTCCGCCACCTCGGCCACAGTGAGGAAGCGCGAGGAAGAGAAGTCACCCATCGCAGTCATACAAAGAACTCTAGTGGCTGGAGTGGTTCTTGTGAACGCGCCTGGCGTGGACGGCCCCCGCGAGCTGCCTCAAGACCTCCTCCGTGACGTCCCAGTCCATGCACTTGTCGGTCACGCTCTGCCCGTGGACGAGCTGCGTACGCCCCGCAGCGTGGTCCGCGACGTCGAGCGGCTGGGCCCCGCCCACGAGGAAGCTCTCGAGCATGACGCCGGCCACGGCCTCGGCGGCGTCCCCTCCGGCCGCCAACTGCGCCCCGATCTCGAGCGCGACCTCGGCCTGCCGGTGGTGGTCCTTGCCCGAGTTGGCGTGGCTCGCGTCCACGATGAGCCGCGGGTTGAGGCCCGCGCCCGCGAGCTTGGCGGACGCCGCGGCGACGTGCTCCGCGCCGTAGTTCGGCCCGTCCGAACCGCCGCGCAGGATCAGGTGCGTGTCCGGGTTGCCGGCAGTCGCGACGAGGGCGGCGCGGCCGTCGCCGTCGATCCCGAGGAAGGCCTGCGGCGCGGCGGCGGCCCCGCATGCGTCGAGCGCGACCTGGAGCCCGCCGTCGGTGCCGTTCTTGAAGCCCACGGGCATGGACAGGCCCGAGACGAGCTGGCGGTGGATCTGGCTCTCCGAGGTGCGGGCCCCGATGGCGCCCCACGCGATCGCGTCCGCGGTGTACTGCGGGCTGATCGGCTCGAGGAATTCGGTCGCGGTGGGCAGGCCGAGGCCGAGGACGCCGAGGAGGAACTCGCGCGCCGCGCGCAGTCCGCCCGCGATGTCGTGGCTGCCGTCGAGGTGCGGGTCGTTGATGAGGCCCTTCCACCCCACCGTGGTGCGCGGCTTCTCGAAGTAGGTGCGCATGACGACGAGCACGTCCTCGCGCAGGCCGCGGGCGACGGCGGCGAGCCGGCGGGCGTAGTCGAGGCCCGCCTCGGGGTCGTGGATCGAGCACGGGCCGACGATGACGAGGAGGCGGTCGTCAAGGCCGTCCATGACGGCGCGGACCTCGCCGCGGCCGCGCGTGACCGTCTGCCCGGCCGCGGCGGTGAGGGGAAGCTCGGCGAGGAGCTCGCCCGGGGTGGGGAGGGCGGTGAACTCGGCGACGCGGAGGTTGCCCGTCGCGGAGGTCGCGGGGGCCGGCGTGCTGGGGGCCTGGGGATTCATCGGGTTCCTGTCCTTGCTGTGACAGGCCCTCGAGGGACCAGAGCCTGCCGCTGGAATGGCAAAGGGCAAGGACCGGAAGGTCCCTGCCCTGTTGGCTCTGGAGTCGGTACGCGTGAAACTACGCTTGGCCCTCCAGAGCCAACGCAAAATACGCATACCAACGCTTGATCATGCGTCGGACGATAGCCCGGCCCTGGCCCGCAAGGCAAACGCCGCATCGCAACACGCCGTCACACCGGGCTCAGAACGGCGTGTTGCGATGCGGCGTTGGAGGGCGAGGCCGTCGTCCGCCCACCCCGCGGGCAGGTGCAGCCACGCGTCGGGGTGGTCCATGACCTTCCTCCAGCGGTTCAGGGCAGCCCACGTCGGCGTTGCTCAGCCCACAATTTCAGGGGTCAAGGCCCCGGGCGCGTGGGCCCTCCGGGCATGCGTAACCGGTTGCTATGCTGTGCGCAGCACGACGCCGCGCGCGGGTACGACCGCTGCGCGCAGCACAACCACGGAGGACCCATGGCCCGCATGAGCACCCGCGCCGCGGGGCGCGTGACGATCGCCCACGTCGCGGCGGAGGCCGGGGTCTCCCGCGCGACGGTCTCCCGGGTCATGAACGGGCTCGCGAGCGTCGATCCGGCCATCGGCGAGCGCGTCCGGGCGGCCGCGGCGAAGCTCAACTACTCCCCCAACACCGTGGCCCGGAGCCTCGCGATCGGCCGGACGCAGACGGTCGCAATCGTCGTGCCGGATCTCGCGAACCCCATGTTCCAGGAGACCCTGCGTGGGCTCTCGCGCGCCGCGGCGCGGGACGGCTACCGCGTTCTCGTCGCCGACTCGGTCGAGAACCCCGCCGAGGAGGTCATCCTCGCCCGCGAGGCGCGCCGCCGCTGCGACGCGCTCGTGCTCGTCGCCCCGCGCATGGACGCCGAGCAGCTCGAGGCGCTCCTGCCCGAACTCGCCCCGGCGGTCCTCGTCAACAGGGCCTCCGCCGTCCCCGGCATCCCCGTCCTCTCCGTGGACTACGCCTCGGGGATCCGCAGCATCGTCGACCACCTCCAGGATCTCGGGCACCGGCGGATCGCCTACGTCGCCGGCCCTGCGGCCAGCCACGGCGACAAGGCCCGGCGCGAGGGGCTCAGCCGTCCCCTGCACCCCGTCGAGGGGGCGGAGGTCATCGAGATCCCCTGCGGGGCCATGTTCGAGGACGGGCACGCCGCCGCGCAGGCCGTCCTCGCCTCGGGCGCGACCGCGGCCGTGTGCTTCAACGACCTCGTGGCCATGGGCCTCCTCGGGGCGCTGCACGAGGAGGGCGTCGATGTGCCCGGGCGGCTCTCCGTGACCGGCTTCGACGACATCCCGTTCGCCCGCTACACCTCCCCCGCCCTCACGACGGCCTCGGTCCCGCAGACGCACCTCGGCGAGCAGGCCTGGGTCCGGCTGTGGGCGCTCCTCGAGGGCCGGGAGCCGGAGCACGACGTCGACGTGAAGCCCAGCCTCGTCGTGCGGGCCAGCACGGGGCGGGTCCGAGCGGACGCCTGAAACCGGGGTCACCTCTCTACGCGGGGTCACCTCTGTTATGTCGCAGGACATCGGTGACAGTTCTGCCTCAGGACATCGGTGACGCTTCTGGGGTTCTTGGTGGTGACACTTCTGCGGCTCAGATTGCTGGGTGAGCATAACGAGCCTGTTGATCCCCGTGTCCGTCTTGCGATCACGCAGTGGCCGCCGGATGCGCCGCGCGGGTCGGTGACGACGTTCTGCGCCGAGCACTCGCTCTCGCGCAAGACGTTCTACGAGATCCGCAGGCGCGCCGCTGCGGAGGGGCCGGCGGCCGTGTTGGAGCCGCGCTCCCGGCGGCCGAGGAGCAGCCCGACGAAGATCATGGATGACGTGCGGCGGCAGGCGGTCGCGGTGCGGGCCGCGCTCGAGCGCTCGTGCCTGGACCACGGCCCGATCAGCGTCCACGACCGGATGCGTGCCCTCGGGATGGAGGCCCCGTCGCCGGCGTCGTTGGCGCGGATCACCGATGTCCTGAGGCAGAACTGTCACCGATCTCCCGAGACATCACAATGCGGGGTCACCTCCCAACGATGTGGGGTCACCTCTCAACGATGCTGGGTCACAGCTGTTCGTCGGGTGATCGCGCTCCGGGGCCAGGCGGCGGTGTCTTCCAGGCCATCGATTTGACCCGTCCCGCGCCGCAGGCCAAGATGAACCGCAGCACCCCGTGACGCGGGGTCTCCACCGCTCAAGAATCGGGCACGGTCCATCCGAGGCGTCGGCGCATGCCGGGGCCCCGCCCGAAGGAGCGACACATGGCCGCCCGGCCAGCGCACCATCCGGCCGCGCACGAGCTGATTCACCTCCTGCTGGCCACGTCAGACCTCCCCCCGCTCATGGCGGCGCTCGCCCACCGGACCCATGTCCGCCTCGCGCCCCTCGGGAGGTACCAGTGCGGGATCGTCCTGCAGCGCAGGAACCAGCCGACGCTTACGGCCGCGAGCAACGAGGCGTTCGAGGCCTCGCTGCAGGAGCGGCTCACACGCAAGGACCCTCACCTCGGGGCCGTCTTCGGCGGCCCGGCGTCGTCCCATGCGCACCCCGCCCCCGAGGACTGGGGCGCCCAGGATGGCCACGGCCTCCTCGTGGTCCCGGCCCCCGCGGGGAGGGATGCCCGCGGGGCAGTCGCCGTGGTCGGCGAGGTCCCGACTCGCCCTGCGGGGCGCCGCGAGCTCCTCGCGGCCATCGGCAGGCTCCGCAACGAGACCTCGTGGGCCCTGCACCTCGCCGTGCGCTACGCCGCCGAGCGGGAACGCGCCGAGAACCGCGCGAAGGCCATGCTCAACCGGACGGTGATCGACATGGCCATCGGGGTGATCATGGCGCGCAGCCAGTGCTCCACCAAGGAGGCCTTCGACGCCCTGAAGCGGGCGTCGAACAACCGGAACGTCAAGCTCCGGGACGTCGCGGCGGAGATCGTCCAGCACGTCCATCCATCGCCGCCGCAGACGGTCTTCGCTGACTGAGGCGCGGGCGGCGCCACCGAGGGGCGCATCAGGTCCGAGCAGTGCCGCGATAGACGAGGGATCCTCTCCGCCATCGAGCATCAAAGTCTGTCGGGCGGAGTTATTCTCCATCATGGACAGCAAGGCCGCAGGAGGGGCCACCGGCACCGGGGCAGGCACCGGCGGCGGCACGGGCGCAGGCACCGGCGGGACGGGAACGGGCGCAGGCACCGGCGGCAGCGGGACCGGGGCAGGCACCGGCGGCAGCGGGACCGGCGCAGGCACCGGCGGCAGCGGGACCGGGGCAGGAACCGGCGGCAGCGGAACCGGCGCAGGCACCGGCGGCACAGGAACCGGCGCAGGAACCGGCGGCAGCGGAACCGGCGCAGGCACCGGCGGCAGCGGAACCGGCGCAGGCACCGGCGGCACAGGAACCGGCGCAGGAACCGGCGGCAGCGGAACCGGCGCAGGCACCGGCGGCACAGGAACCGGCGCAGGCACCGGCGGCACAGGAACCGGGGCAGGCACCGGCGGCAGCAGCACGGGCGCAGGAACCGGCGGCACAGGAACCGGGGCAGGCACCGGCGGCAGCAGCACGGGCGCAGGCACCGGAGGCAGCGGAACCGGCGCAGGAACCGGCGGAACCGGCACCGGCGCAGGCACCGGCGGGACGGGCACGGGCGCAGGCACGGGCGGGAGGGGCACGGGCGCAGGAACCGGCGGGACGGGCACGGCCGATGGAACCGGCGGCACCGGAACAGGAGGCCGAGGGAGTTAGGTTCACAGCGGTTGCGGGCGGCCTGCCCACGGACTGCAGCTTCCGATGCCAACCCGCCGGCGGTCGCCCTCGCGGACCGCCCCCAAGCGCGTCAGGCCGCCGCCGGCCCCCCGCCGTCGCGCGTCGCACCGCCGCCGTCCGCGGGCCGGGCCTCGTCGAGCAGCCGGGCGCAGCGGATGAAGCCCAAGTGCGAGTACGCCTGCGGGTGGTTGCCCAGGTGCGTCTCGGTGGCCGGGTCGTACTCCTCGGGCAGGAGGCCCGTCGGGCCCATGAGCGCCGCGAGCCGCGCGAAGAGCTCCTCGGCGTCCTCCCGCCGCCCCACCGCGAGGTACGCCTCGATGAGCCAGGACGTGCACAGGTGGAAGCCGCCCTCGAGGCCCGGCAGGCCGTCGTCGTACGTGTACCGGAACACCGTCGGCCCCACCCGCAGCTCGCGCTCGACGGCGGCGACCGTCGCGAGGAAGCGCGGGTCGAGCGGATCGAGCATCCCGGACAGGCCCACGTGCAGCACGGCGGCGTCGAGGTCGGGGCTTCCGTACGCGACCGTGTAGGACGCCGAGCCCTCGTGCCATCCGCGCCGCAGCACCTCCTCGCGCACGGCGGCGGCGAGCGGCTCCCAGCCCCGGCCCGGCTCGCGCCCGTGGCGGCGGGCGACGGCGAGGGCGCGGTCGAGCGTGGCCCAGCACTGGACCTTGGAGTAGACGTGGTGCCGCGGGGCCATGCGGGCCTCCCAGATGCCGTGGTCCGGCTCGTGCCAGCGGGCCTCGACGGCCGCCGCCAGCTGGCACAGGAGGTCCCAGTGGGACTCGGGCAGCTCGCCGGTGCGCTCCGAGAGCGCGTCGATGAGCTCGGCGACGGGCCCGAAGACGTCGAGCTGGACCTGGTGGTCCGCGGCGTTGCCGACCCGGACGGGCCGGGAGCCCGCGTAGCCGGGCAGGTGCTCGACCGTGGCCTCGGTGGCCAGCGGCGCGCCCGTGAGGGAGTAGAGCGGATGCAGCCACTCGGGTCCCGCCGCCGCGGCGAGGATTCCGCCGAGCCAGGCGAGGAAGCCGTCCGCCTCGGCGGTCGAGCCGAGGTCCACGAGGGCCCGCACCGTGAGCGAGGCGTCGCGGAGCCAGCAGTACCGGTAGTCCCAGTTGCGCGTGCCGCCGATGCCCTCGGGCAGCGAGGTCGTCGGGGCGGCGAGGACGGCGCCGGTGGGCTCGTGCACGAGGTGCCGGAGGGTCAGCGCCGAGCGGGCCACGAGCGAGGGCTTGACGGCCGGCAGCTCGAGCGAGCCGACCCACTCGCGGGCGGCCCGCATGACGGCGGCGCGGCGCAGGGGCTCGTGGGCCGGGTCCGGCTCGGCGGGGTCGGGGTCGCCGCAGCGCAGCGTGAGGACGAGCGGGCCGCCCGAGAGGTCCGACTCCGCCGTGGCCGTCGCGTGCCGGCCGTCGCTCGCGACGGCGAAGCGCAGGCCGGGGGCGTGCAGGACGACGGGCTCGGACGTGCCGACGACGTGCAGGAACTCTCCGCGGGCCTCGATCCCGAACGGCGCACCCGCGTAGTCGGGCCGGGGCGCGAACACGATCCTCGCCCGCCCGGGCCCGGCCAGGACGCGCACGAGCTGCGTGATCCCCTCGGGCGAGGGCTCGAGGTAGTCCGTGGCCGTGAGGTCCGCCCAGCGGGTCTCGACGACCATGGTCCCGTCCACGTAGCGCTGGCCCAGGAGCCGGGACTCGGCTGCCGGCCCCACGGTGAAGTGCCCCGCCGGCTCGCCGCCGAGCAGGTGGGCGAAGAGCGAGCCCGAGTCCGGCAGCGGGTGGGTCATCCAGCACAGCGTCCCGTCCGGGGTCAGGAGCGCGGTCGAGGAGCCGTCGCCGAGCATCGTGTGCCGTTCGAGGCCCACGGCCTCCTCGCCGAAGAGCCAGGCGCGGCGCAGCTCGAACAGGGTCGCGAGGACGTGCGCGAACGCCGCCGGGTCCTCGAGCCGGTGGGCGGCCCCCGCTCCCCCGGGCCTGCTGCCGACGAAGAGCCCGAGGTCGCCGCGGCCGAGCGAGCCGATGGCCCGCGCGTCGCTCTCGGCGTCGCCCGCGAACAGCACGGCCGTCGCGCCGAGCTGGCCTCGCAGCCGCGCGAGGGCCGCGTCCTTGGCGGGCGGGAGCCCCAGGAGGTCGAGCACGGCCCCGTCCTCGAGCGGCTCGAGCCCGTGGGCTGCGGCCACTGAGTGCGCGAGCTCGACGGCGCGCGCGGCCGACGGCGGATCGGCCTCGCGCAGGTGCAGGGAGACGGCGGCGGGCTTGCGCTCGATCGCGACGCCGCCGAGCGCGCCTGCGGCCTCGGAGAGCGCCGACGCGGCGGACGCCAGGCGCGCCTCGAGTGCGAGCGGGACCCCGTAGGCGAAGCCAAGGTCGAACTCGTGGCCGTGCGAGCCCACGAGGTGGACCTCGGCGGGGAGCCGCGAGACGGCGGCGAGGTCCCGCAGGGAGCGGCCGGACACGACCGCCGCATGGGTCTCCGGGAGCGAGGCGAGGGCACGCAGGGCGACGGCGGCGGCGTCGAGCGGGAGCGTCTCAGTCGTCTGCCCGTCGACCGCCGTGAGCGTGCCGCCGTAGTTGCAGGCGACGAGGAGCCCAGGCTGGCGGGCCAGGACTCGCAGCTCGGCGAGGAGCTCGGGACTGAGCCCGGCGCCGTCGTGCGCGGCGCTGACGTGCGCCGCCCCATCCCGCGCCGTGTGCAGGGCGGACCGCAGCCTGGCCGGGGGGACGGCGGGAGCGAGGGCCGGCCCCGCGCCCGTGGTGAACGACGTGGCCATGCCCGACCTCCTGTCCTGGGCCCCCAGTGGATCGCGGGGGCTCAAGCCAGTCTCGGGCGCCGTCGTTTCGTCGCAGCGGCGGGCTTGTTGCGGGGCCGTAAAAGGCGCGGCCCTCGCGGGTCTGAGTCCGCGGGGCCATGGACCAGTGGCTACAGCGTCTCGGGGATGGCGCGCCCCGGGAAGAGCGTCGCGTACTGCTTCCGGCACATCCTGCGCCCCACGAGGCGGTAGGCCAGGCGGACCGGCGCGGGGATCTCCTTGAAGAGCTCCTCGCGCTCGCCGGGCGGATTCGTGGCCAGCACCATCCCGAGGTAGGCGATCATGAGCCGCTTGTCGAAGCTGCCGGTCCCGTGCTGCGCTGCCTTGGACAGCCCCTTCGCGGTCATCACCCGGTCGACGGCGGGCATCACCTCGGTGACCTCACGGCGGAGGTGCACCTTGAGGACGGCGGACAGCTCCTCGTAGCGCTCGGCGACCTCGTCGCGGACGTCGGCGTCCGCCGTCTCCATCCAGCGCAGCCGGAGCCGTTCGATGGCCTCGAGCCGCCGCGCGACCTGCCGGTGCTGCTCGAGCATCTGCTCCACGTGCAGGGCGCACGCGGGTGCCCGCTTCGCGAGCTGCGGGTACATGGGACGCCCCTCAGGCAGGATCGGGCGAGACCAGTCCCTCTCCCGGGAAGCATCGTAGGGTGTGCCGCCGGGCTGCACAATGGCTCGCGCCCGGGGACGCCTAGCGCGCGACGACCTGGGGAGGGGCCGCCGTCGTCGACCGCACGACGAGCTGCGGCTCGACGCTCCGCGCGGGGGCGTGGTCCTCGTCGAAGGCCGCGAGCAGCGCCTCGATGCAGCGCCGGCCGAGGGCCTCGAAGTCCTGCCGGACCGTCGTGAGCGGCGGGAAGAAGTAGGCGGCCTCGGGCTGGTCGTCGTAGCCGACGATGCTCAGGTCCCGGGGGACGGCGAGCCCCGACTCCTGGACCCCGCGGAGCAGGCCGAGGGCCATCTGGTCATTGGCGACGAACATGGCCGTCGCCGGGCGGGACGCGGCGATCTCGAGGCCCACCTCGTAGCCGCGCCTCGCGGTCCAGTCCCCCTCGATGAGGACCTCGGCGGCGAGCCCGGCCTCGGCCATGGCCTCACGCCACCCCTCGACGCGCTCGGCGGCGTCGTACCAGTCCGAGGGCCCGGAGAGGTGCCCGATGCGCGTGTGCCCGAGTTCCACGAGGTGCCGGACGGCGAGGCGGGCGCCGAGCCGCTGGTCCACGCCGGCTCCCGCCGGCCGATCCGGGTCGGAGGTCGCCGCGACGACCGGGAAGGAATGCTCGATGGCATCCAGCGCCTCGAGCAGCCCCGGGTGGGGCCCGATGACGATGATCCCGTCCACGGCCTGATCCGCGAAGCGCCCCAGGATGTCCTGCACGGCCGGCGTCGTCACCTCGCGCAGACTGGCGATGCTGACGAAGTACCCGGCGTCGCGCGCGGCCTGCTCGAGGCCCAGCAGCGTGTGCGAGGGCCCGTACTGCCCGAGCTCGGACGCCAGGACGCCGACGGTCTGGGAGCGGCGGGTGACGAGGCTGCGCGCGACGGGGTTGCGCCGGTAGCCGAGCGCGGCTATGGCCGCCTCGACCCGCTCACGGGCGCTTGCGCTCACGTTCGGATGCCCGTTGAGCACGCGGGAGACCGTCTGGTAGGAGACCCCCGCCAACTTGGCGACGTCCTTCATGACGGGGGCCCGCTTCACGGCCGGTTCGAGCGACATCTGGCCCTCTCTCCACCCGCTCCGGAATGCCTCATCTGCTCAGGCCCAAGATACGCCAGCGGGCGCGGTGATCGCCTCCGGGCGGCAGCCGGACCAAGTCAGTGCCACTGTTGAAGGCGTCCGGCGGGCAGGTCATGGGCTCTACCGCGAGGCCGAGGCGGTTCGGAAGCGGTGGCTGCTTGTCCGCGGTGTGCAGCTGGAGCCACGGGCAGGACGCGTCCCATTCCATGGCGACGCCGGTGCCGGCCGGGTCCCAGAGCTCGAGCCGGGCCCTTCCGGCGGCATCGAAGCCGAGATCGGTGAAGGCGTGGTCGATCTCCGTGGTGCCGATCCTGCGCCGCGCGCGGAAGTCGAACGCATGCCGGTCGACGGACCGGGTCGCGACGGGCAGCAGCCGGTCCGGGGTGACCTCGAGGAAGGTGTCGGCCGGGAGCCACAGCTCCCACTCGTCCAGCGGCGATTCGCCGGCCACCAGATAAGGGTGCGGGCAGACGCCGTACGGCGCGGGGCTCCGGCCCATGTTGACCGCGCGGACCTCCCAGTCCAGCCCGTCCTCGCCGAGCCGGTAGCCGGCCTCGAGCCGGAGGGCAAAGGGATATCCCGGCGTGGGCGCGAGGTCCAGGGCCAGCACGACCGAGCGGGCGTCGGCGTCGACCAGCGCCCAGTTCCGGTCGAAGGCGAGGCCGTGCAGGGCACACCCCCGCTCGGGCTCGTTGACGGGCAGCCTGTGCTCGGCGCCGTCGAACGTGTACGCGCCGTCGGCGATCCGGTTCGGCCACGGCGCGGCGATGACGCCCCGGTAGTCCGGGATCGGGCCGCCCGCCGCGAAGGGGACCACGAGGTCGCGGCCCCTGTGGGCCAGCGTCCGGAGTGCGGCGCCCCGGGCGGTGACGACGGCGGTGTAGTCGCCGGCCGCGATCTCGTACTCGAGCGCCCCGTTCATCGAGCGGATCCGCGCCGATCCGGGGCTCAGAGGCCGCCGGCGAGCCTGTAGTACGCCTGGTTCCACCGGATCTCCTTCCTGAACTGGGACAGCGTCGTGGACGCGTCGATGAGCAGCAGCTCGGTCTGGGCCATCTCGGCGAAGTCCTCGAAGGCCTCGGGGCCGACGGCAGTGCTCAGCACGGTGTGGTGGGCGGCGCCGGCGGTGAGCCATGCCGCGGCGGACGTGGCGAAGTCCGGCTGCGGCTTCCAGAGCGCGCGGGCCACCGGCAGGTTCGGCAGCGGCTCGTCGAGGTCGACGACGTCGACGGCGTTCGCGACGAGGCGGAAGCGGTCGCGCATGTCGGAGAGGGCGACGACGACGCCCGGGCCCGGGTCGGCGTCGAACACGAGGCGGACCGGGTCCTCCTTGCCGCCGATGCCGAGCGGGTGGATCTCGAGGCGGGGCTTCGCCGTCGTCAGCGAGGGGCAGACCTCGAGCATGTGCGCGCCGAGGATCTTCTCCTGGCCGGGGACGAGGTGGTACGTGTAGTCCTCCATGAGCGAGGCGCCGCCGGGCAGGCCCGCGCCCATGACCTTCGCGGCGCGGACGAGGATCGCCGTCTTCCAGTCTCCCTCGGCGCCGAAGCCGTAACCGTCGGCCATGAGCCGCTGCACGGCCAGGCCGGGGAGCTGGCGGAGCTCGCCGAGGTCCTCGAAGGAGGTCGTGAAGGCGGCGGAGCCATTGCCCTCGAGGAAGGAGCGCAGGCCGAGCTCGATCCGCGCGCCGTAGCGCAGGGACTCGTGCCGGTCGCCGTCCTTGCGCAGCTCGGGGACCACGTCGTAGACGTCCTGGTACTCCGCGACGAGGGCGTCGACGTCGGCCTCGGAGGCGGAGTGCACCGCCTCGGCGAGCTCGTTGACGGACCACGTGTTCACCGAGACGCCGAGGCGGAGCTCGGCCTCGGTCTTGTCCCCCTCGGTGACGGCGACGTTGCGCATGTTGTCGCCGAAGCGGGTCAGCCTGAGGGTCCGGACGGCGGCCCAGCCGGCCGCGGCGCGCTGCCACGTGCCGATCTGCCGGGCCACCTCGGGGGTGGAGACGTGCCCGACGACGGTCTTCCGCGGCACGCCGAGGCGCGTCTGGATGTAGCCGAACTCGCGGTCGCCGTGGGCGGCCTGGTTCAGGTTCATGAAGTCGAAATCGATCTCCGACCACGGCAGCTCGATGTTGGCCTGCGTGTGCAGGTGCAGCAGGGGCTTGCGCAGCGCGTCGAGTCCCTGGATCCACATCTTCGCCGGGGAGAAGGTGTGCATCCACGCGGTCACGCCGATGACGTGGTCCGCGGCGTTCGCCTCGAGGGCGGTGCGCCGGATCGCGTCGGAGTCGGTCAGGACGGGCTTCCAGACGAGCCGCACCGGCACGTCGGGGGAGGCGTTGAGGGTCTCGGCGATCCGGCGGGACTGCTCGGCGACCTGGGCGAGGGTCTCGGGCCCGTAGAGGTGCTGGCTGCCGGTGAGGAACCAGACCTCGTAGCCGTCGAGGGGCAGGTGTGCTGCGCTGCGCGCACTGTTCACGGGGGCTCTCCTGGGTTCGGGGCGGCCTACTGGCCGTAGACGTTCTGGTAGCGGGCGTGGAGGGAGGCGATGAGCTGCTCGTCGATGGGCCGGGGCTCCCCCAGCTGCCGGGAGATGTGCACCGTGCGGGCGACCTCCTCGCACATGACGGCGGCCTTCACGGCGGAGCGCGCGTCCTTGCCGATGGTGAACGGGCCGTGGTTCTGCATGAGCACAGCCGGGGAGTTCGAGTCCCTGAGCGTGGCGACGATGCCCTGGCCGATCGAGTCGTCGCCGATGAGCGCGAAGGGGCCCACGGGGATCTCGCCGCCGAACTCGTCGCCCATCATGGTCAGCACGCACGGGATGGGCTCGCCGCGGGCCGCCCACGCCGTGGCGTAGGTCGAGTGGGTGTGGACGACGCCGCCCACCTCGGGCAGGTGCCGGTAGACGTAGGCGTGGGCGGCGGTGTCCGACGACGGTGCCAGGGCGGGGTTGCCCCACTCGCCGTCCGCCGGGGTTCCGTGGAGGTCGGTAACCACCATGGACTCCGGGGTGAGGTCGTCGTAGGAGACGCCGGAGGGCTTGATGACCATGAGCTCCTCCCCGGGCACCCGGGCCGAGACGTTCCCGGCGGTCCAGACGACGAGCCCGTAGCGGGTCAACTCGGAGTGCAGGGCGCAGACCTCCTCGCGGAGGCGCGCGATGGTGTCCAGGAGGACGCTCATGCGGGGGCCCCCGTCATGGCAGATTGATTCAGGGAGTGCGCCCGCCGCTGGATGGCCTTGAGCCGGTGCATGACCTCGTTGCCGCTGCGGCCGAAGTAGTCGTGCAGCGCGGTGTACTCCGCGAACAGCGCCTCGTACGCGGCCACGTTCTCGGGGATCGGGGTGTACACGGCGGCCGCGTCGGCGCCCATCGCCGCGGAGGCCGCCTCGACGTCGTCGTACGCCCCGGCGGCCACCGCGGCGTGGATGGCCGAGCCCAGCGCGGGGGCCTGGGCGGAGCCGACGGTGGAGAGCGGCAGCCCGGTGACGTCTGCGTAGATCTGCATGAGCAGCGGGTTCTTCACGAGGCCTCCGGCGATGATGAGCTCCTTCACGGGCACGCCCGAGGCGTTGAAGGCCTCGATGATGGTCCTGGTCCCGAAGGCCGTCGCCTCGAGCAGCGCCCGGTAGATGTCCTCGGGCTTCGTGGCCAGGGTCTGGCCGACGATGAGCCCGGAGAGCTCGTGGTCCACCAGCACCGAGCGGTTGCCGCTGTGCCAGTCCAGGGCCAGCAGCCCGTGCTCGCCGATGCGCTGCTGGGAGGCGAGCCCCGTCAGGTGCTCGTGCACGCCCACGCCGCGGCGGGCGGCCTCCTCGGCGTACGACGCCGGGACGCCGTTCGTCACGAACCAGCCGAAGATGTCCCCCACCCCGCTCTGCCCGGCCTCGTAGCCCCAGCGCCCGGCGAGGATGCCGCCGTCGACCACCCCGCACATGCCCGGGACCTCGCGCAGCTCCTCGCCGTTCATGACATGGCACGTGGACGTGCCCATGATCGCGACCATCTGCCCCGGCGCGACGGCCTTCGCGGCGGGCGGTGTCACGTGGGCGTCGACGTTGCCGACGGCGACGGCGATTCCGGGGCGCAGGCCGGTCCACTCGGCGGCCTGCCCGCTCAGGGTCCCCGCGGCCTCGCCGAGCTGGCCGATGCGGTGCTCGACCTTGGCCGAGACGAAGTCCTTGAAGCCCGGGTTCAGGGCGGCGAGGAAGTCCTCGTCGGGGTATGTCCCGTCCTGGTAGATGCCCTTGTAGCCGGCGGTGCAGGCGTTGCGGACGTACTCGCCCGTGAGCTGCCAGACGATCCAGTCGGCCGCCTCGACCCAGTGCTCCATCGCGGCGTAGGCCTCGGGGTCCTCCTCGAGCAGCTGAAGGCCCTTGGCGAACTCCCACTCGGAGGAGATGAGCCCGCCGTACCGCGGCAGCCACGCCTCCCCGCGCTCCTCGGCCAGCCGGTTGATCCGGTCCGCCTGCGGCTGGGCGGCGTGGTGGCGCCACAGCTTCACGTACGCGTGCGGCCGTCCGCGGAACTGCTCCAGCTCGCACAGCGGCGTGCCGTCCGCCGTCGTCGGCACCATGGTGCACGCCGTGAAGTCCGTGCCGATCCCGACGACGTCGGCCGGGTCGATGCCCGCTGCCTTCACAGCTTCAGGCACGGCGCGGCGCAGGACCTCGCGGTAGTCGTCCGGGATCTGCAGGGCCCAGTCGGCGGGCAGCCGCTCCCCTCCCCCGGGGAGGCGGTCCGTGACAACGGCGTGGGCGTACTCGTGGACGGCGCTGCCCATCTCGCGCCCGTCCTCGACGCGGACGACGACGGCGCGCCCCGAGAGGGTGCCGTAGTCGACGCCGATGACGTAGCGGGGCGGCGTCGCCCCGGCCGGTGGTGTGCTCATGGGGATTCTCCAGTCGGTCGGCTGGGAAGCCGGAGAGAGGAAGGGATGAAAGGAATCGCGATCAGTGTGAACGCTCACAGGAGCCCGCGTCAAGGCCGGGACGCGACATCTGGTGAACGTTCACATGTTGCTTGACTCACATCTGGGGCGCCCTTATCGTGGTGCCGTTGTGAACGCTCTCATCGCCGGTAGCGCCGAAACGAGTGAATCCCGCTCCCCTTCGCCCGGGAGCCCGGCGAGTCGGGCCAGCAAAGGCGCTTCCCACAGCACCCAGTTCGCGGACCACGACATCCGCGGGAGGAGACACATCGTGAATTTCAAGAAGCTCTGGGGCGCGCTCGCCGTCGTCCTGGCCCTCATGCTCGCCGTCACGGGCTGCGGCAGCCGCGGCAGCGTCGCGGGCGGCGGAGGGGGCGGATCCGCGGATCCCAGCACCTCGCTCGTCGGCATCTCCATGCCGACCCAGACCTCCGAGCGCTGGATCGCGGACGGCAAGAACGTCGAGGAGTCGCTCAAGAAGCTCGGCTACAAGACGGACCTTCAGTTCGCCAACGACGACATCCCGACCCAGGTCTCGCAGATCGAGAACATGCTGACCAAGGGCGCCAAGGCCCTCATCATCGCCGCCATCGACGGCACCACCCTCACCGATGTGCTGGCCAAGGCCAAGGAGCAGAACGTCAAGGTCGTCGCCTACGACCGGCTCATCAACGGCACGCCGAACGTGGACTACTACACGACCTTCGACAACTACCAGGTGGGCGTGCAGCAGGCCACCTCACTCCTGACGGGCCTCGGACTCGTTGACGCGAGCGGCAAGCAGGTCTCGGGCAAGGGCCCGTTCAACGTCGAGCTCTTCGCCGGAAGCCCGGATGACAACAACGCCGGCTTCTTCTGGAACGGAGCCATGGACACGCTCAAGCCCTATCTGGACTCCGGCGCCCTCACGGTCCCCAGCGGGCAGACGAACTTCGAGCAGGCGGCCATCTTGCGCTGGCAGGCCCCGGTCGCCCAGAAGCGCATGGAGGACCTCCTGACCTCCGCCTACAGCTCCGGCACCAAGCTGCACGGCGTGCTCTCCCCCTACGACGGCCTCTCGATCGGCATCATCTCCGCCCTGACCAGCACGGGCGGCTACGCCAAGGGCAGCCTCCCCGTCGTCACCGGCCAGGACGCGGAGAAGGGCTCGGTGAAGTCGATCATCGCCGGCGAGCAGTACTCGACGATCTTCAAGGACACCCGCCAGCTCGGCTCCCAGGCCGTGAAGATGGTCGACGCCGTCCTGAAGGGCCAGGAGCCGGAGGTCAACGACACCGAGACCTACAACAACAAGGTCAAGGTCGTCCCGGCCTACCTGCTCAAGTCCGTGATCATCACGAAGGACAACTACCAGAAGGAGCTCATCGACTCCGGCTACTACACGGCAGCCGACGTCAAGTAGCGTCCCGGGCGGGGGCCTCGGCAGGCCGGCGCCCCCGCCCTACCCCTGCAGCGCAGGAGTCAGCGAGAACCAGATGCAGACACCCATTCTGTCGATGCGCGGCATCACCAAGACCTTCCCGGGCGTCAAGGCGCTCCAGGACGTGAACCTCGACGTCAACCGCGGCGAAGTCCACGCCATCTGCGGCGAGAACGGCGCCGGCAAGTCCACCCTCATGAAGGTGCTCTCCGGGGTCTACCCGCACAGCAGCTTCGAGGGCGAGATCCTCTTCGAGGGCGAACCCTGCCACTTCTCGAACATCACCGACAGCGAGAAGCGCGGGATCGTGATCATCCACCAGGAGCTCGCGCTGAGCCCCTACCTGTCGATCGCCGAGAACATCTACCTCGGCAACGAGCAGGCCAGCCGCGGCTGGGTCGACTGGCAGAAGACCAACCTCGAGGCGTCCAAGCTGCTCGCCCGCGTGGGCCTGAGCGAGAACCCCGCCACCCCGATCCAGCACATCACCGTCGGCAAGCAGCAGCTCGTGGAGATCGCCAAGGCCCTCTCGAAGCAGGTGAAGCTGCTCATCCTCGACGAGCCCACCGCAGCCCTCAACGACGAGGACTCGGGACACCTCCTGGACCTGATCCTGCACCTCAAGGGCCAGGGCGTCACGAGCATCATCATCAGCCACAAGCTCAACGAGATCCGGCGCGTCGCGGACGCGGTCACGATCATCCGCGACGGGAAGACCATCGAGACCCTGCGCCTCGAGCACGGGATCTCCCAGGAGCGCATCATCCGCGGGATGGTAGGCCGCGACCTCGAGAGCCTGTACCCGGACCGCGACCCCCAGATCGGCGAGGAGGTGCTGCGGATCGAGGACTGGTCCGTCCAGCATCCCCAGGACTCGACCCGCATGGTGGTCCAGAACGCGACCATCACCGTCCGCAAGGGCGAGGTCGTCGGCCTCGCCGGGCTCATGGGCGCCGGCCGCACCGAGCTCGCGATGAGCGTCTTCGGCCGCACCTATGGCCACGCCACCTCCGGCCGGGTCCTCAAGAACGGCCGCGAGATCAACACCACCACGGTCCCGCACGCGATCGAGAACGGACTCGCGTACGCCACCGAGGACCGCAAGCACTACGGGCTGAACCTCATCGAGGATATCCAGCGCAACGTCTCCATGGCGGGGCTGCGGAAGCTCGTCAAGCGCGGGTGGGTCGACAGGAACCAGGAGACGCTGGTCGCCGAGGGCTACCGCAAGAGCATGAACATCAAGGCACCCTCAGTCGCCGCGGTGGTCGGGAAGCTCTCCGGCGGCAACCAGCAGAAGGTCGTGCTCAGCAAGTGGATGTTCTCGGACCCCGAGGTGCTCATCCTGGACGAGCCCACGCGGGGCATCGACGTCGGGGCCAAGTACGAGATCTACTCGATCATCGCCACGCTCGCCGCGCAGGGGAAGGCGATCATCGTCATCTCCTCCGAGCTGCCCGAGCTCCTCGGCATCTGCGACCGCATCTACACCCTGGCCGCGGGCCGCGTCACGGGCGAGGTCCCGATCGAGCAGGCCACCCAGGAGACCCTCATGCACTACATGACCCAAGAGAAGGAATAGCCAATGTCCGCCCTCCGAGAATCCCTGGGCTTCCTGGCCAACCGGCTCCGGCAGGTCGGCATCTTCGTCGCCCTCATCCTGATCGTCCTGCTCCTCCAGGGCCTCACCGACGGCATCCTGCTGCAGCCCCAGAACGTCACCAACCTGGTGGTGCAGAACAGCTACATCCTCATCCTGGCCATCGGCATGGTCATGGTGATCATCGCCGGCCACATCGACCTGTCCGTGGGGTCCATCGCCGGGTTCATCGGCGCCGTGGCCGGCGTCATGATCGTCCACTGGGGCTGGTCCTGGTGGGTCGCCATCCCCGCCTGCCTCCTCGTCGGGGCTCTCGTGGGCGCGTGGCAGGGCTACTGGATCGCCTACGTCGGCATCCCGGCATTCATCGTGACCCTCGCCGGCATGCTGATCTTCCGCGGCCTGACGCTCATCACCCTGAAGAACCAGCAGATCACACCCTTCCCCGACGAGCTGCGGGCCCTCGGCGGCGGCTTCCTCCCGGACATCAGCGGCGGCACCTCGGTCCTCGAGTGGCTCACGGTGATCCTGGGGGTCGGGGCGACGGCGGCGTTCCTCGTCCAGGAGGTCCGCCAGCGCCGCATCCGCCTGAAGTTCAACCTCGAGAACGAGCCCCCCGCCTGGTTCTTCACCAAGATCGGCTTCAGCGCCCTGCTCATGCTCGTCATGACGTTCCTGCTGGCGAGCTACCGCGGCACGCCGATCGTCCTCGTCGTCCTCGCCGTGCTGGTCGTGGGCTACAGCGCGGTGATGGCCAACAGCGTCTTCGGCCGCCACATCTACGCCCTCGGCGGCAACCTGCACGCGGCCGAGCTCTCCGGCGTCAAGACGAGGGGCGTGACCTTCCGGCTCTTCGTCAACATGGGCGTCCTGTCCGCGCTGGCCGGCCTGATCTTCACCGCCCGCCTCAACTCGGCCCAGCCCGCCGGCGGCACGGGCTTCGAGCTCGACGCCATCGCCGCGGCCTTCATCGGCGGCGCAGCCGTCCAGGGTGGCATCGGCACCGTCGCGGGGGCCATGATCGGTGGCCTGATCATGGGTGTGCTCAACAACGGCATGTCCATCCTGGGCCTCGGCACGGACTACCAGCAGCTCATCAAGGGCATGGTCCTCCTGCTCGCCGTCGCGTTCGACATCTTCAACAAGAACCGCTCGGGCGCCGGCGGCGTGGGCAAGTGGTTCACGTTCCGGAGGCGCACGTCGCCGTCGGCAGACTCGAGGCCCGTGGCGGAGGAGAAGGAGCCGGTCGCGGCCGCCAAGTAGGGCCACGACCCCCGGCCGCCGGGTCCACCCCGGCGGCCGGGAGTCAGCCGGCGCTGACCCCGAGCGCCGCCGCCCTTCGGGCGAGCTCCGCGATGCGGCCCCACTCCCGTGCCGCCACGGCGTCCCGGGGGGTGAGCCAGCTCCCGCCGACGCACGCAACGTTGGGCAGCGCGAGGTAGTCCGGGGCCGTGGCCACGCTGATCCCGCCGGTCGGGCAGAAGGTCACCCCCGCGAGCGGGGCCGCGAGCGCGGCGAGGTACTCGGGCCCCCCCGCGGGGCCCGCCGGGAAGAACTTGAGCGCGGTGATGCCGTGCTCGAGGGCCTGGAGCGCCTCGCTCACGGTGGCCACGCCCGGCAGGAGCGGCACGCCAGCCTCGGCGGCGCCGTCGAGCAGCGCGGGGGTCGCGCCCGGGGAGACGAGGAACTGCGCCCCCGCGTCCGCGGCCGCCTTCGCCTGCCGGGGCGTGAGGACCGTTCCGGCTCCGAGGACGATGTCGGGGACCTCGGCCGCGATGCGCTCGAGCGAGGAAAGCGCCGTCTCGGTGCGGAGCGTGAGCTCGATGATGGGCACTCCCCCGTCGACGAGAGCCCTGGCGACGGGGACGGCGTCGTTCGGGTCGTCGAGGGTCACGACCGGGATGACGGGCGAGACGCCAAGGATGTCGGCAGCGTCCGCGGGAACAGGGGCGTCAGCCATGGAGGATCTCCCTTCTCAGGCCCGTCGCGCCGTGGGCGTCGAGGAGCTCGTACCAGTGCCGCACGGGGCCGCCGAAGCGCGGGTCGGCCGCGAGGGCCGGGTCGACGACCTCCGGCAGGGCCAGCAGCGCGTCGACCGCCGAGGCGCGGGCGGGCCGGTCGCGGAGGGCGGCGGCCAGTGTCCCGGCGAGGGGGTCGGCCAGGGCGCCGCCGGCGGCCGACGCCGTGGCCACGTGGTGCATCCAGGCCGCGACGGCGAGCGCGGCCCAGCGCGGCTCGCGGCCCACGGCGAGGCAGGCGGCGGCGGTCGGCAGGATCCTCAGCCCGAGCTTTTGCGATCCGTCGCTGCCGACCTTCGCCGTCGTGTGCCCGAGGGCCGGGTTGGCGAAGCGGGCGACGACGGAGCGTGCGTAGTCCTCGCCATCGAGCCCGTCGGGGAGGACCGCCGTCGGCAGCACCTCCTCCCCGATGAGGCCCTGGCACGCGGCCTCGAAGGCTTCGTCGTGGACGGCCTCGGCGATCGTCGCGTGGCCTGCGGCGAGGCCGAGGTACGCGAGGAGCGAGTGGCCAGCGTTGAGGATGCGCAGCTTCGCCGTCTCCCACGGCTCGACGTCGTCGGTCAGGACGGCGCCCGCGGCCTCCCACGCGGGGCGCGGGCCGGCGAAGGCGTCCTCGATGACCCACTGGCGGAAGGGCTCGGCGACGACGGCGGCCTCGTCGCGCAGCCCGAGCGCCCGTTCGACGGCGTCCAGGTCCGCGGGCGTCGTGGCCGGCGCCATGCGGTCCACCATGGTGCTCGGGAACGCCACCGAGGAGGCGATCCAGTCGGCCAGGCCGGGGGCGGCGCCGGCGGGCAGGGCCTCGACGAACGCCCGCACGAGGCGCCGGGTGAGCGCGCCGTTGCCCGGGAGGTTGTCGCACGGGACCACGGTGAGCGGGGCGTCCGAGGCGCGGTGCCGCGCCTCGAGGCCGCGGGCGAGCTGCCCGATCGCCGTGACCGGCGGGGCGCCCGCGAGGTCGGCCCGGACCTCGGGGTCGTCGAGGCCGAGCCCGCCGGTGAGCGGGTCGATCCGGTAGCCCTTCTCGGTGACCGTCAGCGTCACGACGTGGATGCCGGGGTCGGCGATCCTGGCCACGACGGCACCCGGCTCGGCCCGCCCCGCGAGCATCCCGGTGATGCCCGAGACGACGCGCAGCGGGGCCGCGCCGTCGCCGCGCTCGGAGAGGGTGAAGAGGCAGTCCTGCGGGGCGAGTTGGCGCACGACGGCGTCCGAGCGCTGGGTGACCCCGACGGTCCCCCACGCGTGCTCGCCCGTGGCCGCCATCGCGTCCTCGGTGAAGACCGCGGTGTGGGCGCGGTGGAAGCTCCCGACGCCCAGATGCACGATCCCCGGCGTGACCTCGCCGGGCCCGAACCGCGGCTGCGGGCCGGAGGTGCGCGCGAGCGACGCGTAGCTCAGGCGCTCCATGCCGCGGACCCCTTCCCCAAGTGAGTGCCGGCCGCGCCCGCGTGTGCACGGGTCGCCTCGAGGCTCGGCAGCGAGGACGTGCCGCCCCTGCCCCCGACGACGAGCGAGGCCGCCGCCGCGCCGAGCCGGACCGCGTCGAGCAGGCCGTCGCCGAGCACGAGGCGGGCCGTGACGGTCCCGAGGAACGCGTCCCCGGCCCCCGTCTGGTCCACGACGGCCGGCGCGGGGACCGCCTCGACCCAGGCCCCGCCGTCGTGCGCGCTTCCCAGGCTCTCCCCCTCCACGTGCACGCCCTCGGCGCCGCACGTGACGGCGACGTTCCGCGCGCCCCAGCCGCGCAGGACGGCGGCCGCCTCGGTAGGCGTGCCGGCTCCGAGCAGCGCGGCGGTCTCCCCCGGCGAGGACGGAGTGACGAGGAAGGCGCGCGGGGCGATCTCGCGCAGGTCGGCCGCGGCGGCCTCGGCGGACGCGAGCCGGGGCCGGTGGTTCGGGTCGTAGACGAACCGCCGCGCGAGGCGGGCGGCCTCGAGCACCGCCGCGCGGGCCGTCGCCGAGATGGCGCACGTGATGCCGCTGGCCACGACGGCTCCGGCCGCGGCGAGCACGTCCCGGTCGAGGTCCGCGGGGCCGAGGGTCGAGCCGACGCTGCCGGCCCGGGCGTAGGAGAACTCACGCTGGCCGCTCGGGTCGCAGTGCAGGAGGTACATGCCCTGCTGGCCGCGGCGGAAGCGCAGCAGCTCGGTCGAGACGCCGAGCTCCGCGACCCGGGTGGCGATCGAGCGGCCGAGCTCGTCGTCGGTCAGGACCGCCACGAGGCCCACCCGGGCGCCCGCCGCGGCCGAGGCGGCCGCGACGTTGAGCGCGTCGCCGGAGACGCCGAGCGTCGCCGGGGTACCCTGGGCGGCGGGCACGTCGGTCGCGATCTCGAGGAGGACTTCGCCGAGCACGACGACGTCGAACGGCTGGGTGCCGCCGGCGGCGGCTTCTCTCGCGCTCACCAGTCGTGCACCGACCCGTCGAGCCGGCGGTTGATCGGCAGGTACTTCGGGTCGAACGGGTAGGCGGCGGCCGCCTCCTCGTCGAACTCGACGCCGAGTCCCGGGGCGTCGCCCGGGTGCATGTAGCCGTCGGCGAAGGTGTACGAGGTGCGGAACACCTTTGACGCCGGCTCGCGGTGGCCCATGTACTCCTGGATCCCGAAGTTCGGGATGGACAGGTCCACGTGCAGCGCCGCGGCGAGCGAGACCGGGGACAGGTCCCCGGCCCCGTGCGAGCCCGAGCGGACCCCGTACAGGTCCGCGAGGGAGAAGATCCGGCGCAGGTGCGTGATGCCGCCCGCGTGCGAGACCGACGTGCGGATGTAGTCGATCAGGCGCTCGGTGATGAGCTGCTGGCAGTCCCAGATCGAGTTGAATACCTCGCCCACGGCCACCGGCGTCGTCGTGTGGCTGCGGAGGAGCCGGAACGCGGACTGGTCCTCGGCCGGCGTCGGGTCCTCCATCCAGAACGGGCGGTACGGCTCGAGCGCCGCGCCGAGCCGACCGGCCTCGATCGGCGTGAGCCGGTGGTGGACGTCGTGCAGGAGGTGCACGCCGTAGCCGAACTCGTCGCGGAGGTGCCGCATCATGGCCGGCGCGAAGTCGAGATAGGCCGAGGTCTCCCAGCGGTCCTCCTGCGGGACGTTGCCGCTCGCAGGCTCGTAGATATTGTCCGCCGGGGCGATCCCGTAGGTCTTGTCGAGGCCGGGCACGGCCGCCTGGGCGCGGATCGCCTTGTAGCCGAGGTCCAGATGGGCCTGGAAGTCCGCGCTGAGCGCCTCGAGCGTGCTGCCGCTCGCGTGGCCGTAGACCATGACGCCGTCGCGGGCCGCCCCGCCGAGGAGCTCGTACACGGGCATGCCCGCGGCCTTGCCCTTGATGTCCCAGAGGGCAACGTCGATCGCGGCGATCGCGGTCATGGCCACCGGGCCGCGGCGCCAGTAGGCGCCCTTGTAGAAGTACTGCCACGTGTCCTCGATGCGGCGCGCATCGCGGCCGATGAGCATGGGGCACAGGTGCTCGCTGAGATACGCGGCGACGGCGAGCTCGCGGCCGTTGAGGGTCGCGTCCCCGACGCCGGTCAGCCCGTCCTCAGTCTCGATGACGAGGGTGACGTAGTTCCTGCCGGGGGATGACACGACGACGCGTGCATCGGTGATCTTCACGGTGGTCCTTCTGCTGGTTCAGGCGCTGGCTGCGGTGTCAGGGGCGGGGCTGTGCGGGCCGCCGAAGTGGAGCATGACCTTGCCCGATTCCGCGGCCGGGTCGGCGGCGAGTTCCATGGCGGCCAGGGCGTCCTCGGCCTCGAAGCGGTGGCTGATGACGGGGCCAACGTCGAGCCCCTCGGCCATGACCCGCACGGCGTCGCTGATCTCGTCAATGAAGCGGTAAGAGCCGATCCACGTGATCTCGCGAGTCACGAGGTCGCCCAGGACCGACGGCGCAGGTGTCCCGGGCAGGTTGCCCACCTGGAGGAGGGTTCCGCCGCGGGCCGTCGCTCGCAACACTGCGCCGAGGACTGCGGGGAGGCCGGTGGCTTCGAAGACCACCTCGACGTCGTCGGGTAGGGCCGCCGCCGAGACGTTGACGGTCGCGTCGGCGCCCATGGCCTTCGCGCGGGCCAGCGAGGCGTCGCTGATGTCCGCGGCAGTGATGCTTTGGGCCCCCGCGTGCCGCGCCGCGGCGATGACGAGGGCGCCGATCGGGCCTGCGCCGTTGACGAGGATGTCCTTCCCGGCAAGCGAGCCGGCCCGCCGAACCGCGTGCATCGCGACGGCGAGCGGCTCGGCGAGCGCCCCGCGGAGCGTGTCCACGGACTCCGGGAGGGCGCGCAGCTGCTCGGCCCGGGCAAGCGTGACCCCGGCAAAGCCGCCGTCGGTGTGCGGGTCGAAGGCCGCCGAGCCGAAGTAGCGCACCCGGGGGTAGAGGTTGGTGCGGCCTTCGAGGCGGGGATCCATGACGCCATCACCCACGAGCTGGGCCGGGTGCACGGTGACGGGCTGGCCGACCTCGATACCGCTCACTCCCGTGCCGACCCGCGCGATACGGCCAGCGATCTCGTGGCCCAGGACCAGCGGGGACGTGAGCTTGGCAGTGCCGGAGGCGCCGTGCTTGAAATAGGCGAGGTCCGAGCCGCAGATTCCGCCCCACTCGACCGCGATGGCCACCTCGCCCGGTCCGGGCACGGGGTCCGGCCGCTCCTCGACGCGCAGGTCGCGGGGGCCGTGGACGACGACGGCCCTCATACGGCGTCCTCGAGGCGGACGAGGTCGCGCCCGCGGACCTCGGGGCCGACCAAGGCGGCGACGAGGGTTATGAGCGAGTAGCCGATGAGCATCGCGGCCAGCGGCCACCAGTGGCTCGTGACGGCGGTGAGGGTCGCGGCGAGGAGCGGGCCGATGGCCGTGGCGAGGATGCCGCCGATCTCCTTGGCGAGCGCGAGCTGCGTGAAGCGCGTGCGGGCGCCGAAGAACTCGGCCATCGTGACGCTCTCCATCGAGAACAGGCTCAGCACGCCGAGGTTCAGGCCGACGATCATCGCGACGGTGGCGAGGACGGTATTGCCGCTCGTGATCATCAGGATCATCGGGATCGCGAACACGGCAGTCGCCGCGGTGAGGGCGAGGTAGAGGGGACGGCGCCCGTACCGGTCGCCGAGGATGCCGACGAGCGGGATCGTGGCGAAGCCGATGATGGAGCCATACATGATGGCCGTCGTTCCGACAGTCTTGTCCATGAGCAGCACGGTCGCGAGGTAGCCGACGAGGAACGTCTGCACGAGCCCGGAGTTGCCGGCCTGGCCGAAGCGCAGGGCGAGCGCGATGAGGAAGGCCTTGCCCTTGCGCTGGTGGAGCGCCTTCTCGAGGGTTCCCTCATGGGCGGCGACGGCCTCCTTGCGGGAGAGGGCAACGCCGTCGACGACGTCCTCGCGCTGCTCGAAGACGGGGCTCTCCTTGAGCGAGCGGCGGATCCACAGGGCGAAGACGAGGATGAGGAGGCTGCCGAGGAACGGAATGCGCCAACCCCAGCTCAGGAGCTGTTCCTCGGAGAGCACGGCCACGAGGATCGCCCAGAGGGCTGAGGCGGCGAGCGTGCCGGAGTTCGTGCCGAGGCACACGAGGGAGGCGATCAGGCCGCGGCGCCGCACTGGGGCGAACTCGGCGAGCATCACCGTGGCACCGGCGATCTCGGCGCCGGCGCCGAAGCCCTGGGCCAGACGGAGGGCGACCAGGAGGATCGGCGCCCAGATGCCGATCATCGCGTAGGTCGGCAGCACGCCGATGAGCGTGGTCGACAGGCCCATGAGCGCGATCGTGATGACCAGCACCTTCTTCCGGCCCAGCCGGTCGCCCATGCGGCCGAAGTAGATGCCGCCGGCGAGGCGGGCCACGTATCCCACCCCGTAGGTGGCCATAGCGGCGATGAGGCCGATCACCGGGCTGACGTCGGGGAAGAAGATCTTGTTGAAGACGATGGCAGCGGCGAGCGAGTAGAGCTGGAAATCCATGAACTCCATGGCGGTGCCCAGCCAGCCCGAGGCTGCGACCTTCGCAAGCTCGCGGGTACTCCTGCGCTCTGCCACAGTGGGCGGCGCGATGCTTTTGGTCATCAGGTGCTCCTTTGCAGGCGATGAGTCTGGGTGCGGGGTCTGGGAACGGACATCTGGCCCCTGAGGGCGCTGACGACTACCATACAAGCACTACCATTCTAGTGTGTCAACAGGTTAGACTCGTTGCATGCGAACACCAGCCGAGCAGCGGTCGTCGCGCTCCTCGACCCGGGACAGCGTGCTCGACACCCTGCGCCGGCGCATCATCTCGCTCGAGCTCCCGCCCGGCCAGCCCCTCTCCGAGAACGACCTGGCCAAGGAGCTCGGCGTGAGCAGGACGCCGGTGCGCGAGAGCCTCATCCTCCTGCGCGAGGAGGGGCTCATCGAGGTCTACCCGCAGGTGGGGTCCTTCGTCTCGCTCGTGGACATCGCGCGGGTCTCGCAGGCCCAGTTCGTCCGCGAGGCGATCGAGTGTGCCTCGCTCGCGGACACGACCGGGCGCGGCCCCGACGAGCTTGCCGCCCTGCGCGGCAACCTCGCCCGTCAGCGCGAGGCCGTCGACGCGAGCGACGCCGAGCGGTTCTTCGAGCTCGACGAGGAGTTCCACCGCGAGCTCCTCCGGCTCGGCGGCCACGTCTCGGCGTGGGCGGCCGTGAACTCCGCCAAGGCGCACCTCGACCGGGCCCGCCGCCTGAGCCTGTCCGGGACGCGCCCGCTCGCCGTCCTGCTCGAGCAGCACACCGCCGTCGTCGACGGCATCGAGGCGCAGGAGACCTCGGGCGCGATCGACGCGCTCCGGACGCACCTGCGCGCGGTCTTCGACGACATCGAGCGCATCCAGGCCGCCTCCCCCGAGCTCTTCGCGGGCAGCGAGCCGGCCCGGCCCACGCGGCGCACTGTGGCGCGCCTCGCCTGAGTCCGCCCGCGGCCTGTCGCGCCGTCGCGGCAGGCCTTCTGGCCGCGCGCTCCGAGGAGTAGCGTCAGAGAGCACGGGCCCTTGCCGCGGACGGCAAGGGGCTGTGGGTTGTGGCCAGCGAGCATTCGCCGCACGCCTGGGTAGACGTGGCCGGCACGCGCTACCACCACTCGACGGAGAACCTCGCCGGCAGAGACGGCATGGCGCACCAGCGGGTGAGTCCCCGCCGGATCGGCGAGGCGCACTAGCCCGGGCTACACCCCCGCGGGCGCGTACTCCCGCAGCCCGACGCTCGAGCGCACCGCCGAGCGCAGGGCGGCCAGCCCGCCGTCGAGCGCCCCGGCCGCGCGGGCCTGGACGAGCACGTTCCCGAGAGCCGTCGCCTCGACCGGCCCGGCCAGGACGGGCAGGCCCGTCGCGGCGGCGGTGAGCCGGCACAGGAGCTCGTTCTGCGATCCCCCGCCGACGACGTGCACGGCGCGCGGTCGCCGGCCCGAGAGCTCCGCGGCCGCGGCGAGCGTGCGCGCGTAGGCCGCGGCGAGGCTGTCGAGGATGCAGCGGACGACGGCGGCGGGCTCGTCCGCGAGTGTGTCACCGCCGGAGGCAGAACGACGGGCGGCGGCGATGATGCGCGCGGGCATATCCCCGGGGGCGAGGAACTCGTCCGAGTCGGCGTCGACCTGGGGCCCACCAGCGGGCAGCGCGGCGGCGGCCTCGAGCAGGCCCGCGAGCGTGAGCCCGCGGCCCTCCGCGGCCCAGTGGCGCTGGGACTCGGAGAGGAGCCACAGTCCGCCCACGTTGCGCAGGTAGCGGATCGTGCCGTCCACGCCGCGCTCGTTCGTGAAGTTCGCCTCGCGGCTCGCCTCGGTCAGGACCGGCGCGGGAAGCTCGACGCCCACGAGGGACCACGTGCCCGAGGAGATGTACGCGACGTCCTCCCCCGGCCGATCCTCCGCCGGGGCGGCGGGCACGGCCGCCACGGCCGAGGCCGTATCGTGCGAGCCGACCGCCACCACCGGCGTGTCCGCGGGCAGGCCGGTCCGCGCGGCCACCTCCGGCAGGAGCGTCCCGTACGCCTCGCCGGGGGCGATGAGCTCGCCGAACAGCCCGTGCGGGAGGCCGAGCGCGGCGAACAGCTCGCGGGACCACGTGCCCGTGCTCGCGTCGAGGAGCCCTGTCGTGGACGCGTTCGTCTCCTCCGTGCGCCGGGTTCCGGTGAGCCAGAACGCGAGCAGGTCTGGGATGAGCAGGGCCTGCAGGCCCTCGAGCTCGGACTCGGCGGCGAGCTGGTAGAGGGTCGTGAAGGGCAGGAACTGGAGCCCGCTGATGGCGTAGAGCCGCTCGGGCGCGACCTTCCCGTGCACCAGCGGCACGGTGGCCTCGGTGCGCCGGTCGCGGTAGGCGTAGACGGGGATCCGCAGCCGGCCGGCCGCGTCGACGAGCCCGTAGTCCACGGCCCACGTGTCGATCCCGATGCTCTCGATCCTCAGCCCGCGCGCGGCCGCGGCCGTCTGGGCCTTCGCGAGCCCGGCCTGGACCTCGGTGAAGATCCCGGCCACGTCCCAGCGCAGCACCCGCGCGCCGTCGGCCGTCACGCCGTCGTCGATCACCCCGTTCGGGAAGCGATGGACCACCTCGAGCGCGACCCGGGGGCGGCCGTCGTGCGCCTCTTCCCCGGGCGCCTCCCCCACCGTGGCGAGGATGACGCGGCCCGAGGAGGCGCCGACGTCGACCGCGACGAAGCACCTCATCGGAGGAAGGCGGCGGCGACGCCGGCGTCGACGGGCACGTGCAGGCCCGTGGTGTGGGAGAGCTCGGCGGAGGTCAGGACGGCGGCCGCGTTGGCGACGTGCTCGGGCAGGACCTCGCGCTTGAGGAGCGTGCGCTGGGCGTAGAACTCGCCGAGCTTCTCCTCCTCGACGCCGTAGACTGCGGCGCGCTTGGCGCCCCAGCCGCCGGCGAAGATGCCCGAGCCGCGGACGACGCCGTCGGGGTTGATGCCGTTGACGCGCACGCCGTGCTCGCCGAGCTCGGCCGCGAGGAGGCGCACCTGGTGGGCTTGATCGGCCTTGACTGCGGAGTAGGCGATGTTGTTCGGGCCCGCGAAGACGGAGTTCTTCGAGGAGATGTAGAGGATGTCCCCGCCCATGCGCTGCGCGACGAGGACCCGCGCGGCGGCCTGGGAGACGAGAAACGAGCCCTTGGCCATGACGTCGTGCTGGAGGTCCCAGTCCTTCTCGGTCGTCTCGAGGAGCGGCTTGGAGATGGACAGGCCGGCGTTGTTGACGATGAGGTCGAGGCCGCCGAAGGTGAGGACCGCGGCGTCGACGGCGGCGGCGACCTGGGCGGCGTCGGTCACGTCCGCGCGGACGCCGACGGCGACGTCGGTGTTCCCGAGCTCCGCCGCGGCCGCCTGGGCCTTCTCGAGGTCGAGGTCGGCGATGACGACGCACGCGCCCTCGGCGGCGAGGCGGGCGGCGATGGCCTTGCCGATGCCCGAGGCCGCGCCGGTCACGAACGCGATGCGGGTCGCGTGGGACGTGGGCTGGGGCATGCGGGCGAGCTTGGCCTCCTCGAGGGACCAGTACTCGATCCGGAACTTCTCGCTCTCCTCGATCGGGGCGTAGGTGGAGATGGCCTCGGCGCCGCGCATGACGTTGATCGCGTTGAGGTAGAACTCGCCGGCGACGCGGGCGGTCTGCTTGTCCCTTCCGTAGGAGAACATGCCGACGCCCGGGACCAGGACGATGGCCGGGTCGGCGCCGCGCATGGCTGGGGAGTCCTCGGCGGCGTGGCGCTCGTAGTAGGCCGCGTACTCCCCGCGGTAGGCCGCGTGCAGCTCCCCGAGCCGGGCAATGCTCTCCTCGATGCCCGCGTCTGCGGGCAGGTCGAGGACGAGCGGGGCGACCTTGGTGCGGAGGAAGTGGTCCGGGCAGGACGTTCCGAGGGCCGCGAGGCGGGGGTGCTCGGCGGAGGCGAGGAACTCCAGGACGCGCTCGTCGTCGTCGAAGTGGCCCACCTGCGCCCGGTCCGTGGAGGCGAGGCCGCGGATCACGGGGGCGAGCGCGGCGGCCTTGGCGCGGCGCTCGGCCTCGGGGAGGGCGGCGTAGCCCGGCAGGGCGGGGCCGAAGGGCTCGGGGCGGCCGTTCTCCGCGATGTGCTTCTCGGCCTCGGCGATGATCCAGAGCGAGTTGGCCTCGGCCTCCTCGCTCGTCGCGCCCCACGCGGTGATGCCGTGCCCGCCGAGGATCGTGCCGATCGCCTCGGGGTTGGCGGCCTTGATCGCCGCGATGTCGAGGCCGAGCTGGAAGCCCGGGCGGCGCCACGGGACCCACACGACCCTGCCGCCGAAGATCTTCTCGGTGAGGGCCTCGCCGTCGGCGGCCGTGGCGATCGCGATCCCGGCGTCCGGGTGCAGGTGGTCCACGTGCGCGGCGTCGACGAGGCCGTGCATGGCGGTGTCGATCGACGGCGCGGCGCCGCCCTTGCCGTGCAGGCAGTAGTCGAACGCGGCGACCATCTCGTCCTCGCGCTCGACGCCCGGGTAGACATCCTTGAGCGCACGGAGGCGGTCGAGGCGCAGGACGGCGAGGTTCTTCTCGGTCAGGGTGCCGAGGTCGCCGCCGGAGCCCTTGACCCACAGGAGCTCGACGGGCTCGCCGGTGACCGGGTCGGTCTCGGTGCCCTTGGCGGAGGTGTTGCCGCCGGCGTAGTTGGTGGTGCGCTTGTCCGCGCCGAGGCGGTTGGAGCGGGCGATGAGCTGGGCGATAGCAGGATTCTGCGGGTTCTGCTGGTTCTTCGTCATATCGGGTTCCTCTCAGGCGCCCCAGCCGGCCTGGGTGCCGCCGACTCGGGTGTCGTTGATGAGCTTCTGGTAGCCGGAGGCGGCGTAGGCGGCCATCGGGTCTGCGGGGAGGCCGCGCTCCTCGCGCCACGCGGCCAGAGCCGGGCGGACGTCGGTGTAGAAGGCGTCCATGAAGACGGCCTGCGCGCCGAGCACGTCGCGGTTCCGCTGGGCGTCCTCGAGCGCGGCGCGGTCGAGCAGGAGCGCGCGCAGGGTCATCTCCTGGACGTTGAGCACCGAGCGGATCTGGCCCGGGATCTTCTCCTCGAGGTTGTGGCACTGGTCGAGCATGAGGGCCACGCCCGAGTCCGGCCCGAGGCCGCCGCCGCGGACCACCTCGACCATGATGCGGAAGAGCTGGAACGGGTCCGCGGAGCCCACGATGAGGTCGTCGTCGGCGTAGAAGCGCGAGTTGAAGTCGAACGAGCCGAGCTTCCCGAGGCGCAGGAGCTGGGCGACGATGAACTCGATGTTGGTGCCCGGGGCGTGGTGGCCCGTGTCGAGGCACACGAAGGCCTTCTCGCCGAGGGCGAGCGTCTGGGCGTAGGAGGTACCCCAGTCCGGGACGTCCGTGTGGTAGAACGCCGGCTCGAAGAACTTGTACTCGAGCACGATGCGCTGGTCCTCGCCGAGGCGCGTGTAGATCTCCTGCAGCGAGTCCGCAAGGCGGTCCTGGCGGGAGCGGATGTCGTCCTGGCCGGGGTAGTTGGTGCCGTCCGCGAGCCAGACCTTGAGATCGCGCGAGCCGGTGGCGTCCATGATGTCGATGCACTCGAGGTGGTGCTCGATCGCGCGGCGGCGCACGTCGTCGTCGGACGAGGTGAGCGAGCCGAACTTGTAGACGTCGTCCTGGAAGGTGTTCGAGTTGATCGTGCCGAGCTTGACGCCGAGGCCCTCCGCGTACGAGCGCAGCCGGCCGTAGTCCTCGACCTTGTCCCACGGGATGTGCAGGGCGACGGAGGGGGCGAGGCCCGTGAGCTCGTGGACCTTGGCGGCGTCCTGGATCTTCTCCTCGACGGTGCGCGGGGTGCCCGGCGTGCCGAAGACCTTGAAGCGCGTGCCCGAGTTGCCGTAGGCCCAGGACGGGACCTCGATCGCGAGCCCGTCGAGGGCTGCCGGGACGGTGACGGTGGTGCTCATGCGGGTTCTCCTGCGGTCTGCGTGGTGGTGCCGGCGGCCGACGGCGCGTGGTGGGCGCGCGCGGCGCGGGCGGCGGCGAGCTGGGACTCGAGGTTGAAGACCTCCCCGAGGGGGACGAAGGCCTCGTCCGGGGGCGTGTCGATGCCCTCGAAGAGGTCCGCCATCTCGGCCTGCCAGCGGGCGTTGACCTCGTAGGCGGCCATCCGGGCGGTCGCGGCCTCGAGGCTGTCGGTCTCGACGTAGCCGATGAGCAGGCCGTCGGGCCGGAGGAAGAGCGAGTAGTTGTGCCAGCCGGCGGCCTCGAGCGCCTCGAGCATCTCGGGCCACACGGCGGCGTGACGGCGCTTGTACTCTTCGATGCGCTCGGGCTGGATCCACTGCTGGAAGCAGACCCTCTTCCGCTGGGGGGCGGTCACGGCCATGCTGCTCCTGATTGTCGGGACGGGCCCTGCGGCCAGGCGAAATGAATCGATTCAAGAAGGCTCTGCTAGCAGCATAGGCCAGCCCGAGCGTCGGGTCAACGTCCCGGGGCGGACGGTTTTGAAACGTTCAACTCATCACCGATTCAGGTACGCATCTCGACGCCTTTCTGCCATTTTTGGTACAGATCCCGCCCTCCTTCCGTTGTTTCCGGGGAGCAAGCCGTGCACTCCGCGCGGACAACTTGCCGTGGGATCCTTGTCGGATTCGGCGGCCACCTCACCCAGGTTCTCGCCTCGATCGCATGCCCTCGCCCACACCTCCCTGTCTCGCCCGCTTCTCCTTGCCTGATCCGCTTCTCCTTGCCTGGAGCGCGCCTCCTTGCCTGCCCCAACAAGGAGAAGCGGGGGAGGCCAGCACGTGTCACGCTGACCCCGCGTCGCAGGGAGGTGACCCCGCATCGCAGGGAGGTGACCCCGCATCGCAGGGGCATCAGGCGCTCTGGACGCCCGCCCCCGCACGTGCCACACTTGATGGAAAACGCTTTCCAAACTCCCGCGCCTCCCCCGCGGACAGCGTCGCAAAGGAGCACGATGAGCAGCCCCTCCTCCCCCACGGCCCACCCCGCTGCACAGCCCACGGAAGCTCCAGCGGAGACCCTGGCCGCCGCCCAGTCCCCGGCCCGCATCGCCCTCGTCGGCGCCCACGGCTTCGGCCTCCACCACCTGCGCAACCTCTCGCGCCTGGCCGAGGCGGGCGCCGTCGTGCTCGACGCCGTCGCCGACCCCCGCCCTCCGGAGGCCGGCAGCGTTCCGGAGGGCACGCCGTCGTACGCCTCGCTCGAGGAGCTGCTCGCGGACCGGCCCGCCCCGGATGTCGCGATCGTCGCGACGCCGATCCAGACCCACGGCCCCCTCGCCGCCGCCGCGCTCGACACCGGCGCGCAGCTCTACCTCGAGAAGCCGCCCGTGCCGTCGCTCACGGCCTACCGGCGCCTGCTCGAGCACGCCCAGTCCCGCGGCGCCGCCGTCCAGGTCGGCTTCCAGAGCCTGGGCTCGCACGCCCTCGCGGCGATCGAGGCCCTGCTGGCCTCGGGCGAGATCGGGTCGCTCCGGGCCGTCGGCGCGATCGGCGTGTGGACCCGCGACCTCGCCTACTACTCTCGGTCTCGCTGGGCCGGCAAGCGCGTCCTGGACGGGGTCGAGGTCGTCGACGGCGTCGTGACCAACCCGCTCGCCCACGCCGTCGCAACCGCCCTGCGCATCGCTGGGGCGCTCCGCGAGGAGGACGTCGCGCGCATCGACGTCGACCTCTACCACGCCCACGCGATCGACGCCGACGACACGTCCGTCGTGCGCCTCGTCACCGCCGCCGGCATCCCGGTCACGTGCGCCCTGACGCTGTGCGCGACCGAGTCCGCCGAGCCGTGGGTGACCGTCTACGGCACCGAGGGCGAGGCCCAGTTCTTCTACACCCAGGACCGGCTCGTCGTGCGGACCGCGGACGGCGAGCGCGAGGAGCTCCTCGGCCGCACCGACCTGACCGAGAACCTGCTCGAGCACCTGCGCGGCGAGGCCGAGCTGCTGAGCTCGCTCGAGGATGCCGGGGCGTTCATGCGCGTCCTCGAGGCCGTGCGCACGGCGCCCGCCCCGCGGCAGATCCCCGCCGCGAGCGTGGACTGGGTCGGCGAGGGCCAGCAGGCCCGGCCGATCGTGCGCGGCATCGAGGCGGACCTCGAGCGCGCCGTCAGGGCGCAGGCGACCTTCGCCGAGCTCGGCCTGCCGTGGGCCGCACCCGCCGCGCCGGCCGCGGTCCTGGCCCTCCCGGACGGGCGCCCCGTCGCCGAGCTCCGCGACGGCGCCGCCGTCGCCCCGACCCTCTCGCCGCGGCCCTACCTGCACCCGGTGCGCACCCTCGCCGGGACCGCCGTGACGGACCACCTGCCGCTGGACCACGTCTGGCACCTCGGGCTCGGCCTCGCCCTCCAGGACGTCTCCGGAACCAACCTGTGGGGCGGGCGCACCTACACGCGCGAGGCCGGCCGCTACGTGTGGCGCCCGGACCACGGCCGCATCGTCACCGAGCGCGCCGCCCGGGAGCCGGGCCTCCTCGAGCAGCGCCTGCGCTGGGAGGCGCACGACGGCGGCGTCCTCCTGCGCGAGGAGCGCACCTCGCGCGCGGAGCTGGTGCCGGCTGGGACCGCGGCCGCGAACGACGACGGCGGTGCCCCCGGCGTGGGCGGTGCCGACGCGCGGGCGTGGCTCCTCACGCTGCACACGCGGCTCACTGCCGAGCGCCCGGTGAGCCTCGGCGGGCCCGGCTCGAATGGGAACGTCAGCGGCGGGTACGGCGGCTTCTTCCTGCGGCTCGCGGCGTGCACGGACGCGCGCGTCCTGACCCCGGACGCCGAGGGCGAGGCCGCCGTCCACGGCTCTGCCGCCCCGTGGATCGCGTGGAGCGCGCGCTTCGGCGGTGCGGAGACGGTTGGCGCCAAGACGGTCGGCTCGGAGGCCGGCGTCGTCATCGCGGCGGCGCCCGAGGCTCCCGAGGACCCGTGGTTCGTGCGGCTCGCCGGCTACCCGGGCATCGGCTCGGCGCTCGCGTGGGAGCGGGCGGTCGAGCTGGGCGCCGGCGAGTCCCTCGAGCGGACCTTCCGGGTCTGGTTCGTCGACGGCCCCGTCGACGCCGGCCTCGCCGCCGCCCTCGTGGCCCGCGGCTGAGGGCGCCTTGTGCCCCGTGTTTCGGAGAAAACCCCCTGCTCTGGGACGGGGCATTCTCCGAAACACGGGGCGCCTCTACCCCTGCCGGAGCTCCCCCTCCTTCGAGTCCTCCCGGCCGCTGCGCAGCATCGCGAACCCAGCAGCGACGCGGGCTGACGCCTAAAGTTGGGGAGCTCAGTACGCCCAAGCCGGGGAGTTCCGTCCGCCGCGGTCCGGTCATCGGACGCTACTGTCATCCGCATGGCGGCGGTCGGACGCCTCAGGCCGTGCAGGTTTCCCCACAAAAAGCGCCCCGCCGTGGCCGACACACCGGGAGAATCCCCCGGCACCCCGCCGCCCAGAGTCTAGTTCTGGGGAAACCTGCCCGCAGACCGGCGCAGCCGCCACAGCGCCGCGGCAGTCAGACCCGCCGCGAACACCGCGAGGGCTCCCGTCGCAACAAGCCCCGCACGCACGCCGAGCCATTCCGTGAGCCACCCGGTCAGGAGGCCGCCGAGGGCGTGCCCACCCATGAGCAGCGGCAGGTACACGGCCATGACGCGGCCCCGGACGGCGGGCTCGGCCGCGAGCTGGACGCTCGTCCCGGCGGCCGAGAGGTACACGAGGGTCGCGACCCCGACCAGGACGAGCACGGCCACGAAGAGCCCCTCCGTCGGCATGAGCGCCGCGGCTCCCTGGGCCAGGCCGAAGCCGGCGGCCGCGAGGACGAGCCGCGGCTGGGTCGTGAGCCGGAGCCGGGCCCCGAGCAGGGACCCGGCCACCGCACCCACGGCCGCGACGGTGTTGTACAGGCCGAAGCCCGCGGCACCGCTGTGCCACACGTCCTCGGCGAAGGCCGTCAGCACGACGGGCCCGTTCATGCCGAACGCCCCCATGCACCCCGAGAGCGCGACGGTCGCGAGCAGCCTTGGCCGCCGGAGGATGTACACGGTCCCGGCCAGGATCGCAGGCGCCCTCCCCGAGCGAGCGGCGCCGTCCCCGCCCGGGCCGGGCGGCGCCGTCGTCCGCGTCCCCGTCCTCCGCGAGGCGGGGAGGCGCAGCGCCGGGCTCCGCAGCGACAGCAGCAGGGCGATCCCCGCCACCCCGCACAGGGCATTCGCCCCGAACGCGGCCGCCGCGCCCGGCCCCGCGAGGATGAGCCCGCCGAGCGCGGGGCCGAGCATCGCGCCAAGCTGGCCCATGGCGTTGTTGAGGGCGACGGCGGTGGGCAGCATCGCGTCGCCGACGACGTCGCTCACGAGGACCTGCCGGGCGGGGCCGTCGACGGCGGCGACGACGCCGAGGAGCACGCAGCTCGCGTACACGGCGGGGAGCCCGAGCTGGCCGATGGCGGCCAGGATGCCGAGGGCCGCCGCGAGGCTCAGGCCGATGCCCTGAGTCCACGCGAGGACTCGGCGCTTGGGCAGGGCGTCCACGAGCACGCCGGCCGCTGGCCCGAGCACGAGCATGGGGATGAACTGCGCGGCGACGGCCACGCCGACGGCGGCCGGGCTGCCGCTGAGCTGCAGGACGAGCCAGTCCTGGGCGAGGCGCTGGATCCACACGCCGGCCGAGGCCACGAGCTGGAGGACGAGGTAGAGGCGATAGTCGCGCAGGCGCAGCACATGGTGCCAGCGCTGCCGGGCAGGGTCGTCGGCGAGGCGCGGGTCGGGGCGCACGCCGCCTACGCCGACCGGGACAGCGCCCGGTAGCGGACGGACACCGCCGCGAGCACGAGGGTCCCCGGGGCGACGGCGAGCAGCGCCGGCAGCATCCACACGAACACGGCCGCGAGGCCCACCGCGGCGGCCAGGAGCACGTTCCCGGTCCAGTCGCGCCCGAGCATCGCCCGGGCCTCGGCGCGCGCGGCCGGCCATCCGCGCTCGGGGCGCCACGACGCCGTCGTGCGCAGGAAGGCGACGAGGAGCACGGCGGCGAGCACCGCCGTCGCCGGCAGCACGAGGCCGCGCACGGGCAGCATGCCCGTGAGCGCGAGCAGGAGGTTGAGCACGACGACGGCGCCCGCCCCTGCGGTCGCCGCGCCCAGGCGCCACGTGTCCGCGAGCGCCTCGCGGAAGAGCCGCAGGAGCACGAGCGGGGAGTCCGCGCGGCCCTCGAGGTGCCGGCGCAGCTGCTCGGCGCCGGCGGCGAACGCGGCCGGCGCCGTGACGAGCGGCAGGGACAGCACGAGGACGATCACCCCTCCGAGCAGCATCTCGGAGAAGAGGGCGAAGCGGTTGACGACGGCGTCGCCCGCCGGCCGCGGGATGCGGCCGGCGGGACGGTGCGAACCGGGACGGTCAGCGCGGGCTGCGGCGGCCATGTCAGCCCTTGAGCCCTTGGGTCGAGACACCCTCGACGATGTAGCGCTGGAACACGAGGAAGAACGCGAGCACCGGCAGGAGCGCGAGCACGCTCATGGCGATCATGGCCCCGTAGTCCGAGCTCTGCGTCTGGTCCACGAAGAGGCGCAGCGCGAGCGGGAGCGGGTACTTCTCCGGCGTGTTGAGGTACAGCAGGGGGCCGAGGAAGTCGTTCCAGCTCCAGATGAACGCGAAGATCGAGGAGCTGATGAGCGCCGGCTTCATGAGCGGGAGCATGATCGAGCCGAAGATCCGCACGTGCCCGGCGCCGTCGATGCGGGCCGCCTCATCGAGGTCGCGGGGCAGGTTGCGCATGAACTGGACCATGAGGAACACGAAGAACGCGTCCGCGGCGAGGAACTTGCCGATCAGCAGCGGGACGTAGGTGTCCACGAGGCCGAGCTGCTGGAAGATGATGTACTGCGGGATGATCACGACGTGGAACGGCAGCAGGAGCGTCGCGATCATCATCCCGAAGAACATGCTCCGCCCGGGGAAGGTGATCCGGGCGAACGCGTAGGCGGAGACCGACGCCGAGAGCACGGTGCCGATCACGGAGCCGACGGCGAGGATGAGCGAGTTCGTGAAGAACTGCGCGGTCGTGACGCCGCCGATCCCGTCGAGCGCGGTGACGAAGTTGTCGAGGCTGAAGTTCTCGCTCCACAGGGCCGGGTTGCCGATGATCTCGCTGTTGGGCTTGAGCGAGGAGGTGATCATCCACAGCGCCGGGTAGAGCACGACGGCGACGAGCGCGAGGGCCGCGGTGTGGAAGGCCACCGACCGCAGGGTCCGGCCCAGCGTGGTCTCCGGCTTGGGGTTGTACTCGGCCGTGGTGCTGTACTCGGCCGCGGGGACCGTGCTCGGTGCGGACATCGCTTCCCGCCTCGTAGGGGTCATGGTGCTCATCGTGCGTCACCGCCGTAGTGGACCCAGGACTTCGACGTGCGGAAGAACAGGAGCGTGATGACGCCGACGACGATCACCAGCAGCCAGGCCATCGCGGACGCGTAGCCCATCCTGAAGTCGCTGAAGCCCCTGAGGTAGAGGTAGAGGGTGTAGAAGAGGGTCGATCCGGCCGGGCCGCCCTCGCCGTTGGAGATGATGTAGGCCGAGGCGAAGATCTGGAACGCGTGGATCGTCTCGAGCAGGAGGTTGAAGAACACGACCGGGGAGAGCATCGGGAACGTGATGTTCACGAACTTCCGCCAGGGGCCGGCGCCGTCCATCGACGCCGCCTCATAGAGCTCCGTCGGGATCTGCTTGAGGCCCGCGAGGAAGATGACCATCGGGGCGCCGAACTGCCACACGGTGAGCAGGATCATCATCGGCATCGTCATGGACGGGTTGCCGACCCAGCCGCCGAGGTGGATGCCGAAGAAGCCCAGGCCCTGGTCGACGGGGCCGTCGTCCCCGAACATCGCCTTCCACACGATCGCGATCGAGACCGACGCGCCGATGAGGCTCGGCGCGTAGAAGGCCGAGCGGTAGAAGCCCTGGCCCTGCGTCGCGTTGTTGAGCAGGAGGGCGACGGCGAGCGCGGCGGCGAGCTTGAGCGGGGTCCCGAAGACCACGTAGGAGAGGGTGACCTGGACCGACTGGAGGAACCGGTCGTCGGCGAAGAGGTCGGTGTAGTTCTCGAGGCCGATCCACGTGGGCGCCTCGAAGAGGTTGTAGTCCGTGAAGGACAGGTACAGCGAGGACAGCATGGGCCCCACCGCGAGGAGGATGAAGCCCAGCAGCCAGGGCAGCAGGAACGTGTATCCGGCGCGGATGTCCGCGCCCCGCTGGCCGGCTCGGCGGGCCGGCGGGGCGGTCTCCACGCCCCTGCGTCGGGTCAGGGTCAGTGTCACGAGAGGTTCCTAGGTCGGGGGGTCGCTGTGGGAGGGGTCCTGGGCAGGCTCAGGAGTTCTGCTTGATGACGTCTTCGGCTTCCTTGAACCACTGGTCCACGGCGCTGTCGACGGTCTGCTTGCCGTAGTTGAGCTCCTCGTTGACCCGCAGGAACGCGGCCTCGAGCGTTCCGAAGCCGACGATGGGCGGCTCCGGGGCGTCCTTGAGGTACTTGGCGATCGAGGTCTCGTAGTCGACGACGGCCTTGTCGGCGCCCTCGAAGGTCGTGCCCTCGCGCTGGGTCTTGGACGCGGGGACGCCGCGGGAGGTCTTGAAGATCTGGCCGACCTCGGGGTCGTTGACCATGAAGTCGATGAACCGGCCGGCGGCGTCCTTGAACTTGGTCTTGGCGCTCGCGACCATGAGCATCGTCGGCTTGAGGAACAGGCCCAGATCGTCGGCGTCGTCCGAGGGGACCGGGACGAGCTTGAGCTCCTTCGCGCCGGAGTCCTTGAGGTAGCCGGCCATGAAGTTGTCCCACGTGTTCTCCGAGGCGGAGACGTTGGAGCCGAAGGGGCTCTTGGGCTTGAGCTGGACGGCGCGGTCGGCCGGGACGATGGCGCCCGTGCCTCGCAGGTCGCCGGCGAGGCTCCACCACTGCTTGAGGTCGTCCTTCGAGAAGCCGAGCTTGCCGTCCTCGGTGAAGGCCTCTATGCCCCGCTGGCGGAGCCAGATGGTGAACTGCCACCAGATGCCCGTGAAGTCGGTGCTGCCGAAGTACCTGCCGCCGCCCTTGGTGCCGACCTCGGCGAGCCAGGCCTTGTACTCGGAGTACGTCCACGTGCCGCCCGGCTCGGCGACGCCGATCTCGGCGAGCTTGGCCGGGTCGTAGTAGACGGCGAAGGCGTTGGTGCTCGTGGGGATGCCATACTGCCTGCCGCGGATCTGGCCAGAGGGCAGAAGGGTCTTCTCGAAGCCGCTCGTGTCGATCCTGAGCTGGCCGAGGTCCATGAGCTGGTTCCGCTGGGCGTAGTCCCGGAGGTAGGAGAGGTCCCACTGCATGACGTCCGGGAGGCCGCCGCCGGCCGCCTCGGTGGCGCGCTTCTGCCAGTAGCCGGCGAAGTCGGTGAAGTTCCCGTTGACCTTGATGTCGGGATTCTTGGACTCGAAGAGGGCGATGGCCTTGCGGGTGCGCTCCGCGCGATCGTCGTTGCCCCACCACGTGTAGTTGATGGTCACGGGGTTCCCGGCGCTGCCGGTCTGGCCGGCGGAGGAGCCGCCCCCGCCGCACGCGGAGAGGGCGACGGCGGAGCCGGCACCGAGGGCGACGGTGGTGAGGAAGGACCTTCTGCTGATCATGGGAGCCTCCTTGCTCGAATGGGTGCGGGTGGCCTGCTCCACTGTGGCGTGGACCACTCTGAATCGTTACAATAACTGAGGTACCCATCACGGGCAAGCGTTTTCCGAGAAATTCCCGGAGCCGAAACCCGTGACCGCTCCACGGGCAGGAGCCCCTCCGCCGGGCCCGTGGCCTCCCGAGAGGAACACATGGCACCGGTTCCCCCGCCCCTTCCGGCGCGTCCCCCGCACGCCTCACTCGCCACGCTGCGCACCTTCCCAGCGGGCATCGCCTTCGGCGGCGACTACAACCCGGAGCAGTGGCCCGAGGACGTCCAGATCGAGGACATCGCGCTCATGCGCGAGGCGGGCGTGAGCCTCGTGAGCGTGGGCATCTTCGCGTGGGCGCTGCTCGAGCCCGAGGAGGGCAGCTACGACTTCGCCTGGCTCGACGCCGTCGTGGACCGGCTCGCCGCGGCCGGCATCAAGGCGGCCCTCGCCGCGCCCACGGCGGCCCCGCCCGCGTGGCTCGTGCGCAAGCATCCCGAGATCCTCCCGGTCACGGCGGAGGGCACGGTGCTCGGCCAGGGGTCCCGGCGCCACTGTTCCCCCAACGCCGCCGCCTACCGCGAGCACGCCCTGCGCATCACGCGCGCCCTCGCCGAGCGCTACCGCGACCACCCCGCCCTTGCGCTGTGGCACGTGGACAACGAGCTCGGCTGCCACGTGAGCCACTTTTACGGCGAGGAGGACGCCGCGGCCTTCCGCGCGTGGCTCGAGCGCCGCTACGGGACCGTCGAGGAGCTCAACCGCGCCTGGGCCACGGCCTTCTGGTCCCAGCACTACGCGTCCTTCGACGAAGTCGAGCCGCCCCGCGCAGCCCCGGCCCAACTCAACCCGACCCAGCAGCTCGACTTCCACCGCTTCAGCTCGTGGGCCTTCAAGGACTTCTACCTCGCCCTCCGCGCCGTCCTGGCCGAGGCCGCGCCGGGCATCCCAGCGACAACGAACTTCATGGCCACGTCCGCGACCAAGCTCCTGGACTACTTCAACTGGGCGCCCGCGATGGACGTCGTCGCCAACGACCACTACCTCGTCGCCGCCGACCCGGAGAGCGAGATCGAGCTCGCCTTCAGCGCCGACCTCACGCGCGGCGTCGCGGGCGGCGCGCCGTGGATGCTCATGGAGCATTCGACCTCGGCCGTGAACTGGCAGCCCCGCAACCGCCCCAAGCTCCCTGGCCAGATGCTGCGGAACTCACTCGCGCACGTGGCCCGCGGCGCCGACGCCGTCATGTTCTTCCAGTGGCGACAGAGCGCCGCCGGCGCGGAGAAGTTCCACTCGGCCATGGTCCCCCACGCGGGGACCGACTCCCGGGTGTGGCGCGAGGTCGTCGCGCTCGGCGGCGCGCTGCGCCGCCTCGAGGAGGTCGTGGGCAGCCGCGTCGAGTCCCGCGCCGCGATCGTCGTCGACTACGAGGCGTGGTGGGCCGCCGAGCTCGACTCGCACCCGAGCCAGGAGGTGCGCTACCTCGACCTCGTGCGCGCGCTGCACCGCGAGCTGTGGCGGCGGGGCATCACGGCCGACCTCGTGCACCCCTCCCAGAGGCTCGAGGGCTACTCCCTCGTCCTCGTCCCCACGCTCTACCTCGTCCACGACGACGCCGCGGGGCGCATCGCCGCCGCCGCCGAGGCCGGCGCCACCGTCCTCGTGACCTACTTCAGCGGGATCGTGGACCCCGACGACCGCGTGCGCCTCGGCGGCTACCCCGGGGCGTTCCGGGAGCTCCTCGGCGTGCGGAGCGAGGAGTTCTTCCCGCTCCTGGCGGGCGAGGCGCTCGCGCTCGACGACGGCACGTCCGCGACGCTGTGGGCCGAGGACCTCCGGCTCGAGGGCGCGACGGCGGTGCGGAAGGTCGACGGCGGGCCGCTCGCCGGGGTGCCGGCCCTCACCCGGCGCGAGGTGGGCTCGGGCGCGGCCTGGTACCTGGCGACCCGCCCGGACGCGGCCGGCCTCGCCTCGCTCGTCGACGCGCTCGTGGCCGAGTCCGGCGTCGCCCCCGCAGCCTGGGCGGGCGCGTCGGACACGGCGGGCGCTGGCGCGCGCCCCGTGGAGCCCGGGCTCGAGCTTGTGCGCCGCCGCGGCACGGACGGCACTGGCTGGCTCTTCGCGCTCAACCACACGGACCGCGACCTGCCCCTCGCCGCGACCGGCACCGAGCTGCTCTCGGGCGAGGCGTTCGGCGGGATCGTCGCGGCGGGAGGCGCCGCCGTCGTCCGCGAGGAGCCGGCCCCGGCGAGCCCGCGGACCGATGCCGCGCAGGGGGAAGGGGGTAGTCTCCCAGCATGAGCAGCACGCGCACCCCGCACGTCCCGGCTGCCCCGGGCTCGGCGAGCATCCGCGACGTCGCCGAGCGCGCGGGAGTCTCGGTGGGCACCGTCTCGAACGTGCTCAACCGGCCGGACATCGTCCGCGCCGCGACGGTCGAGCGGGTCCACGCCGCGATCCGCGAGCTCGGCTTCGTCCGCAACGACGCCGCCCGGCAGCTGCGCGCCGGGCGCTCGACCACCATCGGCCTCGTCGTGCTCGACGTCCGGAACCCGTTCTTCACCGACGTCGCGCGCGGCGCCGAGGACGAGGCCGCGCAGGACGGGCTCTCGGTCGTCATGGCCAACAGCGACGAGTCCCCCGAGCGCGAGGCCGCGCACGTGGACTACTTCGAGACGCAGCGGGTCCTGGGCCTGCTCATGTCCCCGATCGGGGACATGGGCGAGCGGCTCGAGCGGCTCCGCGCCGCCGGGACCCCGGCCGTGCTCGTGGACCGGACCGCGGGCACGCGCGCGCTCAGCTCGGTCGCGGTCGACGACGTCGAGGGCGGCCGGCTCGCGGCTCGGCACCTGCTCGGGCTGGGCCGGCGGCGGCTCGCGTTCGTGGGCGGCCCACTCGGCCTCGAGCAGATGCGCGACCGCCTCGCCGGGGCGCGGGAGGAGGCCGACGCCATCCCGGACGCCCGGGTCGAGGCGGTCGAGACGCCGGGGCTCGGCTTTGCGGACGGACGCCGCGCGGCGCTCGAGCTCCTCGCGAGGCCCGCCGGCGAGCGGCCCGACGCGATCTTCGCGGGCAACGACCTGGTGGCGATCGGGGTCCTCCAGGCCCTCATGGGCGAGGGCAGCCTGCGGGTGCCCGAGGACGTCGCAATCGTCGGCTACGACGACATCGACTTCGCCTCGGCGGCCGTCGTGCCGCTGTCCTCGGTGCGCCAGCCGCGCGAGCGGATCGGCCAGACCGCCGTGCGGATCCTGCGCGAGGAGGCCGCCGACCCGTCGATCGAGCCGCGGCAGGTCGTGTTCAAGCCCGAGCTCGTGGTACGGGCCTCGACGGTCGGCCGGGGCTAGCGCGCCGGGTTCAGGACTCGGCACGCGCTCTCCCGGGGATCGTAGACTGTCCACATTGTGGTCCATTCCGGGGAAGGCGGTCGCGTGGCGGAGGTCCAGGGGACGCAGGTCGTGGGCAGGGTGGCCCAGCTGCTGCGCATCGTCGCGCGCACGGGTGGCGCGGGGCTCTCGCTCGCGGGGATCGTCCGCGCGTCCGGCCTGACCCGCCCCACCGTCCACCGGCTCCTGCGCGCCCTCGCTGCCGAGGGGCTCCTCGACCTCGACGAGGACTCGGGCCGCTGGCACCTCGGGCCCGAGCTGTACGTCATGGGCACGGTCGCGGCGGGCCGCTTCGCCGTCGAACACCTCGCCCGCCCCGCCCTGCGCCGCCTCGCCGAGGCCACGGGCGAGTCGGCGTTCCTCTCGATCCGGCGCGGCGACGAGACCGTGTGCCTGGCCCGCGAGGAGGGCAGCTTCCCCGTCCGCTCCTTCGTGCTCTACGAGGGGGTGCGGTTCCCGCTCGGGGTCGCCTCGGCCGGACTCGCGATCCTCGCGTTCCTCCCGGAGGAGGAGGCCGAGCCGATCATCGCGGACGACGCCGAGCGCACCGCCCTCTTCGGCCCCGCCCACGCCGCCGGGCCGCTGCGGGAGCGGCTGGCCGAGACCCGCGAGCTCGGGTACTCGGTCAACCCCGGCCTCGTCGTGGAGGGCTCGTACGGCCTCGGGGCGGCGGTGTTCGACCCTGCGGGCCGCCCCGCCTGGGCGCTCTCGCTCACGGGCATCGAGCCCCGCTTCCGCCTCGGCCGGCGGGAGGAGCTCGGCGAGCTCCTCCTGGCCGAGGCCCACCGCCTCACGACGGCGATAGCCCACCCCCGCCCCTGACCCTCCGGGAGATGTTTCGGGTACGCATCCCGACGCCCTTTCGGCGTTCCTGGTGCAGATCTCGACGCCGATCCGGCGTTCCGGGTACAACGACCCGCGGGTGTCCGCCCGGCCGGGCGGACGCGCTACCGGCGCCGGCCGAACTTCGGCAGATTGGCCATGAGCTCCGTCGCACGCGCCGCGGCCCGCTCGACCGTTCGCTCGACGGTCCGCTGGATCTGCGCGGGGCGGCTCTCGTCCGCGGCCGCGGGCACGGGCCCGCTCACGCCAGGGGCGGCGGCGCCAGACTCCGGCCGCGGATGCTCGCCGACGACGGCGCCCGGCCGCTCGTCGTCGGCCGTCGCCGCTGTCTCGGCGAGACTCTCGGCAAGAGGCTCGGCGACGGAAGCGCCCGGCGCGACGGCAGCGGGCGCCGGGGCTCCCGCCGTCGTACGCAGCCCCGCGATCCAGCCGCCGACCTCCCCGAGCGGCTCGATGCGCAGCGCGTAGTAGCGCTTCTGGCCCTGCGCGCGGGTCGTGACGAGGCCCGCGTCCCGCAGGACCTTGAGGTGCTTGGACACCGTGGGCTGGCTGGCCTCGAGGGCCTCGACCAGCTCGCCGACCGCCTTGTCGCCCGTGCGCAGCGTGTCCAGGATGTCCCTGCGCGTCCGGTCCGCGATGACGGCGAAGATGTCTGTCACCATATCCCCAGCCTACCCATTCCTCTGCATGTGTCCGTCCGCGCGCATGCCCCCGCCGCAGGCACGGCAGCGGGGCCAGCCGACGCCCGCGTCAGTCGAACCACGGGTCGAGCCCGTGGAACGGGAAGACTTCCCTGCGCGTGGCCATGATCGAGCGGTCGAGGGCGTCGTTCGGGTCGACCCCGACGTCCCAGGAGCGCCACCACAGGTCCGCGCCCTCCCCCATCGTCGCCGGAGCGGAGCGGCCGTAGCGCTCGTGCACGTAGTCCCGCCACGCCGGTGGCGTCGGCGCGCCCAGCTGCAGGGGACGCCCGACGGCGATCCCCACCACGTGCGCCCACGCCCGCGGCACGACCTCGACGAGCTCGTAGCCTCCCCCGCCCGTGGCGAGCCAGCGCCCCTCGCAGAACCGGCGCGCGAGCGAGGCGATGGACAGGGCGGCCGCGCGCTGGGCGTCGACCGAGACGGCGAGGTTCGTGAGCGGGTCGAGGCCGTGCGTGTCGCAGCCGTGCTGGCTCACGATCACCTCGGGCCGGAACGCCCCGACGAGCGGCGGGACGATCGCATGGAAGGCGCGCAGCCACCCGGCGTCGCGGGTCCGCGCCGGGAGGGCGGCGTTCACGGCCGTCCCGGGCGCGCCGGGCCCACCCGTCTCGTTCGCGAAGCCGGTCCCCGGGAACAGGCTCATCCCGCTCTCGTGCAGCGAGATGGTCATGACGCGCGGCTCGTCCCAGAAGATGCCTTGCGTGCCGTCGCCGTGGTGGGCGTCGATGTCGATGTAGGCCACGCGCCCGACGCCGCCGTCCAGGAGGCGTCGGATCGCGGCGGCGGCATCGTTGTAGATGCAGAAGCCGCTCGCCCGGTCCGCGGCGGCGTGGTGCAGGCCGCCGGCGAAGTTGACGGCGTGGAGGGCGGACCCGTCGAGGATCGCCTCGGCCCCCTCGAGGGACGCGCCCACGATCCGCGCGCTCGCCTCGTGCATGCCGGCGAACGCCGGGTCGTCGTCGGTGCCCAGCCCCCGCTCGGGGGCCGCCTGCGCGGGGTCCTCGCTCACGCGGCGCACCGCGGCGATGTACTCCCGCGTGTGCACGGTGCCCAGCTCGGCGTCGTCCGCCACGTGCGGTGCAGCGACGTGCACGGACGGGTGGCCGAAGAGGCCGAGCTCGCGGCACAGGCGGGCGGTGAGGTCCAGCCGGGCGGGGTTCATGGGGTGCTGGGGGCCGAAGTCGTAGGCGAGGAGCTCCTCGCTCCACGCGATCCTGGTCCGGTGACTGTCCTGGGGTGCCGCGGCGCTGGGGTGGCCGGCGGCCTCCGGCTGCGCTGCGGGATCGGACATGCTGCAAGGCTACCCGACTGGCTGAAGGCGCCCGGCGGGAGGCGCACGACGGCGGGCGGTCGCCGTCGTGCGCACGGTGCCGCGGGAGGGCCGCCGGGGTGGTTTACTGAGACAGATAGTGGCCGCCCACATCCTCGGGCGGCGAGGATGTCGGAGGGACACGCACCCCATGGCACAGACCCCGCAGGTGTGGGAGCCTGCGCCCGAGCGCGAGGGGCTCGGTCCCCTCACAGGCCTGCGCGACTTCGTGGACCGGGTCGCGGCCTCGTCGCCGGCCAGGCTGGCGATGCTCGCGTTCACCACTGTGATCCTCGTCTTCACCGCCCTGCTCTCGCTGCCGATCTCGGCCACGAGCGGCGAGGTCACCCCGCTCCACCAGGCCCTGTTCACCGCCGTCTCCGCCGTGTGCGTCACCGGCCTGACCGTGGTCTCGACGGCGGTGCACTGGACCTTCTTCGGGCAGCTCGTGATCCTCCTCGGGGTCTTCGTCGGCGGTCTGGGCACGCTCACGATCGCCTCGCTCCTGACCCTCATGGTGTCCCGCCGGCTGGGCCTGCGCAGCAAGCTCATCGCGCAGGAGGCGCTGAACAACTCGAGCCGGCTCGGCGAGGTCGGCGAGCTCCTGCGCGTCGTGATCGTGACGTCGGTCGTGATCGAGGGGACGCTCGCGGTGGTCCTCACGGGCCGGTTCCTCACGCTCGGCGAGGGCTGGTGGCAGTCGCTGTGGCACGGCGTCTTCTACTCGGTCTCCGCCTTCAACAACGCCGGATTCACGCCGCACTCCGACGGGATCGTCCCGTACGAGGAGGACCTGTGGATCCTCGGGCCGCTCATGATCGGGGCCTTCGTGGGCTCGCTCGGCTTCCCCGTGATCCTCGGCCTGCGCCAGGCGGGGCTGCGGTGGTCCCGCTGGAGCCTTCACGTGAAGCTCACGATCCAGGTCTCGGCCATCCTCGTGGTCCTCGGCGCCGTCCTGTGGGGCTGGATGGAGTGGGACAACACGCGCACCATCGCGGGCATGACGGCGGGCGACAAGATCCTGCACGCGTTCTTCGCCTCGGTCATGACCCGCTCATGCGGGTTCAACCTCGTGGACCAGAACCAGATGGAGGGCACGACCCTCCTGCTCACCGACGCCCTCATGTTCGCCGGAGGAGGGTCCGCGTCGACGGGCGGCGGCATCAAGGTCACCACCATCGCCGTCATGTTCCTGGCCATCATGGCCGAGGTGCGCGGCGACGCGGACGTCAAGGCCTACGGCCGCACGATCCCCGAGAGCGCCCTGCGCGTGGCCATCTCCGTGATCGTCGCTGGCGCGACCATGGTCCTCGTCGGCTGCTTCCTCATGGCGGCGATCACGGCGGAGCCCCTGGACAGGATCATGTTCGAGGTCATCTCGGCGTTCGCGACGTGCGGCCTCAGCACGAACCTCAGCGCCGAGGCCCCGCCCGCGGGCGCCTATGTCCTCTCGGCGCTCATGTTCGCTGGCCGCCTCGGCACGATCACGCTCGCGTCGGCGCTGACGGTCCGGCAGCGCATCCAGCTCTACCACTACCCGGAAGAGAGGCCGATCATTGGCTAGTCCCAGTCCCAGTCCCAGCGCCAGCCCGGCGAGCCGCCGCCCGCATCCCTCGGTGCCCGTGCTCGTGATTGGGCTCGGCCGGTTCGGTTCGGCGACAGCCGAGCAGCTCGTCAAGCAGGGCCGAGAGGTCCTCGCGATCGAGCGCGACGTGTCCCTCGTCCAGAAGTGGTCCGGGACCCTGACGCACGTCGTCCAGGCGGACGCGACCAACATCGACGCCCTCCGCCAGCTCGGCGCGCAGGAGTTCCAGTCCGCCGTCGTCGGCGTGGGGACCTCGATCGAGTCCTCGGTGCTCATCACGGCGAACCTCGTGGACCTCGGCATCGAGCACCTGTGGGTCAAGGCGATCACTCCCTCGCACGGGAAGATCCTGACGCGCATCGGGGCGAACCACGTGATCTACCCGGAGGCGGACGCCGGGGTGCGCGCGGCGCACCTGGTGAGCGGCCGCATGCTGGACTTCATCGAGTTCGACGACGACTTCGCGATCGTCAAGATGTACCCGCCCAAGGAGACGCAGGGCTTCACGCTCGCCGAGTCGCAGGTTCGCTCGAAATACGGCGTGACGATCGTCGGCGTCAAGAGTCCCGGCGAGGACTTCACCTACGCGCAGCCGCACACGAAGGTCAGCAGCCGGGACATGCTCATCGTCTCGGGACACGTGGACCTGCTCGAGCGCTTCGCCGCGAGGCCGTAGGCCCATCACAGCCGCAGCAGGGCGGCGTCCAGCATCTCCGCGGTGAGGCGCCCCGTGGAGGTGTTGTGCGGGCTCACGTGGTAGCTGCCGAGGAGTCGGACAGCGCCGCGTCCCGTGGGGCCCTCGCCCGGGAGGCCGAGCAGCACCTCGGTCCCGTGCCCGAACGCGGGCTTGGGCTTCGGCACGTCCCAGCCCAGGCGCCGGACCGCGGCGAGCACGGAGTTCCAGGCAATGCCGCCGAGGGCGAGCACCGAGACGAGGCCCTGCGGCGAGGCAGCAGTGAGGGCGAGGTCCCGGTCGAGCCAGTGCCCGCAGGCGGCGAGCTCGGCGGGCGTCGGCCGGTTCGCAGGCGGGGCGCAGCGCACCGACGCGACGATGCGGACCCCTGTCAGCACCATGCCGTCCCCCGCGGCCAGCGACACGGGCTGGCTCGCGTAGCCCGTGCGGTGGAGAGCGGCGTAGAGCCAGTCGCCGGAGCGGTCCCCGGTGAACATCCGCCCCGTCCGGTTGGTGCCGTTGGCCGCAGGCGCGAGGCCGACGATGAGCTTCTGCGCTGACGGGTCGCCGAAGGAGGGGCCTGGCCGTCCCCAATAGGGCTGCTCGGCGAAGGCGGCACGGCGGCCCGAGACGGCCACGGCCTCCCGCCACTCGACGAGTCGCGGGCAGGCGCGGCAGACCGAGCTCAGCGCGTCGACCTCGCCCACGGTCGCTGCGGCCGCTGCCAGACGCGCGGCGTCGGACGCCGAGCGCGCGACGGGCGTGTCCGCGGTCGCGGGGTCGCCAGGCCATCCAGACCCCGGCGGCACGGGCGAGTCGAAGGGCTGGCCCGTGACGGGGTGGAGGCCGCCGCGGGGGCCTGCCCCCTGCCGCGGCCGGTGCTGGGGCGATTTCAGCCGAGGTCGACGCTGATCTGCTGGGCGCGCGCCGTCGCCGCCTTGGCCCCGTCGGCGATGATGCCCGGCAGTCCGCGCTCGTCGAAGACGGCGATCGCGCGCTCGGTGGTCCCGTTCGGGCTCGTGACCCCGCGGCGCAGGGCGGACGGGTCCGCGCCCGGCTCGGCGAGCATGAGCCCGGCGCCGACCACGGTCTCGCGCGCGAGGACGAGGGCAAGCTCCGGGTCGATGCCGAGGGCCTCCCCCGCGGCCGCCATCGCCTCGGCGAGGTAGAACACGTAGGCGGGGCCGGAGCCGCTCACCGCGGAGACGGCGTCGATCTGGTCCTCGGGCACCCTCACCGCGACGCCGACGGCGGAGAAGAGCTCGGTCGTGCGGGCGATGTGTTCGGGGCCGGCGTGCGTGCCGCCGGCGATGGCGACGACACCGCGGCCCACGCGCGCGGGGGTATTCGGCATCGTGCGGACCACGGGCTGCCCCTCGGGCAGCGCGCGCTCGAGCTGGGCGATCGAGACCGCGGCGGCAACGCTCACGACGACGGCCGAGGGCGAGAGTGCGGGGGCGATGGACGCGGCGAGGTCTGCGATGCCGACGGGCTTGACGCCAAGGATCACCACCCCAGCGCCGCGGACGGCCTCGAGGTTCGCTTCCTCCTCCTCGCTCGTGGCGATGACGGTCACGCCGTGCTTGGCGGCGAGCTGGGCGGCACGCTCGGAGCGGCGCACGGTGGCCACGACGTCGGTGGCGTGGACCCCCGAGGCCAGGAGGCCGGCCATGATGGCTTCGTTCATGGATCCGCAGCCAAGGAACGCGATCTTGTTGGTCATGCCCTCCATCCTGCCAGCCGAGGCAGCGACGCGCATTCCCAGCTTGCTCCCACGATTCGTCCGGGATGCCCCCATGCGCCCTCCGTAGGGTGGTGATCACCTCACAGGGTGCGAGTGATGGAAGCGGCGGGTCTCCCCGGATCCGCCGCACGGGCACTGGCAGCATGGGATCGGTCCCCGCCTTCCCCCGCTGCCGGTGCCCTTCGCATGTGGTCGCGGGCATGCGCCGTCGCGATGCCAGCGGCTCGGCTTCACAGGGTACTCTCAGCCAAATTCGTGGCGTCCCTCTGGAACGCGGGCGTATCGTGGAACCACTCATTAGGTGCGAGTGATGGTACCGATCCGGTTCACCGGATCGGTCCCAGGCGCCGGGGCGGTGCAGGAGATTTCCCCCAATGTTTCCTGCAGAACCGTCCCGGCGTTCTGCATTTAAGCCTCTGCATGTGGGCCGAGCGGCACTGGGCGGCGTGGCCATCCGCACGACGCGGCCCGGCGGCCTACCGTGAGACGGTCTGGCCCAGGTGCGTGCGGGCGAATTCGAGGGTCTCGGCGAGCAGGCGCTCCCTGTCCCCGGCGGCCCGGGCCTTGCGCGTGCTGATCTCAGCCACGATGGCGCCCTCGAAGCCGTTGCCCGCGAGGTACTGCAGGCATTCGGCCACCTGCTGCGTGCCGCGGCCTGGAACGAGGTGCTCGTCGCGGAAGGTCCGCCCCGAGCCGTCGGTGAGGTGCACGTGGCGCACCGTGCTGCCGAGGGCCTTGAGCGCCGCGAGGCTGTCCTCCCGTGCGGTCGCGGCGTGCGAGAAGTCCCACGTCACGTCGCTGTACCCCTGCCCGACGGGGTCCCAGTGCGGGAGGTAGGCGAGAGTCTCGCGGCCGCGGACACGCCACGGGTACATGTTCTCGACGGCGATCCGGACGCCGAACGCCTCCGCGAGATCACGCACGCCGTGGGCGAAGGTCTCGGCGTAGGCACCCTGCCACCGGAACGGGGGATGGACGACGACCGTGTCGCAGCCGACCTCGAGCGCCATCTTGCACGACTGGCTGATCTTGTTCCACGGCGCTCCCCACACCTGCTGGGTCAGCAGGAGGGTCGGGGCGTGGATCGAGACGATCGGCTGGCCGTAGCGCTCCGCCAGGTGGATGAGCTCGTCCGCCTTCTGGCTCGTGGCGTTGTTCGTGACCATGACCTCGACGCCGTCGAAGCCGAGGTCGGAGGCGACAGCGAACGCGTCGTGAATGCTCAGCGGGTACACCGACGCGCTCGAGAGGGCCACGGGGATGTGGCGGTCCTCCGCCTCGCGTGAGGCTTCAGCGGTCGCCGACTGCGCGGCGTCCGACGTCGCGCGCTCCCCCTCGGCGGCGTCCGACGGCGTCTGCTCGGCGCCGGTCATGCGCGCGCCCTCGACGGGTGGAGGCGCGCGGCGCGGAGCCGCTCGCTCTGGATGGGCTCGATGTGCGCGGGCGGCTCGAGCGGGCCCTCGAGGACGAGCTGGTCGAGGCGGCGGAGGATGAGTCCCTCACGCAGCGCCCAGGGGCAGATCTCGAGCTGATCGATCTCGAAGAGCTCCATCGCGGCCTCGGCTGCGAGGGCCCCGGCGAGGAGCTGCCGGGCGCGGGCCTCCGAGACGCCGGGGAGGTGGATGCGGTCCGACACGGCCATCGCCGAGATCCGCTGCGTCCACAGGCCGAGGTCAGTGCGGGTCAGGACGCGGCGGACATAGGGTCCCGCGCCGGACGGCGCGGCGCCGGCGATCCGGGCGAGGGACCGGAAGGTCTTCGACGTCCCGGTGACAAGGTTGGGGGGCCCGAACGGCGCGAACTCCTTCACGACGGGCTTGAGCGTGTCCCTGACGTACCGCCGCACGTCCTTGACGCTCTTGGCGCTCGGCGGGTCCTCGGGCAGCCAGTCCCGGGTGAGCCGCTGCGCGCCGAGCGGGACCGAGGTGGCCACGGCGGGCAGGGAGTCATGGCCCATCGCGAGCTCGAAGGAGCCCCCGCCGATGTCGAGGTCCAGGATCGTCCCGGCGCCCCAGCCGTACCAGCGGCGGACGGCGAAGAAGGTCATGGCCGCCTCTTCCGGGCCCGTGAGCTCCTGGAGCATCACGTGCGCTTCGCGCTGGACCCGGTCCAGCACGGCCTCGCCGTTGGTGGCCTCGCGGATGGCCGAGGTGCAGAACGCAAGGAGGTCTTCGGCGTCGTGCCTGCCCGCGAACGCCCAGGCCTCCTGGACGAAGTCGACGAGCTCGCGCTGGCCAGCCTCGTTGATGCTCCCATCCGCGTCGAGGAACCTCACCAGGGAGAGCGGGCGCTTGTGCGAGGCGTACGCGACGGGCTGCGCGCCGGGGTGGGCGTCCACCAGGAGTAGGTGCACGGTGTTGGAACCGATGTCGAGGACGCCTAGACGCATAAGCCCATTATTCCCCGGCCCGGCCCTCGCCGAGCTCGTCCGGCCCGGCCCCTCCCGGCGCTGTCTCCCCCGGCTCTGCCGGGCGGAAGTCCCGCAGGACTGCGGCGACGTGCTCCGTGCTGAGCTCGAAGCCGTAGGCGCTGCCGGGGTTGAGCACGACGCCGAGCTCCGTGCCGAGGTTCTGCAGGAGCACGGCGCCCTGCGTCTCCACGACCGTGGGCGCGTGGTCGAGGAAGTCCGGCCGGATCCGCGCGCGGTGCGTGAACGCCGCGACGAGCGGCTTGCCCTCGCTGTTGGTCAGGACGAGCGGCTCGACATACTCCGTCTGGCCTGGCACCGGCTCGGGCACGAGTAGGCAGACGAGGCCGTTGAGGAACGCCAGGATCGGCGCCGTCTCTGCGTTCTCCCCCTCGCCGCCCTGAATCTCGGAGGCGGCCGCGAGGGCCTCCTCGAGTTCCGTGAGCGGTGCCGGGTCGAGGTGCGGCGGGGTGCCACCGTCCTCCGCCGGTGTGCCGGTCGCAGGGCCGTTCGCCGTGCCGTGCGTCTGCTCTTCGCTCATTTCGCTCCTGCCTTCGTCCGGCCTCCGCCGGAGCGGCCGCGCGACGCCGGGCGCTTGGCCGGGCCCTTCGCACGCTTCTCGGCGAGGAGCTCGATCGCGCGCTCGCGCGTGAGCTCCTCGATGGCCGTGCTGCGCGGCACGGTGATGTTCGTGACCCCGTCCGTGATGTACGGGCCGAAGCGGCCCTCCTTGACCACGATCGGCTTGCCCGACGTCGGGTCCTCGCCGAACTCGGCCAGCAGCGGAGTCGCGGTGCGGCCGCCGCGGGTCTTGGGCTGGGAGTAGATCTCGAGGGCCTGCTCGAGGGTGATCGTGAAGATCTCCTCCTCGCTGCCGATCGACCGCGAGTCGGTCCCCTTCTTCAGGTACGGGCCGAAGCGGCCGTTCTGGACGGTGATGGCGTTGCCCTCCGCGTCCTCGCCGAGCCGGCGGGGCAGGCTCATGAGGGCCAGGGCCTCCTCGAGCGTCACCGAGTCCACGGTCATGGACTTGAAGAGCGAGCCCGTGCGCGGCTTGACCTTGGCGGGCTTCTTCGGCGGCTTGGGCTTGCCGTTCTTGTAGTACTCGACCGGCTGCGCGGCGAGCTGCTCGGGGGTCGGCTCCGGGATCACCTCGGTCACGTACGCGCCGTAGCGCCCGCTCTTGGCGACGACGGTGTGCCCCGTGTGCGGGTCGGTGCCGAGGACGCGCTCCTCAGGGCCCGCCGTCTCCATGAGCTCGCGCGCCTTCTCGGCCGTGAGCTCGTCCGGGGCGAGGTCGTCCGGGACGTTGGCGCGCTCGGGCGCCGTGCCCTCGGGGGCACCCTCGGGCAGCGGCTTCTCGAGGTACGGGCCGTACTTGCCCACGCGCAGGATGATGCCCGGGGCGATTTCGACCGAGTTGACCTCCCGGGCGTCGATCTCCCCCAGGCCGTTGACGATCCGCGTCAGGCCGGGGTTGTCGTCGTCGCCGAAATAGAAGTGGCTGAGCCACTCGGAGCCTGCCTGCTCGCCCGCAGCGATCCGGTCGAGGTCCTCCTCCATCTCGGCGGTGAAGTCGTAGTCGACGTAGTCGTGGAAGTGCTCCTCGAGGAGGCGGACCACCGAGAACGCGATCCAGCTCGGCACGAGCGCCGTGCCGCGCGAGCGCACGTACCCGCGGTCCATGATCGTCGAGATGGTCGCCGCATACGTGGACGGGCGGCCGATGCCGCGCTCCTCGAGCGTCTTGACGAGCGAGGCCTCCGTGTAGCGCGGCGGCGGGGACGTCTGGTGGCCGTTCGGAGCGAGTTCGAGGGCGTGAAGGGCCTGGCCCTGCGTGAGCGCCGGGAGGCGCCCCCCGTCGCCGGAGGCCGCTTGGCCCGCCGCGCTTCCTCCGTTTTCCGTGTCCTCCCGCGCCTCGTCCCGCCCCTCCTCGTACGCGGCGAGGAAGCCGCGGAAGGTGATGACCGTGCCCGAGGCGGCGAATTCGGCGTCCCGCCCAGCGGCCCCACCGGAGACGGCGACGGCGCCGAGGCGGACCGTCGCGGTCGAGCCCTTCGCGTCCTCCATCTGCGACGCGACGGTGCGCTTCCAGATGAGCTCGTAGAGGCGGAACTCGTCGCCCGAGAGCTGCTTCGCGACCTGGGCGGGCGTGCGGAAGGAGTCCCCCGCGGGGCGGATGGCCTCGTGGGCCTCCTGCGCGTTCTTGGACTTCGAGGCGTACACGCGCGGCGAGCGCGGGATGTACTCGCCGCCGTACAGCTCGGAGGCCTGGCGGCGCGCGGCCGTGACGGCCTGATCGGACAGCGCCGTCGAGTCGGTACGCATATAGGTGATGTAGCCGTTCTCGTACAGGCGCTGCGCGAGCTGCATCGTCACGCGCGCCGAGAACCGCAGCTTGCGGGCGGCCTCCTGCTGGAGGGTCGAGGTCGTGAACGGCGCCGCGGGACGGCGGGTGTACGGCTTCTCCTCGACCGAGCGGACGGCGAAGTCGGCGCCCTCGAGCCCCTCGGCGAGGGCCCGCGCGGCGGCCTCGTCGAGCAGCTGGGCGTTCTTCGCGATGAGCTGGCCGCGGTCGTCGAAGTCGCGGCCGCTGGCCACCTTCTTCCCGTCGACCGACGCGAGGCGGGCCGTGAAGCTCTGCCCCGCGCCGCCGTCGTCCGCGCCCTTTCCTGCCGCCGGCGCCAGCGTCGCCGTGAGGTCCCAGTATTCCGCCGTGCGGAAGGCCATGCGCTCGCGCTCGCGCTCGACGACGAGGCGGGTCGCCACGGACTGCACGCGGCCCGCGGAGAGGCCGCCCGCGACCTTTCGCCACAGCACAGGGGAGATCTCGTAGCCGTAGAGCCGGTCGAGGACGCGGCGGGTCTCCTGCGCGTCGACGAGGGACTCGTCGACATCGCGCAGCTCGGCCATCGCGCGCTGGATGGCCTCCTTGGTGATCTCGGGGAAGGTCAGGCGGTGCACGGGCACCTTGGGCTTGAGCACCTCGAGCAGGTGCCACGCGATGGCCTCGCCCTCGCGGTCACCGTCGGTGGCGAGGTAGAGCTCGTCGGCGTCCTTGAGCTTGGCCTTGAGCTCGGCGACCTTCTTCTTCTTGTCCGGGGAGACGACGTAGTACGGCTCGAAGCCGTGCTCGATGTCGACGGCGAACTTGCCCACCGAGGTCTTCTTGAGCTCGGCGGGGAGGTCCGAGGGCTGCGGGAGGTCGCGGATGTGGCCCATCGAGGCATCGACTTCGAAGCCCTCGCCCAGGTACTGGGCGATGGTCTTGCTCTTGGCCGGCGACTCGACGATCACGAGCTTCTTGCCGGTTCTAGCCTTCGTGGCCACGGTACTCCTCGCCAAACTGCAACACTCCTGGCCGCCCTGAGGGGCGCGCTGGGGGCGCGGCGGAGGCCGCGCAAGTCCCTAGTTCACCATACGACGGCGGCCGGAGCGCAAGCGCCGCCCGTCCCGCCTGTGGACACGCGCCCGTGCGGGACGCGCGCTCAGCCCTCGGGCGGGGCGGCCTTCGTGCGCCGCGTCCGCGGTTTGGCGGGGGCGGCCGTGCCCTCGCGCACCTCGGGAAGCATCGACCACAGCACGTACATCCGTTCGGCGCCCTCGGGTTCCTCGCTCCCGGGCGTGTCCTCGGGCTCGAACTCGTCGAGGAGCGCGGACATGCGCCGCTTGAACTCGGCGCGCTGCTCGAGCGTGAGCTTGAGGACGTTGCCCGAGACGACCATGACGGGCGTCTCGTCCGGCTCGCCGTGGCGGAGGGCGTCCTCGCGGTGCCGCGCGTGCGAGGCGATGCGCCGGCGGAGCGACTCGAGCTCCATGTCCACGATCGCCAGGCCCGGGGTCTGCCCGGTCGTCGCGGTGTCGAGGTTGAGGTCGGTCCCGGCGGCCTTCCAGCGGCGCTCCCGGCCGTCCCCGTCGCTGGGCGCGTCGACGACGATGCCCCACTTCTTGAGGGCCCGGAGGTGGTAGCTCATGGCGCTCGGGGTCAGCCCCGTGAAGGCCGCGAGCTCCGTGGCGGTCCGGCTCTTCTGGCTGGAGTAGAGCTCGTTGATGGCCTCGAGCCGCGCCGCGTGGGCAAGAGCCCGGATGGCCTTCGGATCGGTGATCCGCACCGGGTTCTCGGTGCGGGGGCTGCGCTTCTTCTCGGTCATGGTGCTTTTTTCGTCGTTCCGATGTTGAGTGTAATTAACGCCACACTCGCTATTGTGTCAAGCTATCTCTTCACAATTGGGCGAGGTCCGCGGCGGTGCTATCAGGAGCGACGCCGCCACGCGCAGTACCCTCCCGCGCAGCGGGAATGAGGAATCCGTCGAGGACGAGGTTCGCGGCCTCACCGAGGAGGCCCGCGCGGAACCCGTCGTCGTCCCTGCCCAGGAGCGCGCCGAGGGCGGAGGCGATCTGCCCGGCCGTGAGCTCGCCGTCGCACGCGGAGACGAAGCCTGCCAGCTCGGTGCTCATGAGGTTCGTGCGGCGGAAACCGGAGCCCTGCCGCAGGAGGATGACGCCGGGATGCTCGGCGCCCGGGCGCTGGTGCCGCTCCTCCGTGACGTCGTCGGCGACGGTGAGCCGCTGCCCCGCGATCCCGTCCCCCACCGCGGCGAGCCAGTCGGCACGCCCGACGGCGGCGGCCCAGTGGGGGCCGATCGGCTGCTCGAGCGGATGGGTCAGCTCCTCGAAGCGGTCCAGGCGCGCCTGCCCGGGGCCGGGACGGCGGAGCCACACGGCGCCGAAACCGATCGCGGCCGTGCCGCGGGCCGCGAAGTCCGCGAGGTAGGCCGCGTACGAGGCCTCGTAGGCGGCCGGGTCGCGCTGCTGGGACGCGTCCGCGAGCCAGGTTTCGGCGTACTGCTCCGGGGTCAGCTCCTCGCGCTGGAGGACCCACGCGTCGAGCCCCTCGGGGACCCAGCGGCGCACGCGCTCGTGCCACGCGGCGCCCTCGGGGATCTCCCAGTTGCCCAGCAGCTGCGCCGTCCCGCCCTCGGCGAGCACGCCGCCGAGCCCCGCGACGAGGTCCGCGACGATCCGGTCGCCGGGGAGGCCGCCGTCACGGTAGGTGAACTGCTCCTCAGCCGATTCCCCCGCCGTGCGCGGAGTGATGACGAAGGGCGGATTGGAGACGACGAGGTCGAACCGCTCCCCCGCGACCGGCTCGAGGAGCGACCCCAGCCGCAGTTCAACGCGGCCCTCCGGGTCCTCGGGGTCGATCCCGAGCGAGGGCGCGTTGAGCAGGAGGTTGAACCGGGTGAACGCGAGCGCGCGCTCGGAGACGTCCGTCGCCACGACGTGCTCGGCGTGCTCGAGCAGGTGGAAGGCCTGGATCCCGCAGCCCGTGCCGAGGTCGAGGGCCCGCGCAACGGGCCGTCGGGCCGTGGTCTGGACGAGCGTCGCGGATGCGTGGCCGATCCCGAGGACGTGGTCCGCGCGCAGCACGCCCGGGCGCTGGTGCGCGGCCAGGTCCGAGGCGACCCAGAGCTCGGTCTGCCCCGCGGCGGCGTCCCACGCGTACGGGCGCAGGTCGACCGTGGAGGCGAGGCGGCCGCCGTCGTCCGGGGCGGCGAGCCTGAGCGCGAGGAGGCCCTCCGCGCGGACGGCGGGCAGGGCGCCGTCGAGCTCCCCGCCCGTCAGCGGCCGGGCCAGGAGGAAGAAGCGCACGACGGCGGCGAGCCGGGCCCGGCGCGGGTCGTCGCCGGACCGGGCGGTCGCCAGGAGGGCGGGGACGATCTGGTCGCGGGCGAGGGCCGCGTGGGCCGACGGGCCGAGGAGGTCCGCGACTCCGTCGACGGTGAAGCCCGCGGCCGCGAGGTCCGTCGCGAGCGCGCGCAGGAGCGCGGGCCGGTCGGAGGCGGGGGCATCGAGGGGAGCCGGGTGCACGGGCTCTGCGCTGTTCACCCGGGAAAGTCTAGGCGGCGCGCCGGCGGGGGCGGCCCGCACGTGGTGGCCGCGTGCGTGGCGGTGCGCTGCGTGCGCAGAATGGACGTGTGGTCGGTCAGAGCCAGCACGGGTTCCGCAGGAGCGGTCCCCGCCGTCGTGCGCGCGCCGCGGCGGAAGCCGCGACCATGGCGGTGCTCTCGGCCTGCGCGGCTGCCTGGCTCACCGGGTGCGCCTACACGTACGACGACGGCCTCCCTCCCCTCGGGCAGCGCGAGGCGTCCGCGAGCGCGGCGGCCGAGGCCAGCGCGTCGGCGGCTGCAGCTGCGGCGTCGGCGGCGGCGCAGGGCCGGGGCCGGGGCTGGTACCCGCAGAACGCCCCGCTCGACGAGCTCTTCGAGGGCCGCGTCCTGCGATCGTGGGCGCGGGCGATGCTCCCGGACGAGAGCGGCCTGTCGCTCGACTTCGGCGCGGCCGCCCTGCGGCCGGGCACCCCGCCCCAGACCCTCCATGCCGCGGCCCCCGCGGGGACGGCGACCGTGCGGTTCGTGTGCCGGGGCCCCGGGGCCGCTAGCGTGACAGTGCGCGTCGGGGACGCCGTGCCGCTCGCGCTGGACTTCGGCTGCGGCCGTGCCCACGCGCGCGTCATCACGGTGCCGGAGGCGGGCACCGTCGAGATCGTCTTCGCCGCCGTCGGGGATGCGCCGTCGAACGTCGCCTTCCGGCTCACTCGCCCCTGAGCGCGGCGGGCGCGGGCGCGTCCGCGCCCGTGCAGCCGCCCGGGCACACGAGCGGCTCGCGCGAGGCGGCGCAGCCTGCGCAGTAGAGCGTCAGCTCCCGGCAGGCCGGATTGGCGCAGTTGTGGAAGTCGCTCGCGGGCGACTCGCACCGGGCGCAGCTGCCGATCGTGGCCGCCTCCGGGCTGAACTCGAGGCGCATGCGCCGGTCGAAGACGTACAGCGACCCTTCCCACAGCCCCGCGTCCCCGAACTGCTCGCCGTAGCGGACGATCCCGCCGTCGAGCTGGTAGACCTCCCGGAAGCCGCGGCGGCGCATGTGCGCCGTGAGGACCTCGCAGCGGACCCCGCCCGTGCAGTACGTGACCACCGGCTGGTCCTTGAGGGCGTCGTACTTGCCCGAGTCGAGCTCGGCCAGGAAGTCGTGCGTCGTGGAGGTGTCGGGGACGACGGCGCCCTTGAACCGGCCGATCTGTGCCTCGAACGCGTTGCGCCCGTCGAAGAAGACGACCTCGCGGCCCGAAGCACGGCCCTCGTCGACGAGCTCGTGGAGCTGCCGCGGCGTGAGCCGCTCTCCCCCACCGACGACCCCGCCCTCGTCCACGACGAGCTCCCCCGGAGCCCCGAAGGTGACGAGCTCGGGGCGGACCTTGACGGACAGCCGGGGGAAGTCCTCGGCCCCTCCCTCGGACCATTTGACGTCGATGCCGCGGAACCCGGGGTACTCCTTCGTGGTGCGCACGTAGCGCTTGACGGCGCCGAGCTCCCCGCCCACGGTGGCGTTGATGCCGTCCGGGGAGACGATGATGCGGCCCGTGAGCCCGAGGCCCTCGCACAGGGTGCGCTGCCACAGCCGGACGGCCTCCGGATCGGGGAGCGGAGTGAAGCAGTAGAAGAGGACGATTCGGTGCAGGGCCACCCATCAAGGGTACGCGTGCGGGCGCCATGAACCGCCGGTGACAGTTGAGTCACGGGGCTTATCAGGCCCCATCCCGGCCGGTATGGTCATCGCTATGGGAGAGGCATCGCTGAGCGAACTTCTGGACATCTGGGTCGACGGGTGGGCCTCCACGCGCCGCTACGACGTGCGCAGCGTGGGCTCCTTCAGGGCCGTCCACCTCGCCGACAAGTCCGGGGACTGGGAGGCCTTCGCGGCCGATCCCAGCGACGAGGAGTTTGCGACCCTCGCGGCATTCGTCGCGGAGGCCCCGCCGCGGATCCTCACCGTCCTCACCGAGGACCATGTCCGCTACCGGGCCCTCGCCGAGCAGCACGGCCTCGTCGTCCTCGGCGCCGACCAGGAGCTGATGGTCATGGACTTCGAGGGCAAGGACGTCGAAGAGCCATGGCTCAACGACGACGATCTCAAGCTCACGACTGACATCGAGGACCACAGCGCGACCGTGACCGTCACGACCGACGCCGGCGTGCTCGCCGCCCGCGGCCACGTGGCCGTGGCCCACGGCTATGCGGTGTTCGACCGGATCGTCACCGAGCCCGCGTTCCGGCGTCGGGGCCTCGGCAGCTTCGTCATGCGGGCCCTCACGGCCGCGATGAGCGAGCACGACCTCGAGCAGGGCCTCCTCATCGCCTCGACCGACGGGCAGCACCTGTACCACCACCTCGGCTGGAGCGACGTCTCCGGCGTCCTGATGCTCACCAACCCCGGCACGACCGAGGGCGCGTCGCTCAGCGACTGATTCCGGGCGTCCTATCCCCCGCGCGGGGAACTGATTCCTGGGGTCCCGTCCCCGGGGATTGGACCCCCGCCGTCCGAGGGTCGATCCCCTCGCACGAGTCGGGGACCTCCCCCTGCTGGCAGAATGCTTCCGTGGCCGCGCACGACTCGCTGATCCCCCTTCTGGGCCGTTCCCCGGCCCCGGAGCAGCTGCGGCACGTCCACACCATCCCCGCCCGCGAGGCCCTGCATGCACCGTGGCCGGAGTGGGCGCACCCCGACCTCATTGAGGCGTATTCGCGGCTGGGCATCCACGAGCCGTACACGCATCAGGCCGAGGCGGCGGCCCGCGCCCACGCGGGCGAGCACGTCGTGCTGGCCACGGGGACTGCCTCCGGGAAGTCCCTGGCCTACCAGCTTCCCGCGCTGGACGCCGTGCACCGGGCAGAGCTGCGGGTCGCGGCCGAGCCGGGCCGCCTCCATGCGGACGGGGCCGTGGTCCTGTACCTCTCGCCGACCAAGGCGCTCGCCGCGGACCAGCTCGCCGCCATCCGGGCCCTCCGGCTCCAGACGGTGCGCGCCGAGACCTACGACGGCGACACCGACCCCTCCGCGCGGCGCTGGATCCGCGAGCACGCGAACGTCATCCTGGCCAACCCCGACATGCTCCACTTCGGGATCCTGCCGAACCACGCCTGGTGGGCCGGGTTCTTCCGCCGTCTGCGCTATGTGGTCATCGACGAGGCCCACTCGTACCGCGGAGTGTTCGGCTCCCACGTGGCGAACCTCCTGCGCCGGCTGCGGCGGGTCTGCGCCCACTACGGCTCGGAGCCGATCTTCGTCGCCGCGTCGGCCACGTCCGGGGATCCCGAAGCCTCTGTCTCGCGGCTCATCGGCGCCCCCGTCACGGCGGTCACCGAGGACGGCTCGCCGCACGGGTCTACCGAGGTGGCCTTCTGGGAGCCCGGCCTCACGGAGGCCAAGGGCGAGAACGGTGCCCCTCAGCGCCGCACGGCGATCGCGGAGACCGCGGACCTGCTGACGAACCTCGTCTCCTCGCGCGTCCGCTCCATCGCCTTCATCAAGTCGCGCCGCGGTGCCGAGGCGATCGCATCGATCTCCCAGCGCCTCCTCGACGAGGTCGACCCGAGCCTGCCGGGACGAGTCGCGGCCTACCGCTCGGGATACCTCCCCGAGGAGCGGCGCGAGCTCGAGCAGCGGCTGCGCTCGGGCGAGCTCCTGGGCGTCGCGAGCACCTCGGCCCTCGAGCTCGGGATCGACATCGCCGGCCTCGACGCCGTCCTCGTGGCCGGCTGGCCCGGGACCCGTGCGTCGCTCTTCCAGCAGATCGGCCGCGCGGGGCGGACCGGGCAGGAGGCGCTGGCCGCCTTCGTGGCGAGCGACGACCCGCTCGACACGTACCTCGTCAACCACCCCGAGGCCATCTTCGACGTCTCGGTCGAGGCCACGGTCCTCGACCCATCGAACCCGTACGTGCTCGGCCCGCACCTCTGCGCGGCGGCCGCGGAGAAGCCCATAGCGGCCGCGGATCTCGACCTGTTCGGGCCCACCGCGGAGTCCCTGCTCGGCCAGCTCGAGGCACAGGGCTATCTGCGGAGGCGGCCCTCGGGCTGGTTCTGGACCCACCCCGAGAGCGCCGCGGCCATGGTGAACCTGCGCGCCAGCGGCGGCGGGCCCGTGAGCATCATCGAAGCCGACACCGGGCTGGTCCTCGGCTCGATGGACTCGCCCCAGACGCACTACCAGGCCCATCAGGGCGCGATCTACGTGCACCAGGGTGCGAGCTACCTCGTCGAGGAGCTCAACGAGGCCGAGCACTGCGTCGTCGTCCGGCGGGTTAACCCGGACTACTACACGACGGCACGGGATGTCACGACCGTTGAGGTCCTGAGCGGACTGCGCTCCGAGCAGTGGGGCCCGGTCGGCGTCCACTTCGGCGAGGTCAAGGTCACCACTCAAGTTGTCTCCTTCCAGCGCAAGGCGCTGATCTCCAACGAGGTCCTCGGCGAGGAGCCCCTCGACCTGGGGGCACGGGACCTCTTCACGAAGGCCGTGTGGATCACCGTGCCTGGCCGTACGCTTGCCAGCGCCGGGCTCATCGAGGCGCAGTTCCCGGGCGCCCTGCACGCGGCCGAGCACGCCGCCATCGGCCTCCTCCCGCTCGTCGCCTCGAGCGACCGCTGGGACGTCGGCGGCGTCTCCACGGCGCTGCACGCGGACACGGAGGAACCCACGATCTTCGTGTACGACGGACACCCGGGCGGGGCTGGCTTCGCCGAACGCGGCTACGACAGGGTCCGGGAATGGCTCACCGCGACCAAGCAGGCCATCGAGGGCTGCGAATGCGAGTCGGGCTGCCCGTCGTGCGTCCAGAGCCCCAAGTGCGGGAACAAGAACAACCCCCTGGACAAGTCCGGAGCCGTGACGCTCCTCGGCGCTGTGCTGAGCCACGCCGGGTCCGCCCCAGCACGGGCGGCGGGCTGACCGCACCCCGGCCATCGGCGGCGAGTTGACCCCGCGCCCCGCGAGGGCCCCAACTCCCGCGGACGGCGGCCGACCGCAAGCCGGGCGCGGCCGGTGAGCCTGACCGCACGTCCCGCGAGGGCCGCAGCAAAGGCGTTCCCTCTTGAACGGTGAGACCGCCGCGCGACCGATCCGAACCGGCGCCGGTCGGAGGCGCTCACGGCGGCGGCCCTGCCCGGGCTCGGCCAAGCACGGGACCCAAGAGCGGCCCGCCGTCGACATTCACGACGACCCTGACGGTGCTGCCCGGAATCTCGACCTCGCACGAGACCACCGACGCCGCGTTCAGGCCGGCCGCCTCCGACGCCACGGCGCACGCACTGCCGGGCCTGAGGCCGCGCTCGGCGTCGGCCGCCGCAAGGGCCGCGAGGTCCGCCGCGGAGGCCGACCGGGACGAGACTGCGAGCGCCTGCCCGAGAAGGCCGACGGCCCCGCACGCGGCGATGATCAGCAGGCCGAGGCCGAGTGCCAGGATCGTTCCTGCGCCCCGCTCGCCGAGGCGGCTCGGACGGCCCGGCGTCGGGGGCCGGGCTACGCCGTCCCCGTGCAGATCATGGCGGCTCATGGCGTTCCCTCGACGGCCAGGCTCGCCGCCGCGCTGGCCCGGAGGCCCGCCGCGGCGGCGACCGAACCGGGCACCGGAAGCGTCACCCGGACGGTGACGATTCTGCCTGCCGCCTCGACCGTGTGGGTGGCCTCCGGCCCGGCCACCCTGGCCACCTCGCGGCCTGCCCCGTCCGTTCCCTCCCCTCTGGCCACGCTGCGTGCGCCGGCCCGAGCCGCCTCCTCGGCGCGCACCGCGGACACACCGGCGGCAGCGGCGCTCAGCAGCACCCCGAGGAGGACGATCACGGCCGGGATGGCCACCGCGAACTCTGCCGTGACGGCGCCCCGCGAGGCTGACGGACCGCCGGCGGGCCCGGCGGCCCCACGGAGGCGCCTCACGGCATTGCCAGCGCCGCGCGGATGATGCCCAGGAGGAAGCCCCGGACCTCGTCGCTGCGCAGGATGACCACGAGGAGTCCGGCGAAGGCCACGGCGCCGAGGGTGGCGATGGCGTACTCCGCGGTCGCCATGCCGTGCTGGCCGGACGCGCGTGTGCCGAGCCACAGCCGGAGGAGTTGCGCGCGCACCGCCCAGCGGCGGCGGGCCCGGCGCAGGCCGCGGAATGCAGCCCCTGAGGCCCCCTGCGCGGCTGTGGCACGGCTGCGCGTTGGGGTGTGGGGTCGGGCGGAGTCGGCACCAGCCACGGGCCGCCAAGCGTCGCCGGAGCCGGGGTAGAGCTCGATGACCTGGGCGAGGCCCTCGGACCGGGAGGGCTCGAGAACGGGGCTGGCCTCGGGTGAGGCGGGAGGCTCGCAGGAAGTGGTGGGCATGGACATGGTTCCTCCTTCATCGCAGCCCCGCCGGATGGCGGGGACGGGCGCACCGCGGTCAGCGGCGCCTCCTGCCGCGTGATGCGGCAGGACGTGTGTGTGGCGGTCAGCCGCCGGGAAGCATCGCGAGGAGCACGGGGATGACTCCGAGGCACAGGAAGGCTGGGAGGGAGCACACGCCGAGCGGGACGACGAGCCTGACTCCGAGGGCCGCCGCCCGCCGCTCGAGCTCCCGATGGCGGGTCCGGCGGAGCTGCCTCGCACGGGCGAAGAGGAGCTCAGCCGAAGGGGCCCCGGTCCCTGCGGCGAAATGCAGGGCGTCCTTGAGCTCGCCGAGGACGGTCCGGGGCTCGGTTTGCGGCCAGGCGCTGTCCCAGCCCACGCCGAGTCGGAGTGCCGCCGCGACGCGTGCGAGGGGGCGTGCTGAGGCACCCGCCGCCGGAGCCACGACCTCGAGAGCGCGGGCAACGGGCAGGCCTGCCTGGAGCATGGAACCGATGAGTTCGAGCAGGAGCGAGGCGTCCTCGTGGCCGCTGGGCCAGCTGGCCTGAAGACGGCGTGAAAGGCGCGGTGGCACCGGATCCGGCGAGGCGCCCTCGCAGTGGCGTCGGGCCAGCCCCCGACGGGTCCCGGTCCCGAGGCCGAGCCCCCGGCGAAGCCCGCGCGACGGAGCGGCTAGCCACAGGGCTGCGGCCGCGATGGCTGCAGCGATCCCGACGCACAGGGGGAGGATGCTCATCGCTCCTCCGATGCCGCATTCACGAGCCTTGAGGACCACCATCGGCCCACAAGCATGAGGAGGGCCCCGAGGCCGAGGCAGCCTGCCCCGAGGGGCGTCGAGATCAGGAGCCCGAATGGGTCTGCACCCATGAGGATGCCAAGACCGAGGCCAGCCACCGGGAGCACACTCAGGACCTTCGCCGTCGCCTTCGGCCCGGCCAGCGCCACGGCGCGGGCCGCGGCGGCGTCGGCGTCTGCCTCGAAGTGGGCAGCGAGCCGGTCGAGCACTGCCGCCAGCGGCGAGCCTGAAGCCTCCGCTGTCTCGACGCACGCCGCGACGTTGCCCCAGATTGCGGCAGGGCGCCCGCCCGCGCCGCCGAGAGGCACCGCCCCGGGGGCGGCTCCGGCCGCAGTCCGGATGGCTGCGCCCACCGGGCGGCCGAGGGATGCCGCCCGGGCAGCGCCTGCAAGGACCTTCGAACTCGTCTCCTCCCACGTGGCACCCGTCCGGCCGACGCGGCCGGGGCGCCCTCCTGGGGGTGGAGTCGCCGCGCCGCGGAGCATCCTCTCCCGGCCCCGACGGTCCCCGCCGCCGCGGCCCGCTCCGGCGTCCGAGGCGCTGATGGCCGCGGCTTGGGCCCACAGGTGGGCGGGGGAACGTCCGGCCCTCAGGAGCGCCGCGATCTGGGCAACGAGGAGCGAGGCCCGCTGGAGGTCCTCCGCGAGCCCGTAGGATCCCCGGCGCCGGACGCCCGAGCGGCCCCGCCCTGTACCGAGCCGTCCGGGCGGCAGAGCGCCGGGGCGGCCGGCCGCCGGCACCGCGGCCGGTCCCCGCCGGACGGGGCGCAGGAGCAGTGCGGCGCCGAACAGGGCCGACGCGACGATGGCCGCCGAGGCGAGGGCGCTCATGCGACAGCTCCGAGGCGGCGCAGCCCCAGCCCCAGCATCGACGCGAGGTCAGCCCATCCGGGACCCTGCCGGCACGCGCCGCTTCCGCCGTCGCCCTCGCGGACGAGGGCGTCGCGGATGGCCAGACGGCCCCGTCCCTCGCCCACGACGGCGATGCTGGCGACCCGGCGGCCCGCGGGAGTGCGCTCGAGGTGCACGACAGCCTCGAGCGCGCTGGCGGCCTGGAGCGCAGTCGCCTCCGGGGTCAGTCCGGCGAGGGCCCCGAGGGCCGTGAGCCGGGCGACGACGGACTCGGCAGCGTTGGCATGGATGGTCCCGGCCCCGCTGTGGCCTGTGTTGAGGGCGGCCAGGAGCTCCCTGACCTCGGCGCCGCGGCACTCCCCCACCACGAGCCAGTCTGGCCTCATCCTCAGGGCCTGGCGGACGAGCTCGGCCAGGTCGACGCGGCCCGCGCCCTCCACGTTCCCATGCCGTGCCTCGAGGGTCACCGTGTGACCGTGGGCGGGCACGAGCTCGGCGGCGTCCTCGACGAGGACGACGCGCTCGTCGCCCGGCACGAGGCCCAGGAGCGTGCTGAGGAGCGTCGTCTTGCCTGCGCCCGTGGCTCCGCTGACGAGGAAGCTGCGCCGCTGGACGACGAGGGCCTCGAGGACCTCCCGCTGGGCCGGCAGCACCGTGCCCGCCGCTTCGAGCTCGTCCAGGGTCAGGGTCCGTTCGCGGCTGATCCGCACCGACAGGAGTGTGCCTGTGATCGAGACGGGCGGCAGGACGGCGTGGACGCGGTACCCGCCGGGCAGACGCACGTCAACACACGGGCTGCTGTCGTCGAGGCGGCGTCCGCCGACGGCGACAAGCCTGACGGCGAGCGCTCGCACCGCGTCCTCCGTGGGGAAGGATGCACCGCTGGCACGCTCAAGCCCGCGTCCACGGTCGACCCACACATCCCCGGGCCCGTTGACGAAGATGTCCGTGACGTGAGGATCGTTCGCCAGGCCTTGGAGCGGGCCCAGCCCCCGGAGCTCGGCGGCGATGGCATCGATCGCTGCGAGGGTCCCGGCCGTGCCAAGAAGTCGGCCGCTCGCCTGCACGGCGGCCGCGATCCTCGCCGGTGTCACCGGCCCCGGTTCGGCCAGCACAGAGCTCCGGACGGCGTCGAGGAGCTCGTCGTCGACGACGCCCTGCGGCCTCATGGCCGCCTCCTGCGGCTGGCGGGCCCGCGCCCGGGGCGCAGTGCGTCATCCTCATCCGCTGACAGGACAGGTGCTGCGACGGCCTCGGCGAGCCTGCGCACGTCGCGGCGCCGGGAGAGCTCGAGGAGCCGGCCGGACTCGGCGGCCGAGACCGCTCGCCGCAGGGTGGGGATTCGCCCCACGAGGGGGCAGCCGATGGCGTCGGCGAGCTGCTCTGCGTCCACGCCGTCGGCGCCGCGGCCGCGCACGAGAGCCCCGACCGGGGCAGGCGGGAGCTCGTGGACCAGCTGCGACGCCGAGAGCACGCCGCCCAGCCGGCTGGGGACCACCACGAGGAGGCGGTCGCTGGCCCAGGCGAAGTCCTCGATGGCCTCGCGGCCGCGGCCCACGTCCACGATGACGACGTCGAAGGCCGAGCGGGCGGCGTCGAGAGCCCCGACGACGGCGGCAGACGGCACCATGGCAGCCCGGCCCGCCCCAGCGGGCCAGGACAGGAGGGCGAGGCCGCCGACCCGCGGGAGGGAGGCCTCGAGCTGGTCCGGGTTGATCGGGCCGCTCGCGGCCGCCACGTCGGGCCAGTGGAGACCCTCCGGCGCGCGGGCGCTCACGCCAAGCTCGAGCCCTCCCCCGAGGCGGTCACCGTCGACGAGAAGCGTGCGGCTGCCGGCGAGGGAAGCGGCTCCGGCGAGCAGGGCCGCCGTTGTGCTCGCGCCCGCGCCGCCGCAGCCGCCGACGATGCCGAGGACACTCCCCTGGACGATGCCCGTGTGCCGGCGCCCGAGGAACTCAGCGAGCCAGCCGGCCGCCTCCGGGAGTTCGGCGACGTGCTCGACGCCGAGGGACGCGGCCCGCGTCCACAGCAGCGCCCGGTCCTCGCCGCGCCCCACGAGGATGACGTCGTGGCGCCGCTGCGGCGGTAGGTCCCCGACGTCGGCCCCGAGGAGCACGAGCGCGCCGCCCGCCCACAGGTGGCCTGCCTCCTCCGCCGTCGACACCGCATCGAAGCCGAGCCCGGCCGCGGCGGCGACGCGGGCGCAGTCCTCGCGGAGCGCGGCGTCGGCAGTGATGCAGCAGACCACTGCCCCGTCGTCGGGGATCCAGGCCTCCCCGATGGTCCCCGTGCCCAGCTGTTCCGTTGCCATGCCCCAACCCTCGCCTCGGTCGCCAGGACGCGGAACCGGCCCCCGCGGCTATGTGGACAACACGCCGGAGCGACTGCTGTGGAGGACGAATCCTGTCCGCGCGCCCGGGAGAATGGTGGGCATGCATGTGCTCGTCGCCTCCGCCCCGGACGGCAGCGTGTTCCTGCAGCGGCTCGACGCCGCGGGCCGCCCGGCCGCTCCGCCCGAGCACCTCGCGCGGGACGGCCTCGCGGGTGCTGTGCGCAGGATCGAGGCGGCAGAACGGCCCCGCTGGGTCTGGCGGAGGACGCCCGACTGGTACTCCCAGCTCCTCGCCGGGGATGTTCCGCTAGGACGCTGCCACGACCTGTCGCTGTGCGCAGGCATCCTCGCGCACTCGTCCTACACCACGGGCTACGTCCCCGGGACCGCGGTCGCGGCGGCGGGCCATCCTGCACCGCCCCATGCCCTGCCCCCCGCGCCGCTCTCGCCGCACCAGGGCTCGCTCTTCGATCACGCCGCGCCGGCCGGTCCGCCACCCGAGGCGCTCGCGGCCGAGTTCGCCGAGCAGCTGGCAGCCGTCTCCCGGTCGCCGCACCGGCCGCGGCTCGCCCTCCTCCTCGCCGCCGAGTCCGCCGGATCGCTCGCCGCCGCCGAGATGCAGCACGCTGGGGTGCCCTGGGACGCACGCGTGCACGACGGCGTCCTCGCCGAACGGCTCGGCCCGCGCCCGCCTGCGGGGTCGAGGCCGGCCCTCCTCGAGGCGAAGGCTGCCGAGCTCCGGGCCCTCCTGGGCGCCCCCGGCATGAACCCGGATTCCCCCCAGGAGCTCATGCGCGCCCTGCACCGGGCCGGGATCGAGGCGCGCACGACCCGAGCGTGGGAGCTCAGGGAGTACTCGCACCCGGCCATCGCCCCGCTGCTCGAGTACAAGAAGATGGCGCGGCTCCTCACGGCCAACGGCTGGGCCTGGCTCGACGCGTGGGTCTCCGACGGGAGGTTGCGGCCCGAGTACGTGGTGGGCGGGGTCGTGACCGGCCGATGGTCGTCCCGGGGCGGCGGGGCGCTGCAGATCCCGGCCCAGGTCCGGTCCGCGGCGCGGGCGCTTCCCGGGCACCGGCTCGTCGTCGCGGACGCCTCTCAGCTCGAGCCGCGGGTCCTCGCGGCCCTCGCCCGCGACGAGGCGATGGCCTCCGCGGCCCGCGGCAGAGACCTGTATGCGGGGATCGCCGCCGCGGGCTTCGGCGGCGACCGGGGCCGGGCGAAGGTCGCGCTGCTCGGTGCGATCTACGGCGCGACGACGGGCGAGTCCGGCCGGCTCATGCCCCAGCTCGCGCGGCTCTACCCGCGCGCCGTCGGCTTCGTCGAGCAGGCGGCGCGCGACGGCGAGCGCGGCCTCACCGTGACGACCCACCTCGGACGCAGCACCCCCGCGCCGTCGGAGCGCTGGCTTGCCTCACAGCGCACGGCCACCTCCGAGGAGCAGCGCCGGGCCGACACGATCGCGCGGGACCGGGGGCGCTTCACCCGCAACTTCGTCGTGCAGGGCACCGCGGCCGAGTGGGCCGAATGCTGGATCGCCGAGCTGCGGCTCCGGCTGCTCGGGCTCCGGCGCAAGGGCCTGCGCGCCGAGCTCGTCTACTTCCTCCACGACGAGGTCATGCTCCACGCCGAGGCGGCGGCCGCCGACGCGTGCGCCGAGGCGGTCGAGGAAGCCGCGCGGTCCGCGGGCCGCCTGCTGTTCCCGGGCGTGCCCGTGGAATTCCCGCTGAGCGTCGCCGTCGTCGAGTCGTACGACCAGGCGAAGTAGCCCGCCGCGGGCGCCGTCGCACAGCGGACCCCCCTGCAGCGCTAGGGCCGGACGGGATGCTCGCGGCTGCGGTCCCACGGCACGGCCCAGCCGAGGGCCTCGAAGAGGGAGTCGAGCACCATGGCCGTGAAGCCCCACACGAGGACTCCGTTGACCGTGAACGCCGGGCTCGCGAACCGGGCACCGCCGCGGTGCAGGACGGCCATGACACGGTTCTCCGGATCCAGGAGGTCCCGCACGGGCGTGCGGAACACCTGTGCCGACTCCCCATAGTCGACGACGCCGACCGCCGACGGCGAGGACCACCACGCGATGACCGGGGAGACGAGGAAGCCCGTGAACGCCATGCCGAGCGGTGGCAGCTCGCCCAGGATGTCCACGCCTTTCGGGTCGAGGCCCGTCTCCTCCTGGGCCTCGCGGAGGGCGCACTCCACGAGCGTGGCGTCCTCCGGGTCCCGGCCTCCCCCGGGAAAGGCCACCTGTCCGGGATGCGATCCGAGCGTTGCTGCCCGCTCGAGCAGGAGCACGTCGAGCTCCGCGGGGGCCAGCGGCCGCTGCGAGACCGCGGGGACGTCGTCGAGGGCCCCAAAGAGCACGAGGACCGCCGCGGCGCGAGAGGGTCCTTTGAGCGTCTTCGGGTGCCAGCGGCGGTCGAACGGGTCCCTCCTGCCGGCGGTGATGTCCGCGACGAGCGCCTCGAGGTCCGCGCGGGCGCTCACACGTTCTCCCCCGACCCGTCGGCGGGGCGCACGGCAGCGGCGGCCTCAGTGCGCTGCCGGATCGCGGCCGCCCGGTCCGAGGAGGCGACCATCTCCGCTCTCAGCTCCTCCTTGCCGGGAGCCAGCTCGAAGCGCAGGAGCCGCCGCGCCTTCTCCGGGTCGGTCTCGCCGGAGCCGTACGAGGGGCACAGGGAGGCCACCGGGCACGCGCCGCAGGCCGGCCGGCGTGCCAGGCACACGCGGCGTCCGTGGAAGACGACGCGGTGGGAGAGCATCGTCCAGTCGGCCGGTTCGAAGAGCTCCATGACGTCACGCTCGACGACGACCGGATCGTCCGAGGCCGTCCAGCCGAACCGCTTGGCGAGCCGCCCGAAGTGGGTGTCGACGGTGATGCCCGGGACACCGAAGGCGTTGCCCAGCACGACGTTCGCCGTCTTGCGCCCGACCCCTGGGAGGGTGACGAGCTCGGCCAGGGTTCCGGGGACCACGCCGTCGAACTCGTCGACGATCCGGGCGGACAGGGCGTGCAGGCTTTTGGCCTTGGCACGGAAGAAGCCTGTCGGGCGGATGATCTCCTCGAGATCGACGAGCTGGGCCTCGCTCATGGCTCGGGCGTCCGGGTACCGGGCGAACAGGACAGGCGTCACCTGGTTCACCCGGACATCCGTGGTCTGCGCGCTGAGCACTGTCGCGACGAGCAGACCGAAGGGGTCGCTGAAGTCGAGTTCGGCGTGGGCGTAAGGGTACGCCTCGGCGAGCACGCGGTTGATCCTTCGGGCCCGCCGCTTGAGGGCGAGGGGCGACTCGTCCGGACTGAGCCGGCGCCCGCGGGGGGCCTGCGCCGCCGTCGCGCTCAGCCCCGCTCGATTCCGGAGAGCTCCCGCAGGACTCCGACGCGCCCGTCCGTGTTCTGCACGACGAACTCGTGCCCCCTGTCCTGCAGGGCGAGGATCCACTGCCCCGGCTCGAGGACGAAGAGCGGCTCGCCGGTCATCGGGTCCACGGCCGTGCGCGGTTGGCTCACGGCGAACCAGAAGGCCTCGTAGTGCTGGGCGGGCTCCTCGAACGGACGGCTGGCCCCGATGCTCTCGGGTCCCCCGACGGTTCCGGCCCCGGCACCCGCGGCGGACGGGAACACCGCCGTCGCCGGGGCGGCGGTCTCGGGCGCGCCATAGGCCTCGCCGTCGGCCTGCGCGTACGTGCCCCCGCCGAGCATCGGGTCGACCTGCTCGTGCGCGCGCCCGGCGACCGGCTCAGGCTCCCGCTCCGGCTCCGGGATCGGCGCGGGCTCGCGCTCGGCGACTGGCGCGGGCTCGGCGACCTGCTCGGGTTCTCCGGGCGCACTGACCGCGCTCGGGGCGGTGCCGGGGGCGGCGGCCGCCGCCCGTGCGTCCTCTGCGATCCGGTCCAGCAGCTGCCTGCCGTTCTCCCGCTCGACGTCCGCGTGGGGGGCCCCCGAGGGCATGGCCACGGTCTCCGGGCCCGCGGCCTCGGGCGCGGGCACCTCGGGTGCACCGCCAGCAGCGGCCGGCGCCGCCTCGGCGGGCTCCTGAACGGGCTTCTGGGCGGGCGCCGGACGCCGGACGTCGGCTGCCTCCGCGCCCGCACCCTCGGGGGCCCCGAGGCCGGCCGTACGTTCGGGCTCCTCGGACTCGACGGGCTCAGGGGCAGCGGCACCGCGCACGTCCGCGGCCTCCTGGGCCGCAGTCTCGTGGGCGGAGTCGGGCCGGCCGACGTCGTCGGCCGACGGTGTGACCGCGGCGGCGGCCGCGCGCGGCGTCTCGCCGGCCTCGCGGACACCGGCTCCGGCGACGCCGGCACCAGCCGCTGCGGCACCCGCCCCCGCGGCAGAGGCGCCCCAGCCGGCGCCGAACCACGCGGCGGACCGCTCGTCGTCATCCGTCGGGGACTTCTGGGGGCGGGCGGGGCCGGAGACCGCCCCCACCGGCGCGGGCGCCTCCGAGCCGACGGGTCGGTGGACGGGCTGGACGGCGTCCCGGGCCACGACGTGGGCGGGGGTCGCGGTGCGACCGTCGAAGTCACCGGCGAAGGGCGGGATGACGCGGGCGGCGGTCGTCGCGGCGACGAGCGCGATGCCGCCGAGGAGCCCGACGACGGCCCCGGGCGTGAACGTCGTGACCGTGAACACGAAGTAGTACGACCCGGACAGCACCGCCGCGACCGACGCGAATTGGTCCACGGACAGCGAGCCGACGCGCAGTGAGCGCCGCGGCTCGAGCCGGCGCCAGACGAAGAGCCCCGCCGCGGCGGCCGGGAGCAGGAACCCGATGGCGAGGAAGAAGATGTTCTGCGCGTTCCACAGGTTCAGCAGCACGTTGCGCTGCAGGAGCGGCAGAAGCGAACCGACGAACGTGATGAGCACGCCGCCCAGCAGGGTCAGGTCGCGGACGGTGAACGGCCCGAGGACCGCCTCGTTCCGGTGGCGCTCGCCGGGGCCGGGGTGGCCCGCCGCGCCGTGCTGGCCGGCGCCGGGTCCCCCGGGCCGGGACTGCTCCGACGGGCCGTGGCTCGCTTCAGACATGGTCACTCCTTCGCCTTATCCTCTATGGTCAGCCTAGCCAACCGCGCGGGCCCCACCTAGACGCCGTTTCGAAGCCGCCACTGCGCGGAAGGCGACCGCTCGCCGTCGTGCGTCTACCGCCCACCGCAGGGCAGGGGCCGCCGGGCGCCGAGGTGTGATGCACGCAACGTCCGGGCTACCCAGTTGGCGCTAGGGTGGGAGCAGGCAGCGGTGTGCTCGACCTCACAGCCGCGCGGGTCCGTCCCGTGCGGCGGGACGGCGCCGCTGGAGACCGCGAGGAACGAGCCGAAAGGACTCCCATGTCCCAGGAAACCGTCAAAGGAGACGCCTTCGAGAACCTGCTCCACGAGGAGCGCCAGTTCCCGCCGTCGCCCGAGTTCGCCGCAGCCGCCAACCTCGGCGAGGGCATCTACGCCGAGGCCTCCGGGGACCGGGCCGCGTTCTGGGCGCAGCAGGCCCGCGAGCTGCTGACCTGGTCGAAGGACTTCGGCCAGGCCCTGGACTGGTCGGAGCCGCCCTTCGCGAAGTGGTTCGTCGGCGGCGAGGTCAACGCCGCGTACAACGCCTTGGACCGGCACGTCGAGAACGGGCTCGGGGACCGGGTCGCGATCCACTTCGAGGGCGAGCCCGGCGACTCCGAGACCATCACCTACGCCGAGCTGACCGAGCGGGTCAAGCGCGCGGCGAACGCGTTCGAGTCCCTCGGCGTGGCCAAGGGCGACCGCGTCGCGGTGTACCTGCCGATGATCCCCGAGGCCGTCGTGACCATGCTCGCGTGCGCGCGGATCGGCGCCGTCCACTCGGTCGTGTTCGGCGGCTTCTCCGCGGACGCGCTCCGCAGCCGGATCGACGACGCCGAGGCGAAGCTCGTCGTGACCGCGGACGGCACGTTCCGCCGCGGCAAGCCGTCCTCGCTCAAGCCGGCCGTGGACGAGGCCCTCTCCGCCCCGGGGCACACGGTCGAGCACGTCGTCGTCGTCCGCCGCAACGGCCAGGACATCGCCTGGACCGAGGGCCGCGACCTGCACTGGTCCGAGCTCCTCGCCGACGCCTCGCCGGAGCACACCGCCGTCGGGCACGACGCCGAGCACCCGCTCTTCATCCTCTACACCTCCGGCACGACCGGGAAGCCCAAGGGCATCCTGCACACGACCGGCGGCTTCCTGACCCAGACCGCGTTCACGCACTCCGCGGTGTTCGACCTCAAGCCCGAGACCGACGTGTACTGGTGCACGGCCGACGTCGGCTGGGTCACCGGGCACTCGTACGTCGCCTACGCGCCGCTCGTCAACGGCGCGACTCAGGTCATGTACGAGGGCACCCCGGACTCGCCGCACCAGGGCCGCTGGTGGGAGATCGTGCAGAAGTACAAGGTCTCGATCCTCTACACCGCCCCCACGGCGATCCGGACCTTCATGAAGTGGGGCCGCGAGATCCCGGACAAGTACGACCTCTCCAGCATCCGCGTCCTCGGCACGGTCGGCGAGCCGATCAACCCCGAGGCATGGATGTGGTACCGGGACGTGATCGGGGGCGGTGCCGCGCCGATCGTTGACACGTGGTGGCAGACCGAGACAGGGGCGATGATGATCGCCCCGCTCCCCGGCGTGACCGCGACCAAGCCGGGATCCGCGCAGGTCCCGCTCCCCGGGATCGCGGTGGACGTCGTCGACGAGTCCGGGAACTCCGTGCCCAACGGCCACGGCGGCTTCCTCGTGGTGCGCGAGCCCTGGCCCTCCATGCTCCGCACGATCTGGGGCGACCCGGAGCGGTTCAAGGACACCTACTGGTCCCGGTTCGAGGGCATGTACTTCGCCGGAGACGGCGCGAAGAAGGACGAGGACGGCGACATCTGGCTCCTCGGCCGCGTCGACGACGTCATGAACGTCTCCGGCCATCGCCTCTCGACGACCGAGATCGAGTCCGCGCTCGTCTCCCACCCGTGGGTCGCCGAGGCCGCCGTCGTCGGCGCCGCGGACGAGACCACCGGCCAGGCCGTCGTCGCGTTCGTCATCCTGCGCGCCGACGCCCAGACCCGTAGCACTGACAATGCCGACGACGCCTCCGCCGAGCTGCGGGCGCACGTCGGGAAGGAGATCGGCCCGATCGCCAAGCCCAGGCACGTGCTCATCGTCCCCGAGCTGCCCAAGACCCGCTCCGGGAAGATCATGCGCCGCCTCCTCAAGGACGTCGCGGAGGGCCGCGACCCCGGCGACGCCACGACCCTCGCCGACCCGAGCGTCATGCAGCAGATCGCGGCGGACCTGCGGAAGTAGCCGCCCGCCCCGGGCTAAGTCTTACGGACGACGGCGGCGCCTCACCCGAGTGGGTGGGTCGCCGCCGTCGTCGTCCTGTATCAATCTGTGTGGCTTCAGCCTTATAGTGTGTGACCTAGCGCACGGCTTGTGGGGGTAGTCATGCTTCAGAACCACTACGGTGAACAGGAATTTCCGGTCCGTCGTCGGCGGCGGTACGCCGATGAGGTCTCTGCACGGATGAGCGATTCCGAGCGACGCCGCCGCATCCTTCTCAACGTGGCAACCCGCCTCGGGGCGCTCGTCCTCATCTTCGTCGGCTTCGTGCTCGTGGTGGATCTGCGCAGCCCGGTCAGCGGCCCGGTTGGCTTGATGCTCGGCATCGTTGCGTTCGCCGGCGCCGCAGCACTCCCCGTGCTCTACCTGAAGACCTACGGCATGGGGCTCTGGGGTCTGGCCAAGCGCGAACAGGAGGACTACATCAGGCGCAGCGGGCGGAAGCCCGTGACCGACGAGCAGCAACGCCTCCTCTCGCTCGGCGCCGCGGGCGACGCCGCCGACGGAACCTGGAACTCGTCTCTCGCGTGGGGCCCGACATGGCAGTTCATGGACGAGGAGTCCCGTTCGCGGCATCGGGCAGAAGCCGGGTGGTCGCCCTATCGGCTTCTTGACCTTGTCGACCCTGACCTGCTGCGCGACAGCCTGGACGCAGCGTTCCGCATCACGCGGCCCGCCGGCGTCAGGCCCGCTCTGGACCGGGTCTTGGCCTCCGACAGCATCAGCGCCAGATTCCTCTCGGCCGTCTCGGACGAACATCAGGGCCCGACCGTCGTGAACGACCTCGCCGAGCGCTCCGGATGGCCCCCGGATCGGATCCGTTCCCTGACCGAAGCCGTGGATGGCCGGCCGCCGCGTCTCCTCTGGGCCGGGGATGTCGAACGGGCGGTGCGGATGATCCGCACGTGCTACATGACGGGGCTTCTGGACGAACCCCAGGCGTGGGACTTTCTGGCTGAATGCCAGGCCGTGGCGAATGAGTTCTACAGCGATTTCGAGGAATACCTCGAGCATGTGCGTCTGGCTGATATAGCCCGCACGGGAAACGGCGTGGCCAGCGGCGCTGTCATGGAGATCCTGACCCGCTGCGGATGGCCAGCCGCAACGGTCCATCCACACTTCAGACCATCACAGAGGAAGGTGGGGCATGACGCTGCAGAATCATCCGGGTGATCGGGAGTTCCCCGTCGCATGGCGCTGGCGCTTCCGGAAGCTCCGCGCAGACGCGATCCAGCCCCGCGAGGCCAAGATCTGGCGAGGCGTGAAGATCTCGGCAGCGGCCGCCGCGTTTGTCACCGTGCTCGTCCTGAAGCTGCTGGCCTTACCGTCCTCAACCTTCCTGGTGGTCATCGTGGCCGCCATGTGGGCCTATTGGATCGTGGACCTGATCGAGGACGCCACGGTCGCAGGGCAGCCACTGCGAGAGCAGCGACGGTACATCGACATCACGGGCCATCGCGCGCTCTCCGGGCGCCAGCAGCAGCTCCTCGCACTCAGTGCGCAGGACGACTTTGCGCGCGGCCTGTGGAACTCGTCGCTCGAGTACAGACCCGCAGCGGTAGCGGTGTCAGGTTGGAAGCCCGGGGACGAAGCGCCGAAGGGCCTCACCCTCCTGCGCCCCATCGAGCCGGAGGCCCTGCGGATGGGCCTGCTGGACCACGAGACCGGCAGACTGACGGCCTTCGACGAGCGTCTGGGCAGCCAACTTGCGGACGAAAGCGTGAGCTGGCAACTCCTCGGCACCCTTGAGGGACCGGGCCGCGCGGAGGCTGCGGCGAGACTGGCACGCATCCTCTCAACGTCGCCCGATCACGTGGTGGACGTTGCCTCGAGCGAGCCCGGGCGCCCGCCAAAGCTCGCGTGGGCCCTCGACGTCCAGCGGGCCGTCGATCTGGCCCGCGTCTACTACATGGCGGGTGTCCTCACTGAAGAGGAGGCCTGGGACAGGATCGAGGATGTCGCGCGGATCGCGACCGGACTCTTCTCAAGCTGGGACGAGTATTGGGACAACCTCCGCATCGGCGTCGCATTCGCATCCAACGACCTCGCAACTGTCCGCGAGTTCGATGCGCTCCGGGAGAAGTTCAAGACCAGCTCCTGGCCAGCAGCGTCTGTACCGTTCCCGCAGCCCACGCGCGCCGGACTTCCGCCGTCGGTCCAGGCCATGAGACCGCCCTCCCCCGAACGCTGAGGCCGCAGGGCACAGGCCGGAAGGGCGAATTCAGCAGCCGCACGAGCTCCTGAGCACGAGCTCGACGGGGAAGATCTGGCTCTGGGTGGGCTTGCCGGTCTCGGCGTCGATGAGGGCGTCCACGGCGGCGCGCGCCATCGCCTCGACCGGCTGCGCGACGGTGCTCAGCGGGGGCCAGCTGTACTCCGCCTCGGCCGAGCCGTCGAAGGAGAAGATCGCGAGGTCCTCGGGGATCCGCAGACCGGCCTCATGGACCGCGCGCAGGAGCCCGACGGCCTGGAGGTCGGAGCTGACGAACACGGCGGAGGGCCTGTCGGCGGAGGCGATGAGGTCCTGCCCTGCGCGGTAGCCGCCGTCGCGCGTGAACGGCACCCGCAGCACCGGCCCCTCCGGCAGCCCGGCCTCCCGGACGCCCTGGCGCCAGCCGACCTCGCGCGCATCGAGGTCGCCGCCGGTGTTCGTGCCCATGACGAGCCCGACCCGCCGGTGGCCGTGGCCCACGAGGTGCTCGACGGCCAGGCGCCCGCCGTCCTGGAAGGCGACGCCGACCGAGTTGAAGCCGGGGCTCTCGGCGCTGTGGTTGAGCAGAACGGCGGGGATCTCGGCCTGCTCGAGGTCCGTCAGGTCCGGCTCGAAGAGCACGCTGCAGAGGAAGACGCCGTCGACCCTGCGCCCCACGAGGTTCTCGACGAGCCGCCGCTCGGTGCGCAGGGAGCCGTCGGAGTCGGCCAGAAGCATCGCGTAGCCGCGCTCCGCGGCGGCAACCTCCACGGCCCGGGCGAGCGAGGCGAAGAACGGGTTGGTCGCATCCGGGACCACCATGCCAAGCATCTCCGACGAGCCCAGCTTGAGCGCACGTGCGGCCGCGTTGGGCCGGTAGCCGAGGGCCGCGATGGCCTGCCGCACCTTGGCCTCCGTCGCGGGCGAGACCCGCTTCGGCCCGCCGTTCATCACATAGCTGACGACGGCGGTGCTCACGCCGGCGAGCCGGGCAACGTCCTTGCGGGTGACGGCCGGCTTGGCGGGAGCGGGCTGGTGCGGCATGGCGACCATGCTATCGGCGTTCCTGCACGGCCTCGCGCGGGGCCTCCGCTGCGAGGCCCCGGCTCCCGGGCGCCGCGGGGGCGTCGCCGAAGTCCGCGACGGGGATCCGCTCGCCGCCGCGGAGGGCCGATTCGTGGGCGGCGATTCCCGGGAGCGTGTAGCGGGCCGCCTCCCAGGCATTGACCGCCGGGAGGGTGCCGTTCACGACGGCGGTCGCGAAGTCGTCGACGAGGAAGTGGTGGCTGCCCTCGTGCCCGTTGGGCAGCCCGCGCAGCTCGGCGGGGAGCCGCCCGGCGTCGTGCACCGGGGCGAGGCCCGAGACGAAGGCCTCGCGCAGGGCGGGGGCGACGTCGGCGAGCGAGGGGTCGTCGAGGTCCACCGCGCGCTCGGCCCTGAGCTGGGCCGAGACGTCCTCAAAGCCCTCCCTGTCCTGCCACACCGCGGACTCGACGAGCTGCTCGAAGCTGCCCTCGGTGCCGAAGTAGCGGAAGCGGCTCTCGCGCACGTGGGAGGGGTAGCCGACGCGGCGGAACTCGTTGATGCGCATCGAGCCGCCCCCCGCGAGCTCGAAGAGGGCGGTCGCGTTCGAGAAGTCGTTGCCGAACATGCTCACCCCGCGGTCGAAGACTCCGTCCCCGCGCTCGTCCGGCACCCCGATGCAGCTCACGCTCACGGCATGTCCGCCGATCGCCCCGAGCACACCGCCCACCGAGTGGGTCGGGTAGAGCATGGGTGGGTAGCTCGCGGTCCGCTTCCAGTCCGCACCGCCCGAGTACTGGTAGGCCTCGTAGAAGCCGAGGTCCATGTCGTGGACGTAGTCGCCCTCCGCGTAGAAGATGCGGCCGAAGGCTCCCTCGTGATGGCGGCGGCGCGCATACACGGTCGCGGGGTTGTAGTAGCTCGTCTCGCCCATCATGTAGGTCAGGCCGCTCTCGCGGACGGCCTCGATGATCTCGGCGACCTCGCCCTCGCTGATCGCCATGGGCACGGCCGAGTACACGTGCTTGCCGGCCCGCAGGGCCTCGACGACGAGCGGGCCGTGCGTCCAGCGCTGGGTGAAGATCGCGACGGCGTCCAGGCCGTCGTCGTCGAGCATCGCGCCGAAGCTCGGGTAGGTGCCGGCGAGGCCTAGGCGCCCCGCGAGCGCCTCCGCGCGCTCGGGAAGGACGTCCGTGACGTGGACGGCGGAGATCTGCGGATGGGCGGCGAAGAGCTTGGCGAACTGGCCGGCGAACTGCCCCGCGCCGACGATGCCGAGGGTGAAGGTCATGCGCTGAGTCTCGCAAGGTTTTCTACTCGAGTCAATGCCTTGCGCCGACCGACCGGACAGTAGGCATGATTCCGGGGATCAACCCTTGCATGGCGGTCGGTTACTCGTGTAGATTCTTCACCAGCTGTTAGCCACATCACACCCGGAGGATCGATGATGACCACCACCACCGCCAGCGGCGCCCCGGCCCGCAGGGCGCCCGGGAGGGCCTCGCGCAGTACGCCCTCGGGGGCGGAGACACCACGCCGCGCACGGCCCTTCGGCGGGGACTTCAAGGTCGCCATGCTCTTCATCGCCCCGGCGATGATCGGCTTCGTCGCCTTCTTCCTCGTCCCCACCCTCCGCGGCATCTACCTGAGCTTCACGGAGTACAGCATCCTCGGCGACCCGGAATGGGTCGGGGCGAAGAACTACGCGACTCTCGCGAAGGACCCGCTCTTCTGGAACGCCTTGGGGGTCACGGCCCAGTACGTCGTGATCAACATCGCCCTCCAGACCGTCCTGGCCCTCGGGATCGCACTCCTCATGGACCGCGTCGCACGGTCCACCCTCATCCGCGGCACGCTCCTGCTGCCGTACCTCATGTCCAACGTCATCGCGGCCCTCCTCTGGTTCTGGATGCTCGACTACCAGATCGGCATCGTGAACCAGCTCATCGAGGGCCTCGGCCTGCCCCGCGTCGCCTTCTTCGGCAGCGAGGCCTGGGCCATCCCCACCCAGGCGCTCATCAACACGTGGCGGCACATGGGCTACACGGCCCTGCTGATCTTCGCGGGACTCCAGGCCATCCCGAGGCACGTTTACGAGGTCGCGAACCTCGACGGCGCCTCGCCGTTCCAGACCTTCCGGAAGATCACGCTCCCGCTCCTGCGGCCCGTGCTCGTCCTCGTGCTCGTCGTGACCGTCATCGGCTCATTCCAGGTCTTCGACACGGTCGCCGTCACGACTGGCGGCGGCCCGGTCAACGCGACCCGCGTGATCCAGTACTACATCGTCCAGAAGGCGTTCACGGAGTCGGACTTCGGCTACGCCTCGGCGATCGCCGTCATCCTCTTCCTCATCCTCGCCCTCGTGGCCTTCATCCAGATGAAGTTCCTCAAGGGCAACGAGTCGGACCTGGACTAAGGAGCCCAGCATGACCACCGCCACCAGCCACGCACCGCGGGCCGCGGCCGGCCGCCCGGCCGCCGCCCGCCGTCGTCCGGTCCCCTGGGGCCGCGCCGGCGCCTGGGCCCTCCTGGTCCTGGCCATCCTCGTCACCGTGCTGCCGTTCTACTGGGTGCTGCGCACGTCCCTGTCCACCAACGGGGCGCTCGCCGCGAGCTCCGGCAGCCTGTTCCCGGCGGAGTTCAGCCTCGGCGCGTTCAAGCGCGTCTTCGGCCTCCAGACCGCCTCCGAGGCGATCGCCGAGGGCGGCTCCGGCGCCGCGATCGACTTCTGGGTCTACCTGCGGAACTCGGTCCTCTTCGCCTCGATCACGACGGCGGGCGCGGTCTTCTTCAGCGCGATGGCCGCCTATGCCTTCGCCCGCCTCCGCTGGAGGGGACGCAACCTGGTGTTCAGCCTCTTCCTCGGCACGATGCTCGTCCCGCCGATCTTCACCGCGCTGCCGAACTTCCTGCTCATCAAGAACCTCGGCCTGCTCAACTCGATGCTCGGGCTCGTGCTGCCGTATGTGTTCATGACGCCGTTCGCGATCTTCTTCCTGCGCCAGTTCTTCCTCAACATGTCCCGCGAGGTCGAGGAGGCGGCGATGCTCGACGGCGCGAAGCACCTGCGGATCTTCTTCCAGATCATCCTGCCCAACGCCGCCGCCCCGATCGCGACTCTTGCGCTCCTGACCTTCATCGGCCAGTGGAACGAGTACTTCTGGCCGCTCCTCGTCACCACGGAGCCGGACGCCCGCGTCCTCCAGGTCGGCCTCGGCGTCTTCAAGTCCCAGTCCCCGCAGGGCGCACCCGACTGGTCGGGCCTCATGGCAGCGACCCTCGTCTCGGCCCTTCCCGTCCTGATCCTCTTCGCGGCCTTCGGCAAGAAGATCGTCAACTCCATCGGCTTCTCGGGCATCAAGTAGCCCGTCAAGCTCCCCAGACCAGACCCCCACCCCCTCACCCACCACACCCATGTCCTGAAAGGACCCCGGAAGATGAACAAGCTGGCACACAAGGCCTGGGGCGCCGTCGCCCTCGCGGCCGCCGCCTCCCTCGCCCTCTCCGCCTGCGGGAGCGGAAGCTCCGGCGGCGGCGACTCGGCCGCGGGAGAAATCAGCTACTGGCTCTGGGACGCGAACCAGCTCCCCGCCTACGAGCAGTGCGCCGAGGACTTCACGAAGGCCAACCCGGACATCACGGTCAAGGTCACCCAGCGCGGCTGGGACGACTACTGGGGCACGCTGACGAACTCCTTCGTGGCCGGAACCGCCCCGGACGTCTTCACCGACCACCTCTCGAAGTACCCCGAGTATGCCGGCAAGAAGCAGCTCCTGGCCCTCGACGACGCCGTCTCCAAGGACAACGTGGACCTCGGCCAGTACAACGAGGGCCTCGCCGACCTGTGGGTCGGCCAGGACGGCAAGCGCTACGGCCTGCCGAAGGACTGGGACACCGTGGCCCTGTTCTACAACAAGAAGATGCTCGCCGATGCCGGGATCTCCGAGGAGCAGATGCGGAGCCTCACCTGGAACCCCCAGGACGGCGGCTCCTACGAGAAGGTCATCGCCCACCTGACGGTGGACAAGAACGGCGTCCGCGGCGACGAGCCCGGCTTCGACAAGAACAACGTCGCGGTCTACGGACTCGGCCTCGAGTCCTCCGGCTCCGGCCAGGGCCAGACCCAGTGGAGCTTCCTGGCCGCAACGCTCGGCTGGACGCACACGGACAAGAACCCGTGGGGCACCGAGTTCCAGTACGACGACCCCGCGTTCCAGGAGGCCATCGCGTGGTGGGCCGGCCTGGCCGAGAAGGGCTACATGCCCAAGCTCGAGACGACCGTCGGGGCGTCCGTCGCGGACACCTTCGCCGCGGGCAAGGCCGCGATCAACACGAACGGATCGTGGATGATCGGGCAGTACACGGGCTACCAGGGCGTCGAGGTCGGCATCGCCCCGACCCCCACGGGCCCGAGCGGCGAGCGTGCGTCGATGTTCAACGGCCTCGCAGACTCGATCTGGGCCGGCACCAAGAAGAAGGACGCCGCCCTCAAGTGGGTCGAATACCTCGGCTCGGCGGCCTGCCAGGACGTCGTCGCGTCCAAGGCCGTCGTCTTCCCGGCCGTGAAGTCCTCCTCCGAGAAGGCCGCCGAGGCGTTCAAGGCCAAGGGCGTGGACGTCTCCGCCTTCACCCAGCAGGTCGAGGACAAGACGACCTTCCTCTTCCCCATCGCGGACAATGCCGCGAAGGTTGATGGCATCATGAAGCCCGCCATGGACGCGGTCGTCTCGGGCAAGGCCCCGGCCAGCTCGCTGAGCCAGGCCAACGAGCAGGTCAACGCC
>NZ_KV908326.1:0-122228 GCF_001999765.1 Sinomonas mesophila | reverse complement strand
CGCCCTCTTCCAGTAGGCCCGCCCCGCCGGGGCCGGTCCCCGCGGCACCGCCCGCCGGGACCGGCCCCCGCCTCCCACCCGCCCGCACCACGTGAAAGCGAACAGCAATGCACCCCCTGACCCCTCTGCACCTCCAGGCAGCCGGCACGAGCCTCGTGCTCGCCTTCGACTCCGGCGAGGCCCAGATCGTCCACTGGGGCGCCAGCCTGGGTGCTGACCTCCCGGACCTCGGCCTCCTGGCCCCGCCCGTGCCGCACTCGGCCCTCGACGTCCCGGTCGTCGCCGGGCTCGTCCCGCAGGCCTCCTCGGGCTGGCTCGGCCGGCCGGGCCTGCGCGGCCACCGCACGGCCCCCGTCGCCGGCGGGCAGGCGCTGCCCGGCTTCGGCTTCTCGCCGGCCCTGCGCGTCGTCTCGGCGGAGACGACCGCCGCGCCGGGCGCGGGGACCGCGGCGGCGGGCACCGCCGTCGTGCGCCAGCGCGACGACGAGGCCGGCCTCGAGATCGCGACGAGCCTGCGCCTGAACCCCGGCGGGCTGCTCGAACTGACGCACACGCTGACCAACACGGGCGCGACCGCGTACCAGCTCGACGAGCTCGGCGCCGTGCTCCCGGTGCCGGGCGACGCCGTCGAGCTCCTCGACCTGACGGGCCGCTGGTGCCGCGAGAACCACCCCCAGCGGCACGCGATCGCCCAGGGCACGTGGGTGCGATCGGGCCGGCACGGCCGCACGGGGCACGACTCGTCGCTGCTCGTCGCCGCGGGCACGGCCGGCTTCTCGAACCGTTCGGGCCGCGTGTGGGCCGTGCACTTCGGCTGGTCCGGCAACCACGAGCAGTACCTCGACTCGCTCGCCGACGGGCGGCGCATGCTCGGCGCGTGCGAGCTCCTCGGCCCGGGCGAGGTCCTGCTCGCCCCCGGTGCCTCGTACACGACGCCGGTGCTGTTCGCGGCCTACTCGGACCGCGGCCTCGACGGCGTGACCGAGCGGTTCTACGACTGGTTCCGCGCGCGGCCGCATCACGTGGGCACCCAGGGCGAGGCCGGCGGGTCGGGCAGGGCGCGCCCGGTCGTGCTCAACACGTGGGAGGCCGTGTACTTCGACCACCGCATCGAGCCGCTCCTCGAGCTCGCGGAGTCCGCCGCGGAGCTCGGCGTGGAGCGATTCGTGCTCGACGACGGGTGGTTCCGCGGGCGCCGCGACGACAGCGCGGGCCTCGGCGACTGGTACGTCGATGAGGGCCTGTGGCCCGACGGGCTCACGCCGCTCATCGACGCCGTGACCTCCCGCGGAATGGAGTTCGGCCTCTGGGTCGAGCCGGAGATGGTGAACCTCGACTCGGACGTGGCCCGGCAGCACCCTGACTGGATCGTCGGCCCGGCCGCTGCCTCGCACAAGGAGGGTGGGCGCCTGCCGCTCGAGTGGCGGCAGCAGCACATCCTCGACCTCGCGAACCCCGAGGCCTGGCAGTACATCTACGACCGCCTCGACACCCTGCTGTCGGAGAACAGCATCTCCTACCTCAAGTGGGACCAGAACCGGGACCTCGCCGAGCACGGCAGCGGCGGCCGGCCGTCGGTGCACGAGCAGACGCTCGCCGCCTACCGGCTCTTCGACGCCCTCAAGGCGGCCCACCAGGACGTCGAGATCGAGTCCTGCTCCTCGGGCGGGGCACGCGTGGACCTCGGCATCCTGCAGCGCACCGACCGGGTCTGGGCCTCGGACTGCAACGACGCCCTCGAGCGGCAGACGATCCAGCGCTGGACCCAGGCCGTCCTTCCGCCCGAGCTCGTCGGCGCGCATGTGGGCCCAACGCACTCGCACACGACGGGCCGCGTGCACGACATCTCGTTCCGCGCCGCGACGGCCCTCTTCGGCCACTTCGGCATGGAATGGGACATCCGCCAGGCCACAGAGGCCGAGCGGGAGACGCTCCGCCGGGCGATCGCGCTGTTCAAGCGGCATCGCGGGCTCCTGCACTCGGGGGTGCGGGTCAATGCGGACGTGGCGGAGCCGAACCTGCGCCTGCACGGCGTCGTCGCGCACGACGGCGGGGAGGGCCTCTTCGCGACCGTCGCCCTGGGCACGTTCGCGGCCGAGATGCCCGGGCGGGTAGGCATCCCGGGGCTCGACCCCGAGCGCACGTACCGCGTGGCCGCCGTCCTGCCGACTCCCGACGACGCCGACTGGAAGGACACCTTCACGCAGATTGCGCCACCGGCGTGGCTCTCGGACGGCGGCGCGACGGCCACGGGCCGGTTCCTCGCCGAGGTAGGCCTGCCCCTGCCGATCCTGCGACCGGAGCACGCGCTGCTCATCTACGCCGAGGAGGTCCGGGTCGCGGCCTGAGCCTGCTTGGCCCCCCGCGCCCGGCCGAGTGGTCCGGCCCGGAGCGAGGGCGTCACGAGGACCGGTCTCGTATGAGACCGGTCCTCGGCTGCGAGACAGGTCCCCTTCCTTGCGGTCTCGCGGCCCCGGACCGGTCTCGTGGCCCTCCTCCGCGCATGGCCCCCTCCTCGGTGAGAGTCAAGCGACCTCCCTGTCTCCCTCTGTTGGCCCTTGAGTGCCGAACCGTGGCGGGTCAAGAATGCGTGCCATGGGTGGAGAACCGGCTCTGGTCCTGGTGCACAGCCCACTGGTCGGCGCATCCGTCTGGGAGCCGGTCGCGAGCGTGCTGCGCCTGCAGGGGAAGGAAACTGTGGTGCCGTCCTTGGCCGACGTGTTCGCGGGCCCGGCTCCGTACTACCCACGGCTCGCCGCGGCTGTCGCGGACGCGATCGACCCGGACAAGCACAACGGTGACAGCCGCGTTGTCCTCGTCGGGCACAGCGGCGCGGGCGCCTTGCTGCCCTCTGTCGCGGACGCGACAACGACGGCGGTCGTCGGCATGGTCTTCGTCGATGCGCTTCTGCCCCACCCCGGCCGCAGCTGGTTCAGCACAGTCCCGGAGGATATGCGTGGGCAGATGCGCGGCCTCGCGCGGGACGGCCTCCTGCCGCCGTGGAACGAGTGGTTCCCACCGGGCGTCCTCGAGCATCTCCTGCCCGACCCCGGATTGCGGGCCCGCTTCAGCGCAGAGCTCCCGCGGCTCCCCGTGGCCTATTTCGACGAGCCCGCCCCTGCGGTTCCAGACCCTGCCCCGTCGCAGAGCGCGTACTTGCGGCTGGCCTACACGGCCCAAGCCGAGGACGCTGAACGGGCCGGCTGGCATGTGACCAGTCGCAGCTCACATCATCTGGCCATGCTCACCGAACCCCACGAGATCGGTGCAGCCCTCGGTCACCTGATCGACGCGCTCGCACCATGATGGGCGCTCGCACCGTGATGGGATTAGCCGGCACACGTCACGCTGCTGTTCGGCGGGCCGGAACCACATATCCGGAGAGCTTCGACATGATGCGTCGTCGGATCTCCTCCGGCCGTTCGAGGTCGCTCCACCGGATCCTGATGAAGCGCCAGCCCCTTTCCATCAAGGCTGCTTCGCGGCGGCGTTCTGCGAGCACAGCCTGCTGCGGCGTGCCTTGCTGGCTGTACTTGCCCTCACCGTCGAATTCGACGATGAGCATCGCCTCGGGCCAGGCGAAGTCCACCCGATGATGGCCCTCGGTCGTGGTGAGCCAGAGCTGGAGGACGGGCTCCGGGATGCCGAACAGCGACATCAGGAGGCGCAGGCGCGTTTCCCCCACGGACTCGGAACGGCTGTCAGCGAGGGCGAGAACGCGGCGCGCCACTGAGATTCCACGAGTCGTCGTCGCGGCCTCCAGTTCGGCAGCGACAGCTTCCCTGCTCAGACCGTCAGCCAAGAGACTGTCGACGATGACCAGGCCCTTCTCGAGCGGCAGCGTCCGCGCACAGTCCACGGCCGTTCGGGCGCGCGACGTCGCCGTGACGGGACCCCACGGCGAATCGACCGCGACGCCCGCGGCCTCGGGCAGCTGGTGGCAGTGCGCCGTCACGTCGGTGCCGTGGTTGCGCTGCCCGTTCCTGTAGACCGTCGTGACGTGGACGTTCTCCCCGGCCTCCCAGACGCGCCCGCCGTGCAGGATGGCGGCGCTGGAATGGGAGTACACCGCTCCGCTCACAGTCCGGATGTGGGCCTCAAGCCTGCGAGGCTGACGCTCCCAGGGCGCGAGCGTCCGCCAGGCCGAGGCAACCGCATAGGCGCCGCGCCGCACGCGGACGAGCAGACCGGCTGCTACGGCTGCGGCAAGCTGCCGTTCCCCGATCCCGGCCATGCGGAGGTATGCGGCCGTGCAGACCTCCCCTTCCGGCCATGCTGCAGCGAGCCGCGCTTCCAAAGCTTTCGTATCCATGCGCCCACTCTCCTGATGCGGTGCCCGCTAGGGGAGACAGAAGGAGGCCCATGTGGACGACACGCCGTGACCAGCTGCTGTGGAGGGACAACCGGCAGCACAGTTCAGGCAGATGTAGCACAGTGCAGGCAGATGGAGGTGGGCGGCGGCGCTCCAGAATGAGCGGTGCCCGGGCAGCAACACGCGCCAGACGCTTCCCCCACCACGAAAACGACACAGGTGCTCCACCGCGAGACAGGTCCGGGACAGACCGGTGTTGCAGCCGCGGACCGGTCTGGTCGCGAGACCGGTCCGCAGGAGGCCTAGAGTGGGGGCCATGACGGAAGAGACCCCCCGCGGCATGATCCTGGTCGTCAACGGCCCGAACCTGAACCTCCTCGGAACGCGCGAGCCGGAGAAGTACGGAACGGCCACCCTCGCCGACGTCGAGCGGCTCTGCGCCGAGGCAGCGGCGGCCCACGGCCTCGAAGTGCACTGCGTCCAGTCGAACCACGAGGGCGACCTCCTCGATGCGATCCACGAGGCCCGCACGACTGCGCTCGGCATCGTCATCAACGCTGGCGCATTCACGCACACGTCGGTCGCGATCCGCGACGCGATCTCGGCCGTCCAGCTCCCCGCCGTCGAGGTGCACATCACGAACGTGCACGCGCGCGAGCCCTTCCGCCACCACTCGTACCTCAGCGACATCAGCAAGGCGGTGATCGCGGGCGCGGGCGTCCTCGGCTACCGTTTCGCGGTCGAGTACCTCGCTGACCTCACCGAGGCGCGCAAGGCCACGGTCGCCTGACCCGGACTCCCCCGCGCGGCCCTGCGGGCCCGTGGCGTGCCCTACTTCCGCGTGCACACTCCCGGCTGGACGGGCGCCGTCATGGACGCCGACGCGGCGGCGACCGGCCCAAGCTCCTCCATCGTGATCCCGTAGCCGACGCCCTCGGTGGACTCGCTCTTGGCGAAGATCACCCCCGTGACCTGCCCGCCGAGGGTCAGGAGCGGTCCGCCCGAATTGCCCTGCTGGACATTGCCGGAGAGCTGGTAGACCTGCTTGGGCGTCTCGTTCGTGCCGTAGATGTCCGGGGCGAGGACCGTCGTCGTGCCCTGGATGACGGCGGGGCGTGTCTGGAACGGCCCGCCGAGGGGGTAGCCGGCGAAGGCCGCGTTCGTCCCCGCAGGGCTCGTGGCGGTCAGCGGAAGCGTGGGCACGTCGAGCCCGTCGACGGAGAGCACGGCGAGGTCGTGCACGGCGTCGAAGTACACGACGCGGCCCGTGCGCGCGCCGCCGCTCTGAAGCTCGACGACGGGCTCCCCCACCCCGGCGACGACGTGGGCATTGGTCACCACCCGGTCCCGGGCGACGACGAAGCCGGTGCCCGTCTGGTTCTGCCCGCACTGGAACGCCGTGCCCGTGATGCGGAGGACCGACTCCGAGGCCGCCCGCAGCTCGGGCGTGTCCGCGGCCTCGTCCGGGACGGTGACCGGATTGACCGGCCCGCCGATGCCCTCGATGAGCTTGGGCAGGCCGTCCCCGACGGCGAATGCGCGCAGCGCCGCGGCCTGCTCCTTGACGGCCTCGGGCGTCAGGTCGTCGATGCCCCGCACGACCCTCGAGTCGGCGATCTGCTGGGAGACCCACGGGATGCCGATGCTCGAGACGGTGAATGCGGTCATCGAGATGATGAGGGCCGTCACGACGAGGCTCACTGCCCCGCCGAGGGCACGGTCGACGGCGCCGGCCCCCCTGAACGTGATGCCGCGACGGATGCGGTGGCCGAGGGCGGAGCCAAGCGCGTTGCCGGCCGCCATGAGGGTCACCGCAGTGATGACGACGCCGGCCGCCCGCCAGCCGCTCTCGGCGAGGGCCTGGCTCACGAGCGGCACCGCAAAGAACGCGGCCGCTCCCCCGGCGAGGAAGCCCAGGATACCGGCCAGGCTCACGACGAATCCGGCCCGGATGCCGTTGGCCAGATATCCAATCAGCACGAGCACGAGGACCACGTCGAGGAACGTCACACCGAACAACACCCTCGGAGTCTATCCGCGGCTCCTGACTCTCCTCTGTGAGCCGGTCTGGCCCCAACGCGCTCCGTTCGGCACGCCAATCCCCCCGGACCATCGGGCTGTGCAAAAGCCCAATCGGCCCTCAAGCGGCCTGTGTCGGCTGCCAAGTTCGTCACAAAGCGGAGAGGGATCTGAAACAATGACGGCGGAGCCAGCCACGTGCGGGGCACAAACCGCAGGTGAACTGAACGAAGTGAACGGAACTAGGAGACTGCTTTGGACATCGAGGTACTGCGCCGCGCGCCCCTCTTCGCAACGCTCGACGACGACGCCTTCCGCCTGCTGACGGACGAGCTCACGGAGGTGGACCTCTCCCGCGGTGCATCGGTGTTCCGGGAGGGCGACCAGGGGGACCAGCTCTACTTCATCGTCTCCGGCAAGGTGAAGCTCGGCCGCACGTCGCCCGACGGCCGCGAGTCGCTCCTCGCGATCCTCGGCCCGGGCGAGCTCTTCGGTGAGATGGCCCTCTTCGACCCGGCACCGCGCAACGCGACCGCGACCGCCGTCTCCGAGACCCGCCTCGCGGGCCTGAAGAACGAGTCCCTCAACGCGCTGCTGCGCAACCGCCCCGAGGTCTCGGCCCAGCTGCTGCAGGCCCTCGCCCGCCGCCTGCGCCGCACGAACGACTCGCTCTCGGACCTCGTGTTCTCCGACGTCCCGGGCCGCGTCGCGAAGGCCCTGCTCGACCTCGCGGACCGCTTCGGCCGCCCCGCGACCGACGGTGTGCTCGTGGCCCACGAGCTCACCCAGGAGGAGCTCGCCCAGCTCGTCGGCGCCTCTCGCGAGACCGTCAACAAGGCCCTCGCGGAGTTCGTCCAGCGCGGCTGGATCCGCCTCGAGGCGCGCGCCGTCGTCATCCTCGACATGCAGCGCCTGCGCCAGCGCTCGCGCTGAGCGGCCGGGGCACAACGCCCCGAGCACGGCGCGGACCACGAAGGAGCCGGCCCCGCGGGGGCCGGCTCCTTCGAGTCTGTGCTGGGTGCGTCAGTCGCCGGGCGCCGCGCCCGCGGGCCTCGCATCCGTGGGTCCCGCGCCCGCGGGCCTCGCGTCCGCAGGGCCCGCCCCCGGCGGGACGACGCTGAGCGCCTCGGTGGGCGGCGCCGCGGCAGGGGCCTCGACCTCGAGGAAGAGCTGCCCGGCGTCCTCGACGAGTTCGGCCTGGTACGTGTGCGTGGTGCGCTTGATATTCAGGTAGGCGATGCAGCCCTTGGCCTTGGCCATCTTGGCAAGGATGATCTCGGTCGCGGGGACGAGGAGCTCCGGGAGCACCTGCCCTCGGGTCTCCGGCTGGCCGATGCGATCCCCCAGATGGGTCGTGTCCCGTTCCGCCATGACCTTCGCGGCGGTCACCCACCCGCCCCACACGCCCTTGCTGGGGAGGAGGGTCGGCGTCTGGCCGACCGGCAGGGTCGCGGCGAAGTAGCGCGTGTCGAAGCGGCGGTGGGCGAAGTCGGGGGTCACCCAGTGCACGAGGGGCCGTAGGAGGTCGGTGCGCAGCCCCAGTCCCCGCTTCGCGAGCAGCTCGGCGAAGCCGATCTCCTGCCCGGAGAGGGCCTCACGGGCGCGGACCCAGTCAGCGGTCCCGGTGCCCTCCACCACGGTGGACTCGTCCGACCCGGCGAGCAGCACGCCGGTCTCCTCGAAGAGCTCGCGGATGGCCGCCACGACATGCACGCGCGCGATGGAATAGTCGGCGGTCCCGAGGAGCTCGGCCCAGTGCCCGACGGAGGGTCCGTACCAGTCGAAGCTGTCCTCATCGGTGTTCTCGGCGGACCCGCCGGGGAACGCGACAAGGCCGAGCGGCGAGTCCCCGGGTCGGTAGGCGAGCCACGTCTCGGTGCCGTCCGCCGAATCACGGATGAGGGCAACCGAAGACGCAGGGCGCGGCGACCGCGGCGTCCGCTCCTCGTCGGAGAGCCAGCTGCGGGCCGCGCCCTGCAGGCGCTTGGGCAGGACGAAGCGCCGCCTAAGCGAAGTCGGCAATCAGCTCCACCTCGACCGGGGCGTCGAGCGGCAGCACCGCGACGCCGACGGCGGAGCGTGCGTGGGTGCCCGCCTCGCCGAAGACCTTGCCGAGCAGCTCGGACGCGCCGTTGACGACGCCGGGCTGCCCCGTGAACGACGGATCGGAGGCGACGAAGCCCACGACCTTGACGATCCTCGTGATGCGGTCGAGATCGCCGATCTGCGCCTTGACCGCGGCGAGCGCGTTGATGATGCACAGCTCGGCGTACGTCTTCGCGTCCTCGGCGCTCACCTCGGCGCCGACCTTCCCGGTGGCGGGGAGCTGGCCCGAGACGAACGGGAGCTGGCCGGACGTGTAGACGGTCGATCCGGTGACGACGGCGGGGACGTACGCCGCGACCGGGGTGGCGACCTCGGGCAGGGCCAGGCCGAGGTCCGCGAGGCGGCGCTCGACGGCGCTCGTCACCTCGGGCTCCTTCGCGGCAGTGGTCTTGGCCGTCTGGACTGTGGGATCGGTCACGCCTGCTTCTCCTTCTTCAGGTAGGCGACCATGCCGTTGCCGCCGGGGCCGGGGACCACCTGGACGAGCTCCCAGCCGTCCTCGCCCCACTGGTCGAGGATCTGCTTGGTGGCATGGACGATGAGGGGCACGGTGGCGTATTCCCAGGCGGTCATGAGGCCAGACTAGCCCCTCCCGTTAGACTCCTACACATGGCGTCTGGCAAGAACCCTGTCTTCGACACGGCCACAACCCTCGGCAAAATCCTCGCCTTCCTCGGCGTGAGCGCGATCTGCGGGGTGCTCGTGGCGGGCCTCATGGTGCCCGCCGCGGCCGTCACGGGAAGCGCTGCCAACGGCTCTGTGCAGTTCTTCGAGAGCCTCCCCGGGGAGCTCACGGTGGACAGTCCCGGGCAGGTGACAAGGGTCCTCGCAGCGGACGGCTCGGAGATCGCGACGCTCTTCGCGGAGAACCGCACCCACGTCCCGCTCGACGCGATGTCGCAGAACATGAAGGACGCCATCATCGCGATCGAGGATTCGCGGTTCTACGAGCACGGAGGCGTCGACACGACGGGCATCCTCCGTGCCGTCGCGGCGAACCTCAGCGGCAACCGGCAGGGCGCCTCGACCCTGACGCAGCAATACGTCACAAATGTCATCAACGAGGCCCTCATCGCCCAGGGCAAGGACAGCGACGTCGTGCTCAACGGTCAGAAGGGCGTCGGCGACAAGCTGCGCGAGATGAAGCTCGCCATCGCGCTCGAGAAGCAGTACTCGAAGGACGAGATCCTCGAGGGCTATCTCAACATCGTCTTCTTCAACCGCAACGCCTACGGCATCCAGGCCGCGAGCCAGTACTTCTTCTCCGTGGACGCGAAGGACCTCTCGATCCCGCAGGCGGCGCTCCTCGCGGGCCTCGTGAACAGCCCGACGCTCTACAACCCGGAGATCAACCCGGACAACGCGCTCGCGCGCCGCAACCTCGTCATCGACGCGATGCTGATGCACGGCAAGATCAACCAGCAGCAGCACGATGAGGCGATCGCGACCCCGATCGAGCTCAAGCTCAGCCCGCCGAAGCAGGGCTGCGCCTACGCCCAGCAGGCCCAGTACTTCTGCGACTACGTGCTGCACACGATCCTCAACGACCCGGCCTACGGGCCCACGGCGGACGAGCGCGAGAAGAAGGTCTTCCGCGGCGGCCTGACGATCAAGACGACCCTCGACCCGCGCCTCCAGGGCCCGGCCCAGGCCCGCGTGGACGCGACGGCCGGCGAGAACCCGGACAAGTGGGGCGGCTCGCTCCTGACGATCGAGCCGGGCACGGGCAAGGTCCTCGCCATGGCACAGAACTCGCGGATGCTCCCGGGCCAGGGCTCGAACTTCACGACGACGTACAACTTCAACGTCGACCGCAAGGACTCCAACGGCAACGAGCTCGGCGGCGCGGGCGGCTTCCAGCCCGGCTCGACGATGAAGCCGTTCACGTTCGCCGCATGGCTCACCGAGGGCAAGTCCGCGACCCAGACCATCGACGCCTCCCGGCGCGTCTACCCGCTCAACTACGCGTGGAGGACCACGTGCAACCGCGTCACCGGCGCATTCAACAGCGGGGAGGAGGGCCTCGGCGCCGCCCCGACGCTGCAGAACAACGACGAGGGCTACTACCGGGCGATGCCGATCAACTACGGCCTCTACAACTCGATCAACACGGCGACCTACGCCACGGCAGCCGGGCTGAACGACTTCTGCGACATCCAGCGCATCGTCGACGCCGTCCAGCTGCACAACGGCGAGGGCAAGGACAAGCTGGACATGTCTACGCTCTCCAGCCTCCTCGGCCCGTACAACGTCTCCCCGATGTCGATGGCCAGCGCGTTCGCGGTCTTCGCGAGCAACGGCACCTACTGCAGCCCGATGGCGGTCACCGAGGTCACGGACATCAAGGGCCAGAAGATCGGCGGCCAGGCTCCGAGCTGCCAGCAGAACGTCATCAAGCCGGATGTCGCCAAGGGCGTCAACTTCACGCTCCAGGACGTGCTGGTGCGCGGCTCGGGCTACCAGCTCAAGCCCGGCGTGCCGGCGGCCGCCAAGACCGGCACGAACAACTTCAACAGCCAGACCTGGCTCCTGGGCTACACGACGGGCCTCGTCACGGCGTCGTTCTTCGGCGAGGCCCTCCAGGACCCGGGAGCTCGCCTGGGCCGCAACGTGAACATCAACGGCAAGTTCTACAAGGTCGTCGACGGCGCCCTCATCGCCGGCCCGCAGTGGGCCGACTACATGGCCCAAGTCGCGCGCCTCTACAGGGTTGACCCGTTCGAGGCCCCGCCGCAGTCCATGACCCAGGGAGCCCAGCCCCAGAACACGGCGCCCGCCAGCCCCTCGCCGTCGGGCCAGACCCCGACGCCGCAGCCCTCCCAGGCGCCGAGCCAGCCCGCGGCCACGAGTCCCGGCCGCGGCAACGGCAACGGCAACGGCTAGCGGCGTGGCGGCGACCGGGGGACGCACGACGGCGGCCCGCGTCTCGGCCGCGCTCGGCACCGGGGCGCGGCGCACCGCTCTCCTGGCCGGGATGGGACTGAGCGCGGGACTCGCGGCCGCGGCATACGGGTGGTGGGAGAAGGACCAGTTCACGCTCCGCGAGGAGACGCTGCGTGTCCTGCCCGCCGGCTCGCGGCCCCTGCGCGTCCTGCACCTGAGCGACATCCACTTCGTCCCGGGCCAGGCCGCCAAGGCCCGCTGGCTCGCTGGGCTCGCCGACCTCGAGCCGGACCTCGTGGTCAACACGGGCGACAACCTGAGCCACACCGGGGCCGTGCCGCCGCTCCTCACCGCGCTCCGTCCGCTCCTGCGCTTCCCCGGCGTGTTCGTCCCGGGCTCGAACGACTACTACGCCCCGACCCTGCGGAACCCCGCGAGCTATCTCGTGGGCCCCTCGTCGCGCACGCCGCTGCCGAGGAAGATCGCCCTCGACTGGCCGGCCCTCTTCGCGGGCTTCGGCGAGGCCGGCTGGATCAACCTGACCAACCGGTCCCAGTCGGTGCCGCTCAACGGGGTGCGCCTTGATTTCTCCGGCGTGGATGATCCCCATCTGGGCCGCGAGCGCTACGCCGAGTGGCCGCGCGGCGCGTCGGGCCACGACGAGAAGCCCCACCTCAAGGTCGCCGTCATCCACGCGCCCTACCAGAGGGTGCTCGACCACTTCGCCGACGCGGGCGCGCAGCTCATCCTCGCGGGCCACACCCACGGCGGGCAGCTCTGCATCCCGGGCTATGGGGCGCTCGTGTCCAACTGCGACCTCCCGACATGGCGGGCCAAGGGCCTGACCGACTGGGAGAATTCCGGGCGCACCGTCCCCCTCAACGTCTCGGGGGGGATCGGAACGTCGCGCTTCGCGCCGGTGCGCATCGCGTGCCGCCCCGAGGCGGTGCTGCTCACGCTCCTCGGGGCCTGAGCCAGCGGACCCGGGCCCGGCAGGACCCAGTCTCCGCGAGTGCGCGCCGTCCGGGATGTGAGCGCTCGCGCCGGAAACCGGTTTTCGGGCGTAGGGTGGTGTCCTCAGCCAACACACCTCACGACCCCGAGGCGGGTGAGTCCCCGGCATGCCACAGCGCGCCCCTGCACACGCCACCTCCGGACCCGCGCCGCAGACGCCGTTCTTCCGCAGCATCTCGCGGCTCGGCCCGGCCGTGCGGCCCATCCTCCCGCGCCTCGTCGCGGGCCTCGCCGCGGGCTTGGCCACCTCGGCCCTGGCCCTCGCCATCCCGCAGGTCCTGCGCGCGGTCATCGACCAGCTCGTCGCGAACGGCACACAGCCGTCGGCTGTGTGGGGAGCCGCCGGCGTCGTCCTCCTCCTCGGCGTGCTTGAGGCCGGCATGATGGTGCTGCGCCGGCTCTTCGTGATCGAGCCGAGCGTCAGGCTCGAGCGGCAGATGCGCGTCGCGATGTATGGGCACCTCCAGGACCTCCCCGTGGCCTTCCACGACCGCTGGGGCTCGGGCCAGCTGCTCTCGCGCTCGGTGGCTGACCTCGGCTTCCTGCGGCGCTGGCTCGCGTTCGGCGCGATCTTCCTCGTCGTGTCGGTGAGCACGGTGGCCATCGGGGCCGTGCTCCTGTTCACGCTCTCGTGGCAGCTCGCGCTCATCTTCCTGGCCGCGGCGCTGCCGATCATGGTCTACGGAGCGGTCTTCCGGCGGAACTTCTCCCTCGCAACCCGGCGCAGCCAGGACCTCGCGGGGGACCTCGCCACGACGGTCGAGGAGTCCGTCCACGGCATCCGCGTGCTCAAGGCCTTCGGCCGGGGCCGGGAGGCGCTGGAGAGCTTCGCCGAGCAGGCGGACCGGCTGCGCGAGACCGAGGTCGCCAAGGCCCGCCACCAGGCCGTGTTCAGCCTCGTCGTGACGCTCCTGCCCGAGCTCGCCCTCGGCGTCGGCCTCGTCACCGGAATCTGGCTCACCGCGACGGGGCAGCTGAGCATCGGCTCGCTCGCGGCCTTCTTCGCCACCGCGGCCGCCGTCGCGCAGCCCGTCGAATCGAGCGGAATGCTCGTCGGCATGGCGCTCACGGCCAAGACGGCCGTGGACCGGCACTTCGAGGTCATGGACGCCGCCGACACCATAACCGATCCCGCAGACCCCGAGCACCCCGCCGCCACGCGCGGCGCGCTCACGTTCCGTGATGTCGTCTTCGGGTACGCGCGGCGCGCAGGCGACGGCGCGGACGGTGGCGCCGCCCGCCCCGGTGGGGACGCGGCGCCAGCCGCCGTGCTCGCCGGCGTGACGCTCGAGGTGCGCCCGGGCGAGACCATGGCACTCGTCGGGGCGACGGGATCGGGGAAGAGCACGCTCCTGCAGCTGGCGCCGCGGCTCTACGACGTCGAGGCCGGCTCGGTCGAGATCGACGGCGTGGACGTGCGGCGCCTGCCGCTGGCCGAGCTGCGCCGCCTTGTCGCGGTCGCCTTCGAGGACACGACCCTCTTCTCGTCGTCGGTGCGGGACAACGTACTCCTCGGGGCCGCGGTGCGCGAGGGGCCCGAGGCGGAGGCGCTGCTCGCGGAAGCGCTCGACATCGCGCAGGCCCAGTTCGCCTACTCTCTCCCGGCCGGGCTCGACACCCGGATCGGCGAGGAGGGCCTGAGCCTCTCTGGCGGCCAGCGGCAGCGCATCGCCCTGGCCCGCGCCATCGCGGCCCGGCCCGCCGTCCTCGTGCTCGACGACCCGCTCTCGGCCCTCGACGTCGCGACGGAGGAGCGCGTCACAGCCCGCCTGCGCGAGGCCCTCACCGAGACGACGGCGCTCGTCGTCGCCCACCGGCCCTCGACCGTGGCCCTCGCGGACCGCGTCGCGCTGCTCGCCGGCGGCGTCATCGAGGACGTCGGGACGCATGCCGAGCTGCTGGCCCGCAGCGCGCACTACCGCTGGGTCATCGCGAGCCTGCCGGAGGGTCCCCGCAACCTCGACACCGAGCCCGGCGACCTCGAGGAGGCGCGATGAGCACGTCGACCACGCGAGCCGCCTTCGGGACGGCCGGCGAGGACTCCCTCGACCTCTCGCGCGAGGCGAGCCGCGCTGTGCGCCGCAGGTCGCTGCGGCTCCTGGGCGAACTCATGGGCCCGGTCCGTGGCCGGCTCGCAGCGACGCTCGCGATGGTCATCGTCTCGCAGGCCACGCGCGCCGCCGGCCCGGCGCTCATCGCCTTCGGGATCGACCGCGCGCTGCCCGCGCTCGCCGCGGGCGACCCGGGCGTCATGTGGCTCGCCGGCGGGGGCTATCTCGCTGCCGCGCTCACGACGGCGCTGCTCACCGCCGGCTACGTGACCTCGACGGCGGCGCTGAGCCAAGCCATGCTCCTGGACCTGCGCGTGCGCGTGTTCCGGCACACCCAGCGCCTGAGCCTGGACTTCCACGAGCACTACACCTCGGGGCGGATCATCAGCCGCCAGACGTCGGACCTCGAGGCCCTGCGCGAGCTCCTCGACACAGGCGTGGGCGCGCTCGCGTCCGGGCTCATGTTCATGGGCTTCACGGCCGCGGCGGTGTTCTTCCTCGACTGGCGCTCGGGGCTCATCATGCTCGCGGCCGCCGTGCCGATGGCCGTCCTCGCCCGCTGGTACCAGATCCGGTCCCAGCGGGCCTACCGGGCCTCGCGCGTCGTCTCGGCGAGGCTCATCGTGCACTTCGTCGAGACCATGACCGGCATCCGCGCCGTCAAGGCCTTCCGCCGGGAGCGGGACAACAGCGCTGAGTACGGCCGGCTCGCGGACGACTTCGCTGCGGCGACCCTGCGCTCCATCCAGCTCCACGGCGTGTTCCAGCCCGGGCTCGCGCTCATCGGGAACGTCTCGGTCGCGGCGGTGCTCCTCGCCGCGGGCGTCCGTGTGCTCGAGGGGACGCTCGCGGTCGGGGTGCTGCTCGCCGTCGTGCTCTCGACGAAGCGGTTCTTCGCCCCGCTCGAGCAGATGGCAATGTTCTACAACTCGTTCCAGAGCGCGCAGGCGGCGCTCGAGAAGGTTTCGGGCCTCCTCGAGGAGGTGCCCTCGGTCCAGCCTCCGCGCGACCCCGTGCCGCTGCCCCGCGCGCGCGGCGCGGTCGCGTTCGCGTCGGTCGCCTTCTCCTACGGCGAGGGCCCCGAGGTCCTGCCTGAGTTCTCGCTCGCCATCCCGGCGGGCCAGACGGTGGCGCTCGTCGGGGCGACGGGCGCGGGGAAGTCGTCGCTCGCCAAGCTCGTGGCCCGGTTCTACGACCCCTCGGCGGGCGCGGTGACGCTCGACGGCGTCGACCTGCGGCGGCTCTCGACGCACGACCTGCGGCGCGCCGTCGTCATGGTCACCCAGGAGGCGTTCCTGTTCTCCGGGAGCGTCGCGGACAACATCGCGCTCGGCCGCGCCGGCGCCTCCCGCGCGGACATCGAGGCCGCGGCGAAGGCCGTCGGCGCGCACGAGTTCATCTCCGCCCTCACCGAGGGCTACGACACGGATGTCACCAAGCGGGGCGGGCGGGTCTCGGCCGGCCAGCGGCAGCTGATCTCCTTCGCCCGCGCGGTGCTCGCCGATCCGGCGGTGCTCATCCTGGACGAGGCCACGAGCTCCCTCGACGTTCCCTCGGAGCGGCTCGTGCAGGCGGGGCTCTCGCGACTTTTGAGCCGAAGGGCGGGGAACGACGGGTCACGGCGGACCGCGGTCATCATCGCCCACCGGCTCTCGTCGGTCGAGATCGCCGACAGGGTGCTCGTCATGGAGGCCGGCCGCGTCGTCGAGGACGGCTCACCCGAGGAGCTCCTCGCGCGCGGAGGGAGGTTCGCGGCACTCCAGGCGGCATGGCGCGACTCGCTCGTCTGAAACCCGGGGTCACCTCCCAACAATGCAGGGTCATCTCCCAACGATCCGGGGTCACCTCCCAACAATGCGGGGTCACTTGCCTGCGACCCAGAGACATTGTCAGGACGATGACCTCGCATTCCAGAGACGTGACCTCGCATCCCAGAGACGTGACCTCGCATCCTTGGGATGTGACCCCGCAACTCCCTCCAGGAGGACGCCCGGGGTGGGCGGTTTCGATTTCGTCCTGCGGCCAGAATCGGGTAGTCTGGATGAGTTGCTTCGGGGAGAGCCGAGGCGCGGATCGGGATGTAGCGCAGCTTGGTAGCGCGCTTCGTTCGGGACGAAGAGGTCGCAGGTTCAAATCCTGTCATCCCGACCACACGAAGGCCCCGCAGCCCCTTGGGCGGCGGGGCCTTCGCCGTCCCCGGCGTCCAGCAGCCGCCAGTGCAGGGTCTGCCACGGGGAGCAGAGATAGCTGTGCCCCGGGATCGCTCCCGGGGCACAGTCGCGGTTGCAGTCTGGCCAGCCTCCTAGCCCTGCCTGCCACTCCGCGAGGTGGGCGCCTCAGTCGAGGGCGCCATCAGCCTTTCTTGGAGGGCTTGGCCGTCGGCTCGTCCACCGGCTCCGACATCGGGTCCGGCCAGTTGCCGATCGCCGTTGGGGCCGTCATGGGGTCCGGCCAGTTGCCGATCGCCGTCGGGGCCACAGCAACACCCGACAGAGCGATGGATCCGCCCAGGGCAATGGAAGCGATGAGTTTCTTCAGCATGATCTTGTCCTTTTTTTGTGTTCTGGATGCGATTTTCCAGAACGGGTGCGATGTTTCGGGCAGAGCGTGCTTTGTCGTGATTGACATCCCAAGTAAAATATTTTCCACACGGGCTGTCAAGCGGGCAGCTCCCCGCTGTATCTGGGGTTCGCGCAGCGGTTTGACGCATATGGTAAACGCAGGTCATTCCGGCAGGCGTGCGGGCGAGGAGGTCGCTGTGGGGAGTGGATTCGGCGAGAAGCTGAGGGCTGAGCGCCTTGAGCGTGGCCTCACCCAGGCCGAGCTCGGCAAGGACCTGTATTCCCCGAGCTACATCTCGCTGCTCGAGACCGGCCGCCGGGAGCCCACGGCGGAGGTCATCCAGGAACTCGCCCGCCGGCTCCAGCTTGCGCCGAAGGCCCTCGAGGCCTGGAGCCAGCCCGTGAGCGCCAATGACGCCGAGTATGTCCTCGCCGGGCTCTACGCACGCCAGGCCTGGGATCTCCGGGACTATGCGCAGGCGGCCACCCATGCGGCGACCGCAGCGCAGTTCGCGCTCGACGGCAAGAACAACAGTGCGTGGTGGAATATGACCTACATGCAGGCCGAATGCCTCATGAAACAGGGCGAACTCGCCGAGTGCCAGCGCATCGTCCAGCACCTCCTCGAACACCCCATCGTGGCGGAGTCCTCGGGGCTGGCCGTCCGGGCGCGCCAGATGCTCGCCGCTGTGTGCCACGGCCTCGGCCAGCTGAGCACCGCAATCGAGCACGCCCGCGAGGCCGTTCGCATGGGCGCCCAGCTGCCGGCGGGTTCGACGATCTACATCGGCGCGCTCCGCGCGCTCATCGGGGCGCTCGCCGAAAGTGGCAAGCTCGACGAGGCGTGGGACCAATGCCGCATCCTCGAGACGCTCGTCGACGAGGAGGCGATGGGCCAGCTCGCGGGCGAGATCGAATGGGTCATCGGCAACGTCGCATTCATGCGCGCCGACTATGAGGAGGGCGTCAAGCACCACGAGCGGGCGGCACAGCTCCTCTCCCCCGCGAACGACATCGAGCTGTGGGCGCGGTTCAACAAGGCCTCCGCCGCCGTGCGCCTCTCGGGCGGCATCATCGAGCCCGCCACCCTCGCAGCGATCGAGCGGGCCGAGCTCGCCCTGAGCATCGTGGGCGGCTCTCGCACCGAACAGCTCGAGGTCCGCTTCATCAGGGCCCGCTGGCTCTACCTCAACGGCGAGATCCGCCCCGCCATAGAGCTCCTCCGCACGATCCACAACGAGAAGGCGGTGCTCGGCCGGCACACGGCCGGCGAGGTCGCGCTCCTCCTCGGCCGGGCCTTCAAGGCGCTCGGAAGCAACGACGAGGCCCTCGAGATGCTCAAGGACGCCCGCGAGCAGTTCGGCTACGCGGGCGCCTCGGAGAAGGTCCAGCAGACCATGGACGCGATCCTCGAGATCCGGCTCGCCGCCCAGCGGGCGGAACGTCCGGACCCGCTCGGCGGGGAGTGATGCGGGGCCCAGGGTCGACTGCACTCGACCACCGGACCCCGCGGTGCGGCGTGAGCCGTCAGGCGAACGTGCGGCCCGTGAGCCTCTCGTACGCCTCGACGTAACGCGCGCGGGTGCGCTCGACGACGTCGGCGGGCAGCGCGGGCGGCTCCTCGCCTGAGGACCTGTCCCAGCCGGACGCCGGCGAGATGAGCCAGTCGCGGACGTACTGCTTGTCGAAGGACGGCTGCGCAGCCCCGGGCTCCCACGTGGCCGCATCCCAGAACCTGGACGAGTCCGGGGTCAGCACCTCGTCGCCCAGGGTGATGAGGCCCGTGATGGGGTCGAGCCCGAATTCGACCTTCGTGTCCGCGAGGATGATCCCGCGCTCGCGCGCGATCGCCTCGGCCCGACCGTAGATCTCCAGAGTGAGGTCGCGCAGCCGGGCCGCGGCGTCGTCGCCCACCATGCCGGTGACGTCCTCGTAGGTGATGTTCTCGTCGTGCTCCCCGATCCCCGCCTTGGCCGAGGGCGTGAAGATCGGCTCCCGCAGCCGTGAGCCGTCCACGAGGCCATCCTGCAGCGGGATGCCGCAGACCGTCCCGGATTCGCGGTACTCGGCGAGGCCGGACCCGGTGAGGTATCCGCGCGCGATGCACTCGACCGGGTACATCTCGAGCTGGCGGCACACCATGGCGCGTCCCTCGACCTCGGCGGGGACGCCCTCGGCCACGCCTGCGGCGAGGACGTGGTTCGGGACGTCGAGCTGCTCGAACCACCATAGGCTCAGCTGCGTGAGGATGCGCCCCTTGTCGGGGATCGTGCTGGCCAGCACGTGGTCGTAGGCGCTGATCCTGTCGCTCGCGACGACGAGCACGGCATCCTCGAACGGGGCGCCGCCGGGCCCCTCAGCCGGCTCGTACAGGTCCCGGACCTTGCCCGAGTAGACATGCTTCCAGCCCGGCAGCTCGGGCGCCTGGGCCGCGAAGCCCTTCGACACATCCATGCCGGCCATCACTCGGCTCCCGCCACGCGGGCGGCGCGCCGGCCGGAGGGGGCGGGCACGCGCACGTCGCCGCGCGCGGCCTTGGCGGCGATGTCCCGGCGGTACTGCCCGCCGTCGAGCCCGATCTCCCCCATCCCCTCGTAGGCGCGCTCCCGCGCCTGGGTGAGGTCCTCGCCGAGCGCCACGACCGCGAGGACGCGGCCGCCCGCCGAGACGACCTTGCCGTCCTCGCCGAGCTTCGTGCCCGCGTGCAGGACGTGGACGCCCTCGACCGCTGCGGCCTTCTTGAGCCCCCGGATCCGGTCGCCCGTGCGGGGCGTGTCCGGGTAGTGCTCGGAGGCGAGGACGACGGCGACAGCCGTCTCGGGCGTCCAGCGCAGCTTCTCCACACGGTCGAGCCCACCGGTCGAGGCGGCGAGCAGGAGCGAGCCGAGCGGCGTCCGGAGCCGGGCTAGGACCGCCTGGGTCTCGGGGTCGCCGAAGCGGGCGTTGAACTCGATGACCCGCGTCCCGCGGGACGTGAGGGCGAGGCCGCAGTAGAGGACGCCGACGAAGGGCGTGCCGCGCTTGGCCATCTCGTCGATGGTCGGCTGGGCCACGCGCTCCACGACCTCCGCCACGAGCGTCTCGGGCGCCCATTCGAGCGGGGTGTACGCGCCCATGCCGCCCGTGTTGGGGCCCTCGTCGTTGTCGAAGATGCGCTTGAAGTCCTGCGCCGGGGCGAGCGGGACGACGTTCCTGCCGTCGGAGAGGACGAAGAGGGAGACCTCGGGGCCGTCGAGGAACTCCTCGATGACCACGGTCCCGCCCGCATCGAAGCACGCCTGCGCGTGCGCGAGCGCGGCGTCGCGGTCCGACGTGACGACGACGCCCTTGCCCGCCGCGAGGCCGTCGTCCTTGACCACATAGGGGGCGCCGAAGGCGTCGAGGGCGTCCGCGGCCTCCTCGGCCGTCCCGGCGACGCGGGCCATCGCGGTCGGGACGCCGGCCTCGGCCATGACCTGCTTGGCGAACGCCTTGGACGCCTCGAGCTGGGCCGCGGCCCTGCTCGGGCCGAACACGGGGATCCCGGCCTCGCGGACGGCGTCGGAGACGCCCGCGGCGAGCGGGGCCTCGGGGCCCACCACGACGAGGTCGACGCCGAGCTTCTGCGCGAGCGCCGTGACGGCCTCGGGGCTGTTGGCGTCGATCGCGTGGGTCGGGACCACCTGGGCGATGCCGGCGTTGCCGGGCGCGGCGTGGACCTCGGACACCGCGGGATCGGCCAGGAGGGAGCGGACAATGGCGTGTTCGCGGCCACCCGGGCCGATCACGAGAACCTTCACGCCCCCAAGGGTATCCGCCATGCCCCGCGCGCCGCACTCCATGCTCGGCCGCTGGCGGCAGGCTCCGACTTAGACTTCTCGCATGGCCCCCCACGCAACCTTCTCGGCGGACGACGCCGTCGAGCTCGCCGTGATCGAGCGCAGCGGCTTCATCGAGTCGCGGCACGTGGGCTCCGCCGTCGTGCTCGCCGGGGACGGCACGGTCGTGACCGAGCTCGGGGACATCAGGACGCCGGTCCTCGCCCGCTCGACACTCAAGCCGTTCCAGGCCCTCGCCTCGATGCAGGCGGGCGTGCCGCTGCGCGGGGCGCAGGTCGCGCTCGCCTGCGCGTCGCACACGGGTTCCCTCGACCACATGGACGTCGTCGAGGGCATGCTCTCCGCGGCCGGCCTGCGCGAGGAGGACCTCCTGTGTCCCGCGGACTGGCCCGCCGACGAGAACGCCCGTGCGTGGCTCGTCCGCTCGGGCCAGGGCCGGCGCAAGCTCGCGTTCAACTGCTCGGGCAAGCACGCGGCGTTCCTCTGGGCCTGCGTCGAGAACGGCTGGGACCGCCGCAGCTACCTCGAGCCCAACCACGCGATGCAGCAGCGCGTGCGGGCCACGGTCGAGGAGTACGCCGAGGAGTCCACCGCGCACCTCGGCATCGACGGCTGCGGGGCGCCCGTCGCGGCCGTCTCGCTCGCGGGCCTCGCCCGCGCCTACTCACGGCTCGCGAAGGCGCCCGGGGACGACGCGGCGAACGCGCGTGCCGCCACCGTCGCGACCTCGATGCTCGACTACCCGTGGGCCGTGCAGGGCCGCGACCGCGAGAACACGGTGGTCATGGAGGAACTGGGCATCATCGCCAAGATCGGCGCCGAGGGGCTCCTCGTCCTCGCGACGCCGCAGGGCGCCACGGTGGCCGTCAAGGTCCTCGACGGCAACGTCCGGGCCACGACGCTCGTGGGCCTCACGATGCTTGCCGCTGCCGACGCCGTCGACATCCCCGACGTCGCTCGGGTGCTCGAACGGGTCGTCGAGCCCGTGCTCGGCGGGGGCCGGCAGGTCGGCCGGATCCGGCTGGGGACCGCCGTCTCGGCCCTGCTGGACTAGCTGCAGGGACTGCAGGACACGGAGGAACACATGGCTGCCCGCCGCAAGATCGCCCACGACGCCGGCCGCGCCGCCGTCGCCGCCTGGCTCGCCGAGCGCTCGGCGGGCGCGGCAGGTGAGGCGACGCCCGCCGTCGCCCGCCAGACGCTCGCTACAGCAGTGCGCTACGCACTCGAGGAGCTCGCCGAGCGGGCCCCGGGGAACTCGGTCGAGGTGCGCGTGCCGCCGTTCGGGGTCGCGCAGTGCGTCGAGGGGCCGCGGCACACGCGCGGCACCCCGCCCAACGTCGTGGAGACGGACGCCGCGACGTGGCTCGCGCTCGCGACCGGCTCCCTGGCATGGGCCGAGGCGTTGAGCTCGGGCAAGCTCAGCGCCTCGGGCACCAGGACGGATCTGGGCGGGCTGCTCCCGCTCGTGTGAACCGGCGGCTAGAGGCCGGCGAACTCGCGGAGCGCGTCCGTCATCGTGCTGTCGGGGATGCCGTGCCACTGGCCCGGCAGCTTCCGATAGGTGACGTTCCGCATCGAGGCCACGAGGGCTTCGGCAAAGTCATACATGACAGGCGCAGTCTGGTCGCTGACCACGAGGAGCGTGGGCTGGCGGACTTCGGCGAACGTGTCGGGGCCGTTGCCGGGGAGGAAGCGCAGCTCGTGGACGATCGCCGGAGCGTCCGCCAGATTGTCCTCGGTCAGGGCGAACCCCTCGAGGATCTCCTCTGGCACGCCGACGATGTCGCGCGAGTACCAGCGGTTTGCTGCGGCCGGGCCGTCGTCGGCGAGGATGCGCTCGAACTCGGCGGCGAGCGCGCCGCCGTCGTGCGCGGACATGAAGGGAGGCTCGAGCAGCGCGAGCCTGCTGATCGGCAGGCCAGCGCGCGCCGCCATGAGAGCGAGCGTGGCGCCGGACGAGAAGCCGAAGACCGCGGCCTCAGCCTGTGTCTCGCCACGGGCGACCTCGATCACGGCGGCGAGATCCTCGAATTCGCGCTCGACGGCGTAGGGCTGCGTGTTCCCCGACTCTCCCTTGCCGCGGCGGTCGTAGGAGTAGACGGTGAAGTGTTCGGCGAGCGCGGGGGGAAGGGATGCGATGGGGTCGGTGCGACGGGAGACGCCGACGCAGTGGACCATGATGAGGGGCGGCCCGGATCCTTCCGCACTGTAGGAGATGGGCGTTCCGTCGGCCGAGGACACAGTGGGCATCGGGGAGCTCCTGTTCGTTGAAGGACGGGGACGATGCCGGCTCGACCATGCTAGAGATAGTTGGACGCCTGCGCCACGGCCCACGGCCTCGAGCTCCTGGGCGACCGGTGGAACTACCCGATCCTGCGCGAGCTCATGCTCGCCCCCAAGCGGTTCGCAGAGCTGGAGGCCTCGGTCCGGGGCATCACACCGGCTATGCTCACGTCACGGCTCCGCGAGCTTGAGGCAGTTGGCCTTGTGGCCAGGACCGAACTCCCCGGGCGCGCTGCCGGGTATGAATGCACTGACTGGGCCCGGGAGGCCGCCCCGGCGCTCGACGCGATCGGGCGGTGGGCGGTCTCGTCGCCGACCAAGAGCCCTGGCGGTCGGCTTACGCCGGACGCGGCCCTCCAGTCGATGCGGACCATGGCCTCTGCCGGCCCTCTGGCCCCACTGGTGCAGCTCGACCTGCACCTCTGGGCCGAGATCCTCTTTCAGGACCGCCCGCTCGGCAGCCTCGAGCTTTCCGGCGACCGGGCCGCCGTCGAACGCCTCGTCGCGCAGTTCCACGCACCGAGGCGCTGAGCTCGGGCAAGCTCAGCGCCTCGGGGACGAGGACGGACCTGGGAGAGGTCCTGCCGCTGCTCTAACGCGGCTGGTCCGCTGCGGCGGGCTCGACTAGTGGGCTTTCACCCGCGCGGCCGGACCCGTGCTGGGACATCTGGAATTCCGGGATGTCCTCCTCGTACGGGCCACCGCTCCACTTCGGCGACGGGGCCTCGCCGCGCTTGGCGCGCTCCTCCTCCTGGCGGGCGAACTCATCCTCGCGGCCGAGCAGGATCGCGGAGTCCTCGTTGGTGAGCTCGCCGTCGAAGGCGCGCTTCATGGCGGTGCGGTCGAACTGGCCCTCCCACTTGGCGACGACGAAGGTCGCGACGCAGTTGCCGAGGAGGTTCACGACGACGCGCATCGAGTCCATGAGGCGGTCGGCGCCCAGGAGCAGGGCGACCCCCGCGACGGGGAACAGCCCGAGCGCGCCGGCGGTGGCCGACAGGGCGAGGAAGGACGACCCGGGGACGCCGGCCATGCCCTTGGAGGTCAGGAGCAGGACGCCGAGGGCCGCGAGCTGCTGGCCGAGGTCGAGCTGGTGCCCGAAGGCTTGGGCGAGGAACAGCAGGGAGATCGAGAGGTAGATCGCGGCGCCGTCGAGGTTGAACGAGTAGCCGGTGGGGATGACGAGGCCGGTCGTGGCGCGGGAGCAGCCGGCGTTGGCGAGCTTGCCCATGATGCGCGGCATGACCGACTCGGTCGAGGCGGTGCCGAGGGCGAGGAGGAACTCCTCGCGGGTGTACTTGAGGAACTGCCACAGCGGCACGCGGGCGAAGGACCACGCCACCACGAAGAGCAGGCCGATGAAGACGATGGCTGCGCCGTAGCAGGCGGCGATGAGCAGGGCAAAGGTCCCGAGCGTCTCGAGCCCGTACTGGCCGATGATGAAGGCCATCGCGCCGAACGCGCCGATCGGGGCCACGCGCATGATCCAGGCCATGATCTTGAAGACCAGCTCGAGGATGACCTCGAAGAAGGACAGCACGGGGGCGCAGCGGTCCTTGCCGATGACCACAACGGCAGCGCCGAAGAAGACCGAGAAGCACAGGACCTGGAGCAGGTGGTTGCCCGCGAAGGCATCGATGACGCTCACGGGGATGACCTCGAGGATGAAGGTCGCGGCATCCTTGGGGGCGCCGTTGCCGGTCTTGGCGTCCAGGTCGCTCTGCGAGAGCGTCGCCGGGTCGATGTTCAGGGTCGCGCCCGGCTGGACGATGTTGGCGACGACGAGCCCGAAGACGAGCGCGAAGAGCGTCGCGGCGGAGAAGTAGATGAGGGCCTTGACGCCCACGCGGCCCACGGCCTTGACGTCGCCGACCGCGGAGATGCCCGTGACGATCACGAGGAAGATGAGCGGGGCGATGATCATCTTGATGAGGCGGATGAACCCGTCGCCCAGAGGCTTGAGGTCGGCACCGAGATCCGGCCAGAGGTGGCCGATCGTGATGCCCGCCACTACGGCGATCAGAATCTGGAAGAAGAGCGACTGCCACAGCCGCTTCTTCTTCGCGGGCGCCGAACTCGCCTTCAGCGCCGCCGGATCATGGAGCTTCATGGGAAACCAATCCTTGCCAAGTGTGGTGCCCCTCACCCTTGAGGGGCTGTGCTTCCACCGTAGGACTGGACCTGTTATTCCGCAAGGGGGAATTTTATTTCCGTGTTACGGAATATTTGGTATACCGCTGGGCACCCTTGGGTGAGCCCTCTTCTCGTCTGGAAGGCGAAGGCGACGTCGGGCGGCTGGCGCGGGCCTAACACTGCACCCCCGTTTCGGGTACGGATCTCGTCGCCATATAGGGATTCCGGGTACAGCGATGGAAGCCGTCCGTGTACCCGAAACCCCACTTCCGCGTCGAGATCCGTACCCGAAACGGTCTGGCGGCGGGGCCCGCTCAACCGCTAGCCCCGCCCCACGAAGGGCATGCCCGAGGCCGTGATGAGGAGCGAGCCGACGGTCGCCTCGGGCGGGAGCGAGGCCATGAGGACGACGGCGCGCGCCGCCTCCTCGACGGGGAAAGTCGGCTCGACGCGGCGCGTGCCGTCCGCCTGGAGGGCGCCCTCACCGACGCCGAGGGTGTCCATGATCTCCGTGCGCGTGTTGCCGATGTCGATCTGACCGCACGTGATCCCGAACTCCCGCCCGTCGAGCTCGATGCTCTTGGTCAGCCCCGAGATGGCGTGCTTGGTGGCCGTGTAGGCCGCGGACTGGGGCCGCGGCGCATGCGCCGAGATGGAGCCGTTGTTGATGATCCGCCCGCCCCGCGGGCTCTGCGCGGCCATGGTGCGGAACGCCGCCGCGGCGCACAGGAAGCTCCCCGTGAGGTTGACCGCGACCGTCGCGTCCCAGTCGGCCGGCGCGATCTCGCCGACGTTCCCGGCGGGGCCGAACATGCCCGCGTTGTTGAACAGGACGTCGACCCGCCCGAAGGCGTCCACCGCCTGGGCGAAGACGCGCTCGACGTCGGCGGGCACCGTGACGTCGGCAGGCACCGCGAGCGCGCGGGAGTCGAAGCTCTCGCCCGTCTCATGGAGGAGCTCGGCCCGGCGCCCGGCGAGGACGACGCTCCAGCCCTCGGCCAAGAGCCTGCGCGCCACGGCCCGGCCGATCCCCGATCCGGCCCCCGTCACGACGGCGACCCTCGGCTGGGAGCCGGGCTCCGCCGTCGTCCGCGTGACGTTCTCCTCGTTCTCGGTGGTGTTCTCGGCGTTCGCCATCTCCCGCTCCTTCCCGCGCCCGCCCCACGCGGGCGGGCGACACCAACTTGACGCGCATCACCCCGACACGCGACTCTTAATCCACATTGCAATATTTCGTTTCCACTATACGAAACAGTGGAGCGGCTGCAGACATCATCCCCGGGATAACGAGGTTCCGCGGACGAGTGCGCGCACCCCTCGCGCAGAAATGAGGTTGGACGTGTTGACTGGCGAGCATACCCAGCACATCCTCGGCGGCCCCGGCGCACCGCTGGACCGCGATCCGGAAGAGACGGCGGAGTGGATCGAGTCCTTCGACTCGCTCGTGGCCGAGCGCGGCACGGAGCGCGCGCAGTTCATGGTCAGGAGCATCCTGGCGCGGGCCGGAGCCCAGAGCGTGGGCGTCCCGATGGTCCACACGACGGACTATGTCAACACGATCCCCGCCGACCAGGAGCCCGAGTACCCGGGCGACGAGGAGATCGAGCGCCGCTACCGCGCGTGGATGCGCTGGAACGCTGCCGTGCTCGTGCACCGCGCCCAGCGCCCGGGGATCGGCGTCGGCGGGCACATCTCGACCTACGCGGGCGCGGCAACCCTCTACGAGGTCGGCTTCAACCACTTCTTCCGCGGCAAGGACCACCCGGGCGGCGGCGACCAGGTCTTCTTCCAGGGCCACGCCTCCCCCGGCATGTATGCGCGGGCGTTCATGGAGGGCCGGCTAAGCGAGGAGGACCTCGACGGGTTCCGGCAGGAGAAGTCCCGCGAGGGCCACGCGCTCTCGTCCTACCCACACCCGCGGCTCATGCCCTCCTTCTGGGAGTTCCCCACGGTATCGATGGGCATCGGCCCCATGAACGCGATCTACCAGGCACAGTCCAACCGCTACCTCGCGAACCGGGGCCTCAAGGACACCTCGGACCAGCGCGTCTGGGCGTTCCTCGGCGACGGCGAGATGGACGAGCCCGAGAGCCGCGGCCTCCTGCAGCTCGCTGCCAACGAGGGGCTCGACAACCTCACGTTCGTGGTCAACTGCAACCTCCAGCGCCTCGACGGGCCGGTGCGCGGCAACGGCAAGGTCCTGCAGGAGCTCGAGGCGTTCTTCCGCGGCGCCGGCTGGAACGTCGTGAAGGTGGTCTGGGGCCGCGAGTGGGACTCGCTCCTGGCACGCGACCGCGAGGGGCACCTCGTGCGGCTCATGAACGAGACGCCGGACGGCGACTACCAGACCTTCAAGGCCGAGGACGGCGCCTTCGTGCGCGAGCACTTCTTCGGCCGGACGCCTGAGACGAAGGAGCTCGTCGCCGACCTGAGCGACGAGCAGATCTGGAACCTCAAGCGCGGCGGCCACGACTACCAGAAGGTCTACGCCGCCTACAAGGCCGCGAGCGAGTTCCAGGGCAAGCCCACGGTCATCCTGGCCAAGACGGTCAAGGGCTACGGCCTCGGCTCCCACTTCGAGGGCCGCAACGCGACCCACCAGATGAAGAAGCTCACGCTCCAGGACCTCAAGGACTTCCGCGACTACCTGCGGATCCCGGTCACGGACGAGCAGCTCGAGGCAGACCCGTACCGCCCGCCGTACTACCACCCGGGCATGGACGCCCCGGAGATCCGCTACCTCCTCGGCCGCCGGGCGGCCCTGGGCGGCGCGGTCCCCGAGCGCCGCAGCCGGCACGCCGAGGTGACGCTGCCGCCGTCGTCCGCGTACGCCGTCGCCGCCCGGGGCTCGGGCAAGCAGCAGGCGGCCACGACGATGGCCTTCGTGCGCCTGCTCAAGGACCTCATGCGGGACAAGGAGTTCGGCCGGCGCGTGGTCCCGATCGTCCCGGACGAGAGCCGGACCTTCGGCATGGACGCGTTCTTCCCGACGGCGAAGATCTACAACCCGACGGGCCAGAACTACCTCTCCGTGGACCGCGACCTCGTGCTCGCCTACAAGGAGTCCCCCGCGGGCCAGCTCATCCACCCCGGCATCAACGAGGCCGGGGCCGTGGCCGCGTTCACGGCGGCCGGGACGTCCTATGCGACGCACGGCGAGCCGCTCGTGCCGATCTACGTCTTCTACTCGATGTTCGGCTTCCAGCGCACGGGCGATTCCTTCTGGGCCGCCGCCGACCAGATGACGCGCGGCTTCGTCATCGGCGCGACCGCCGGCCGGACGACCCTCACGGGCGAGGGCCTCCAGCACGCCGACGGCCACTCCCCGATCCTGGCCTCGACGAACCCGGCCGTCATCACGTGGGACCCGGCGTACGGGTACGAGATCGGGCACATCATGCGCGCGGGACTCGAGCGCATGTACGGCGGCACGCATCCCGACCCCAACGTCATGTACTACCTCACGGTGTACAACGAGCCGATCGTCCAGCCCGCGGAGCCCGAGGGGCTCGACGTCGAGGCGCTGCTCAAGGGCATGTACCGGCTGCCCGGCGCGAGCGGCAGCGAGGCGGACGACGCCGTCGCGCGCCTTTCCGCTGAAGCCCCCCGCGCGCAGCTGCTCGCCTCGGGCGTCGCGGTGCCGTGGGCGGTCGAGGCACGCCGGATCCTCGCCGAGGACTGGGGCGTCGCGGCGGACGTGTGGAGCGTGACCTCGTGGACCGAGCTGCGCCGCGAGGGCCTCGCCGCGGAGGAGCAGGCCTTCCTGCACCCCGAGCTCGAGGCTCCCGTCCCGTTCGTGACCCAGCAGCTCGCGGGCACGTCCGGTCCCGTCGTCGCGGTCTCGGACTACATGAAGTCCGTGCCGGACCAGATCCGGCAGTTCGTCCCCGGCGACTACGCGGTGCTCGGCGCCGATGGCTTCGGCTTCTCGGACACGCGCGCCGCCGCTCGCCGGTTCTTCAAGATCGACTCTCACTCCGTCGTCGTGCGCACGCTCGCCGAGCTCGCCCGCCGTGGAGAGGTCCCGGCCGGCGCCCCGCGCGAGGCGATCGAGCGGTACCGGCTGCTCGACGTCACTGCCGGCACGACCGGCAGCGCAGGCGGTGACAGCTAGCCCCACAGACTGCCCCGCGCGCCGTCCCGATGGGCCTGGACGGACGACGCGCGGGGCCAGGCCGCCGATCCACAGCGGCGGCCATGGCGGCCCTCCTCGCGCAACGGGAGGGCCGCCGCCTTCTTTGAGGCGGCACCTTCCCGGGTAGAAGAGAGGCAGAAATGCCCACTATCGGGGTGCGACGTCGAGGAGGATGCGGCAGTGAAGAGGTTCCTGAAGAACAACGGGCTCCTGCTGGCGAATCTGGCCCTGTTCCTCGTGTTCCTGAGTGCCATGGCGGTGAGCGGCTGGCACCAGTACAACGAGGAGCAGGTGGCCCACGGCCAGGCGGTCGAGAGCCTGTGGGGCTATGTCGGCACGGGTGCCTTCATCGAGGCCGTCTTCGAGAACTGGGAGTCGGAGTTCCTGCAGGTGGGCATGTATGTCGTACTCACGGCGTATCTGTACCAGCGCGGTTCGTCGGAGTCGAAGCCCCTCGGCAAGGAGGCGAAGCAGGACCAGGATCCCCGCACGGCCGAGGTCAATCCGGACACGCCCTGGCCCGTGAGGAGGGGCGGTTGGGTCCTGGCTGTCTACGAGCACTCGCTCTCGACGCTGTTCCTCGTCCTCTTCACGCTCTCTTTCATCCTGCACGCGATCGGCGGCGCCGAGACCTACAGCGAGGAGCAGACAGCCCACGGGCAGCCAGCCGTGACGGTCTGGGAGTACCTCGGGACGAGCCGGTTCTGGTTCGAGTCGTTCCAGAACTGGCAGAGCGAGTTCCTTGCCGTGGGCGTGATCGTGGGGGCCTCGGTGTTCCTGCGCGAGCGGCGTTCGGCGGAGTCGAAGCCCGTCGCCGAGCCGCACTACTTCACGGGTGCCTGACGGCGCGGCCGTCCGAGTGCCCGAGGCCCCCTTAATGACATCGATGCGTGCAGCCCCAGGTCAGCGGGGGATGAACCAGTTGATCACCGGGACGCGCGCCGCCCACGTGACGCGCGTCGGGAGTTCGCGCTCGTGGCGGTCGGGCCGCACCGAGAGGTCCGGGTCGACGTTCGTGACCTTCGGGATGTAACGCTCGGCAGGCGTTCCGGGGAGGACGGAGGCTCCCCGTGCGGCGGTCGTGTCGAAGGACATGTCTCTCCCCTTTCGGATAGCCCGAAGAATTCCGTATTCTGAAAAAGTTTTCTTGATATATGAAATTATATCGGGATACCAGAAGCAGAGTCAAGAGATCGACGCCACTGGGAGCAGTGCGGTTCCCTCCCGGGCGGACGAGGGCTAGGACGATGAACAGCCTGACGCGGTCGCGGCGTCGGTGTACCTGAAACGCCGTTTTGGCGTCGAGATACGTACCCGAGACTCTGCTCAGGCGGTGACGGTGCGTCCCGTCGGGAGCGACTCGGCGAGCCCGGCCTCCTTGAGCGCGAGGTAGATCCGGTCCCGCGTGATCGGCAGCTCGGTGAAGCGCAGGCCGGTCGCGGCCCGGACCGCGTTTGCGAGCGCGGGGGCCACGGGGTTGAAGGGGCTCTCGCTCATGGACTTCGCCCCGAGGGGCCCGAGCTCGTCCGAGGTGTGCGCGAAGTACACCTCGGAGCGGGGCACGTCCGCGAAGGTCGGGACGTGGTACTGCCTCAGGATGTCGGTCGCGACCCTGCCCGTCTCGTCGATCCGCACCTCCTCCCAGAGCGCGGCGCCGAGGGCCTGGGCGATCCCGCCCTCGACCTGACCCCGGCACTGGCGCGGGTTGACGACGACGCCGGCGTCCGCGGCCTGGACGCTCTGCAGGATCTGCAGCTCGCCCGTCCCCCGGTGCACCGCGACCCGGAAGCCGTGGACGTTGAACGCGACCGAGCGCGGCGTCCCGCCCCACCTGCCCTCCGCCTCGAGCCCGGCGCCGCGGCGCGCGGCCTCTGCGGCCAGCTCGGCGAGGGGGACCCCGGCCGGGTCCTGCCCCGGGTACGCCTCGGCCGCGAAGGCACCGATCCGCCGGGCGAGCTCCTCGGCCGCGGCGAGCGTGGCCTTGCCGGCCACGACGGTCCCCGTCGAGCCGAAGGCCCCGGTGTCGTGATCCGTGAGCGCCGTGTCCGCGTTGCGCAGCACGACGTCCGAGGCCCCGATCCCGAAGCCGGCGAGGGCCGTCGCCGCGAGCTGGACGTGCACGGTGCTCGTGCCGTTGCCGAACTCGGCCGTGCCGACGTCGAGCGAGACCCGCCCGTCGGGCAGGAGCGCGATCCGCGAGTGCGCATGGTGCCCGCGGGGCGGGACCGTGTCGATCATGGACAGCGCCGTCCCCTCGCCCACGAGCCACTCGGGGCCGAGCTCCCCCGTCCCGAGCGGCCCGCCAGGGAACTCCCGCGCCCGCTCGCGCCCGCGGCGCAGCGCCTTGGTCACGAGGGCGACGCACTCGTCGAGCCCGTAGCTGCCGTAGAGGACGTCCACCTCGGGCACGGGGTGCGACGCGATCATCGGATCGCCCTTGCGGACCATGTTGCGGCGTCGGAACTGGACCGGGTCCATGCCGATCTGCCGGGCGAGCTCGTCCACGGCGGACTCGACCGCGAAGATCATCTGGCTCAGGCCATAGCCGCGGAACGCGCCCGAGGGCACGGTGTGGGTGTAGACGGCACGGGCGTCGATCTTCTTGTTCGCGCACCGGTACACCGAGACGGACTCGTTGCACCCGTGGAACATGACGCCCGGGCCGTGGTTCCCGTAGGCGCCCGTCTCCGTGACGACGTCTAGCGCGAGCGCCGTGAGCGTCCCGTCCCGCCGGGCCCCGGCCCGGACGCGGATCTCGAAGGGGTGGCGCGTCGTCGAGCCGTGGAACTGCTCCGAGCGGGTGAACTCGAGCTGCACGGGCTGGCCGAGGCGCAGCGCGGCGAGCGCGACGACGTCCTCCGTGAGGATCTCCTGCTTGCCGCCGAAGCCGCCGCCCACGCGCCCCGTCACGACGCGCACGGCCTCGAGCGGGAGCCCGAAGATCCTGGCCAGGGAGCGCTGGGCGAGGAACGGCACCTGGGTCGAGGAGCGGACCACGAGCCGGCCGCCGTCCGCCGGGTCGGTCCACGCGATCGAGCAGTGCGTCTCGAGGGCCACGTGCTGGACGCGGTGCGTGCGGAACGTGTCCTCGTACACCGCGTCCGCGGCGGCGAGCCCGGCCTCGACGTCGCCGACCTCGGAGTGCAGCTGCGCGGCCGTGTTGCGGGACGGCTCGGAGATTCGCGTCGCCACCGGATCCTTGTCGCCGTGCACGAGCGGCGCGCCCGGGGCGAGGGCGGCCTCGGGCGTCAGGACGGCAGGCAGCACCTCGTAGTCGACGACGACGGCACGCCCCCCCGCCTCGGCCGCGGCCACGGTCTCGGCCACGACGGCGGCGACGCGCTGGCCGATGAACCGTGCGACGGTGTCGAAGAGGCGCATGTCGTCCGGGTCGTCGGTCACGAGTTCGTGCTGGGCGGTCGAGTAGAGCAGGTCCGGGGCGTCCTCGTGCGTGAAGACGGCCACGACGCCGGGGACCGCGAGCGCCGCCGAGGTGTCGATCGAGCGGATCCGCGCGTGCGCGTGCGGCGAGCGGACAAGCTTGGCGTGCAGGATCGCGCCCGGCCAGCCGGGGACCTCGGCGTCGGTGACGTCGAGGGTGTAGCGCTCGGCCCCCGTCACGATCCCCTGCGCCGCGGGCGAGGGGACATCGTCGCCGAGCCGCCCGCCGGCGGGACCGCCCCGGCCCGTGCCCGTGACCGCGGCCTCGATCGCGGCGTACCCCGTGCACCGGCACAGGTTGCCCTTGAGGTTCCGCGGCAGGTCGGCCAGCTGGCCGGCGTCGAACGTCGCGGCCGTCATGACCATGCCCGCGGTGCAGAAGCCGCACTGGAAGCCCTGGGCGTCCACGAACTGCTGCTGCATGGGGTGCAGTCCACCGGTGTCCCCTTCGCCCGAGGGGTGCGCGCACGTCGCGGCGAGACCCTCGATCGTCGTGACCTCGTGGCCCTCGGCCCGCACAGCCGGGTACAGGCACGAGTGCACCGGGGAGCCGTCCACGTGCACGGTGCACGCGCCGCAGTCGCCGGCGTCGCAGCCCTTCTTGACGCCGAGGGCGCCCTGCTCGCGCAGGAAGGTGCGCAGGCACTGGCCGGGGCGCGGGGCGGCCTCGGCGGGCCGTCCGTTGATCTCGATGGCCATGTGTCAGGCTCCTTCCTGCGATCCCGGGCCCGGGACGTCGAGCAGCTCGCGGCGGAGCTCCTCGGCGAGCCGGTAGGTCATGTCGCGGCGCCACGCGGGGTGGCCGTGGATGTCGTCGTGGTAGAGGGCGGCGGGGATCGCGGCGTCGATCGCAGCCGCGAGGCCGGGGGCATCCGGGAGGGCCCCGGCGGGGAAGCGCAGCTGCACGGGCCGCTTCGTCGAGGCCGTCACGGTCAGGACGAACCCTCCGTCGCGGTCCCGCCGCCCGATGAGCAGGACGCCGGAGCGGCCGAGGTTGCTCAGGGACAGGCGCCGGAACGCCGTCCTGGCCTCGAGAGCGTGCGCGGGCAGGCGGATCGAGCGGATGAGCTCCCCCGGGGCGAGGGCGTTGGCGCCGTCGCCCGTGACGAGCTCGGCGACGGGCAGCTCGCGCAGGCCCCCGTGGGGCCCCCACAGCGTGGCGACGCCGTCGAGGCCCGCGGCGAGGCTCGTCATGGGACCCGCGGGCAGGGACGTGGCGATGTTCCCGCCGACGGTCGAGAGGTTCCAGATCTTGAAGGAGGCCACGAACGCGTCGCAGCACGGGCGCACGACGGCGAGGCCCGGCCACCGCGCGGCCGTCGCCGAGGCGGGGTCGCCGAGCTCCCACACCCGCGCGACGGTGCAGGTCGACGCGAGGGTGATCCCGCCGTCGTCCTGGGTCACGGGCTCCCAGCCCGCGGTGGTGAGGTCGAGCAGGCGGCGCAGGGTCTGGCTCCCGTAGGAGTAGAGGACGGTACCGCCCGCGAGCCACGCGTCGCCCTGGCGCCACTCGTCCGGATCAGCCGTGGGGACCCAGGCCTCGATCGTGTTCAGGTCCATGAGGGCTGTCCCTTCTCTGCTGTGCGCGGGGCCGCCTGGGTGGCGGGGGATCCCGCGTGGATCCTGCCCCCGCGGTCACGCAGGGGCCCGGTGCCCGCGCCGGGGTGCCGGGACGAGACGAGCTCGGCGAGGATCGAGACCGCGACCTCGGCGGGCGTCGCAGCACCGAGGTCGAGGCCGATCGGCGAGCGCAGCCGGCCCAGGTCGAGCGGCCCGTGGCCGGCCGTCAGGAGCGCGGCGATGCGCTGCTCGTGGCTGCGGCGCGAGCCCATGGCCCCGAGGTAGGCGAGGTCGAGGCCCAGCGCAGCATCGAGCAGCGGGATGTCGAACTTGGGGTCGTGGCTCAGCACGCACAGGGCGCTGCGGGCGTCGAGCCGGCCGGCCGCGGCCTCGGCGGCGAGGTACTCGTGCGGCCAGGCGACGGCGACCTCGTCCGGGGCGGACGGGCCGCCCGGGGCGAAGCGGGTCTGGCCCGCGAAGGCCGGCCGGGCGTCGACGAGGGTCACGCGGTAGCCGAGGAGGCGTGCCGCCGGGATGAGGGCGGCGCCGAAGTCGTTGGCGCCGACGACGAGCATGCGCGGCGCGGGGAGCCGGGACTCGATGAGGATCCGCAGCGGCCCGGCCTCCGTCTCGCCGAGATGGGGGTCTGTGACGCCGACATGGGGGTCTGTGTCGCCGAAATGGGGTCCCGGACCCGCGCACCCGCCCTCGGGCTCGAGGGCGACGACGGCGGTCACTCCCTGCGCGACGACGGGCGCCGCGAGCGCGGCGGCCCGCGCGGCGATCCCGGGCCGGCCGGGGAACAGGACGCCGAGGGCCTCGGCGAGCGCGTCCGGGCCGGAGCACTCGGCGGCGCCGAGCAACGCGAGCCCGGCCGCGCCGTCGTCCGCACCCGAGCCCGCACCCGCGCCGGCAGAGAGCACGCGCACGACGGCGAGCGGCGCCCCCGCCGCCGTGTCAGCGGACGCCGGGCTGGCGGCGTCGTGCGCGGCCCGGACGGCGAGCGCCCCGAGGGCGGCGGACGGCAGGGGCGCGATGTGCACCTCGAGCTCGCCCCCGCACGTGAGCCCCGCGGCGAACGCGTCCTCGGGGCTGTAGCCGAAGCGCTCGAGCCGCGCGGCGCCGTCGTGCATCGCGTCGAGCGCCGCGGCGACCACGGCCCCCTCGACGCACCCGCCCGAGAGGCTCCCGAGCACGTGCGGCGCACCGTCCGGCGAGGCCGCGACGAGCATCGAGGTGCCCACGGGCCGCGGGACGGAGCCCGAGGCGGAGACGACGGTGGCGACGGCGCACGGCGCGCCGCTGGAGGCGGGCTGCCACTGCGGCAGCGCCGGCAGGAGCTCGAGCATGGCTCCCCCTTCCTCGGCCCCCGAGGGCCGGAACCCGGCAGGTTGCCGGGAGCGAAAGCTTAGGTCAATGGTGCGCCCGCGAGGCCCCGGAGCGTCACTTCCGGGACCCGCGGGCGCGGCTGGGGGTGGGTGAGGTGGGTGACCCCGGCGGGGTCAGGCCCCGATCAGCGCGCTGAGCGGACCGCGCACGAAGTACACGACGAACCCGGCAGCGACGACCCACAGGAGCGGGTGGATCTTCTTCGCCTTGCCGCTCGCGGCGCGGACGAGGGCCCAGGTGACGAAGCCGACGCCGATCCCGTTCGCGATCGAGTACGTGAGCGGCATCGTGACGATCGTCAGGAACGCCGGCAGCGCGACCGAGAACTTGCGGAAGTCGATCTCGCGGATCTGCGCGGCCATCATCGTCCCGACGACGACGAGCGCGGACGAGGCGACTTCGAGCGGCACGACCGAGGTCAGCGGCGTGAGGAACATGGCCCCGAGGAACAGGACACCGGTCACGACCGAGGCCAGGCCAGTGCGGGCGCCCTCGCCGATCCCCGCCGCCGAGTCGACGTACACGGTGTTCGACGAGCCCGACGTCCCGCCGCCGGCCACCGCGCCGAAGCCCTCGATGATGAACGCGCCCTTGAGCCGCGGGAACGTCCCGTCCTTCTTGGCCAGGCCCGCGCTCTTGGCCAGGCCGGTCATGGTGCCCATCGCATCGAAGAAGTTCGTGAAGACGAGCGTGAACACGAGGGTCACGGCCGCGAGCGCGCCGATGCGCTCGAACGCGCCGAAGAGGCTGAACTGGCCCACGAGGGACAGGTCCGGGGCCGCGAGCAGCTGGCCCGAGAGCACGGGCGTGTTGAGGTGCCAGCCGTCGGGGTTATCCGGGCCGGCGGCGCCGAGGTGGAACACGGCCTCGATCGCCACGGCGAGGATCGTCGTCGCGACGATGCCGATGAGCAGCCCGCCCTGGACCTTCCGCGCCACGAGGATGCCCATGAGCAGGAGGCCGATCACGAACACGAGCGTGGGCAGGGTCGTGATGGAGCCGTCGTGGCCGAGCTGCACGGGCGGGCCGGCCGGGGTGCGGCGGACGAAGCCCGAGTCGACGAAGCCGATGAACGCGATGAACAGGCCGATCCCGACCGTGATCGCGGCCTTGAGCTCGCGCGGCACGGCCCGGAAGATCGCCGTCCGCGCCCCGGTGACGCCGAACAGGACGATGAGCACGCCGTTGATGACGACGAGGCCCATGGCCTCCGGCCAGGTCACGTCCTGGATGACGGCGACGGCGAGGAACGAGTTGATGCCCAGGCCCGCGGCGAGCCCGAACGGCAGGTTCGCGACGAGGCCGAACACGATCGTCAGGACGCCGGCCGTGAGGCCCGTGACGGCGCCGACCTGGGCGGCGGGCAGGAACCCGCCCGCGACGTCGACCGGGGCCGAGTCGGCGCTGAACCCGCCCAGGATGAGGGGGTTGAGGATCACGATGTACGCCATCGTGAAGAACGTGACGAGGCCGCCGCGGACCTCGCGGGCCACGGTCGTGCCGCGCTCGGTGATGCTGAAGAGCCGGTCCAGGAGGGCTGGCGGACGACGCCGGCCGCCCGCCGGGGCGGGGCGACCGCCGTCCGCCGTGGCGCGGCCCGCGGGAGGCGGGGTCGACGCCGAGCCGGGGGCCGCCGTCGTGCCCTGGCCGGTGCTGGTGCCTGCGGCGCGGTCGGGGTCGCGCTCGTCAGTGGCCGTGGTGCTGGTGACGATGCTCATGGCGCACGTCCTCAGTACTCGATGCGCTGGGCGAAGCTCGCCCATTGCTCGAAGGGCGCCGTGCGGCCGATCCCGCTGGCCTCGGCCGCGACGACGGCCATGCTGCGCTGCCCGACGGGGGTGTCGAAGTAGTCGTAGAAGACGGCGTCGTCGAAGCCGGCGTCGGCCGCGTCGTGCCGGTCCGCCGCGAAGTACACGCGGTCGATCCGGGCCCAGAGCGAGGACGCGAGGCACATGGGGCACGGCTCGCAGCTCGAGTAGAGGACGGCGCCGGAGAGGTCGAAGGTGCCGAGCTCGTGGCAGGCGTTCCGGATCGCGGTGACTTCGGCGTGGGCCGTTGGGTCGTTGCTCGCGGTGACGCGGTTGACGCCGTCGAAGATCTGGCCGTCCGCGGTGACGACGACGGCGCCGAAGGGGCCGCCGTGGTCGAGGACGTTCTGCGCCGCGAGCTGGACGGCGCGGGCCAGATGGAGGCCGCCGTCGCCCGGGAGGGGCTGTCTGGCTGCCGCCGTGGCGCTGGGATCAACGGTCGTGGTCATGGAGGGACTCCCTCGCTAGGGGAAGTCTGACCCTCGGCCATGCTGCGCACCGCGTCCGACCAGGCTTCCTTGTCTCAGATGTGAGGTTGCCTGGTAGATAGCGCCCGGTCCTCCCTGAAGAGGGGCCGGATGCCCGCCGTGACTCCACGAGCGTAGCAGGGGTCATGTGACGGGCGCCATAGGAAGGGCGGATTTTTTGGAATCTTTCTTCCGCTTTTCGGAATCCTCACCGCGCCGAAGTGGGGGTCCATGCCGCCGAGATGGGGGTCCGTGCCGCCGAGATGGGGGTTTGAGCCGCCGAGATGGGGGTCCGGGTCGACGACATGGGGGTCGGGCCACCGACGTCGCCCCTCAAGAGGTGCAATCGCGCGCTGAGGCGAGGCCCGTCGTCGTGCGCTCAGTTGCCGACGATCAGTACTTGAGCAGCCCCCACCTCGGCGTCCCAGTCCCCCATTTCGCGGTTCCAGACCCCCACTTCGGCGTCCCAGTCCCCCATCTCGCGATCCCACACCCCCATCTCGCGGTCCCACACCCCCATGTCGGCGGATCGGGTGGGCAGACGGGGTTATGCGCGGTTGAGCTCTGCCGAGATGGCCTCTGCCGCGGCGCGCAGGAGGGGCACGGCCCGCTCGCCGAAGGCCTCGTCGACGCGGCTCACGGGCCCCGAGACGGAGATCGCGGTGGGCGTCGGCGCGTTCGGCACGGCCATGGAGAAGCAGCGCACGCCGATCTCCTGCTCCTGCTCGTCGATCGCGTAGCCGCGCTCGCGGATCTTTGCGAGGTCCTTGAGCAGGTCATCGATGGTGCCGATGCTGTGCGAGGTCGGCGTCGGCATGCCCGTGCGCTCGACGATCCCGCGCACCACCTCGTCGTCGAGCTGGGCGAGGATTGCCTTGCCCACACCCGTGTCGTGCGTGTGGGCGCGCCGGCCGACCTCGGTGAACATGCGCATCGAGTGCTGCGAGGGGACCTGGGCGACGTAGATGACCATGTCCGAGTCGAGCACCGCCATGTTGGACGTCTCGCCGAGCTTCGTCACGAGCTGCGTGAGCTGCGGCCGCGCGAGCGCGCCGAGCTGCTTGTTGGCCCCCTCGCCGAGGCGGATGAGCCGCGGCCCGAGCGCGTAGCGGCGGTTGGGCAGCTGGCGGACGTAGCCGAGCGCGACGAGCGTGCGCAGGAGCCGGTGGATGGTCGGGAGGGGGAGCTCGGTCGACGACGACAGCTCGCTGAGGGTGACATCCCCGCCCGCGTCGGTGATGAGCTCGAGGAGCTCGAAGACCCGCTCGACGGACTGGACGCCGCCCGATGCCTTCTCTGCCATGTTCCCTCCTGGGGGTCTGCGGGATCTCTCCGGCAAAATTTATCCGCATCCCGGAAACCTGCGGCGTTTCCACGATACAGCAGGCCCGCCCCGTCGCACAGGCTGCAGCCGCAACGGGAGGACTTGAAATTTCCAAGATGTAGAGAATAATATCCGTAGTACGGAAAATATTCGAGGCGGACGCCTCCCGACGTAAGGACGATTCAATGGCGAGTCCCAGCCCCGGCAACTCCATCACTCTCCGCGTCGGCGCACCGAGCCGCATCAGCATCACGAGCGAGCTCGCCGCCGCGGTCGCCGCGGCCGGCGCCCCCGTGACCGCCTTGGACATCAGCGAGTCGCACCACGACGAGCTCGTCGTGGACATCACGTGCAACACGACCTCCGAGCAGCACGCCGGCGACGTCGCCGCGGCCCTCGAGGCGCTCGAGGGCGTGAACGTGCGCAAGGTCTCCGACCGCACGTTCCTCATGCACCTCGGCGGCAAGCTCGAGGTCGTCCCCAAGGTGGCCCTGCGCAACCGCGACGACCTCTCGCGCGCCTACACCCCCGGTGTCGCCCGCGTGTGCCTCGCCATCGCGGAGAACCCCGAGGACGCCCGCCGCCTGACGGTCAAGCGCAACACGGTCGCCGTCGTCACCGACGGCTCCGCCGTGCTCGGCCTCGGCAACATCGGCCCCGCGGCCGCGCTGCCCGTCATGGAGGGCAAGGCCGCCCTCTTCAAGCAGTTCGCGAACGTCGATGCGTGGCCCGTGTGCCTCGACACGCAGGACACCGAGGAGATCATCAAGATCGTCAAGGCCCTCGCCCCCGTCTACGGCGGAGTGAACCTCGAGGACATCGCGGCCCCGCGCTGCTTCGAGATCGAGAACCGCCTCCGCGAGGAGCTCGACATCCCGGTCTTCCACGACGACCAGCACGGCACCGCGATCGTGACCCTCGCGGCCCTCGTCAATGCGCTCAAGATCGTCGAGAAGAAGATCGAGGACGTCCGCATCGTCGTCTCGGGCGTCGGCGCGGCCGGCAACGCGATCATCCAGCTCCTCCTCGCCCAGGGCGCGAAGAACATCATCGCGTGCGACCGCAAGGGCGCGATCCACAAGGGCCTCGAGCTCACCGACGCGCACCGCATCTGGATCGCCGAGAACACGAACCCCGAGTCGTTCTCGGGCACGCTCCACGAGGCGCTCAAGGGCTCGGACGTCTTCATCGGCGTCTCCGCCCCGAACCTGTTCGGCCCCGAGCAGGTCGCCACGATGGCCGAGAACGCGATCGTCTTCGCGATGGCCAACCCCGACCCGGAGACGGACCCGATCGCCGCCGCCGAGCACGCCGCCGTCGTCGCGACGGGCCGCAGCGACTTCCCGAACCAGATCAACAACGTCCTCGCGTTCCCGGGCGTCTTCCGCGGCCTCCTCGACGCTGGCGTGGCCGAGATCACCCCTGCGATGCTGGTGGCGGCTGCCCGTGCCATCGCCGCCCGGGTGAGCGACGACGAGCTCAACCCGAGCTTCATCATCCCGAGCGTCTTCGATCCCCACGTTGCCCAGGACGTGGCCGCAGCCATCGTCGCGGCGGCCAACGCCTAAGTCACCCCCAAGGCCCACTGATCGTCCGGAACGGGAAACCGGCCTCCGGGAGAAGAGAAGGAGGATGGCATGGCCATCACCGTGACCGACGCCGCGCCGGTGGCGCGCGCGGAGGAGATCCTCACCGACGACGCCCTCGCCTTCGTCGAGGAGCTGCACCGGCGCTTCGCCGGCGAGCGCAACGCCCGGCTCGCGGCCCGCAAGGAGCGCCGCGCCGAGGCCGCCCGCACGGGGAGGCTCGACTTCCTCCCGGAGACCGCGGACGTCCGCGCCGGGGACTGGAAGGTCGCGCCCGCGCCGGAGGCCCTCGCGGACCGCCGCGTCGAGATGACCGGGCCGGCGAGCCCGGCCAAGATGGCCATCAACGCGCTCAACTCGGGCGCCAAGATCTGGCTCGCCGACATGGAGGACGCCGCGAGCCCGCACTGGGCCAACGTGGTGGACGCCGTGCTCAACCTCCGCGACGGGGCGCTCGGCACGCTCTCCTACACCTCGCCCGAGGGCAAAGAGTACCGCCTGCGCACCGACGCGCCGCTCGCCGTCGTCGTCACCCGCCCGCGCGGCTGGCACATGGAGGAGCGCCACGTCCTGATCGACGGCGAGCCGGCCGTCGGCGGGCTCGTGGACTTCGGCCTGCACTTCTTCCACACCGCCAAGATCCTCATCGACTCGGGCCGGGGCCCGTACTACTACCTGCCGAAGATGGAGAGCCACCTCGAGGCCCGGCTCTGGAACGACGTCTTCGTGTTCGCCCAGGACTACCTCGGCATCCCGCAGGGCACGATCCGCGCGACAGTGCTCATCGAGACCATCCCGGCCGCGTTCGAGATGGACGAGATCCTCTACGAGCTCCGCGACCACGCCTCGGGCCTCAACGCGGGCCGCTGGGACTACCTCTTCAGCATCATCAAGTACTTCCGCGACGCGGGCGAGCAGTTCACCCTGCCCGACCGCGCGTCGGTGGCCATGACGGCGCCGTTCATGCGGGCCTACACCGAGCTGCTCGTGAAGACCTGCCACGCCCGCGGCGCGTTTGCGATGGGCGGCATGGCCGCGTTCATCCCGAACCGCAAGGAGCCGGAGATCACGGCCGCGGCCATCGAGAAGGTCCGCGCCGACAAGACGCGCGAGGCCAACGACGGCTTCGACGGCTCGTGGGTCGCGCACCCGGACCTCGTGCCAACGTGCCGCGAGGTCTTCGACTCGGTGCTCGGCGACCGCCCGAACCAGGTGGACCGCCAGCGCCCCGAGGTGCACGTGACCGCCGAGCAGCTCCTCGACGTCTCCTCCGCCTCGGGCGAGGCAACCGAGGCGGGCCTGCGGCTCAACCTCTACGTCGCCGTCGCGTACACGGCCGTGTGGCTCTCGGGCAACGGCGCCGTCGCGATCCACAACCTCATGGAGGATGCCGCGACCGCCGAGATCTCCCGCTCCCAGGTCTGGCAGCAGATCCACAACGAGGTCGTCCTGACGGACACGGGCAACACCGTGACCCGCGAGCTGGTCGGGATGATCCTCGAGGAGGAGACCGACCGCCTGCGCGGCGAGGTCGACGCCGAGGCGTTCGCGGCGTACTACGAGCCGGCCAGCCGCCTCATCGCGGACATCTGCCTCTCCGAGGACTACACCGACTTCCTCACGACCCCCGCCTACGAGCTGGTGGGCTGATGAGCGGTTCCCTCCCCGCACCGGTCTTCGGCGACGGCGACTACGAGCGGATCGACTCCCGTCTGCGGGACACCGACCGCCTGCTCGCCGACGGCTACCCGGGCGACGCCGGCACCCGCCAGCCCGTCCACACCGTGTACGTCCCGGCGGACCGCTTCACCCCGTCCCTCGCGAAGGAGTGGGGCGAGGCCGCCCTCGCCGCGGCCGACGAGGCCGGCGGGATCGAGCGGCTCGCCCGGCTCGTGGGCCTCTCCCCCGAGCTCGCGGCGGAGGTGGCCCCGCGCGTCGAGACCAAGCTGCGCGCCGAGCCGATCGAGGACCTGCGGATCGACTTCGAGGACGGCTACCTCGCGCCGGGCCGCGCGGCCAAGGCCGGCGGCGACCCGGACGCGACGGAGGACGCCGAGGCCGTGCGGGCGGCGGAGCAGCTCGCCGCCGCGGTCGCGGCCGGCACCGCTCCCCCGTTCGCCGGGATCCGGTTCAAATGCTTCGAGGAGGCCACCCGCCGCCGCGGCCTCCGAACGCTCGAGCTCTTCGTCTCCCGGCTGCTCGAGGCCGGCGGCGAGGCGGGCCTGGCCGGGCTTCCGGAGGGCCTGATCCTGACCCTTCCCAAGGTGAGCACGGTCGAGCAGGTCGAGGCGATGGTCTACGCCGTCGAGCGCCTCGAGTCCTCGCTCGGCCTGCGCCCCGGCCGGCTCGGCTTCGAGGTCCAGGTCGAGACGCCGCAGCTCATCATCGGGGCGGACGGGAGCCACCCCGTGGCCCAGCTGCCGCACAAGGCGGACGGTCGCATCACGGCCCTGCACTACGGCACGTACGACTATTCGGCGTCGCTCCAGATCGCCGCGGCGCACCAGTCCATGGAGCACCCGGCCGCGGACTTCGCCAAGGAGGTCATGCAGCTGGCCGTGGCCGGGACGGGCATCCGCCTGTCGGACGGCTCGACCAACATCCTCCCGGTCGGGGACGCTGCCCAGCGCGAGGAGGCGTGGGCCCTGCACGCGCGGCTCGTGCGCCGCTCCCTCGAGCGCGGCTTCTACCAGGGCTGGGACCTGCACGCGCACCAGCTGCCCACGCGGTACATCGCGACCTACGCGTTCTATCGCGAGGGCCTCTCCAAGGCCACGGAGCGCCTGCGGAACTACGTCCAGCAGACCGTCGGCGCCGTCCTCGACGAGCCGGCCACGGCCCGCGCGCTCGCGGCGTTCGTGCTCCGCGGCGTCCAGTGCGGCGCCGCCTCCGCGGAGGAGGTCCGCGCCCTCACCGGCCTGGACGAGGCCGAGCTCACCCGCCTCGCGCACCCGCGTCTGGCCCCGATCAACAACACCGCCGCGCTTGCGGCGAACACCTACACGTCCTAAGGAGGGCACTGATGGGCTACTTCTACCCCGAGGGCGGGCTGCCGCCGCAGACTCAGATCCTGACCGATCGCGCGATCGTCAAGGAGGCATACACGGTCATCCCCAAGGGCGTGCTGCGGGACATCGTCACGTCCAACCTCCCCGGCTGGGAGAACACCCGCTCGTGGATCATCGCCCGCCCCATCGCGGGCTTCGCGACCACGTTCAGCCAGCTCATCGTCGAGGTGCGCCCCGGCGGCGGCTCCACGAAGCCCGAGCCGGAGGCCGGCGTCGAGGGCGTCGTGTTCCTGACCAAGGGCGAGCTCACGCTCACGCTCGAGGGTGAGACGCATCGCCTCGAGGAGGGCGGCTACGCGTACCTCGCGGCCGGCGCGGACTGGTCGGTGGCCAACGATTCCCAGGACATCGCCTCGTTCCAGTGGATCCGCAAGGCGTACGAGCGGCTCGAGGGCTACGAGGCCAAGAGCTTCGTGACCTCGGACAAGGACGTCGAGCCGACCCCCATGCCGAACGTGAACGGCGCCTGGGCCACGACCCGCTTCGTGGACCCCAACGATCTCGCGCACGACATGCACGTGAACATCGTGACGTTCCAGCCCGGCGGCGTGATCCCGTTCGCCGAGACGCACGTCATGGAGCACGGGCTCTTCGTGCTCGAGGGTAAGGCCGTCTACCGCCTCAACGACGACTGGGTCGAGGTCGAGGCGGGCGACTTCATGTGGCTGCGCGCCTTCTGCCCGCAGGCCTGCTACGCGGGCGGCCCCGGGCCCTTCCGGTACCTCCTCTACAAGGATGTCAACCGCCAGATCCGCCTCACCTGAGAGGCGCCCACCAGCACGACGGCGCTGGGCGGCCTGGCACTGAGCCGCCCGGCGCCGTCGTACCCACCTGCCTGTCGAAACCCGCCCTCCCACCCGAGGTCGCGCAACGCCGGGGGCGGGGGACTTTAACCCCGAGCCCTCAGCGCTCCGGCCCGCCCGCAATCCGGTACGACTCCCCGACCATCTCCGCGAGCTCGTCGCGGGCGATCCGCTCGAGCCGGACGAGCACGAGGAGCGGCGAGCGCTCGTGGTGCGGCGTCCACCAGAACGTCTCGGGGTCGGTGCCGGCAAGCGCCTCGCGCTCCTCGGTCTTGAGCGTCACGACCCCCGGCTCCCAGATCCGCGCGAACAGCGTCCTGCCGAACCAGGCGGGCTGGCCCCAGCTCGGCCCCTCCGTGACTCCGGGCAGCGCGAGGCACAGCTCGCGGACGTCCTCCTCGGTCGCCATTCCCCGGTCCCGCAACGCCAGCCGACTCAGCCCGCCGGCCGCACGTCATAGACCAGCTCGACGAGCCCGTCGTCGTACGTCCGGGCCGAGCCCAGCCGCAGGAGCGCCCCGTCCCCGGCCGGCGGGAAGACGCCGATCCCTTCCCCGAGTGCGACCGGCAGCACCACGAGGCGCACCTCATCGACCTCCCCGGCCCTCAGGAGCGACTTCCCGAGGCGCAGGCTCCCCCAGAGCACGATGTCGCGCTCCGCCTCGGCCTTGATCCGCCGGATGGCCTCGACGGCGTCGCCGCGCTCGAGGACCGCGGGCTCGTCCTCGCCCCAGGGTGCGGCCTCAAGGGTCGAGGAGAACACGTGCCGGTCCAAGGCGTTGAGGGCAGGCGCGAGGACGTCCTGCTCCGCCGTGGCCCCAGGCCAGTACTCGGCGAACATCAGGTACGTGTTGCGGCCAATCACCATCGCCTCGAGCCCCTCGACCCACGCGAGCTGGTTGGCCGCGAATTCGTCCATCCTGGTCTCGAGCTTCTCGTAGAAGGTAAAGTTCCCGCCCGTGTCGGCGGCGAAGCCGTCCACGGTCACGAAGTCCTGGATGATGAGCCGTCCCATGCGCTCCACCGTCCCACCGCACCGGCGGGCCTTCAAGAGCTCAGGACCACGCGGTTCCGGCCCCCGGCCTTCGCGGCGTACAGGGCCTTGTCCGCCGCCGCGAGCATCGTATCGAGGTCGGGGCGGTGGCCGTCGGTGAAGGCCGCGACGCCCGCGCTCACAGTGACGACGCCGGCCGGGCCGCCGGAGTGCTCGATTGCAAGGTCCTCGACCGCGGTGCGGGCGCGCTGGGCCGCGGCCTCGGCCCCCACCCACGTCTGGTTCGGCAGGACGAGGAGGAACTCCTCCCCGCCGAAGCGGTACACGCCGTCGGCCCTGCGGCTGCTGCCGGCGAGGGCGGCCGCGACCTCCTGCAGCACGCGGTCGCCGGCCGGGTGCCCGTAGGTGTCGTTGTAGCCCTTGAAGTTGTCGACGTCGCACATCGCCAGGGCGTAGGTCTGGCCGTAGCGTTCGGCGCGTTCGTGCAGCGCTTCGAGGTCCTCGGTGAGCTTGAGCCGGTTCGGCAGGCCCGTGAGGGGGTCGGTCCGGGCCTGCTCGGAGAGGACCGCGCGGTAGCGGGCGAGCTGGGCGTGCAGGCTCGTGACGCGCTGGGCGACGAGGAGGCGCGAGTGCAGGACGAAGGGGTCGAGGGGCTTGGCCACGTAGTCGTCGGCGCCGGCCCGGAGGCCGGCGAGCACGTCTTCCTCGGCGTCGAGCGAGGTCAGCACGATGACGTAGGTGTAGGCGTCCCGGCCGTGGGCGCGGATGGCGCGGCACAGCTCGAGACCGTCCATGCCGGGCATCATGAGGTCTGTCACGACCGCCTGGGGCGCGTGCCGCTGGAACATCTCCCACGCCGAGTCCCCGTCGGAGGCCACGAGGCATTCGTGGCCGGGGCGCTCGACGGCGGCCCGGGCCACGAGCAGCGAGCCGGGGTCGTCGTCGGCGACGAGCACCTTCACGGTCCTGCCTCCTGGTCCCCGTGGTCCTTGTCCCGCACCGCGTCTTCCAACGCCGCGTCGACGGCCGCAAGCTCGGCGTCGAGCCTGTCGAGCAGGGCGCCGTCCGGGGCTCCCCCCGACCGGCCGATTCCCTCGAGTTCGGCGCACAGGGCCGCGGCCTGTGTCGCGCCGATGTTGGCGGCGGAGCCCTTGAGCCGGTGCGCGGCGCGCTGAAGGCGCTCGCCCCCGCCGTCGTCCGCCGCTGCCCGCAGCTCCTGCAGTCCCGCCTCGGCCTCGCGGCGGAACGCCTCGGCGGCGGCGGGGAGCAGGCCGCGCCCATCGTCGGGGCCGAGGCTGCGGAGCACTGCGATCCGGTCCGGATCGAGGACCGCCGCGACGGCCGCCCCCGTCAGGGCCAGCGCCGGCACGGCGGCCTCATGAGGCTCGTGGGCCTCATGAGGTTCGTGGTTGTGCCGCGCCGCCCGGTCCGTCCAGACGGCGAGCACGTGCTCGAGGTTGTCGAAGTCGACGGGCTTGGGGAGGAAGTCGTCCATCCCGACGGCGAGGCACCGTTCCCGGTCCTCGGCCATCGCGCCGGCCGTCATGGCGATGATGGGCAGGGACGCGTGCCGCCCGCCGCGCTCCCGGATGGCCCGGGTGGCCGCGAAGCCGTCCATGACGGGCATATGGCAATCCATGAGCACGACCGAATATGCGGTCCGCTCGGTGGCTTCGAGGGCCTGCACGCCGTCGGCGACGACGTCGACGTCGTAGCCGAGCTTGGTCGCCATGTCCCGTGCCACGAGCTGATTGACCTCGTTGTCCTCGACGACGAGCACGCGGCCCCTGCGCCGCACGCCGGGATCGGACCGGGGGCTCGTCCTGGCTGGCTGCGGGGCGGCCGCGGCGGCCGGGGGCGAGACGACGTGCATGAGGCTGTCGTAGAGCTGGGAGCCGCGGATCGGCTTGAGGAGCCACTCGCGCACCCCCGCGTGGCCGAGCTCGGCCCTGTCCACCTCGCTGTCGGAGCTCAGGAGGATGAGGCGCGTCCCCTCGAGCAGGCTGTCGGTGCTCATCTCCCTCGCGAGCTCGAGCCCGTTCATGCCTGGCATGCACAGGTCCAAGAGCCCGAGGTCGAAGGGTCGGCCGGCCTCGGCCGCAGCGTGCGCTAGCTCGAGGGCCTGCGGGGCATCCGGGACGGACTCGACGGCCAGTCCCCATGACCCGAGGTACGTCTCGAGGAGCATGCGGTTCGTGGCGTTGTCGTCCACGACGAGGGCCCTGAGCCCGACCAGAAGGTCTGGGCGTGGAGGAGCGGCCTCCTCCGCGGCCTCGGCGACGGGCAGAGGGAGGGAGAACCAGAACTCGCTGCCCTGCCCAGACTCACTGCTGACGCCGATCTCGCCTCCCATCGCCTCCGCGAGCTTGCGCGAGATGGCCAGGCCGAGACCAGTCCCGCCGTAGCGGCGGGTCGTCGAGGCGTCGCCCTGGGCGAAGGAGTCGAAGATCCTGGCCTGGTCCGACCGCGGGATGCCGATCCCAGTGTCCCGGACCTCGAACCGCACCTGCGCCGACTCCCCGTAGTGCCGGGGCACCGTGATGCGCAGGACCACCTCACCGCGGGGGGTGAACTTGACGGCGTTCGAGGCCAGGTTGAGAAGGATCTGCCGGATGCGGCCTGCGTCGCCCACGAGCCGCGCGGGCACGTCGGGGTGGCAGTAGGCGATGAGCTCGAGCCGCTTGGCTTGCGCGCTCTCCGCGACGAGGGCGGCCACCCCCTCGACCAGGGCGCGCGGATCGAAGGGCGCGAGATCGAGCACTACCTTGCCCGCCTCGAGCTTCGAGAAGTCGAGGATGTCGTTGATCAGGGAGAGCAGGGACTCCCCTGCCCGGCCCACGCCCTCGGCGTACCTGCGCTGGCGCTCGTCGAGGGGCGTGTCGAGCAGGAGGGCGGTGAGCCCGACGACGCCGTTCATGGGCGTGCGGATCTCGTGGCTCATCGTGGCCAGGAACTCGGACTTGAGCCGCGTGGACTCAAGCGCCTCCTCCCGCGTGGCGAGCAGCTCGACGGTGCGCTCCTCCACCTTGTCCTCGAGCCCCCTGGTCAGGGTCACGTTCTCAAGCACGATGAGCAGCTGGCGGCCCACGACGAGGACGAGCAGCAGGGCCCCGATGATCAGCAGGACTGGGTCCCCGGCGGTCGCGCCGCTGCCCGCCAGGACGATGGCGCCGGCGACGGGCGCGTACGGGAGCATCTCGAGGGCCAGCCGGAAGGCGCGGCTGTCGCGGGTCCACGAGATCGTCTCGGGGACCACGGCGGCGAAGGCGATGAGAAGGTAGGCCAGGACCCATCCGGCGGCGAGGGGCGAGCCGTTGATGCCGGTGACCCCTTCAAGGGTCAGCTTGACGTAGATGCTGTCCGTGATCGCAAGGACGAAGAGGCCGCCAGAAAGGCAGAACCACGGAAGCCGCTCTCCTGGGGCCGACCGCATCGTGAGCACGAGGACGAGCGAGACCATCACGGCGTCGGCGATCGGGAAGCCGAGCCCGGTGAGATACGTGAGGGTGTCAGCGCTCTGGTCCCGGTAGACGCTGCCCAGCACGGTGGTCCAGCTGACGAAGAGCACCGAGACGGCGATGACGGCTGCGTCGAGCATCGACCGCGCGAAGGCCACCGGGGACGCGGAGGGCCGGCGGAAGGAGAGCAGGGCCGCGGCCGCGGGAATCGAGTAGCCGATGAAGCCGATGTCGGCGAGCGACGGAAAGGGGTACTGGTGGTCGAGCGTCTGGCCGTAGTACATCCACAGGGAGAGCGCCGAGGATGAGATGAGCATGGTCACTGACATGAGGATCCACGCACGCCGGTTCTCGGCGCGCCGCCGTCGGGCGGCGTAGATGCACGCCGCGAGGGCGGCCAGGACGGCGACGAGCTCCGCCGAGTCGCCGATGTCCATCGAGAGGTCGCTCCCAGGATCCGTCGTCAGGCCGACGGCGACCGCGGCGGGGAACGCGATGACGACTGCGAGGAGCACCCACAGCAGGCGGGTCGAGGGAGCGGTCCGGGGCTGACGCGGCCGCAGCCGCGGTCCGGGAACGTCGCTCGCCGAGCGTGTATCTGAAACCACGTCATTCCCCCCAACAGTGCCGCCACCGGGCCGGCCTCCCCGCTGTCCCGTCCGGGCTCCACTCTGTCACGACAGTTTCAAGGGCGCCCCCAGAAAGTGACAAGGCATCCGCAAGATCCGCCAAGGCACGACAGCCCGGCGGGCTCGCGCCGGCTCAGCCGCCTCGGCCTGAGCCCTCGATCGCCTCCTCGACCGAGACGTCGACGTCGGCATCGGCGACCTCCCCCGCGCCGGGTGCGCCGCCGCCGTCGTCCGCCACGACGGGCTCCCACGCGAGGTGGACGGTCGCGCCGTCGTCCTCGGCCTCGATCCGCATCGTGAGGTCCTCGCCGAGCAGGTGCTCGTGGCCCACGTAGTTCCTGTCCTCCCGCGCCGCGTCGAGCAGCCGGTTCAGGGCAACCGCCATGGCCCGCCCCCAGTCGTGCGGGTCCCGGCTGGATGCATGCTCCATCGCTGTGTACCTCGCCATGTCCCCATCCTGCCCCGTTCCGGGGCGATCAACCAGTCTTGGCGGGCCCGGGCCGGAGCCGGGCGGTGCGGCGAGCGAACGAGCGTCCCGAGCCGTTCGACGCCGTCGACCTCGCCGGGCAGGGCCCGGCCATTCCCGGCTTCTGGTATCCCGCGTGGGTTGACCCCTTCGGACCACTCCCCTACACTTTCATCAAGAGAAAGTTTTCTTCCACGATTTGGAATCAGGAAATCGACGAGAGGGACCGACGATGACGTACACGGTGAACTGTTCCATCCTCCTCACCGAGCTGCCCCTGCTCGAGCGCCCGGCCGCTGCCAAGGCCGCGGGCTTCGACGCCGTCGAGTTCTGGTGGCCGTTCGCCGAGGCCGTCCCCGCGGACAAGGACGTGGACGCGTTCGTCGTCGCCATCCAGGCGGCGGGCGTGCAGCTGAGCGGCCTGAACTTCTTCGCCGGGGACATGCCGGGCGGCGACCGCGGGCTCGTGTCCTGGACCGGCCGCGAGGCGGAGTTCGCCGACAACATCGACGTCGTCGTGGGCATCGCCGAGCGAACCGGCACGAAGGCCTTCAACGCGCTCTACGGCAACCGGCTCGAGGGCTCCACGCCCGAGGCGCAGGACGAGCTCGGCCTGAGGAACCTGGTCGCGGCCGCTCGGGGCGTGGCGAAGGTCGGCGGCACGGTGCTCCTCGAGCCCGTCTCCGGCACCGCTGCCTATCCGCTCAAGACCGCGGCCGACGCGATCGACGTCATCGGCCGGGTGCGCGAGGCCGGGGCCGAGAACATCCGGCTGCTCGCCGACTTCTATCACCTCGCCGTCAACGGCGACGACGTCGCGGCCGTCATCGAGGAGCACGCCAAGGACTTCGGACACATCCAGATCGCCGACAACCCGGGCCGCGGCGCCCCCGGCTCCGGCCAGCTCCCCCTCGGCGAGTGGATCTCCCGTTCCCGGGAGCTCGGCTACTCCGGCTACATCGGCCTCGAGTACAAGGCCCCGCAGGCCGAGGCGTTCGCCTGGGCCATCCGCCCGGTCGCCGGCTGAGCCCTGGACACCAGCAGCCCCTTTCCACAGACTTCGCAGGAGAACACCATGAGCAACGTTGCAGTCATCGGTCTCGGCATCATGGGCCTTCCCATGGCCATCAACCTCGTCAAGGCCGGCCACACGGTCACGGGCTACAACCGCAGCGAGGACAAGATCACCAAGCTCGTCGCCGAGGGCGGCAAGGGCGCCGCGAGCATCGCCGAGGCCGTCAAGGACGCCGAGGTCGTCATCACGATGGTCCCGGACTCGCCGGACGTCGAGAGCGTCGTGACCGGCGAGGCGGGCGTCTTCGCCCACGCCCCCCAGGGCGCCCTGTGGATCGACGCCTCCTCGATCCGTCCCGACGTCGCTGCGCGCCTCGCCGCCCAGGCCCGCGAGGCCGGCCTCCGCCCCCTCGATGCCCCCGTCTCCGGCGGCGAGCAGGGCGCGATCGACGGCGTCCTGTCCATCATGGTCGGCGGCGAGAAGGCCGACTTCGACGCCGCCCTGCCGGTCCTGGAGGCCGTCGGCAGGACCATCGTCCATGTCGGCCCCTCCGGCTCCGGCCAGACGGTCAAGGCCGCGAACCAGCTCATCGTTGCCGTCAACATCCAGGCCCTGTCCGAGGCCATCGTGTTCCTCGAGGCCTACGGCGTCGACACGGACGCCGCGCTCAAGGTCCTCGGCGGCGGCCTCGCCGGCTCGAAGGTCCTGGACCAGAAGGGCCAGAAGATGCTGGACCGCAACTTCGATCCCGGCTTCCGGCTGGCCCTGCACAACAAGGACCTCGGCATCGTGACCTCCGCCGCCCGCGAGGCCGGCGTCGTCGTCCCGCTCGGCTCCGCCGTCGCCCAGCTCGTCGCCGCCCTCGTCGCCCGCGGCGACGGCGGCCTCGACCACTCGGGCCTCTTCAAGCTCACCGCCGAGCTTTCCGGCAAAGACCGGCTGTCCGGCAAGAACTAGGGCCTAGCGCCCCACCCACCCCACACTTAAAAGGAGCACCGGCAATGGCAAAGATGCGCACTGTCGACGCGATCGTGGCGATCCTCGAGAAGGAGGGCGCCACCGAGGCCTTCGGCCTGCCCGGCGCCGCGATCAACCCCCTCTACTCGGCCATGAGGGCCCACGGCGGTATCCGCCACACGCTCGCCCGCCACGTGGAGGGCGCCTCGCACATGGCGGACGGCTACTCCCGCGCGAAGGCCGGCAACATCGGCGTGTGCCTCGGCACCTCGGGCCCGGCGGGCACGGACATGATCACGGGCCTCTACGCGGCCCAGGCGGACTCCATCCCCATGCTGTGCTTCACGGGCCAGGCGCCCGTCGCGAAGCTGCACAAGGAGGACTTCCAGGCCGTGGACATCGAGTCCATCGCCAAGCCGCTGACCAAGATGGCCATGACCATCCTCGAGCCGGGCCAGGTCCCGGGCGCCGTGCAGAAGGCCTTCCAGCTCATGCGCTCCGGCCGCCCCGGCCCCGTGCTCCTGGACCTGCCGTTCGACGTGCAGATGGCCCAGATCGAGTTCGACATCGACGCCTACGAGCCGCTCCCGGTCGAGAAGCCCCGCGCCACGCGCAGGCAGGCCGAGAAGGCCCTCGACATGCTCACCGCCGCGGAGCGCCCGCTCATCGTGGCCGGCGGCGGCATCATCAACGCCGACGCCGCGGACCAGCTCGTGGAGCTGGCCGAGACGCTCAACGTGCCCGTGGTCCCCACCCTCATGGGCTGGGGCGCGATCCCGGACGACCACCGCCTCATGGCCGGCATGGTCGGCCTGCAGACCTCGCACAAGTACGGCAACGCGACGTTCCTCGAGTCCGACTTCGTGATCGGCATCGGCAACCGCTGGGCCAACCGCCACACGGGCTCGGTCGACAAGTACACCGAGGGCCGCACCTTCGTGCACGTGGACATCGAGCCAACCCAGATCGGCCGCGTATTCTCCCCCGACTTCGGCATCGTCTCGGACGCGGGCGCGTTCCTGGACGCGATCCTCGAGGTCGCCCGCGAGCGCCGGGCCGCCGGCTCGCTGCCGGACTACACGGCCTGGGCCGAGTCCGCCCAGGACAAGCGCGGCCGGCTCCAGCGCAAGACGCACTACGACAACGTGCCCATGAAGCCGTTCCGCGTCTACGAGGAGATGAACAAGGCCTTCGGCCCGGAGACGACCTACGTCACGACGATCGGCCTGTCGCAGATCGCCGGCGCGCAGCTCCTGCACGTCTTCGGCCCGCGCAAATGGATCAACGCCGGCCAGGCCGGCCCGCTCGGCTGGACGGGCCCGGCGGCCCTCGGCGTCGTGCGCGGCAAGCCCGGCGAGACGGTCGTGGCGCTCTCGGGGGACTACGACTTCCAGTTCATGATCGAAGAGCTGGCCGTCGGCGCGCAGTTCCAGCTGCCGTACATCCACGTCGTCGTGAACAACTCGTACCTGGGCCTCATCCGCCAGTCGCAGCGCGGCTTCGAGATGGACTACCACGTCTCGCTCGCGTTCGAGAACATCAACTCGGAGCCGGGTACCGGCACCGCCGCCGGCTACGGCGTGGACCACGTCAAGGTGGCCGAGGGCCTGGGCTGCAAGGCGATCCGCGTCGAGCACCCGGACGACCTGGGCCCGGCCTTCGAGAAGGCCCGCGCCCTCATGGCGGAGTACAAGGTGCCGGTCGTGGTCGAGGCGATCCTCGAGCGCGTCACGAACATCTCGATGGGCACCGAGCTGGACAACGTGACCGAGTTCGAGGAGCTCGCGGCGCGCCGCGAGGACGCCCCGACCGCGATCGTCGCCCTGCTCGACTAGTCGGCCGAAGGACGCGGAACCGATGAAGATCGTCCTCGCCCCGGACAAGTTCAAGGGCTCCCTCACGGCCGCCGAGGTCGCCGAGGCGCTCGCGGACGGCATCCGCGCGGTCCTCCCCGAGGCCGAGCTCGTCCTGGTCCCCGTGGCCGACGGCGGCGAGGGCACCGTGAGCGCGGCGCTCGGCGCGGGGTTCTCCCCGCGCCGGGCCGCCGTCGCCGGCCCCACCGGCCGGACGCTCACCGCCGAGTTCGCCGTCAGGGGCACCCGGGCCGTGATCGAGATGGCCGCCGCCTCGGGCCTCGACGTCCTCCCCGGCGGCGTCCCCGACGCGAAGGGCGCCACGAGCCTCGGCACGGGCCAGCTCATCCGCGCCGCGCTCGACGCCGGCTGCCGCGACATCGTCCTCGGCGTCGGCGGGAGCGCGTGCACGGACGGCGGCGCGGGCATGCTCGCGGGTCTCGGCGCGCGCTTCACGGACGACGCCGGCACGGAGCTCCCGCTCGGCGGCGCGGCCCTCGCGCGGATCGCCGAGGCGGACCTGTCCGACCTCGACGAGCGGCTCGACTCGGCCACCCTGACGCTGGCGGCCGACGTCGACAACCCTCTCCTGGGCGAGCGCGGCGCCGCCGCGGTGTTCGGCCCGCAGAAGGGGGCGACGCCGTCTGATGTCGCCGAGCTCGACGCGGCCCTCTCCCGCTTCGCCGAGGTGCTGGGCGCGGCGATGGGCGCCGCCGCGGTCCGGGCGAAGGACGCCCCCGGGGCCGGCGCGGCCGGCGGCGTCGGCTACGCGGCCCTCGCGCTCGGCGCCGCGCGGCGGCGCGGGATCGACGTCGTCGTCGAGTTCACCGGCCTGCGCGAGGCGATCGACGGTGCGGCGCTCGTCGTCACGGGCGAGGGGAGCCTCGACGCGCAGTCGCTCTCCGGGAAGGCGCCCGTGGGCGTCGCCGCCGAGGCCGCAGCGCTCGGCGTCCCCGTCGTGGCCGTGTGCGGCCGCAGCCAGCTGGACCCCGCGGCCCGCGCCGCGGTGGGCTTCCGCTCGGTGCACGCCCTGACCGACATCGAGCCCGATGTCGCGACGTGCATCCGCGAGGCCCGCACCCTCCTGCGCCGGATCGGAACGGATCTGGCCGGAACTATCGTTGACAGTGAGACAAGGAAGGAGCCGGCGACATGAGCACTGGCGAGGCTTCACGCGAATTCGACCTGGTGATCCGCGGACAGCGGGTCCTGACCACGGCGGGCATCGCGCCCCGCGAGGTGGGCATCACGGACGGGCGCATCGTCGCGCTCGAGCCGCTGGGCAACGGCCTGGCCGGCCGCGAGGTCATCGAGCTGGCCGAGGACGAGACCCTCCTCCCCGGCCTCGTCGACTCGCACGTGCACGTGAACGAGCCGGGCCGCACCGAGTGGGAGGGCTTCGCGTCCGCCACGAAGGCCGCGGCGGCCGGCGGCGTCACGACCATCATCGACATGCCGCTCAACAGCATCCCGCCGACCGTCAACGTCGACGCGCTCGAGCAGAAGCGGGCGGCGGCCCGGACGCAGTCCTTCGTCGACGTCGGCTTCTGGGGCGGCGCGATCCCCGGGAACACGGGCGACCTGCGCCCGCTGCACGACGAGGGCGTGTTCGGCTTCAAGTGCTTCCTCCTGCACTCGGGCGTGGACGAGTTCCCGCACCTCGACGTCGAGGAGCTCGAGAAGGACCTCACCGAGATCGCCTCGTTCGACGGGCTCATGATCGTCCACGCCGAGGACTCGCGGGCGATCGACCGCGCGCCGAACCCCGAGGGCGATGTCTACGAGAGCTTCCTGCACTCCCGCCCGCGCGGCGCGGAGAACGTCGCGATCGCCGAGGTCATCGAGCGGGCGCGCTGGACGGGCGCCCGGGCGCACATCCTGCACCTCTCGTCGTCGGACGCCCTGCCGATGATCGCCTCGGCGAGGCGCGACGGCGTCAGGCTCACCGTCGAGACGTGCCCGCACTACCTCACGCTGCTCGCCGAGGAGATCCCCAACGGCGCCACCGCGTTCAAGTGCTGCCCGCCCATCCGCGAGGCGTCCAACCGCGAGCTGCTGTGGAAGGGGCTCGAGGACGGCATCATCGACTGCATCGTCTCAGACCACTCCCCCAGCACCGTGGACCTCAAGGACCTCGAGAACGGCGACTTCGGCGTGGCCTGGGGCGGCGTCGCGTCGCTCCAGCTGGGCCTGTCGATCATCTGGACCGAGGCCCGCCGCCGCGGGATCAGCCTCGAGCGGGTCGTCGAGTGGATGGGCCGCAAGCCGGCCGAGCTCGCCCGCCTGCAGCGCAAGGGCACCCTCGCGCCCGGGTATGACGCCGACTTCGCCGTCTTCGCCGCGGATGAGACTTTCATCGTCGATGCTGACAGACTGCACCACAAGAACCACATCACGCCGTACCAGGGCAAGGCGCTCTCCGGCGTGGTTCGCCGCACGTTCGTGCGCGGCACCGAGGTGGACTTCGAGGAGCCCCAGGGCCAGCTGATCCGCCGCGGGACCGCCTGATCCCAGGAGGAACCTTGACCGTCACGACGAAGCTCACCGCGGGCCAGCAGGCCCCCGGCTTCACCCTCCCAGACGCCGCCGGCCGCGAGGTGTCCCTCGAGGACTACCGGGGCCGCCGCGTGGTCGTGTACTTCTACCCGAAGGCCTCGACCCCTGGGTGCACGACCGAGGCGTGCGACTTCCGCGACAGCCTCGACGCGCTCAACGCGGCCAGCGTGAGCGTCGTGGGCATCTCCCCCGACGGCGCCGAGGCGATCGCCGCGTTCGCCGACGAGTTCGCGCTCACCTTCCCGCTCCTCGCGGACGAGGGCGCAGCCGTCGCCAAGGAGTGGGGCGCGTGGGGCGAGAAGATCGTGGGCGGCGAGGTCGTCGAGGGCATCCTGCGCTCGACCGCGATCGTCTCCCCGGAGGGCGAGATCGAGTCGATCGAGTACGGCGTCCAGGCCCAGGGCCACGTCGCCGCACTCCGCACGCGGCTGGGCCTCTGACCCTGACCTGAAACCCCGCGTGGGCCCCGGACAAGAGTCCGGGGCCCACCCTGCGTCTGAGAACGCCGAGATGGGGGCTTGGGACGCCGAGATGGGAGGATAGACCGCCGAAATGGGGGCTCGGGGCGCCGAAATGGGGGTCGTCTCACCCAACATCGAGTTCCCTGGCCGCGGCATCGCCTGACAGCCACCGCTCCACTTTCACGTCTGAATCGGTGGTTACTGCTGCCTTGAGCCGCTTCTGCTGAGTGAATTCCCTCAGCAGAAGCGGTCCCGGGCAGCACATGCTGGAGGCTCACCAGACGTAGGGCTGGCGGACGACGGCGAGTGGTGCCGCGCGCGGACGACCGCACCCGCCGTCGCGCTTCACCACGACTCAACGGCACGATGCCCCACCTCGGCGTCTCACGCCCCCACCTCGGCGACCGACACCCCCACCTCGGCGACCCACACCCCCACCTCGGCGTCCCACTCCCCCACCTCGGCGTCCCACTCCCCCACCTCGGCGTCCCACTCCCCCACCTCGGCGTCCCACACCCCCACCTCGGCGTCCCACACCCCCACCTCTGCGTTCCACACCCCACCTCTCGGCGAATATCGTGTATCCCAGAACGCGCGCACGTGTTGACACTCACACCCGACGTGGGCCAGAATACTTGCACATGCTGAAATAACAGTTCCACGATGCGAAACCAATAGAAACCGACGTTCCGCATAGCCGTCACCGTGGATGCCAGCATTTGAGTATTGAGGAATAGTCAAGCCATGTCGCTTGAACAGTTCAACAATGCCCCGGCCGAGGACGCCAAGAAGTTCCTCCGCCCCTGTCTGGACGTCGACCGCTGGGTCGACGAGATCGCCCAAGCGCGCCCCTTCGCCTCGCTCGAGGACGTCCTCAAGCATGCCCGGACCGCCGCAGAGCCCTTCTCCCACCAGGAGATCGAGGGCGCCCTCGCGCACCATCCGCGCATCGGCGAACGCGCCGCCGGCACGACGACCGAGGCGGGCATGTCCCGCAGCGAGCAGGCCGGCGTCGACCAGCAGGACCAGGAGACCATCACGGCACTGGCCGAGGGCAACCGCGACTATGAGACGAAGTTCGGACATGTCTTCCTGATCCGGGCCGCCGGCCGCAGCGCGGGCGAGATGCTCGCCGCGCTCCGCGAGCGCCTCGCGCACACGCCCGAGCAGGAGGAGCCGATCGTCGCCGAGCAGCTGCGCGAGATCGCGGTTCTGCGCTTGGAGCAGAGCCTCCTGGAGAGGAGCCTGAGCGCATGAGCGTCTCCCATGTGACCACCCACATTCTGGATACCGCGGCCGGGAAGCCCGCCGCAGGTGTCGCCGTCGAACTCTACGCCCGCGACGGCGAGGCATGGTCCCAGATTGGCACGGGCACCACCGATGCTGACGGGCGGGTGAAAGACCTCGGCCCCGAGCGGCTGGCGAGCGGCGTGTACCGCCTCCAGTTCGACACGGCGGCCTACTTCGCCGGCATCGGGACGGACACCTTCTTCCCGGAGGTATCGCTGACCTTCACGGTCGACGAGGGCGAGGAGCACTACCACGTGCCCCTCCTGCTCAGTCCATTCGCCTATTCCACGTACCGAGGGAGCTAGTTTCACGATGTCTGAGAAGAACACCAAGATCGTCCTGGGCCCGAACCAGTACGGCAAGGCCGAGGTCCGCGTCGTCAAGATCACCCGCGACACCGACCGCCACGAGATCGCGGACCTCAACGTCACGTCCCAGCTGCGCGGCGACTTCGCCGCGGCGCACTTCGACGGCGACAACGCCCACGTCGTGGCCACCGACACGCAGAAGAACACCGTCTACGGGTTCGCCCGCGACGGCATCGGCTCCCCCGAGGAGTTCCTCATCCGCCTCGCGAACCACTTCACGGGCGAGTTCGAGTGGGTCACGGGCGGGCGCTGGGAGGCCGAGCAGTACGCGTGGGAGCGGATCGCCACCCGTGGCGACGGGGGCCAGGGGCACGACCACGCCTTCGTCCGCAAGGGCCAGGAGGTGCGCAACGCCGTCGTCACCAAGGACAGCGACACGATCCAGGTCATCTCGGGCCTGAACGACCTCACGGTCCTCAAGTCCACCCAGTCCGGCTTCGTCGGCTACCCGAAGGACCGCTTCACGACCCTCGCCGAGACGACGGACCGCATCCTGGCCACCGACGTCACGGCGCGCTGGCGCTACAGCACTGACGCGATCGCGGCGGGCACCGTGGACTTCAACAAGGCGTACGACGACGTCAAAGCGCTCCTGCTCGAGGGCTTCACCGAGGGCTACTCGTACGCCCTGCAGCAGACGCTCTTCCAGATGGCGCAGAAGGTCCTGGACGCGCGCCCCGAGATCGACGAGATCCGCTTCTCGGCGCCGAACAACCACCACTTCGTCGTCGACCTCACGCCGTTCGGCCTCGACAACCCGAACGAGGTCTTCTACGCGGCCGACCGCCCGTACGGCCTCATCGAGGCCGCGTTCCAGCGCGAGTCGATCTCCGACGCCGGGAACGCGTGGGAGGGCATCGCCGGCTTCTGCTGAACCGGCCAGGTCCGCACTCCTGCGCCACGAGCGCACGACGGCGGTGGCGACCCGCCGCCGTCGTGCGCCGCTGACGCACACCCAGAACCACGTTGCGCACTCTCGGAATCCCACAGCTGACAAGGAGGTCCGCTATGTCCCGACACCCTGCGCCCGCGCCGGCCGAGACTGGCAGCGAGGCGGCACGCCCCGAAGACGAGAAGCTGCCACTCGGCACGGCGTTCGCCTACGGCTTCCAGCACGTCCTGACGATGTACGGCGGGATCATCGCGCCGCCGCTCATCGTCGGCTCGGCCGCCGGGCTGGGCGGGCAGGAGATCGCCCTGCTCATCACGTCCTGCCTGTTCATCGGCGGCCTCGCGACCGTCCTGCAGACCGTGGGCGTCAGGTGGTTCGGCTCGCAGCTGCCGCTCGTCCAGGGCACGTCGTTCGCGTCGGTCGCGACGATGCTCGCGATCGTGAGCGGCGGCGGGGGCCTGCAGGCCGTGTTCGGCGCGGTCATGGCGGCCTCGCTCCTCGGCCTCGCCATCGCGCCGTTCTTCGCAAAGATCATCCGGTTCTTTCCGCCGGTCGTCACCGGCGTCGTCATCACCTCGATCGGGCTCTCGCTCACCCCGGTCGCCGCGAACTGGGCCCTCGGCGGCAACGCCGCGGCGCCGAACCATGGAAGCGTCGAGAACATCGGCCTCGCGGCGCTCACGCTCGCGATCGTCATGCTGCTGAGCAAGCTCGGCAACGCCGTCGTCTCGCGCCTGTCGATCCTCCTGGCCATGGCCATCGCGACCGGCGTCGCGACCGTGCTCGGCATGGCGGACTTCTCGAAGGTCGGCACAGGGCCGATCGCCGCGTTCCCGCAGCCGTTCGCGTTCGGCCTGCCCATCTTCGAGCCCGCCGCCGTCATCTCGATGCTCATCGTCGTCCTCGTGATCCTCACGGAGACGACGGCGGACATCCTCGCCGTGGGCGAGATCGCCGGCACGAAGGTCGATGCGAAGCGCATCGCGAACGGCCTGCGCGCGGACATGCTCTCCTCGGCCGTCGCGCCGGTGTTCAACTCCTTCACCCAGAGCGCGTTTGCCCAGAACGTCGGCCTCGTGGCCGTGACCGGGATCAAGAGCCGCTTCGCCGTGGCCGCCGGCGGCGTCGTCCTGCTCGTCCTGGGCCTCCTGCCCGTGCTCGGCCGGGTCGTCGCGGCGGTGCCCGCGCCGGTCCTGGGCGGCGCCGGCATCGTGCTCTTCGGCACGGTCGCGGCCTCGGGCATCCGGACGCTCGCGAGGGTCGAGTACAAGGACACCATGAACCTGATCATCGTCGCGGCATCGATCGCGTTCGGCATGATCCCCGTGATCAACAAGGAGTTCTACCACCAGTTCCCGACGTGGTTCCAGGTCATCTTCGACTCGGGCATCAGCTCCGCGGCGATCATGGCGGTCCTGCTGAACCTCGTGTTCAACGTCTTCACGCGCGGAACGCCCGAGCACGATCCCTCGGTCTTCGCCGCCGCCTCGGACCGCGTCATCCCGCAGTCCGTCGTCGACTGCCTCCGCGACGGCGACCGCTGCGAGGACGGCAGGATCGTGGACCGGGACGGCAACGAGGTGAAGGTCGAGGCGCAGGGCGGCGCGGACGGCCACTGACGCTCCGAGCTGAGGTCTCTTGGCCTCCTCGTCGAACGACGGCGGATGCCGGGCACCCTCTGGTGCCCGGCATCCGCCGTCCTGCGCACTCTGTAGGCTTGTTCCATGACTCCCCAGCGCCAGATCTCCGTTCGCCGCGCCCCGCGGTACGTGCCGTTCATCGTGGCCGGAGGCGTGCTCGGCATCATCGCGGCGGCCATCGTCTCCTTCGCGGCCCCTGCGCCGAAGGACTACACGCAGGAGTCCGTCTTCGGCTACTTCATGGTGATGTTCGCCGCCGCGGGCGTGCTGCTCGGGGCGATCACCGCGCTCGTCCTGGACCGCATCAGCCTTCGCCGTGCCCAGCGCGCCACGGTCGAGGAGGTCGAAGAAGACGAGCCCGCCGACGAGCCCGCCGCCCCCGGCCGCGGGGCCGCCGGTCCCGCCGCGCCGGATTCCGGCGAGGCGGGCGGCGAGGCGGGCGACGTCGAGCGCCCTCGCCGCGAGGACGACGGCGCCGCCTCCTGACGCTCGCGCCCTCGCCGCTGTCGGGGGTCAGCCGAGCAGCACCGTCACGAGACGGACGCTCGTGGCGACGATCGAGACGAGCCCGACGACCGCGAGGACGTTGTGCCACCAGCGGTTCCGCAGCTCGCCCATGAGCGAGGCGCGGTTCGCCATGACGAACAGCAGGACGCCGAGCAGCGGGGCGATGAGCACCGTGAGCGACTGCGCGATGACGATGAGGCCCACGGGCGAGGACTGGAACATCAGGGTGATCCCGAGCCCGAAGGCGAGGATGATCCCGCTGACGATGCGCGCGGCGGGCGAGCCGGCCCTCGCCCCATGGCCGAACGCGTCCGAGAGCATCGTCCCGCCGGCCGTCGCGTTGGCGATCATCGAGGAGAACGCGGCCCCCGAGAGGCCGAGCGCGAACAGGGTCGAGCCCACGGGCCCGGCCAGCGGGGCGAACACCGAGGCCAGGGCGGTGATGGTCCCTGCCTCTCCCCCCGTGCGTCCGAGGACAGCGGCCGCGACCGCGATGACGAGGCCCGTCATGATGCCCGGCGCGACGATGCCGGGAATGGTGTCGACCAACGTCACGTCGCGGTAGTCGGCGCGCGTGCGCTGGTTCTCCTTGACGCCGTAGGCCGTGTAGAACGCGGCATTGATGGAGAAGTTCGTCCCGACGAGCGCGACGACGAGGATTTCACTGCCCGCGGGAAGTCGCGGGATGGCGCCGTCGAGGGCGCGGTACCAGTCGGGCTGGGCGACGACGGCGCTGGCGACGAACGCAACGGCCATGATGGCCACGATCACGAGCAGTGCCCGCTCGACGATGCCGTAGACGTTGCGGAAGGCCAGGACGAAAGCCACGCCGGCCGTGCACACGACGCTCCAGAGCACCGGGGACCCGCCGAAGACCATCGAGAGGCCGAGCCCCGAGCCGACGGCGTTGCCCACCGAGAACATGAGCGTGATCCCGAAGACGCCCACGCCGGCGACGGCCCCCACCCACCGGCCCAAATGCTCCTTGACCGACGTGATGAGCGAGACCGGGGCGGTGATGCCGAGCCGCACGCTCATGTCGGTGAACACGATCATGAGCAGGGTCGAGACGGCGATGACCCACAGGAGCGTGTAGTCGTACCTGCTCCCGGCCTGGACCGCCGTCGTGAGGTTGCCGGGGCCGAACTGCCAGGCCCCGACCACGAAGGCGGGGCCCATGAGGGCCAGATAGCCCAGCACCCCCCTGCGCCGGGTTCCTGCGGTGCTGCCAGAGGACGGCTGCACGGTCGCCTCCTGGGTGGCGGGCGGGGACGGGATGACGGTCTTCTCGCTCATGGCGAGACCTCCTTCTACAGCGTCGTCGCTGTGGGTCGTCGTTGACCAGTGGGGAGAGTGGGGTGCGAGGAGGCGCACGACGGCGGGCGGGCACCCGCCGTCGTGCGCGTGGGTGATCAGGCGGGAACGGTGACGCTGCCCAGGTTCGCCGAGGCGAGCGCGAGGGCGATCTCCTCGTGGGCGCCGGGGGCGAGTGGCAGGAGCGGGGTGCGTACCGTGGCGTGCTCGAGGATGCCGCGCGTGACGAGGCCCTCCTTGAGGGCGACCGTGCCCTCCATGTGCGAGCCGCGGTGGTAGACGTTCTTCGTCACGGGGAGCAGGCGGTCGTGGATCGCACGGGCCGCCGCATAGTCCTTGGCCTTGCCCGCGGCGATGAGCTCGACGAGCGGCTCGGGGGCGAGGCCGCCGTAGCCGACGAGGGCGCCGTCGACGTCGAACATCGTGTGGAGCAGGTACTCGTCGTGGCACGTGAGGATCTGCAGCTCGGGGAAGGCCGCGCGCAGCACGGGGATCTCGGTGTCCCAGCGCTTCATGTTGCGCACGCCGTTCTTGGTCGCGAAGACCCCCTCCTGGCCCGCGATGTCGAGCTGGGTCTCGAGGTCGTAGGTAGCCTTCGTGGCGTCCGGGTACTGGAAGAGGATGAGCGGCAGTCCGCTCGCCTCGAAGATCTCCCGGTAGCGAATCTGCGGGGCCCCCGTCTGGTAGCCGAAGCGGAGCCAGCCGTGGGACGGGTAGACGAGGCCCGCGGAGGCGCCGGCGGCGACGGCCCGCTGGGCCTCCTCGGCGGCGACCTTGTTGCCCTCGCCCGTGATGCCGGCGATGATCGGCAGGCGGTCCTCGACCGCGTCGCGGAAGGACTCGATGACGAGGGCCTGCTCGGCCTGGGTCAGGAACGTGCCCTCGCCGGCGTGGCCGAGCACCACGAGGCCCTTGACGCCCTCGACGCTGGTGAGCCACGCGCCGAGGCGGCGGATCGCGTCGACGTCGACCTCCCCGTCTCGGGTGAAGGGCGTCACGGGCGCGGGGACGAGTCCACGGAGATCGATGGTCATGTCAGCTTCCTCTTCGTTGAGTCGGTTCCGGAATGGGAACGTTTGCGGGAACGTTTTCAAGGATGGGGCGTGGCGCAGCTCACTGTCAAGGCCCCCGCCGCTGACGGGAGAACCTAGAGTGGTGGTCAGGAACGGCCGGAGAGGAGGAGGCGTGGGCGAGATGCAGCAGGCACCCGTGACCCTGCGCGACGTCGCCGCTGCCAGCGGCGTGAGCCTCTCGACGGCGAGCCGCGCCCTGGACGACCGGAATCCCCGCGCCCGCTCAGCGACGGCCCAGCACGTGCGCAAGGTCGCCGAGGAGCTCGGCTACCGCCGCAACACCTTTGCCGCGAGCCTGCGCCGCGGTGAGACCCGCACGCTGGGGGTCCTCGTGCCGCGGCTGAGCGACACCGTCATGGCCCTGACCTTCGAGGAGCTTGAGCGCGCAGCGGCCGGGCGGGAATACTTCGCGATGGTCGCGACGAGCGGGGACGACCCCGAGGACGAACGCCGGGCCGCGGAGACCCTCCTGGGCCGGAACGTCGACGGGCTGATCCTCGCGACGGCCCGGCTCGACGACAGTCTCCCGAAGCACCTGCGCGAGCGGGGCGTCCCCCACGTCCTCGTCCTGCGCACCGACGGGGTGAGCCCATCCTCCCTCGGCGACGACGAGGTCGGAGGCTACCTCGCCGCCCGCCATCTTCTCGACCTCGGCCACCGCGAGATCGCCGTCGTCACCGGGCCCTCGTTCACCTCGACCGCGGTCGCGCGGCTCGCCGGAGCGCGGCGCGCGCTCGCCGAGGCCGGCGTCGACCTGCCCGCGGAATGGGTCCGGGCGGGAAGCTACGGGATGGACTACGGCATGGCCGCGGGCGAGGAGCTCCTCGCGGGCGGGACGCGCCCGACGGCGGTCTTCGCCGCGAACGACAACCTCGCCCTCGGCGTCGTGACGGCCGCGGGGCGGAGGGGCCTCGCCATCGGCCGGGACCTCGCCGTCGTGGGCTACAACGACATCCCGCTCGCCGCCCGCCTCGCGACGCCCCTGACCTCCGTCCATGTCCCCCTCGAGCAGATCGCGCGCACCGCGATCGACCTCATCACCGAGCCCGGGCGCTCCCCCGAAATCCGCAAGGCCATGCCCACGCTCATGCCCCGGGCCTCGAGCGGGCCGCGGCGGGAGGGACTCGGGCGGTGACGGGCGCCGACACGCGGGCAGAACGGCCCCTGCGCCATGAGACAATTGACCAGTGGTACGCGGCGACGGACTCCTCTCCCTTGATCTAGATCCCATCGACAAAGGCCCCAAGGACGCCTGCGGCGTCTTCGGCGTCTGGGCTCCCGGCGAAGAAGTCGCCAAGCTCACCTACTACGGCCTCTACGCCCTGCAGCACCGCGGGCAGGAGTCCGCGGGCATCGCGACGAGCGACGGCACTCGCATCAACGTCTACAAGGACATGGGCCTCGTCTCCCAGGTCTTCGACGAGTCCACGCTCAACACGCTCACCGGGCACATCGCCGTCGGCCACTGCCGGTACTCGACCACCGGGGCGAGCCACTGGGCCAACGCCCAGCCCACCCTCGGGGGCACGGCGAACGGCACGGTCGCCCTGGCCCACAACGGCAACCTCACGAACACCGCCGAACTGCGCACGATGATCGAGGACCTCACCGGGGGTCACCTCACGGGCGAGATGAAGCAGGGCAACACCTCGGACACGGCCCTCGTGACCGCGCTCCTGGCCGGCGAGAAGGGCATGACCCTCGAGGAGACCGCGATGGCGCTCCTGCCGAAGATCCGGGGCGGGTTCTGCTTCGTCTTCATGGACGAGGGCACCCTGTACGCCGCCCGCGACACCTTCGGCATCCGGCCGCTGTGCCTCGGCCGGCTCGAGCGCGGCTGGGTCGTCGCCTCCGAGCAGTCCGCCCTCGCGACCGTCGGCGCGAGCTTCATCCGCGAGATCGAGCCCGGCGAGTTCATCGCGATCGACGAGAACGGCGTCCGCACGCAGAACTTCGGCAAGCCGACGCCGGCCGGCTGTGTGTTCGAGTACGTCTACCTCGCTCGCCCCGACGCCGCCATCGCGGGCCGTTCGGTCTACGAGTCCCGCGTCGAGATGGGCCGCCAGCTCGCGCGCGAGAACACCCACGAGGCGGACATCGTCATCCCCGTGCCCGAGTCCGGCACCCCGGCCGCCGTCGGCTACGCCGAGGAGTCCGGCATCCCGTTCGCGCACGGGTTCGTCAAGAACTCCTACGTCGGCCGGACCTTCATCCAGCCCTCGCAGACCCTCCGCCAGCTCGGCATCCGGCTCAAGCTCAACGCGCTCGAGTCCGTGATCCGCGGCAAGCGCGTCGTCGTCGTCGACGACTCGATCGTGCGCGGCAACACGCAGCGCGCCATTGTGCGGATGCTGCGCGAGGCCGGGGCGAGCGAGGTCCACGTCAAGATCTCCTCGCCGCCCGTGAAGTGGCCGTGCTTCTACGGCATCGACTTCGCCTCGCGCGCCGAACTCATCGCGAACGGGGCCACGATCGACGAGATCTCCCAGGCCATCGGCGCGGACTCGCTCGGCTACATCTCCGAGGACGGCATGATCGCCGCGACCCAGCAGCCGCGCGAGCGCCTGTGCACCGCGTGCTTCACGGGCAGATACCCGATCGAGCTGCCGAGCGCCGACAAGCTCGGCAAGAACCTCCTCGAGCGCGGCGCCACGTCCCCGAATGGCGGCTCCGCGGCGTCCGTCGCCGACACCGAGGACCCGGGCAAGAAGGTCGGAGCCACTGGCTGCGACCCGGGGCCCGACTCCGAATTCGAACCCCTGCTGACCGAGGCCGACAGGAAAGAGACCGTATGAGCGCCAGCACGACCCCCGACCAGCCCACTGCCGGCATCACCTACGCAGCCGCCGGCGTCGATGTCGAGGCCGGGGACCGCGCCGTCGAGCTCATGAAGGACGCCGTCAGGGCGACGCACACCGCCTCGGTGGTGGGCGGCGTCGGCGGCTTCGCCGGACTGTTCGACGTCTCGCGCCTGCTCACCTACCGCAAGCCGTACCTCGCGACGTCGACCGACGGCGTGGGCACGAAGGTCGCCATCGCGCAGGCCATGGACGTGCACGACACGATCGGCTTCGACCTCGTGGGCATGGTCGTGGACGACATCGTCGTGGTCGGCGCCGAGCCGCTGTACATGACGGACTACATCGCGTGTGGCAAGGTCGTCCCCGAGCGGATCGCGGACATCGTGCGCGGCATCGCCGCGGCCTGCTCGGTCGCCGGAACCGCCCTCGTGGGCGGCGAGACGGCAGAGCACCCCGGCCTGCTCGGGGAGCACGAGTACGACGTCGCGGGCGCGGCGACCGGCGTCGTCGAGGCGGACGCCCTGCTCGGCCCGGAGCGCGTGCGCGAGGGCGACGTCGTGGTCGGCATGGCATCCTCCGGCATCCACTCGAACGGCTACTCGCTCGTGCGCCGCGTCATCAACCACGCCGGCTGGCAGTTGGACCGCCAGGTCTCCGAGCTCGGACGCACCCTGGGCGAGGAGCTCCTCGAGCCGACCCGGGTCTACGCGGCGGACTGCCTCGACCTCGTGCGGGCGCTCAATGGCACGGTCGGCGGGCAGGACCTGCCGCTGCGCGGCTTCTCCCACGTGACCGGCGGCGGCCTTGCGGCCAACCTCGCGCGGGTGCTCCCGCAGGGCGTCCTGGCCACCGTGGACCGCTCGACGTGGGAGCTGCCCGCGGTGTTCAAGCTCGTCGCCGAGCTCGGCGGCGTTCCGCAGGCGGATCTCGAGCGCACGCTCAACCTCGGCGTGGGCATGGTCGCGATCGTCGCGCCCGACGCCGCGGATGCGGCCCTTGCGCGCCTCGCCGAGCGCGGCCTGTCCTCGTGGGTCATGGGCCAGGTCTCGGCGGACGACGCCACTGGTTCTTCGGCTGGCGCCGGCGACCCCGACTACGTCCAGGGCGCCAAGGGGGTCGACGGCGGCGCGGTCCGCCTGGTCAACGCCTACGCCTGACCCTCCCCCGGGAGTTTCGGGTACTCATCTCGACGCGAAAAAGGCATTCCGGGTATGCAGCCGCGTACCCGGAATGCCTCTTCTGCGTCTGTCGTGCGTCAGGTCAGGCGCTGAGCAGGACGTCGGGCAACAAAGAATCACCCGGTATCCAACGCTTTTTCAGTAAGGCCTATTCGGGTATTGCGCCGATTTGTTGCATGATCTTCAAGGTATCGGTGACTCCCCAGTGTTCGGCTACCTTGCCGTCCTGGACGCGGATGATGTCGATTCCAGCGAATTCAACCCTTCGGCCCGTTGACGGGATTCCCGCGAACTCGCCCGTGTGCGTACCGCTGATGATGCCGTGAACGCATTCCAGATTTCCGTCGGTCAGGGCAGGTTCTGTTGTCTCGATCTTGAGATCCGAAAACGCCGACCGGACGGCATTGATGTAGAATCGCACACCTTCCTTGCCGGGCGGCTGACCGGGAAGAGGCTCCTCGTGATCGACGAAGTCATCCGTCACCAGTTCATCGATGAGAGCGAGGTCTCCTCCTACGAGGACATCTGCGTAGAAACGATGCATCAATCCACTTCCGACAGACATGTCCAACTCCTCTGTGCTGGTGCCAACGAGGAGCCCATCGTCCCACCACCGCGCCGCCTCCAACAGCGGCGATGGCCCAAGTCTGTCCCCGAAGGACCGTCGGTGGGCGCGGTTGGCGCCAGTCCGATCCGCCACTACCATCTCTGGGCAGGAGCTCCGGTCGCTGCCACACTATGGGCACACAAATCGAAGGAGACGATGCCCGATGGGAGCTACCGAGTTTGACGACCTGCTAGTTCAGGCAAGGGCAGCGCTCGGCGCCATCGTCCGCGGCGACCCGAGCAGCTACAAGGCCATCATCTCTGCGGGCGAAGACATTACCTGGGCGAATCCGTTCGGTGGAATTGCGCGTGGCAGGGCAGCTGTCCACGAGCAGCTCGACCGGGCGGGGTCATACTTCCGGGACGGAGAAGTGGCCTCCATCGAGACGATCGCGAAGTCTGTCGGAGGGGATCTGGCCTACACCGTGGAAATCGAGCGCGTTCGCAGCAAGGTCGGCGGACGGGACGAGCTGAGCGACTTCGCGGTCCGTGTCACGTGCGTGTACCGGCGCGAAGCGGACGGGTGGAAGGTCCTTCACCGGCACGCCGATCCACGAGTTGAGCGGCAAACCGCTGAATCGGTCTTCCAACAGTGAAGATGCCATGAAGCCCTAGCACTGTCGCGTCGCGCGCAGGAGTTCCCGGGCGACCGCACTCCTGTGCGCAAACCACAGAGAGTCCACGGAAGGCTGCGCAGTCGACGTCGGAATATGACAGTCCGTACCCGGAATCAGGTTTTGGCGTCGAGATACGTACCCGAAACGGCTGGGTTAGAGGTGGGCCGCCAGATCTCCCAGGGCCTCGCCCACGTCCTCGCGCCAGCGCCAGCGGGCGCGGCCATCGCCCCGGGTCGGCCCCTGGTTGATGATCCCCACGGGCTTGCCGTCGTGCACGGCGTCCAGGACGAACCGGTACCCGCTCATGACCGCGAGCGACGAGCCGAGCACGAGGAGGCCGGCGGCCTCGGCGAGCATCGCCGTCGCCCGCGCCTTGCGTTCGGCAGGTACCCCCTCGCCGAAGTAGACCACGTCCGGCTTGAGCTCTACCGACCCGCACACGAGGCAGCCCACCATGCGGAAGCGCTCGACCCACGCACCCGAGAGATCGACGTCGCCGTCGGGGCGGACTGCGGTCGGGTCCAACGCGGCGGCCTCGAGGTAGCCGGGGTTGGCCTGATCGAGCCGCTCGTCGAGGTTCGAGCGCCCCTCGACGTTGCCGCACGCGAGGCACACGACCCGGTCGAGCTCACCGTGCAGGGCCACGAGCCGGCGGGTCCCCGCGGCGGCGTGCAGCCCGTCGACGTTCTGGGTCACGACGCCGGCCACGCGCCCTGCGGCCTCGAGGGCGGCGAGCGCGCGGTGGGCCCGGTTGGGGACGGCGCGGTCGATGTGCCGCCAGCCGACGAAGCTGCGCGCCCAGTAGCGGTGCCGCGCGGCAGGATCGTGCCGGAATTCCTGGTACGTCATGGGCCGGTGCCGCCGCCACGAGCCCTCGGGTCCGCGGTAGTCCGGGATGCCGGAGGCCGTCGAGACGCCGGCGCCCGTGAGGACGAGGACGTTCCCCGCGCGCAGCATGCCGAGAATCCCTTCCCGGGCGACGGCGGGTGGCTGCGCTGCGGCGGTCTCCATCACCTCGCGCGCGATGGACCGCAGGGCCGCAGCATGGGCCCCGGCAACGGCGGGGTGTTCGAACGCGTCCAGAGGGTCAGCCGATCCGGCGGGAATCCTCGTCGTCGTCTTCGTCGGCAAACTGATCCGCGTACTTGTCCTCGTAGTCGGAGTAGTCCGGCTCCGGGTCGTCCGCGTAGCGGTGGGATGAGTGGCTGGCACCGGCGCCCAGTTCGCGCTCGAGTGCCGCATAGTCAGTGCTCGGGCTGTAGTACTTGATGTCCCGGGCCTGCTTGGTTGCCTTAGCCTTCTGACGGCCGCGCCCCATGGCGTGACCCCCTCTTTTGCCTCGTCCCGGAGGTAGTCGCGAAGGCAGGCTCGCGAGGCCCCGGAGTCATTGATCAATTTGTCGTAGGTCTAGACTACATGTAATCGCGGCCGACTGCGTATTCGTGCGGCGCGCCCTCCCGGCCGGTCAGACGATCCGAAAGCGAGTGACGCACATGAGCACCCCCGACGGCTATGACAGGATGAACGCGGCCCCGGCGCGGAACATTCCGCCCCGGCCCCGGCGCTCCCCCGTCTCGGCCTTCCCAGCGGTCCCGAAGCGGCGGCCGACGCGCCGCCGGAAGGCCCCCGAGCGCCGGAATCGGCCCCTCGCCGCTGTGATCGCGCTCGCGCTCCTGGCCCTCATGGTGTGGGGCCTCTCGGCCTGCCTGGGCGGCTCCGGCGGCGGGCCCACGGCGTCCCCCGGGCCCTACGCACAGGGCGATTGCCTCGCCGACGCCGACCCCACCGCCGGGGACAACCGGACGGTGCCGTGCATCGAACCGCACTCGGCCCAGCTCGTCGCCGTCGGCACCGCGGACGAGGGCGCATACCCCGGCCGCGAGGCCCTCGAGGCGGATGCGCTCCGGCTCTGCGGCGCCGCCAACCTGAACCTGCCCGCGGATACGAGCTCGCTCAAGCAGCGTGCGGTCGTCCCGACCCAGGACGGCTGGCAGAACGGCGACCGCCGGACGGAGTGCTTCATCGTGAGCACGGGCGGAAAGATCCTCACCGGATCCCTCCTGCCCTGACCCCGCGCGCCCTGACCGGCGCCGGCTACTCCGCGGGCGCCTCCCGCGACGCAGCGTCCTTCCGGGCGAGGCTCAGGCCGCTCGTCGCGCCCGTGAGGTCCTTGAGGTCCACGTCCACGTCCGCGACGTCGACGACGACGGTGTCGCCATCGGAGATCTCCCCCGACAGGAGCGACTTCGCGAGCCGGTCGCCGATCTCCCGCTGCACAAGGCGACGCAGGGGCCGCGCGCCGTACGCGGGGTCGTAGCCGGACATCGCGAGCCACGCGCGGGCGCCGTCAGTGACCTCGAGCTCGAGCCGGCGCTCGTGCAGGCGCGACTGGAGCGATGCGACCTGCAGCTCGACGATGTGCGAGAGCTCGTCCACGGTGAGCGCCTCGAACATGATCACCTCGTCCAGGCGATTGAGGAACTCGGGCTTGAACGAGGCATTGACAACGCCCATGACCGCGTCCCGCTTCGACTGCGGGCTCAGGCGCGGGTCCACGAGGAACTGGCTTCCGAGGTTCGAGGTGAGCACGAGGATCACGTTGCGGAAGTCCACGGTGCGGCCCTGGCCGTCGGTGAGGCGTCCGTCGTCGAGCACCTGCAGAAGGATGTCGAAGACCTCGGAATGGGCCTTCTCCACCTCGTCGAGCAGGATCACGGAGTACGGACGACGGCGGACGGCCTCCGTGAGCTGGCCGCCCTCCTCGTACCCGACATAGCCCGGAGGGGCGCCGACGAGGCGCGCGACCGCATGCTTCTCGGAGTACTCGCTCATGTCGAGGCGCACCATGGCGCGCTCGTCGTCGAACAGGAAGTCCGCGAGCGCCTTGGCGAGCTCGGTCTTGCCGACGCCGGTCGGGCCGAGGAAGAGGAACGAGCCCGTAGGCCGGTTGGGGTCGCTGATCCCCGCGCGCGCCCGGCGGACGGCGTCCGAGACCGCCTCGACTGCCTTGGTCTGGCCGATGAGCCGCCTCCCGAGCTCCCCCTCCATGTGCAGGAGCTTCTGGCTCTCGCCCTGGAGCATGCGGCCGGCCGGGATGCCGGTCCACGCCGAGATGACCTCGGCAATGTCGTCCGCGGTGACCTCCTCTGCGACCATCGTCTGCCGGACGCTGGCGTCCTGCTCGGCGGCCGAGGCGGCTGCATTCGCCTCGGCGAGTTCCCGCTCGAACGTGGGGATCTCGCCGTACAGGATCCTCGAGGCCTCGGCGAGGTCCCCCTCGCGCTGGGCCTTGTCGGCGAGGGAGCGCAGCTCGTCGAGCCTCGCCTTGAGGTCGCCGACGCGGTTGAGGCCAGCCTTCTCGGCCTCCCAGCGCGCATTGAGGGCAGCGAGCTGCTCCTTCTTGTCCGCCATGTCCGCGCGCAGCGTCGCGAGCCGCTCGACGGAGGCCGGATCCGTCTCGCCCTCGAGGGCGAGCTCCTCCATCGTGAGGCGGTCGACGGCGCGGCGGAGCTGGTCGATCTCCTCGGGCGCCGAATCGATCTCCATGCGCAGCCGGGACGCTGCCTCGTCCACGAGGTCGATGGCCTTGTCCGGAAGCTGCCGCCCGCTGATGTACCGGTTGGACAGGGTCGCGGCGGCGACGAGGGCTGAGTCGGCGATCGAGACCTTGTGGTGCGCCTCGTAGCGCTCCTTGAGCCCGCGCAGGATCGCGATCGTGTCGTCCACGCTCGGCTCGCCCACGTAGACCTGCTGGAAGCGGCGCTCGAGGGCGGCGTCCTTCTCGACGTTCTCGCGGTACTCGTCGAGGGTCGTGGCGCCGATGAGCCGCAGCTCGCCGCGGGCGAGCATGGGCTTGAGCATGTTGCCGGCATCCATCGACGAGTCGCCGGTCGCGCCCGCGCCGACCACAGTGTGGAGCTCGTCGATGAACGTGACGATCTGGCCCTCGGAGGCCTTGATCTCCTCGAGCACGGCCTTGAGGCGCTCCTCGAACTCACCGCGGTACTTCGCGCCCGCGACCATCGATCCCAGGTCGAGGTTCACGAGGGTCTTGCCGCGCAGGCTCTCCGGCACGTCCCCTGCGACGATGCGCTGGGCGAGGCCCTCGACGACGGCGGTCTTGCCGACGCCGGGCTCGCCGATGAGCACGGGGTTGTTCTTGGTCCGGCGGGAGAGGACCTGGATCACGCGGCGGATCTCGGAGTCGCGGCCGATCACCGGGTCGAGCTTGCCGGCGCGCGCGACGGCGGTGAGGTCCGTGCCGTACTTCTCGAGCGCCTGGAACGTGTTCTCGGGGTCGGGCGAATCGACCTTGCGGTCGCCGCGCACCCCGGGGAGCGCAGCGACGAGGGCCTCGCGGGACGCCCCGGCGTCGCGCAGCGCCTTGCCCGCGCCGCCGCCGTCGGCCGCGAGCCCGACGAGGAGGTGCTCGGTCGAGACGAAGCTGTCGCCCATCTGCTCGGCCTGCTGCTGCGCGGCCTGGATGGCCTGGAGCGACTGGCGGCTCAGCTGCGCCTGCGCGACGGTCGAGCCGGAGCTCGAGGGGAGCGCCTTGATGGCCGTGCTTGCGGCGACGCTCACGGCGTCGGGGTCCGCGCCCGTGGCCCGCAGGAGCGCGACGGCGACGCCCTCGCGCTGGTCCATGAGCGCCTTAAGGAGGTGCGGGGGCTCGACCTGCGGGTTGCCGGCGGTGTTCGCGTTCATGGCGGCCGCCGACAGGGCCTCCTGGCTCTTGGTGGTGAATTTGACGTCCACAGTGCTCCTTCCGCCTGCACAACCCTCAGAGCGCTGGCCCGGGAAGACCCACCTTAGGAGGGTCAGCGCACTTAAGTTGAGTGTAATCCGCTCAACTTCAAACGCCAAGCAGGCAGCGCACCGTCCGGACAGCACCCGTGGCAGACTGGCCGCATGAGCCTCCTCGTCCGCCCCGAGCGGCCCGACTCGCCTGGCGAGGCGGCCGCCGTGCGTGCCCTCACGGCCGCCGCCTTCGCGGGGGTGCCCCATTCCGCGCCGCCCGCCGACGGGACGCAGGACCCGGGCGAGGCCGCCCTCGTCGGCTGGCTCCGCGAGGACGCCGGGTACATCCCGGAGCTCGCGCTCGTCGCGGAGGAGGACGGCGCCGTCGTGGGCCACTCGATCACGACGCGCGGCTGGCTCGACCCGCACGACGGCGGCCTGGCGGTCCCGGCGCTCGGCCTCGGCCCGATCTCGGTCCGCCCCGACAGGCAGCGCCGCGGCATCGGCGCTGCGCTGCTCGAGGCCACCGCAGCCGAGGCGGAGGCCCTCGGCGAGCGGTTCATCGCGCTGCTCGGGGACCCGGCCTACTACGGCCGGCACGGCTGGGAGCCCGCGACCCGCCACGGGATCGCCGCGCCCGAGCCGGCCTGGGGCGACTACTTCCAGGTCCGGCTCCTCGCCGCGCACGACGGCGCGCGGGGCACCTTCCGCTACGCCGCACCGTTCGCCCGGTTCAGCTGACACCGGTTCGGCTGAGGGGCACGCAGGCCATTCCGGGCAGGGCGGCGCGGGGCGTAGCATGCCCACGGGGCGGAGGGACCGTGCACCGAAGGAGTCCGCCATGGCCTGGATCCGCCCCGAGGACAGCGGGTACGACGAGGCCCGGAGGCTGTTCAACGCCTGGATCGACAAGCGGCCCGCCGTCATCGCCCAGTGCGCGACGCCCGCCGAGGTCGCCGAGGCGCTGGCCTACGGGCGCCGGGAGGGCCTGCCCATCGCCGTCCGCGCGGGCGGGCACTCGGTGGCCGGCTACAGCACGAACGACGGCGGGCTCGTCATCGACGTCCGGCCCATGAAGTCCGCCGAGGTGGATCCCGAGGCCCGCACGGTCCGGGCCGGCGCAGGCCTCACGTGGCACGAGTACGACACGGCGACGCAGGCCCACGGCCTCGCCTCCACGGGCGGGCGCGCATCCACGACGGGCATCGCCGGCTTCACGCTCGGCGGCGGCTCGGGCTGGCTCGAGCGCACGTGCGGCCTCGCCTGCGACAGCCTGGTCTCGGTGGACCTCGTGACGGCCGACGGCGAGTATGTCACCGCGAGCGCCGACGAGAACCCCGAGCTGTTCTGGGCGCTCCACGGCGGGGGCGGGAACTTCGGCGTCGCGACGTCCCTGACCTACCAGTTGCAGCCCCTGGGTCCCGAGGTCGCGGCCGGTCTCCTGGTCTGGCCCGGGGACAGGACCCGCGAGATCCTCGGCGCCTACCGCGATCTGGCCCACGCGGCTGACCGGCGGCTCGGCTCCGTCCTCGTCCTGTTCACCGCGCCGGCAGGCGACGATTCGATCCCCGAAAGCCTGTGGGGCAGGCCGGCGGTCCTTGTCGGCTTCGTGTTCAACGGGCCAGGCGAGGAGGGCCTCGAGGCGATCCACCCCTTCCGGGACCTCGATCCCGCGGCAGACTTCTCCGGGCTGACGCCCTACGTCGACTTCCAGTGCAGCATCGATGACCCCGCGGACCACTTCAACTACTGGTCGGCGGACTACCACGACGAGCTCAGCGACGCCGCCCTGGACGTCTTCGCGGCCTCGTGCCAGGAGCTGCCCAGCCCCGAGTCCCAGCAGCTCATCGTCCCGTGGGACGGCGCGGTCGCCGAGGGTCCGGCCAGCGGCTCGCCGCTCGCCCACCGGAAGTCGGCGTGGGTCTCGCACCCCTTCGGGATCGCCGCCGACCTCGCCGGCGGCGAGCGCGCGCGGGACTGGACACGGCGCTTCCGTTCGGACATCGCCCCATACACGAACGGCGGCGTGTACCTGAACTTCATCGGCGACGAGGGGCAGGGCCGCGTCCGCGCCGCCTTCGGGGACGAGAACTACGCACGACTCGCGCAGGTGAAGAAGGAGTTCGACCCCGGGAACGTCTTCCGCGGGAACCAGAACATCCGCCCCGGCGAGTGACGGTGGCGCCGAGGCGGCGCCCCTCGGGCCCCCGTGGCACACTCGCTTCCATGGCGATCCTCATCGACCCGCCCGTGTGGCCGGCGCACGGCACGGTGTTCTCGCACCTCGTGAGCGACTCCTCGCTCGTGGAGCTGCGGGACTTCGCCGACGCCGCGGGCCTTCCGGCGGGGGCGTTCGACGAGGACCACTACGACGTGCCCGAGCGCCGCTATGCCGAGATGCTCGCCCTGGGCGCGCGGCCGGTGGACGGCGGCACCCTCGTCCGCGCGCTCATTCGCAGCGGCCTGCGCGTCCCGGCCCGCGAGCGCGGCAAGGCCCTCTTCACGCCCCTCCTGCACCGCTGGAGCATGCTCCTGCCCGGGCACGCCCCGCTCGGCGTCGAGCTGCTCGAGCGCTGGGCCGAGCCGCACCGGCGGTACCACACGCGCGCGCACCTCCTGACCGTGCTCGAGGCCCTCGAGCGGATCGCCGGCGAGACGCCCGCAGAGGCGAGCCGCGCCGTCGTCCTCGCCGCGTGGTTCCACGACGCCGTCTACACCGCCGCGCCGGGCCGGCCGGGCCAGGACGAGGAGGACTCCGCGCGGCTCGCGGAGGACCGCCTCGCGGGGGCCGGCCTGCCGCACGCAGAGGTCGCGGAGGTCGCGCGGCTCGTGCGGCTCACCGCCGGGCACGCGCCGGAGGCGCACGACGCCGGCGGGCGGCTCCTGTGCGACGCCGACCTCTCGGTGCTGGGCCGGGATCCCCGTGGCTACCACCGCTACACCGTCCAGGTCCGCGAGGAGTACGCGCACGTTGCGGACGATCAGTTCCGCGAGGGCCGGGCGGCGGTCGTCGAGCACCTCCTCGGCCTCGACCCGCTCTTCCACACCGAGCGGGCCCGCGAGCTGTGGCTGCGGCCCGCGCGGGAGAACCTCGGCCACGAGCTGTCCCGGCTGCGCGGCGGCGGTCCGCTCGACCATCCGCTCGGCCACGCGGCGGCGCAGGCCCGGCACGTGGGCGGTGCACGCAGCGCGCTCTGACCCGCCCGTCCCGACTACCGGAAGAGGGCCGATCTGACGCCCATGATGAAGCGGTCCCCGGGTGCGGCCTTCTGGAGCCAGTCGACCATGTGCCAGTCGGGGATGGCGACGCAGCCGGCGGTGGGCGCGGCGTTCATGTGCAGGAAGATGGCGAAGCCGGCATCCTGGACAATCTCGCTGTCTGGCGGCCGGTTGTAGTTGATGACCGCGCCCTGGCGGTAGTCGTGCTGGGGACGTGTGGCGAAGTACCACATGTTCTCGTCCCATCCGACCCAGCTCGACGATTCGAAGTACTTGTTGTATGTCGGGGTCCACGGGTTGCCGCCCCAACGGCTGTTCGGGTTGAGGGTTATGTAGTTCAGCGCCGTGCCGGGGTTGCCCAGCCCGAACGCCTCGGTCACCGAGTAGCTGCCCGTCGGCGAGTAGAGGTGCCGCGTCGGCCCGGAGGGGACGCCCGGAGGCTTGAATCCGCTCGCGCCCACGGTGCCCGGGGTGGCCCAGTCCGTGGCGTAGACGCCGGCGACGTTCATGCAGCGGATGACCCAGGCGTCCGAACGCCCGTAGTCGTCGGCCAGGGCGAAGGTCACGGAACGCGCGCCGTGGCTTGGGTACACCGAGCGCGAGTCATTGAGGGTGTCGCACTCCGTATAGGGATGGGTCCTCGTCCCGCCGTTGCGCCACGAGATCACGCCGCCCTGGAACTTCTGGACGCACTCCGCGCCCGAACAGATCTCGTCGGTGACGGGATAGCGCAGCCACCCATGCTCGAAGTTCTGCTCGCCCCAGGCGACGCGGATCGCGCCCACGGAGATCCGCGCCCCCGTCCCCGGAGACCAGATGATCGCCCCCTGCTCATAGCGCTGGTAGCACCCGCCGTCCCGCAGGCCGCACACCTCGTCCGAGGTCGGATAGCCCATGCGTCCGCCCTCGAACCCATGCGCCGCCCACGCCCCGCGGATCGCACCCACCGAGATCCGCGCCCCCGTCCCCGGAGACCAGATGATCGCACCGCGCTCGTAATGCTGGAAGCACCCGCCGTCCCGCAGGCCGCACACCTCGTCCGAGGTCGGATAGCCCATGCGTCCGCCCTCGAACCCATGCGCCGCCCACGCCCCGCGGATCGCACCCACCGAGATCCGCGCCCCCGTCCCCGGAGACCAGATGATCGCACCGCGCTCGTAATGCTGGAAGCACCCGCCGTCCCGCAGGCCGCACACCTCGTCCGAGGTCGGATAGCCCATGCGTCCGCCCTCGAACCCATGCGCCGCCCACGCCCCGCGGATCGCGCCCACGGAGATCCGCGCCCCCGTCCCCGGAGACCAGATGATCGCGCCGCGCTCGTAATGCTGGAAGCACCCGCCGTCCCGCAGGCCGCAGGTCTGGGCACCGAGGGGCATGCCGAGCCGACCTGCGGGGCCGCCGAGGGCCTCGTACTTGGCCCCGATCTCGGCACGCGTGAACCACGCGCCCGTGGCATCGCCGGCGTAGAGGTCTGCGCGCTGGAACGGCTGCCATTCCGCCGTGGCACCGAGCGCCTGCGTGTCGGCGAGCGGATAGCCCGCCATCCCCGCCGCGGGCTCCCCCGCCGCGAGGTAGGCCTTGAGGACCCGCCCGGTCACGGCCCATGCCCCCGTGGCCTGGGACCAGTAGATCCGGCCGCCCGCGAAGATCTGGAGGCACCCGCCGTCGGCTGTGCAGACGGCATCCGCGCTGGCCTTCCCGAGAGGCCCAGCCGCCCCGCCCAGGGCGGCGTACTTGGCCGCGATGGCGTCCGGCCCCGGGGAGGGAGCAGCCGCGGCGGAGGGGATCGGAGATGCCGAGGTCGCCGCGGGAGCCGATGGTGCTGTGCCTGTGGGCGCCGGGCCTGTGGATGCAGCGCCCGTGGGTCCATCGCCCGTGGGTGCCGGGCTGGATCCAGTGGTGGCGGTGGACGAGGGCGATGAGCTCGGATCGCCTGCCTCCTCGGGCAGCGATCCGAGGGCAGAGGCGGGTCCGGCCAGCGAAGCGAGCAGCACCACGAGCGCGCAGATGCTCGCCGCGGCCCGCCTCACGGCGCAACCTCCTGGGAGACGACGAAGCTGCAGTCCACGGAGGTTGCGGCATCGACGGAGAGGGGAAGGGACACCTCGCGCGACTCGCCCGGCGCGAGGACTTCCGAGGAGTTGGCGTGGCCGACGACGAGGGCCCCGGAGTTCGACGTCAGCGCGACGGCGACCGTGAACGTCTGGCGGTCCTGGGTGCCGTTGCGGAGCGTGCCCGTGAAGAGCCACGACCCGCCGCCCCCGTGGATGCACTGGGCGTTCTCGAGGGATCCGGCCGCGATCGCGTCGACGGCGCTGCTCGTGGGTGCCGGGGACGACGCCGGTGGCGAGCCTGACGCGCTCGCGGCGCCCGTCGTCGTGCTCGCCGCAGGGGACGACGGCGGCCCACCGTCTCCGCCGCCGGGCGTGCAGGCGCTCAGCGCCAAAGTTGCGAGAACTGCCCCAACGGCACGTTTCACCTGTCCCCCTCAGGCCATGGGCGCCGCCCCAGGCGCCACACGTGAAGAGACTAGGCCCCCGCGACGCCGAATACCATCACCGAATGGATGTCAGCGATCCGCGTCGGCGGCCGGCTGGGCGGGATACTCCGCGACGGGCAGGCGCCATTCGGTGTCTCCGTCCGGGGCCATGTCGACGAGGGTCATGGCGCCGAGGACGAGCTCCTCGCCTTCGGCGACGCGGCGGCCGTTCTGCACGGTGATGTGCGCCCGGAAGCCGCGGCCGGTGTGCTGCGGGCTGTGGATGCGGCCGTCCGCGTCGGCGACGGCGCTGCGGATGCGCTCGTGCAGCTCGGCCAGGTCGGGGTGAGGGTCCACGAGGCTCACGCGCACGCGGCCGCGGTAGCCGAAGTCGGCGTCGCGCCCCACGCGCACCGTGACCGGCTGGAACGACGCGAAGGCCCCCGCGGCTGCCGCAAGGGCCGCCTCGGGGGCCATGTCGAAGCGCAGGAGCGTCACGTGCAGGGGCCAGTGCCGTTTGCTGAACCGCTCGCCCACCGGGGCGGGCTCGACGAACGCGACGACGACGAAGGGGTGCAGCTGCGGCCCCGCAGGGTCCATGGGGCTACCCCTGCCCCTCACCCTTCTGCTCAGCGTCAGCGCCCTCGGGGCTGGCGCCGTTGGCCTTGACGGCCGAGACCTCGAACTCGAGCAGGATGCGGTCGGAGACGAGCACGCCGCCCGAGTCGAGTGCCGCGTTCCAGTTGACGCCGAAGTCCTTGCGGTCGATCCGGCGGGAGCCCTCGAAGCCCGCCCGGAGGTTCCCGAAAGGGTCCCGCTCGACGCCGATGAACTCGATCGGGATGGCGATCTCCCGCGTCACGCCGCGGATCGTCAGGTCGCCGTTGACGATGAAGCTGTTCTCCTCGATCTGGTCGATCCGCTTCGAGACGAACGTGATCTCCGGATGGTGTGGCGCATCGAAGAAGTCGTTCGTGCGCAGGTGCTGGTCCCGCTGCTCGTTCCGGGTATCGATGCTCGCGACCTTGATGGTCACGGCGACCGTGGAGTTGGTGGGCTCTTCGGCGTCGACGTTGATGACGCCCTCGACGTCGTTGAACGCGCCGCGCACCTTGGTGACCATGGCATGGCGGGTGGAGAAGCCCAGACGGGTGTGCGCAGGGTCGAAGCGCCATTCGCCGGCGAGGGAGCTGTCGAGTTCGGGCATGGATGCCTCCTTTTTCAGAGCACACGTTATCCGGCCGCCACGCCGAGGACCAAGAGAGGGGGCGGCGTCTGGCCGCGCTCAGCGGCCGAAGCCGGCGAGCAGGCGGTCCGTCGGAACGATCTCCTTGCCGAGCGGCATGAGCGAGACGGGAATCATCTTGAGGTTCGCGATCGCGAGCGGGATCCCGATGATCGTCAACGCCATGGCGATGGCGGTGGCCACGTGCCCGATCGCGATCCAGAGCCCCGCGACGAGGATCCAGATCACGTTGCCGATCGCCGAGGGGACCCCGACCCGGCCGCCGCGGTCCACGATCGTGCGGCCGAAGGGCCAGAGCGCGTACGCGCCGATGCGGAAGGAGGCGATGCCCCACGGGATGGTGACGATGAGCAGGCAGCACACCACGCCGGCGAGGAAGTACCCGAGGGCGAGGACGAAGCCGCCGAAGATGAACCAGATGAGATTCAGGAGGGTCTTCATGCCCCCAGTCTGCCGCCGGGCGGGCCCGCGGGCCACCCGCCGTCGGGCCGTCTTTGCCCACCCCGCGGACCGGCGGGCGGCTACTCCGTGGGAGCGCGCCGGATGCCCGTCAGCGGGGACACCCAGTGGGCTGGATCGGCCACGGGGAACTGGCGGCCCGAGACCTCCTCCGGGACCACGCGGACGAAGAACCCCTTCTCCCCGCCCTGCCATGGGAACAGCGGCAGGGCGACGGCGTCGATCACCTCGGCCGTCTCGAGCACCGGCTCGAGGTGGCCGCGGGCGACGACGGACCACGCCTCGCGCTGCTCAGGCTCGTAGCCGTCCACCTCGAACACCGCCGGGAGGCGGCCGGCCGAGGCCGCGAGCTTTGTGCCCGGGGCCGTGCGGAACAGCAGGGTCCCTCGGTCCACGAGGTAGTTCACCGGCATGATCTCGAGCCGGTCATCGAGGGAGAAGGCGAGGCGCCCGACGACCATGCTGCGCAGCCGCGCCCACGAGTCCTCGTGGGAGAGCTGCCGCAGGCCCTCGGGGCCAACGCCACCGCGTGCATTGGTGCTCATGGGAGCCAGTCTAGGACCGGGTCCGGCGTGCCGTGGGGTCCTCGGGCGCAGACGCCGGTCAGCGGGCGTTCGACGCCGGGGCGCTCGCCCGGCGCGGGCCGCGCCGTCCGCCGCCGCTGCCCTGAGCCGACGCCTGTCCGGAGCGGGGCGGTTGCTGGGCGCGGCGCTGCTGGGAGCCGGCTTCGCCGTTCCGGCCGGAGCCGCCGCGCGGCTGCCCGCCCTGCGGCTGCGACCCCTCGGCGCGGCCGCTCTGGCGGCCGCCCTGCGACTGCCCGCGCTGGCCCCGGCCCTGGGGCTGTGCCTGCCCGCGCTGCGCCTGGCCCCGCTGGGCGCGGCCGTCCTGGCCCTGGGCGCCGGGCACGTCATTGCGGTGGCCCGTACGTGCCGCGGTGGCCGCGCCTCCCCTGCCGCGGCGGGCACGCTTGCGCTGCGCATTGGCACCGGTCGACGAGCCGCCGCCCTGCTGCGGCTGACGCGCGGCGACGGCGGCCGCCCGGGCCTCCGGGTCCACGTACTCCGCGCGCTCGCCCACGAGCGCGGCGACCTGCGGCGAGTCGGTGGTGACGGGCGTGAACTCGACGGTCACGCCGGCGTCCTTCATGAGCTTGCGGACGTCCTGCTTCTGCTCCGGGAGCGCGATCGTGACGACCGTGCCCTCCGAGCCGGCGCGGGCGGTGCGGCCCGAGCGGTGCAGATAGGCCTTGTGCTCGGCCGGCGGGTCGACATGGACCACGAGCTCGACCTCGTCCACGTGCACGCCGCGCGCGGCGACGTCGGTCGCGACGAGCACGCGCACCTCGCCCGAGGAGAAGTCTGCGAGGTTGCGGTCGCGGGCGTTCTGGGACAGGTTGCCGTGGAGGTCGACGGCGGGGATGCCAGCCTGGGTGAGCTGCTTCGCGAGCCGCTTGGCGTGGTGCTTGGTGCGCATGAAGAGGACGCGGCGGCCCTGGCCCGAGGCGAGTGCCTCCACGAGGTTCTTCTTGCTCGTCGCGTCCGCCGTGAGGAGCACGTGGTGCTCCATGGTGCTCACGGCCGCCTGCGGGGCGTCGACCGAGTGCGTGAGCGGGTTGCTCAGGTAGCGCGTGACGAGCTTGTCCACGCCGTTGTCGAGGGTCGCGGAGAAGAGGAGCCGCTGGCCGCCCTTCGGGGTCTGGTCGAGGATCCGCTTGACCACCGGCAGGAAGCCCAGGTCGGCCATGTGGTCCGCCTCGTCGAGGACGGTCACTGCCACATCCGCGAGCGAGACGATGCCCTGGCGCCCGAGGTCCTCGAGCCGGCCCGGGCAGGCGATGACGATGTCGACGCCGGCGCCGAGCGCCCGCTCCTGGCGCGCCTGGGAGACGCCGCCGTAGATGACCGTGGTGGTGAGGCCGAGGGCCGCGGCGAGCGGCTCGACCGTTGCATTGATCTGGGTCGCCAGCTCGCGGGTGGGGGCGAGGACCAGCCCCGCAGGGGCACCGGCACGGCGGCCGCGACGGACGGAGCCCGCGGCGCCCGAGGCGGCCAGGTTGGCGACGAGCGGCAACGCGAACGCGATCGTCTTGCCCGAACCGGTGCGGCCGCGGCCGAGGACGTCGCGGCCCGCGAGGGTATCGGGAAGGGTCTTGGTCTGGATGGGGAACGGCGCCTCGATGCCCTTCTCCGCAAGGGCGGAGGCGAGGACGGCGGGCACGCCGAGGGAGAGGAAAGTCGGTTCAGCCATGGCTGTCGGCAACTCCAGGTTCGGATCGGCCCCGCGGGCCAAAGCGGCGCCGTGGGGATCGCCGAGGAAAGGGAGCCTGGCCGCGCGGCATCCGGCAGCCGTCATGGAGGACGGCGGGGATGGGGGCCTGTCAACGCGTTCATCGACGCGGGGCGCGCGAGCGCCCACTCGGTCAAGTCTACCAGCGGCCAGACACTGACCACTCAACTGAAGGAATGTGGCCACCTCCCCAGCAGGCGCCGGCGCCCTTCCTCTCCGCAGTCGAGCCGTACAGATCTCCCCAGCGTTGGGCCCCGACGAGGTCCGACGCGCCGGAGAAACGGGCAACACGCCGCGGGTTGAAGCTTGAAGCTGGGGAGACGTGCACGCACGACGGCGGATCCGGAGCCGGAAGCCCTCCGGCAGGCGGACACGGCCCTCCGACATCCTGCGCCCTGCGCCCCTGCGCCGCGCCTCCTGCGCTCAGGGGGCGTCGAGCGGGAGGCGATCCACGCCGTCGTGCGTCGCCGGGGTGCGCCCCGCCGCCGGCGTTCCGAGGGAGCGCCCGTCGGGGCCGAGCAGGATGCCCATCCGCTTGGCGACGCGGAGCATGACGAGGCTCTCGGTGATCTCGATGCCCGGCACCCGCTCCTGGAGCGCGAGCTCGGCGCCCATGACTTCGGCGACGGAATGCAGCCACATCGTCACGATGAAGTTCGCCGGACCCGTGACCGAGGCCGCCAGGCGGACCGAGCGCAGCGAGCGCAGGGCAGCGGCGGCGGCCGCGTGCTCGCCGGGTGGGACCCGCGCGTACCACGTGCAGTTCACGGGGAAGCCGACGGCGATCTGCGCGACGTCGCAGCGGAAGGACACAAGTCCCGAGCCGAGGATCCGCGTGAGCTGCCGCTGCACGGTCGAGGGGTTCCTGCCGAGCGCACGGGCCATCTCCGCGGCCGATGCCCGACCGTCCCGGGCGAGCAGCGGCAGCAGGTCGCGGCACGTCGCGGGCAGGACCCCCTCGGCGTGCCGGGCCTCTGCGACCTCGGCGAACGCTGCGGCCTGCTTGGCCCCCAGGGCCGCGAGCCGCCACGCGTGGCCGGCCTGGTGGAGCCGGGTGCCGAGGCTCGAGTGGATCCGCACGACGCCGGGCACGGCCCGGATGGCGGGGGCGACGCGCAGGGCGTAGTCCGGGAGGGTCTCCGTGAAGACCGTCAGCAGGAGGTCGTGGTGGCCGGCGGGGAGCTCGACCGACTGGACCTCGGGCATCGCGCACAGCGCATCCGCGACCTCGTCGGCGCGGCCGGGGTCGCAGTCGACGTTGACGAACGCGAGGTTCATGGTCGCGGGGTCTCCCACGCTGTAGGCCGTGATCCACGCGAGGCCCGCCGCACGGATGCGCTCCCAGCGCGCCGCAAGCGTCGCCGGATGCGCCCCGAGGATCGCGCCGGCGTCCTGCCAGCTCACGCGCGGGGCGATCTGGAGGGCGCTGATGAGCTCCAGGTCATGCTCCGAAAGCCGTAGGTTCTCATCCGCAGATGCATGATTCTGCTCGGAACCGGCCATGGAGTGCATGATATCCGGCAATCCTGAGGCGAGATGGCGAACCAGCCCGACACTGGACGCCACGAGGGAATGTGGCACAGGCCACAGTCCGCCAGCGACTGGAAGGGAACCATGACGCTCCTGAGCGACGCCCACGGGATCCACGCGGATATCGCGCAGCTGAGGCACAGCCTGCACCGCGAGCCGGAGATCGGCCTGCACCTGCCCCGCACCCAGGAGAAGGTCCTGGCCGCCCTCGACGGGCTCGGCCTCGAGGTCTCGACCGGGACGGACACGACCTCGGTCACCGCCGTCCTCCGCGGCACCGCCCCGAGCGCTCCCGACGCCGGCGAGCCGCCGTCGTCGTCCGCCCGCCCCGTGGTCCTGCTCCGCGCCGACATGGACGGCCTCCCGGTGCAGGAGCGCACGGGCCTGGACTACACCTCGCGGATCGACGGCGCGATGCACGCATGCGGCCACGACCTGCACACCGCGATGCTGCTCGGCGCCGCGACCCTCCTGGCCGACCGCAGGCGCCAGCTCGCGGGCGACGTCGTCCTCATGTTCCAGCCCGGCGAGGAGGGCTTCGACGGCGCGTCCGTCATGGTCCGCGAGGGCGTCCTCGACGCCGCCGGCCGCCGCGCCGACGCCGCCTACGCGCTGCACGTGTTCTCGGCGTTGGAGCCGCACGGCCGCTTCGTCACCCGGCCCGGCGTCATGCTCAGCGCGTCCGACGGCGTGTTCGTCACCGTCCGCGGCGCCGGCGGCCACGGCTCGGCACCGCACAGCGCCAAGGACCCCGTCACGGTCGCCGCCGAGATGGTCCTCGGGCTCCAGACCATGGTCACGCGGCAGTTCGACATGTTCGACCCCGTCGTCGTCACCGTCGGCAGGCTCGCCGCCGGGACGCGCCGCAACGTCATCCCCGACACTGCGGAGTTCGACGCGACGATCCGCACGTTCTCCGAGGCGTCCCGCGAGCGCATGCAGGAGGCCATCCCGCGCCTGCTCGGAGGCATCGCCGCGGCCCATGACCTCGAGGTCGACGTGCGCTACGAGCCCGAGTACCCGCTCACCGTCACCGACCACGCCGAGACGGACTTCGCCGAGCGCCAGCTCGCGGAGCTCTTCGACGGCCGGCACAGCCGGCTCGCCCAGCCGCTGAGCGGCTCCGAGGACTTCTCCCGGGTCCTCGCGCACGTGCCGGGGAGCTTCATCGGGCTCAGCGCCGCCCCTCCCGGGGGCGACTACCGCGAGGCGCCCTTCAACCACTCGCCCTACGCGGCGTTCGACGACGGCGTGCTCGCCGACGGCGCCGCGCTCTACGCCCGCCTCGCCCTGGCCCGCACGGCCGATCTCGCCCTCTCCTGACCCCGGCCCCCGCCCCTGACCCGGCCCCGCCCCCCTCGGAGGACACCATGACCGCAGCAGTCACGACCCCTGCCGTGCGCTCGCCCCGGCGCACCCTCGTCGGCACCGGCATCGGCAACGCCGTCGAATGGTACGACTGGGCCATCTACGCGACCTTCGCGCCCTTCTTCGCGTCTCAGCTGTTCAACAGCGCCGACCCGACGTCCGCGATCCTCAGCACGCTCGCGATCTTCGCCGTCGGCTTTGTCGCCCGGCCCTTCGGCGGGTTCGTCTTCGGCTGGATCGGCGACCGGATCGGCCGCAAGTCCTCGATGACCCTCGCGGTCGGGCTCGCGGCGCTGGGCAGCCTCCTCATCGGGATCGCCCCGACCTTCGAGGCGGTCGGCGCGTGGTCGTCGCTCCTGCTGCTCGTGGCCCGCCTCATCCAGGGCCTCGCGCACGGCGGCGAGCTGCCGTCGTCGCAGACCTACCTCTCCGAGATGGCGCCGCGCGAGAAGCGCGGCCTCTGGGCGACCCTCATCTACACGTCCGGGACGGTCGGCATCCTCGCGGGCACGCTCCTCGGCGCCGTGCTCTCGGCCGCCCTGAGCAAGGCGGACATGGCAGCGTGGGGCTGGCGCATCCCGTTCCTCCTGGGCGCCGCGTTCGGCTTCTACGCGCTCATCATGCGGGCCCGACTCAAGGAGACCGACATCTTCGAGCATGAGACCGCCGCGGAGAAGCGCGAGCCCCTGTGGCCGCAGATCGTCCGTCACCGCAAGCAGGCCCTGCAGGTCATCGGCCTCACGGTCGGCCTGACGGTCGTGTACTACATCTGGGGCGTCGTGGCGCCGTCCTACGCTGCGACGACGCTCAGGATGGACCGCGGCGAGGCCCTCTGGGCGAGCGTCATCGCGCTCGTCGTGTTCATCGCCGCCCTGCCCGTCTGGGGCATGATCTCGGACCGGGTGGGCCGCAAGCCCGTCCTGTGGGCCAGTGCCCTCGGCAGCGCTGCGTTCCACTTCCCGATGACGTGGCTGCTCAAGGACTCGCCGTGGCAGCTCGCCGTCACGATGTCCGTCATGCTGATCTTCATCGCGGGCTCCGCCTCGGTGGTCCCGGCCGTGTATGCCGAGCTGTTCCCCGCCACGATCCGCACCGTGGGCGTCGGCGTCCCCTACTCGATCTGCGTCGCGCTGTTCGGCGGCACGGCCCCCTACCTCCAGCAGTGGCTCGGAAGCATCGGAGCGGCGAACATGTTCAACGTCTATGCCGTCGCGCTGCTGCTCGCCAGCGCGCTCGTCATCGTCACGATCCCCGAGACGAAGGCCAAGGACCTCAGCCACTGACCCCGACCGGCCCGGCCGCCCGCGACGGCGCCCGGACAGCGCAGGCTGCCGGGCGCCGTCGTGCGCGTGCCCCGGCGGCACGTAGCCTTGAAGGACCATGAGCGAGCAGTCCCAGCCGTCCCCGGCCCCCTCCCCCGCACCCCCGCCCGGCAACCCGGTCACCCCGGGCTCCCAGGCCTCCTTCGGCACGTACCGGCGCCAGCCCGTGAGTTTCGTGCGCCGGGGCACGCGCCTCCAGGGGCGCCGGCAGCAGGCGTGGGACGAGCACGCGGACGCGTTCGTCGTCGACGTCCCGCGGCACATCGCGGACACCTCGGTGCACCCGGAGTACGTGTTCGACGCCGCGGAGGAGTTCGGGCGCACGGCGCCGCTCACGGTCGAGATCGGCTCGGGCCTCGGCGAGGCGATCGTGGCCGCGGCCGAGGCGAACCCCGGGCGGGACTTCCTCGCCGTCGAGGTCTACCGGCCAGGGCTCGCGAACACGCTCCTGCGGATCGGCCAGCGCGGGCTCACGAACGTCCGCGTGGTCCAGGCCAACGCGCCCGAGGTGCTCGGCTCGATGCTGCCGGCCGGCTCGGTCGACGAGCTGTGGGTGTTCTTCCCGGACCCGTGGCACAAGACCAAGCACCACAAGCGGCGCATGGTCAAGGACTCCTTCGCCGAGCTCGCCGCGCGCGTCCTGGCCGCGGGCGGGACGTGGCGGCTCGCCACGGACTGGTCCGGCTATGCGCAGCAGATGAGGGACGTCGTGTCCGCCTCGCCGGACTTCCGCAACGCGCACGCCGGCGAGCGGGCGGGGGCGGCGAGCCCGCTCACGGCCGCGTGGGCCTCGGGCGTGGACTGCGAGCCGACCGGCGAGCAGGACGAGGTGGGCGGCTGGGCGCCGCGCTTCGAGGGCCGGGTCCTCACGAGCTTCGAGAACAAGGCGCTCAAGGCCGGACGGGTCATCTTCGATATCGCCGCCGTCCGGCAGTAGTGCCTCTGGGCGTATGAAACGGCACAGCTCACGCCGGAAAACGCGGCTTCCGGGGCCGAATCCGCTCTGAGTTGTGCAGTTTCTGACGCCGAACGGCCCCGCGACGGGCACGAGTCGTGGCCGCTCCGCCATACGTCTGATATATCTAGGCTGTGGGAACTGCCAGCACCGTGGGCCGCACCTTGGCGGAACACGCCTACCTCGAACTGCGCGAGCGCATCATCGACATGCGCCTCCCGCCCGGCGCGGCCCTGGACGAGGACGCGCTCATGCGGGAGCTCGGCGTGGGCCGCACGCCGATGCGCGAAGCCGTGAAGCGGCTCGAATCCGACCGCATGCTGACCGTCTACCCGCGGCGCGGCACGATCGTCTCCGACGTGAACATCCGCGACCTGCGCGCGATCTCCGACGCGCGGCGCGTGCTCGAGGCCTTCGCGGCGCGCAAGGCGGCCGAGCACGTCACCGACGAGGACCGCGCCGCGCTCCGCGCGTGCCTCGAGGACCTTTCGCGGGCCGAGGTCGGCTCAAACGAGGCCTCGATGGCCCTCGACGAGCGGATCCACCGCACGGTCTATGCGATCATGCGCAACTCGTACGTCGAGGCGACGCTCGTCCAATACTTCAGCCTGTCCCAGCGCATGTGGAACTTCGTCCTGAGCGGGCTGGCCCCGATCTCCGGCAACGTGCACGAGCACGCCGGGCTCCTCCGGGCGATCCTGGACGGCGACCCCGACAAGGCGGCCCGGCTCGCCGAGGAGCATGTGACGCACTTCGAGGACCTCGTCCGCAGCGCGCTCTGATACGGGAGTCGACGTACCCCCGTTTCGGGTACGCATCTCGTCCCCCTATGAGGATTCCGGGTACAGCGACGGGGGCCGTCCGTGTACCCGAAACCCGATTTCCGCGTCGAGGTCCGTACCCGAAACGGCTAGCCCTTCCAGGGCGTCTGGTCCACCTGGACCGCGACGACGAACAGGTGCTGCCCCTGCTCGATCTTCTCCACCTCGATCACGCGGATCTGGCTCTGGGCGGTGCTGCCCGCCCGCCCGACGCCCACGCCGTAGGTCACGTAGCCCTCGTAGTCCCCCGCATCGGCGTAGCTGGTGATGGCCGTGTAGCCCACCGCCCCGTCGGGCGCCGAGACGACGCTCGAGGCCCCGTCCTCGGTATGGGCCTGGGCGGGGGTGAAGCGGATCCGGAGGACCGCCGCCGTGCCCGGCATCGGAATGGTCGCACCGCTCCCGTCCTGCGTCAGCTCGGGCACGTACTCGAGGTCGTAGCCGGGGAAGGCGCCCTTGAAGCGGAAGCTGATCTGGTCGTAGGGACGCACCTCGCCGGTGGGGTGCGCGCCCACCCCGATCGTGTACAGGTAGGGCAGGCCGGGCTCGGGCGGCTGGGCGATGGGCGGCTGGACCTGATGCGGGATGCTCCACGGAGAAGCCGTCGCGGGGACGCCCCAGTCGTGCCGCAGGGTCGAGGAGATCACCCGGTCGCCGCTCTGCGGCGGGGCCGTCTGGTCCGTGTCGGGGCCAGGGGTGGGGGCCGACGGCGGAGCGGTCGCCGTCGGCGTCGCTGTAGCGGTGACCGTAGTGGTCACCGTGGTCGTGGCGGTGGGACCGCCGGGGGGCTGACCGACGCAGCCGGACAGCAGGACGGCGGCAGCGCCCGCCACCCCGAGGAGGCGGCGGCTGAAGCCCGGCTGGGCTGAGGACCCTGACATGGCGGCTCCTTGACGAACCTGTCCCGACTCCCTTAAGGATCGCAAGAACGCCGCGGGATTCTCCAGAGGCTTTCGCCCGCGGCGGGCGGGCACGACGGCGGGGCCGCACCCCCCGGGATATCGCCCGGCGGGTGCGGCCCCGGCTGCGGCTCAGGCGCGGATCTTGGCCATCTCCGGGTCGACGAGCGGCTCGGCCACGACGGTCGCGGCGATGCGACGGCCGAAGTACTCGATCTCCACGGCGCCGCCCAGCTCGACGTCGCCCGGGAGCCACGCGTACGCGACCGGCTTGCGGACGGTGTGCCCGAAGGCGGCGCTCGTGACATAGCCGGCGAGGGCCCCGCCCACGTACACGGGCTCCTTGCCGAGGACCATGGAGGCGCCGTCGTCGACCGTGAGGCAGCGCAGCCGGAGCTCCGGCTGTCCCGCCGCGGCCGCCTCGAAGGCGGCCTTGCCCACGAAGTCCCCCTTCGCGGGGCGGACGGCGAACTCGAGGCCGGCCTGGACCGGATCGTGCTCGGTGGTCATGTCCGTGCCCCACGAGCGGTAGCCCTTCTCGAGCCGGAGGCTGTTGAAGGCGCTGCGGCCGGCGGCGATCACGCCGAACGACTGGCCCGCGCCCCAGAGCGCGTCCCAGAGGCGCTGCCCGTACTCGGCCGAGGTGTAGATCTCCCAGCCGAGCTCGCCGACGTAGGAGAGGCGCATGATCCGCACGGGGATGCCCGCGATGGAGGTCGAGACGGCCCTGAAGTACTTGAGCCCGTTGTTCGTGAGGTCAGCCGCGGTGAGCGGCTGGACGAGGTCGCGGGCCTTGGGCCCCCACACGCCGACGCAGCACGTGCCGCCCGTGGTGTCCCGGACCTGGACCCAGTCCTGCGGCGACGCCGCCGTCTGGTCCGCCGCCTCGCGCGTGAGGTAGTCGAGGTCCAGGCCGCCGTTGGCGCCGATCTGGAAGAGGTCCTCCTCGATCCGGGCCACCGTCAGGTCGCTCTTGATGCCGCCGGCCTCAGTGAGCATGAGCGTGTACGTGACGGACCCGATGCTCTTGTCGATCTGCCCGGTCGTGAGCCGCTGCAGGAGGCGGAGGGCGCCGGGGCCCGAGACCTCGAGCCGCTTGAGCGCCGTCATGTCGTACATGGCCACGTTGGTCCGCGTCGCGTAGGCCTCGGCGGCGGCGATCGGGGAGTCGTAGGCGGCGGACCAGTCGTCCCGGGCAACCGGCTGCCACTCGGCGGGCAGCGTGTCGAGCAGGCCGCGGTTGGCCTCGTACCAGTGCGGGCGCTCCCAGCCGCCGGACTCGAGGAAGACAGCGCCGAGCGCGCGCTGGCGCGCGTTGAAGGGCGAGACGCGCAGCCCGCGCGGCGACTTCCGCGGCTCGAGGGGGTGCTTGATGTCGTATACCTCGACGAAGCTCTGCTTCGAGGTCTCGAGCACGTAGTCGTCCTGGAGCTGGATCTCCTCGAAGCGGGCCACGTCGAGCTCGTGCAGGTCCGTCTCGGACTGGCCGTGGACGAGGAGCTCGGCGACGGCCTTCGCGACGCCCGCCGAGTGCGTGACCCACACGGCCTCGGCGATGTAGAAGCCGCGCACCTCGGGCGACTCGCCCACGAGCGATCCGCCGTCCGGGGTGAACGAGAAGATCCCGTTGAAGGCGTCGGCGATCTCGGCCCGGTCGAGGGCGGGGAGGAGCTGGCGGGACGCCTTGAAGGCCTGCTCGAAGTCCGCGGGCGTGAACTCGAGGCGCGAGGGCATCGCGTGGTCGGCCATGTCCTTCCCGTCGACAGCGGGGAGCTCGTCGTAGCCGACGGCGATCGGGCGGTGGGCGTACGAGCCGATACCGAGGGCCTCGCCGTGCTGGCGGAAGTAGAGGCCCTCGTCCTGGTGGCGCAGGATCGGCAGGGCGGCACTGTTGCCGGTCCCGAGGATGTGGCTGCCGCCGAGGGCGACGCCGTCGGCCTGCTCGGCGAGCTCCTGCACGGCGGTGGTCTTGACGTACTGGTGCGCCATCGGCACGAGCGGGACGGGCATCCCGACGAGCTCCCCGAGCTGGGGGCCCCAGAATCCCGCGGCGGAGATCACGACGTCGGCGGGGACGACGTCGTCGCCCGTCCTCACGCCCGTGACGCGGCCGCCCGCACGCTCGATGCCGGTGACGGTCACGCCGCCGATGAACCTCGCCCCGCGCGCCTCGGCGCGCTCGCGGAGGATCTCGACGGCGAGGAGCGACGACGCGAGCCCGTCGCCGGGGAGGTGCAGGCCGCCGAGGACGATGCTCTCGTCGATGAGCGGGTGGAGGGCCTTGGCCTCGGCCGCGTCGACGAGGCGGGCCTCGACGCCCCAGGCGGTGGCCCAGCCGTGGCGGCGTTTGAGCTCCGCGAGCCGGCTCTCGCTCGTGGCGATCTCGAGGCCGCCGACGGCGTTGAACGCCGAGAAGCCGGGCCGCGTGAGCGAGGCGAACTTCCGCCCGGTGTAGGCGGCCATCTCCGTCATGGTCTTCGAGGAGTTGGTCTGGAAGACGAGGCCCGGGGCGTGGGACGTGGAGCCGCCGGTCAGCGGGATCGGCCCCTTGTCCAGGACGGTGATGTCCGTCCAGCCCCGGGACGTGAGCTCGTCGGCGAGGTTGGCCCCGACGATGCCGGCGCCGATGATGACAACGCGTGGTGAAGGCATGGTTCCCTCTGTCTCTTGAGTCGTGAGGTGGTTCTGGCGACGCCGCGTCAGGCGAAGATGATGGTGCGGTGGCCGCTGAGCAGGACGCGCCGCTCGGCGTGCCAGCGGACGGCCCGGGCGAGGGCGATGGTCTCGGACTCCCGGCCGAGGGTCGCGAGGTCCTGCGGGGCCAGACGGTGGTCCACCCGGATGACCTCCTGCTCGATGATCGGGCCCTCGTCGAGGTCGGCCGTGACGTAGTGGGCCGTGGCCCCGATGTGCTTGACGCCGCGGGCGTGGGCCTGGTGGTACGGCTTGGCCCCCTTGAAGCCGGGCAGGAACGAGTGGTGGATGTTGATGGCCCGGCCGGCCAGCCTCCGGCAGAGGTCGTCCGAGAGGATCTGCATGTAGCGGGCCAGGACCACGAGGTCGGCGCGGTACTCCTCGACGAGGGCGAGGAGATCGGCCTCGGCACCCGGCTTGGTCTCGGGCGTCACCGGGATGTGGATGAACGGCAGCCCGGCCGCCTCCGCCATGGGGCGCAGGGTCGGGTGGTTGGAGACGACGGCGACGAGCTCCGCCGCGAGGTTGCCGGCCTTCCAGCGGTAGATGAGGTCGTGGAGGCAGTGGTCCTCCTTGGAGACCATCACGAGGACCCGCGGCGCCGCGGCCGGGTGGAACGTGAACTCCATCCCGAAGTGCTCGGCCGTCTCCGCGAACTCGGCCGTGAGGGCGTCGGCGTCGATCGTGCCCTCGGAGCTGAAGGCGGTCCGCAGGTGCAGCGCGCCCTCCGAGGCGTCGTCGAACTGCTGGTGCTCCGTGATGTCGAACCCCCGCTCGACGAGGAAGCTGGAGACGGCGTGGACGATCCCGGCGCGCTGGGGGCATGAGAGCGTCAGCACCGCCGTCGGGGTCACGCGTGCTGCGGGGGCCTCGGCGGTCGAGCGCGAGAGGGTAGGGGCTGCGGTCACAGGGGCGTCCTTCCAGGATGGTCCGTGCTCATACAACTGATATATAACAGACGGTAGAGGTGCGGATCACATCGCGTCAAGGGTCAATTTGCCTGAGGTCGCGCCGTGGGACCCCCGAGGTCGGGTCCCCGCGTCAGCCCAGGGTGAGGCTCGCGACCGTCCGCTCGGCCTTGTCGCGGATCTGGATGGCGCGGATGTCGGCGAGCTGCACGGACGTCGCCCCGGTGAGGACCGCTGTGCGCGAGTACCCGGTCGAGGACCAGCCTGCAGCCCGCTCCTGGCTCCCGTCCGCCGCGACCACCCAGACGCTGAAGACCTCGTCCGGCGGCATGCCGCGGCACACGAGGTCGAGCTGCGTCCCCCAGCCCCGCCGGCCGAGCGAGAGCTCGACGTCGGCCCCCTCGGCCGAGGAGAGCAGGTACGTCGCGGCGGGCGCGCTGGGCGAGGTCGACGCGCTCGGCGAGGGCCCGGCGTCGGGCGCCCCCGCCCGCAGGGCCGGCCCGAGCGCGGCGCCCGCGGCGAAGAATGCCGCCGCGGCCGCGGCGAGGCCCGCCCCCCACGCGAGGCGGCGCGCACGACGGCGGCGCCGCACCCGGGCGAGCAGGGCAGCGGGCGCGGCGGCCGCCTCGGGCGGGCGGCCCGCGTCGCGCGCGAGGGCGACCGCGCGCGGCACGGGCACCGCGTCCAGGAGCGCGGGGAGGGACTCGAGCGCGGCGAGCTCCGCGCGGCAGGCCGCGCATTCGGCGAGGTGGGCCTCGAGGGCGCGGGACTCCTCGTGCGGGAGCGCCCCGAGGACGTAGGCGCCGAGATCGAGGCGGGCGCGGCGGTGGAGCTCGCCGTTCACCGGTCCACCCCCATCTCGTCGAGCGCGGCGCGCAGGGAGCGCAGCCCATAGAAGCAGCGGGACTTGACGGTCCCCCGCGGGACGCCGAGCTCCCGGGCGGCCTCGGCGACGCTCAGCCGGCGGTAGTGCACGGCGATGAGGGCCTGCCGGTGCTCGGGCGTGATCCGGGCGAGGGCCTCCTCCATGACGACGCGGTCGACGAGCTCCTGCATCGGCTCCCCGTCCGCGACGGCGTCGAAGCCGTCTTCGCCGAGCGGCGCGACGGCGTGCGGCCGCCGCTCGGCGCGCCGGTGCTGGTCCACGATGAGGTTCCGCACGGTCCGGTAGAGGTAGGCGCGCAGGCTCGAGGCGTCGGGCGGGCCCTGCCGCCAGACCCGGATGATGGCTTCCTGGACGATGTCCTCGGCCTGCTCGCTGCCGACGGCGCCGCGCGCGAACCGGCGCAGGGCGGCCCCGTGGTCGCGGTACAGCGCCGCGACGGCGTCCTCGTCCATGGGCATCGTGGCCTCCTTGCACGGGTGGACACGCCCGCCGGGGCCGATCGGTTCACCCGGATGTGAACCATTCTGCGCCCGGCGACGTGTGAGGGGGCAGCGGCGGCCCGCCGGACCGCCACGTCCAGGAAGGAGCCGATCATGGCAGCACTGACGGAGGCGGCGCGACGGCGGGTACGGCTGAGACTCGCGGCGCTGTGTGCGGCGGCGGCTCTGGGGCTCGCCGGCTGCGCGGGCGGGCCGAGCACGACGACGCCGCCCGGCACCACGGGCGGGGAGACGAGCCCGGTCGCGCCCGTGCCAGACCCATACGGCGGCGGCCCGGTCCCGACGCCGCCCGCGCCGGCACCGGCGTCGGATGTCGCACTCAAGACCGCGACGGCAGGCGCGCACACGATCGTCGTCGGCGGGGAGGGCAAGACCGTCTACTACTACACGAAGGACGAGGCGAACTCCGGGAAGTCGGCGTGCGTGGGAGGCTGCCTTACGCTGTGGCCGCCGGTGACCGTGGACTCGGAGCAGCCCGCCGTCGAGGGCGTCACGGGGACGATCGGGACGATCGCGGCCCCGGACGGAAAGCGCTGGGTCACGCTCAACGGCCTGCCGCTGCACTACTACGCGAACGACACCAAGGCGGGCGACACGACGGGCCAGGGCGTCGCCGGCGTCTGGTACGTCGCCGCGCCGGACGGGAAGATGATCACGGACCCGCTCGAGTAGGGCTCGCGTGGCATCGGTCCATGGCCGATGCTGCACGCACGTGGAGCGACGAGCACGGCGTCACGGGCTACGCCCAGTACGCCGTCTCGTGGGAGGTCTTCGGCTATGGCGGGCGCGGCTGAGGACCCCCGAGGACGTCGACGACGTGCTCTTCGACCTCCTCGAGGCAGCCCACGCCCAGAACTCCTGACCCGTCGCCGACGCCCCGGCTCCCCCGGGCTCTGGCCCCCCTCGGGGGCCGAGAGTAGGCTGGGTGCTCCAACGTGAGGGAGGGACCATGTCAGACTTCCGCACCTACACGGAAGACGAGAAGCACAGCTACGTGGCGCCGTCGTGCGAGCTGTGCGGACAGCACCGCCACATCGTGTGGCAGCAGGACGGCGAGCGCTGGACGCCCCGGGACAAGGGCTGCTCGAACGAGGCCTGCCCGGAGTTCGCCCCCTGATGCGCTCCGCCGCCTGACGCGCCGCCTGACGCGCCGCCCGGGTCAGCCGGCCGGCTGGCCCTGGGGCTGGCCCTCGGGCTCGCGCTCGGACTCCCCGCTGCGCGGGTCGTCCTCGTACATGTCGAACTCGTCCTCGTCGAACTCCTCGAACTCGACCGCCGCGAGGATCTCCTGCGTCGCCGGGTCGATCATGTACGCCTCGTCGTCCTCCTCGACCATGAGGTACTCCCCCTGCTCGGTCGTGAACCGCCAGGCCAGGGTCTTGACCCCGTGGTGGAGGTAGTTCGGGTCGCCCATCGTGATGGCCTGCAGCTCGTGCCCGGCGACGTCGCACAGCTCCCGGATCACGAGCTCGAAGTCCGGCACGTCCACGAGGGAGTCCTCCTCGGCCGCGGCGCGCCGCTCCTCGAGGTCCTCGATGAGCCCCACGCGGCGGGCGATCTCGTCCTCGATCCCGTCCTCGTCGAGCGCGAGGACGCCCTCGACCCCGCGCAGCCACGCGCCGTTGAGCGCCACGAGGTCCTCCTCGGACAGGAGCGGTTCGAAGCGCTCGTCGAGCGCCTCGAGCGCGGCGACGGCGTCGACCTCGTCGTCGCCGTCCAGGTATGCCTCCGCGTCCTCCTCGCTGAGCGCTTCGAACGCCGCGACGAGCTCCTCGAAGAGCGCGAGGTGCGCCTCGGCGCGCATCGCCTGCAGCCCCTCACGGACGTACCCGTCGATTCCGTGGTGGTCGCCGGCGCTCACGACGTACTGGGCGAAGCCGCCGTCGAGCGACTGGGTCAGGTAGAAGTCCACGTAGTAGCTCCGCAGCGCGTCCCCGGAGATCTCGCGCTCGTCGAGGAGCTCCTCGTACATGGCGTTGACGACGTCGACGTTCGCGTCGACGACGGCCTCGCTGCCGGCCGCGAGGGCCTCGGTGGGGAGGACGACGGGGTGCTGGCTCGTGCTCATGCGGGACTCCTCGCTCGGGCGGTCAATCACGCCTCGAACCTACGACGGCGCGCTGCCCGAGAAGCACATTCGCACGGGAGCAGCGGGTGAACGTTGGGCGAACCCTGGGCGAGGGGAGGGCGCCCGCCCCGCTCAGCGCGGCGGGCGCCAGACCACGAGGGCCTGGGAGCGGGGCTGCGGGCGCTGCCCGCGGGCGAGCGACACGACGTCCCCCGCAATCCCGGCGGCGAAGACTCGGCGCGGGTCCCCGCTGACGCGCTGGGCCTCGGCGAGGTCCGCCTGCAGCTCGGCGACGCGCGCCTGCAGGGCCGCGACCTGGTGCTCGAGCTCGAGGATCCGCCGGATGCCCTCGAGGGAGACGCCGTCCTTGGACAGGCGCTGGACCTCGCGGAGCATCTCGACGTCGCGCTGGGAGTACCGGCGCTGCTTGCCCGGCTGCCGCGAGGGCGAGACGAGCCCCAGGCGGTCGTACTGGCGCAGGGTCTGCGGGTGCATCTCGGCCAGCTCCGCCGCCACGGAGATCACGAAGATCGGTGCGAACGGATCGATGGCCATGGCCTAGAGCCTCGCCTTCTCCGCAAGGTGCGCGCGCGGGTCGGACTGGCCGTTCTTGGCCACGGCCTCGGCGAAGGCGCGGACGGCGTCCTCGGCCTCGCGCGGGAGGTTCTGGGGGACGACGACGTCGATGGTCACGAGCAGGTCGCCCGTGGCCTTCGAGGTCGTGACACCCCGGCCCTTGAGCCGGAGCGTGCGGCCCGAGTTCGTCCCGGCGGGGACCTTCATCCTGACGGTGCCGCCGTCCACGGTGGGCACCTCGATCTGGGCGCCCAGGACGGCCTCGTCGAAGGTCACGGGGACGTGGATGCGGAGGTTGTCGCCCTCGCGCGCGAAGAACTCATGGGGCTTGACGTTGACGGTCACCATGAGGTCGCCGTTGCCCGCCGAGCCGGGGGCGCCGCGGCCGCGCACGCGGACCTTCTGGCCGTCGCGGATGCCGGGCGGGATGCGCACGTCGATGACCTCGCCGTTCTGCTCGCGCAGCCCGATCGTCGTGCCGCGGATCGAGCCCGCGAAGGAGATCGTCGTCGTCGCCTCTCGGTTCGCACCCCGCTGGGGCGGCGGCTGGAAGCCGCCCTGCCCGAAGCCGCCGCCGAACCCGCCGCCGAACAGGTCCGCGAACTCGGGCGGGAGGTTGCCGGTGTTGAAGCCGCGCGAGTGGCGGCCGGCGCCGCCCGTGAAGAGGCCGCCGAAGAGGTCCTCGAAGCCCGCGGCACCGCCGCCGGCTCCGCCGGGGGCGAAGCGCGCGCCGCCCATGGCCCGGATCGCGTCGTACTGCTGGCGCTCCTCGGGGTCCGAGAGCACGTGGTGCGCCTCGGTGATGTCCTTGAACTTCTTCTCGGCCTCGGGATCGCCGGCGTTGGTGTCCGGATGGTACTTGCGGGCGAGCTTGCGGTAGGCCTTCTTGATGTCTTCGGCGGAGGCGTCCTTGGACACGCCGAGAATGGAGTAGAAGTCCTTCTCCACCCAGTCCTGACTTGCCACGAACGCTCCTTAGCTCGAATCCTGCTTCAAGTGTCCTACGGTTTCGGGTACGCATCTCGCCGGGGATTCGGCCTTCCGGGTACAGCGAGGTGTACCCGTAAGGGCCGAATCGGGGCGAGATGCGTACCCGAAACGGATGGGGCTAGCCCTGGGGGGTCGCCACGATGACCTGGGCCGCCCGCAGGACGCGGCCCGAGGTCCGGTAGCCGCTGCGCAGCACCTGCTGGACCGTGTCCACCTCGATGCCCTCGCCCGGCTGCTGGATGAGGGCCTCGTGAATGTTCGGGTCGAACTCCACGCCCGCCGCGTCAATCCTCTCGAGCCCGTGACCGGTCAGGACCGACTCGAGCTTGCCGGCGATCGAGGCGAACGGGCCCTCCGCGAGGTCGCCCGCCTGCCGTGCCGCTTCGATGTCGTCGAGGACCGGCAGGAGCGAGGTCAGCACGCCCATGACGGCGACCTCGCCGGCCACCGCACGGTCGCGCTCGACGCGCTTGCGGTAATTGACGTACTCGGCCTGGAGCCGGAGCAGGTCCTCGCGGAGCTCGGCGACGACGGCGTCGTGCGCCGCGGCCTCGGCCCCCGCCGCGGCCTCGCTCAGGATCTGCTCGGCCTGGGCCAGGGCGTCGCCGGTGTCGTGCGCCTCGTCGACGGGACGGATCTCCTCGTGCGCCTCGGGGTGCTGCGAGGAGCCGTCCTGCTCGGGATGCCGGGCCTTGCCGGTCACCGGGTCGACCTTGCGGTGGTCCCGGATGACCGGCTCCGGGCGTTCGCCGGCGGTCGTTTCGCGCTCGCGCTCGCGCTCGTGCTCGTTTCCGTGATCGGGAGCCATGGCTACTTCTTCTCGTCCTCGTCCACGATCTCGGCGTCGACGATGTCCTCGTCGGCACCGGCCTTGTCGCCGGCGTCGGCGGTGCCGGCCTTGGCGCCATCGGAGGCGGCGGAGCCGGCCTGGGCCTGGGCGTAGATGGCCTCGCCGAGCTTCGTCTGGGACTGCTGGAGCTTCTCGAACGCTGCCTTCACGGCGTCGTCGTCCGTGCCCTCGAGCGCCTTCTTGAGCGCATCGACGTCGGCCTTGACCTCGGTCTTGACCTCCTCCGGGAGCTTGTCCGCGTTGTCGGCGATGAGCTTGTCCACGGAGTAGGCGAGCTGCTCGGCGGCGTTGCGCGTGTCGGCGGCCTCGCGGCGGGCCTTGTCCTCGGCGGCGTGGGCCTCGGCGTCGGCGACCATGCGCTCGATGTCCTCCTTGGACAGCGCCGTGCCGCCCGAGATGGTCATCGACTGCTCCTTGTTGGTGCCCTTGTCCCTCGCGGAGACGTGGACGATGCCGTTGGCGTCGATGTCGAACGTGACCTCGATCTGCGGGATGCCACGCGGGGCCGGGGCGATGCCCGTGAGCTCGAAGGTGCCCAGCGGCTTGTTGTCGCGGGTGAACTCGCGCTCGCCCTGGAAGACCTGGATGGACACGGACGGCTGGTTGTCGTCGGCCGTCGTGAAGGTCTCCGAGCGCTTGGTCGGGATGGCGGTGTTGCGCTCGATGAGCTTCGTCATCACGCCGCCCTTGGTCTCGATGCCGAGGGAGAGCGGGGTCACGTCGATGAGCAGGACGTCCTTGCGCTCGCCCTTGAGGACGCCGGCCTGCAGCGCGGCGCCGACGGCGACGACCTCGTCCGGGTTCACGCCCTTGTTCGGCTCCTTGCCGCCGGTGAGCTCCTTGACGAGATCGGAGACGGCCGGCATGCGGGTCGAACCGCCGACGAGCACGACGTGGTTGATGTCGGAGAGCTTGATGCCCGCCTCCTGGATCACGTCGTGGAAAGGCTTCTTGGTCCGGTCCAGGAGGTCCTTGGTCAGGTCCTGCAGCTTGGCGCGGGAGAGCGCCTCGTCGAGGTGCACCGGGCCGTCGGGGGTGACGGAGAGGTACTGGAGGGAGATGTTCGTGCTCGTCGAGGACGAGAGCTCCTTCTTGGCCTGCTCGGCGGCCTCGCGGAGGCGCTGGAGGGCGATGCGGTCCTTCGAGAGGTCGATGCCCTTGACCTTGAGCTGGGTGAGCAGGTACTCGACGACGCGCTGGTCCCAGTCGTCGCCGCCGAGGCGGTTGTCGCCAGCGGTCGCGCGGACCTGGATGGTGGAGAAGCCGTCGTCGTCCTTGCCGACCTCGAGGAGCGAGACGTCGAACGTGCCGCCGCCGAGATCGAAGACGAGGATGAGCTCGTCCTCCTTGCCCTTGTCGAGGCCGTATGCGAGGGCGGCGGCCGTGGGCTCGTTGATGATGCGCAGGACGTTCAGGCCCGCGATCTCGCCGGCCTCCTTCGTGGCCTGGCGCTCGGCGTCGTTGAAGTACGCCGGGACGGTGATGACGGCGTCGGTGACCTTCTCGCCCAGGTACGACTCGGCGTCGTTCTTGAGCTTCATGAGGATGCGCGCGGAGATCTCCTGCGGCGTGTACTTCTTCTCGTCGATGCCGATCGACCAGTCGGTGCCCATGTGGCGCTTGACCGAGGCGACGGTGCGCTCGATGTTGTTGACCGCCTGGCGCTTGGCGATCTCGCCGACGAGGACCTCGCCCGTCTTGGAGAACGCGACGACGGACGGCGTCGTGCGGCCGCCCTCGGCGTTGGCGATGACCGTCGGCTCGCCGCCCTCGAGGACGGAGACGACGGAGTTGGTGGTTCCGAGGTCGATGCCTACTGCGCGGGACATGGGTTCCTCCTGCTGGTGGTCGGACTGTGCTCGCCCAACCATGCAAGTTGAGCGGTCTGCACTCAAGTCTACGCAGAGCGGTTCGCGTGTCAAATGAAGTTGAGTGGAGTGGGCTCAACTTGCTCCCGGCAGCTCCCCGACACTCCCCGGCAGGTATAGTTTCGTGTATTGAGATTTTTATTCCGCATAGTGGATTCACCTCAGGAGGCCCGATGAAGTTCCTCAGACTCGGTGAGCCCGGAGCCGAGCAGCCCGCAGTGCTGGCGGCCGGGACCGACGGCGTCGAGCGCGCCTACAGCCTGCGCCCGCTCACCCGGGACGTCGACGGCGCGTTCCTCGCGGACGACGGCGTGGCCCGCGCCCGCGCGGCGCTCGCCGCCGGGGCACTCCCCTCGCTCGACCCGGCGGGCCTGCGCGTGGGCGCGCCCATCGCCCGGCCGCGGTCGGTCGTCGGGATCGGGCTCAACTACGCCTCGCACGCCGCCGAGTCGGGGGCCGAGCCGCCGGCGGTCCCCGTCGTGTTCCTCAAGCCGACCAGCACCGTGGCGGGCCCCGAGGACGCGGCGCCCTACCCGCCGTCGTCCGCGAAGTACGACTGGGAGGCAGAGCTCGCCATCGTGATCGGGCTCGACGCCCACCGCACGGCGTCCCCGGGGGCCGCGGCAGCGCACATCGCGGGCTACACGGCGGCCAACGACCTCTCCGAGCGCCAGTGGCAGCTCCCTGGCGCCGCCGGGCAGTGGACCAAGGGCAAGTCCGCGCCCGGGTCGACGCCGCTCGGGCCGTGGCTCGTCCCGGCGGACGAGCTCGACGCCGGGTCCCTGCGCGTGCGCAGCTGGGTCAACGGCGAGCCGCGCCAGGACGCGTGCACCTCGGACCTCATCTTCGCCCCGGCGGAACTCGTGCACCACTGCAGCCAGTACATGCTGCTCGAGGCCGGGGACGTGATCCTCACGGGGACCCCCGCAGGCGTCGCCCTCTCGGGGCGCTTCCCCTATCTCTCCCCCGGCGACACGGTCGAGGTCGAGGTCGAGGGCCTCGGGCGGCAGCGGCACGTCGTCGCCCCTTGAGCGCGGGCCGAGAGCGCGAGGCTCACCGCCGTCCGCTGACCTCCGTCCCCGCGTGCCGGGGAAGGAGCAGGCTGTCCGCGACCGAGGCCAGCATGAGCACCGCGATGGCCGCGAAGGCCACGCGGTAGGGGGCCGCCGCAGAATCCGCTGCGGCCGGCCCGGCGGCCTCGACGAGCTGCGCCGCGGCGCGGATGAACAGGGCGCCGACGGCGACCCCCAGCGCGTGGGCGAGCTGCACGAGGGTGTTGGAGATCGCGTTCGCGCTCGGGAGCTGGGGCGAGTCCACGTCGGCGTACTGCACAGTCATGTAGGCCGAGAAGCCGATCGAGCGGAAGACGCCCGAGGCCACGAGGATCGCGAAGAGCAGCGGGTCCGGCCAGTCCGTGCCCGCGAGCGCGCAGAGCGCGAAGGTCCCGGCCGACGCAGCCGCCGCGCCGACGAGGACGGGCCTGAAGCCGAACCGGCGGATGAGCGGAGTCGTGGCCGGCTTGATGCCGATGTTGCCGACGAACACCGCCGCGACCATGAGGCCTGAGCGGACCGGGTCCCAGCCGAAGCCGTCCTGGAGCATGAGCGGGAGCATGAACGGCACGGCGGAGATGGTGAGCCGGTAGACGAAGCCGCCCGTCTGGGTTGCCCGGAACGTGCGCACGCGCAGCACGCCGAAGTCGAACAGCGGCGCGGGCACGCGGCGCATCCACGCCACCGCGGCGGCCAGGGCGAGGAGGCCGACGGCGAGCACCGCCGCTCCGGTCCCCGCCTCGCCGCCGTGGCCCAGCAGCTCGAGGCCGACGACGACGGCGGCGACGCCCGCCGTCGTGAGCCCGAGCCCCGGCCAATCGAGCCGGCGCCCAGGATCCGCGCCGCCCTGCGGAACGAGCCGGAGCGCGGCCACGACCGCCGCGGCGCCGAGTGGGAGGTTGACGAGGAAGATCCAGTGCCACGAGAGGTACTGGGTGAGCGCGCCGCCCACGAGGGGCGCGACGACGGGGGCGAGCAGGCCAGGCCAGACGAGGAACGCGGTGGCCTTGAGCAGCTCGTCCTTCGGGGTGCCACGGAGGACGACGAGGCTCCCGACCGGGACCATCATCGCCCCGGCGAAACCCTGCAGCGCCCGGAATGCCGTGAGGGCGCCGAGGCTCGGGCTCAGCGCGCACAGGAGCGAGGCGATCGTGAACAGGCCGATCGCGCCGGTGAACACGCTCCGTGGCCCGAAGCGATCGGCCAGCCACGAGCCGAACGGGATGCCCATCGCCACGGTCACGAGGTAGGCGGTGATGGCCACGTTCGCGTCGGCGGCGGCCACCGCGAAGTCCGCGCCGATCGCGGGCAGGGCCGTGGTGAGGGCCGTGCCGTCAAGGAACTCCATGAAGAACGTGGCCGCGACGAGCAGCGCGAGCCGGGGGTTCCAGGCGGATGCGGGAGGGGCTGAGGTCACCGTCACAGCGTAGCGACGGCGCGGGGGGCCGGGCCGGGTTCCTGACAGGGCCTCCCCACCCCGGCCGCGACACCATACCATGTCCCCAAGAGTCGCGACGCGCCTCTGGGGGGCGGCCGCGACCGGCCCCGGCGACCCTGGAAGGGACCCGATGGCCACCAAGATCACCACGAGCCTCGTCTCCCTCGCCTCCGCCATCCTCCTGGCCTTGGGCGCGGGCGCCGCGGGCGCCGCGAGCGCCGCGCCCAGCGGCAACGCGGGCGGGAACGGCAGTCCGCAGGCCGCGAGCCACCGCGTCGAGAACGCCGCCGCGGCCGCCGAGTACTGGACCGCGGAGCGCATGCGCTCGGCGGTCCCCGGGGATGTCCTGGCCCAGAGGGCCGTCGCCCGTGGAGGCACGCTGCCGTCCGTGGCACAGGGCTCACCCACAGCCAAGGGCGCACCCACCAAGGTGCAGGGCAAGACCTCACTGCACACGAACGAAGACCCCGTCTCCTACATCGGCAAGGTGTTCTTCACGCTCGGCGGACAGAACTACGTGTGCTCGGGCAACGCCGTCGCCTCCGCCAACCGCAGCACGGTCTCGACCGCCGGCCACTGCCTCAACGAGGGGCCGGGCGCGTTCGTGACCAACTTCGTCTTCGTCCCCAAGTACCTCAACGGCGTCGAGCCGTACGGCAGGTGGGCGGCGACGAGCCTGCACACGACGAACGAGTGGAAGGACCACGGCAACATCGCCTACGACACGGGCTTCGCCGTCGTCGCCCTCATCGACTCGACGGGGAACATCGACCCGACGGTGAAGCTCACCGACACGGTGGGCAGCACGGGTGTGGCGTTCAACATGGATCGAGGCCTGACGTACAAGGCGTACGGCTACCCCGCGGCCAAGCCCTTCAACGGCCAGTCGCTCATCTCCTGCACGGGCCAGGCGGGCAACGACCCCTACAACCCGCAGTTCAACACGCAGGGCATCCCGTGCGACATGAACGGCGGCTCCTCGGGCGGGCCGTGGTTCATCCAGGGCGGGGGTTCCCCCGGGTACCAGAACTCGGTCAACTCCTACGGCTACAGCAGGTTCAAGGTCATGTACGGCCCGTACTGGGGCGATGCCGTCCAGAACGCCTACGCAACTGCCGCTGCCTCCTGACCATCTGCAGAGAGGGCCGGGCCGTCGTCAGTAGGCGGGGTACGTGAGGCTCGCCTGGAGCAGGTCCGGGCTGCCGGCCGCCGACGAGAACCCCACGATGAGGGCGGTCAGGACGACGCTGATCGCGAGCCAGATGGCGCTGAAGCGCAGGAGAAGGTGCAGCTCTGCGCGGCTCACCGAGGCGGTGTCCGTGCGGATGGCGTCGACCTTCGCGCGGAGGACCTCGACGGGGGTCGGGCCGCTGGGCAGGAGCCGGTTCGAGGCGCAGTCGATCGTGCCGTCGGTGAGGGTCGCGACCATGCGGTCCGCGCGGCGGTCGAGGCGCAGGCTCTGGATGCGGCTGCCGTGGCGGGCGAGGAGGATGTCCTCGCCGAGGTGCATCCGGCCCCGTCGGTGAGTGCGGGCACGGCGGCTCGGGTTGTCGATCAGGGACATCGGCGCTCCTCTCAGTCACGGGCACCGTTGCCCAGGGTTTCGTATATGATCCGCCCTTAGCTTACGCGGGCCAAGGACGCCAATTTGACAGAACGGCCCTTTCGTAGCGAACCTCACATGCTCCTGTAACGTGATGCCATGAACGGCGCCGAGAGCAATTCCAGCACTCCGAACGACGTCTACACGCACGGCCATCACGAGAGCGTCGTGCGGGCCCATGCGTCTCGGACGGCGCAGAATTCGGCGGCCTTCCTCGTCCCCCATCTCACCCCTGGGCTGCGCGTGCTCGACGTCGGGTGCGGGCCCGGGAGCATCACGTGCGACTTCGCCCGGCTCGTGTCCCCGGGCGAGGTCCTGGGGCTCGACCGCTCGGAGGACATCGTCGCCCAGGCCCGGGCCCTTGCGGAGGAGCGCGATGTCATGAACGCGAGCTTCGCCGTCGGCAATGTCTACGACCTCGAGCTGGAGGACGAGAGGTTCGACGTCGTGCACGCCCACCAGGTCCTGCAGCACCTCACGGATCCGGTCGCCGCGCTGCGGGAGATGCGCCGCGTCGCGCGGCCGGGCGGCATCGTCGCGGTCCGCGACGCGGACTTCCACGCCATGAGCTGGTATCCCGACATCCCCGAGCTGGACGAGTGGATGGACGTCTACCAGCGCATCGCGAGGAAGAACGGCGCCGAGCCGGACGCCGGGCGGCGGCTCGTGTCCTGGATGCAGGAGGCCGGGTTCACCGACGTCTCGCCCTCGAGCAGCAACTGGCTCTACGCGACGCCCCAGCAGCGGGCCTGGCAGGCTCGGGTCTGGAGCGAGCGCGTGCTCCACTCGGCATTCGCGGAGCAGGCGATCGACTACGGCATCGCTGACCAGACGGACCTGAACCGGATCGCCGCCGGCTGGCACCGGTGGGGCTCGAGCCCTGACGGGTGGTTCCTCATCCCCAACGGCGAGGTGATCGGCCGCGCGTAGATCGGCACGGCGCGGCGCGGACGCCGAGCCCCCTACCCTTGCATGGTGCCGTTCTCCCTCTGGGCGACCCTCCTGGGCGCCAGCATGCTCATCAGCTTCACGCCCGGCGCGGGCGCCATCAACACCATGAGCAACGCGCTCAGTGCGGGCTTCCGGCGCGCCGTCTACGGGGTCCTCGGGCAGCAGGCGGCCCTGATCGTCCACCTCGCGATCGTGGCGGCGGGCCTGGGCGTCCTCGTGGCCAGCTCCCCCCTCGCGTTCAACGTGATCCGGTACCTCGGCGCGGCGTACCTCGCGTACCTGGGCATCCGGCAGTTCCTGCGCCGGCCCGACCTCTCGGCCGAGGCTGTCACGGCGGTCGCGAACGAGCCGGCCTGGTCCATGGTCCGACGGGGCCTGTGGGTGAACCTCCTGAACCCCAAGGCCATCGTGTTCTTCCTCGCCTTCATCCCCGGCTTCGTGCGCCCCGACCAGCCCCTGTGGAGCCAGTACGCGGTCATCGGCGCCACGATCGTGGCCGTGGACATCCTCGTCATGTGGTTCTTCTTCGCCCTCGCGGCCAAGGGCTTCCAGCGCTTCACCCGCAGCGAGCGGGGGCAGCGCGTGGTCAACCGGGTCTTCGGGGTCCTGTTCGTCGGCGTGGGCGTCCTCCTCGCGCTCGTCTGAGCGGGAGTCGGGTCATCAAATCCCTCCGATGCTGGCCGCAGGCGGCAGCGCCCCTATGCTTGAGCCCATGAACTCGATGGCGAGCCCCTACCGGATCATCACGGTCTGCACCGGGAACATCTGCCGCTCGCCCATGGCCGAGTTCATGCTCGTCGAGGCGCTGCGCGCGGCTGGGCTCGAGGGCAGGGCCGCGGTCGACTCCGCGGGCACCACAAGCTATGAGGTCGGGCGGCCGATCGACCCGCGCGCTGCACGCGTGCTCGACGCGCACGGCCTGCACGGCACCAACACGCGCCACACGGCGCGCCAGTTCGACCCCGACTGGTACACGGGGCGGGACCTCATCCTCGCGCTCGACGTCGACCACTACGGCCACCTGCGCGAGCACGCGCCGGCCGGGTCCGAGGACAAGGTGCGGATGCTGCGCGAGTTCGACCCCGCCGTCGACCACCTCGACCCGCTCGAGAAGGGCATCGAGGATCCGTGGTTCGGCGACCAGTCGGACTTCGAGATCACGTGGCAGCTCATCGCGGCGGCGCTCCCCGGCATCGTCGAGCACGTCCGCCGCGAGCTCGACGCGCGCGCCCGGCTGCTCACGGGCGCCTGAGCCGAGACCCATGCCCGCCGCACCCCGCGCTGCCGCGCGCCCGCCGGTGATCATCGCCGTCGACGGCCGCTCGGGGGCGGGGAAGACGACCCTCGCCGTCGAGCTCGCGACGGCGCTGCGCGAGCACCGCAGCGTCGCGCTGTTCCACCTCGAGGACCTCTACCCCGGCTGGGACGGCCTCGCCGCCGGCATCGCCACCTACGCGGACCGCGTCCTGGCCCCGCTGCGGCGCGGCGAGACGGCGCGGTGGCGCGCCTGGGATTGGGCCGCGGGCCGCGAGGGCCACGAGCGCGGGACCGAGCCGGCGGACATCGTGATCGTCGAGGGCGTCGGCGCTGGATCACACGGCGCACGCGGCCTCGTCGACGCCGTCGTGTGGGTCGAGGTGCCCGAGGCCGAGCGAAAGCAGCGCGCGCTCGCCCGCGACGGGGATACCTTTGCTCCGCACTGGGACCGCTGGGCCGCCCAGGAGGTGGCGTGGCTCTCGGACGACGACGTGCCCGCCGCCGCGGCGGTGACCGTTCCCGACGGGGATCCCGCGTCCCGCACCCGCCGGACCGTGGACGCGCTCGCATGCCTGCCGGCGCTCCGCGAGATGCTCGCGCCAGAGCGCGCCCTGCGCGACGCCGTCCCGCTGATGTCCCGCCGCCTCCCCGCGCGGCCCGACGCGCCCACGCTCTTCGCGTCCCTGTACGGGGGCTCGGCGCGGGCCGTGTGGCTCGACGCCTCGGACGCGGGCACACCGGCGGCGGGCCCGCGGAGCCGCTTCAGCGTCATGGCGGACGACGGCGGCGCCCTGGGGCGCGCCATCGTGCACCGAGGCGGGACCACCGAGGTGAGCGGGGGAGGCGTGGTGGCCACGTTCGCCGAGCCGTTCTTCCGCTGGCTCGGGGCGGACTGGGGCCGCCCGCAGCCGGGGCCGGAGGGGCTCGCGTGCGGCTTCGCGCTCGGGTGGATCGGCTACCTCGGGTACGAGCTCAAGCGCGAGTGCGGGGGCAGCGACGTCCCCGCCGGGGTGCCCGACGCCCAGCTCGTCGGCGCCGGGCGCGGCGTCGTGATCGACCACGAGGCCGGGGAGGTGTGGCTCCTCGCCCTCGAGGCCCCCGACGCCGCCGAGTGGCTCGAGCAGGCGGCCCGGGCGGTCGAGCAGAGCGTCGCCCCGGTGGTTGGGCGCAGCGCCGCCCCGGTGGCTGAGCGCAGCGAAGCAGAGTCGAAGCCGCCAACCCACGCCGCCCCCGCCTTCACCGCCCGCCATGCCTCCGAGGACTACCTCGCCGCAGTCCGCACCGCGCAGGCCGAGATCGCGGAGGGCAACACCTACGAGGTCTGCCTCACGACGACTCTCGAGGCCCGTGTCCCCGCCGGCGCCCCGGCCGCGGACGCGTGGGCCGCGTACCGCGCGCTGCGCCGGCGCAGCCCCGCGCCCTTCGCGGCGTTCGCGCGGTTCGGGCCGCTGGCCGTCGCGAGCACGTCTCCCGAGCGGTTCCTCTCCATCTCGGCGGACGGCGCGCTGCGGGCCGAGCCGATCAAGGGCACGCGCCGCCGCTCCCCCGCGGCCGAGCTCGCCACCGAGGCCGGCCGCCGGCGCGACGCCGAAGTGCGCGCCGAGCTTGCGGCGAACCCCAAGGACCGCGCCGAGAACCTCATGATCGTGGACCTGCTGCGCAACGACCTGAGCCACTTCGCCGTGCCGGGCTCGGTTGCCGTGTCGCGGCTGTTCGCCGTCGAGAGCTACACAACGGTGCACCAGCTCGTCAGCACGGTCGACGCCCAGCTCCGCCCCGGGGCGTCCCGCGCAGAAGCCATCGCGGCGGCCTTCCCGCCCGGGTCCATGACCGGTGCGCCCAAGGTCAGCACCATGAACATCCTCGACCGCCTCGAGCGCGGCCCCCGCGGGGTCTACTCGGGCGCCATCGGCTACTTCTCGCGCACGGGCGCCGCGGACACGTCGGTCGTCATCCGCACCCTGGTCGTCGAGCAGGCGGACGACGGCGGGGCCCGCCTCGCGCTCGGCGTCGGCGGCGCCGTCGTGGCCGACTCGGACCCCGCCGACGAGTACGAGGAGATCCGCACGAAGGCCTTCGCGGTGCTGAGCACGCTGGGAGCCGAGTTCCCCGGCTGAGCCGCCACGCGCCGTCGTGCGCGGGACCCGCCTCGGCGGCACAGGCCCCCATTTCGGCGGCACACGACCCCACCTCGGCGGCACAGGCCCCCACCTCGGCGGCACAGGCCCCCACCTCGGCGCTACTGGAGGGTGGCCGTGAGGCGGGCGACGTTGTCCACGTACCGGCTCAGGAGCGGCCGGCGGCGCCACGAGTCGAGGTCGAGGGGATTGCTGATCTCGCGGTACATGTCCTCGACGCGGCGCATCTGCCCCACGATCGCCGAGCCCGGGAGCATGAGCGAGACCTCGAGGTTGAGCGAGAACGAGCGCATGTCCATGTTGGATGAGCCCAGGACGGCCACCTCGTCGTCGACCGTGAAGTGCTTCGCGTGCAGGACGAACGGCTTGGGGTAGCGGTAGATCTTCACGCCCGCCGCCAGGAGCGCCTCGTAGTACGACTGCTGCGCGTGGTGGACGAGGAACTGGTCGCCCTGCTCGGAGACGAAGAGCTCGACGTCGACCCCCCGCTGGGCTGCGGTGGTGACGGCGTAGAGGAGCGAGTCGTCGGGGACGAAGTACGGGCTGCAGATCGAGAGCCGGTGCTGGGCCGAGTAGATGAGGGTGTTGAACAGGCGCAGGTTGTTCTCGTTCGCGAACGCAGGCCCGCTCGGCACGACCTGCGCGGCGGACTCCCCCACGTGCTCGGCGGGAACCAGCTGCTCCTCGAGCAGGTCGTCAGTCTCGGAGAGCCAGTCGGTCGCGAAGACGACGTTGAGCGTCGTCACGGCCGGGCCCTCGAGCCGGGCCATGAGCTCGACCCACTTCCGGCCGAGGCGCCGGTGCCGGGGGTTGCGGTAGGAGCGCTCGACGAGGTTGAGCGAGCCCGTGAACGCCACCTCCCCGTCGACGACGAGGATCTTGCGGTGGTTGCGCAGGTCCACGCGGCGCCACTGGCCGTGCACCGGCAGGAGCGGGAGCATGCGCCGCCAGTGGATCTTCGAGGCCCTGAGCCGGCGGATGAGGTCCCGGTAGCCGCGGATCCGCAGCGTGCCGATGTGGTCGAACAGCACGCGGACCTCGACCCCGCGTTCGGCGGCCTCCTCGAGGGCCGTGAGCAGCCCGTTCGTGATCTCGTCCGAGCTCATGATGTAGAACTCGGCGTTGACGAACCGCTCGGCGCCGCGCACGGCCTCCGTCATCTCCGCGATGGCGTCCTCGTAGCCCGGGATGAGCCGGACGGCGTTGCCGCCGACGATCGGCAGCGAGCCGAGGCCGCGGTTGAGCTGGGCCGCCGAGTGCAGCCACTCCGGCCCTGGGAGGTCGATGTCGACGTCGTGCGAGCCCGCGAGCGCGGCCCGCACCCGGGCACTGACCTCCTGCTGCTGCTCGCGGCGCCGGCGGGACAGGCGGAAGTTGCCGAACAGGAGGAACAGGACCAGCCCGACGGTCGGGATGAAGAAGATGGCCAGGAGCCAGGCCATCGCCGTCGTGGGGCGCCGGTTGCCCGGGATGATGCCGAGTACGGCGAGGCGGATGACGAGGTCGACGACGGCAAGGAGGAACGTGACCCAGTCCGGCAGGAACCCCACGAGCGGGAGCTGGAACAGCATGTGCTCAGCCTACGGTCGTCCGGGTCCCGGACGGGCTCGGCCTAAGCTGTCCCCATGACTTCCACCGTGCTCGTCTTCCTCGACCCCGCGCACCCCGACGGCCGGGTGGAGGACGCCTCGAAGCCCCAGCTGTTCGTCACGGACCTCGGAGCGACGCGCGGCGACGGGGTGTTCGAGACGCTCCTCGTCATGGACGGCCACGTGCGCAAGCTGCCGGCCCACCTGCGCCGGCTCGCCTCGAGCGCGCGGCTGCTCGAGCTGGACGTCCCGGAGCACGAGGCCTGGGAGCGCGCGGTCGTCACGGCCCTGGACGAGTACCAGCGCGAGGTCGGGCCCCTCCAGGAGGTCGTCGTCCGGCTCGTCGCGACCCGCGGCGTCGAGGGCGCCCACGCGCCGACGTGCTGGGTCTCCGCCTCCGCCCCCCACCCCAACGCGAAGCGGCAGCGCGAGCATGGCATCGACGTCATCCTCCTCGAGCGCGGCTACGACTCGGCCATCGGCGAGCGTGCCCCGTGGCTCCTGCTCGGTGCCAAGACGCTCTCCTACGCCGTGAACATGGCGGCCCTGCGCTACGCGCACGGGCAGGGCGCCGACGACGTCATCTTCACCTCCTCGGACGGGAAGGTCCTCGAGGGGCCCACCTCGACCGTCCTCGTCGCCCACGCTGAGACGGACGACGCCGGCAGGGTAACCGCGAAGCGGCTCGTCACCCCCCAGCTCGACTCGGGCATCCTGCCGGGCACGTCGCAGGGGGCGCTGTTCGCGGCGGCGAAGGAGGCCGGGTGGGAGCTCGGCTACGGCCCGCTCGAGCCCGAGGACCTCTTCGACGCCGACGCCGTGTGGCTCATCTCCTCGGTGCGGCTCCTGACTCCGGTGAACCGCCTCGACGGCAAGGCCATCGGCGCGGATCCGGAGCTGGTCCGCGCCCTCACGGCGGAGCTCGCCGTGCTGTTCGACCGGATCGCCTAGGCTCCGCGGCAGGGCCGCCACTACAGGGTCGCGGGGACCTCGCGCCCGGGGAACAGCGTCGAATACTGCTTCCGGTAGAGCCGGCGGCCCAGCAGACGGTAGGCGAGGCGGATCGGGGCCGGGATGTCCTTGAAGAGCTCCTCGCGCTCTCCCGGCGGGTTCGTCGCCAGGACCAGCCCGAGGTAGGCGAGCATGACCTTCACGCTGAACTCGTCCTGGCTGTGCTTGGCCATGGAGGCCAGTTCCTCCTCCGTCATCACCTTCTCGACCGCCGGCATCACCTCGGTGACCTCCCGGCGCAGGTGCACTTTGAGCAGGGCGGACAGGTCCGCGTAGCGCTGGGCAAGGTCCTCGCCGGCAAGGGAGTCCGCGGCCGTCATCCACTGCAGCCGCAGCGGCTCGATCGCGACGAGCCGCTCGGCGACCTGGCGGTGCTGCTCGATCATCTGCTCGGCATGCAGGGCACAGGCGGGCGCGCGCTGGGAGAGCTTGGGGTACATGAGCGCGTCTTCGCTCTCGTGGTGCACGTGGAGCAGCCTGTCGAAGGTCCCCAGCACCTCTCCCACGTAGGAGGCGCGCTCGGTGTCGCCCGGCTGGGCGGACCGCACGAGGCCGGGCGCCTCGTCGTAGGCCCACAGGAACACGCGGTGGACGCGGCGCATGGCCGCGGTCCCGGCGCAGAGGGCGGGCCCGGGCGGCACGGGGGCCGCGGTCTCCCCAGGATGCATGGTGAAGAAATCGGACATCGAGCAACCCCAATCAGTGTCCCCCAGATGGAACGCTCCCGAGTTGAGGATAGGGTCCGGGGAGGTCACACGCGAGGGGCCAGCCGAAGGCTCTGGCGCGTGCCGCCGTCGGGCGTCTAGCGTGCAGGTATGCAGGACGGCGACCGCGCGATACCTCCCCCGGGGCTCCCAGCCCTCGACGACCAGGCCCCGCTGGACAAGGGCTACACGCAGGAGGAGCACTACGGGCACAATCAGGACTTCACGGTGCTGCGCGATCCGAAGCGTTACGCGGATGCCCCGCCGGGCGAGCCGCGGCACGAGGTCGATCCCCCGGCCGACGGGAAGAAGAAGCGGCGGCGCGGCCACGCGTTCGGTCTCGGCACCTCCGGCGCGGGCGGCATCCCGGACTCCACGGGCCACGCGCATACCGGCTTCGGGGACCCCGACCGGGACTGACTCCGACGGGCGCCGGGGCGTGACGTCGCCGACAAACCCTCGCGCGCGCATCCCCGCTGCGGAACACTGGCTCCCATGACGACACACGACGCCGACGCGCCCCTGAGCAACGAGGTCACCCTCCGCTTCCTTGCGGCCCCGACGGACCTCGGCCGCGCGGGCTCGGTCGACGCCGGGACGGTCCTCGAATGGGTGGACAAGGCCGCCTACGCCGCCGCCGTGGGCTGGGCGAAGACGTATTGCGTGACGGCGTATGTGGGCAACATCCACTTCGCGGACCCGGTCAACGTCGGCGACATGGTCGAGGTCACCGCGACGATCGTCTACACCGGGCGCACGTCGATGCACATCCGCACGGTCGTCTCCTCAGGCGACCCGAAGGGCGGCACGCCGACGATGCGCAGCCAGTGCCTCGTGATCTTCGTGGCCGTGGGCGCGGACGGCAAGCCCGTCGAGGTGCCGCGCTGGGTCCCGCAGACCGACGAGGAGCGCGAGGCCGAGGCCCAGGCCGTCGCGCGGATCAGGGTTCGCGACGAGATCGTCGAGTCGATGAAGGGCCAGGAGTACTCGGACGCCGGCACCGCGGAGCGCGTCGTCCTGCGCTTCCTCGCCGCGCCGACGGACGTGAACTGGGGTGGCAAGGTCCACGGCGGCACGGTCATGAGGTGGATCGACGAGGCTGCCTACGTCTGCGCCTCGCGCTACAGCGGCCGCGACACCGTGGCGGTGTTCTCGGGCGGCGTGCGGTTCTACCGGCCCCTGCTCATCGGCGACGTCGTCGAGGTCGAGGCCCGGCTCGTCTACACCGGGAACAAGGGCATGCACATCGCGGTGCACGTCCGCTCGGGCTCGCCGAAGGGCCACGAGCTCAACCTCACGACGTACTGCCTCACCATCATGGTCGCCCGCGACGAGACCGGCGCGGCCGTCCCCGTCCGCCACTGGGAGCCGGCCTCCGCCGAGGACCGGCGGCTCTGGGAGCACGCGCGGGAGCTGCTCGAGATCCGGGGCAGGGCCCCGGGCGGCCGGGTCCCGAACCACCTGCTCGATCGCTGACGGCCTTCCCTCGGATCAGCGGGCAGGCACTCGGACAACCTCGAAGGGTGTTCCGGCGCCCGAGAAGAACTGCGCATTCACGACCGCGAGGGTGTTGCCGAACAGAGCCGCCGTCGCCGGCGACTGGAAGGCAGTGCTCGCATTGACCGCCTCAGTGGTTGCTGCAGAGAAGTCGGAGTTCACCGCCATCCTCGCGACGCTACCATTCGCGGTATTCTGCACGACCCACACAGTGTGTCCTCGGAGGAGGATGCCGTCTGGACTGGCGAGGGCCCCCTCGGTTACTCCATCGATCGCGATGGGGGCGCTAGCGCCCGTTTCTGGATCGACGGTGAAGAGGGATCCCAGCCCGGTATGGGCGACGATCAGAGTCTTGCCGTCCGGGCTGGCAGCAATGCCGTTGAGGTTGAAGGGCAAGCTCGTATCGGCGCCCGGACCAGAGAGCTCCAACCGCTCAACCTCACCGAGCTGCCCGCTGGGGCCGACCGGGAGGAAGTACAACGCGGCCTCGCTGGAATTCGTGAACCATGCCCCCTCGGTGGTGAGGGCCACGTCATTGATGAAGCCCGTGGCCAAGTGGACGGTGGCAACGTCATCCCCTGTCTTCGTGTTGTACACGTAGGCCTGGCCTGTGGGCCCACCTGCGACGAACAGCAAGTTGTGGGCGATGTCGGCCTTCATCCCGACGGCAATCCTGCCGTCCGGCGCGTCGATGAAGCGCGAGAGGGTGCCGGACCGTATGTTGCCGCGGTAGATGTCTCCGGTGAAGAGCTCGCCCTGATAGAAGGTGTAGCCCGCTCCGGCGGCAATGCCCTCGGCGGACGTCAGCGGCACCACGAAGCTGGAGCTGGACCACGACGGCGCCGCTGAGGCGGAGGGTCCTGGAACAAGGACGGCGGCAAGTGCCGCGAGCCCTGCGGCGGCGAGACGTCGCCTGAGGCCTTGGGTGGCGCGGGACGGGGTGTGATGGCGAAGCATCGTCGCTCCCTCGGAACGAAACGGTCGCGCGAGAGACCCCAGCCGAATTCCGCGTGTTGGTCCTGTCAGTGTAGGCAGGGCATACGGAATGCGGCCAGAGCCCGCGTCGACTCGTAGTTCCGGCCGATCAGCGTGAGCGTCAGTCCCGGCTCTCCCTCGGGAGCAGGACGTACGAGCGGCGGTGCGTGAGGAAGTCGCTCGGCCAGCTCACGAGGGCCCGGATCTTCTGCAGGCTGCCCGAGAGCAGCACAACGTGCACGGCGAGCCACGCGAGGAACGCGAGCGGGCCGGTCATGAGGATGCGCTTGCGGCCGATCTCGGCAACGGCGGAGCCGCGCCCGACCATGGCCATGTAGCCCTTGTCGACGTACTTGAACGGCTCGCGCGGCTGCCCGGCGAGGTCGGCGAGGATGTTCTTCGCCGCCCACTTGCCTGACTGCAGGGCCACGGATCCGAGCTGGGGCAGGAGGGTGCCGCGCGTGTCCGTGATGTTCGCCGCGTCGCCGAGCACGTAGATGCCCTCGGCGCCGGGCGCGGTGAGGTCCGGGTTGACATCGACGCGACCGCCACGGCCCTGCGCCAGGCCCGAGGCGGCGATGATGGGACCGGCCTTGAGCCCGCCGGCCCACACGACGATGTCCCCAGGGATCTCGGTGCCGTCCACGAGGACGACCTTCTCGGGGGTGACCTCGGAGACGCCGACCCCGAGCTTGACCTTGACTCCCATCCGCTCGAGGTTGCGCCGCGCGTAGGCCTTGGACCTGGCAGCGAAGGCGTTGAGCACGTCCGGGAGCATGTCCACGAGGTGCACGTGGGAGCGGGCCGCTAGCTCGGGCGAGAAGTACTGCGGGAGGACGTAGCGGATGGTCTCGGCGACGGCCCCCGCGGTCTCGACGCCGGTCGGTCCCGCGCCGATGACGACGACGTGCAGCTCGCCGCCGTCATCGTCCTTGTCCGCCCGCTCGAGCGCGGCGACCAGCGAGGACCCGAGGTCCACGGCGTCCTCGACCGAGTAGAGCGGGAAGCCGTGCTCCTGCGCGCCGGGGATGCCGAAGAAGTTGGCCTCGGCGCCCGAGGCGATCACGACGATCCGCGCCTGGTAGGCGCGCCCGTCCGCCGTCGTGATCTGCCTGGCCTCGGTGTCCACCGAGGTGACCTCGGAGACCAGTACGCGCACGTGCTGGTGGCCGCGGAAGATGTCCCGCAGCGGCCGCGCCACCTCGGAGACGCCGAGCTGCACCGTGGCCGTCTGGTAGAGCAGGGGCTGGAACTGGTGGTAGGAATTCTTGTCGATCAGGAGGACCCGGACGCCCTTGCGCCCGAGCTCACGCGCCACGGCGACGCCCGCGAACCCTCCACCGACCACGATCACCTCGAAGTTCTCGTCCACCTTCGGCACCCTACCCGTTGGGCTGGGCGGTGTGAACGGTTAGCTGCCCTGGCTGCCCGGGGCGGGCGGCCGCCGGCCCGCGCCGAGCCCGGCGACACGAAAGCAGGCCTTGCCACCCGCCGTCGTGCGCGCTAACCTACAACCAAATGGTTGTATATAAGCCCAGCTCACGAGACCGGCTGGAGGAGGCGGACATCGACCGCATCTTCCAGGCCCTCGCCGACGCGACCCGGCGGGACATCCTGCGGCAGTCGATGCTGCGGGAGCAGTCGGTCTCCGAGCTGGCGCGGAACTACTCCATGAGCTTCGCGGCGGTCCAGAAGCACGTCGCGGTGCTTGAGCGAGCACTGCTCGTCACCAAGGAACGGCGAGGGAGGGAACAGATCGTGCACTCCAACCCCGCCGCCCTCCGCAGGGCGGCCCGCCTGCTCGACGCCTACGAGGCGCTGTGGCGGGACCGCATCGATCGCCTCGGAGACCTGCTCTCCGAACCAGGCACCGAGGCACCACGTCCAGACACGCCAGGCAATGACACCCGGAAGGACACCCAGCAATGACCTTCGTCAGCAGCAGCAAGGACACCGAGAACCTGACCCTCACCCTCGTCGCGGAGTTCGCCGCGGACGCCAAGCGCGTGTGGCAGGTCTGGGAAGACGCGCGCCAGCTCGAGCGCTGGTGGGGCCCGCCCTCGTATCCGGCCACCTTCGTCACGCACGAGCTCTCCCCCGGGCACCGCTCGCACTACTACATGACGGGCCCCGACGGCGAGCAGCCCCATGGCTGGTGGGAGGTCACGAGCGTCGAGGCGCCGGACCGGCTCGAGTTCATCGACGGCTTCGCCAACGAGGACGGCTCCCCCCAGGACCCCGAGGACACGTCGACGACCGTCGTGACCCTCGACGAGGACGGCGGCACGACCCGCATGACCATGGTCGCCTCGTTCCGCAGCCTCGAGCAGCTCCAGCGGATGGTGGAGATGGGCATGGAGGAGGGCCTGAAGGAGGCCATCGGCCAGATCGACGCGATCCTCGCCGAGTCGCCGGTGAAGTAGCCCCGGCGCCAGGAGGGCGCACGACGGCGGGCGCGCACCCGCCGTCGTGCGCCCCGCCGCGCGCTGGGGCCCGCTTTGTTCCCACGTCCAAGAAGGGGAGCATTTTCCTGTGCCCGCACCCACGGGGCCGGCACTGTGAGCCGCCTAACATGGTGGGTCACAGCGGCTCCGACAGAGCCGAGACGGTTCAAGGAAGAGGCAGTGGGCTCCACCATCAACAGCATCCTCGCGGACCTCCCGCCGGGATGGGCACACCACAGGCTGGACGCGGCAGGCGCGGATCCCGCCGTCACCCGCGTCCTCGTGCTCGAGGCGGCAGACTTTGCCGACAATTCTGAGGCGCTCGCCTCGGGGGCGCACCCGGACGTGCGCTCTGCGCTCGTGTGCCTCGTCGGCGCGCGGGGGCGGGCCGCCGTCCCGGCCATCGGGCGGCTGGTCCAGGCCGGAGCGGCGGCCGTGGCCGTCAAGGGGGACCGGACCCCCGAGGCCGAGGAGCTCTGCCGGGCCGCCGGCGTCGGGCTCCTGCTCGTCGCCCCGGAGGTGCCGTGGGACCGCATCGTCGCGACCGCGACGTCCCGGGTGAACGACGCCGAGCCCCAGGCCGCGGCCATGGCCCTCCTCGAGGAGGACCTGTTCGCCCTGGCCCAGACGACCGCGAGGATCACGTCGAGCCATGTCGTGATCGAGGACGCCGCGAACCGGGTGCTCGCGTACTCGACCGTCTCGAACAACATCGACGAGCTCCGCATGGCCTCGATCCTGACCCGGCGCGGGCCGCGCGAATACGAGCTCATGCTCAAGGACCTCGGCGCCTACCGCGAAATGCACCGCACGCGTGGGGTGGTCCGCGTGCCGGCCCGGCCGGAGCGGGGGCTGCGAGAGCGCGCCGCGATCGCCATCTTCGCCGGCGAACGCATCATGGGCTACATCTGGCTCCAGGAGACTGGCGAGGGGTTCGGCGACAACGTCACGTACGCCCTCACCGGCGCCGCACGGCGCGCCGCATCCGAGCTGATCCGGTACCGGAACCAGCAGTCCGTCACCATGCACGAGGACCGCATCGGCCGGCTCCTCTCCGGGCCGGCGGAGGCCGAGGCGTTCGCCAAGACCCTCGGCGTGGCGGCCGACGCGCCGTCGTGCCTCCTCCTCGTCAGCGTCTCCCCTGCGGACGCCATGGCTGAGGACGCCGAACTCGTGCGCGGCCAGCTCGCCGACCTCGTCGCGCTGCACGCCGCCGCCTTCAAGGGCTCCGCCATCGTCGGGCAGCTCCGCGGGCGCACCGCCGTGGTCCTGCCCGCCTTGGCGGCCCGCACGGACATCGCCGCGCTGCGCTCGCTCGGGAGCCTGATCGTCGCCGACGCGAGCCGTCACCTCGGCGTCACGGCGTTCGTCGCCGTCGGCCGCATCGTCCCGAGCCTCACGGCATTGCGCGCCTCGCATGACGAGGCGGACGCCGTCCTGGACTCCCTCCTGCGGGGCAACGGCCTGCAGGTCGCGGCCATCGGGGACGTCGAGACGGACGTCCTCCTGCACGAGGCCGTCACGCGCTTCGCCTCCTCCGCGTTCAGGCACCGGGCGCTCACGGAGCTGCTGACCACGGACCGGGAGCTCGCCGAGACGCTGGCCGGCTACTTCGCGGCGTCGATGGACGTCACCGCGTGCGGGCAGGCCATGCGGGTGCACCGCAACACCGTGTACTACCGGGTGGCCAAGGCCGAGCGCCTCACCGGCCTCGACTTCGGCAACCCCTCGCACGCCACGATCGCGCAGCTCCACCTGGGCCTGTGGTCCCGCGGGGCGCTCGACGGCGCGGGGGCGGCCTCGTGATGGGCCTCGCCACCGCGCTCCCTGCCGGCGGCGGACGCGGGCCCGGGGCGCTCGAGCTCGGCGGCCTCCTCGAGGACCTCGTGCGCGTCCACCGGCCCGCCCGCCCGCTCGGCTCGGTCCCTGCCTCCATCCCGCACCTGGCCGGCGTCGACTTCAGTCGCTTCGGCATCGCCGTCGCCACCGTCTCGGGCGAGGTGTTCTCGGCGGGCGATGCCGCCCTCCCCTTCTCGATCCAGAGCATCTCGAAGGTGTTCTCGCTCGCCCTGGCCCTCGGGCACGACGGCGGGGGCGGCCTCTGGCAGCGGGTCCTCCGGGAGCCCTCGGGCACGGCCTTCAACTCGCTCGTGCAGCTCGAGGCCGAGGGAGGCATCCCGCGGAACCCGTTCATCAACGCCGGCGCGCTCGTCGTGACAGACCACCTCATCGAGGCGTTCGGCGACGCGAGCGGAGAGGTGCTCCGGCTGCTGGCGTCGCCCTCCGGGCGCTGCTCGGTCAACGAGGAGGCGTTCGCCTCCGAGCTGGCCCGCAGCGAGCGCAACTTCGCCCTCGCCCACTTCCTCGCGGACCTGGGCAATCTCCGGAACCCGGCAGACGCCGTCGTCCGCCACTACGTCCGCCAGTGCTCGGTCGAGATGTCGTGCGCCGATGTCGCCCGGGCGGGGCTGTTCCTCGCGAACGACGGCGTGGGGCCGGCCGGGCGGGTCGTCTCCCCGTCCGTCGCGAAGCGGATCGGCGCGGTCATGCTCACGTGCGGGATGTACGACGCCGCCGGGGAGTTCGCCTACCGCGTCGGGCTGCCCAGCAAGAGCGGGGTGGGCGGCGGCATCCTGGCCATCGTGCCGGGCGTGTGCGCCATCTGCGTCTGGAGCCCGCGCCTCGACGCCCACGGCAACTCCCTCGCGGGGACCTCGGCCCTCGCCGAGCTCACCGACAGGACCGGCTGGTCCATCTTCTGACTCCTGCTCGTTCTGATTCCTGGTTCCTGCTCGCCCCCTCGAAAGGATCACCCATGCCCACTGAACCCACTGAGCTTGCTGTCGGTTCGGTCCCTGACCACCTCGAGGATCATGGCCACGCGCACGCGGCGGACCACGTGCTCCATGCCGAGGACGCGGGCTACCACAAGGGCCTCAAGGCCCGGCAGATCCAGATGATCGCGATCGGCGGTGCGATCGGCACGGGCCTGTTCCTCGGCGCCGGCGGCCGGCTCGCCGCGGCCGGGCCCTCGCTCGTGCTCTCCTACGCGATCTGCGGCGCGTTCGTCTTCCTCATCCTGCGCGCCCTGGGCGAGCTCGTCCTGCACCGGCCCTCCTCGGGCTCCTTCGTCTCCTACGCCCGGGAGTTCTTCGGCGAGAAGGCCGCCTACGTCTCCGGCTGGTTCTACTGGATCAACTGGGCGATGACCACCATCGTGGACATCACCGCCGCGGCCCTGTACATGAACTTCTTCGGCCGCTACGTGCCCTGGATCGGCGCCGTCCCGCAGTGGGCCTGGGCCCTGATCGCCCTGGTCCTGGTCCTGGCCCTGAACCTGGTCTCGGTCAAGGTCTTCGGCGAGATGGAGTTCTGGTTCGCCCTCATCAAGGTCGCCGCGCTCCTGTCCTTCCTCGTCCTGGGCATCTACTTCGTGGCCTTCGGCACCCCCACCGGCGCACCCACCGGCC
>NZ_KV908325.1:62255-261266 GCF_001999765.1 Sinomonas mesophila | reverse complement strand
AGGCTCGGCGCCTGCACCCAGGACCAGATCGCGCTGTTCGTCGCCGGCACCGTGGTCAGCGACTGGGTTCCGGACCAGGTCATCCTCGACATCGGCACCAAGGTGCTCGGCCGCGAGGGCAGCCCTGAGCGCGGGTTCGGCGGTATTGCCGGCACCAGCGCCGTGCTGTCCAAGCTCAACGAATACCACGGCTTCCTCCCGCTCCCCGAGGGCTTCCGCCCGGGTGTGGGCACCGTGCTCCCCGTCGTGCCCAACCACGTCTGCCCGGTCGTGGTCAATTTCGAGGAGTACATCGTCACCGACAGCACCGGCACCGCGCTCGAGCGCTGGCCCGTCGACGCCCGCGGATTCCTCAACTGAGAAGGCCGGGGCGGGTTTCCCCCGCCCCGGCCGCCGTTCCACCCCTGAAGAAAGGGTCGTCATGAGACTCGAGAAGGTCACCGCCCTGGTCACGGGCGCCAACAGCGGCATCGGCCAGGCCGTGTGCTCCCACTTCCGCCGCGAAGGCGCACGCCTGCTGCTCACCGGGCGCAAGGAGCAGATCGACAGCGCCCAGCCCGAGGACGTCTACGTCCCCGGAGACCTCAACGACGAGGCCTTCGTCGAGCGCCTGGCCCGCGAGGCCGCCGAGACCTTCGGCACGATCGACACCGTCGTGCTCAACCACGGCCTGCAGGTCAGCAGCCCGCTGACCGAGATGTCCTACGAGGACGCGAAGAACACGCTGCACAGCAACCTGCTCAGCTCGTTCCTCGTGATGAAGCACTTCGCGCCCCTCATGCCCGCCACGGGCGGCTCCTTCGTCCTCGTCAGCTCCCGCCTCGGCATGGTCGGCAAGCCCCATGAGGTCCTGTACTCCGCGGCCAAGGGTGGGCTCATCATGCTCGCCAAGGGCGCGGCGATCGAGTGGGCGCCCCGGAACATCCGCGTCAACGTCGTCGCCCCCGGCCTGACCGCGACCCCGATCATCGAGGCCTCCTTCCAGCGCAAGGCCGACCCCGAGGCCACCCGCCGCGAGCGCGAGGGGCAGATCCCGCTCCAGCGCCTGGCCACCCCGGAGGAGGTCGCCGACGCCGTGCTCTTCCTCGCCTCCTCGGAGTCCTCCTACATCACCGGGGCAACCCTCCCCGTCGACGGCGGCTACACCGCCTTCTAGCTCCCACCCACCACGCCTTAGACAGAGAAAGACACATCATGACAGCCCTCGCGGCAACCCCCCGCAATGGAGAGCTCGGCTTCTGGATGACCGGGCAGGCGGACAAGCGGCCGTCGTTCCCCCGCTTCACCGGCCAGGACTCCGTCGACGTCGCCATCGTCGGCGGCGGCTACACCGGCCTGTGGGCGGCATACTTCGCCAAGAAGCTCGAGCCGTCGCTCTCGGTCGCCGTCTTCGAGGCCGAGCAGGTCGGCTACGGCGCCTCAGGCCGCAACGGTGGCTGGCTCTCGGCCATGCCTGCGGGAAACCGCGCCAGGTTCGCCCGTGCCTCCGAGGGGGGGATCGAAGCAAGCCGGGCACTGCAGCGGGAATTCGTCCACGGCGTCGACGCTGTTCTGGACATCCTCAAGGCCGAGGGCATCGACGCCGACCAGGACAAGGGTGGGGCGCTCGTCGCGGCCCACACTGAGGCAGGGCTGGGCCGGCTTGTCGCGAGGCGTGAGGCTGATCTCAAGTACGGCCTGACCGAGGACGAGAGCCAGCTGATCGGCCGGAACGAGTTCCAGAGCCAGATCAACATCTCCACGGTCCATGGTGGGCTCTTCTACAAGCACTGCGCCCGCATTCACCCCGCGAAGCTCGTGTACGGCCTCGCCGACACCCTGACGTCCATGGGTGTCCAGATCTACGAGGGCAGCCGAGTGGACAGCGTCGAGGGCAAGACCCTGACCCTGGCCAACGGACGCGTCTCCGCGGCCAAGACGTTCATCTGCACCGAGGGCTACTCGGGACCGCTGCTGGGCAAGCGGACCCTGATCCCGATCAACTCATCGATGATCATCACCAAGCCCCTCTCGGACGAGGCCTGGGAGCAGATCGGCTGGAACGGTGCCAAGTGCCTCAACGACTCGGCGCACACGTTCATCTACTCGCAGCGGACGGCGGACGGCCGCATCGCCATGGGGGGCCGCGGTGTCCCCTACCGCTTTGGCTCAGGCACGGGTGGGGACGGCGCAACCGCCCAGTCCACCATCGACCTCATCCTGCACAAGCTCAGCACCTTCTTCCCGGGCATCCCCTTCGAGGCTGAGCACGCCTGGTCGGGCGTCCTGGGCGTCACGCGTGACTGGAACGGCGGCGTGCACTGGGATCCGGCCTCCGGGGTCGGTTCGTCCACCGGCTACGCGGGCCACGGCGTCACGGCCGCCTACGTCGGCGCCAGGACCCTCGTGGAGCTGGCCTTCGAGAAGGAGACCGAGCGGACCAGCCTTCCCTGGGTCGGCTACCGCTCGAAGAAGTGGGAGCCGGAGCCCCTCCGCTTCCTGGGCGTCCACGCCATGTACCGGCTCTTCGGCATCGCGGACCAGTGGGAAGAGCGCCGGGGGTCGAGCCAGACGTCTCTCCTGGCCAAGTTCGGCAGCCGACTCGCCGGCCTTCACGAGTAAAGGGACACTGGCATCATGGACGCGAAACTCGCAGTCATCGGCCTGGGCAGCATCGGAAGCATGGCCCTGTGGCAGGCCTCCAAGCTGACCGACTCCGTCGTCGGCTTCGAAGCCGCCACCCCCGCCCACGGCCGCAGTGCTGTGGGCGGGGACACCCGCCTGTTCCGCATGATCTACACCGGGAACCCCGGCTTCTACCCCATCATGGAGCGCTCGCGGAGCCTCTGGGCGGAGCTCGAGGCGGATACCGGGCAGGAGATCCTCACGCCCACGGGCGGCCTGTCCATCGGGACGGAGAACGGCAGCTACATCACGAGCGTCCTCGAGACGACGCGCGTGACGGGGGCCGACTTCGAGCTCCTCAGCCACGACGACCTGGCGGAACGCTACCCCCAGCACAACCTCCACCCCGACGACGTCGCCGTCTACGATCCCCGGGCGGGCGTCCTGCGCACCGACCGCGCGGTCTGCGCTGCCATTGCGGCGGCCAAGGCCAACGGCGCCACCGTGCATCAGAACACCCCCGTGGACAGCATCACGGAGACGGAGGACGGCGTGGTGGTCACCTCGGGCGACAGGACGTGGACGTTCGAGAAGGTCATCGTCGCCGCGGGCGGCTGGGCTCAGAGGCTCATGCCCGATTACCTCAAGGCTGCGGTGGAGACCAAGCGGCTCATCCTGACCTGGTTCGTCGCCGAGGACGGCGCGCAGTTCTCGCCGGAGAACTTCACCACTTTCAGCCGGGTGTACGACAACCGCTCCATGTACGGCGCACCTGCCGTCGATGGGGTGACGGTCAAGGCAACGCTGGACGGCCGCGGACGGCCGACCCCGAACCCCGACTCCGTGCCCAGAGACCTCACCCCGGAGGAAATCGCGGAGACCACGGAGACCGTCACGGAGTTCCTCCCGGGACTCATCCCTACCATTGTCCGCTCGGACGCCTTCCCTGAGCTCTACACCCAGGACAAGAGTCCGCTCATCGGCTGGATGGAGGAGAACAGCCGGGTCTACTGTGCCGCCGGATTCAACGGGGGCGGCTTCAAAATGGCCACCGGCTACGGCCACATCGCCGCGCACGAGGCGCTCGGCACGCAGACCTTCGAGGGCCTGGATTTCGTGCGTCCGGGACGGTTCACGACCACGCAGCCAACGCCCTCCGCCGCCGCGGCGCAGTAGCCTCGGGACCGCCCTTCGGCTGACGGCCGTTGCGGGACTCTTTCTCGGGTCCGGCAACGGCCGTCTGTCGTCACCCGCATTACGCTGTCGGCGCCAGCCGCTAGGCTGAAGCCATGGTGGCGAAGATCTTCGGTTCACTGTTCGGGGGCGGTGCGGAGCGCGAGCCGCAGCGCATCCTCGACGAGCGACTGCCCGTGACCCAGGAGCAGGAGCTCGAGCAGACGCGCGCCGCCCTCGGCGATCTCCGCAGCGCCATCCGGCGCGCCGGCGCCGTCCTGCCCACCCTCGCCTCATCGCGCCTGCGCCAGACCGACGACCTCCTGAGGGCCCTCATCGACTACATCGCCGAGCACACAGCGTCGACCGAGCAGCGCGTGCTGCTGAACGCGATGATCACCGACTACCTCCCCACGTCTCTCCGGGTCTACCGCGCGCTGCCGCCGTCCGCACACCAGGACGCGAGCCCGGAGACGGACAAGCTGCTCGAGCAGCTCGACATCCTGCACTCGACCGCCCTCGACCTCGACCACCAGGTCCGCTCCGGCGCCATCGCGGAGCTGAGCGTGCACGGCCGGTTCCTCCAGGACAAGTTCGACGTGGGCGGCATCCGCCTCACGCCCGGCGGGGGCGGGCAGCTCCCCGACTCGCATGAAGGAGACACCCGCTGATGGCCACGATGGTCGCAGGCAGCAACGCCCCGCTCACGGCCGAGAACCCCGGGCTCGCGGGCGTCATGGTCGCCATGGGCTGGCAGACCACCCCGAGCAACGGGCCGCAGTCCGAGCTGACGGCCATGGCCATCGTGTGCGGCGCCGACGGGCGCGCCGTCACCCCCGAGCACCTCGTGTTCTTCAACCAGCTCACGACGGCGGGCGGCGGGGTGCGGTTCTCCGAGGCGCCGCAGGCGCGCGCGGATGTCGAGCAGATCGACGTCGAGTTCTCGCGCGTCCCGGCCGAGGTCGCCAAGATCGCGTTCCTGGCCTACGTCGACCCGGAGCTGCGGGGGCCCGGAACGTTCGGGGCGGTGCGCAGCGCCTACATCCGCGTGGCCCGGCCGGACGGGTCCGAGCTCCTGCGCTTCGACGTGCCTCAGGCGCACGGCGAGAGGATCAAGGCCATGATGTTCGGCGAGCTCTACAGGCACCGCGAGGACTGGAAGTTCCGCGCCCTCGGCCAGGGGTACGAGAATGGCCTCGCTGGGGTGGCCCAGGACTTCGGGCTGGCCCTCTGATGCGGGATCGCCGAGGTCTCAGCGGTTCCGATGTGCCGTTCCTGACCCGGCGCGTCCGGGAGCAGCCTGCCGCGGCCCATCCGTCCTCCCCCGCCTCCGCGCACGGCCGGAGCCCTCTCGACCTGTCAGCGCCGGCATCCACCCCCGCGGTCGCGACAGGGCAGAGCCGCAACCCCCTTGACCTCTCCGCTCCCTCTGCCGGGCGCGGCGCCACCGCCGCGGCACAGCGGACCCCGACCCGCCCGGCCTCCCCCGAGGAGCGCCTCTACCCAGCCCCCGCCCTCGGCGAGCTCCGCCAGCTCACGGCGCGGGACGCCGTCGTCCGCCTCAACCCGCGGCAGGCGGGCGTCGGCTCGCTCGTCGTCACGGGCGCCCGTGGCGTCGCCTGGGAAGGTGCCGACCGGACGACCGGAGCGCAGAGCGTGCACCGCGAGGAGATCGGCACGCCGATCCAGACGGCGGGGAACCGCCCGCTGCTGAGCTTCGTGAGCCGGGACGCGGTGCTGGTCCTGAGGCATGCGCGCGAGCTGAGGCGCGCCCTGTTCATCGCCGCGGAGGGGCCGATGACGGCCGTCGCGTTCGCGGGCGCCGGCGTCGCCGTGCACGGCTCGCTCGGCGCAGGGCAGCGGACCGTGCTGACGGCCACGCGGATCGGCTCCGTGCTCGAGCTGCGCGCGGAGTCCGTTCCGGCCGACTGGGACGACGGGCAGATCTGGCGGGAGTTCGCCTTCACCATGACCGTGGGACTGGGGGCCCCGCTGCGCTAGGCCGGCTGAGGCCGGAGATCCGTCGAGACCGGAAGACGTCCGGGTCAAGCATGCACCGACAACATCCTGGGGGACCCCGTGCTGCACTTCTCCTTCCTCAACGACAGCACCCGCGACCGGCTCTTCCACCGGCCGCCGCGGGAGCTGACCCCTGAATCCGACCCGACGACCCTCGCCGTCGGGCTCGGCGCGACCCTCTACACCCCGGGGACCCGCCCCGGCCTGGCCGAGGGCCTGCTCAAGCGCGCGCGCTCGGGCTGCACGAGCACCGTGCTGTGCCTCGAGGACTCCGTCGCCGATTCGGCCGTGGCTGGGGCCGAGGACAACGTCGTGGCCGCGCTCGAGGAGCTTGGCCGCCGCCGCCTCGCCGGGGTGGACGGGATCGCCCCGGCCGAGGGCGGCAACCCCGCCGCCGGGGTGTGGACAAGTAGCGGGAGCCGGCCCGAGCGGCTGCCCCTCCTGTTCGTCCGGCCCCGCACGCCCCAGCAGCTGCTCGCCGTCGGGCGCCGGCTCGGGCCGGCCGCGGAGCTGCTCACGGGCTTCGTTCTGCCCAAGTTCGAAAACGCCTCCGGCCGCGGCGAGCGGTTCCTGTCCGCCCTCGACCGGCTCAACACCGAGCTCGCCCCGAGGGTGCCCCTGCGCGCCATGCCGATCATCGAGCACCCTGTCACGACGCACCGCGAGTCCCGGGTCAAGGCCCTGCTGGCGGTGCGGGAGCTCCTGCGGGCGCACCGCGGGCAGATCCTCTCGATCCGCCTCGGCGCGACCGACATCGCGTCGGCGTACGGCCTGCGCCGCTCGCGCGACCTGACCATCTACCACGTCGGAGTCGTCGCCGACGTGATCTCCGACGTCGTGGGCATCCTCGGGCGGGCGGACGACGGCTGGGTCATCTCGGGAACGGTGTGGGAGCACTACTCCAACACCGAGCGGATCCTCCGGCCCCTCCTGCGCGCGACGCCGTTCGAGGTCGCCAACTCGGCGATGCTCCGGCAGCACCTCCTCGGGGCGAACCTCGACGGGCTCATCCGCGAGATCGAGCTGGATCAGGCGAACGGGCTCACCGGCAAGACGGTCATCCACCCCACGCACGTGCCGGTCGTGCACGCGCTGCACGTCGTGAACCACGACGAGTACCAGGATGCCCTCGACATCATCGGCTCGGAGGGCGGCGGCGCGAGCGCATCCAAGTCCGGCACGCGCATGAACGAATCCAAGCCGCACCGCGCGTGGGCCCGGCGCACGCTCCAGCGCGCCGAGGCCTACGGGGTCGCGCGGCCGCGCGTGAACTTCGTCGACTTCCTGGAAGCGAGCATGAAGTGAGCGGACCCGCCATCGCCGGTGCGTGGACCGGCGCCCTCGTGGGCGAGCGGCTCCGGATCAGGCTCACGACGGCGCCCGGCAGCCTCCTGCCCGTCGACGCCCTCGTGGGACTCGCACTCCGGCGCAACCCGCGGCGGGCGCAGCTGCTCGTCTCGCGGGCGCTCGCAAAGCACGTGCCGACCCCGCCGGGACTCGCGATCGGCGCCGGGCGCCTGCTCGGGGCCGCGGTCGCCGTCCGCCTCGGCCTGCCGTGGGATCCGGGGACGACGGCGTGCGGCACCGCGGGCGCGGCCGGCGCCGAGGGCCTCGCCGCGGGTGCGCGAGCGCTCGAGGGATGGCTGGCCGGGACGCCCGCCGCGTGCCGCGAGGTCGTGCCGCTCCCCGCGCGGCCGCCCGCGGCCGGCGTGGCCCTCGCGACGATCGGGTACGCCGAGACCGCGACGGGCCTCGGGCACCTCGTGGCCGAGTTCCTCGGCTCGTACTACGTGCACTCGACCCGGGCCGCCGTCGCCGTGCGCCCCTACGGCGCCTTCGAGGAGGAGCACTCGCACGCCACGAGCCACCAGCTCACGCCCACGGATCCCGGGCGCCTCGCCGGGGCGGACGCCGTCGTGCTCGTCGACGACGAGCTCAGCACGGGGCAGACGGTGCTGAACACCGTCCGCGAGCTGCACGGGTCCTGGCGGCCGGAGGGCGAGGCGGCTGGTTCCGAGGGCGCCCAGGCGCGGCGGTATGTCGTCGCGACCCTCGTGGACCTGCGCTCCGACGCCGACCGCGCGCGCTTCGACGATCTCGCCGTCGAGCTCGGCTGCGAACTCTCGGTCGTGGCCCTCGCCGAAGGCCGGATCTCCCTGCCGGAGGACCTGCACGAACGGTCCGCGACATGGCTGGCGGAGGTCGACGGGAGACCCGAGCTCGGGGGCACGTCCCCCCATCTCACGGTCACACCCCCCAACGTCGGCGGCACGTCCCCCCATCTCGGCGACCCAGACCCCCATCTCGGCGTGGCCGGGAGGGTGGCCTTCGTGCCGGCTCCGGGGGCCGCCGGAGTGTCCCCTTCCGCGATCCGCAGCGCCCGGTACGGCGTCGACACGGCCCAGCCGGCGACGCCCGCCGGCGCTGACGCCCCCGACGACGCCCCGGCGGCGGGCGAGCCGCCGCTCGACCTCCAAGCGCTCGAGGCCGTGGACCTCCTGCGCGAGCTCCTGTCCGCGGTGCCGCGGTCGGGCCGGATCCTCGTGCTGGGCTCCGAGGAGCACCTCGCGCTGCCCCTCGCCATCGCGGACGGCCTCGCGTTCGGGCGCGACCGGCCCGATTCCGCCACCGTCCTCTTCTCCTCGACGACCCGCTCCCCCGTCCTCGCCCAGGACGACCCTGGGTACGCGATCCGCTCCGCCGTCCGCTTCGCCTCGCACGACCACGCCGTCGACGGCGGCCCCGGCACGGGCCTGCGGTTCGCCTACAACCTGGCCACGCCCGGCGAGGAGTTCGACGTCGTCGTCTACGTCCCGGAGCCGGGCACGCCGCGCGCCGCGCTCGAGACCCCCGGGGTCCCGGGGACGGCCGCAGCGGGCGAGCCGAGCGCCGTCGAGGCCCTCGCGCGCGTGGCGCGCCACGTCGTCGTGCTCCAGTTCCCGGCCGCGGCGCCGTTCCCCGAGCCGCTGCGCGGTCCGGGAACTGGGGTCGCCGCACACGGCCAGGGCACCTTCGGCTCGTACCCGGCGGAGGACGTCGGCTGGCTCCTGACGGACCTCAGCGGCGCGCCGCTCGAAGCGCCGACCCACGTGCGCGAGGCCGCGATCCAGTCGGGCCGGGCCAGCTACGCCGAGTCGCTCCCGCACGAATACGAGCCCAGCCCCGAGTACCGGGCGCTCTTCCGCGAGGCCCTCGCCGAGAGCGCGGGGCGGATCGCGGAGGCGGTCGGGTCGGTCACCGAGCAGGTCCTCGAGCTACGGGCCGGGGAGCCCGTGCTCGTCTCGCTCGCGCGCGCCGGAACGCCCGTCGGAATCCTCATGCGCCGCTGGGCGCGGGAGGTCCGCGGGATCGACGTGCCGCACTACACGATGAGCATCGTGCGCGGGCTCGGGATCGACGCCAACGCCCTGCGCTTCCTGCTCACGCGGCATCGGCCCGAGCAGATCATGTTCGTCGACGGGTGGACGGGCAAGGGCGCGATCGCGCGCGAGCTCGCGGCCGCCGTCGAGGCGTTCGCTCAGTCCGACGGCGTGCGGCTGTCCCCGGAGCTCGCGGTCCTCGCCGACCCCGGCCACTGCGTGCGCGTCTTCGGCACCCGGGACGACTTCCTCATCCCGTCGGCGTGCCTCAACTCGACCGTGTCCGGCCTCGTCTCGCGGACCGTCTACAACCGCGCGCTCATCGGCCCCCACGATTACCACGGCGCCAAGTTCTACCGCGAGCTCGCGGACGGGGACGTCTCGAGCGAGTTCGTCGAGGCGGTCGCGGCGCACTTCCCGGGGGCGCGGGGCGGCCCCGTCTCCCGCGCGGGCGCGAGCCCCGCCGCCAGCAAGCCCCGGCCGGACACCGAGCCGACCTGGGCGGGCTGGGCCGCCGTCGAGCGCATTGCCGAGCAGCACGGCCTGGGCCCTGCCCACCACACGGTCAACCTCGTCAAGCCCGGCGTCGGCGAGACGACCCGCGTGCTCCTGCGCCGCGTGCCCTGGAAGGTCCTGGCCCGCCCCGAGCTGCTGGCGCGCGACGCCGGCGGCCGGCTCGTGCGGGGCGAGCTCGCCCACGTGCTCCTGCTCGCCGAGCAACGGGGGGTCCCGGTTGAGCCGGTCGAGGGCCTGCCCTACAGCTGCGTCGGGCTCATCCATCCGAAGTACACCCCCGGGGCGACCGGGGCCGACGGGAAGACGGTGCTCGATGTCTGACAGGGCGACACTGGGCGGGACGGTGAGCCCCCTCATTCCGCGGGCGCCCCTGCCCGCCCACCTCGCGGGGCTGCCGGTCGTCGCGTGCGACCTGGACAGGACGCTCATCTACTCCGCCAAGGCCCTCTACCTCGAGGGCCCCGACCACGAGGCCCCGCGGCTCGTCGTGAGCGAGGTCCACGAGCAGCTTCCCCTGAGCTACATGACGCGCGAGGCCGAGGACCTCCTCCTCGAGCTCCTCGACCACTCGTTCCTCGTGCCCGTCACGACCCGCACGCGCGCCCAGTTCCGCCGCGTCCAGCTCCCGCGCACGCGGTACGCGATCACGACCAACGGCGGCGTGCTCCTGCACCACGGGCAGCCCGACGGCGACTGGGCCGCCCAGGTGCGCGACGCCGTCGACCGCGGGTCCGCGCCGCTCGCCGAGGTCCTCGCGCACCTGGGCGCGAAGCCGGCGCCCGGTGTGCAGCGGGTCCGCACGGCGGAGGACCTGTTCGCGTACGCCATCGTCGAGCGGGCGGAGCTGCCCGAGGGGTACGTCGCACGGCTCACGGCCTGGTGCGCGGAGCTCGGGTGGGTCGTCTCGCTCCAGGGCCGCAAGCTCTACTGCGTCCCAGCGCCCGTGACGAAGGAGGCCGCGATCGCCGAGGTCATGGACCGGGTCGGGGCCACGACCCTCGTCGCGGCCGGGGACTCGCTCCTGGACCGGGGGATGCTCGAGATGGCCAGCCTCCCCCTGCGGCCCTGCCACGGCGAGCTCGAGGCTGTCGGGTACCTGCGGGACGGGCTCGTCGTGACCTCCACGCCCGGCGTCCGCTCGGGGCAGGAGATCCTCGAGGCCGCCCTCGCCGCGGTGCGGGTCCGGACCTAGCGGGTCCCCCCGCGCCTCCAATTGTTGGGCAGAGCAGGGTGCCGGCGTCCCGCACCCTGCTCAACTCAACAATTCGCGCGGCCTGTGGGAGCCGGATCCTCCTCGACCGCCGGGACCCGGTCCCACTCCTCGGCCATGAGCCGGAAGGAGCGCTCGCGCAGGGACGGGTCGTGGGCGTAGCCGGTGAGGATGAGCTCGTCGATCCCGTAGGAAGCGGCGAACGTCCTGAGGAACTCCGCGCACTCCTCCGGCGTGCCAACCGCGGAGACGCGCAGGGCCGAGGACGCCATCTGCTCCTCGTGCGGGGCCCAGTCGAGCTCTCGCACGGGCGGGCGCAGCGGCCCGCGGGTGCCCCGGCGGATGCCGAGGAACATCTGCTGGTGCGTCGTGAAGAGGTGCTCGGCTTCCTCCCGCGTCGGGGCGGCCATGAGGTTCGCCCCCGCCATGACGTAGGGCTCGGGGATCTGGGCGGTCGGCGCCGCGGGGTTGAACATCTGCCGATAGGTCCAGATGGCCTCGGAGAGCTGGAACGGGGCGAATTGGCTCGCGGCCGCGAAGGGCAGGCCGAGCTGCCCGGCGAGGGCGGCACCCGCCGTCGAGCTCCCGAGGATCCACAGCGGCACGTTCGTCCCCCGGGCCACCCCGGCGTGGACGCCGTGCGAGAGCTGGGTGGACTCGGTACCGCCACCCTGTACTGATTCGTCGACCTGCTCCCCGAAGTACCACGCGAGGAGCCGGATGTTCGCCGCGAAGGCGGCCTCGCCGTCGTCGTGCGAGCCGCGGCGCAGGAGCGCTGCGGTGCGCGGATCCGTGCCGGGCGCGCGGCCGAGGCCAAGGTCGATCCGGTCGCCGTAGAGGTTGGCGAGCGTGCCGAACGCCTCCGCGACCGCGAGCGGAGCGTGGTTCGGCAGCATGATGCCGCCGGAGCCGACGCGCAGCGTGGACGTGTTCGCGGCGGCGTTGGCGATGAGCAGGGCGGTCGCGCTCGACGCCAGGGCGTCCGTGTTGTGGTGCTCGGCGTACCATAGACGCCGGTACCCGGACTCCTCCGCGAGGCGCGCGAGGCGCGTCGCGTCGGCGAGGGCGTCGGCCACGGTGGAGCCCTCCACGACGGGGGCAAGGTCCAGGATGCTCAGGGCGGTCACGTCTGCGGCAACCCCGCCCCGGCGCGGGATGTTCCCGAGACACGGGGTGACGACTTTGTCACGTTCGATAACGGGTCCGTTGCTTTTCTGCAACAGGATGCGCGGAGGCTTGTTAGGGCGAGTCAACCCCGGGAAACATGGGAGGGCACGCATACCTTGTGACGTGACCTGTCGGGAGGAACGGCTGTGGACGACGCCTTGCTCGTGGCCAATCTGGTCTATCTCGGAACCCTCGTCATCGGGGGCGTCCTCTTCCTGTGCTTTTCGATGGCATTCGTCATCGTGCTCTTCCTCGCGGGGGCCGGCCAGGGCGTCGCGTCCCTCCTCGGGATCGTCCTCCGGCCGTTCCAGCGCCTGTTCGCGCGCGGGCAGGCACAGGAGCGGACGACGGCGGCACCCGCGGGCGCGGACTCGGTGCGCGCCGCCGTGGTCGCCAAGGCGGATGCGATCCTCGCCTCACACAGCGCCGCGACCTACGCGTCCGCGGCCCAGTCCCGGGAGGCACAGTCCCCGGCCGGACGGCTCCGGCCCGAGCCCGCGGACGTGCCCGCACCGGCCCCGACGCCCGCCGCCCTCCCCGCCGCGGCGCCACGGCTCGCCATCACGGGGAAGTCCACCGGCGCCGTCGTGCGCCCGCACACGGGCACCCAGCCGATCCTCGTTGTGAAGGCCAGCTGACCCCTCCCCCAGCGGGAGGCTCTGACCGTGGAGTTCTCCCCATCGCGTCCCCACCAGCGGTACCGATAGCGTGGACCCAGAGTTCACGGGGAGGTCCCGGGGGCACGTTCCAGAGAGGGGATACAGGATGGCTATTAGGCAGGGTGCCAACGTCGAGCAGCTGCGCGACGTTGCCAAGCAGTTCAACTCCAAGGCCGAGGAGATCGCGAGCATCAAGAACAACCTCAACGGCCTGATCAGCAACAACATCCCGGAGAACTGGTCCGGCCGGGACGCCGAGCAGTTCAGGAGCAACTGGCACGCCGAGGGCCTGAAGTCCCTGAACAAGCTCATCGACGAGCTGCGCGAGGCGGCCAAGACGATGGACACGAACGCCAGGGTCCAGGAGCAGACCTCCAACTCGCTCAGCTGAGCCCGCTCACCGGGCAGTGCCCGCGGGCCGACATCTCCTGCTCTGGGCCGCTTCTCCTTGCGTGGTCCGGCAAGGAGAAGCGGTCCAGGGCAGCAGAAGCAGCTCAGGCGAGGAGACGAACCTCGGGAGAGGGCTCGCCGTCGTCCTCGGGGGAAGGGTCCTTCCCGGCGACGCCGAGGGCCCCGCAGCAATGCTGCGGGGCCCTCGTTGCATCTCGTGCGGCGGGCTGGCGTGCCCCCTCGGGTCCCGGGCGCTGGGTGTTCCGCCGCGGGCCGCTGCCGCGCCGCGCCGGCCGGTGGACCGGTGCGACTGACTGCCACCATGTGACCATCCAACTATCGGCATCGACAACTGGACCGGAGTAGAGTGGTCAATCTGACCAGCGCGCCCCCCTAAAAGCAGTGGGAAGTGATCAGAACGCAGCAGCTCGACGCCACCGACCGGCGCATCCTCCTCGCGCTCGACGAGGATCCGCGGGCCCCGATCATGGTCCTCGCCCAGCGCCTCGGCCTGGCCCGCGGGACGGTCCAGTCCCGGCTCGAGCGCATGGCGGCGTCCGGCGTGCTCCGCGGGCACTCGACCAGGGTCCAGCCCGAGTCGCTCGGCCGCGGCGTCACCGCTGAGGTCAGCGCCGAGCTCGACCAGAGCCGGATCGACGACGCCGTCGCCGCCCTGCGCGGCATCCCCGAGGTCCTCGAGTGCCTCGCCCCCGCGGGCGACACGGACCTGCTCATCCGCGTCGTCGCCACGAGCCCCGACGACCTCTACCGCGTGTCCGAGGAGATCCGACTCTGCCCGGGCATCCGGCGCACCTCGACCCGCATGATCCTGCGCACCGTCATCCCGTACCGGACGACGGCGCTTCTGGCCGAGTGAGCGCGCCCAGCTATCCCCGGTCGCCCGTAAGCCGCTCGAAGTCCCTCAGCCAGGCCTCGCGCGCTTCGGAGTCGTCGGCGCGCCGCAGCTCGCCCGGCGTGGGGCCGCCCTGCGCCGCCTTCCACGGCCTCACCGTCCGGCGTCCGACGCCGAGCATGAGCAGGGCGCGCTCGGTCGCCGCGGCGTTCTTCACGGCGAAGGACGTCCGACGCCGGCGCAGCGCCTCACGGAGCGCGGTGCCGGCATCGCCGCGGCGGCCCAGGGAGCGCAGCGCCCGGGCGCGCAGGACCAACAGGGCAGCGGCGAGGTCGTCCCGGTTCGTGAGCCCCGCGGTCCACGCGACGACGTCCAGCGGCCGGCCAAGGACCTCGGCGAGGCGGCATGAGGCGAGGGCCGCCGGGAGGGAGGGTGGGAGCGGGGCGAGGGCAGTGAGGGCGTCCTCCGGCCGGCCGATCTCGCGCAGGCTGTGCGCGAGGGCCAGGCAGACCGACTCCTCGCTGAAGCGGACCTCGACCTCGACGCCCTCGGCGACCTCGATCCAGTGGCTCAGCCCGCGGAGGTACTCGGCAGCGAAGGCCGCCGCGGCCGGCTCGCTCGTGCCGTTGAGCCCTCGGGCCAGCAGCTCTGCGGCCTGGGCGTGCTGGTGCGCCCGGTAGGCGTGCAGGCCTGCGAGAACGTAGCAGAGCCCTGACCATCCGGGATAGGCGCGCGCGGCGAGGATGAGCCGCTCGGGCTCGTCGGTGCCGAAGACGGCGGCGTGGACGAGCCGCTCGGGCCTACCCGCGGCGCGCCGCAGCTTCGGAGCCCGGACCCGCCCGGAGACGCGGCGGGCGAGCCGGCGGCCGAATCCGCGCACGGGCGCATAGACCTGCGCGCCGCGGAAGGGCGTGAGGTCGCGGGGGTCGTGGAACGAGGGCTGGCGGCCCAGCTCGCCGGAAGCCATGCCCACCATGCTAACGACTCGCCCCGGGCAGGACCGCAGGGAGAGCGCCCGGCGAAGACCGCGGGCCGGGCGACCGGTGACGCACGACGGCGACCACCCGCCGTCGTCCGTCACCGCACCGCGAAGTGCGTCCACATCCCGACGACCCACACGGTCACGGCGGCGCAGGCGAAGCCGAACTCGACGAGGATGCCCAGGCCCGTGGCCTTGAGCGCGGCCAACGCGGAGGAGGCGGCGCCGCGCAGGTGCCGCGTGCGCCGCCACTCGCTCAGGAGGAGGCCCGCGGCGAAGCCGAGGATGAGGCCCACCACGGGGATGAGGAACATGCCCACGACGGCGAGCACGGCTCCGGCGAGGACCGAGCGGTTGGGGATCTCCCGCTGGCGGAGCCGGCGGCCGGTCAGGATGGCCGAGGCCCCCATGCCCGCGCCGAACAGGACGCCGCCGACGCCGAAGACGAGCCAGCCGCCCCAGCCCGCCCCGCCGAAGAGCGCCCACCCGAGGAGCGCGACGAGGCCGAGGACGCTGCCCGGGAGGACCGGGATGACCGTCCCGGCGACGGAGACGGCGAGGGCGAGGCCGCACAGGACGGCGGCGAGCATGGAGGGGTCCACGCGGCCATCCTAGGGGCCGCTCCCCCGCCAAACGCCGCATCGCAACACGCTGCTATCCCCGCGGGATAACGGCGTGTTGCGATGCGGCGTTGCGGGAGGCTACTCCCCGGGGACGATGGCGGTTGCCGCGGCTCGCATGACAGCCTCAGTGACGGCCGGGCCGACGCGCGGGTCGAGCGGGCTCGGGACGATGTAGTCCGCGGAGAGGCCATCGGCGCTGGACTCGGCGAGCTCGGCGATCGCGCGGGCCGCGGCGAGCTTCATCGCGGGGGTGATGCGGCGGGCGCCGGCGTCGAGCGCGCCGCGGAAGATGCCCGGGAACGCGAGGACGTTGTTGATCTGGTTCGGGAAGTCGCTGCGACCGGTGGCGACGACGGCGGCGTGCCGGCGCGCGACGTCGGGCGCGACCTCGGGGTCCGGGTTGGAGAGGGCGAACACGATCGAGCCCTCGGCCATGCGCGCGATGTCCTCCTCAGGCACGGTCGAGGACGAGACGCCGATGAACACGTCCGCGCCCTCGAGCGCGTGCGCGATCCCGCCGGCCACGGCGCGCGGGTTGGTGCGCTCGGCGAACTCGGCCTTCATGCCCTCGAGGTCCTCGCGCCCGGTGTGCAGGGTGCCCTTGGAGTCGATGAGCACGACGTCGCTCACCCCCGCCGTCAGGAGGATCTCCGCGACGGCGATGCCCGCAGCCCCGGCCCCGGCGATGACGACCTTGAGCGAGGCGAGGTCCTTGCCCACGACCTTCGCGGCGTTCGTCAGCGCGGCGAGGGCCACGACGGCGGTGCCGTGCTGGTCGTCGTGCATGACCGGCATGTCGAGGGCCTCGATGAGGCGCCGCTCGAGCTCGAAGCAGCGCGGGGCCGAGATGTCCTCGAGGTTCACCGCGCCGAAGCTCGGGGCGATCCGGACGAGGGTCTCGACGATCTCGTCCACGTCCGTCGTGTTGAGCACGATCGGGATCGAGTCCAGGTCCGCGAAGGTCTTGAACAGGGCGCTCTTGCCCTCCATCACGGGCAGCGACGCGCTCGGGCCGATGTTGCCCAGGCCGAGGACGGCGGTGCCGTCCGAGACGACCGCGACGAGCCGCGACGCCCACGTGTGCGTGCGGGCCAGGGCCGGGTCCGCGGCGATCGCGCGGGAGACCTGGGCGACCCCGGGCGTGTACGCGATCGAGAGGTCGCGCTTGGTCGCCAGCGGGCGGTCCACGCCGACGGAGAGCTTCCCGCCCTCGTGCGCGGCGAAGATCTCGGCCTCGGTGATCGGGGTCTGGTCGCCCTGCGGCTGGGCGTTCTCAGGCTGCGCGGGCGAATCGATCGTGGAAGAGGACACGGTACTGTCTCCTGGGGTCGTGCCGACGCGCGGGCGCACGACGGCGTGGCGGGCCGTGCGCTGAGTCCTCGCCTGCGCGACGTCGCGCAGGGTTGAACAGGGCACAGCCTGTGGATAGGATCCGGGGCGCCGCCGGGGTGCGGCGCGTCCGGGGCCGTGACGGCGCGGGGATGTGCGCGGCTGCAGGCCTCGGTGGGACGTATGGCCATCTTACTCGGGCGGCACCGGGCTTCCGCAACGTGGAAGTGAGAGACGTCAGCAGGATTCTCGCGGTGTCACCTCCCTGCGACGCGGGGTCAGTTGGCTCTGGAGGCCAGGGAGTTGCGGGTCGCCAGGGCGCGGGTCGCCGGGGCGCGGGCGGCTAGACGCGGGCCGGGGCCGTGCGCACGGCGCCCCGGCGGGCGAGCATCTCGCACGCGGCCTTGAGCTGCCGCTCGGCCTGGAGCGGCATGAGCCGGCCCGTGCGCACCGCGGAGACGAGGCCCGAGACGATGTGCAGGATGCTGCGGCCGCGCTCCTCGTCCCCAGCGAGCATCGCGAGGAGGGACCAGGCGAGCTCGTCGACCTCGCCGACGAGACCCGTGAGCTCGTGGTCGGCCGGGACGACGAGCTCGGCGAGGCACGCATTCACGGCCGGCTGGGCGAGGCGCATGTGGAGGAGTTCGACGGCGGCGCCGGCCAGGTGCCGGATGCGCTGCTGCCGGTCACGGACAGTGTTCGCCCGGTTCTCGACCCGGCGCTTGAGCTCGGCGAGCTGGCGGCGGTGGAGGGCCAGGAGCAGGTGGGCCGAGGACGGGAAGTAGCGGTGGGCCGTGCTCGAGGCGACGCCGGCCTCCTCGGCGACTTCTACGACGTCCACCTCCGCGTACTCGCGCGTGGCGAAGGTGCCGGCCGTGGAGAGAAGCTGCTCGTAGCGCGCGGCAAGGCGCGGGGTCGCAGGGGGAGGGGCTGGGATGACCAGATCCTGCGGCAGTTCGAGCACAGCGCGGCAACCTCTCTCCGGACGCTTCTGCACAGCGACCGCACGCCGGGGGTGGGGCGTGCCGGGGACTGTCCAACTATACGCCAGCCGCCTCCCCGCTCCCGGTGGTCCCGGGGCGCCCCGCATTGTTGGGCCCCGCGGGGGTGACCCGGGGCCGCGGGAGCGGGTCAGGCGACCGAGCGGATCCTGGTGACGAAGACCGCGCCGAGCAGGCCGATCACCGCGGCGGCGACGTACAGCGAGACGTACCCGCCGAGGAACGCCACGAAGGGATAGGCGATGAGCGGGGCGATGACCTGCGGGAGCGAGTTGGCGATGTTGATGACGCCGAGGTCCTTGCCGCGGTCGGCGGCCCGCGGGAGGACCTGGGTGATGAGGGCGAAGTCGACGGCGAGGTAGGCGCCGAAGCCGATCCCGAGCACGAGGGCGCCGACGATCGCGCCCACCCAGGTCGGGAAGAAGGCGAGGATGAGCGAGGCCCCGGCGATCACGGCCGAGGACGCGATGACGAGGGGCTTCCGCTTCCCCATGCGGTCGCTGAGCTTGCCGCCGAGGACACTCGTGACGATGACCATGACCGCGTAGAGGCCCGTGAGGATGAGCACGCCGGTCGCGGAGGGGATGCCCGTCGTCCGCTCGAGGTGGACGGCGTCGGCGAGGAAGAACAGCAGGTACAGCGTGACCATGTGGTTGCCGATGTTCACGAGCAGGCGCGTGAGCCAGGCCCAGCCGAAGTCGGGGTAGGCCCTCGGGCTCACCCAGAACGAGGCGAGGAACGCGCCCAGCGAGAAGGGCACGACCGACGAGCGGGTGAGCGGGGCGTCGTCGGCCCTCACGAGGTAGAGCACGACGCTGGCGATCAGCACCACGGCGCACACGATGTATCCCAGGCCGAAGGAGCCCGCGACCGCCGCGGCGATCACCGCGCCGAGGAGGATACCGACCGTCTGCCCCATCGCCGCGAGCCCCCCTACGGTCCCGCGCTGCAGGACGGGCACGCGGTCCGGGATGGCGGCGGTGATCGCGGCATAGGCGGCGTTGCACCCGGCCTGCACGAGGCACCAGAGGACCGTCATGACGGCGACGCCGGGCGCGCCGGCGAGCGCGACGAGCGCGACGGTGCCGAGCAGCGCCCCGGCCAGGACCCACGGGCGGCGGCGGCCGAAGCGCCCGGCCGTGCGGTCCGAGAAGGCGCCCGAGAGCGGGTTGCCGACCATCGACACCGCTGCCCCGGCGCCCGTCACGAGGGCGAGGATCGCCTCCTTCTGGCCCGGGTCGAAGTGCGCGGCCTGCTGGCCGAGGAGCACCTGGATCGGGCCGAAGAAGGCCGCGTTGATGCCGAGGTTGACGAGGACGACGCCGAAGGTCCACGGGGCGCGGACGGGCACCTCAGGCTCGGCGAACGCGAGCGCTGGGCCAATGTCCCGGGGCGTCTCGGGGGTCTGGTTGGTCATGGTCGGCTCCGCTGCTGACGTCCGCCCCACCCGGAGTGGGTCGGTGGCTCTCAGATTACGTCAGCCGGGGCTCAGTGGCGCCTGATGCGGCGATGTGTCCCGGGAAGGTGACCCTCACGCCCGAGGACATGACCCCTCAACGTGAGGGGTTATGTCCCCTTACTTGCGGGCCAGTGGCCCGCCGCACGACAGCGCCGCCCCGCCGAGGGTGATCCCGGCTGTGGGTGAGCCGGAGGCCCTGCTTGGCCGGCCGACGTCGTACTCTCATACCGTGGAAAATCAGGCAGCAGCGGCGCCCGACGAGGCGATGGCCGGTCAGGTGTACCAGCAGATCCTCGAGGCGATCGTCGAGGGGCGGCTCACCCCGGGCCAGAGGCTGCGCGAGCGCGAGCTCTCGGACCAGTACGGCGTCTCCCGCATCCCGGTGCGCGAGGCGATCCACCGGCTCGAGCAGGACGGCTTCCTCGTCACGGCACCCCGGCGCGGCGCCGTCGTGCGGCGCCTCACCCTGGCCGACGTCGAGGAGCTCTTCGACCTGCGCGTGCTGCTCGAGTCCTTCGCGGCCCGCCGCGCAGCCGAGCGCGTGGCCGCGGGGGCCGACGGCGCGCACCTGACCGAGACGCTCCGACTCGCCCGCGACGCGATGGCCGCAGGCGATGCCGTGCGCACGTCGGACCTCAACAGCGCGTTCCACGACCAGATCGTGGCCCTGGCGAACAACGCCCTCCTCGAGCGCTCGATCCGGCCTCTGCGCGGCCTGACCCGGTGGATCTTCGGCCTCTCGGTGAACCGGCCGCTGGAGATCAACGCCCTCGAGCACGACGAGCTCGCCGACGCGATCCTCACCGGCCAGGCCCAGCTCGCCGAGGCCGTGGCCGCTGCCCACGTCGAGTCCGGCCGGAAGCCCGTCATCGACGGGCTCGCGGGACTCCTCTCGGCCTGACTGCAGAGGGAATCCGGGGTCACCTCGCAAGGATGCGAGGTCACCTCCCAACGATCCGGGGTCACCTCCCAACGATCCAAGGTCAATGTCTCGTCATTGACCCCGCAACGCAGGGAGGTGACCCCTCAACGGAAGGGCTAGCTGGCCAGCAGGGCCTTCATATCCTCGATCTCCTTGGTCTGGGAGGCGATGATCGACTCCGCCATGGACTTGGCGCCCGCGTGCTGGCCCGAGGACTTCTCGGTCTGGGCCATCGACACGGCGCCCTCGTGGTGGGCGATCATCTGGGTCAGGAACAGCTTCGCGGCCTCGGCCGCGCCGGCGGCCCGGAGCTTCTCGAGGTCGTCGGCGCTCATCATGCCGTCCATGCCGTGGCCGGCGCCTCCGGGCATCATGCTCGGCTGGCCCCACTCGCCGAGCCAGCCGCGCAGGGTCGCGATCTCGGGCGCCTGGGCGCCCTTGATCTGCTCGGCGAGCTGCGCGACGCGCGGGTCAAGGCCGGGCTTGGCCAGGACGATGTCGCTCATCTCGACCGCCTGCTCGTGGTGCGGGACCATCATCTGCGCGAACATCACGTCGCCGGCGTTGAAGCCAGCATTCGGCGTGCCCATGGGCATCTCGTGGTTTCCGTGGGCGCCGCCCGTGCTGCTGGGCGCAGCGCTGCTCGTGGGCGCGGTCGAGGGGCCGGGGGCCCCGCATCCGGCGAGGGCGAGAGCGGCGGCGAGGGCCGTGGCGGGCAGCGCGAAGCGCAGGGTGTTGCTCTTGAGGTTCATGGTCTTCTCTCGTGTCAGTCCAATGGTGTGGGTGGGGCGGGCCCCGTCACGTCCGGCTGACCGAGAGGTCCACGAGGTCCGGCGTCGGGGCACGGGCCAGAACGGAACGCGGCGGGGCGGCGGCGGGCGGCGGCGGAAGGGCATCGGAGCGGTCAAGCACGACGACGGCGGGCGGCACCGGGGCCAGCGCACCGGGCGCGGGGACGCAGTGGGCGCCGCTGTGCTCCCCGGGGTCCGAGGGCACGCAGGTGGCGTCTGGGCCAGCGTCGCGGAGGCGCTTGTCGTGCGCCATGAGCCGCGCATCGCCGGAGTGGCCAGCGCCATGGGTGGCGTGCGTGGCGGCGTGCCCTCCGGCGGCATGCCCTCCGGCGGCGTGCCCGACGCCCTGCGTCGCGACCGCGGCCGCCTCATGGGCCGCCTGGCCCGAGCCGAGCGTATGCATGCCCAGGAGTCCTAGGGCCAAGGCCAGGACGGCGACGACGCGCACGAAACTGCACAACTCACGGGCCGACAAGGGCCCGAACGGCCCCATCGGCCTCTGAGTTGTGTCGTTCCGCACGCTCCCCATGCTAGGAGACATGCCTCGGATCCACGTCGAGGCGCCGCAGGAGCTGGGCGTTGAGCGCCACCAGAATCGTTGAGGCGGACATCAGGACGGCGCCCGCGGCCGGGGACAGCGTGATCCCGGCGAAGGCGAGGACGCCTGCGGCGAGCGGCACGGCGACGACGTTGTAGCCCGTGGCCCACGCGAGGTTCTCCCACATCTTGCGGTAGCTCGCCCGGGAGAGCTCGACGACGGACACGACCGAGCGCGGGTCGCTGCCCGCGAGGACGACACCGGCGGACTCGATGGCGACGTCTGTTCCCGCGCCGATCGCGATGCCGACGTCGGCCCGGGCGAGTGCCGGGGCGTCGTTGACGCCATCGCCGACCATCGCGACGGTGAGCCCGCGGCCCTGCAGCTCTGCGACCTTGCGGTCCTTGTCCTGCGGCAGGACCTGGGCGAAGACCTCGTCGATGCCGAGGTCTGCCGCGACGGCATCGGCGACCTCCTGCGCGTCGCCGGTGATCATCGCGACCCGGATCCCCAGGCGCTGGAGCGTCGTGACGGCGACACGCGACTCCTCGCGGATCGAGTCCTCGAGGGCGATCGCGCCGGCCACCCGGCCGTCGCGGACCACATGGAGCACCGAGGCGCCGCGGGACTCCCAGCCGCCGACGGCGTCGCGCAGCTCCGCAGGCGACTCAAGCCCCAGCTCGGCCAGGAGCGCGGGGCCGCCGACGTGGACGGTCTCGCCCCCGATCCGGGCGCGGACCCCCCGGCCCGAGCTGGCCTCGAAGCCCGTCGCGGCCGGCACGTCGAGCCCCCGGTCTTGGGCTGCCCGGACGATGGCCCGGGCCACGGGATGCTCCGAGTCGGATTCGACAGCCGCCGCGAGGGTGAGCAGCCCGCCGTCGCCCGCGTCGCCCGCGTCGCCGTCGTGCAGGTCACCGCCCGCGCCGCCGTCGTGCGCGCCGCCCCGGCCGCCGCCCTCATGCCGGCCCGCGGCGACACCCGCCGCCGCGACGCCGACGACCTCCGGCTCGCCCTTGGTCAGCGTCCCGGTCTTGTCGAAGAGGACGGCGTCGACGGTGCGCATGCGCTCGAGGGCGAGGCGGTCCTTGACGAGGACGCCGCCCCGGGCCGCGTTCTCGGTCGAGATGGCGATGACGAGCGGGATCGCGAGGCCGAGGGCGTGCGGGCACGCGATGACGAGGACGGTGACGCTGCTCGTCACGGCGTCGGGGAGGCTCCCGAGAAGGGTCCACGCGGCGAACGTGATCGCGCCCGCGGCGGTCGCGAAGTAGAAGAGGAAGGCCGCGGCCCGGTCGGCGAGGGCCTGGGCGCGGGACGAGGAGGCCTGCGCGTCGGCGACCATGCGCTGGATGCCTGCGAGCGCCGTCGCTTCCCCCACGGCCTCGACGCGGACGCGCAGGCTCGTGTCCGTCGCGACGGTGCCGGCCACGACGGCGTCGCCCGGGCCACGCGTGACGGTCTTGGATTCGCCGGTGATCATCGACTCGTCGAGCTCGGCGGTGCCCTCCTCGATGCGTCCGTCCGCGGGGAGGCGGCCGCCGGCGCGGACGAGGACGAGGTCGCCGGGGGCGAGGTCGGCCGCGGGAACGGTCTCGGTCCCCGCGGAGGTGATCCGCTCGGCCTCGTCCGGCAGGAGCGCGGCGAGGGCCTCGAGCGCGCCGCGCGAGGCGCCGAGGGCGCGCATCTCGAGCCAGTGCCCCAGGAGCATGACGGTCACGAGGAGCGCGAGCTCCCACCAGAAGTCGAGGGCGAAGCCGCCGATCCCGAGGCTCGTGGCCCACGAGGCGACGAACGCGACCGTGATGGCCATCGAGATGAGGAGCATCATGCCGGGCTGGCGCTCGCGCAGCTCCCGCAGGCCGCCGGTCAGGAAGGGGGCGCCGCCGTAGACGAAGACGGCCGTGCCGAGCACCGGAGGGATCCACTCGCTGCCGGGGAACATGGGCGGCATCGCGCCGAAGAGGTGCCACACCATGGGGCTGAAGAGGACGACGACGGCGGTGAGGCCGAGCGTGAGCCAGAACCTGTCGCGGAACATCGCCACGGAATGGCCCGCGTGCTCGCCGTGGGTGTGGACGGCGTGGGCGTCGGCGCGCGTCTCGTGGAGGTGGGCCGAGAGGTCCGGCGCGGGCCCGGCGTCGTGCTGGTGCCCCGCCTCGGCGTGGTGTTCGGCCACGCGGCTGTGCTGTTCGTGTTCGCTGTGCTGGTGTTCGCTGTGCTCGTTCACGATGACCCCTTCTTTCCCTGGGGATGCGTACGGGCTGTGGTCGATCGGCGGTGAATGGGATGCCCCGGGACCGCCTCCATCGCTGACAGCACGTCCAATATACCCCCAGGGGGTATACCACCGCAAGAGTGGGCGCCGGGGTCGGGGTATGGAACCTCAGCACATCCTCTGGGACGTCGGGGCGAAGGGTGGCCGGGTACGCATCTCGACGGGGAATCCCCGTTTCGGGTGCAGATCTCGACGCACTTTCCGCATTCCGGGTACGCACGATGGCGGGCGTGCGGCGCCCCAGGCGACCGCACGCCGTCGTCCGGCACCGCCAGCATCGCAGTGTTCCCGAGATGCCCGTTGGGCGTCGAGATCCGTACCAGGAACGCTGAATCCCCGTCGAGATGCGTACCCGACAGAGTGCCACCCGACACGGTGCCACCAGACCCCGAGACGGAGCGCGGCACGGAACGCAAGAGGCCCCCGGCTGTAGCCGGGGGCCTCTTGCCTACGTTGGGCTCACGTGCAGCGCTGGTGCGTGACGCCGAACGGGACGCTTTCGTCGAAGGCAACCGTGTACTGCCCGGGCTCCTCACGGGTGACGAGGATGCCGCAGCAGGGGTTGGCGAGGGCGCGCTCTTGGAGGGTGCCGATGGCCGAATCCAGCGCGGAGTCCAGCTCGCGCGCGGAGTCGACGACGACGGTCAGCGCGTCATGGCGGTGTCGGCCGTGGATCATGACTTTCTCCTTGCTACAACTTTCAACCGTCAACCTTACTTGCACAAGAATTTGTCCGACAACTTAATTTATGCGCGCCACGCCGATTCGGTGCGACATCTGTCGCGCAATCGCCGCGACCATCAAGACACTCTGTATGGTCAAGACCACATCCGACGGGCTGTAGCCTAGGTGAGGCCCTGTTAGGGGCATCACATTTTGAAGAAACCACTGTGAAGGTCTGTGCACTATGACTACGCCCAACACCCCCAGGGTCCCGTCTGACGGCTCAGCGTCGAGCCACCTCGACGAGCCCCATCTCTCCCGCGGCCTGTCCAACCGGCACATCCAGCTGTTGGCGATCGGCGGCGCCATCGGCACCGGACTGTTCATGGGCTCCGGCAAGACCATCTCGGTGGCCGGGCCGTCGGTGATCTTCGTCTACATGGTCATCGGCTTCATGCTCTTCTTCGTCATGCGGGCCATGGGCGAGCTGCTTCTGAGCAACCTCAACTACAAGTCCTTCAGCGACTTCGCGGGCGACCTCCTCGGCCCGTGGGCGAGCTTCTTCACCGGCTGGACGTACTGGTTCTGCTGGGTGGTCACGGGCGTCGCGGATGTCATCGCGATCGCTGGCTACGCCAACGAGCTGTGGCCTGGCATCCCCCTGTGGATCCCCGGCGTCGCCACGATCCTCATCCTCCTGGCCCTCAACCTGCCCACTGTCAAGGCGTTCGGCGAGGTCGAGTTCTGGTTCGCGCTCATCAAGATCGTCGCGATCCTGGCCCTCATCGGCACCGGCCTGTACATGATCTTCTCGGGCTTCACGTCGTCGGCGGGCACGGCGTCGTTCTCCAACCTGTGGCAGCACGGTGGCTTCTTCCCCAAGGAGTTCATGGGCTTCGTGGCCGGCTTCCAGATCGCGGTGTTCGCGTTCGTGGGCATCGAGCTCGTGGGCACCGCCGCGGCCGAGACGAAGAACCCCGAGCACAACCTGCCCAAGGCCATCAACGCCATCCCCGTCCGCGTGGGCCTGTTCTACATCGGCGCGCTCATCATCCTCATGTCCGTCACGCCGTGGACCGAGTTCATGGCCGGGCACTCGCCGTTCATCGGCATGTTCTCGCTCGCGGGCCTCGGCGCGGCCGCGACGATCGTCAACCTCGTAGTCCTGACCTCGGCGATGTCGAGCGCGAACTCGGGCATCTACTCGACCTCGCGCATGGTGTTCGGCCTCGCGATGGAGGGCGACGCGCCGTCGGTCTTCGGCAGGCTCTCCTCGCGCAAGGTCCCGCAGAACGCCCTGTTCCTGTCCTGCGTCCTGCTGCTCTCCGGCGTCGTGCTCCTCTATGCGGGCAAGAGCATCGGCGCGGCGTTCGACATGGTCACGACCGTCTCGGCCGTGTGCTTCATGTTCGTGTGGTCGATCATCCTCGCGAGCTACCTCGTCTACCTCAAGCGCCGCCCCGAGCTCCACGCCGCCTCGACGTACAAGATGCCCGGCGGCCGGGCGATGGTCTGGGCCGTGTTCGCGTTCTTCAGCTTCCTCGTCTGGGCCCTGACCACGCAGCCGGACACGCTCACGGCGCTGCTCGTGACGCCGATCTGGTTCGCCGTGCTCTTCGTCGCGTGGCAGATCGTCAAGCGCTCCCCGCTGCATCAGGCGCGCATCGCCAACCACCGCGAGGTTCTCGAGGAGGAGGCCAAGGTCACCGCCTAGCCCCCCACATCCGTTTCGGGTACGCATCTCGACGCGGTTTCCCCGTTTCGGGTGCAGATCTCGCCCCGGATTTGGCATCGCGGGTACGACGGCGCGTGGCCGGCTCTCAGGGCCGGCCGCGCGCCGTCGGCGTTACCTCCGGGGATGACGACGGCGATGGGCGGCGGCCCGCCGTCGGCCATCCGAACCCCAGTGCACCCGGAATGCCGGATCGGCGTCGAGATCCGTACCAGGAACGGCAGGAGGGCGTCGAGATGCGTACCCGAGACCTGAGCGGCGGGGCGACCACGCGCCGTCGTCCGTACCGACCTGACCTGTGGTTACTCTGGGCGCATGAGCAGATTCGCCCCGCGCACGACTCCCGCCCTGGCCCCCGAGGAGGCCGCCGCGCTCGGGCGGGCGCTGACCGCGCAGGACGTCTCGGTGTTCGCCAACGGAACGGCGCACCGCCTCGCCCCAGAGGCGGACGCCGCGGTGAAGGACCTGCTAGCGCGGCTCGCGCGCGGGGAGTCCGTCACGGTGAGCAGCGCCGAGCCGCTCCTGACCGTCGCGCAGGCCGCCGAGCTCGCCGGCGTGAGCCACACCTACGTGCGCAAGCTGACCGACCTCGGCACGTGGCCCGTCGAGTACCGCGGCTCGCACCGGCGGATCCGGCGCGAGGATGTGCTCGCGTGGCTCGCGGGCCAGAAGGGCTCGCGCAAGGGCGGGCCTGCCGTCGGGGAGGACTGAGCTCAGATCCGGGGGCGGCCCGCCCAGCGGCGGGCCTTGAGCGCGAGGTGCAGCTCCTGCCGCACGCGGCCCGAGAGCGGCTCGGCGCGGATCACCTTCCGCACGCGCGCGAGCCGATGGTACACGGTCGAGCGGTGCACGTGCAGCCGGTCCGCGACGGTCTGCACGGCGCCGTCGCTGTCGTAGAGCATCTCGAGCACCGGCAGCAGTTCGCCGTTGCGGTCCTCGGCCTCGAGCAGCGAGAAGTACACGCTCGTCGGCTCGGCAGCGAACGCTCCCATGAGCTGGTAGGCGCCGATGCTGCGCACGTCCACGAGCTCGCCGAGCTCGGGATCCACCGCCGCGGCCTGCGCCGCGAGCCTGGCCTGCGCCGCGGCCTCGGGCAGCCCTTTGAGGGCAGAGAATGGCTCGCTGATCCCCACGAGGATGCGCCCGGCGGGCCGCCCCGACCGCTTCGCGAGCTCCCGCTCGTAGTGCGTCAGGACGGCGGCGTGGCTCGCCCGGGCGCTCGTCGCAGTGAAGAGCACGACGGCGTGCGTCTCGGTCCCAGCGGTGAACAGCGCTGGGTCAATCCCGGCGGTGGCCTGCATCGCGGCGGTGCTCGTCGCGACGGTCGCGGCCTGCGGGTCCTCGGGGGTGACGCCCTCGGGGTCGAGGAGCACGGCGACCTGCCACGGGGCGCGGCCCTGGACCTCGCGCCAGCCCGAGATGGCAGCCTGCGCATTCCGGTCTCCTGCGGCGGCGGCGAGGAACTCCGCCTCGCGCCCGCGCCGGTGCGCCGACTCCGCGGTGTTGGACTCCAGGAGCAGCCCCGCGAGCAGCTCGAGCTCGAGCCGCACGGTCGGCAGGGCCGCGAGGATCGCCGCCGAGCCGTCCTCCTCGGGCCCCTGCAGGATCCAGAGGTAGCCGACCCGGAAGCCGCGCACGAGCAGCGGCACGCACACGCGCCCGTACATCCCGAGGGTCGGGTTCGCCGGGACGGTCACGGGCCGCACGGCGGTCGCGATGCCGTGCGAGAGCTGCCACGCCTGGATGTCCGGCGGGAGCCGCTTCGACAGGAGGAACCGCACGCGCGCCGGGTCCGCCTGGGGCTGGTTGGACGAGTACGCGATGAGCACACCGTCGAGGTCCTCGACGCTCAGCCCCCGCCCCAGCTTGGCCGCCGCCTCTTCCACCAGTTCCTCGACGCCGTGCCGCATGCCGTTCAGCATACGTCCGCGGAGGCCCCCTCGCGTCAACACGAGGCGACATTTGCCGCTGCACGCTCAGACACTTGTCTGACGCACGACGACGGGATCCCCGGATTTCCGGGCCTCGCGCCGTCGGCGGTCGGCTGCGCCCGTATGGCACGCCTCACACCGGATCTACGCTGGAGGCACGGGCTGATGCCCCTCGCGCAGGCCGGCCGGACGACGGCCGTAACCCCACGGAAGCAACGGAGACCGCAGTGATCATTGGAGTCCCCAAAGAGATCAAGAACAACGAGTTCCGCGTAGCCATCACGGCCGCGGGGGTCCACGAGTTCGACGCGCACGGCCACACCGTGCTGGTCGAGCGCGGAGCCGGCCTCGGCTCGGGCATCAGCGACGACGAGTACATGATCGCGGGCGCCGAGCTTGTCGAGGACGCCGCGGACGTGTGGGCCCGGGCGGACATGATCATGAAGGTCAAGGAGCCGATCGCCGCCGAGTACGGCCATTTCCGCAAGGGCCTCATTCTCTTCACGTACCTGCACCTGGCCGCCGAACCGGCGCTCACCCGTGCCCTGCTCAAGTCCGGCGTGACCGCGATCGCCTACGAGACGGTCCAGTCCGGCCGCAGCCTGCCCCTGCTTGCCCCCATGTCCGAGGTCGCCGGCCGACTCTCGGTCCAGGTCGGAGCGCAGGCGCTGACGGCCCCGGCCGGCGGCAAGGGCGTGCTCCTGGGCGGCGTGCCCGGCGTCCGCCCGGCCAAGGTCGTGGTGCTCGGCGCGGGGGTGGCCGGGACCAACGCCGCCGTCGTCGCGATGGGCCTCGGGGCGGACGTGACGATCCTGGACATCAATATCGGACGGCTCCAGGAGCTCGATGCGCTGTACGGCAGCAGGCTCAAGACGGTCGCCTCGAACAAGTACGAGATCGAGAAGTCGGTCGTCGAGGCGGACCTCGTGGTCGGCTCGGTCCTCATCCCGGGGGCCAAGGCGCCCAAGCTGGTGTCCAATGAGCTGGTGGCCCGGATGAAGCCCGGCAGCGTGCTCGTGGACATCGCAGTGGATCAGGGCGGCTGCTTCGAGGACTCGCATCCGACGACGCATCAGGACCCGACATTCCGGGTGCACAACTCGATCTTCTACTGCGTCGCGAACATGCCCGGGGCGGTCCCCAACACGTCGACCTATGCCCTGACGAACGTCACGCTGCGCTACGGCGTCCTGCTTGCGGACCTCGGCGTCGCCGCGGCCTTCGAGAAGGACCCGGCGCTCGCCGCGGGCCTCAACATCGCGGCCGGCCGCGTGACCCATCATTCCGTCTCCGAAGCCCACGGACTCCCGCTCGCTCCGGACTGGCGGGGCCTCGTCTCCGCCTGACCCTCCTATCCGGGGTCACCTCCCAGCGATCCGGGGTCACCTCCCTGCCACCCGGGGTCATTGAGCTGACATTGACCCCGCGTCCCTGAGACGTGACCCCGCATCCTTGGGAGGTGACCCCGGAACGTAGGGAGGTGACCCCGCGTCGGGGGCGGCGGTGTGATCAAGGCCACTCCCCGGCGCGGAATGGCCCGCCCCCTCCAGATGGTTGACACATCACAGAAGCGCCGGGCGGCCCGCCCGGGGCCACTGACCATCGAGGAGAACACCATGGCCGAGACCACGATTCTGACCCTTGTCGGCAGCCTCCGCGCCGAGTCCGTCAACAGCAAGTTCGCCGAGGTCGCGGCAGCAGCCGCCCCCGAGGGCACCGCCGTGACGACGTTCGCCGGCCTCGAGGAGATCCCGTTCTACAACGAGGACCTCGACGTCGAGGGAAAGGTTCCGGCCAAGGCCGCGGAGCTCCGCGCCGCCGTCGCCGCCGCAGACGGCATCCTCCTCATCACGCCCGAGTACAACGGCACGACGCCGGCCGTGCTCAACAACGCGATCGACTGGATCTCCCGCCCGTTCGGCCAGGGCTCGGCGACCGGCACGAAGGCCGCCGTGATCGGCACGTCCGCCGGCCAGTTCGGCGGCGTGTGGGCGCACGATGACGCCCGCAAGTCCCTCAAGATCGCCGGCGCCGAGGTCCTCGAGGACGCCAAGCTCGCCGTGGGCGCGTCGTACTCGCGATTCGCCGAGATCGCCCCTCAGGACGACGCCGAGGTGGTCGAGGGCATCAAGAGCGTCCTCGCCGCTCTCGCCGCCCCCGCCGTGGCCACCGGCGCCGTGGCCGAGGCCGCCGCAGCCAACTGACACGATCGTCAGGACGCCGAACGACCGCGTCACCGATCCATCGAGCGCCGCCGCGCCCGGGGGCTGCCCCTGGGCGCGGCGGCGCTTTGCGCATGAGGGCGGGCGTGTCCGGCCTGTGATGACAGCCGCCGCCCCGGCCCCGCGCCGTTGCCGCGCCGTGTCCCAAGTGCCGCGGAAGCGTGAACCGAACGGCATGCTCGGCGGCTCGCCCCGGCCCTACCGTTGAGAGACGGAGGGTGGCGAGCGAGGGAGCCGACATGGCCAGGCGGACGACGACGGCGCGGACGGCCGCTGCCATCGCCCTTGCGCTCGCCCTCGCCGCGTGCGCGCCCTCCCCCGGACCCGATCAGAGCCTGAGCCCGTCCCCGTCAGCCGCGCCGACCACCGGCGCGCCCGCGCCGACGATGCCGCCAGGCGGCACGCCGTCGTCCGCCGCGCCGCTGCCCCCGACCACTGCCCCCACCGCTGCCCAGCTCCCCGAGCAGGTCGCGCCGCTGACGATCTTCTACATCGCGATGGACGACGACGGCGCATCCGGCCCGCGGATCGGCTGCGGCGACAGCGTGGTCGCCACCTTCACCGCGCCCGAGCGCTTCCGGGACCAGGTCGGCCCCACCCTGCGCCGGCTGTTCGCCGACCACCGGGCGCTCGTCGGCCAGTCCGGCCTGTACAACGCGCTCTACCAGTCGGAGCTGAAGTACGTCGCGGGCTCCTACGACGGCAGCACGATCACGGTCTGGCTCACCGGGACATTCATGCTCGCCGGGACGTGCGACGTCCCCCGGGCCAAGGCCCAGATCGAGTACAGCGCGATGGCGGCCGCGGGCGCCGAGCGCGCCGTGGTCTACGTCAACGGCGTGCCGCTCGACGACGTCCTGAGCCTCGCGTAGGCCCGGCGCGTTCCATGGCCCGACGCCCGGGGCGGGTCTACGCTGGAATCGGGGGAGGAAGCCACTCAACGCACGAGGGGATTGCCATGACAGGGTTCGAGCCCGACACCGAGGACAGGGTCCACAGCGAGGCCCCGGCCGAGGGCGACCAGGAATTGGACGCGACCGAGATCCGGGCGCACTCGGAGGATCCCGCCGAGGGGCCCGACGAGGACTGATCAGCAGGACCCCGCGAGACGCCGCGGACGCGGGAGCCCGAATCGGACGCGGCCACGGTCAGGGCCGTGAGCACGCGCCCTGCTCTGGGACGTGTACTGCCCATCACGACGCGGGCGTAGCGTGGTGGCATGAGCCAGCCTGACCAGGAGTCCCCCGAACCCTCGTTCCGCTACGGCAATGCGTTCCGCTACGACATCGAGATCCTGCACCTCGTCGTCTCGGCCGGCCACGCCTACTTTGGCCGGGCCAAGGACGGCGCCGCGGACGTCCCGACCGAGGACGCAGAGCGCGTCGAGATCGTGGCCGGCAAGGGGATCGTGGGCGACAGGTTCTTCGGCAAGGCCGCGCACATGGATGCCGCGTTGACGCTGTTAGCGGCCGAGGGACTGGAGGCCGTCGCGGCCGAGCTGGGCACGGGACCGCTCGATCCGGCGCTGACCCGGCGCAACGTGATCCTGCGCGGCGCGCAGCTGGGGCCGCTTGTCGGCGTCGAGTTCGTCCTCGAGTCGGACGGCTCGAGCGTCCGGCTGCGCGGCGGGCGGCCCGCGCACCCCTGCGCGTGGATGGACCGCATGCTCGCACCGGGCGCGCACGCGGCGATGCGCGGGCGGGGCGGGCTGCGGTGCCAGCCGCTGACGGACGGGACGCTGCGGCGGGGGCCGGCGGTGCTCGTGAGCCCCGTGCCCCTGGACCCGGCGCGCGCCGGCGAGGCCTCCGCGCTCCGGCCCGGGAGGCTCCCCTAGCGGTTCTGCTCGACGGCCTTCGCGAGGTTCGCGAGACCCTTCTCGAAGTCCTTGCCCACGAGCTTGTCCATGTCCATGACCATGGCGAACAGCTTCGCGAGCCCCTTGTTCTCGCCCCTCATGGCCCAGGTGACCCGGGTCCCGCCGCGCTCCGGCTCGAAGGTGAAGCCCGTGGGATTCACGGCGCGGAACGGCTTCAGGAAGATGAGCCGGATGCGGACGCTGGTGGGCTCATGCGCGTCGAGGATCTGCATGCTCCCCGCACCGGCCTTGCGGTTGCCCGACCACGCGTACGTGGCACCCACCCCGGACTCAGGTCCGGAGTAGGTGCGCTGAAGATCTGGATCGACCCCCTCCCAGGGCGACCATTTCCTCCATTCGCGGAAGCTGTTCACGAGCGGGAACACGGCCTCGGGAGGGGCAGGGATGAAGGCGCTGCGCGTGATCGTGTACCCAGACATGGGCCCATGCTACGCACGCGCGCGCCCGCCACGGGAGGGGGCGGGCGCGCGCAATGCCGGGGCGCTGCAGCACCGAGACAGCGCCCCGTGCCTCTACCTCACGCCGCCGCGGGCACGGCCCATGACCCAGCCGATGAGGGCCAGGACGAGCAGGATGATGCCTACCCAGAGCAGGAAGTTGAGCGCCTGGTTGAACCCGCCCACGAGGAGCAGGATGATCGCGATGACGCCGGCGATGATGAGAAGAGTGTTCATGCCGGTTTCATTGCCCCGGACGCGGCGTTCGAAACAATCTCCCGTGGCTCCCGCCGCGCCACGCGGCCCCAGCCGAAAGGAGGCAGGCGCCGTATGGCGCCTGCCTCGAGGTTGTCGACAGGCCTATTCCGAGATGCCCTCGACCAGCTCGCCAACGCGTTCCTCGGCATAGTGCCGGGCCACGTCGGCCTGGCTGAGGATCCCGACGAGCCGGTGGTCGTGGATCACCGGCAGGCGCCGGACTTGGTGCTCCTTCATGACGGAGATGGCATCCTCGATCGTGGCCTCGGAGTCGACGTAGTACAGCCGGCCTTGGGCGAGGTCGCCCGCGATGACCATGTCGGGGTCGCCGCCCTCGGCGATGCACTTCACGACGATGTCCCTGTCGGTCAGCATGCCGTGGATCTTGCCGTCTTCGCCGCAGATGGGCATCGAGCCGACGTCGAGCGTGCGCAGCCTCTCGGCGGCGCGGCGCAGGGTGTCCTTCTCGCCGATGCACTCGGCGTGGTCGGTCATGAGGTCCTTGACCTTGGGCATGGGCTCCTCCTTCGCGACTGCGGCGCGCCGGCCCGGCCCGGATTGACCGCATCAGCCTTCGCCGTCCAGTCGATTCCATCCTGATACCGGTCCGCGGCGGGGGTCAACAGGCCTGAAGGGCCTCTTTCGGGACTACGCGCCCGCGCGCCACGGTGTTGCGCAGCCGATGTGCAAGCGCTTACAGTTTCTCGTCGGCACCACGCGGAGCACCGTGATTCGCGCCCGGCACCCGCCTGGTTCCCCGTCGAAAGGGTTGAGGCCGTGATCCCATGGCTGACGCCGGATGGCGTGCCGCCCGCGCACGCAATCGAGGCTTGTCCGGCTCCCGCCCCGATGTGGACGCGACGTCATAGCGCGCCCTCGGTTCGCGGTCCCACGCCTGCCCGGCGTACCGTGGAATGATTGCCCGCGGGCGACGCGCGCGCAGGACGCGCCCGCTCCGCGGCTGCCCGGACGCCCCGCTCCGCCGCCGGAACCAGCGGCCCGGGACTTCGCTTCCCATCGCAGCTGCACACACGCCACCGATCCCCCGGGCGCGCCCGCATGCGCGCCCCACGACCCCGGACGCCCCGACCGAGGAGAGGACCATGACGACACAGCAGGACCAGCACACCGACCTGTGGACCGGCACGCAGGCCGTCCTCTTCGACCTCGACGGCGTCCTGACCCCCACCGCGACCGTGCACGAGCTCGCGTGGCGCCGCCTCTTCGAGGGCTACCTCGACGAGGCCGGCACGGGCCCCGCCTACGCGGACTCGGACTACTTCGACCACATCGACGGCAAGCCGCGCTTCGACGGCGTCCGGGACTTCCTGGCCTCCCGCGGCATCGTGCTGCCCGAGGGGCCCGAGGACGACAGCCCCGAGAGCATGACCGTCCACGGCCTCGGCAACCGCAAGAACCGCATCTTCACGCAGATCGTCGAGACTGAGGGGGTCGAGCCCTTCGCCGGCTCTGTCCGCTTCATCGCCGAGGCCCAGGCCCGCGGGCTGCGGCTCGCCGTCGTCTCCTCCTCGCGCAATGCCCCCGCGGTCCTGCGGGCGGCCGGGCTCGCGGGCGAGTTCCCAGTCGTGGTCGACGGCGCGACGGCGGCCGCGGAGGGCCTGCCCGGCAAGCCGCACCCGGCCACGTACGCGCGGGCGGCCGAGCTCCTCGGCACGCCGGCCGCGGCATGCCTCGTGATCGAGGACGCAGTCTCCGGCGTCCAGGCGGGGGCCGCCGGCGGCTTCCGCGCCGTCGTCGGGATCGACCGCGGCGCCGGCCACGAGGCCCTGCTGGGGGCCGGGGCGACACTCGTCGTCCGCGACCTCGACGAACTGCTCTGACCTGTCCCCCTCCCCCTCCCCTCCCCCCTCCCCTCCGTCTGGCCTGACCCCCCACGGACCGGGCCGTACCCCCAGCACTACCCCCGCAACCCCCTCGCTCCGTTCACACACCCTTCTCCCCCTGAAGGACGCACCCATGACGCTCGTCTCCGCTGACCGCCGCCGCTTCCCCGCCGAGCCGTGGTCCCTCGTCGAGGCCGCGCACGTGCCCGGCGACGCCGGCACGCTCGAGACCCTCTTCACGCTCGGCAACGGCCACCTCGGCCTGCGCGGCGCGCACGCCTCCGCCCAGGACGCCCAGCTGCCCGGGACGTTCATCAACGGCTTCCACGAGACCTTCGACATCCGGCACGCCGAGAACGCGTACGGCTTCGCGAAGCAGGGCCAGCGCATCCTCTACGTCCCGGACGGCCAGGAGGCCACCGTGCGGATCAACGGCGAGGAGCTGACCCTCGCCGCGACGCCCGTGCTCGACTACCGCCGGACGCTCGACTTCGCCGCCGGCGTCTACGAGTGCACCGTCGTGTGGCAGACCTCGTCGGGAGCGGTCGTCACGACGCGCGAGCGCCGCGCCGTCGGCGCCGCGTCGCGCGCGAGCCTCACGATCGAGCTGGTCGTGACGGCGGACCGCCGCGTCGTCGCGGACGTCGCCTCCGCCGTCGTCAACCGCCAGGACCAGCCCGCCGAGGACGGCTCCGCGCACGACCCGCGCCGGGCCGGTCGGCACGCCGGCCGCGTCCTGTCCCCGCTGCGCGCCGAGGGCGGCCCCACCGGCTCCCTGCGGCTCGCGTGGGCGACGGCGGAGTCGCGCCAGCGGATCGCCCTCGCCGTCGAGCACGAGACGAACGCGACCGTCCCGCCCTTCTCGACCGAGGCCGACTGCGACCGCAGCACGGTCCGCTACGTCCTGCCGCTCGACCCGGGCGAGGAGTTCCGGCTCGAGAAGCGGCTCGCGTACGCCGTCGAGCCTGCCCCCGAGCCCGAGTGGGAGGAATTCGACTCCTATGCCGGGACGGCGGCGAGCCATGCCGATGCAGGAATCTCCGTCGACGCGCTGCTCGCCTCCGCGGAGGCGTCGCTGCGCGGGATCGAGGACCTCGCCGCCGAAAGCGCGGCCCACTACGCGCGGTACTGGGCGACGGCCGACGTCGAGATCGGCGGCCAGCCCGAGCTCCAGCAGGCCGTGCGCTGGAACCTGTTCCAGCTTGCCCAGGCCACAGCACAGGCCGGCGTCGCGGGCATCCCCGCCAAGGGCGTGAGCGGCTCGGGCTACGAGGGGCACTACTTCTGGGACCAGGAGGTGTACCTCATGCCGTACCTGACGTACACCGCGCCCGATTCCGCGCGGCAGGTCCTCGAGTTCCGGCACCGCATGCTGCCCGCGGCCAAGGCCCGCGCCGCCGAGCTCAACGTGGACGGCGCGCTGTTCCCCTGGCGCACGATCAACGGCCAGGAGGCGAGCGCCTACTACGCCGCCGGGACCGCCCAGTTCCACATCAACGCGGCCATCGCGTTCGCCGCGTCGCGCTACGCGTGGGCCACGGGCGACGAGGCGTTCCGCACGGGAGAGGGCGCCGAGCTGCTCTCCGAGACCGCGCGCATGTGGGCATCGCTCGGATTCTTCGGCAAGGACGGGAAGTTCCACCTGCACGGCGTGACCGGGCCGGACGAGTACACCGCAGTCGTGAACGACAACCTCTACACGAACGTCATGGCGCGGTTCAACCTGCGCGCCGCCGCGTCGCTCGAGCACCACTCCGTCAGCGAGACCGACCGCCTCCTCTGGACCGAGGCTGCCGCGCGCATGGCCCTGCCCTACGACGTGGAGCAGCGCGTCCACGCCCAGGACAACGACTTCATGACGCTCCAGCAGTGGGACTGGGACACGCCCCGGGACAAGTACCCGCTCCTTCTGCACTTCCACCCGCTCGTGATCTACCGCCACCAGGTGCTCAAGCAGGCGGACACCGTGCTCGCGATGTTCCTCCAGTGGGAGGACTTCACGGACGAGGAGAAGCAGCGCGCGTTCGACTTCTACGACCCGATCACGACCGGCGACTCGACGCTGTCCCCGTGCGTCCAGGGGATCATGGCAGCCGAGGTCGGGTACACCGCGACGGCGCTGGCGCACTTCACGACCGCGGCATTCATCGACCTTGACGACCTGCACGGCAACACGGTCGACGGCGTGCACACGGCCTCGGCGGGCGGGGTCTGGGCCGCGCTCGCGAACGGCTTCGCGGGCTTCCGCGACCAGGGCCGGGCGCCGCGCTTCGACCCCCGCCTGCCCGAGGGCTGGGAGAGCCTCGCGTTCCGGCTCCGGCTGCGGGGGCGGACCCTTGCCGTGCGGGTCACGCCGGCGGCGATCACCCTCGGGCTCGAACCCGGCCCGGATTCAGGGGCACTGGGCGGCGTGGCGCTGAACGGCACGGGCCGGCTCGACGTCGAGGTGCGCGGGCGCGTCTACGCCGTCGGCGCGGAGCCCATCTCCATCCCCCTCGAGCCGGTCGCCGAGCCCGAGCCGAGCGTGTTCCCGGACCCGACGCCGACGGCGGGTCTCGCCGCCGTCGCGGCGATGCGCTAGGCCGCCCACCGATCCGGGGTCACGTCCCAACGATGCGGGGTCAGCTCTCAACGATGCGGGGTCACGTCCCAACGATGCGGGGTCACCTCCCAACGATGCGGGGTCAGGTCAGAACGCCTTGCCGGGGTTGAGGATCCCGTCGGGGTCGAAGACGGCCTTGATGCCGGCCTGGAGATCGTGGACGCGCTCGGCCTGCTCGAGCGGGAGCCAGCGGAGCTTGAAGGAGCCGATCCCGTGCTCGCCGGTGATGGTGCCGCCCATCGCGAGGGCCACGTCGATCGATTCGTCGAGGGCGTCGTCGAGGCGCGCGGCGGCCTCGGCGCAGTCGGGGGCGAGCGGGTCGACCCAGAAGGTCGGGTGCAGGTTGCCGTCGCCCGCGTGCGCGACGATCTTGAGGTTCACGCGATGCCTGGCCGCCATCAGCCCGAGCTCGTGGGCGTAGTCGACGAGCCGCGAGCGTGGGACGGCGACGTCCTCGCCCACCCGGAACGCGTCGTCGGCCTCGGCGCCGCGGGAGTTGCGCCGGAGGAAGACGAGGCGCTCGGCCTCCTCCGGGTCCTCGGTCGAGACGGCGGCGCCGGTCTCCGCGAGGACCCGCCGGACGACGTCGGCCTCGGCGGCAGCGCCGAAGCCGTCCGTCTGGATGAGCAGGAGAGCCGCGCCGCGCGAGGCGAGGTCCGAGGCGTGGAGGCGGTCGACGTCGGCGATCGAGCCGGCGTCCATGAGCTCCATGATGGCCGGCTGCACCCGGGCCCGGCCGACGGCGAGGACGCCCGCCGCGGCGGAGGCAAAGTCGGGGTAGAACGCGGCGATCGTCTGGACCTCCGCGGGGAGGTAGCGCAGGCGCACGGTGGCCCCGACGACGATCCCGAGCGTTCCCTCGGAGCCGACGATGAGGCCCGTGAGGTCGTAGCCCGCCACGCCCTTGAAGGTGTTCCTGCCGGTCCGGATGAGCGTGCCGTCGGCGAGCACGACGTCGAGGCCCAGGACGGCCTCGCGCGTCACCCCGTACTTCGCGCACCGCAGGCCGCCTGCGTTCGTGCCGATGTTTCCGCCGATCGTGGCGAACGTGTAGCTCGCGGGGTCCGGGGCATACATGAGCCCGTAGGGTGCGGCGGCGGCGTTGAGGTCCGCGTTGATCACGCCGGGCTCGACGACGGCGACCTCGTCCTCGGCGCGGATCTCGAGGATGCGGTTCATCCGCTCGAGGCTCAGCACGATCGAGTTCTCGAGGGCCGCCGCGCCGCCCGAGAGCCCGGACCCGGCGCCGCGGGGGACGATCCGCACGCCGGCCGCGGCGCACGCACGGACCGTGGCCTGCACGTCCTCGACATCCTCGGCGAAGACGACCGCGATCGCCTGCGTCCCCGACGGGTGCGGCCCCCCGTCGCGCGAGTAGACGGCGAGCGTCTCGGGGGCGGTCGAGACCTTCTGCGCGCCGAGGGCCTCCTCGAGGCGGGGCAGGACGGACGGCATGGGGCTCCTTTCGCACCGGGTGGACTTCCTGCGCACCGGATGCCCTTCGACTCTGCCCCACGGCGAGCCCGTGTTCAATGTGGGCCTGCCCTCGTCGGGGGCGCGTGCGGGGCAATCCCGGCGTGCAGGCTTCCCCAGCTTTGGGCTTCAACCGCCGGCGTGTCGCCTGCTTTCACGGCGTGTCGGGCGCCCCAAGGCCTCAATTCTGGGGAACTCTGCGCGCACGAGCACACACGCGACGAGGACCCCGTGGCCGGTCCTGCCGTGCTCACCGAGGTCCTCGAACGGCTCGCGGCGGGGGAACTCGCCGCGAGGTGACGGGCTTGCCGTCAGGGCGTCAGGCCCTCATCGGCCCCGCCCTATCCCCCGCCGTCGTCCTCCGCCGGCTCCTGTGGTTCCGTCTTGAGCGGATCCTGCGACTCCGGCGGGATGGTCACGGGGGCGTAGGGATCGTCCGGCGGGCCGGGGCGGGGCGCATCGGGATCGCGCCCTGGCCGGTCGGGGCCGGGCTCAGCGGGGAAGGGTTCCCCCGGCTCGGGTTCCCCGGGCACCGGCTCGGCCGGCCCGGGCGGCTCGCGGTCAGGCGCGGGCTCGCGCCCGACGGGCCTGTGTCCCTGTGGGTGGCGCCCCCACGGATCGCGGCCCAAAGGGTTGTGCCCGAAGGGACCGGGCTCGCCCGGTTCCTTGCCCGGCGGCACGGGGCCGTCCGGCGGGATCGGGGGTTCCGGCACCGGGCCGCCCGGCGAGGGCCGCCCCGGCTGCGGGAACGGTTCCGCATCGGGGTCGACGGGCGGGAACGTGCTCGGCCCACGCTCGGGGCCCCCCGGCTCCGGCCCGGGCTCTGGCGGGACATGCGGTGGCTGCGGCTCGGGTGGGATCGTGCCGACGACGACGGCGCTCACGCCCGCCCCCGCTGCCGACATGCCTTCGGTTGTGACGGTGCGCATGGTGGACTCCTCTCTGTCAGGCTCCGGTCACCCGGCTATTTCCCCCTGCCCACGTCCCTACACATGGCCCTCAGGCGGCCACCTTGCGGCGCATGCGCGCAAGCAGCCGACTCAGGAGGCGCGAGACCTGCATCTGGCTCACGCCGAGCTCGGTCGCGATCTCGCTCTGGCTCATCTGCTCCACGAAGCGCATCCGGAGGAGCCGCCTGTCGGCGTCGGACGCTCCCTCGAGCGCTGCGGCCAGGAGCTGGCGCTCCTCGACGCGCTCGTAACCGGCGTCGACGACGCCGATGAGGCGTAAGGAAGAATCCGGCGGCGAGTCTGGGGTTCCGTCGAGGGACTCGAGGGAGACGGGGGACATGGCCGCGCACGCGACCCGCACCTCCGCGACCGCCTCCTCGGAGGCACCGAGCTCCCGGCTCAGCTCCCCGACGGTCGGCTCCCGGCCGAGGTCCTGGGCGAGCCGCGTGCGCGCCGCGTTGACCCGCAGCCGGAGCTCCTGGATGGAACGAGGGGGCCTGACGACCCAGGACTGGTCCCGGATGTAGCGCTTCACTGTCCCCGTGATCGTGGGGACGGCGTAGGGCACGAATCCGTGGCCGCGCCCTTCTCGGTACCGCGCTGCGGCCGTCACCAGCCCCAGCCGCGCGACCTGCCGCAGGTCCTCAATGTCGTGGCCGGGCACCCGCATCCTGCGTGCGAGCGCATCGGCGACGCCGAGGTGGTCTTCCACCAGCGCGGCGGCCCTCTCATCCGCGCACAGGTCGTCCTCCGCTCCGGCGTGGGCCGGTCTCTTGGCGTGGGCCGATGTCTCCTCGAGCCCGCTGACTTCACTCACAGTGGCCTCCTCATCCGCACCGCTGCACCGGTGCGGTCGTGTGGACGGCCGCGCGTCGTCACTGCTCAGACGACGGCGGACCGCTACTGCCCAGTGATGAGACAGACCGGTCTGTCTCACTGCGAGGATTATTGCACACAGACAGACAGGTCTGTCTAGCGGCTATGATGGGAGACATGAATGGTCGAGAAGACGGCCTCTCTCGTGGGGTGACCGCGCGCTCGAGCGCGCGGGAGAGGATCCTGGACACCTCCTATCAGCTCTTCGCGCGGCGCGGGATCCGGGACGTCGGAGTGGACGAACTGATTGCGCGCTCGGGGGTTGCCAAGGCGACGTTCTATCGTCATTTCCCCTCGAAGGAATCGCTCGTCATGGCCTACATGGAGCGCTGGTTCCGGGAGCGCCGGGCTGCGATCGCGAAGGCCTCCGAAGGGCGCAGCACGCCCGAAGAGGCGCTCCTCGCCGCCTTCGAGGTCCTCGACGACTGGTTCCGGCGTGATGTCGCGGAGGTCGGAACATTCCTCCAGGTCATGATCGAGATGGGGCCGAACCATCCCCTCGGCCGGGCAAGCATCGAGTATCTCGGCCGCGTCCGCGCCCAGCTCGCCGACCTCGCCAAGGCCAGCGGCCTTCGCGACCCGGAGGGCTTCGCGTGGTCGTTCCACATCCTGACGAAGGGCGCCATCATCGCCTCGCTCGAGGGGGACGGCCAGGCCGCAACACGGGCGAGAGACATGGCGAGGGCGCTCATCGAGCTGCACCGCCCGCAGGCCGGGCCCGTCAAGGATGGCCGCTCGGATGGAACGCCGCGCTCGAAGCGCGAGCAGAATGGCTCCCGCCGGCGCGACACCGCGCACAGCTCCTAGGTGGTTCCCGCAGGGCCTCATGGCCGGATGTTTCAATCGGCGCCTGCGGGGCACTTATTCCGTGTGCGCCCCCAACGGACCGGCCATGCCGGACGACGGACGGAGCGCACGCCCACAGGGTGGGCACACGGACCCACCCACGACGGGAGGAAGAAGCCGCACATGGGCATGGACGACAAGATCCGGAACAAGGCCGAGGAACTCAGCGGCAAGGCCAAGGAGCGCCTCGGAGAGGCCACGGACGATGAGCGACTCGAGGCCGAAGGCCAGGCCGAGCAGACGAAGGCCGGGCTCAAGCAGGCCGGCGAGCACTTGAAGGACGCCGTCAAGGACGTCACCGACCGCTGACGGCCAACGGGCCGCAGCGACCCAACAAGCGACTCATCACAGCAACCGACACCAACCGGCCCAGATCCGTGGCCGGACGAGAAGGAGTTGACTATGAGCATCCTCGCATTCCTCATCCTCGGACTCATCGCCGGCGCCATCGCCAAGGCCATCCTGCCCGGCCGCCAGGGCGGCGGCTGGATCATCACGATGCTGCTCGGCGTCGTGGGCGCCCTGCTGGGCGGCTGGATCGGCAGCGCCGTCTTCGGCGTGGGCCTGAACGAGTTCTGGAGCCTGCAGACCTGGATCGTCGCGATCCTCGGCTCGCTCGTGACACTGGGCATCTACGGCGCGGTCACGAGCCGCCACCACCACGCCTGAGCTCAGGAACACTGACGTGAGCACGCGCACCGACGCGGGCTCACGCCCTGGGAAATGACGACGGCGGCGCCGCACCCAGCCGGGTGCGGCGCCGCCGTCGTGCGAGCCACGGCGCACGAAGGCGCGGGGGAGAAACAAAAAGTGCATATCCAGCAACTTCCGCGCTAGGATGTGTGAGTGACTTCACAGGACATGACCGCCGGAACGCTGACCGGCACCGAGCTCACCGCCGAGACCCAGACGGCCCTCGAGCGCGCCGAGGCCAGCCACCGCCACGAATCCCTGTTTTCGGCCCGCGCGCACAACATCAAGCAGTCCGCCGTCCGGGACGTCTTCGACATCTCGATCCGCCCGGGGCTCGTCTCCCTCGCCGGCGGCGCGCCGAGCCTGAGTGGGCTGCCGCTCGATACCGTCGCCGAGGCCGCGCGGCGCGTCATCGCCGAGCACGGCATGACGGCGCTGCAGTATGGCAACGGCAAGGGCACCGAGGAGCTGCGGCGGCTCATCTGCGAGATCATGGGCGAGGAGGGGATCGCCGGAGCCTCGCCCGAGGACGTCGTCGTGACCACCGGCTCGCAGTCCGCGCAGGACATCGCGGCGAAGGTCTTCTGCAACCCGGGCGATGTGGTGCTCGTCGAGGACCCGACCTACGTGGGCGCCCTCAACACCTTCGAGGCCTACCAGGTGCAGGTCGAGCCGGTCCGCATGGACGCCGACGGGCTCGTCCCCGAGGAGCTCGAGGCCCGCATCGCCGAGCTCGAGGCCGCCGGGAAGACCATCAAGATCCTCTACACGATCCCGAGCTTCAACAACCCGTCCGGGATCACGCTCACCGCCGAGCGGCGCCAGCGGATCGTGGACATCTGCCGCGAGCACAACATCCTCCTGCTCGAGGACAACCCATATGGCATGCTGCGCTTCGACGGGAAGCCGCTGCCGCCCCTCCGCGCGGACAACCCCGACGACGTCATCTACTGCGGATCGTTCTCGAAGATCTTCTCCCCCGGCGTGCGGCTCGGCTGGGCGCTCGTGCCGCGGCACCTCTACCGGCGCTTCTACCTCGCGGCCGAGGCCGTCGTGCTGTGCCCGTCCACGCTGAACCAGCTCATCGTGACCGAGTTCTTCCGGAGCTTCGACTGGCGCGGCTACCTCGCCGCGGCCCGCGCCGTGTACGCGGAGCGGTGCTCGGCGATGCTCGAGGCCCTCGCCGAGCACTTCCCCGCCGAGGCGGAGTGGACGACGCCGGACGGCGGCTTCTTCGTCTGGGTCACCCTGCCCGAGGGGATCGACACGTACCCGCTCCTGCACGAGGCGATCGACGCCGGCGTCGTGTTCATCCCCGGCGCCGCGTTCACGCCCGCGGACGGGCCGAGCAGCAGGCTGCGGCTCGCGTTCAGCGGCGTCTCCCCCGAGCAGATCCGCGAGGGCGTGCGGCGGCTCGCGCCCGTGGTCCGCGCGGCGGTCGAGAGGCACCGGGCGAAGGCGGCCACGGCGGGCTGACCCGCGCCGCCCGCTGCGGCGCAATTGGTGGGTTGAGCAGGGTCGGAGCGCCTCTGACCCTGCTCAACCCACCATGTCGCGCCTCCTCGCGCACGACGCGCATCGAGTCCTACGGTTGTGGCATGCAACCGACGATCACCGACACTGTGACAGCAGCCTGGAAGGCAGCGTGGGACGAGGGCGACGTCGATGCCCTCGACGCGATCGTCACCGCCGACTACCAGCGCGAGAGCACCGGAACGAAGAAGGTCACGGGCCTTGCCGAGCTCAAGCAGGAGGTCCTCGACGTCCGGGCAGCATTCCCCGATCTCACAACGCGCATCGACAAGGTCATCGCGAGCGGCGACGACGTCGCGATCTTCTGGACGACGACCGGCACGTTCACGCAGCCGCTCCGCGGGGTCCCGCCCACGGGCGGCGTCGTCGAGACCCGGGGCTCGAACGCGCTCACGCTGCGCGATGGCCGCATCGCCTACGAGCGCGTCACGTGGGACTCCGCCGAGCTCCTGGCCGACCTCGGCGTCCCGTCCCTCGGCTCGGCGTTCGAGGAGGCCCCGGACGTCGTCGTGGACAACCTCTCCGGCAATCTCCCCTCCGACGTCATGAAGGGGTTCAACCGGCAGTTCATCACGGGCGTCACCGTCGTGACGACGGTCGACGACGAGGGGCGACCGCGCGGCCTCGCCGCCAACTCCTACGCCTCGATCTCGCTGGACCCGCCGCTCGTGCTCGTCTGCGTCCAGAAGACGTCCTCGACCTACCCGGCGCTGTTCCAGTCCTCGCATCTGGGGATCAACATCCTCAGCAACGACCAACTGGGCACCGTGCGCACCTTCGCGTCCAAGGCCCCGGACAAGTTTGCCGACCTCGAGTGGCACGCCGGCCCCCACGGCACCCCGCTCATCGACGGCTCGGCCGCCTCGCTCGAGGCGGAGATCAAGGAGCGCTTCCAGGCGAAGACCCACACGATCTTCGTCGGCCGCGTCCGCCACGCCGAGGTGGGAGAGGCCCATCCCATGGTCTACAAGGCCGGCCACTTCTTCGACGGCGCCCGCCTCGAGGAGCTCTGACCCGGGTCTCGTCGCAGCGGCACCACGTGAGCGGACGACGGCGGGTTCCCACCCGCCGTCGTCCGCTCACTCGCGTGGTCAGGGCCTGCGCATGATCAGTGCGAGTACCCCGCTGCGGCCTCGGTCAGGGTCTTGCCCTTCGTCTCGGGAGCCAGCCACTGGGACAGGGCGGCACCGACGAGGGCGACTCCGGCGGCGATCAGCATGGTCGGACCGGCCCCGAGGCTCTCCATCGACATCGGCAGGAGGAAGATGCCGATGCCGGCCCCCACGCGGCTGACGGCGGCCGAGAACCCCGTTCCGATCCCTCGGATCTCGGTCGGGAGGACCTCGCCGGGGTAGACGTTCGTCAGCGTGTTGTACCCCGCGTTGAAGAAGGAGAAGACCAGGAAGAGGATGAGCACCACGATGGCCGGCGCCCCGGCCCAGAGGCCGATGATCGCGAGGACGATCGCGCACAGCCACTGCGGCGGGACGGTCAGCGTGCGTCGGCCGATCCTTTCGATCAGCAGGAAGGTGAGGACGACCCCGGCCAGCGCGACGGCAGAGAGCCCCACGCCGCCGGCAAGCCCGCCGGCGAGGCCGTACTGCTGCAGCACGCTGTCGGCGAAGGTGGCGATCGCGAAGTAGGGCGTCACGGCGCAGAACCAGAACCCGGAGATAAAGAGCGTGGCACGCCAGTAGTCCTTGGAGAACAGCATGCCGAAGGTGCCCTTGCGCACGTCCTCGTGCTGGACGTCGTCGAGCGCGTCGTCGGGCATGTACCTGTAGGCGAGGGCGCGGGCCTCGTCCTTGCGGCCCACGCTCCACAGCCAGCGCGGCGACTCCGGCAGGCCAAGCCGGGCGAGGAACAGCGCCACCGCGAGGAAGGTGCTCGTGCCCAGGATGAAGTGCCAGCTCAGGTCGGTGTACTCGCTGAGCAGGTGGCCGATCAGGAACGCGACCATGAAGCCGCCGTACCAGGCGATGCCCATGGCGGCCATGAGCTTCCCGCGCAGATGGGTGGGCGAGAACTCGGCCATGAGGGGCCAGCCCACCGCGTACTCGGTGCCGATCGCGATGCCCATGAGCAGCCGCACGACGATGAGCAGCGCCGGTGAGTCGACGAAGAACTGCATGCCCGAGCCGATGGCGAAGAGGCCGATGTCGAACATGAAGATCGGCTTGCGGCCGAACTTGTCGGCGGCCCAGCCGCCGAGCGGCGAGCCGATCAGGATGCCGATCAGCGCGGCCGCGGCGATGAGGCCCTGCCAGAACGCCGTGAGCTGAAGGTCCTCCGCCATCCTCCCCGACACGGGAAGCGCCGCTTGCTCGCCGTCGAGGCACCTCCCCGACTCGTCGTTGCGTTGTTTAGTGCTGACACTGGATCACTCCTTTGGTCCGAAGGGCGGCCTGATCACGATGGACCGCGCTCGGCACTGCGCGTCCGCTGCCACCCTTCCTTCGCCCCGCTGCTCGAGGCGTGATGTGTGCCACTAAATATATATCATTGTATGATTAAGGCAATACCTTTTTGAGGGCGCACTGAAGCGCCCCTCGTCATGCAGTCCATGACGAGGGGCGCTGTTGGGGATCGGAGGGTCTGCCGGGTCAGGGCGTGCGCTCGTAGCGCCAGGGGAGGGATGCGGTCCAGAGGCGGTGCCGCGCGTGCCCGCCCGCGAAGGGGTCGTCGTATTGGGCGTCGCCCTCCCACATGACCGCGAGCACGCCGTCCTGGCCGCGGAGCGGATGGCTGAAATAGCGCTCGAACCCGGGCACGGCCGCACGCGCCGCGAGCACCGCCCGCACGCCGGCCGCCTCGCGCAGGCCGTGGAGGGTCATCCACGTGGGCGGAGCGAGGACGACGTCGCCGTCCGCGTGCCGCTCCAGCGCTGCGGCGGGCGTGAGCCACTCGAAGCCGACGTGCTCGCCCGGGTTGAGCCGCACCTCACCGCCCGGGTGCTCTGCGAGGAAGAACCACGTGCGCAGCCGCTTGGGCGCCCCGATCGGCGGGATCCAGTGGGACAGGGGGACGAGGGCGGCGGCGTCCAGCGCGAGGCCCGTCTCCTCGAGCGTCTCGCGCACGGCGGCCCGGCCCAGCGCCGCCCCGTGCTCCGGCGGGACGCCCCGCCACGCCGGCCACCCGGCGTCGTGCGCGGGATCCCAGGGAGGCGCATCGCCGCCCGACTCCCCTGCCACCGCCTCACCGGCGACGGCGTCCTCCGGGTCCACACGCCCGCCCGGGAAGACCCACGCGCCGGCAAAGGTGCCCGAGTGGGGCCGCTCGAGGAGGAGCACCTCCACGCCTGCCGCTTCAGGCGCCTCGCGCAGCAGCACGACGGTCGCGGCCTCCCCCACGAGCGGCGAGTCGGCCGTCTCTTCAGCGTGTCCCATGCGCCTCAATCTAGTCCGGCACGGCATGGCCGGAGGATCAGCGGCCCCACTCGGTGGGCGGGCCGAGGAAGAGGAGCGTGGCGACGATCCCGGCCACGGCGACGGCCATCCCCGCGCCGAGCGCGAGTGGGTGCGCAAGCAGCACGCGCAGGACGGCGCTCGCCGCGGTGTGGTCGCGCGGGTCGTCGGTGCGCTCGCGCCGCCAGCCGCCCTCGAGGTGGCCCCCGCGCTCGAGCCAGCGGTCGAACGGGTACGTCGCGTAGGGTACGACGGCGGTCGCGACCGCGGCGGCGATCCGCGCCACGGGCCAGTGCTGGTTCACGCCGACGAACGCGGCCGTCACGGCGAAGGAGACAAAGACGATCCCGTGAGCCATGCCGGCCACCTGCACGGGCCAGTCGCCGACCCGGACCACGTACTTGAGCACCATGCCCACGATGAGCATGGTCCACGTGGCCATCTCGGCCAGCGCGAGCGCGCGGTAGAGGGAGCGGGGGGTCACGGTGCCTGCGGGGCTCGTCTTGAGGATCGTCACCGTCCCATCCTCGCAGGCCCCCCAACGCCGCATCGCAACACGCTGTTATCCCGGAGCCATTCCCGCGTGTTGCGATGCGGCGTTGGGAAGGGAAGGCGGGGGTCAGTACCCCGCGGCGGCGTCCACGAGGCCCTCGAGCTGGCGGCCCTCGGCGAGCCGGCGCAGGTTCTCCGTGACGCGCTCGCCGAGGAGCGGGCGGATCATCTCGATCGTGTCCGCGGTGTGGGGAGTGATGAGGGCCCGCGGCTCGTCCCAGAGCGGGTGCCCGTCGGGCAGCGGCTCGGGGTCGGTCACGTCGAGGGCCGCGCCGGCGATGCGCCCGTCCGCGAGCGCGGCGACGAGCGCGTCCGTGTCGACGAGCCCGCCCCGCGCGATGTTCACCAGCACCGCGGACGGCTTCATGGCCTCGAGCTCCGCCTCTCCGATGAGCCGCGCCGTCCCGGGGGTCAGCGCCGCGGCGACGATGACGACGTCGGCCTCCGGCAAGAGCGCGGGCATGTCCGCCGTCGTCGTTGTGCTCCGGGCGCCGGGGACGGGCGCGGGGGTGCGGCGCACGACGTCGACCTCGACGTCGAACGCCAGGAGCAGCCGGAGCGTCTCGAGCCCCACTCCCCCGGCACCGATGACGACCGCGCGCAGCCCGTGCAGCGACGTGCCGGCGGAGCGGCCCCACGAGCGGGCGGTGGCGCGCTCGGGCAGATGCCGCAGGAGCGCAAGAATCAGGGCGAGGGCGTGCTCGGCGACGGGCTTGGCGTAGGCGCCCTTGGCACTCGTCCAGAGCTTCTCGGGGTGCGCCGCGAGCGCGTCGGCGTACGCCTCGATCCCGGCCGAGGGCAGCTGCACCCAGCGGATCGACGGCGTCGCGTCGAGGATGCCCTTGAGCGCGGACTTGTCGTTGCCGTGGTCCAGGACGAGGGCCTCGGGCTCGTCGTGGAGCCCGACGACGCCGCCTCCTCCCGCCTCGATCGCGCCGGTGAGGTAGGGCAGCAGCTCGCCGTGGACGGCGACGCGGAGGGCGGGGGCGGTGGAGGTCATGGGGTCAGCCTAGTGGGGCGGGTCCGGGTGGGCCGCCCCACGGAGAGGCCGATGAATCACACCTTGTACATGCCTATACTCCCAGCATGACGCCCATCGAGGAGGGGACCGTGACCCACCGGCCGACCCCTCCCGAGGGTGGCCCGAGCGCGAGGCAGGGGCCGCTGCGGCTCGTCGAGCTGCCGATCCGCTTCCTCGCGATCGCGGCCCACTAGGGTGCCGCTGCTGCCTGGCGCGCACGACGGCGGGTGGCGCCGCTTCGCCGTCGTCCTCCCTTTGGTGCCCATGGCGGTCGGCGAGCGCTATGCGGTGCGCGACTGGCCGCTGCACGTCACCATCGCGCCGGTGTTCCGGACGACGGCGGGCACTCCCCTCCTCGCGCACGTCCTCGGCGACGCGGCGCGCGGGCATGCCCCGCTCGCGTGCACCGCGGGGGCGGAGGAGCTCTTCGGCGCCCGGCACGACACGCCCGTGGCCCTCGTCGAGCCGCATCCCGGGCTCGAGTCGCTGCACTCGTGGTTTTCGCGCAGGCTCGCCGCGGAGCTCGCGGGGCGCTTCGCGTACGAGAACCCGCACTTCACCGGGGCGGGGTTCCGCCCGCACGTCACGGCGACGAGCCGCGGGCGCGCGATCCCTGGCCAGCGGCTGGACCTCGCGCAGCTCGCCCTCGTGGACATGGCGCCCGGCCCGGGCCCCGGCCGCCCGGAGGTGGTGGCCGTCGCCGCCCTCTGACGCCGAGTGAGCTGAGACGCCTACGACCGGACGGTTTCGGTCCAGCGCACGAGTTCTGCGGCGAGCTGGACTGGAGCGTCGAGGTGAATGAGGTGGCCCGCCTCTGGAATGAGTTCAAGTGTTGCGTGCGGGATCAGTGCTTGGAGGCGGTGCGCGCGGTCGACAGGAATCCAGGTGTCGTCGGTGCCCCAGATGATGTGCGTCGGCTCATCAATCGTTCCGTACAGAGGCTCGACCTCATCGGTGAAGCGCTCGTCCGCCTGGGCGATCTGCCGGTAGAAGGCAGCTTGCCCTTCCTTCCCTGTCCAGGGATCGACGAGCATCGCGAGGTCGTCATCCCGCAGCCCACGGTGGCTCGCTCCGCGTATATAGGCCTCAACGGAACCGCGATGGATTGCCGATGGGAGCTGCGCGAAGACGCCTGCATGCTGCTTGACGAGGGTGAAGAAGGATGAGCCCCAGGGGGCAAGGGCCACGACGTCGACGAGGCAAAGGGAGGAGTACCGTGCCCCGTGGAGTAGCCGGGCACGTAGAGCGACGGCGCCGCCGACGTCGTGCGCGATGACGTGGGGCCGCTCGAGCTGCCATTCATGGAGAAGGTGCGCGAACAGCTCGCCCTGAGCGCCGAGGTCGACGGCGTGTTCTGGGTCCTTGGACGACGCGCCGTAGCCCGGCATGTCCCAGAGGTAGACGGTGAAGCGGTCGGCGAGGGCGTCAGCGACCGGGCGCCATAGTGCCGATGACCAGGGTGTGCCGTGCAGGAGGACGAGAGCCGGGCCCTGTCCGAAGCGATCCCAGGACACGGTACGGCCCTGCCAGACGAGAGTTCTGGTCAGCTCGTGAGTCTTCACCGGGCCATCTTGCCAGTCGCTGCGTGAGCGTCCGATGATCGAGCCCCAACGGCCGGCAGCAGGATGACCTTGCCCGTCGTGGCCCGCGACTCGAGCGCCGCATGCGCCCCGCCCGCCCGCTCGAGGGGGAAGCGCGCGCCGATGGTGACCTTGAGCCTCCCTCGGCGGCCAGTCCGAAGACCTCGTCGGAGCGCCAGCGCCGCTCCTGCTCGGTGAGCAGGAAGTCGTCGATCTTGGGGCGCGTGACGGTCAGGGACCCGTGGGCGTTGAGCTGCTGGAGGTCGAACGGCGGGACCTGCCCGGACGCGCCGCCGAAGAGCACGAGTGTGCCGCGCACGCGCAGGGAGTCCAGCGACGCCTCGAAGGTGTCCTTGCCGACGCCGTCGTAGACGACGTCGACGCCCCGGCCGCCGGTCAGCTCGCGCACGCGGCGGGGCACCTCCGCGTACTCGAGGACGTGGTCGGCGCCGGCGGCCCGCGCGTGCTCGGCCTTCTCCGGGGTCGACGTCGTCGTGATCACCGCCGCGCCGCGCAGCTTGAGCATCTGGATCAGCAGGAGCCCGACTCCCCCCGCCCCGGCGTAGGTCAGGACGGTATCGCCGGGCTGCACGCGGTAGCTCGAGGTGATGAGGTAGTGCGCGGTGATGCCCTGCGCCGGAAGCGCGCCCCGCGACGTCGTCGGGGACGCGGTCCGGCACGGGGAGCGCCTTGTCGGCGTCGAGCAGCATGTACTCGGCGTAGCTGCCGGTGCCCTCCGTCGTCGCCACCCTGTCGCCCGGGGCGAGGCCGGCGACGCCCGGTCCGAGATCCACGACCGTCCCGGCCGCCTCGACGCCCGGGACGAAGGGATAGTCGACGGCGTAGACGCCCGCGCGCTGGTACGTCTCGATGAAGTTCATCCCGATCGCCGCGACGCGCACGAGCACCTGCCCGGGTCCAGGGACCGGGCGCGGGGCCTCGATCCGCTCGAAGACGTCCGGACCGCCGGCGCGGGGGATCTGCATGGCGTACGGCATGTAAGGCTCCTTCAATGTCACGCGACTTGACGTTCATAAAACGAGCAGGACGTTCAGAACGATTCCCCGGGTCCGCGACGTACCGCCGGCCCTCCTCGCTTGTCCCCCTCTCCGATCAACATTTAGGGTTGTGGGAAATAGCGGAAGGGGTGCCGGAGTGACGATCCCGTCGACGACGCTCGACCTCCTCCTGCTCCTGAGGGGCAGCGAGCCGGAGGGCCTCGGCCGGGCGGACCAGGTGTCCTACCAGATCGAGACCGCCATCCTCATGGGCATCCTCGCCGAGGGTGACCGCCTGCCCACGGAGTCGGCCCTCGCCGCCGAGCTGGGCATCTCCCCGATCACCCTGCGCCAGTCCCTAGCGTCCCTCAGATCGAAGGGCCTCATCGAGACGAGCCGGGGGCGCAGCGGCGGCAGCGTGGTCCGACGGCAGATCGACCTCTCGGACTCGGAGCTGCGGAACAAGCTCCGCGAGACGAGCACCGAGGCCCTGCGCGACCTCGGCGACATGGGCGCCGCCATCGCCTCAATGTCCGCGCGGCTCGCGGCGGACCGCGCGGACGCGCAGAACGTCCAGCACCTCGAGGAGCTCGTCCGGCGCCACCGGGAAGCGGCCGACGAGCGGCTGCGCCGCCGCATCGACAGCCGGTTCCACGTTGCTGTGAGCATCGCCGCCCAGTCGAGCCGGCTGACGGCGGCCCAGCTGCAGCTCCGCGCCGAGCTCATGACGATCTGGTGGGGGCAGCCGGGGCCGGACGACGGCGCGACCGTCGCCGCGGAGCAGCATCAGGCCATTGTGGACGCGATCCGGAAGCGCGACGCCGAGGGGGCGGCTTCCGCAGCCGAGCTCCACAGCAGGGCCGAGACCGAGTATTTGATCGCACAGCACCTGTCCCTGACGATGCTGCCGGGAGAAGGTGCATGACGACGTGGACACTGTGAAGGACGCGCTCGAGCGCACTGCGGCCACCCTCTCCTCGAGCCTCGGCGAGGTCTTCGCCGATCTCGGGAAGACGGCGTCGGCCGTCGTCGACGCCGCCGCGGCCGGGCCTGACCTGCCTCCGCGCTCCGAGTTCGCCTTCCTCAAGGCCGAGTTCGCCGGCCTCATCCGCCGGCACTCGGGCCTCATCATCGGCGCCGGGATCGCGTTCGCGCCGGGCAGCCTGGCCGGGTCGCCGCAGTGGCTCGAGTGGTGGAGGGCCCAGCCGGCCGAGGAGCCGCGCTTCGTCACCCACGACCTCAACCCGGACTCGCTGAACTACTACGACTACTCGACCCGCGAGTGGTTCACCCTGCCGGTCCAGACGGGCCGGCCGATCGCCGTCGGCCCCTACGTCGACTTCGGCGGTATCAACAGCAGCATCATCACCCTCTGCGTCCCCGCGCTCACGAAGCAGGGGACGCACGTGCTCGGCTGCGACCTGCCGCTGTCCAACCTGGAGGGGTCCTTCCTGCGGGCCCTCGGCATCATGGAGCCGACCGTCGTCCTCCTCGGGGCGAACGGCCGCGTCATCGCGTCCAACTCCCCGCGGATCGCGACCGGGACGCTGCTGGCGGACGAGGACCGGGCCGCGATCGGCACGACCCTCGAGGTCACGCCTGAGGGCACCGGCCCGCTCCCCTGGACCCTGGTCGCGCTCGGCGCCTGACGCCGGCGGGTCAGTGACCCCGCAACGTTGGGACGTGACCCCGCAACGTTGGGACGTGACCTCGCATCGTTGAGATGCGACCCCGCAACGGCTTGGACCTGGTCCTTCCGCGCCCTCAAAAAAGGATATTGCATTAATCCTACAATGTTGTATCTTTATGTGAGTGCCGCCACAGCGAGCCGGCCGACCTCCAGCTTGAGAAGGAAACACATGCCATGAAAGATGTAGTCATTGTCGGCGGTGGCCTTGCGGGCCTCTCGGCGGCCTGGCGGCTGCGGCACTGGGACACGGTGCTGCTGGAGTCCGGGGACCGCGTCGGCGGCCGGATCCGCTCGGAGCGACGGGGCTCCTACTGGCTCAACTGGGGAGGCCACGTCTTCGCCGGCGCCGGGTCCTCCACGAACTCCCTCCTGAACGAGGTCGGCGTCACGGCCGTGAACATTCCCGGCTCGCTCCAGGCGCTGTCGATGAACGGGAAGTTCATCAAGAAGGGGCACATCGCGACCTACCCCTTCCGCATCCCGATGTCCCTGTCCGCGCGCATCGACACGCTGCGGGCCGGCCTGAAGGTCGTCAGCGGCGTCGCCAAGTACACGGGCGTCGTGCGGAAGCGGGCCGGGGAGTCCGGCGCCCAGCGGCAGCAGCGCATCTACGACTTCGAGAACGACCGCTCGTTCCTCGACTACATCGGAGACCTCTCGGAGGACGCCGCCGCGCTCTTCAAGACGACCGTCACGCGCTCCGCGGGCGACATGGACCAGATCTCGGCCGGGGCCGGCATCGGCTACTTCAGCCTCGTCCTCGGCTTCGGCCAGGGCCTCAGCCGGGGCGTCGTGGGCGGCCCGTCCACCCTGACCGAGTCCATCGCCGCCTCGCTCGGCGACCGGATCCAGCTCGCGGCCACCGTGCAGGAGGTCGTGCACAAGAAGGACTCGGTCGTCGTCCGCTACCACCAGGGCGGCGCCCACCGCGAGGTGGAGGCCCGCGCCGTCGTCCTCGCGACCACCGCGGACGTCTCGCACCGGATCGGCGTGGACCTCCCGGAGGACCTGCGCGGCGCGCTCGGCCAGATCAAGTACGGCCCCCACGTGAGCACAGCGTTCCTGACCAATGAGACGTCGGCGCGGCCCTGGGACGACATCTACGCCATCGCGGCCCCGAAGCGCTCGTTCGCGATCGCCCTGAACCAGGCGAGCATCGTCCGGGGCACCGAGTCCGTGCGGAAGCCGGGCGGCAGCTTCATGACGTTCTCGCCGGCCAGCCTCGGGCGGGCCCTGCTGGACAAGAGCGACGAGGAGGTCATCCAGACCCACCTCGCCGACCTCGACCAGGTCCTCGGCAACGGCTTCGCGGACAGCGTCGTCGAAGCCCAGACCGACCGGTGGAGGGTCGCCTCGCCGTACTGCTTCCCCGGCCGGGCCAAGATCCAGTCGACCCTCATGCGCGGCACCGACCGCGTCTTCCTCGCGGGCGACTACCTCGGAACCCTCTACACCGAGAGCTCCATCACCACCGGGTTCTCGGCGGCCCAGGAGGCCGCCAGCCTGCTGGCCACCGAGCGGCAGAGCGGCACCCCGCGCCTGCGCCTGGCCTCCGGGTCCTGAACCGGCCCCGCTCCCAAATCCAACGCTTCCCACGCTTCCCAGGGAGAACAACCAAACATGTCCAAGCAGCTCACGGGCGTCCTGACGGCGCTGGCAACCCCCTTCACCTCTGACGAGGCGATCGACGTCGCGACCCTGCGGCGCGTCGTCGACCGCTCGATCGAGGCCGGCGTCGACGGCGTCGTCGCCGCGGGCTCGACCGGCGAGGTCGGGGCCCTGTCCTCGGAGGAGCGCCTGCTCCTCATCGACACGGTCATCGAGCACACGGCCGGACGCGTCCCGGTCATCGCCCAGACCGGCGCCACCTCGACGGCCGAGGCGATCCGCCTCTCGAAGGCGGCCGAGAAGTCGGGCGCGGACGTGCTCATGCTGATCACGCCGTACTACGAGCCGCTCAGCGTCGAGGAGACGGTCGCGTACCTCAAGGACGTCGCCGGTTCCGTCAGCATCCCGGTCATGCTCTACAACATCCCGGCCGTCACGGGCGTGAACCTGGACCCGGCCACGGTCCGCTCGCTCGCCGAGGACGTCGAGAACATCCGCTACATCAAGGACTCGAGCGCGAACTGGGAGCAGGCGCTCCAGCTCATCCACCACCACAGCGACGTGATCGGCACGTTCATCGGCTGGGACGCCTACCTCTACAGCGCCCTCGTCGAGGGCGCGGCCGGGGTCATGGCCGGCACGGCCAACGTCGTCCCGGGCGAGATCGTCGACGTCGCCCGCCGCATCGCGGAGGGCGACCTGACCGGCGCCCGCGAGCGGTGGAACGCCCTCTACCCCGTCATCGACGCGCTCCTGTCCGTGCCGTTCATCCCCTCGGTCAAGGCCGGCCTGGCCCTGCAGGGGCTCCCCGCCGGGGCCCCGCGCCGCCCCACCGCCGTGCTCGGCGCCGCCGACCACGCCCGGGTCAAGGACGCCCTCGCCGCCCTCTACCAGAACGTCCGCTAAGGAAAGGGAAGCCATGTCCATCTCGGTCAGCAACCCCACCCAGGTCCGCCGCTCCCAGGCCCCCGGCCCCCTCGTCACCGAGGCGGAGCTGCCCCCGGGGCAGCACTTCATCGACGGCGCCTTCCGGCCCGGGACCTCGGGCCCCGTCACCCAGGTCATCGACCCGTGCACCGGCGCGCCCATCGCCACGGTCGCCTCCGGCACGGTCGAGGAAGTCGACGCCGCCGTCGCCGCGGCCCTGGCCGCCCAGGGCGAGTGGGGCCGGATGGTGCCCAAGGAGCGCTCGGAGATCCTGCACCGGATCGCCGACCGCCTCGCCGAGAACGCCGACCTCCTGACCCGGCTCGAGTCCGCCAACACGGGCAAGCCGGCCATGGTCGCCGAGGACGAAGTCGCCGGGACCATCGACACGTTCCGCTTCATGGCCGGAGCCCTGCGCGCGACGACGTCGATGGCCGCCGGGGAGTACGCCGAGGGCCACCTGTCCCTGATCCTGCGCGAGCCCCTCGGCGTGGTCGGGGTCGTGACGCCGTGGAACTACCCGCTGCTCATGGGCGCGTGGAAGGTCGCCCCGATCCTCGCCGCGGGGAACTCGATCGTGCTCAAGCCCTCGGAGCAGACCCCGCTCACGACGCTCAAGTTCGCCGAGCTCGTCGCGGACCTCCTGCCCGCCGGCGTGTTCAACGTCGTCACGGGCCGCGGGTCCGTCGTCGGCCAGCGGCTTTCGGAGCACCCGGACGTGGCGATGATCGCCCTCACCGGGTCGGTGGGCAGCGGCCAGGCCGTGGCCCGCGGCGCCGCCGAGTCGCTCAAGCGCGTGCACCTCGAGCTCGGCGGCAAGGCGCCCGTCGTCGTCTTCGCCGACGCCGACCTCGCCGCGGCCGCCGAGTCGCTGCGCGCCGCCGGGTACTGGAACTCGGGGCAGGAGTGCGGGGCCGCCTGCCGCGTCCTCGTGCACGAGTCCGTCGCCGCGGAGTTCACCGAGCTCCTCGTGAAGGAGGTCAGCACCCTCGTGGTGGGCGAGCCCGGCGCCGGGAAGGACGTCGAGATCGGCCCGCTGAACTCCAAGGACCACTACGAGCGGGTCCTGGGCTACCTCGAGCGTGCCAAGGCGGCGGGCATCCGTGCCGCCGTCGGAGGCTCGGCGCTCGAGGGCCCAGGCTACTTCGTCGCGCCGACCGTGCTCGTGGACGTGCCCGACGGCGCCGAGTGCTCCCGCGAGGAGATCTTCGGCCCCGTCGTCACGGTCGAGACGTTCTCGGACGAGGCCGAGGCGATCGCCCGGGCCAACGATGTCCCATTCGGCCTCGCCGCCTCCGTGTGGACCGAGGACGCCCGGCGCAGCCACGATGTCGCCTCCCGGATCGACGCCGGGACCGTGTGGGTGAACTCGCACTTGGTGCTCGCCAACGAGGTCCCGTGGGGCGGGTTCAAGGGCTCCGGCTACGGCCGCGACCTCTCGATCTACGCCCTCGACGACTACTCGCGGACCAAGCACGTCATGCACAGGCAGGGTCACTGACGAGTCACCTTTGCCTCGTGGTGCGTGGGCCCCGGGGGCGGGGCGCCTCCGTCACCGTGGTGTAGCTAGGTGCCGAGCTGGCGGACGAAGTGGTACGCCACGACGTGCCCGGCGTACGTCAGCGGGATCATGTCCGTCTCTGCGTCGAAGGTTGACCCGTCCTTGCGCTTCCCGCGGAAGCGGAACGACACCGGGTACCTCAGTTCGGCGACCTCGTGCTGATAGTGCCAGACGTACAGTGACCGGCTCTCCTCCGCGATGAACGTCGCCGCGAAGTCGTCGACCGCCTGCCACTCGCCGACGTCGTACCCGAACATCGTGGCCAACTGCTCGTTGCAGACCTTGTGCTTCTCATCGAGCCAGAGGTAGACGCCGTCCGGGCTTTGCTCGAACACCGGCTTCAGATGCCTGGCCAGCTCCGCGAGCGCGGTCTCGTGCGACTCCATCATCACAAGGCTCCTTTCACTTGCCCTGACGCTAGGAGGGCGACCCTGCTGGGTCAAGCCCCGGGGATCTGCCCGGATCGGGTTGAACCGCCCGCCGCCGGGCAACAGTTCTCCATAAATTGACCGGCCCCCGCGCCGGACGGAGAGAGGACATCATCGTGAAGCGGCGGACCCTGGTCCACGAGCACATGCTCGAGTGGCTCCAGGAGCAGGCGGAGGATGACGCGAGCCCACGTGAACAGCAGCCGCGGCCCGCAGGTGCGGACCCCCGGAAGGTCGGCGCCGCGCGGAGCTGAGGCTCACTCGTCGAATTGCCGGCCGCTCAGGAACGCGGAACCTGACCGGCGTTGGGACTGGCAAAACGCGGGGTCACCTCCCTGCGACGCGGGGTCACCTCCCTACGATGCGAGGTCACCTCCCTGCGATGGGGGGGCATCACTCGCCCCAATCTGGACGAGCCTCCCCGGCTTAAGGGCCGTCTGGCCGCCGCCGAGGCGGCGCGGCCCAGGAAATCGGCCGGTTGAAGCTTAAAGTTGGGGAGTTCCGGCCGCGAAACCTGGGGAGTTCGGTACGGCGGAGTCCGGATCCGCCGCCGCTGCTGCCGTCCTGGACGGCCCTGTCCGGAGCTCAGGACGAGACCCTGCAGACGGGCGAGCCGGGAGATCGGCGCCCCAGTCGGAAGTGAAGACACTGCTCCTCGACTGTTCGTCCCCGGTCAGGATCGGGAAGCCCGCATCGAGCGTGCCCGCGTCGGATTGAGGTGCCCCCGCGTCCAGTTCAGGTGACCCCGCATCCCAGAGAGATGACCCCGCATCCCGACGCCGTCGCGCTCTTCTCCCTCCCTTTGACCTTCCGTTCCCGGCGCCGCCGCGGGCGCCTTTCGGAGCCCCATCCGCCGTCGCCCTCCCCACTTGACGCTGTGACAGGTGCCACTCTAATCTGTTCATAGAACAAACATCACGTTCGGAATCTGAACGAATCAGAGTCTCCATCCGGACTGAGAGCGGAAAGGAACCGGCATGACCCAGATGAGGATCTTCGCCTTCGACTTCAACGGTCCCGCGCACCTCTCGGCGGGTCTGTGGCGGCACCCCGAGGACAGGGGCACCGAGTACACGTCCCTGAAGTACTGGGTGGAGTACGCCAAGATGCTCGAGGACGCGTGCTTCGACGGCATCTTCTTCGCCGACAACGTCGGCTACCACGACGTCTACAAGGGCAGCGTGGATGCCGCCCTCAAGGACGGCGCGCAGATCCCCGCGAACGACCCGGCCTACCTGATCCCGGCGATGGCCGCGGCGACCAAGCACCTCGGCTTCGGCGTGACGTCGACGACGGCCTACGACCACCCGTACGCGCTCGCCCGGAAGTTCTCCACGCTGGACCACCTCACGAACGGGCGCATCGGCTGGAACGTCGTGACCTCGTACTCGGACAGCGCCGCGAAGAACCTGGGCACCGGCGTCCAGAAGGCGCACGACGACCGCTACGAGCTCGCCGAGGAGTTCATCGAGGTCGCCCTCAAGCTCTGGGAGGCATCGTGGGAGGACGGCTCGGTCCCGGCCGACGCCGCCTCCGGCACCTACACGGACCCGACGCGGGTCCACCCGATCGGGCATCAGGGCAAGCACTTCACGGTTCCCGGCATCCACCTGTGCGAGCCGTCCCCGCAGCGCACCCCGGTCATCTTCCAGGCCGGCGGCTCGAGCAAGGGCGTGGCCCTCGCGGCCGCCACCGCGGAGGCCGTGTTCATGAACGCGACGTCCAAGGCCGGGCTCAAGAAGCAGGTAGACACCCTCCGCGCGAAGGCCGTCGAGGCCGGCCGCGACCCGTCGCACATCGCCGTGCTGCAGATGATCACGGTCATCACGGCGCCGACCGACGCCGAGGCCCAGGCGAAGTACGAGGAGTACAAGAGCTACGTCTCCTACGAGGGCGCCATGGCCCGCTACAGCGGCTGGGCCGGGCTCGACATGTCCGCCTTCGACCCGGACGTGCCCTTCAAGAACGTCAAGACCAACGCCGGCCAGACCATGGTCGACCTGTTCTCGAAGATGGACCCCACCAAGGAGTGGACGCCACGGGACATCGCCGACTACATCGGCATCGGCGGCACGTCCCCCGTCATCGTCGGCGGCCCCCAGACGGTCGCCGACGAGCTCGCCTCCTGGGTCAACGAGACCGGGATCGACGGGTTCAACGTCGCGCACGGCGTGAAGTTCCGCGACATCAAGGACTTCGCCGAGCTCGCGGTCCCCGAGCTCCAGGCCCGGGGCCTCATGCGCACCTCGTACGACGGCCCGACCCTGCGCGAGAACCTCTTCGGCGCCGGTCAGGCCCGCCTCCCCCAGGACCACCCGGGCGCAGCCCTCCGCGACGCCCTGTACGCCAAGATCAAGTGAAGGACAACGCCATGACCACCACAGCAGCCGCCGCGGTCTCTGTCGCCGCCGCAGTCCCCCCCGCCACGGACGCCGCCATCACGGCCGCCGACTACCGGCAGGTCTTCGGGCTCCTCCCCACCGGCGTCACCGCCATCACCGGCCTGACCGACGCCGGCAAGCCCATGGGCTTCGTCGTGGGGACCTTCCAGTCCCTCTCCCTCGAACCGGCCCTCGTGACCTTCTGCGTGGACAAGTCCTCGAGCACGTGGCCCACGCTGCGCAATCTCGGCCGGTTCACCGCGAACATCCTCTCCACCGAGCAGCTGCACGTCTGCAAGGCGCTCTCCCGCAAGGGCCAGGACAAGTTCCAAGGCCTCGACTACGAGCAGAGCGCCATCGGCACGCCGCGGATCCTCAACTCCACCGCGTGGATCGACTGCCACGTGGTGTCCGAGGTCGTCGCCGGCGACCACTACATGATCGTCGGCTCCGTCACCGCGATGGAGCCCGGCACCGGGGAGGCCCTCGTGTTCCGCGGAGGCACGTTCGGCGAGTTCACGCTCTGGCCCACGCCCGCTCCCGCACCCACACCCACACCCACCCAGAAAGCAGAAGACCGATGACCATGCTGCAGACCATCACCGAGGCCTGGAGCCGCGCCTGGGGCGACGGCGACACGAGCGCCTTCGAGCGCATCGTGGCCGAGGGCTACGTCCGCCACTCGAAGGGCGGCGCGGACGTGTCCCTCCCCGACGTCCTCCGCCAGATCGAGGATTCCCACGCCGCGTTCACGGACTTCACGGTCGAGGTCCTGCACGCCGTCGAGGGCGACGACCTCATCGCCATCCACTGGCAGAGCGTCGGCACGCACACCGGGACGTTCATGGGAGTCCCGCCCACGAACCGCACGGTGACCGTCAACGGCGCGTCGTTCCTGCGCCACCGCGACGGGCTCATCACCGAGGAATGGACCGTCTGGGATCCGCGCGAGCTCCTCTCCTCCATGAACATCTGGCACCTCGGGGACCAGTCGGGGGCCAAGCGCTAGCCAGCGCCCAGGGCCGGCAGACACAGCACAACAGAAGACAGCGGACGCGGTCCCGAGGGAGGGGCCGCGTCCGCGTCGACTCGCGATGCCGGCATCGCGACCGTAGTCAGGGGGACCCCATGGGGATGGCATTGTTCGCGGATGTCAGCGGCTGGCTCGGCGCCGCTGCCACGCTGGCCGGCTACGCGGCCTTTTCACTCGGCTGGATCACCAGCGGCCGACTCTTCCAGGGGATCAACCTCCTCGGGTCGATGGCGCTCATCATCAACGGCAGCTACCACGGCGCCTGGCCGTTCGTGGCCCTCAACAGCGCGTGGGGCACGATCTCCATCGTCGCCATGGTCCGCCTGACCCGGATGCGGCGCCACGCCGCCAGGACCTCCCACGCCGAACGCCCCGCCCCGGGAGCCCCGGCGCAACCGGCTGGGAGTCCCTCGCCCGCGACTAACCGACTCACATGACCGCGGGAGAGGCGTCAGAAACTGCACAACTCGGGGCGGAAGCAGGGCACAAACCTGGGCCGGGCCCCATGAGTTGTGCAGTTTCTGACATCCAGTCCGCAATAACAACAGAAGGAGACACATGTCGAACGCCCAAGCAAGGGTCCTCCGCTCGCTGGACACGCTGTCCTTCGCCGAGCTCGCCCTCAAGCCGACCGCCGTTGAGGGCACAGAGCCGAAGGACGCCACGGACAGCGCCTTCACGGCCGCCGCCAGCACCGTCGATCTGGGGTTCTGGGAATGCTCCCCGGGCAGCTTCAGGACCGCCCGTCATGGGGTCAACGAGGTCATCCTCGTCCTGGAGGGCAAGGCGACCCTCGTCTCCGACACCGGCGAGCGCCTGGACCACGAGGCAGGCGACATGGTGCTGATCCCCAACGGCTGGAGCGGCGTCTGGGAGATCCACGAGCACTTCAAGAAGCAGTACATCTCGATCTCCGTCTAGGAGAGCAGGGGGAGGACGGCGAGCGTCCCGCGCCTCACACGCGCGGGAGGCTCGCCGTCCTCGTCTCAGCCTGCAGGAAGCGGAAGTCGCAGCCCTCCTCGGCCTGGGTGACCTCGTCGACGAAGAGCTTGGCACGGTCTTGTCGCAGCCCCCGATGAGGACGACGGCGTCGACCGGCGCCGCGCGGATCATCTCCTCGGTGTCCATCGACGTGAGGTTGCGCAGGAACATGCTCGTGAGGTGCGAGAAGCTCTCGTGCAGGGAGATCGTCGGGAAGGGGACGGGGAAGCCGCCGGCCATCATGACGCCGCGCTCGACCGCCTGGACGAGCTGCGGCATGTTGCCGTGGCACGGGTTGAACCCGCTCCCCGTGTCGGTGATCCCGATGACGGGCCGGTCCAGCACGTCGTCGGTGTACCCCACGCCCTTGATGAAGGCCTTGCGCAGGAAGAGGGCGAACTCGGCGTCGCCGTAGTTGACGAGGTTGGACCGGAGACCGGTACGGAGACAGGCACTGGGGCCGGCCTCCGGTGTGCTCACGGTGGGCACGCGCGCTCTTCCGCCTACGCCGCCCAGATCGCGACGGGGTCGCCGAGCACGTCCTCGTTGACATCGATGCCCAGGCCCGGGAGCTCGGGGGGCAGGATACGGCCGCCGTCCCGGACGACGTCGAACGTCGCCGTCTGCAGCGTAACCATGTCCTCGCAGTTCAGGACGCAGCGGAGCAGCCGCTCCGGGACCGTCGCCCCGAGGTGGGCAATGGCGGCGAAGGCGATCGTGGATCCGACCGTGTCCTGGACACTGACCGTGAGCCCGTTCGCGCGGCAGATGTCGCGCTGGCGCCGGCCCTTGGTGAGCCCGCCGGCCTTGGAGATCTTCAGCCCGATGCCGTCGGCCACGTCCTGCGCCGCGAGCCAGGCGAGGTCGTCCTCCTGCTGGGCGAGCTCGTCCATGATGATCGGGTAGTCGCAGCGCTGGCGCAGCGACATGGTCTCGCGCCACGTCGAGCACGGCGCCTCGATGACGAAGTCGAGGCCGGGCGGGAGCATGCGCAGCATGCGCAGCGCCGTCTCGGGCAGCATCCCGCCGTTGGCGTCGACGAGGAAGAACTCCCCCGGCTTCTTGTCGGCCAGGGAGGCGGCGATGCGCTCGGCGTCGAGCGCGGGCCCGCCCTCGCTGTCCAGGGCGCCGATCTTGATGGAGTGGCCGAGGTAGCCGCGGGCGCGGTGCTCGGCGACGCGCTGGCGCATGTCCTCCGGGTCGCCGGCGTAGATCGAGGAGATCATCGGCATCGGCGTCCCGGTGGAGCCGCCGAGCAGCTCGGCGACCGGCAGACCGACGGACTTGCCGAAGACGTCCCAGCAGGCGACGTCGAGGGGTGTCTTCGCGTGGTTGTGGCCCACGAGCGTGGCGTCCATGAGGTCGTTGATGCGGTCGACCTGCCGCGGGTCGCGGCCGAGGAGCGCGGGGGCGAGCTCGGCGATGCCGGCCCGGGTGCCGAGGGCGTGGGCCGCGATGTAGGTGGAGCCGAAGGGGGTGCTCTCGCCCCAGCCCTGCGTGCCGTCGTCGCACGTGATCCTCACGATCGAGGCGTCGAAGGACTCGTAGGTCCGGCCCCCGGAGAGCTGGTAGGTGCCGCCCGCGTACGGGAGGTCCACTTGGTAGAGGTCGATCTGGGTGATCTTCACTGTGCTGCCTCCATGTCGTGGCGGTGGGTGGGGCCGGCTGGCGGGACCGGCGGCGGGACCAGGACGAGCTTGCCCGTGTGCTTCTTGGCGAGGAAGTCCTCCTGCGCCCTCGCGATGTCGGCGAGGGCGTAGGTGGCGGAGACGACGGGGTGGATCTCGTTGCGCTCGATGTACGTCACGAGGTTCTCGAAGACCTCGTCGTCCTGGAACGTGCAGCCGAGGATCCGCAGGTCGTTCAGGTACACGGTGCGCAGGTCGATCTCGGCGATCGGGCCGTCGATCGCGCCGGCGATCGCCAGCGCCCCGCCGGGGCGCAGCAGCTCGAGCAGTCGGCTCGCCTGCTGGCCGCCGACGACGTCGAGCACCGCATCGAGCGAGCGCGCACCGACGTCCTGAACCAGGTCCGCGCCGCGGTCGACCGTCTCGTCGGCGCCCTGGGCGCGCACCTGCTCGGCCTTGGCGGGCGAGCAGACGGCGATCACCGTGGCGCCTCGCCGCTTGGCCAGCTGCACGGCCGCGAGGCCCACCCCGCCCGAGGCGCCGGTCACGAGGACGCGGTCGCCGGCGCCCACGCCGGCGCGGTGGAGCATGTTCTCCGCGGTCGAGTACGCGCACGGGACCGCGGCGAGCTCTTCGTCGCTCCAGTCGCAGTCCACCGCGTGGGTCTCCCGCGACGGTGCCACCGCGAACTGCGCGAAGCCGCCGTCGCACTCGCTGCCGAGCGTCCAGCACTCGTACGGGCGGTAGTCGACGTAGGTGCGCAGCATGTTGCGGACCAGGACGCGCTCGCCGATCCTGCTCTCCGGCACGCCGTCGCCGACGGCGACGATGCGCCCGCAGACGTCGGCGCCCTGGATGCGCGGGAACGTGAGCTCCTGGCCGGACCACGTGGCGTCGTCGGCCGTGATGGTCTCGAACCCGGCGGCGCCGCCCGCGTTCGTGCCGGTGGAGACGGCCTTGGAGTACCAGCCGATGCGCGTGTTGACGTCCGTGTTGTTCACGCCGGCCGCGGCCACCTCGATGAGCACCTCCCCCGCCGTGGGCTGGGGGACGGGGACGTCGGTCCGGTACTCGAGCTTGTCCAGGCCGCCGTGGCCTGTCAGGACCGCCGCTTCCATCGTCTGGGGCATTGCCATGGTCATGTTCCTCTCGTCAGAAGGGGGGATTCAGCCGGCGAGCTCCGCGTGGACCTCGCGGGAGGCGCGTAGGCCGCTTTCGATGGCGCCATCGAAGAAGCCGGCCCAGATGTTGGCGATGTCGCTGCTGGCGAAGTGGAGCGCGCCTTCGCTGGCCTGCTGCGCGGCGTGGTACTTGGTGAGCTGGCCCGGGCGCTGGATCTGCCAGGTCTCCTCGGCATACGGGTCCTCGCCCCACTTGTGGCCGGTGACCTCAATGACCTCCAGATCGTCGCGCCAGACCCTGACGGCCTCCTGGACCTGCTCGATGTCGGTCACGTCGATGCGGTTCGCGTCGGCACCGAAGCCGACCAGCACGGCGTCGTCCTCTCCGATGAACTCGGTGCGGATCACGGACAGCGGCTTGTCCTGCGCGGAATAGGCGAAGAACGGCTTGATCGGGCCCCCTCCTCGACGGCCGACCCGCATCCAGGCCTTGACGCCCTGGGAGGCGGTCCTCTCCCGGCTGGGGACGAGCTTGCCCTCGGACAGGGCGGGCTGGACCTCGAGCTTGTGCAGGATGTTCTGGGGCAGGGTGATGACGACCTTTGTCGCCCGGATCTCCCGGCCGTCGCCGTAGGAGACCGTCGCGCCCTCGGCGTCGTGGCGGACGGCGGTCACGGGGGCATTCAGGCGGATGTCGGCGTCGGAGTCTTCGGCGATCGCCTTCACGAGGGTGTCGTTGCCGTGCTTGAGGCGGAAGATCGCCGAGGCCTCGTGCATGAGGTGCCAGTGGCCCGAGGCGCCGGCGGTCCAGCGCAGGGCGTTGACGTAGGCGCACTGGTCCAGCGGGGCGTTGAAGTGGCCCACCCAGGCGGCCTCGTTCGCGTTCTTCTCGTCCTCGGAGAGGTCCAGCTTGTCCAGCATCTCCTGCAGGTTGAACTGGTCCACCTCGGCCAGGTTCTCCACCGTCAGCGGCGCGTCCGGGCGCGGCAGCCACGTCATGGTGTCCTCGAGCAGTCGGGTCATGCCCGGGTCGATGAGCTTCATGAAGTCGTCGAGGTTGCCGCGGCGCACCTCGTCCCCGGCCAGCCAGTAGGTCTCCTCCGAACGGGGGCCGCGGGAGACCTCGAGACCGTAGCGGGTCACCTCGGCCCACACATGCGGCTGGGTCCAGTGCAGCCAGTTGCCGCCGAGCTCCAGGTGCTGGCCCAGACGGGATTCGGTGTAGACGCGGCCCCCCAGACGGTCCCGCGCCTCCAGCACGACCACCCTGTGGCCCCGATTGCCCAGCTCGCGGGCAGTGATGAGACCGGCGAGGCCGGCCCCGATGACGACGACGTCAGTCTGTTCGGTCATGGTGATCTCCAATGCAGTGCGTGTGGTGGACGTGGTGGAAAGGACACGGACGACGGCGCGCGGTCAGCTCAGGCGGTGGCGCATCTCGCCGATCCCCTCGATCGCCGTGACGAGCTCGTCCCCGGGGGCGAGGAAGCGCTGCGGGCTGCGGCCGACGCCGACGCCGGGCGGTGTGCCGGTGAAGATGACGTCCCCCGGCAGGAGCGTCGCGACGCGGGACAGGCGCGCGATGATCTCGGGCACCGGGAAGACCATGGACGCCGTCGTGCCCTTCTGGACCTGCTCCCCGTTGACCGAGCACGAGAGCTCGATGATGTCCGGGTCCTCGAACTCGTCCGGGGTCACGAGGAAGGGGCCGATCGGGCCGAATCCGGGGAAGGACTTCGCGAGGCTGTACTGCGGCGCCGGCCCCGCCGACTGCATCGTCCGCTCCGACAGGTCCTGCCCCACCGACAGGCCCGCGACGTGGTCCCAGGCCGTCTCCGCGGGGATGTTCCGTCCGCCCCTGCCGAGGACGACGACGAGCTCGACCTCCCAGTCGACGGTCCCCGGGGGCAGCGCGATCGTCCCGTAGGGCCCGGTCAGCGAGCTCGCGAACTTCGTGAACACGGTCAGGTCCTCGGGCACCGCCAGGCCGGCCTCCGCGGCGTGGTCCGCGTAGTTCAGGCCGATCGCGAAGACCTGCCGCGGCTGCGGGGCCGGATTCCCGACCTCGTGGGGCCGCACCTCCGTCAGCGGCCTGCCCTGCGCTCGATGCAGGTCCGGCGCGGCCGCGAGGAGCTCGTCCCAGCGCTCGTAGCAGTCCTGGATCCGAGGGCTGAAGCGCCCGCCGGAGGCCCTCGAGACGTCGACGGCCTGGTCGTCGGGGGTGATGAGGGCGAACCTGTCGACGATGTTGGCCAGGCGCATGGGGGCTCCTCTCGGTCTCTCTGAGTTATGTGTCAGGCGGAGACGTCGAACTCGACGGTGCCCCAGCCCTCGAAGGTGCCGGACCAGCGGCCGGCCTCGTTCATGGGCACGGCCTGGAGGCAGCTGCCGGGGAGGATGACCTGCCCGGGTTCGAACACGACGTTGTACGCGGCGAGGCGGTTGACGAGCCACGCGACGGCGGCGAAGGGGTTGCCGAGGATGTTGCGGGTGTTTCCGGCGATGACCTCGCGGTGGTTGAAGGTCAGCACGCCCGGGGTGTCGCGCAGGGTCAGGTCGGTGACCTTGCGGGGGGTGCCGCCGAGGATGACGGCGCCAGTGGAGCCGTTGTCGGCGAGCGTGTCGGAGAGGCCGATCTGCCAGTCCTTGACGCGGGAGTCGATGATCTCGATCGCCGGGACGGCGAACTCGATGGCGTCGATGACATCGGCGACGGTCGTGGTGGGCCCGGCGAGCTGCTTGCGCAGGACGAAGGCGGGCTCGAGCTCGACGAAGGGCTCGATGAATGCGCCCCGGTCGAGGGTGGTGCCCTCGTAGGCGAAGACGCTCGCGAGCAGGTGCCCGTAGTCGGGCTGGTCGAGGCCGAAGGCGTCCTGCATGACCTTGGCGATGTTGCCGAGCTTGTAGCCGACGAGGCGGTCCCCCTGCGCGACGGCGTGGGCGACGTTGATCTTCTGCACCTCGAATGCCGCGTCGGGGTCGAGGCCAGGCCAGGTCTCGCTCGGCGGTGCGATGGGCTGGGTGCGCTCGCGCGCCCCGCGCAGGGTCGAGGCGACGTCGTCGAGCGTGAGGGTTGGCATGGGGGTCCTTTCGGCGGGGAAGGGCTAGCCGTTCTCGGCGGCGCCGTCGACGAGGCGGTTCACATGCCAGGGGTTGGCGTCCTGCAGGGGCGCCGGGAGCAGCTCCTGGGGGACGTTCTGGTACGAGACGGGACGCAGGAAGCGGTTGATCGCGAGGGTTCCGACCGACGTCGTGCGGGAGTCCGACGTGGCCGGGAACGGGCCGCCGTGCACCATCGCATGGCCGACCTCGACGCCGGTGGGCCAGCCGTTGACGATGATCCGGCCGACCTTGCCCTCGAGCACGGGCAGGAGGGCCGCGGCCGTGGCGAGGTCGCCGTCGTCGGCAAGCCAGACCGAGGCCGTGAGCTGGCCCTCGAGCGTGCGCGCGGCGGCGGCGAGGTCCTCGGCGCCCTTGTAGCGGACGATCACGCTGGCCGCGCCGAAGACCTCCTCGTGCAGGACCGGGTTCGCGGTGAAGGTCTCCACATCGGCACCGAAGACGGCCGGGGCGGGGGCGTTCTCGGTGGGACCGGCCTGGCCGCGGGCGAGGAGCTCGACGTCGGCGACGGCCTCGAGAGCGCTGAAGCCCTCCTGCCAAGACGAGGCGATCCCCGGGGTGAGCATGGTCTGCCCGGGCTGCCCGGGCAGGGCCGCGGCCACGGCCTCGGCGAGCCGGTCGCCGTCGTCCCCGGCGGGGACGAACAGAAGCCCCGGGGAGGTGCACAGCTGCCCCGAGCTGCCCGTGACCGAGGCGAGGTACTGGCGGGCGAGCGTCTCGACGTCGCCGCCGAGGGCGCCGGGGAGCACGAAGACGGGGTTGATCGAGGACATCTCGGCGTAGACCGGGATGGGCTCGCGGCGGGCGGCGGCGGTGCGCATGAGCGCGACGCCGCCGGCCCGGGAGCCGGTGAAGCCGACGGCCTTGATCGCGGGGTCCGCGACGAGGGCCTGGCCGATGGATGTGCCCGCGCCGTAGACGAGGGAGAAGACGCCCGGGTGGAGGTCGTTCTCGCGCACGGCCCGGACGACGGCCTGGCCGACGAGCTCCGAGGTGCCCGGGTGGGCGTTGTGCGCCTTGACGACGACGGGGCAGCCCGCGGCCAGGGCCGAGGCCGTGTCGCCGCCGGCGACGGAGAAGGCGAGGGGGAAGTTGCTCGCGCCGAACACCGCCACCGGCCCGAGCGGAACCTGCCGCAGGCGGATGTCGGCGCGGGGCAGCGGCGTGTGCTCGGGCTGCGCAGGGTCGATGCGGACGCCGCGGAAGTCGCCCCGGCGCACGACGGCGGCGAAGAGCCTCAGCTGGTTCACGGTCCGGGCGCGCTCGCCCCGCAGCCGCTCGGCCCCGAGCCCCGTCTCGGCCGAGGCGCGCTCGACGAGCTCCTCGCCGAGTGCCTCGACGTTGGCGGCGATGGACTCGAGGAACCGGGCGTGCCGCTCGGGCTCGAGCGTGCTGAAGGACTCGAAGGCCGCCGCGGCCGCCTCGGTGGCGACCTTGAGCTGGTCCTCGCTGACCAGCGTGTACTCAGGTTCGAGTTTGGCGTTCGTGGAGGGGTCGATCCCGAAGGACGTGCCGCTGGTTCCGGCGATGGCCTCGCCTGCGATGAGTGAGTGTCCGTTGAGGGTCATGGTCTGGGCCTCCTAAGGGCGGGCGGGTGGGCAGCTTCGCGGATGGGTGGGCAGCTTCGCGGATGGGTGAGCAGCTGCGACGGGGTGTGTGGTCAGCGGGCCGGGCCGGACTCCGTGCGGAGCTGGTAGAGGCAGCGGCGGGCAAGGCTCTTGCTCAGGCCCGTACGCCGCGCGACCTCGACGGCGTCCGCCGACGCCCCACCCTCGCGCTGCCCGGAGGCGAGGACCGCGGCGACGCGCTGGACAGCCCAGGCCGGCAGCGAGCGCTCGGCCGTCATGCCAGCCCGACGCCGTCGTGCGCCTCCTGGGCCTCGTGGCTGAGGAGCGGGATATTCGCGGTGGGGAAGCCGACGGTGCGGCCGCGCTGGTCGCCTGGCTTGACGACGCCTTCGATGACGTGCATGCCTGCCTCCTCAGCGAGAGTCGGGAACTGGTCTCGTTCATTATTTGGACGTCTTGTTCAAGTTACTGTGTTGGCCGGCTCACTGTCAATGACGGGATCACCTCGCGACGTGATGGGGGTTGCGCAATGCGGTGAGAGGCATCACAATGGAATTCGTCCACATGCTGAACGTGATGTTCACTCTGGACGCGCCACCGCAGTCATCAAGGAGCAGGCCATGAACCTCATCACTCGATTCCTCACCACCATGGCCGTCGAGCACCGTGAGGTCCCCCGACCGCCGCAGGCCGCGGCGTCGTTGCCCAGCCCCTATGGCCATCACGGCCGGCTCGTGTGCGTCCCCTGGGAGGGCCTCTACCTCGAGGAAAGCGGCTGAGCCAGGCTCAACCCTGCCCCGAAGATGACAACCCTGGCGCACCGCTGATGCGGTCCAGGCCATGAACAGCAGTCCCCTGAAGACAAGGAAGTCACCGTGTCCATGACCACGACGAGCTCTGCCGCCCCGGGCAGGCCTTCAGTTCTGACCGAGAAGCAACGGCGCTTCATCACCAAGCTCACCGTCCTCATCTCGGGCGGCATGTTCATCGACGGCTTCATCCTCGGGAGCATCGGCATCGTCATGCCGGCGATCACTGCGGACCTCGGCCTCGACCTCGTGTGGCAGGGCCTCATCGGGGCCTCTGCCCTCATCGGCATCTTCATCGGCGGCCCGCTCGGCGGCTACCTTGCGGACAAGGTCGGGCGCAAGCCGATGTTCACGATCGACCTGGCGATCTTCCTCGTTGGCTCCGTCGCCCAGTTCTTCGTCGCCGAGGCCTGGCAGCTGTTCCTCGTCCGCCTGCTCATGGGCGTGGCGATCGGCGCCGACTACTCGATCGGCTGGCCGATGCTCGCCGAGTTCTCGCCTGCACGCATGCGCGGCAAGCTCCTCGCCGTGCAGGAAGTGGCCTGGTACGTGGGCTACCTGATCTCCTACGCCCTCGGCTACATCCTCACCGTCTCCGCTACCGCCGACTGGAACATCATCCTTGGCCTGAGCACGATCCCGTGCGTCATCGTCTTCCTCATGCGCCTCGGGACCCCCGAGTCGCCCCGCTGGCTCATGACCAAGGGCCGCACCGCGGAGGCGCTGGCCCTCGCGGAGGAATACATGGAGGAGGCGGACCGGAAGGACCTCCAGGCCCAGACCACCACCCGCAAGCTGGGTGTCCGGGCACTGTTCTCCCCCGCCTACATCAAGAGCACGGTCTTCGTCTCCGTCTTCTGGATCTGCAACGTCACGCCGTACTTCGCCATCGGCACCTTCGCCCCGATCATCCTCGAGCAGTTCGGCCTCGAGGACGGCCTCACCGGGGCCCTCGCCCTCAACGGGCTTGTCGTTGCCGGTTCGCTGGTCTCGGTCGTGCTCATCGAGCGCGTCGGCCGCCGCAAGCTGGCCATCCCGCCGTTCTGGATCTCCACCATCGCGCTGGTCGTCGTCGGCCTCTTCTCCCAGCAGTCGCCGGTCATCATCATGGTCTGCTTCCTCGTCTTCTCCTTCGTCAACGCCATCTCCACGGCCCTGACCGGCGTCTACCCCGGCGAGGTGTTCCCGACCGAGATCTGCGGCTCGGGCACTGGCTTCGCCACGGCGGCCTCCCGCGTCGGCGCCGCGGCCGGCACGTTCCTCCTGCCGGTGGCGATGACGACGCTCGGCATCGGAACGACGATGATCATCGCCGCCGGCATCAGCTTGGTAGGCGGCATCGTCTCCCAGATGCTCGCCCCGGAGACGAAGGGCAAGCAGCTCAGCGAGACCAACGCCCCCACGGGCCGCCGCCCCGAGGCCGTTGTCCACAGCGCCTCCTGACCTCTGAGTTTCCGGCGCCTCGCAGGCTCCCCCGCTTCCGCGCGGGGATGCCTGTGAGGCGTCGTCGTGCCCGGCGCGGTCTAGGGTGGTATCAGCAACGTTCCCGAACGCGCGCTCCACGCGATGCAGGGATCCATGAGACGAGGAAGGCCGTGATGCCCAGTGTCTGAGGACGCCACCACCGACGAAGCACTGGAGACCTCTGACCTCACCAACAAGTCGGTCATCAAGGCGACGGTGATCCTGAGCGAGCTCGGGCGGCATCCCCGGGGGATCACGGTGACTCAGCTGGCCCAGCGGGTCGGCATGACCCGGCCCACGGCCTTCCGCCTCCTGGTCAGCCTCGAGCAGACGGGCTTCGTCGAGCGGGTCGACACCAAGTACCTGCTCGGATGGGAGATGGCCCGCCTTGGCAGGCTGGCCGACCCGCACCGGGGAATCGTCGCCCGCGTGCAGCCCGTCCTCGACGTCCTCGCGGACGAGCTCAACGAGACGATCGGCTATGCGGTGGCCAACGGGGAGGGCCGCTTCGAGCTCGTCGCGGAGGCCTTCGGCTCGCGGCTCCTGACCCTCTCCCAGGGGTGGATCGGACGGGACTTCCCCCTCCACGCGAGCGGTACCGGGAAGATCGTCCTCGCGGACCTCTCGGACGAGAAGGTCGAGGCGTTGCTGCCCTCGACGCTTCCGGCGCTCACCCGCTTCACCATCACGGACCGATCGGAGTTCATCGAGGCCCTCCACGAGGTCCAGCGGCAGGGCTACGCGACGATGGACAACGAGCTGGAGGAGGGGCTCTTCGCCGTCTCGGTGCCCGTGCGCGACGACGACGGCCAGCTCATCGGCGTCCTCAGCGCCACCGGTCCCGACCAGCGCATGAAGTCGGGCCGACTGCCGGCGATCGTCGAGCAGCTGCGGCAGTCGGCCAAGGAGATTGCGCGAAGCCTGTCCTCGGGCGCACCCGTGGCGGCGAAATAGGGGCCTACGTCCCCGCCGCAGTCAGGCGCTCCCCCAGCGCGCGCATGGCCTCGCGCAGCTCGGGCGGATCGAGCACCGTGACCGGCCAGCCGAGCCGGACCACGTGGTACGCGACGTAGTCGAGGTCGTCCGCGCCCGCGGTGAGGATCGCGCCGTCGTCGCCGTCGGGCTCGACGACGGCCATCGTCGAGGGGACGCGCTCGGCCACCTCGTGCGCGGGCGCGTGGATGCGCACCTTCGCGACGAACTGGTAGGGCGCCTGCGTGATCGAGGCCTGGACATAGGCGACGGCGTCCGGCGCATCGCGCGGACGGAACCGCCAGCCGGTCCCGCGGGCCGCCGCCATGCGGTCGAGCCGGAACGTCCGCCAGTCCTCGCGGTCCAAGTCGTACGCCATGAGGTACCAGCGGCGCGCCGCGGCCACGAGTCGGTAGGGCTCGACGCGCCGCTCGGAGCGCTCTCCCCCAGACTTCGTGTAGTCGAAGGTCGCACGCTCGGGCGTGCGGATCGCGCGGGCGAGGGCCACGAGGACGTCGGCGTCGACGGCCGTGACCGGGCTGTCGAGGCTCACGGTTGCGTCGATGACGCCCTTGACCTCGGCCCGCAGCCGCGACGGGAGCACCTGGTCGAGCTTCGCGAGCGATCGCACGGCGGCCTCGCCGAGCCCCGCGACCGTCCCGCCCGCGGCGAGCCGGAGGCTCACGGCGACGGCGACGGCCTCCTCGTCGTCGAGCAGGAGCGGCGGGAGTGCCATGCCCGCCCCGAGCTGGTAGCCGCCGCCGGTGCCGTGCTCGGCGCGGACAGGGTAGCCGAGCTCTCGCAGGCGCTCGACGTCGCGGCGGATGCTCCGGGTCGTGACCCCGAGCCGCTCCGCGAGCTCGGCCCCCGTCCATACGGGCCGTGACTGGAGGAGGCTGAGCAGGCTCAGGACCCGCTGCGTCGTGTCTGGCATGCCTCCATCATGGCCCGGGCAGCGGACCGGACCTGTCCTCTTCTGGCGGCATCCTGAAGGCGTGAGCATCTGCCGGGTTATCCACAGGGGCGCGCACGCGATGAGCGGGACGCCCGTCCGGCTCACTAGGGTCGAGGACCGCAGGGCACATCACTGGTCGAGGGGAACGGGAGCGGGCATGCACACGGTCATCACGGGGGACGTCTGGATCAGGCCCGAGCGCACGGTGGAACCCGAGCGCACGGTGGAACCCGAGCGCACGACGGCGCGGGGACGGGCCGCGGCCGCGCGCGGACCGTGGGCGGCCGCCGCCGTCGTCCGCGGGTGGCTCACGCCCACGGAAGGCCACCGGGAGACGGACGGCCGCCTCGAGGAGCGCCGCGACGCGGTGCGCCGCGAGCTGCTCCTGCGGCACGCGCGCCTCTGGTAGCCGTCAGGCGCGCGTGAGCAGGAGGCTCACGTTGTGGCCTCCGAAGCCGAACGAGTTGGAGATCGCCGCCTCGATCCGGGCCTCGCGCGGGGCGCCGGCGACGACGTCGAGCCCGACGGCCGGGTCCAGCTCCTCGAGGTTGCGGGTGGCCGGGATGACGCCGGCCTCGAGCGTGCAGGCGGTGAGGATCGCCTCGACGGCGCCGGCCGCGCCGACGAGGTGGCCGAGGGCGCCCTTGGGCGCGGTCACGGCGACGTGGCCGCCGAGGGCTTCGCGGACCGCGAGCGCCTCGCTCACGTCCCCGACCTGCGTGCCGGTCGCGTGGGCGTTGACGTGCTGGACGTCCCGCGCGCCGAGCCCGGCCTTGGCGAGCGCCTTGCGGATCGCCTTGACTTGGCCCGTGCCCTCGGGGTCCGTGCCGGTGATGTGGAACGCGTCCGCCGTGACGCCCCAGCCGGCCAGGGCCGCGCGGGCCCTCGCGCGGCGGGCGCGGGCGTGCTCGGCGCGCTCGAGCACCACGACGCCCGCGCCCTCGCCGAGCACGAAGCCGGTGCGGTTCAGGTCGAAGGGCCGGGACGCGGCCTCCGGGTCGCCGGCGTCCTTGGAGAGGGCGCCGATCTGGGCGAAGCCCGCGATAGTCAGGGGCGTGATGGCAGCCTCCGCGCCGCCGGCGATGACGATGTCCGCCTCGTCGCACTCGATGAGCCGTGCCGCCTGGACGATGGCCTCGGCGCCCGAGGCGCACGCCGACGCGGGGGCGGACGCGGACGCGCGGGCCCCGTACTCGATGCTCAGCTGGGCCGCGGCGGCGTTGGCCATGAGCATCGGCACGGTCCGCGGCGAGACGCGCCGCGCGCCCGAGCGCTCGAGCACGTCGTCCTGCGCGAGGAGGGTCTGCACCCCGCCGATGCCCGTGCCGATCACGACGGCGAGCCGGTCGCCGTCGACCTCGGGGGCGCCGGCGTCCTTCCACGCCTCGCGCGCGGCGACGACGGCGGCCTGCTGGCTGCGGTCGAGGCGGCGGGCGCTGGCGGGGGTCATCGCGGTCTCGGGCTCGACGGCGAGCATCCCCGCGATGCGCACGGGCAGGGTGTCGTCGAAGCCGGGAATGCCGGCCCCCACGAGGCTGCGGATGCCGGAGCGCAGGGCGAGCGTGGCGTCCCAGAGCTCGGGGACGGTGCCGCCGAGCGGCGTCGTCGCGCCCATGCCCGTGATGACGATCCCGCTGTGCCCGTCAAACCCTGTGTGCCGCACGTGTCCTCCAACGCCAGTAGCGGGACATGTCCGGTTCGGGCCGTCCCTTGTACGCGATACAAGAAGCTGTACTTGTACAGCATACAACTCACCGCCCCATACACTTACTTTCATGTCCAGGGCACACACGTCCCGCTCGCGGGGAGCGGGCACGCGCGAGCGCATCGTCCACGCGGCGGCGGCGCTCTTCGCCGCACGACCGGCCGATTCGGTCACGGTCGGCGAGATCGCCGGCGCGGCCGGCGTGTTCCCGAACCAGATCACGTACCACTTCGGCTCGAAGGACTCGCTCTTCGTGCACGCGGCCTTCCTGCTCCTGCTCCGCGACGCTGGGCGCATCGAGGGCGCGGGCTCGCGCATGTCCAATGCGCCGGCCTTCCGCCGGGCCATCGCCCGCACGGTGCTCGTGACGCCGTCGCTGCCCGTGGTCATCAGCGCCCTCGCGCTGGCCCGCGCGAAGCCGCAGCTCGGGACCGTGGTCAAGGGGCACCTGAGTCTGCTGTTCCGCATGTCCGAGCGCTATCTCGAGCGCGTGCTTCAGACGCGCGGCTGGGGGATCGAGAGGACGGCACGCCAGGAGGTCAGGACGTTCTGGGCCGCGGCGTTCGGCGCGATCCTCATCGCCGAGTCCGGCTACCCCGGCACGCAGGCGGACCTCGATCTGGCCGGCACGCTCACGCTCCGGGAATCCACGGCCGGCTAGCCCCTGCCGCTACGCTCGTCGGGTGGCAGCCACGCGTGAAGACCGACCAGCACCTCTGAGACCAACAGGATCCTGCGTGTCAGGGTGACCGTCGTCGGGAGCGAGCCGCCGATCTGGCGGATGCTCGACGTCGATGGCTCCCTGACGCTCGGCGAGCTCCACGACGTACTCCAGCGTGCCGTCGGGTGGCGCGACTGGCACCTGCACTCCTTCACCGATGCGGACCCGACCCTTCCGCGCCGCGGCGCCGACCGCCCCGGCCCCGCACCCCGCGTGTGGAGCTCCGGGGAGCCGCTCCTCGACGACCTCGGGATGCTCGACGAGGCCACGGTTCGGCTGGGCGAGTGGGTCACCGCCACCGTCGGCCCATGGCAGGACTTCGACCCTGCCCGCTTCGACGCCGAGGCGGCGAACCGCGAGCTCGCCCTGCTTTTCCCGCCATCGCCCGACGGCGGGGATGCCGGCGCAGCCGAGGCGCGCGATGTCGACACACTCGGCCGCAGCCTCCCCCCGGGCCTGCAGCCGGAGTTCCGGTCCTTCGTGGCCGCGACGAGGGTCGACCGTCCGGCCGAGATCGACCAGCTGGAGATCGACGACGAGGCCGCGGCCCGCCTCGTCGCCCCCTACTGATGGCTCATCCACCGCATCGACCCGGACGGTCTCGCCCTGACCTCCGCCGGCTGGCTCCCGCCCGCCGTGGTCCGCGAGGCGGCAGAGGTGCTCGACCTGGGAGGGAGATGGCTCGGCCCCGCCAACCGGGAGAGCCAGACCGCCCCCGTGTTCTGGTTCCGCGCTTCGGCCACGCGCCTGGGCCTCGTGCGCAAGGTCAAGGGCAGGCTCCTCGTGCCGAAGGCTGTGCAGAAGGTCTCCAACGATCCGCGCGGGCTCCTGCTCTTCATCGCGCGGGCGATGCTCCTGAGGCATCGCGATGAGGCCGCACACGACGCCGCTCTCCTGGCTCTGCTCGAACTCGCCGCCGCACAGCGCTCCGACTGGGACGAGAGCCTCCACGCCATCGCCTTCGGCCTCGGAGCCCTCGGCTGGCGCATGGAGCCGCACGGGGAGATGACGGACGGCGATGCCAGCGAACTGCTGATCGACACGACAGCGGTGTTCCGCACCATGGGCATCCTGCGGAGGGGCTTTGGCAAGGAGTTCGCGCAGTCGCCCGAGGCCCAGGCTTTCGCGCGGGCGGCGCTGCAGACCTGACCGGGGCCCCTGTGACGGGAGGTTCGATGCGGCGAGAGGCGCCGCCGGGATCCCGGCGGCGCCTCTCGGCTATTCAGGGGTTGCGTGGCTCCGTCATCGGCCGACGATGATCTCCTCGCCGTCGAAGAGGCCATCCTCTTCGTCCCACGCTCTGTCCTCTGGGCCGAAGTGGAAATCCTGAGACAGGTCTTCTCTGCTCGGGCGGTGGGTGACTTTGCTGCGGTCGCCGTTGACCATGGCACTCCTTCGCTGTGGCGAATCGGAACACGGCCGCAGAGTGCGGGCCGTGCCGTTCAGGACAGCACGGTCCCGCGCGGAGGTCAAGGGAGCCAGCTCGGGGAGCGGTCACAACCCGTCCAGCCTCCTCTCGGGAATTGCCCAGCTGGCGGGCGTAGGATCGATACCCTGCCCTGTCCCCTACCACCGCAGGTCATGGCCCAGAGTCCCCCCGCCCCCCGCCGCCGCAGCTTCCTCGCATCCCTGACGCCCCGCGCGCGCCGCCTGCTCCTCGCGGCGGCGGGCGGCGCCGTCGTCCTCGCCGCCGTCCTGGCGCTCGTCCTGGCGACGCTCGCGCCGCAGCCCTCCCCCGCCCCCACCGCGCCGGAGTCGGCGCAGGCACAGCCCGAGCCCGCCGACCCGTACCGCCCCGTCTTCCACAACACCCCGCCCGAGGCCTGGATGAACGATCCCCAGCGCCCCCTCCTCGTCGACGGCGTGTGGCAGGCCTACTACCTGTACAACGCGGACCACCCACACGGGAACGGCACCTCGTGGCGGCGCATGTCGAGCACGGACCTCGTCCACTGGAAGGACGAGGGCGTCGCGATCGAGAAGTTCCAGAACGGGCTCGGGGACATCGAGACCGGGACCGCGTTCGTCGACGAGGAGGGCACGGCTGGCTTCGGCCGGGGCGCCGTCGTCGCGATCCTGACCCAGCAGCACGACGGCGTGCAGCGGCAGTCGCTCTTCGGCTCGGCCGACGGCGGGCGCACCTTCCGCAGCGACACCGCCAACCCGATCATGGAGAACCCCGGCCAGCACGACTGGCGCGACCCGCGCGTCGTCCGCGACGAGGCCCGCGGGCAGTGGGTCATGGCCCTCGCGGAGGGCCCCAAGATCGGCTTCTACGCGTCCACGGACCTGCGCTCGTGGACCTACACGTCCGGCTTCGAGTCGCCGGGCCTCGGCACCCTCGAGTGCCCGGACCTCTTCGAGCTGACCCTCGACGGCGACCCGCAGCGCCCCCGCTGGGTCCTCATGGCCGGGGCGAACGGCGCCGCCGAGAGCCGCACGACCGGGACCGCGTACTGGGTCGGACAGTGGGACGGCAAGCAGTTCGTCCCGGACCAGGCCCAGCCCTCGCACCGGTGGGCCGACGACGGGCCCGACTTCTACGCCGCCCTCGCCTGGGCGGACCCGCGCGTGGCAGACCAACGCGCCTCGCGCTACCTCATGGGCTGGATGAACAACTGGGCCTACGCGCGCAACGTGCCCACCGGGGCGTGGATGGGCGCGGACTCCGCCGTGCGCACGGTGCGGCTCGTCACGGACGACGGCGGGGCGCGCCTCGCGTCCGAGCCCGTCCCCGCGCTCGGGGACGCTGAGGGCGCGGAGACGACGGCCGAGGCGCAGACCCTCTCTCCGGGCTCCCCCGGGTCACCCGGGCCTCCCGGGCCGGCGTTCGAGGCCGACCAGCCCGGTGGCGGGGCGTTCGTCCTCGACACCGAGCTCACGCGCGGCCCCGGCGAGGACCGGATCGAGGCCCGCATCCAGCTGCTCGCGGGCGGCGAGCCGTACGCGACCGTCGGCTACGACTTCGCGCGCGGCCAGGCGTTCGTGGTCCGCGACGACGCCTTCGCGCGCGGCGACTCGGGAGTCTGGGACAACGCTGCCGAGGCGGCCGGGGCGGCCGCCGCCAGGACCCCCAAGGAAGCCTCGCTCGAGGCGTACCGGGCCCTGCGGACCTCTCCCGGGGAGCCCGGGGCCGAGACGGTGCGGCTCCGCCTGTACGTGGACCGCTCCTCGGTCGAGGTATTCGTGGACGGGGGCCGCAGCACGCTCACGGCGCTGACGTTCCCGCCGGCGGGCGAGCGCTCGCTGCGGGTCGAGGCCGTCGGCGGAGCCGTGAGGATGGGCACATTCCGCATGGCCGCAGTGAAGTGACTGCGTCGTAAAGCGGTCACGCGCGCGTCATATTTGTTTACTTGACACATTCAGTCTGGCTTGGCATCGCGCGCGTGGACCAGATTGTGCAAGCGCTTACACAAATGCGTGTGGGGCGGTTGAGAGGACCTTCCCAGCTTTCCTAGTGTTAGAGGCGCGGCCCACCCTCGGGCCGCTTCAACCGCCCGCGCACCGACCGGCGCGAGGGCGACTGGGCACGACGTCGTCCTGAGGATGCGTGCGTCCCCAGGGCAGCGGTGTGCCCGCACATGGTCCCCTGACAGAACCACTGAAAGAGCACACCATGCTGAATCTCCAGCAGCCTGCGCGGCCCACGGGCCGCCGACGGCGGCGCGCAGCTGCCGCGACGGCCCTCGTCACGGCCGCGGTCCTGACCGCCGCCCCCGCCGCGCTCGCGAACATCCCGGCCGACCCGCCGTCGTCCGAGATGCCCGCCCCCACCCCGGGCTTCGCCCTGCCGACCGAGCACTCGCAGCAGGCGTTCGACCCTGCTGCGGACTTCACGTCCAAGTGGACCCGCGCCGACGCCCGCCAGATCATGGCGCAGAGCGACCCGAACGTCGCGCCCGGCGAGAACTCCATGAGCCCGGACGTCTCCATGCCGGAGATCCCCGAGGACTTCCCGACGATGAACGAGGACGTCTGGGTCTGGGACACCTGGTCCCTCACGGACGAGCACGCGAACCAGATCAGCTACAAGGGCTTCGACGTCATCTTCTCGCTCGTGGCCGACCGCCACGCGGGCTACGGCTTCGACCAGCGCCACTGGAACGCGCGCATCGGCTTCTTCTACCGCAAGACGAACGCCGATCCGGCCAAGGACAAGTGGAACTACGGCGGGCACCTGTTCGTCGACGGCTCCTCGGTCGGCAACACCGAGTGGTCCGGGTCGACCCGCCTCATGCAGGGCAACCACGTGAACGTCTTCTACACCGCGACGACGTTCTACGACGTGGCCGAGCGCAACGCCGGCGGCGGCGGGATCGCCCCGGACGCCGCGATCGCCAAGGCCCTCGGCAACATCCACGCCGACCAGGACCGGGTGTGGTTCGACGGCTTCGAGCACACCAAGCTGCTCGAGCCGGACGGCGAGATGTACCAGACCAGGGCCCAGAACCCGGGCTTCGCCTTCCGCGACCCGTACACGTTCGAGGACCCGGCGCACCCGGGCAAGACCTTCATGGTCTTCGAGGGCAACACCGGGGGCACCCGCGGCGAATACCGCTGCACCGAGGAGGACCTGGGCTACCGCCCGGGCGACCCCCAGGCCGAGACCGCCGAGCAGGTCAACTCGACGACGGGCGCCTACTACCAGACGGCCAACGTCGGCCTCGCGGTCGCGGACACCAAGGACCTGACCAAGTGGTCCTTCCTGCCGCCGATCCTCTCGGCCAACTGCGTCAACGACCAGACTGAGCGTCCCCAGATCTTCATCCAGAACGAGGACGGCAAGAACAAGTACTACCTGTACACGATCTCGCACCAGTTCACGTACGCGGACGGCATGCGCGGCCCGGACGGCGTCTACGGCTTCGTGGGCGACGGCATCCGCTCCGACTTCCAGCCGGTGAACAACTCGGGCCTCGCGCTCGGCTCGCCGACGGACCTGAACCTGCCGGCCAACAACCCGAGCGGGACCATCTCGAGCGAGCAGAACGGCCGCCAGTTCCAGGCCTACTCGCACTACGTGCAGCCCAACGGCCTCGTGCAGTCGTTCATCGACAACGTCAACGGGATCCGCGGCGGCTCCCTGTCCCCGACCGTGAAGATCAACTTCAAGGGCGGCGTGACGCAGGTGGACCGCAGCTTCGGCCAGAACGGCCTCGGCCCGTACGGCTACCTGCCGACCAACCTCGCCGTCGGCGGCGAGGGCCTGTACAAGTAGCAGCCCCACCCAGACCGTCCGCCCCACCGCGGCGGACCACACCACAGAGGCCCGGACGGCGACCCCGTCCGGGCCTCTGGCCGTCCGCGGGTTGAGAGGTCACATCCCGACGTTGAGTGGCAAAGTCTCTGTGGGGCGTGGACCCCGCGTCAATTGTTGAGGTGAGCAGGGTCGCGGGCCGCGGCACCCTGCTCAAGCCAACAATTGCGCGAAGGCGCGACGGCGCGAAGGCGCGACGGCGCGAAGGCGCGAAGGCGCGGAGGTCGGAGGTAGGCCGCCGCGCGCCGTCGTCCGCCAAAACCTTGTGGCACCGCCTCCAACGCTTGACTTGTCCGGTGGACACTTCCTAGCGTGCGACCCGGTGACAACGTTGTCACCGCGTCGCGCAGAGAAGGGCGGAACCTATGGCAGGGCGAGGGAGCCGAGCACGTCAGGAGTCAGCAGGCGAGGGAACAGAGCGGGCACGATCACGGCGGATACGACGCCGGATCACGAGCCTCGGCGCTGCGGCGGCGATGCTCGCCGCGGCCCTCGCGGGGGCACCGCCGACGACGGCGGGCGAGCTCGGCACCGAGCCCCACCGCCCGGCCTACCACTACTCGCTCCAGCAGAACTGGATGAACGACCCCAACGGCCTCGTCTACCACCAGGGCACGTACCACCTCTTCTACCAGCACAACCCGCTGGGGAACACGTGGGGCAACATGTCCTGGGGCCACGCGACCTCGGCGGACCTCATGCACTGGACGGAGCAGCCGCTCGCGCTGAGCTTCGACGCCCAGGAGGACGTCTTCTCCGGCTCGGTCGTCGTGGACGAGGCCAACGCCTCGGGACTTGGCACCGCAGAGAACCCGCCGCTCGTCGCCGTCTACACGAGCGCGTACAAGCCCGGCTCCCCGCTCGCGGGGCGGCAGGCGCAGTCGCTCGCCTACAGCACCGACGGCGGCACGACCTGGACCAAGTACGCCGGCAACCCCGTCCTCGACCGGGGCTCGGCCAACTTCCGCGACCCCAAGGTGGTCCGCTACGAGGGGCCGGCCGGGAGCTACTGGGTCATGGCCGCCGTCGAGGCCCAGGAGCACAAGGTCCTCTTCTACCGCTCGGACAACCTCATCGACTGGGCGCCGCTGAGCGAGTTCGGCCCTGCGAATGCCGCGGGCGGGCAGTGGGAGTGCCCGGACCTGTTCCCGCTCGCGGTCGACGGCGACCCGGCGAACGTCAAGTGGGTGCTCGTGGTCAACGTCAACCCCGGCGCGGTCGCCGGCGGCTCGGGCGGGCAGTACTTCGTGGGCAGCTTCGACGGCGTCACGTTCACCTCGGAGTCGACGCGGCCCGCGGACGCGCTGCCCGAGGGACAGCGGCTCTACGGGTTCGACGGCGGGACCTACGAGGGCTGGACCGTCGCCAACGAGCCGGGCAACTGGAAGGACGGGCCCTTCGCCTCGGCACCGGCGACCGGAACACTGCCGGGGCAGAACGCCGTCTCGGGTTTCGTCGGCGCGGGCCTGGTCAACTCCTTCAACGACGTTGACTGGCCGATCGGCCGCATGGAGTCGCCCCAGTTCACCGTGGACCAGCCGTACCTGAACTTCCTGGTCGGGGGCGGGCAGCACCCGCGTGTCTCGGACAAGCTCGACAACACCCAGCCCGCGGGCCAGCTGCTCTTCGACGGCTTCGAGGCCGGCACGCTCGCGGCCGGCGGCTGGGCCGGCACCGGGGACCTCGCCGCCGCCGAGCAGCCCGTCGACCGCGGCGGGGACTACTACCTCGGCTCGTGGCGCGTGAACACCTTCGAGGCGCCCGCCGACGCCGGGGACCACCGGCAGGGAACCCTCACCTCGCCGTCGTTCGCGATCACGCGCCGGAACCTCGCGATGCTGATCGGCGGCGGGCGCCGCGACGCCGCGAGCGGGCAGGTGCTCGAGGTCCAGCTCCTCGTGGACGGGCAGGTGGTCCGCCGCGCGGCGGGCGAGGAGGCGGGAGCCCTGAACTGGGAGGGCTGGGACGTCGCCGAGTTCGCGGGCCGGCAGGCCCAGCTGCGCGTCGTCGACCAGGCGACGGGCGGCTGGGGGCACCTCACGCTCGATCACGTTGTGCTCACGGACGAGGGCGTCGTGCCGCGCTCGGATGAGACGACGGTGAACCTCGTCGTCGACGGCCAGGTGGTCCGGACGGCGACCGGCGCGAACAGCGAGGCGCTCGACTGGGCCAGCTGGGACGTGCGCGAGTTCGCCGGGCGGCAGGCGAGCCTGCGGATCGTGGACAACAACCGCTTCGGCTGGGGGCACGTCCTCGCCGACGAGTTCCGGCTCGGCCCCGCCCCCGCCACGCCGCGGCTGCAGCAGTACGACTGGCTCGACTGGGGCCGCGACTACTACGCCGCCGTCTCGTTCAACCACGCCCCCGACGGCCGCAGGATCATGCTCGGCTGGATGAACAACTGGGACTACGCGAACCAGATCCCGACGCACCCGTGGCGCAGCGCGATGGCCCTGCCGCGCGAGGTCGCGCTCACGAGCACGCCTGTGGGACCGAAGCTCGTGCAGCGGCCGGTCGCCGAGGCTACCGCGCTCGGCGCGAGCCCGAGCTACAAACTCGCCCGCACCGACGTGGCCGGCACGCGCGAGCTGCCCGCCGCCGCGCACGGGCAGGTGCAGCGGCTCGACGTCGTGCTCAAGCCCGGGAGCGCCCAGCGCACCGGTGTGACCGTGCATTCCGACGGCGCGACCGGCACCGTCGTGGGCTACGACCGCGGGACCGGACGCGTATTCGTCGACCGGCGGCAGTCGGGCGACGTCGGGTTCTCGCCGCTGTTCCCCTCGTTCGAGTCGGTGCCGGTCCAGCTCGCCGCGGACGGGACGCTCGAGCTGAGCATCTACCTCGACCGGTCCTCGGTGGAGGTCTTCGCCCAGGGCGGCCGGGCCACGGTCACGGACCAGGTCTTCCCGGCGGCGGGCGCGAACCGCGTCTCGCTCTTCGCCGAGGGCGGCACGGCGCAGTTCGTCTCGTTCAAGGCGACGCCGCTGGCCTCGTCGATGTTCGTCTCGGGTGGGACGTCGCGCTACGAGGGGCGGCCCGCCGTCGAACGCTGAGCAACGCCGACGGCGACGCGGACGGCGACGGTGACGCGGACGACGGCGGTGCGCGGCCGCCGTCGTCCGCTCGACGGTGCTAGCGGGATGGGCGCGAACGGCTGCGGCGGTGGAGTGTTGCTGTCGACAGCCACGCCACCGCTGGCATCTGTTCCTGGGCGTCGAGTCCCACGGCGAAGCGAACTGTGCTGCCTGTTTCTTCCTCGTCGAGTTCTTCGTCATGAGGGCGGCCTCTCCCGGCTGAACAGGACGACCGACCGTAGTCCGCGCGCGCGTCCAGACGTACCATGGGAGTCGCGTCTGCATAGTCGCAAACGTTCGAAGGAGGAGCAATGCGCGGATTCCATTGTGTAGATCCCTCGCACGACAGGATCGAGTTCACCGGCGCGGATGACGAAGACCTGTTCCAAAGGATCAAAGCGCACACCGCCGAGGCCCATCCTCAGCTCACTGACAGCCAGATCAGGGAGATGATGGCCGGCGCGGCGTGGTGGAAGGAAGCGGCAACATCTGGGACCAACGCTGGGTCGTCGCCGTCCGCCTACGACAAGTAACGCCACCGGACTCTAAGACTCCCAGCCCGCCAGGGCCGGCCGCATCCCGCGCCCTGGAGCCCTTGGTACGCCAACATTGACCGGGACCCGGACACTCGCGAAGGCGCGCGCCGATTTCGAAAGGCATGACCCTCACCAAGGAGATCATCGCAAACAACCCGCCACCCTGGCGCGCCGAATAGCCACAGCGGGAATGCGCACAAAATAGAATGCAGTTGGCATCGATCCTGATTGCGTAATCGCCGTTGACGAAGTTATCTCAATGCCTGGCCGTGTGGGGAGGAACCCTCAGGCCACGGGGACGGCCGGGAGCGGCTCGAGCCAGGACAGCTGGGAACCGTCCTCCTCGATGAGGTCGACCAGCTCGCGGTTGAACTCCCGGCCATAGTCCGCCGCGATGTGCTCCTGGAACGCGGCCTCGTCCCGGTAGACCGTGAGCCCGCGCATCATCTGCGCGACGCGCTCCTCCGCGCCGGGCTTCACCGTGAACTCGGCGTACAGGGTCTTGGTCATGCGGGATCTCCTTCTCTGGGTTCGGGGACTGGGCTGGGTATCGGGGACCGCGTGGATCAGGCCGGCGGGATTTCGCCGGAGCCGCGCGGGATAAGGGTCGAGGGCACGACGAACCGCTCAGGGCGGGACCGCTGGCCGTCGAGGCGGGCGAGGAGGCGCTCGGCCGCGAGCCGGCCGATCTGCTCGGGGTGCTGGGCCACGACGGTCACGCCTGGGTCGAGCAGGTCGGCGAGCTCGAAGTCGTCGAAGCCCACGAGGGCCACGCGGTGCTGGAGGCCGAGCTCCTTGAGGGCCCGCAGCACCCCGAGCGTCACGAGGATCTGCGCGGCGAAGATGGCCGTGGGCGGCTCGGAGCCCGTGAGCAGCCGGGTCGCGGCCTCCTGCGCGGCCCGCGAGTCATGGAGCTCCTCGACCGTGAAGGTCTGCCCGGTGATGCCTGCGCGCGCGGCCTCCTCGGCGAAGCCCCGGCGCCGCTCCCGCGCGGTCTGGATCGTGCTGAGATCGCCGAGGTAGGCGATGCGCCGGTGACCGTGCCCGATCAGGTGGGCCGCTGCGGCCGCGGCGCCCTCGCGGTTGTCCGAGGTGACGCAGTCCGCCGCCAGGCCCACGGGCTCGCGGTCGACGAAGACGACCGGCAGCTCATGCTCGAGCTCCGAGACGAGGTAGGACTGGTCCGGGGCCGCGGGGGTCACGATGAGCCCGTCGACGCGCCGCTGCAGGAGCGCGGCCACGACCGGCTGCTCGCGCTCGGGATCGTCGTCGACGCTCGAGGCGAAGACCGCGATGCCGCGCGGCGCCATGGCGTCCTCGACCGCGCGGTGGATCTCGCCGCTGAACTGGTTCGCCACCGAGGGCAGCACGAGCCCGAGCGTCCGCGTGCGCCGGTCGGAGCGGCGCAGGTTCCCCGCGTTCACGTCGAGCTGGTACTTGAGCTGCTCCGCCGCACGCAGCACCTGGGCGCGCGTCGCCTCGGCCACGCCGGGCTCGTTGTTCATCACCCGCGAGACCGTCTTGATGCCCACCCCCGCCAGCGCGGCCACGTGCTTCATCGTGGGCCGCCCGGGTTTCGAGCCGGTGTAACGATTAGACATCGTTGTCACATTTGTTCCTTCTCGCCGTCGAGATTCCTTGACCCGCCTACGTGATCTGCACTACAACACTAACTTGACAACGTTGTCAGGCCAACGGCCCTCGTTCACCAGGAGATCCAATGCAGCATTTCCCGAGCTCCACCCGACCCCACCAGCGCTGGCTCGCAGCGGCAGCGCTGTCCGTCTCGGCGGTGATGGCCCTCAGCGCCTGCGGCGGGTCCTCCGGCTCCTCCTCGGGCGGTGGAGGGTCCGAGGACATCGGCGTCTCGCTCATCGTGAAGACGACGACCAACCCGTTCTTCGTCTCGATGCAGGAGGGCGCGCAGAAGGCCGCCCAGGCCGGCGGCATCGACCTCACGCTCGCCGCGGGCAAGGCCGACGGCGACGAGGACACCCAGATCCAGGCCATCGAGAACGCCATCTCGAAGGGCGACAAGGGCATCCTCATCACGCCCAACGGGCCCGCCGTCGTCGACGCCCTGCAGAAGGCCCGGGACGCCGGCCTCTTCACGATCGCCCTCGACACCCCGCCCGAGCCGGCCGACGCCGTCGACATCACCTTCGCGACGGACAACTTCGCCGCGGGCCGGGCGATCGGCGAGTGGACGGCCGCGCAGCTCGACGGCAAGAAGGCCGTCATCGCGCTCGTCGACCTCTTCGACGACAAGGTCGTCTCGGTCGACTACAACCGCGACCAGGGCTTCCTCACGGGCCTCGGCATCGACGTCGCGGACAGGACCAAGAACGGGGACGAGGCGACGTCCGGCACGTACTCGGGTGGCAAGGGCGGCGAGTACACGATCGTCGGCAACGAGGCCTCGGAGGGCGCCGAGGACGGCGGCCGCACGGCCATGGAGACGCTCCTGTCGCAGAACCCGGACATCAACGTCGTCTACACGATCAACGAGCCCGCCGCGGCCGGCGCGTACGAGGCGCTCAAGGCGGCAGGCAAGGAGACGGGCGTGCTCGTCGTCTCGGTCGACGGCGGATGCGCCGGCGTCGGGAACGTCAAGTCCGGCGTCATCGGCGCGACGGCCCAGCAGTACCCGGTCACGATGGCCGAGCTCGGCGTCCAGGCCATCGTGGACTACGCCAAGAACGGCACGAAGCCGAGCACGTCGGCGGGCCTGGAATTCTACGACACGGGGGTGAAGCTCGTGACCGACACCCCGGTCGAGGGCCTCAAGAGCATCGACACCGCCGCCGCCTCGCAGATCTGCTGGGGCAAGTGAGCGCCATGGTCCAGCAGACCGTCTCCGCTCCCCCCGGGAGCCACGTGGACCTGGGCGAGGAGTTCGCCCACCGGCGCCACCCGCTCGCGGCGATCCGCGACCTCCTCCACCGCTACCCGGCCCTGAGCCCGGCGATCGTGCTCGTCGTCGCCGTTGTCGTCTTCGGGCTGCTCAACGACCGCTTCCTGCGGCCCGAGAACCTCTCCCTCATCACCCAGCAGGTCGCCGTCGTCGGCACCCTCGCGGTCGCCCAGACGCTCATCATCCTCACGGCGGGCATCGACCTCTCGGTCGGCGCCGTCATGGTGCTCGCCTCGGTGGTCATCGCCAAGGCCGCGGTCGACGGCGGGCTGCCGGGCCCCGTGGCGCTGCTCGCCGGGCTCGCCGTCGGCCTCCTCGCCGGGGCCGCGAACGGGCTGCTCGTCACGAGGCTCAAGCTGCCGCCGTTCATCGTCACCCTCGGGACGCTCAACATCTTCATTGCCCTGACCCTGCTCTATTCGGGCGGCGCGACGGTGCGCGGCAGCGCGATGCCGGACCTCCTGCCGTGGCTCGGCGGGACGTTCAAGATCGGCACCGTCGGGGTGAGCTTCGGCGTCGTCGCGATGCTGCTGCTCTACGCGGCCGTGTGGTTCCTGCTCGGCAAGACGGCGTGGGGGCGCCACGTCTACGCGGTCGGGGACGACAAGGAGGCCGCCCGCCTTGCGGGCATCCGGGTGAACCGCGTGCTCATGAGCGTCTACCTCGCGGCGGGCGCGATCCTCGCCGTCGCGGCGTGGACCATCATCGGCCGGACCAACGCGGCGAGCCCCAACGCCGGCGCCGAGCTCAACCTCGACTCGATCACCGCCGTCGTCATCGGCGGCACGAGCCTCTTCGGCGGGCGCGGCTCGATCTGGGGCTCGCTCCTCGGCGCGCTCATCGTGGGCGTGTTCCGCAACGGCCTGGCCCTGGCCGGCCTAGATGTCCTCTACCAGACCCTCGCCGTCGGCATCCTCATCGTGGTGGCCGTCTCGGTGGACCAGTGGATCCGGAAGGTGAAGTCATGACAGCTCCCGCAGCCGAGGCACACGAGACTCACACAGCCTCCGCCTCCCGCACGCCCATCCTCCAGGCCAAGGGCCTCGTGAAGACCTTCGGCAAGGTCGTGGGCCTCGACGGCGCGGACCTCGAGCTCTACCCGGGCGAGGTCCTGGCCGTGATCGGGGACAACGGCGCCGGCAAGTCCACGCTCATCAAGTGCCTCACCGGGGCCGAGGTCCCGGACCGCGGCGAGATCTGGCTCGGCGGCGAGCGCATGGCCTTCCGCCGGCCGCAGGACGCGCGCCAGCACGGCATCGAGACGGTGTACCAGAATCTCGCGGTCTCCCCCGCGCTCGACGTCGCCGAGAACCTCTACCTCGGCCGCGAGGAGCGGAAGAAGGGCCCGCTCGGGTCCGTGTTCCGCGTCCTCGACCGCAAGGGCATGCGCGAGCGGGCCCGGGCCGAGCTGCGCAGCCTCGGCATCTCGACGCTGCAGGACGTGACCGTCCCCGTGGAGAACCTGTCGGGCGGGCAGCGCCAGGCCGTCGCGGTGGCGCGCGCCGCCGCGTTCGGCTCGCGCGTCGTCGTCCTCGACGAGCCGACCGCCGCGCTCGGGGTGCGGGAGTCCAACCAGGTGCTCCAGCTCGTGCGGGATCTGCGCGACCGGGGCCTGCCCGTGATCCTCATCAGCCACAACATGCCGCACGTGTTCGACGTCGCGGACCGGATCCACGTGCAGCGCCTCGGCAAGCGGGCCGCCGTCATCACGCCGCAGACGCACTCGATGACCGACGCCGTCGCGATCATGACCGGCGCGGCGACCGCCTGACCTTCGCGTCATGGGAGGGCGTCAGGTGACCCCTCAAGCCATGGGATGTGACCCCTCAACATTGAGGGGTCACATCCCCCCTCATGAGCGTGCTTGGATGGGGCCATGCCCGCTTCCCCGAGGGTCGCTGTCTGCGGCCCCGCCTCGTGGAACCACCTCATCCTCCTCGACCGCCTCCCGGAGCCCGTCCCGGACATGCAGTTCGCGCGGCGCTCCTGGTACACGGTCGGGGGCACCTCGGCGGGCAAGGCTCTGCACCTCGCGGATCTCGGCCTCGCCGCGCGCCTGTGCTCGCCCCTGGGGGCGGACGACGACGGCGGGCAGGTCCGCCGCGCCCTCACGACGGCCGGGGTCACCATCCAAGCACTGGCGTCTGAGCGCACCGAGCGCCACGTCAATCTCATGACCGACGACGGTGCTCGAGTGTCCCTGTACGTTTCGATGCCGTCGACGCCCGCGGCGGAGGACCTCGACTTAGCCGCGGCGGTCGTGGCCGCGGCGGATCTGGCTGTGATCGACCTGAGCGAGCTGGGCGTGCTCCTGCTGGAGCGCGAGGAGGTCCTGCGGACGCCCCTGTGGGTGGACCTGCACGACTACGACGGGTCGACGGCGTTCCACGAGCCGTTCCTGCGTGCGGCCGACGCCGTCTTCATGAACGACGACAGCACCGGCGATCCCTGGGAGCTCCTGCGCTCCTGCCTGGGCCGGGGGCCTCGCCTGGCGGTGTGCACCCGCGGGGCCGAGGGTGCGATCGCCCTGGAAGCGGACGGGACGCGGCATGAGGTTGCCGCAGTCCCCGCCGACGTCGTGGACACCAACGGCGCCGGCGATGCGTTCATGGCCGGCGCCGTGGCCGCGACCCTTCACGGTGCGCCGATTGCCGATGCCCTCCAGGCAGCGGCCGCGCAGGCCCGCCTTGCGCTCGAGAGTGAGCATCTCCATCCGGTGCTCGCGCGACGTCGGGGAAGACCCGCGTGAGGTGGCGCTCGCTGCGGTGGAAGATCAGTGCACCCTATCGTTGGTCGTCTGCGACCGCTTCTGCGTCGCGGCCCACGCTGCCAGAAGGCTGAGACCGTCAGCGCTGGGCGTCCCGGGATGTGCGGTGTAGGTGGTGATGGAGACCTGCGGGTCGCCCGGCAGCGCGAAGTCGTCATACGCAAGGTCCATCCGTCCGACGATCGGGTGGTTGATGACCTTGCGCCCGCGCAGGTGGCGGTGCACGTTGTGCTTGGCCCAGCGGGCGCTGAAATCGGCGCTGCGTGCGGAGAGCTCGCCGATGAGTTCGGTCACCTTCTGGTCCAGGGGGTCACGCCCGGCGGTCGCGCGGAGTACTGCGACCAAAAGGTCCCTCGCCTCCTCGATATCAGCGTAGAAATCCTCCGCACGCGGGTCGAGGAAGGCATACCTGGCGAAGTTCGGCGGCTGCTTGTCCATCTCGAACAGGTCGGCGTACAGGGCCCGGCCCAGGTCGTTGGCCGCGAGGACGTCGAGGCGGCCGTTCTGCACGACGGCGGGCACGCTCATGGAGTCGAGGACCTGCTGCACCGACGCGGTCATGGGCGAGGTTCGCGTGGGTCGCTTGCGGGGCGAACCGGGTGCGACGTTGCGCGCAAGGGCATGCAGGTGGGCGCGCTCGTCGTCGTCGAGCTGCAGCGCTCGGGCGATCGCGTCGAGGACGCTCTCGGATGCCCCGCCGAGGTTGCCGCGTTCCAAGCGCGTGTAGTACTCGACGCTGAGGCCAGCGAGCATGGCGACTTCCTCGCGCCGCAATCCCTGGACCCGACGGTTGCCTCCGACGTAGGGCAGCCCGGCCTGCTCAGGCGTGATCCTCGCCCTGCGGCTCATGAGGAAGTCCCTGATCTCCTGCTGAAGCTCCACGCCTTCAAGGGTAGGAGGCCTCTTTCCGCGGTGGGGGTCCCTGAGAGGGTCTGGCAGGTGTCGGCGAGGCGACGGACAGTGAAGAGGCACCGCGCTACCGCGGTCCTCTCTGTCCAGCTTTCGATGGGAGCACCATGAACCCCACTTACGACTTCCACGGTCAGGTCGCCTTCGTCACCGGCGCCTCCTCCGGCATGGGATGGGCCACCGCGCGCGCCTTCGCCGAAGCCGGTGCCGCCGTGGCCCTCGCCGACATCGACGAAGCCGCTGCGAAGGCCGCCGCGGAGCACCTCAACGACCAAGGCCACCGAGTCATCGCCGTCGGCTGCGACGTCGCCGACGAGGACCAGGTCGCCGCCGCCATCGACCGCACCGTCGAGACCTTCGGCCGCCTCGACATGGCCTACAACAACGCCGGCGTCCAGGTCCCGCCCTCCGACGCCGCCGATGAGGACGCCGAGATGTTCGACCGCGTCAACGCCGTCAACCTGCGGGGCATGTGGGCCTGCATGAAGCACGAACTGCGCCACATGCGCGCCCAGGGCAGCGGGGCGATCGTCAACTGTTCCTCCCTCGGCGGACTCGTCGGTCTGCCCGAACGCGCCTCCTACCACGCCTCCAAACACGGAGTGATCGGACTGACCAAGAGCGCTGCCGTCGAGTACGCCCCGCGAGGCATCCGCGTCAACGCCATCTGCCCCGGCGTCGTGGAGACCCCGATGGTCACCGGCATGCTCGAGGGCCAGCCTGAGGCAATGGCCGGCATCCTGCAGCAGCAGCCGATCGGTCGCCTCGGCACCGCCGACGAGATCGCCCAGACCGTCCTGTGGCTGTGCAGCCCCGGCGCCAGCTTCCTCATCGGGGTCGCCCTCCCAGTCGACGGGGGCTACACCGCCCACTAGCAACGTGCCGGGCAGGACGAGCGCCTCGGCGGCGCGGGCCGCGCGGCGGGACAGGCGAGTGCCCCCCATCGGGCCCGCCTTCCTCGGCCGCCCCCGCCGCCCCGGCTCTCTGGACGCGCTCCCCGCCCCGGCCCATCATGGAGGCAGGCGCGAGGCCGCGCGCCGGCTGCCCAGCAGTGCGGGCCTCGTGCATGGAGGCGTGGAGGCATGGCGAAGGACGCGGCGCCGGCGGGCAGGCCCGGAACGGCCGGGCCCGCCGAGGATCTCCGCGGCACCGAGGACAGGTTCCTCGCCGACTACTACGGGCACGTCGCGGCCGACGACCTCCTCGCCTACAGCTCCGACACCCTCGCCCGCTGGGCCGACGAGCACCGCTCGGCCGCGCGGATCCGGGCGCCCGGGCACGCCGTCGTCGAGGTCCGCAATGAGCCCGAGTCGACGATCGTCGCGATCGCCGCCGAAGACGTCCCGTACCTCCTGCAGTCCGTCACGGCCGAGCTCGCCCGGCAGGACGCCGTCATCCGCCTCCTCCTCTACCCGACCTTCGACGTCGAGCGGGAAGCCGGCTCGCACGAGCTCCTGAGCCTCCGTCCTGGTGCCGCGCGGGAGGGCCTCGCCGCCGCCTACCCCGGCCTGCAGCCCGCGGCGGCTGTCGCGGAGCCACGGGGGCCGGAGGAGCCCGAGGAACCGGAGCGGCCGGGCGGCACGGCGGGCGGCGCCGTCGTCCGCGGGTCGGCGGGGCACGCGCACGACGGCGGGGTGGTCACCGAGCAGTGGATCGCGGCGGAGATCGGCCGGCTCGCGAGCGCGGAGAGCGCCGCGAGGCTCCGACGCCGGCTCCGCCAGGTCGTGGCCGACGTCCTGACCGTGGCGAAGGACAGCACCGCGATCCAGCGCGACGTCACGCTCGCGGCGGAGCAGGTCGCGTCGCGATCCTCCGGCGGGCACGAGGCGCTCGAGATGCTGCGCTGGCTCGCCGCGGGGAACTTCATCTTCCTCGGCTCCCGCACTCTGGAGGTCAGCGGCTCCGCCGACCCCGCGACCGGGGGCGTGCCCCTCGTGCCGAGGGGCCGCTCGGGCCGAGGCCTGCTGAGGCAGGTGCACGGCGAGCCGACCCTGCGCTCGGTCGCGCCTGGCGCGCGCGCGCTCTCGGTCTACAAGTCGGACATCCGCTCGACGGTGCTGCGCTCCTCCTACCTCGACGAGATCAGTGTCCGCGTCCTCGACGCCGCCGGCGCCGTGACGACCGAGCGCCGGTTCGTCGGCTTCTTCGCCCAGACCTCCTCGGACGTGTCCGTGCTCGGCGTCCCCGTCCTGCGCGAGAAGGTCGCGCGGGTCCTCGCCGAGGTGGGCGCGGGCCCGGGGACGCCGGCCTGGGGCGAGACGCTGCGGGGCCTCGAGGAGCTCCCGCACGACGAGCTCTTCGAGATGGACACGGGCGAGCTGAGCCGGCTCGCGGGCCAGATCCAGCACCTCCAGGAGCGCCGGCACACGCGGCTGTTCCTGCGGCTCGACGCGCGCAACCGCTTCATGTCCGCCGTCCTGTTCCTGCCCCGCCAGCGGTACAGCACCGCGGTGCGGCTGCGCGTCGAGGCCGTCCTGAGGCGCGCGCTCGGGGCCGAGGACATCGAGTTCGATGTCCGCGTGGCCGAGGCCGCGATGGTGCGGGCGTTCTTCCGGATCCTTCTGCCAGAGGGCGGCCCGCCCGCAGGATTCGACGCCGAGGCGGTCGAGCGCCAGGTGGTCGCCGCGACCCGGACCTGGGAGGAGGGCATCGCCGAGGCACTGCGGGAGAACTACCCGACGCGGGAGGCCGCGCGCCTGTCCCGCCAGTGGGCGGCGGCGTTCCCCGCGAGCTACCGCGCCGACTACGACGCCGAGGACGCGATCAGGGACATCGCCCGCTTCGAGTCGCTCGGGCTCGATGACGGCGGCGACGAGGCGGACAAGACGTTCCTCAAGGTCTACGTCGGCTCCGAGCTCGCGCCGTGGCGCGGGGAGATCGCCCGCATCCGCGTCTATGTCACGACGCCGCGCAGCCTCACCCAGATCCTGCCCTTCTTCCACAACTTCGGCCTCGAGGTCCTCGACCAGCGGCCGTACGCGCTCGTGCGCCACTCCCCCACCGGCGCGCCCGGCCTCGGCGTCCGCGAGCTGTATCTCTACGACCTCGGCCTGCGCTACCCACCGCACGTCGACCCGTTGGCGACAAGCGGCCTCCTCGTCGACTCCCTGCGCGCGGCCCTGCGCGGCGACGCCGAGTCGGACCGCTTCGACGCCCTCGTGCTGCTCGAGGGCCTCGACTGGCGCCGCGTGACGATCCTGCGCGCCTATGCGAAGTACCTCCAGCAGCTCGGCACGACAATCTCCTACGGCTTCATGGCCGACGCGCTCCTCCAGAACCCCGAGGCCACGCAGGCGCTCCTGGAGCTGTTCGAGGCGCGGTTCGACCCGGACCTCGAGGGGGTCGGCGGCGATCCCCACAGCGTTCACGACGCCGTGCGGCAGCACCGCATCGCCGCCGCCCGGCGTCGTCTGTCCGCGGCGGTCGACGCCGTCCCCTCCCTCGACGCCGACCGCCTCCTGCGCATGGACGCGGCGCTCGTCGAGGCGACGCTGCGCACGAACTACTACCAGGGCAAGGGCCACCTGAGCCTCAAGCTCCATCCGTCCGCGCTGCCCTTCGCGCCCTCCCCCCGCCCGGCGTACGAGATCTGGGTGTATTCGCCGAGGGTCGAGGGCGTGCACCTGCGCTACGGCCCCGTGGCCCGGGGCGGGCTGCGCTGGTCCGACCGGCGCGAGGACTTCCGCACCGAGGTCCTCGGGCTCGTGCGCGCGCAGGCCGTCAAGAACGCCGTCATCGTGCCGACCGGCGCGAAGGGCGCCTTCTACCCCAAGCGGCTCCCCGACCCCGCCCTCGACCGCGCCGGCTGGCTCGAGGAGGGCCTGGAGGCCTACCGCACCTTCATCCGTGGGCTCCTCGACGTCACGGACAACCTCAGCCAGGCCGACCTCGCGCAGCAGGAGCCGGCCGCGCAGCCCAGACTCGCCATGCCGCTGGCACGCGTCGTCCCACCGGAGCGCGTCGTGAAGCACGACGGCGACGACTCCTACCTCGTCGTCGCGGCGGACAAGGGCACGGCGGCCTTCTCGGACACGGCCAACGCGATCGCGGCAGAGTACGGCTTCTGGCTCGGGGACGCGTTCGCCTCGGGCGGCTCGGTCGGGTACGACCACAAGCGCATGGGCATCACGGCGCGCGGGGCGTGGGAGTCCGTCAGGAGCCACTTCGCCGAGCTCGGCGTCGACGTCCAGCGCGAGGAGGTGACCGTCGTCGGAATCGGGGACATGAGCGGGGACGTCTTCGGCAACGGCATGCTCCTGTCCGAGCACCTGCGGCTCGTCGCCGCGTTCGACCACCGGAACATCTTCCTCGACCCGTCCCCCGACCCGCTGGTGTCGCACCGCGAGCGCCGCCGGCTCTTCGAGCTGCCGCGCTCGTCGTGGGAGGACTACAGCGAATCCCTGATCAGCGCCGGCGGCGGCGTGTACTCGCGCCGGGCCAAGTCCGTCGAGCTGAGCCCGCAGGCCCGCGCGGCCCTCGGGCTGCCGGAGTCCGCCGAGGCCCTGACACCGCCCGAGCTCATCCAGGCGATCCTCCGGGCGCCGGTCGACCTGCTCTACAACGGCGGCATCGGCACGTACGTCAAGGCAACATCGGAGACACACCTGGACGTCGGGGACAAGGCCAACGACGCGGTCCGGATCGACGCCCCCGAGCTGCGCGCGCGGGTCGTCGCCGAGGGCGGCAATCTGGGGCTGACCCCGCTCGCGCGCATCGAGGCGTCCCTCAACGGCGTGCTCGTGAACTCGGACGCGATCGACAATTCGGCGGGCGTCGACTGCTCCGACCACGAGGTCAACATCAAGGTCTTCACCGACCGGATGATCGCCGCCGGCCACCTCCGCGCGGACGAGCGGGCGCCCTTCCTGCACTCCCTCACCGACGAGGTCTCGCGCCTGGTCCTGGCGACGAATGCGCAGCAGAACGTGCTGCTCCTGAACGACCGGGCCCTCGTCAAGGAGTGGAGCCAGGGCTTCGAGCGGACCATGGACTGGCTTGGCGCCACGGCGGGGCTGGATCGGCGGCTCGAGGGGCTGCCGGACGACGACGCCCTGCACGCCCGGCTCCGGGACGGGCACGGCCTGACCTCGCCCGAGCTCGCGATCCTCGCCGCCTACGCCAAGATCGAGCTCGCGGACGAGCTGGCCGCGAGCGACCTCGCCGACGACCCATGGTTCGACCGGGTGCTGGCCTCGTACTTCCCCGCCGCACTCTCTCGGCGCTTCGCGGACGAGCTGCCCACGCACCCGCTGCGCCGCGAGATCATCGCGACCGTCATGGCGAACGAGATCATCAACCTCGGCGGGATCACCTTCGCGTTCCGCGTGCGCGAGGAGACCACGGCCACGGCCGCCGCGATGGCCAGGGCGTTCGTCGTCGTCCGCGATGCCTACGGCCTCGGCGAGCTCGCCGACGCCCTCGCCACGCTCCCGCCCGGCTTCCCCCGCGAACACAGCGCGGCCGCGGCCGTCCACCTGCGCCGGCTCCTCGACCGCGGCGTGCGCTGGTATGTCACCCACGACCACCGGGACCAGCCGGTCGAGCGGGCGTATGCGCGCGTCGCGCCGACGCTCGAGCTGCTGCGCGCCCACACGTCCGACTACCTGCGCGGCACCGACCTCGAGCGCGTGAACGGGCGGCTCGCGCACTGGCGGGAGGTCGGACTCCCCGACCCCATGGCCACGCGCGCGGCGGACTCGCTCGAGAGCTTCGGGCTCCTGGACATCTCCACGATCTCGGAGGCCGTGGATGAGCCCATCCCGACGATCGCCGACGTCTACTACGCCGTCTTCTACTGGATCGGCGCCGCGAGCCTCCTGCTGCGCATCACCGACCTCCCGCGGGAGAGCCACTGGGAGGCCCTCGCACGCGCGGCCCTGCGCGACGACGTCTATGCGGCGGTCACGGACATGACCACGAGAGTGCTCCAGTCGACCCTGCCGCGGGGCGCGGTGGGTGGCCGCGGGGCGACGGCGGAGGAGCGCATCGCCGAGTGGGAGTCGGGCTACGCCGAACAGCTGGGGCGGATCCGGGAGACGTTCGCCGAGGTCATGCGCGAGGGCAGCGTGGACATCGAGTCCATCTCGGTGGCGATCAAGCTCCTGCGGACGCTCCTGCGGAACTAGGTGGCTTCCGGGCCGGCGTCCCGCGCGTCGTCCACCGGGTGGATGTCCGAGGGGTGGTGCGCGAGCGGCGTGACCGAGATGTCCATGTACGGGAACAGCGGCAGCTTCGAGAGGATCTCGTGCAGCTCGTCGTTGCTCGCGACGTCGAAGACGGAGTAGTTCGCGTACTCCCCGGCGACGCGCCAGAGGTGGACCCAGCGCCCGTCGCGCTGGATCTTCTGCGAGTAGGCCTTCTCGCGGGACTTGATGAGGTCGGACTGCGCCGCGGGCATGGACGGCGGGAGGTGGACGTCCATGCGGACGAGGAAGAGCATCATGGTCTCCTGGGACTCGGGGCGGGCGGGGGACGGGACCGGTCAGTCCTGACGGTAGCGGGCGAGCTTGTCTGCGTCGACCACCGCGCCCAGCGACCGCGCCTCATGAGGTGGCGGAAACAGCCATTCGCGCGCGATGGAGACGCGGAGGCAATGTGTTCCTCAGGCCGCCCTGAGCAGCAGCATCCACAGGCCGACGATGATCAGGGGGCCGGTCGCGATGCCTGCGAGGACCTCGCCGAGCGTGTGCGCCCCGAGCGTCACCCTGGCCCAGCCGACGAGCGGCACGACGGCGAGGGCCGCCCACCATCCGGGGCCCAGGAGGAGGGGCAAGACGACGGCCGCCGCGGCAATGGAGGCCGAGTGCCCGCTGATCTTCCACCGCAGGCTCACGACGGCCATGACGGCCACGCCCGCGACGAGCGCCACGGTCATGGCGAGCACCGACGCCGGGGCGCCGAGCGCGGCCAGGAGCACGATGCCCGCCGTGATGCACGCGAGGGACATGACGAGTACCGGGGCGCGCTGGGCCCGCTCGCTGACGTGGTGGTCCACGACCCGCCCCGCCCGCACGAGGGCGAGCAGGATCCCGAAGGGCAGCACGCAGACGAAGAGAACAGCCAGCGCGCCATACCACCACGTCCCCGGCCAGCCGGGGCTCGCGGCCGGGCTCAGGAGGAGCATGGCGCCGACCGTGAAGGGCGGCTGGAACACCTCGCTGACCACACGGGCGACGGCGGTCCGCCCCGTCCGCGCGGGCGGCTCGGCGGGAGTGGGACCGGGGCCCGGGACGGTCGGGCCGGAACTGGCCAGACGGGGACCGATTGGACGGGAACCGCCAAAGCCGGATGTGCCAGGGCGGGAACTGGCAGGGCGGGAACTGGCAGGGCCGGAACTGCCAGGGTGAGGGCCTGGGTCGTTGGGATCCTGGAGAGCTCGCACGATCCCAGTCTGGCAGGAGACGCCCGATCGGGCCCCTCCCCGCACTACCGGACGAACCTCCCCAGCATTGGCCGCCGGACCTCCCCAGCTTTGGGCTTCAACCCGCGTCACGACTGGGCCCGCCCAGCCTGTCGAAGCGGTCGCCGCCCTCAAAGCTGGGGAGGTTCGTCCACGACACCTGAGAAAGAGGACCCATGACGCCTGACGACCTCCGGCCACAGGCACCGGTGGTGGCACGTGCAGGTTTCCCCAGAATGCGGCGGACCACAGGCCCGACACGCCCGCGCCCGGGCGGACACGCCGCACTAGGGGACGTGGTTCTGGGGAAACCTGCACGCCGCCACACGCCGCAATGGGAGTCGGCGATGGGGAACACTGTTGATCCAAGAAGGACGCATCTGGCTGACGCCAACGGCAGCCCTCGCCCAGGGGTCCGGGAAGCCAGCTCCCGTGCGAAGGTAGAGGCATGACCCGTGACCTTCACCTCACCGGCGACGACGCCGCAGACCGGCTCCTCTCCGAGGACGACTTCGCACTCCTGACCGGCATGCTCCTGGACCAGCAGGTGCCCATGGAGACCGCCTTCGCGGGGCCGGAGAAGCTCCGCGAGCGGCTCGGCGGCCTCGACGCCTCCACTGTCGCATCGATGGACCCCGAAGCATTCCAGGCCGCCTTCGCCGAGAGGCCGGCCGTCCACCGCTTCCCCGGCTCGATGGCGAAGCGCGTGCAGCAGCTCGCCTCTGTGATCGTGGACGAGTGGGACGGCGATGCCGGGGCGATCTGGCGGCAGGGCGACCCTGACGGCGCCGAGGTGCTGCGCCGGCTGCGGGGCCTCCCCGGGTTCGGCGAGCAGAAGGCGCGCATCTTCCTCGCCCTGCTGGGCAAGCAGGGCGGCTTCGACGGCGCGGGCTGGCGCGAGGTGGCGGGGCCGTACGGCGAGGAGGGCTGCAAGCGCTCGGTCGCGGACATCGTCGACGCCTCCTCGCTCCTCGAGGTGCGCGCCACGAAGCAGGCAGCCAAGCGCGCCGCCAAGAAGTGACGTCAACTGCTCCGTTGCCGTCGTTCTGACGCCTCAGGACGGCGGCAACGGAGCAGCCGATGAGCAAGCAGCGTCAGTCGAGCAGGAGCGCCGGCTCCTCCATGATCGCGGCGACGTCCGCCATGAAGCGCGCGGACAGGTCGCCGTCGACCACGCGGTGGTCGAAGGAGCCGCCGAGGGTCGTGATCCAGCGCGGGATGACCTCGCCCGAGACGACCCACGGCTTCTGCTTGATCGTGCCGAACGCGACGATGGCGACCTCGCCCGGGTTGATGATCGGCGTGCCGATGTCGATGCCGAGCGCGCCGATGTTCGTGATCGTCAGCGTGCCGTCCTGCATGTCGGCCGGCTTGGTCTTGCCAGCCCGCGCGGTGGTCGCGAGCTCGTTGAGCGCGATCGCGAGCTCCTTGAGCGAGAGGTCCTGCGCGTCCTTGATGTTCGGGACGAGCAGGCCGCGCGGGGTCGCGGCGGCGATGCCGAGGTTCATGAAGTGCTTGACGTGGATCTCGTCGCCGCCTGGCGCCGAGACCCACTGCGAGTTGACGCTCGGGTTCCGCGCGGCGGCCCAGATGACGGCCTTGGCGAGGATGAGCAGCGGCGAGACCTTGATCCCCTCGAAGTCCCGGGACTTCTTGAGCCGCTGGACGAACTCCATGGTCCGCGAGGCGTCGACGTCCACGAAGATGCTCACGTGCGGCGCCGAGAAGGCCGAGTCGACCATGGCCTTGGCCGTGGCCTTGCGGACGCCGCGCACGGGGATGACCTCGACGCGCTGCTGCTGGGCCTTCTTCGCCGGCTCCCAGAAGGTCGGGGCGGCATCCTGCTCGCGCTCACGCTGGGCCTGGTACGACTCGAGGTCCGCCCGCGTCACCTCGCCGCGCGCGCCGGTGGCGGGCACGTCCTCGAGGTTGATCCCGAGCTCCTTCGCGATCCGCCGCACGGGCGGCTTCGCGAGCACGCGGGAGAGCAAGCCGACGACGGCGTTCGGCGCCTGAGCGGGCGCCGTCACCTCCGCGGCGGGCTGGGTGGGGGCGACGGCGGCCGGGGCCTCGGGCTTGTTGAGCGGCGACCACACGGCCTCCGGCTCCCGGGCAGGGACCGGTGGCGGAACCTGCCGCGCGCTCGATGGCGCCGCCCTGCGCGGGCGGCGCTTGGCGGCGTCGGCCTTGGGGCCGGAGCCGACGAGCGGGCCGCTCTCGATGCCTGGCTCGTGCATGACGGGCACCGGGGAGTCCAGCGACTCACCCAGCGCAGAAGGCGACCCGACCACCGAGGCGCTGGAGGCAGCGCCGGAAGGCGCGCCAACGCCGTCGTCCGCGCCCTCGCCGATCGCGATGATCGGCGAGCCGACCTCGATGGTCTGGTGCTCGGGAGCCAGAAGGTCCAGGACCGTGCCCGCGTAGGGGCTGGGCAGCTCGACGAGGCTCTTGGCGGTCTCGATCTCGCAGATGATGTCGTTGATCGCGACCGTGTCCCCGGGCTTGACCTTCCAGGCGACGATCTCGGCCTCGGTCAGCCCCTCGCCGACGTCGGGGAGGGTGAAGATCTGCTTCGTCACGTCGTGCTCCTAGTACGAGAAGGCGCGGTCGAGGGCTTCGAGGATGCGGTCGATGTCCGGGAGGTAGTGCTCCTCGACCTTCGCGACGGGGTACGGCATGTGGAAGCCGCCCACGCGGATGACCGGCGCCTCGAGCGAGAGGAACGCCCGCTCGGAGACGCGCGAGGCGATCTCGCCGCCGATCCCGCCGAAGGTCGGGGCCTCGTGGGCCACGACGAGCCGGCCGGTCTTCTCGACCGAGGCGATGACCGTGTCGAAGTCGATCGGCGAGATCGAGCGCAGGTCGATCACCTCGACGCTTCGCCCGTCCTCGGCGGCGGCCTCGGCCGCGGCGAGCGCGACGGGGACGAGGGGCCCGTAGGCCACGACGGTCGCGTCGGTGCCCTCGCGCAGCACGTGCGCGCGGAACGGGTCGGCGCTCGTGCCCGGATCCTCCGTGTCGACCTCGCCCTTGAGCCAGTAGCGGCGCTTGGGCTCGAAGACGATCACGGGGTCCTCGCTCGCGATCGCCTGCTGGGTCATCCAGTACGCGTCGTGCGCGTTCGACGGCGTGATGATCCGCAGCCCCGCGGTGTGGGCGAAGAGCGCCTCGGGGGACTCGGAGTGGTGCTCGACCGAGCCGATGCCGCCGCCGTAGGGGATGCGGATCGTGACGGGGACCGTGAGCTGGCCCTTGCTGCGGGCGTGGAGCTTCGCGAGCTGGGTCGTGATCTGGTTGAAGCCGGGGAAGACGAACCCATCGAACTGGATCTCCGCGACGGGGCGGTAGCCGCGCAGGGACAGGCCGATGCTCGTGCCGATGATGCCGGACTCTGCGAGCGGGCTGTCGATCACGCGGTCGCCGCCGAACTCGGACTTGAGCCCCTCGGTCACGCGATACACGCCGCCGAGGGTGCCGATGTCCTCGCCCATGAGCAGGACGGACTCGTCGCCCGCGAGGGCGGTCCGCAGGCCGGCGTTGATGGCCTTCGCGATGGTCATCGTGGGCATCAGCGGCCGCCTTCCTGGGCGCGGTCGGCGTCGACTGCGCTCTCGGTGTCTGCGAATCCGGCCTCGTATTCGCGATGCCAGGCGAGCTCCTCCGCGACGAGGGGGTGGGGTTCGGCGTAGACGTTCGCGAAGGCGTCCTCGAGGCTCGGGGCCTCGAAGGAGAGGATGTCCGCGCGGGCCTTCGCGGCGAGCGCGTCTCCGGCGGCCGCGACGTCGGCGAAGAACGCGTCGTCGGCGATCCCCTCGGCGCGGAGGTAGGCCTCGAACCGCGACACCGGGTCCCGCTCGAGCCACATCCGCTCCTCGTCGCTGAGGCGGTACTTGGTGGGGTCGTCGGCCGTCGTGTGAGCGCCCTGGCGGTAGGTGTACGCCTCGATGAGCACGGGCCCCTTGCCGGCCCGCGCCCGGGCGAGCGCCCACTGCGTCACGGCGTAGACGGCGAGGACGTCGTTGCCGTCCACGCGCACGCCCGGGAAGCCGTAGCCCTTGGCGCGGTTGAACAGCGGGATGCGGGACTGGACCTCGGCGGGCACGGAGATGGCCCACTGGTTGTTCTGGCAGAAGAACACCACCGGGGCCTTGAAGCTCGCGGCGAAGACCATCGACTCGTGCACGTCGCCCTCGGAGCTTGCGCCATCGCCGAAGTAGGCGACGACGGCGCCCGGGTCGCCGGGATCCTCGCCGCGGGCCTCCGCGCGGGCGGCGTCGCGCTGGATCCCCATCGCGTAGCCGACGGCGTGCGGGACCTGGGCGGCCAGCACGAGCGTGTACAGGTGGAAGCCGGTCTCGCGCGGGTCCCACCCGCCGTTGGAGAGCCCGCGGAACAGGCGGAGGAGCTCGCCGAGCTCGACCCCGCGGGTCAGCGCGACGCCGTGTTCGCGATACGTCGGGAAGAGGTAGTCCTGGGGCTGCGTGGCGCGGCCGGACCCGATCTGCGCGGCCTCCTGGCCGCGCAGCGGGACCCACAGGGACAGCTGGCCCTGGCGCTGGAGGGCCGTGGCCTCGATGTCGAAGCGCCGGATCATCGCCATGTCGCGGTACATGGCGCGCAGGTCCTCGGGGTTCAGGGCGCGCACCGCGTCGGCGAGCTTCGAGCCGGCGGCGAAGCCGCCCTTCTCGTCCAGGAGCCGAACCACGGCGGAGTGGCCCTCCGCGGCCTCGTGGGCATGTGCCTCGAGCTCAAGCCAGAGCTCATCCGGGATGTCGCTGAATTCGGTAGTGGGTAGTTCGACTCCCATACCGCCTCCTCGCCTGCCGTCGGGTCACCGGCCCGGGGCCCCGGGCAGGGGGTTCCGCCTTGTATATTCCCGCCGGGGAATGCATTCCCCTTGCGGAATATAGCGGCGGCCCAGCAGCAACTCTACCCAGTCGCGCCCGGCCACCGCGCGGTGGATTACCTCAGGAAGCCCTGAGGGACCTTTGTGAATGTCCTACAGAGCTCGAGGAATCGCGTGTTGGCCTCGGGCTCGCCGATGCTCACGCGCACACCCTCCGCTCCGAAGGCTCGGACTGAGAGCGCCTTCGCCTGCGCATGGGCCGCGAAGTCGGACGCCGCGTCGCCGAGCGCGAGCCACACGAAGTTGCCCTGCGCGTCAGGGACGTCCCAGCCGAGCTCCCGCAGCCCGGCCGTGACGCGGTCCCGCTCGTCCACGAGGCTTTGTACCCTTCCTACAACCTCGTCGAAGTGGGCGAGGGATGCGATGGCAGCCGCCTCCGCGATGGATGAGACCGCGAACGGCACGGCCGCGACACGCAGGTATTGGGTGATCCCGGGCTGGGAGATCGAGTAGCCCACGCGGAGGCCGGCGAGGCCGTGCGCCTTCGAGAACGTGCGCAGCACCACGACGTTGGCGTGGTTCCGGTACATCTCGAGACCGTCCACGGCCTCAGGGTCGCGGACGAACTCCTGATAGGCCTCGTCGATGACCACGACGACGCCAGAAGGCACCGAGGCGATGAACCTCTCGACCTCGTCCCTGCGCAGCGCCGGGCCCGTGGGGTTGTTGGGCGTGCACAGGAGCACGACGGTAGTGCGGTCCGTGACGGCGGCCGCCATCGCGTCGAGGTCGTGGCGCCCGTCGGCCTTGACCGGGATCTGGATGCTCTTGGCCCCGGCGAGGCCGACCGAGATCGGGTAGGCCTCGAAGGAGCGCCAGGCGTAGACGACCTCGTCCTGCGTCCCGTCCTCACGGTGGCCGGCGAAGGCCGCGAGCAGCTGATTCAGCGCGCCGAGGCTCCCGGCGCCGGCCACGATGTCCTCCTCCGGCACGCCGAGGAAGCCACCGAGCGCCGCGCGCAGCCGGCCCGAGACCGGGTCGGGGTAGCGGTTGACGGCGGTCTCGCGGGCCATGGCCTCGAGCACGCCCGGGATCGGCGGGAGCGGGTTCTCGTTCGAGGAGAGCTTGTAGCTCGTGAGCCCCTCGACGGGCACCGGGGGCTTCCCGGCCGCGTACTTGGGGAGCCGGTCCACGACTGGGCGGGGGGTGACGCCTGCGGGGCCGGGGACGACGGCGGCGTCGTTGGCGCCGTCGTTCTGGTTCAGCGGTGAGGTCATGGGGTCTAGCGTAGCCGCGGGCCGCTGCACAGCTTGCTGTGCAAGCATGGCCCCATGAAGCAGTTCCTGCTCCGGGTCCTCGTCAACGCCCTTGCCCTGTGGGTGGCCGCATGGCTCCTTCCGGGCATGGATATCACCTCCACTGCAACCACCCAGGCGGCCGCGGAGGCCGGTGCGGGCGATGCGAGCGGGACGGTGGGGACTGTCCTTGCCTATCTGTTCGTCGGGATCATCTTCGGCCTCGTCAACGCCCTCATCCGGCCGATCGTCTCCCTCCTCTCGCTCCCGATCACGTGCCTCACGCTCGGGCTGTTCGCCCTTGTGATCAACGCGGCCATGCTCGCCCTCACGGCCTGGCTCTCGACCTACACGCCAGTGCAGCTGACCATCGACTCCTTCTTCTGGACAGCCATCCTGGGAGCTCTCATCACCTCGATCGTCGCCGCCCTCGCGGGCAAGATCGCCGGCGCGGACCGCTAGGCAGCCCGCCGGCACGACGACCGCCTCGGCTGGACGCGCCCCGTCTCGGCTGGACGCGCCCGTCTCGGCTGGATCAGCGGAGCCCATTGGCGTCCAGGCCTTGGCGCTCTCGCGCCCGCGGCTTCGTGGTGGTGTCCGAGGCCGTGTAGACGTATCGCTCCCGCGGCCCCGCCGCGGCGCCGCCGAGGAAGACTCCAAGGCCTGCTGCGTAGGCGATGACTGACGGATCGGTCGAGCGGTCCAAGGCGTTGGCGTCGATGGCGTACCGGTCGATGGCGTGGGCCTTGACGACCGTCTCGGGGATGGGCTGCCAGGGTTCGCGGTCTGCATGTGCGGGCGTCACGACGTCGACGATGTTGGGCCGCGGCGCGGGGACGTCCGCCGAGATCGAGGGCAGGACGTCGTCGACGTTGGAGATATGGAGCACCGCGATGTCGTCGGGCACGTCGAACTGCCGCGGTGCGCCGCCCAGGACCGTCACGGCCACGATCGGATAGCGGGCGCGGAATCCTTCGTCCTCGAGGAGCCCAAAGAGGTGCAGGGCGCCCTGGCTGTGGGCGTTGACGATGACGACGTCATCCTCGCCGAGCTCCTGGTCCGCGAGCGCACGTTCAATCAGCTGCCGCGCGTGGCTGTCGGCGCCCGCGAGCGCGTCCAGGTTCCCCTCCGAGTCGAAGACATTCCCTGACGTGTCATCCGGGTCCCACGACTGGGTTCCGGGCACGGTGAGCATGACGGCCGTGGATCCGTCCGGCCGCGGGACACGCTCGACGATGACCGACGAAGGCGGAACCCTCGTGCCATCCTCGAGGGGTGCGGTCCCCTGGGCCTGGCGCAGGCTCTCGCCGGCGTAGGAGAAGGTCGCAGGGTTTGCCGCTCCTGGCCGGACCGAGCTCCGCACGACACTCACTCGGTCAGTGGCCGATCCCGCGATGAGCCCCAGCGCGTCGCCCGCGTCACGGACCGCCCTCGACACGTCCCTGGCCGGGTTGCCCCGAAGGAACAAGGCCCATGCCTGCGGGGACGAAGCGAGAAGCACGGGCAGGCCGTTGAGCACCCCCAGCCCTGCGAGCTGCAGCCCTGCAGTTGCGGTAGCGCGCCAGGTCTCTTCCGCTTCGTAGGCCTCGCGGGCCCCGGCCGTGGCCTGTGCGATCTTGCTGGCCTCACGTCCAGCTCGGGCGGCCTCGCCCACGAGGCCCGCTGCATCCAGGTCGAAGCGGGCGGCCGCCGTCGAGGCCGCGCAGGCTCCACGCCACACGGCCCGCCGCGCCGACTCGAGCCGTGCCCGGGTGGACTCGATGTCCCTCGCCGCGGCTTCGAGCTCGCCCGTGGCAGCGTCCAGGGCCTCGGTGTTGACCGCGAAGGCCGCGCCTCCCGTCACGATGAACGTCGAAGGGTCACGCTCCTTCCGCCAATCATCGTCTGCACCGGCGGCTCTCACCGGCACGCCTCCCATGATGCGGGCGGTGCCCCAGAGGGCCCTGTGGGGACCGGCGTGGGGGCGATCCGCGCAAAGATCGGCGCCTGCGAGGCCAAGGGCAACAGCGGGGTGCTCCGGCCGGGCACCAGCGGCGTCGTCGGGTCGCGGAAGAGAGGCAGCGTCGGCGCCCCTGCCGCGGCGCCAGGGCAGGCCGAGGTCTCAGCCTGCATGTTCGACAACGTGATGGCGAGGCCGGCAAGACCGCCTGCGAGAAGGCCGAGCTGGAGCGTCAGGGCGAGGGTCGAGCGCCGAAAGGCAGCCGCCGCGGGACCGGACCAGGGGACACCATTGGCCCGGGCGATGGCCCTCTTGGCCCGCTCGACGTCCTCGCCCGCTGCCGAAACTTCGGTTGCCGCAACGCGGAGCGCGGTCTCGTCATGCCCGCAGCGCGGCCTCGGATCATCCAAGCTCGAAGAGCTGCCGTCCATGGTGTTCTCCCCCCTGAAGCGGGGTCCTCCGCCCCGCCTGCCACCACGCTAGGGGCGCCTCGAGCACCCACCGCGGCCGTCGCCGTCGTATGTGGACAACCCGGCCCAAGGGCGCCTGTGGAGGGAGAATGACAGGCCCGTGGAAGGCCGCCCTGAGGGCTCATGGAAGAATGGAGGCCATGGCTGACTCCCCTTCGCGCACCCCCTCCGGACGTCTGTCCCTCGCCGCCGCCGGCGCGGCCACCGGGCAGCACATCGCCCTCGGCCCGCTCGACGGCCGCTACCAGGCCGCGACCGCTCCCCTCGTCGACTACCTGTCCGAGGCGGCGCTCAACCGGGACCGCGTCGCCGTCGAGGTCGAGTGGCTCATCCATCTGACCCGCAACAGCGTCCTGCCGGGCGCCGGGCCGCTCACGGCGGAGCAAGAGGAGGGCCTGCGGAAGGTCGTCACGGAGTTCGACGCCGCCTCGGTAAAGGAACTTGCGGACATCGAGGCCGTCACGGTCCACGACGTCAAGGCCGTCGAGTACTACATCGGCCGCCGCCTCGAGTCCCTCGGCATTGCCAGCCTCACCGCGATGGTGCACTTCGGCTGCACGTCCGAGGACATCAACAACCTCTCGTACGCGCTCGGGGTCAAGGGCGCCGTCGAGGACGTGTGGCTGCCGGCGGCCCGCTCGCTCGTGGAGCAGGTCGCGGAGATGGCCCGCGCCAACAAGGACGTGCCGATGCTCTCCCGCACCCACGGCCAGCCCGCCACCCCGACCTCCCTCGGCAAGGAGCTCGCGGTCATCGCCCACCGCCTCGGCCGCCAGCTCGACCGGATCACGCGCACCGAGTACCTCGGCAAGATCAACGGCGCGACCGGCACCTACGCCGCCCACTACGCCTCGGTCCCCACGGCGGACTGGCAGGAGGTCTCCAAGACCTTCGTCGAGGGCCTCGGCCTCACGTGGAACCCGCTGACCACCCAGATCGAGAGCCACGACTGGCAGGCCGAGCTGTATGCCGACATCGCCCGCTTCAACCGGATCCTGCACAACGTGTGCACGGACATCTGGAGCTACATCTCGATCGGCTACTTCGCGCAGATCCCCGTCGCGGGCGCCACCGGCTCCTCGACCATGCCGCACAAGGTCAACCCGATCCGCTTCGAGAACGCCGAGGCCAACCTCGAAATCTCGGCGGCCCTGCTCGACACCCTCGGCGCGACGCTCGTGACCTCGCGCTGGCAGCGCGATCTCACGGACTCCTCGAGCCAGCGCAACATCGGCGTCGCCTTCGGCCACTCGCTCCTGGCCATCTCCAACGTCGCGAAGGGCCTCGAGCGGCTCGACGTCGCCGAGGACGTGCTCGCCGCCGACCTCGACGAGAACTGGGAGGTCCTCGCCGAGGCGATCCAGATGGTCATGCGCGCCGAGGCGATCGCGGGCGTGCCGGGCATGGACAACCCCTACGAGCGCCTCAAGGACCTCACCCGCGGCCACCGCGTGGACGCGGCCCGCATGAAGGAGTTCGTCTCGGGGCTCGGCCTCTCCGCCGAAGCGGAGGCGCGCCTCCTCGCCCTGACCCCGGGCAGCTACAACGGCATCGCGGGGCAGCTCGTCGACCACCTCGGCTGACGCCCATCTCGGCCGAGGCTGCTTGCCTGGCGTGCACCACGCACGACGGCGGGCCGGAACCAACGGGTTCCGGCCCGCCGTCCGCCTCTCACCAGCACCCCTTGGGCTGGTGAGACTCGCAGAACAGCTTGCGCTCCCAGTAGATGCACGGCTGGACACTGCCGGGGCGCACGCCTCGGCAGTGGGGAGGTTCGAGATCGCCGCGACGCGCGGCCGCAACAAAAAGCTCCTTGAAGGCGGGACGAATGTCGTAGACCCAGGCGAACACCTGGCACTCGCAGCAGCACGCGCCCAGATCCGAGAGCATCCGGCGGAGCCTCACGGCGTTCGGCGCCGCCATACGGCGCCAGTGGTCCGTGACGGTATGGCCCCGGCAGCCGTCGCCGACGATCCGCAGGAGGTAGCACGGCAGGCACTCCCCCGACCTCGGCGCCATCATCAGGTGAGAGAGCTCCCGCAGCTCGGCCTCGAGCGACTCCACGGTGCCCGGGCTCGTCGCGCAGTGGTCCATCGGTTCGTCCTTCCGTCGGCCAACGTGTCCCTCGCCCAGCCTTCCGGCGACGGGCCCACAGCGGCAGGCGGCGGAGGCGCCATGTGGAGGACACGCCGTCCTGCGTACCTGTGGAGGACCAACCGCCAGACCAGACGAGTCCCGATGGCACTGTTTGACGGGATTTGAGGCTGATTGGCGTCGGGAGCTCCGACCGTGTATCGTTGATCAAGCGCCGCGGGGTGGAGCAGTTCGGTAGCTCGCTGGGCTCATAACCCAGAGGTCGCAGGTTCAAATCCTGTCCCCGCAACCAAAGGCCCCGGGATCGAGTGGTTCTCCACCGGTCCCGGGGCTATCTCTTTGCCCGCATTCAGGGAGGCGTCCGGCTCAGATGACGGCGCCGCCCAGGAGGATGAGCCCGGTCGTGGTCCCCAGCAGGAGGGCGAGCGGCTTCCAGGGCACGGGGCGGTTCAGCGGCCATCGCTGGCTGAGCAGGAAGCCCAGCAGGACCCCGACGGCCGCGACCGCGTGGCCAAACAGGCTGTAGCCGTTCATGGTCCCTCCTCGCCCCTCGAGCCAGGTGACTCGCCGGTGGGTGGAACAGATGATCCACCCGAGGTCCGGATGAGGCAAGGGTGCTGCGCGATCGCGGCCGGAGGCGTATCATCTGCCCGCCGCCTACGCCCCCGAAACGCGAACCCGGCATACTGGTGGCATGGCCGGCTGCTGCGGACCCCAGGACCCCCCCGACGACTCCGACCCCGACCGCTACAACGCCATCTTCACCTCCCGCTTCTCGCGCAGCGTCTCGCGCAGGTATGAGCGGCGGGGACTCACGGGCGTCGAGCGGCGCCTCGTCGGCTTCCTCGAGGACCTGCCGGGCGGCCTCGCGGGCGCGAGCGTCCTCGAGGTCGGCGGCGGAGCGGGCGAGATCCAGCTCGAGCTCCTCGCCCGCGGCGCGGCGACCGCCACGAACCTCGAGCTCTCCCGCGCCTACGAGGCGGACGCCGCCCGCCTCATCGAGCGGGCGGGCCTCGTCGGCCGCGTCCGGCGGCGCCTCGGCGTGGATCTCGCGGCGGCGCCCGACGCCGTCGAGCCGGCCGACGCCGTCGTCCTCCACCGCGTCGTGTGCTGCTACCCGGACTACGAGGCGCTCCTCGGCGCCGCCGCCGACCACGCGCGGCGGGCCCTCGTGTTCAGCCACCCGCCGCGGAACCCGCCCACGCGGGCGATGGTCGGCCTCGGCAACCTGATCCTGAAGCTCCTGGGCCGCAGCTACCGCGGCTTCGTCCACCCGCCCGAGGCGATGCTCGCCGTCGTGCGCGCCCACGGCCTCGAGCCGGTCATTCTGCACCGCGGGCCCGCGTGGCACGTGGTCGGCGCGGTCCGGACCTGAGCCGCGCCGGGCGCGCTCCCGGACCTCGTCCCGCCTGTCCCAGCTCCCGGCAGCGGCGCATACTTGACGCATGTCCGGGTGCTGCAGCCCGGGGAACGCGCCCCGCGATCCCAGGGTTGACCTGTCGCGGTACAACGAGGTCTTCACCGCGCGGTTCGCGCACGGTGTCGCCGTCCGATACGAGCGGCGCGGCCTGACCAGGATCGAGGGGCGCCTCATCTCCTTCCTCGAGGACTCGCTCCCGGGCGGCCTCGAGCGCGTGAGCGTCCTGGAGATCGGCGGCGGCACAGGCGTGATCCAGCTCGAACTGCTCAAGCGCGGGGCGGCCCGCACGACCAACCTCGAGCTCTCCCCCGAATACGAGGCCGACGCGGCCCGGCTCATCGCGCAGGCCGGCGTCGGCGCACGGGTCCGGCGGCGCGTCGGCGTGAACATCGCCGAGGCGCCCGACGCCGTCGAGCCGGCCGACGTCGTCGTCCTCCACCAGGTGGTGTGCTGCTACCCCGACTACGAGGGACTGCTCAGCGCGGCCGCCGGGCATGCGCGCCGCGCGATCGTCTTCAGCTACCCGCCGCGGAACCTGCTCACGCGGCTCCTGCTGGCCTGGGACACCGCCAGCATGGTGCTCCAGAGGCGCGCCTTCCGCGGCTTCGTCCACCCGCCCGAGGCGATGGCCGACGTCGTGCGCCGCGAGGGCCTCACGCCCGTCTACCACAGCCCGGGCGCCGTGTGGAGCGTCCTCGGAGCCGTGCGCGTCACTTGACCGCCCCGCGCGTGACCCCGGAGATGACCCACCGCTGGGCGAAGACGTAGACGATGAGCAGCGGGGCCATGGCCATGAGGTAGGACGCGAAGGCCACCGTGTAATTGGTCTGGAACTGGGACTGGAAGACGTACTGGACCAGCGGGAGCGTGGCGCGCTCGGGGTCCGAGACGATCACGAGCGGGAGGAGGAAGTCGTTCCAGGCCCAGAGGCACGTCAGGATGCCGACGGTCGCGTTCATGGGCGTGAGCAGCGGGAACACGACGCGCCAGAACACGCCCCACGTGCCCGCGCCGTCCATCCGCGCAGCCTCCTCGAGCTCGATCGGGATGGAGCGGATGTACGCCGTGAAGATGAAGATGTTGAAGGACAGGCCGTACACGACGTACAGGAGGATCAGCCCGAGCTGGCTGTCCAGGCCGAGGATGGCCGTCTGCTTGGCCACCGGCAGCATGAGGATCGGGAACGGCACGAAGAGCGCCGAGATGAAGTAGAAGAAGAGGGCCTTGAACAGCCGCCGGTGCATGTTCCGCGCGATCGCGTAGGCGACCATCGAGTTCGTGAGGATGGTCAGCGCCACGGCGCCCACCGTGATGAGCGCGCTGTTGAGCGCCGCCCGCGGGAAGTTGGTGAGCGTCCAGGCGTCGGCGAAGTTCTCCCAGCGCACCTCCGTGGGCAGGTCGAAGCCGCTCCCGCCGAGCTGGTCCGGCGTCTTGAGGGCCGTGACCACGGTGAAGTAGAGCGGGATCAGGATGGTCAGGGACAGCACGAGCAGGAGGGCCGTGAGCCACCAGTTGACCCGGCGGTCCAACGGACGACGGCGGGCGGCACCCGGGCGGGCGGGCCCGGTCCGCGGGACCGGCTGGGACGTCACGCGGTCACCTCGTCACGCCTGAGGACCCGGAACTGGACCAGGGCGAACACGACGAGCACGACCATGAAGACGACCGCGTTGGCGATCTGGTAGCCGTACTCGCCGCCCTGGAAGCCGCCCCTGAAGATCACGAGGGAGACGGACTCGGTGGACGTGCCGGGACCGCCGTTGGTCATGACCACGATGTGGTCGAAGACCTGCAGGAAGTTCTTGAGTGACAGGACCATGTTCAGCGTGAAGAACGGCCCGATGAGCGGGAACGTGACGGACCAGAACCGGCGCCACGGCCCGCTGCCGTCGATGGCCGCGGCCTCGTAGAGCTCGGCCGGGATGGTCTGCAGACCGGCGATATAGATGATGATGTTGAACGCGACGGCCTGCCACACGGCCAGGACGACGACGCCGATCCACGCGAGCTCGGGGTCGGCGAGGATCGACCTGGACAGACGCTGGATGCCCAGGGCCGAGGCGATCTCGGGAAGCGAGTTGGTCAACAGGTAGTTGAACACGTAGCCGATCACGAGGACGGCCAAGACGTTCGGGACGAAGTAGAGGCCCCGGAGCGCGCTCCTGAACCTGATGCGCCCCGTGAGCCCGACGGCCAGGGCCAGCGCGAAGACGTTGACGAGGACCGTGGACACGATCGCGAACTGGAACGTGAACAGATAGGCCGAGCGGATGCGCTCGTCGGTGAACAGTGCCGCATAGTTGGACAGCCCCACGAAGCTCCAGTCGCCGTACCCGGGCGAGTCCGTGAGGCTGTAGAACATGCCCTGCAGGACGGGCAGCGTGTGGAACACGAAGAAGAGCCCCGCGGCCGGCAGGACCATCCAGTAGATGGCGCTCCCGCTCCGGGGCGGGCGCCGGCGTGCCCCCGCGGCCCGAGCGGCCGCCGCCTCCGGGGCGCCCCTGACTGTCCTCACGGCCATCAGGACTCCACCGCCCCGAGGCCCCACGTGCGGCGCCGGGCGATCTTGTCCCACGCGTCGTCGAGCGCCCGCGTGAACTTCAGCGTGCCCCGGTCGATGAGGAACTGCTGGAGCAGGGCCCCGAGCGGGATCGCCGGGATGAACTGGTGGTCGAAGAAGCCCACGATCCGCTCCTGGTCGAGGTACGGCTGCATCCCGGCCAGCGCCGGATCGTCGTTCGAGATGCCCTCGAGGGCGGGAACGGCCACCTGCGCGTCGGCGTAGGCGCGGACGGTCGCCGGCTGCATGAGGAAGTCGATGAAGCGGCGGACCTCCTCCGGGTGCCTGCCCTGGGCCCCGGCGGTGATGACGACGTCGACACCCGAGACGACCGTCGTCGCCTGCGGATCGTTGGTGGCCGGGAGCGCGAAGCTCCCGACCTCGAACGCTGGCTTGAACGAGCGGATCTGCGGCACGGCGTAGCTGCCCAGGAGCAGCATCGCCGACTCCCCCCGGGCGAACGCGGCCGTGCCGTCCTCGTAGCCGGTGGCGACGGGGTCCGGCTGGGTGTGCTCGAACAGCGCGGCGAGCTTGCCCGCCGCCTCCCGGAAGCCCTCCTCGAAGGTGGCCTCGCCGGCGAAGCGGCGGCGGAAGAAGTCCTCCGGAATGGTCTGGGACACGAGCGGCGAGAGCGCCGCCTGCGCCGTCCAGGCGTCGGCGAGCATGCCGTAAAACGGGGTGACGCCCGCGTCCTCGAAGGCGCGGGCCGCCGCGAGGAGCGCGTCCCACGTCTCGGGGACCGCCACGCCGTGGCGGGCGAAGAGCTCCTCGTTGTACAGGACCCCGCTCGTATTGGCCGCGAAGGGGACGCCGTTCACCGCGCCCGACGAGCCGGCCCCCAGCTCGCGGATGACGTCGACGTACGCCGGCTTCACGCCGTCGAGCACGGGCTCCTCGGCGAAGTCCGCGAAGACCCCGGCCGAGGCGAACTCCCCGAAGGTCCCGTTGGCATTGAGGGTCAGGACGTCGGGCATGTCGTCCTTGACGAGGCGCGTGCGCAGGGCCGTCTCGGGGTCCGGCACGGTGTCGACGACGATCCTGAGGTCCGGGTTGAGGGCCTCGAACTCGCGGGCCAGGCCCTGGAAGTGCTGCTTCGCTTCCGGCTTGAACTGGAAGAACGTCAGGGTGGTGCGGCCGTCCTCGTGGCCGCAGCCCCCGAGCGCCGCCGCGCCGAACGCAGCCCCGACGAGCTGAAGGACGGCGCGGCGGCTCGGCGTGCTCATCGTCACTCCTTCGGTCACAGTCCATCGTGCGACGGCGGGCCGCCCGTGGGAAGGACACGCCGGGGTGGCGAGGCAGCGACGGCGCCGGGCACGCGCCGTCGTGCCCCCGCCGCCCCGGGGCGTTACGCCGTCGTCCGCGTCCGCATTTCTGCGAGCACCTCCTCGGCCGCCTTCTGGCCGACGCGGAGGGCGCCGTCGACGTGCTGGTAGCCCTCGGCCGCGAGGTCGGAGCAGGCCCAGTGGATCGGGCCGACGGGCGTGCGCTGGTCCGCGCCGTAGCGGGAGAGGCCGCCGAGGTCGAAGCTCGCGGCGTAGGCGCCGCGGGTCCATTCCTCCGAGCCCCAGTCGGACTCGTAGTAGACCTCCGGCGCGAGGGCCTCGGGGCCGAGGTAGTCGGCGATCGAGGCGAGGATCTTCTCCTTTCGCTCCCCGGCGGGGAGGGCGAAGAGGGCGTCCGCCTTCTCGTCGGAGACGAAGCCGACGAGGGTGCCGCGCTCGTCGCCGTGGTTCGTGTTGTCGTAGACCTCCTGGACGAGCTGGCCGGCGCCGAAGCTCGTGCCGGAGAGGCCGGCCTCGCGCCAGAACGGGCGGTCGTAGACGGCGTGGACCTTGATCACGAAGCCCATCGAGAGGTGCTGGTGGAGCTGATGCTGGCGGCGCGGGAGCGGCGGCTCGTAGGAGATGCGCGAGTAGAGCGTCGGGGGCACGGCGAGGATGACGCGGCGGGCGGCGACGGTCACGCCGTCGGCCGTCACGCGGACTCCGTCCTCGCCCCATGCGATGGCGCGGACGGGCGCGCCGAGCTTCACGGCGGCGCCGAGCTCGGCGGCCATGGCCTCGCTCACGGACTGCATGCCGCCGACCACGCGGCGGTCGAGGATGAAGTCCTCGTCGAGGAGGTTGCTGAACGAGCCGGCCGAGGCGGCCATGAGCACGGCCTGCAGGGCCGAGAACGAGTGCGCGGGCTTGGTGAGCATGCCGCCGGCGATGAAGAGCCCGATGAGGTGGCAGGCCTCCTCGTCCGCGGACTGCGCGCGGAGCCACTGCTGGAAGGAGACCGTGTCGAGCTCGCGGGCCTGGGGGTGGGCCCACGGCTCCTCGGCGCCGATCTCGGCGGCGAGGCTGTCGAGGATCGCGGTGAGCCGATCGACCTCCGCCAGGGTGCCGGGCGCGACCGGGAAGTCCTCGCCCTCGTAGACGGTGCGGGTGCCGTCGGTCGCGATGTAGACCGAGGCGCCCTTGCGGTAGCGGGGGTAGGTCTCCTTGCCCAGCTCCTCGAGGAGGCCGAGCAGGGCCGTCTGGTCCGGGCTGACCCACTGGCCGCCGATCTCGAGGAAGGCGCCCTCGATCGTGTCGCTCCAGGTGCGGCCGCCGACGCGGTCGCGGGCCTCGAGGACCACGACCTTCTCGCCCGCGCGGGTGAGGGTGCGGGCGGCCATGAGGCCGGAGGGGCCGGCGCCGACGACGACGACGTCGACGTCGGCCTGGAGGGACTGCGGCGTCTGCTGCTCGCCTGACATGGGGTGTTCCTTTCGAAGGGTGTGGGGAGTCTCTAAAATGAATATAGTTCATTTACTGCGGCCGCGGAAACCCCCGGCCACGTTCCGGGGTCACCTCCCTGCGTTCCGGGGTCACCTCCCAGCATTCCGGGGTCACCTCCCAGCGATGCGGGGTCTCGAATCAGCCGCGGGCCGCAAGAGTGGCAGCCAGAGTGGCCCGGAGGCCCGCGATGAGGGAGTTGAGGCCGAGGGCGAAGGCGTCGTCGGCAGCGCTGGTCCCGCGGCCGTGCCGCGCGGCGACCGCGGCGGCGAAGGTCGGCGCAAGGTGCCCCTCGGCGCCGACGTCGAAGATCCACTCGGGGGCCGCGACGTCCATGGCGGAGCCGAGCACGAACGACTCGACCGCGACGATGGCGTCCACGACCAGGTCCTCCGGCCACCCGCCGCGGCGCAGGCCTTCCGCGACCGTGTCGTACATGGTGAGCGTGTGCGGCGCACCGGTGATCGGCAGGACGGCGATGACGGGGATGAGCGGCGCGTGCTCGGCGAAGGCGTCACGGTAGGAACGCGCCCAGCGCGCAATGGCCTGGTCCCACGGGTCGGTGGCGAAGCGCGAGACATCGATGGTCTGGTTGACGTCGTCCTGGACCCAGTTCAGGACCTCGTCCTTGGACTTCACGTGGTTGTAGAGGGCCGAGGGCGCCGTCTTGAGTTCGCGGGCGAGCGCCGCCATCGTGAGCCCGTCGTACCCGGCGCGGCCGATCACGGCGAGCGCCGCCGAGGTGATCTTCCCGCGCGACAGGAGGGGCGTCGTCGGCCGACCCCTGCGTCGCGGCTCTGGTGGCGTCACGGCCCCGCCTCTTTCCGCGGGGACCCTCGCCCCGACTCGCAGAAGTCTAGGCGCACGTGTGACCCCGGATCTCTAAGAGGTGACCCAGCAACGTTGAGAGGTGACCCCACATCGCAGGGACATGACCCCGCAACGCTGGGAGGTGACCCCGCATCTTGGGAGGCGGGGGTTGACCAGTGGCCTGCGCCACTGCTCTAATAAACGAACGTCATTCATTTATCACCAAAGGACTTCCCCATGCACGAGATCCTTGCCCTGCAGCCCCCGGTGTCGTGGGCCCGCACCGAGGAGAACGCCGACAGCGCAGCCCGCCGCGCCCCGCTGCGCGTCGCGCTCGTCCAGCACCGCTGGCACGAGGACCCGGCCGAGACCGAGGCCGAGCTCGAGGACGGCATCCGCCGGGCCGCCGAGCGCGGCGCGAAGGTCGTCTTCCTCCCCGAGCTCACGCTCTCCCGCTACCCCGCGGACACCCTCCCCGACTACACCCCGAGCAGCCTCGCCGAGGACCTCGAGACTGGCCGCACGCTCGCCTTCGCCCGCCGAACCGCGGCCGCGCACGGCCTCTGCGTCCACGCGAGCCTCTACCGCAAGGGCGAGGCCGGCGACGAGCTCGGCTACAACACCGCGATCCTCGTCGGGCCGGACGGCACGCTCCTCGCCGCGACGGACAAGCTGCACATCCCCGTCACCGAGGGCTACTACGAGGACAGGTTCTTCCGCCCCGGACCCCAACAGCCTGGCCCGCACCCGGCCACGCCGCAGATCGAGAACAACGGATACCTCGTCCACTCCCCCGCCGAGCTCGGAGGCGCCCGCATCGGCCTCCCGACCTGCTGGGACGAGTGGTTCCCCGAGCTCGCCCGCGTCTACTCGCTCGCCGGCGCCGAGATCCTCGCCTACCCCACGGCGATCGGCTCCGAGCCCGGCCACCCCGACTTCGACACCGAGCCGCTCTGGCGCCAGGTGATCGTGGGCAACGGGATCGCGAACGGGACCTTCATGGTCGTCCCGAACCGCTGGGGCTCCGAGGGCCTCGTGACCTTCTACGGCTCCTCGTTCATCTCCGACCCGTACGGCCGCATCCTCGCCCGCGCCCCGCGCGAAGGCTCGTGCGTGCTCGTCGCGGACCTCGACCTCGACGCGCGCCGCGACTGGCTCACGCTCTTCCCCTTCCTCACGACCCGCCGCCCCGAGACCTACGCCGCGCTCACCGCGCCCGTGGACCCGTCGCAGCCTTTCGGGACCGCCTCAGCTGTGCGGCACGAAGGTGAGGCGCGCGACGCCGGCCGCGCGCCGTCGTCGTCCGCCTCGCCGGGGGCAGCAGAGACACCAGCACAGGAGCCCGCGCTGGAAGGCGCGAGCGCATGAGCTGGCACATGCCCGCGGAGACGGACCCGCACGAGCGACTCTGGATGGCGTGGCCGTCCCAGGGCTACACGCTCGGCGAGACGGACGAGGACGCGCACGAGGCCCGCGCGGCCTGGGCCGCCGTCGCCCATGCGGCGCGCCGGTTCGAGCCGGTCACGATGGTGGTCCGGCGCGAGGACCGCGAGATCGCCCGGGCCTACCTCGACCCGCGCGTGGACCTGCTCGAGGCCGAGCTCGACGACGCGTGGATGCGGGACATCGGGCCGAGCTTCGTGCTGGGCACGGGCGAGGACGCGGCGGCCGACGGCGGCCCCGGGCTCGGCGCCGTCGACTGGGTCTTCAACGGCTGGGGCCAGCAGGACTGGGCCACGTGGGGGCACGACGCCGAGATCGGCCGGACGGTGTCCGAGGCCGCGGGCGCCGAGCACGTCCCGAGCCGGCTCGTGAACGAGGGCGGCGGCTTCCACGTCGACGGCCTCGGCACCGTGCTGCTGACCGAGACCGTCCAGCTGGACCCGGGCCGGAACCCCGGGATCACGAAGGCCGAGGTCGAGGCGGAGCTCGCCCTGACCATCGGGGCGCGCCACGCGATCTGGCTCCCCCGGGGCCTCACCCGCGACTCGCAGCGCTTCGGCACTCGCGGCCACGTCGACCTCGTCGCGGCGATCCCGCGGCCCGGCACGCTCCTGGTCCACGTCCAGCACCACCCCGAGCACCCGGACCACGAGGTCACGGGCGAGATCCTCGAGGCCCTGCACGCCTCGCGGACGGCGGACGGACGGCCGTGGGAGATCATCGAGGTCCCCGCCCCGGCCCAGCTGCACGACGGCGAGGACTGGGTGGACTGGAGCTACCTCAACCACGTCGCGGTGAACGGCGGCCTCGTGGCCTGCTCGTTCAACGACGCGCACGACGAGAAGGCGCTGCGCCTCCTCGCGGACGCCTACCGCGGGCGGCACGTGAGCGCCGTCGACGCCCGCGCCATCTTCTCCCGTGGGGGCGGGATCCACTGCATCACCCAGCAGCAGCCCCGCGCTGACGCGCGGGCTGTGGGAAGGATCTGACATGGCCCTGCACACTACGGATGTGACGGTCGGAAAACACGAGCTCGGGGGCAAGGGCCTCCGCGGCGGGCAGGTGGGCCTCCTGGCGATCATCGTCATGGGCGTCGCGACCGTCGCGCCGGCCTACGCCATCACCTCGAGCCTCGGCCCAACGGCCGGCTCGGTCGGCCCGCAGGTGCCGATCGTGCTCCTGCTCGGGTTCATCCCGATGTTCATGGTGGCCCTCGCCTACAAGAAGCTCAACGCGGCCCTTCCCGACTCGGGCACCACGTTCACGTGGGCGTCCAAGGCCTTCGGGCCGTGGGTCGGCTGGATGGGTGGCTGGGGCTTCCTCGCCGCGAACATCATCGTCCTGTCCAACCTGGCCGGCGTCGCGGTGGACTTCTTCTACCTCTTCCTCGCCGACGTCACGGGCGACGCGGCACTCGCGGACCTCGGCCAGGACAAGCTCGTGAACATCCTCACGTGCCTCGCGTTCATGGCGGTGGCCGTGTGGGTCAGCGCCCGCGGCCTCGAGACCGCGCGCAACGTCCAGATCGTGCTGCTCGTCTTCCAGGTCGGCGTCCTGCTGCTCTACTCGGGCATGGCGATCGCGAAGGCCACCGGCGGCGCGTCCGAGACGGCCATCCCGTTCGACTGGTCCTGGTTCGACGTCACCCAGATCCCCGACTTCGGCGCGTTCGCGGCCGGCATGAGCCTGTCCATCTTCCTCTTCTGGGGCTGGGACATGTGCCTGACCATGAACGAGGAGACGAAGGGCGGGCACCGCACGGCCGGCGTCGGCGCGACCGTCACCGCCGTCGCGATCCTCGTCATCTACCTCGCGACGTCGATCGCCTCGCTCATGTTCGCCGGCGTCGGCACCGAGGGCCTCGGCCTGGGCAACGAGGAGATCTCGGAGAATGTGCTGACCTCGCTCGCCGGCCCCGTCATGGGCCCGCTCGCGATCCTGCTCTCGCTCGCCGTCCTGACCTCCTCAGCGTCGTCGCTGCAGGCGACGATGATCGGACCGGCCCGCACCTTCCAGGCGATGAGCTTCTACGAGGCCCTGCCGGAGCCGCTGCGCCGCACCGACTCCAAGGGCGTCCCGCGCGTCGCGGTCCTGGCCGCGGGCGGCCTCTCGGCCGCGTTCTACGTGGCCATGCGGCTCCTGAGCGACAATGTGCTCAACGACACGATCATGGCCCTGGGCATGATGGTCTGCTTCTACTACTCCGTGACGGCGTTCGCCTGCGTGTGGTACTTCCGCCACACGTGGTTCGCCTCGGCGCGCCACACCGTCCTGCGCCTCGTCCTGCCGCTCCTGGGCGGGATCGGCCTCGCGGTCGTGTTCGTCCAGACCGCCGTGGACTCGATCGACCCGGCCTTCGGCTCCGGCTCCGAGATCGGCGGGGTGGGGCTCGTGTTCATCGTGGGCGTCGGCATCCTCGCCCTCGGCGTGGTGCTCATGCTCGCCTACCGTGCGAAGAACCCGGAGTTCTTCCGCGGCGCGACGGTCCCGGTGGCGGCGGCCGCGGACTGATTCGCCTCCCAACGCCGCATCGCGACACGCCGCTATTCGGTCCGGATAGCAGCGTGTCGCGATGCGGCGTTGCGGTGGGGGGCGCTGGGTAGGGTGGCCCCATGACTTCGCCCCGGACCGAGATCCTGCCGTACCGCCACCTCTTCGGGCCCGGGCCGGGCAACGCGTACCCAGAGGTCATGGCGGCGCTCTCGCATCCCGTCATCGGGCACCTCGACCCGGCGTTCATCGACCGGCTGGACCGCGTCTCGGACGGCCTGCGGCGGGTATGGGGCACCGCGAACGCGCGCACGTGGCCGGTCTCGGCGACGGGCTCGGGCGGCATGGAGGCCGCGTTCGTGAACATGGTCGACGACGGCGACGTCGCCGTCGTCGCGGTCAACGGCCTGTTCGGCGAGCGCATGTGCGAGGTCGCGCGGCGGTGCGGGGCCGACGTCGTGCGCGTGGACCACACGTGGGGCGAGCCGGTCGACGCCGAGCGGGTCCTCGCGGCGCATCCGCACCCCAAGGTCATCGCCGCGGTGCACGCCGAGACGTCCACGGGCGTGCGCTCGGACATCGCCGCGCTCGGCGCCGGCAAGGGCGACGCGCTCCTGCTCGTCGACGCCGTCACGAGCATCGGCGGGCTCGAGCTCCGGGCCGACGACTGGGGCATCGACGTCGGCTACGCCGGGACGCAGAAGTGCCTCGGCGTCCCGCCGGGGCTCGCGCCGTTCACGGTCTCGGAGCGGGCGTTCGCCCGGCGCGTCAGGGACCCGCGGTCCTGGTACTTCGACATCGGCCTGCTCGGCGGGTACGTCGGCGCGGCCGAGGGGCACACACGCACCTACCACCACACGGCGCCCGTGACGATGGTCGCGGGCCTCGAGGCAGGCCTCGGCCGGATCCTCGCCGAGGGGCTCGACGCCGTGTGGGCGCGGCACGAGGCGGCCGGCGCCGCGCTGCGGGACGGGCTCGAGGCGCTCGGGCTCGAGCTCTTCGCCGCGGACGGCCATCGCCTGCCGAGCCTCACCACCGTGAAGGTGCCCGACGGCGTCTCCTCCGCGCGTGTGCGCGAGCACCTCCTCGAGCGGTACGGGATCGAGATCGGCTCGGGCGTCGGCGCATTCTCGGACACCGTGTGGCGAATCGGGACCATGGGGCCGAACGCCTCCCCGGCGGCGGTCGCGCTCATCCTCGGCGCGCTCGAGGAGACGCTGAAGAAGGTCAGGTAGGGCCGCTACCTGACGGTGAGGCGCATTTCCCGGTCGGAGTCGGCGAACGTGAGGCGCACGTGCAGCGGGTGCGCGACGGCGGAGGTTGGCAGGGCGATGACGCTCGTCGTCGGCGCGAGGTCGTCCGTGCAGGGCCCGACTCCCGGGGTGTCGAGCAGGATCTCGAGGTCCCCCACGGGCCCCGTCTGGATGACGGCGGGCGTGTAGGGGCAGCTCGAGCTGCCGTACGTGACGAGGGACAGCTCCGAGGGGCCAGTCCACACGGCTACCGGCGTGAAGTCCGTGGGCGTGGCCCCGACGCCGGGAGGGGCGCCCCGGTAGGTCGTCACGAGACCGCCCGTCGGCGGGGCGCACCCCGACGACAGGAACGCTCCGACCACCAGCACCACCCCACAGGCCACCCGCCCCCACGACGCCATGGCACGGACGCTAGCGCCGCGAGGCGGCCGGGGCAAGCATGAGGGGATGCGGCGGGCACCCATGTCCCAGTACCTACCGACCGCCGATAGTGTCAACGCCGTATGGGCTGTCCTGCACCAGTTCGGGGGCGCCTCCCGGCCGGGGAACTCGGGACCCGGGGACCGCTTCGAGGAGCTCAAGCCGGTCCGGCTGCCGTAGTCCTCGAGTCTCGCGACGCACGACGGCGCAGACCGACTCCGGAGGTGAGCTCTCCTCCCGCCCCCGAGTCGAGGTCCTTCGAGTGCAGACCCCCTCCATGCCAGACGGGCCCGCCGCCGTTGGCGCCCGGCTTGCCTCCGAGTTCCTGTGTGATCTGACTGCCGTCAATCACATCATCCGAACCGGGCCTCCCAGAGCCTTAGCTCTGACTCGAAGTCACCGTGCAGTCCCGGTGTCAGTGGGAGAAGTCTGCTGAGATCTCGGCGAGGGTGCGCCCCTTCGTCTCAGGCGCGAGCCATTGCGAGAGGACTGCGCCGAGTAATGCGACGGCGGCGGCTACGACCATGCTTGGGCCCATGCCGATGTTGCTGATCGCCCATGGCAGGGCGAAGGTGCCGAGTGCGGCTCCGATGCGGCTGAAGGCCGCGGCGAAGCCCATGCCGATGCCGCGCAGGTGGCCGGGGAATACCTCGGCCGGATAGACCTGGGTCATCGTGGTGTAGCCGGCATTGAAGAAGGAGAAGGCGAGAAACAGGACGAGCACCAGGATCGCTGGTGCGTTCGCCCAGACTCCGATGATCAGCAGGATGCCTGCGCAGAGCCACTGCCCGGGCACGGTGAGGATTCGGCGGCCGAGCCTGTCAATCAGAAGCACGGTGGTGACAACGCCCGCGGCCGCAAGTGCGGACAGGCCGACTCCACCGGCCCAGCCGCCGCCGAAGCCGAATTGGTGGAGCACTTCGTCGGCGAAGGTCGCGATCGCGAAGTACGGAGTGACCGCGCAGAACCAAAAACCTGAGGTGAAGAGGGTGGTGCGCCAGTACTGCCTCGAGAACAGCATTCCGAAGGAGGCGCCCTTGATTTTGGTCCTACTCTGTGCGGCTTGGGCCTCCTGGAGCATCCTCAGATCGATCTCTTCGGTGATGCTCTTGTGCATCTGGGGCGATTCGACGTATCTGCGTGCGATCGCCAGTGCTTCCTCACCCCGTCCCTTCGTAATGAGCCAGCTCGGCGATTCCGGGAGGCCCAAGCGGGCGAGGAACAGGACGAATGCGATGATCGTGCTCGTGCCGATGACGAGGCGCCATGGGGTGCCGGCGTCGTGCAGGAGCGTGCCGATGATGAATGCCATCATGAAACCGACGTACCAGGCGATCAGAGTCAGCCCGAGCAATCGCCCGCGGAGCTTTGGAGGGGAGAACTCTGACAGCAATGGCCCACCGATTGAGTACTCGCCGCCGATCGCGACGCCCATGAAGAACCGGATGATGACCAGCTGGATCACGGCCCCGTCTCCGGAGGTTACGAAGAACTGGGCCGCTGAGGTGACCAGGAACAGGCCCATGTCCACGAGGAACATGGGCTTGCGTCCGAACTTGTCAGTAGCCCAGCCGGCCAGCGGGGAGCCGACGAAGATGCCAGCCAGCGGGCCTGCAGCGATCATGCCCAGAGATAGTGCGTCGAGCTGGAGATCTGACCGCATGAGACCAGTGACGGGGCCGATGATTCCGAGGATGTAGCCGTCGAGAAACATCCCGCCGATGAAGACAGCGACAAGCCGCACCATGAAGCGGCGTTTGAACTTGGAGCTGGTCTCTTCTGATATGGAGGTGTCGACGGCGGCCGTCGTCCTGGTCAATTGGATCATTGAGATTTGTTCCCTTCTGGCTTCAGCGCAAACCGCTCACGGCACCAGAGCGCCGTTTCCTAGACGCACGGACAGCCGCAGCCCTTAGCGACCGTAGACGATGCCGGCTGGCTCGATGCCAGCCGAAATGGCCGCGCAGGGCTCGCGAGATGATGTCGGCGTCGTCATGTATCACTGCTCTCCGAGATGGAACGGGAAGGCCTTCGCTTCCGGCACACTGGCGTCCACCCATCGAGAGCAAAACCTCGATTCGGGGCCGAATGTGACATATGACTCATATATCAGCACTCTAAGGGTGCGATCCATCCCGGTCAAGAGCTTGACAAGCGTCCATGGCCCCTGCCCAGGACGCTGCGTCGCAGTGACGAGCGCACCCCGGCACAGTGAGCCGACGGACATGAGCGTCGATTTCGGTGGGGCTGTTCCCGTAGGCGAAGCCCTCGGGTACGGGGACTGCGTCCTCACCGAACGCGAGGAGAAGGCCTTCGCATCTAGCGCAGGCTTCTCCGACTGGACCCACACCTTCACCGACCCCCGACTCAGCGCCGCCATCGTCGACCGCCTCACCTTGCAAGGCACCGTCATCGAAACCGGCACCGACTCCTACCGCCTCAACCACACCAGAGCCACAACCACCCGAAGGGCGAAAGGGGTGGGTTTCGTTTTGATTGCGAAGGTCGGTCCGGCCTAAGTTGACACAATCAGCGGTCGGCGGTTGGCCTCCTGGGTGCTGAAGCACTGGGTTAGCGGGGTTAGCGGACACCGGCCACTTGAGCAGGAAGGGTGGTCTGGCTGGAACCGGTGCCGGTGGATTTGTTGTGGATCGCAGCGCGAAGTGGCGCCGTTCTGTGATCGCTCAGTGGCGGTCTCGTCAGCCCGCTTGGTGATCCTCGTCCGGGCGGTGCACGGTGTAAGACGTTGGTGCTCTTGGTTTTGGAGGCATCTCGCTACCGCTAGACGCAGGCGGACCGATAGACCAAGGTGGCTGCTGGTGAGCACGAGGCGACTCCGCCGAACGTCTCGTTGCGTCCTTCTACGCCACTTCATCGGAGGCTTGCAGCATGACCTTGACCACGGCCGGCTCCATCGAGCTTCTCCTCTCAGCACAGAACGCTACGGGCGCCATTCCGGCGAGCCCGGTCCACGACGTCTACCAGTACGGCTGGCTGCGGGATGGCTCCTGGTGCGCCTATGCGCTGCAGCGCGCCGGGCAGGCAGATGCAGCGTCGCGTTGGCACCACTGGGTCGCGGCAACCCTGCTTTCGCACCGCCACCGATTCGCCGAGGCGACGGACGCCGTCCGGAACGGCGTCATAACCGGGCGGTCGATGCTGCCCGCGCGGTTCACGCTCGAGGGCAGCGAAGAACCGCAGGGCGAGTCGGAAGAGGAGTGGCCGAACTTCCAGACGGACTGCTACGGCTTCTGGCTCTGGGCACTGGCCGATCACCTCACCCATGGGGGCGAATTGGACGATGTCCTGCGTGATGCTTCGGAGCTCGTGGTCGGATACCTGCTCGTCGCCGGGGAGACGCCCTGCTTCGACTGCTGGGAAGAACATCCCGGCAACGTGCATACCTCCAGTCTCGCAGCGGTCGCTGCCGGTCTCCGTGACATGGGCGCCCTGCTCCAGGACGAGGCCGCGCAACGTTACGCACTCCAGCTCCTCCAGCGCATCACCGGGCCCGAGCACGTCCTCGGCGGGGCCTTCATCCGCTTCCCCGGTGACACCTGTGTCGACGGTTCGCTCCTCTGGCTGGCCATTCCGTTCAACCTGGTCACGGTCGACGACCCGCTCTTCCAGAACACTCTCAGCCGTATCCGCGACGAACTCCTCGTCCCAGACGGCGGCCTGCGCCGATACCTCGGCGACACCTTCTACGGTGGCAGTGAATGGATCCTTCTCGCCGCGACCTACGGGTGGGTCGCCGTCGCCTCCGGAGACCGCGCGACCGCTGGACGCATGCTCGACTGGATCGAGGCGGCGGCGACACCGGAGGGGCTTCTCCCGGAGCAGGTGCAGAACCACGTGCAGTCGCCCTACATGCTTGAGTTCTGGCGGCGACGCTGGGGTGCGACGGCCACGCCCCTCCTGTGGTCGCATGCCATGCACATTGTTCTCAGGGAGGAACTGGGTTCCAAACGCTGACTCTCCTCCCAAGCGGGACAAGGCAGTTGGGGCCTGGACAGAACCTGGTGGATCAGCTCGGTTGCCCTCTGCCGGCGATCGTCGCTGCGATTCCGCCGCTGCTACCAACGGCCCCGCGTCCTCCCGGAATCTGCCCAGGACGCTCCCCACCAGGCCTTCTCTCCGGGCCGCACCGACGAGGAATCCTGCACGGGTGCCCACCCATCCCAAATGTCCGTCAGTTGGTGCCAGCCCTTCTCTCTCCCCGCCCTGAGGTCTAAAATGGCCTAACACAATTTTAGATTTGGGAGGGCACCATGGCACCCGAGAGCAGACCCGTCTCCCTGTGGCTCGCCCTGCCGGAGGCCGCCGGCTATCCGCACCTCGAGGGAGAGGTCGAGGTCGACGTCGCCGTCATCGGCGGCGGCATCGCGGGTCTGACGGCGGCGCTTGCCCTCAAGCGCCGGGGCCTGACGGTCGCGGTCGTCGAGGGCGCCCGGATCGCCACTGGGGTCACGGGGAACACGCCGGCAAGGTGACCTCGCTCCACCGCCTCGCCTACTCGCAGCTCGCGGCGGACCACGGCGAGGACGCCGCGCGCGCCTACGGCGAGGCCAACGAGGCCGCCATCGAGCACATCGCGAAGACGGTCTCGACGGAGGGTATCGAGTGCGGCTTCCGCCGGGTCGCCAACTACACCTATGCCCAGGGCGAGGAGCAGCTGGCCCGGGTCCGCGCCGAGGCCGAGCTGGCCCGCCGGCTCGGCCTGCCGGCGTCATTCGTGACCGACGTCCCCCTGCCCTTCGCGACACGGGTCGCGGTCCGCTTCGACGAGCAGGCGCAGTTCCATCCGGTGCGGTACCTGCTCGGGCTGGCCCGGGCCATTGACGGCGGCGGCAGCGCGGTCTTCGAGCGATCCATGGTCCACGCGCGTCGCGAGCCCCGCGGCGGGCCCCGCCCCTACGAGCGTGGCCGACGGCACCTTCATCAGCGCCGACGAGCCCCTGCGCTCGATCCTGACCACGCGCCACAGCGGCACCGACTACGTGCTCGTGGGCGGCGAGGGCCACGCGGTCCCCGCCGGCGGAAACTCCGGGGATTCAGGGGACCGCTTCACCCGGCTCGCGGCCTTCTCGCGCGAGCGTCTCGGCACCTGCGAGCCAGCCTACCGCTGGTCCACCCAGGACACCCTCCCTGCGGACGGGCTGCCCCTAGCGGGACCGCTGTTCCCCGCGACCGCCCACCACTCCCCTCACCTCTACGCCATCACCGGCCTGCGCAAATGGGGCCTCACCAACGGAACGGCCGCCGCGCTCGTCGTCGCCGACGCGATCACGGGAGCAGACACTCCGTGGGCGCGGCTCTTCGACAGCACGCGGGAGATCGCGGCGTCCCGCCTCCCGCAGGGGCAGCGCACGACGGCGGCCGGGCCGGCTCCGCTGCCGGGCGGGCCCCCGCGCCCGCGGCCGGGTCATGGGACGGTCGTCGAGATCGACGGCAAGGCCGTAGCCCTATACTCCGACCACTCGGGGGAAGTCCACGCCCTCTCGGCGCGCTGCACCCACCTGGGCTGCACGGTCGAGTTCAACGGCGGCGAGTCCACGTGGGACTGCCCCTGCCACGGCTCGCGCTTCGCCCTCGACGGCACGGTGATCCAGGGCCCCGCGGAGACGGACCTCCCGGCCAGGCCCCTGCCTGGGCCGTTCGGAAAGGACTGATCGCGCTCAGGCCCGCTCCTCGAACACGTCGACCTTGGCCGGGTCCCGCTCGATGACAGGCTCGAGGACCTCGTCGATCGCGGCGAGCAGGTCGTCGTCGAGCGTCACGCCCGAGGCCGCGGCGTTCTGCGTGACCTGCTCCGGCCGGGACGCGCCGATGATGGCCGCGGAGACGTTCTGGTTCTGCAGGACCCACGCGAGCGCCATGATCGGGAGGGTCAGCCCGGCCTCCTCGGCGAGGGGGACGAGCTGCTGGACGCGCTCGAGGACGTCGTCTCGCATCCACCGCTCGACGACGTGCTGGCCGTGCGCGTCCGCGGCGCGCGATCCCGTGGGGGCCGGCTGCCCGGGGAGGTACTTCCCGGTGAGCACGCCCTGGGCGAGCGGCGACCACACGATCTGGCCGAGCCCGAGCTCCTCCGAGACCGGGACGATCTCGGGCTCGATCACGCGCCACAGCATGCTGTACTGCGGCTGGCTCGAGACGAGCTGGATCTTGAGCTCGGACGCGAGCGCGGCCGCCTCGCGGATCTCCTCGGGCCGCCACTCGGAGACGCCGATGTAGTGCGCCTTGCCCGCGTGCACGACGTCGGCGAACGCCGCCATCGTCTCCTCGAGGGGCGTCTCGTAGTCGTACCGGTGGGCCTGGTAGAGGTCCACGTAGTCCGTGCGGAGCCGGCGGAGGGAGCCGTCGATCGACTCCATGATGTGCTTGCGCGAGAGCCCGCGGTCGTTCTTCCCCTCCCCCGTGGGGAAGAAGACCTTGGTGAAGACCTCCACGGACTCGCGCCGCACGCCGTCGAGCGCCTCCCCCAGCGCGCTCTCGGCGCGCGTCTTGGCGTACGCGTCCGCGGTGTCGAAGGTCGTGATGCCGGCGTCGAGGGCCGCGCGCACGCACGCCACCGCCGTCTCGACGCCGACCTGGGCGCCGTGCGTGATCCAGTTGCCGTACGCGATCTCCGAGATGTACATGCCGCTCCTGCCGAGGCGACGGTATTCCATGGGGGTTCCTCCCGGGCGGCTTCGATAGCTCGGTGACTCAGGTCACGCACCAGCATAGAGTCGTCCCCATGGCAGCCGAGGCGACAGTCCTGTCCGTAGAAGGCCCCCACGGAACCCGCGAGGTGCGCATCTCGAGTCCGGGACGCGTGATGTGGCCCGAGCTCGGGATCACCAAGCTGGACCTGGCCAGGTACCTCGTGGAGGTCGGCGAGGCGTTCATCGCGGCGAACGGAGACCGCCCGCTCGCCCTGCAGCGGTTCTCGGACACCATCGACGGCGAGCAGTTCTTCTCCAAGAACCCGCCCAAGGGAGCCCCCGACTTCATCCGCTCGGTCATGGTCACCTATCCCAGCGCGCGGTCCCATCCGCAGCTCGTGCTGGACGAGCCCGCGGCGGCGGTCTGGGCCGCGCAGATGAACACGGTCGTCTTCCACCCGTGGCCCTCCCGGGCGGACAACTCGGACAACCCGGACCAGCTGCGCATCGACCTGGACCCGCAGCCGGGCACGGACTTCGACGACGCCGTCCCAGCTGCCCTCGAGCTGCGGAACGTCCTGCGCGAGGCCGGGCTCACGGCCTTCCTCAAGACCTCGGGCAACCGCGGCCTGCACGTCTACGCTCCGATCGAGCCCGTGCGGGAGTTCCTCGACGTCAGGCATGCCGTGATCACCGCGGCCCGCGAGCTCGAACGGCGCATGCCGGAGAAGGTGACGACGTCCTGGTGGAAGGAGGAGCGCGGGCAGAAGGTCTTCGTCGACTTCAACCAGGCCAACCGCGACCGGACGATCGCCGGCGCCTACAGCCCGCGGGCCCTCCCCCACGCACCCGTGTCATGCCCGATCGAATGGGAGGAGCTCGGGTCCGTGAGCCCGAGGGACTTCACCCTCCTGACCGTCCCCGACCGGCTGCGATCCGTCGGGGACCCCTGGGCCAGATTCCACGAGAGGCCGGGCTCGATCGACACGCTGCTCGCGTGGTGGCAGCGCGATCTGGACTCCGGGCTCGGCGAGCTGCCCTTCCCCCCGGACTACCCCAAGATGCCGGGGGAACCGCCCCGGGTCCAGCCCAGCCGGGCGAAGAAGAACGGCAAGGACTGAGCCCGGCCACGCCTCTGGCGTGCGGGTTTCCAGCGGGAGCATAGTGGGCAGTGCGACGGGGACGGGGCATCCGCCCCGGGCACGAGGAATCTGGAGGGAGAAGACCATGGGAACCGGACCGCAGGAGCGGGAACCCCTGAACGAGAGTCCCCAGAAGGCGAAACCAACCGGCTCTACCATCCCGGGCCGCGAGGACGGCGTGGGCCTCGGCGCGTCCGAGGATGCCAATACGTTCGAGCCGGAGGAGGATCCCGAGGCCACCGCGGACCAGGAGTGAGTCCCGCGGACGCGGAGCGAGCCGCCGCCTGGCGTCGCCGATGACATGCCAGCCGACTGTTCCTGAAGTCCTCACAGGACCGTAACGCCGCGGAAATCCCGGCTCCGTAGGGTGTTGGCGCATACCCTTCGATCAAGGAGGCGCCATGCAGACCCATCCGAAGCTGACCATCCGCCGCGTCCCGTGGTCCAACCCCGTCGGCCGCGACCTCCGCGCCGCGCAGCAGGCGGAGCTGGACGCTCGCTACGGGCACCCCGAGCACGAGGCGGGCGGCCCGCCGTCGGCCGCGGACCTCGCCGTCTTCCTCATCGCCTACGAGCGCGCGACGGGGCAGCCGCTCGGCTGCGGCGGCCTGCGCTGGGTGGACAGGACGACGGCGGAGGTCAAGCGGGTCTACGTCCTCCCCTACGCTCGAGGCGCGGGGATCGCGAGCTCGATCCTGCTCGCCCTCGAGGCCGAGGCGCATGACGCCCGCATCACGCTCGTCCTGGCCGAGGCCGGCTCGGCGCAGCCCGAGGGCAAGATGTTCTACGAGGCGGCGGGTTACCGGCAGGTGCCGAACTTCGGCCCCTACCAGGAGGTCGACGAGTCGGTCTGCTACGCCAAGCCGGTCATGGCCCCGGTGCGCGTGCACGCCGTTGTCAGCTGAGGTAGTGGCCGCGTCAGCATTCCGGTTCCCATGCCCTGCCCACGACGAAGCCCTCCGGGAACGGGTCCGACGGGTCGAAGGTCTGGCCGGCGGCGAGCTCCCCGCGCGCGTGCAGGGCTCCTTTGGACCTGCAGAGACCGCCGAGGGTGTCGGCTCGGGCCGTCGCCGGTTGGCGCATGTGGAGTGATGCCACGTGGAGTGGTCCCTTCAGCCTGCGACGGTGCCCTGCCTCGGGCGGTTCGGCACCTCGTGGCGGTTGTGGGGGAGGAGGAAGCCGACGGCGGCGAGCCACAGCAACCCGCCGAAGCGGACCACCGGCAGCACAAAGACCATGCCCGGCACGAGCAGGACGAGGAACGAGAGCTCGCCCAGGGCCGCGAGCGCCAGTCCCGTCCACGCGAGCCACCGCGGCGTGAGCCGGAGGATGAGCGCGGGCACGGCGATGCCGGCGATGAGCAGCCCCAGACCGGTGGCGAAGCCGACGCCGCCGAGGGCGAAGGCGATGGTGGCGACGAGGCGGACGACGGCGGCAGGTGCCTCCGCTGCCGTCTGGCCGAGGGCCCAGATGAGGAGAGCCGACGCGGCGAGGGCGATCGAGGCTGCGGTTCCGCCGAAGAAGCCAATGCTCGGGCCAGGCACGCGGATGCCGAGCCGGAGCAGGCGTGAATAGGTGGTCGCGCCGTAGATCCCCAGGGGAACCGAGGCGCCGAATGCGAGGAATCCGGTTAGGGTTGCTGAGAACGCATGGTCCCCGAAGTAGCGCGCGAGGGCGTCCGACGGCGACGACGGTGACGGGTAGGGAGTGCCCGAGACGACGAGTGGGACGACCACCGAGGCGATCGACAGGCCGAAGACGACGATCCCAAGGATCCCCGCGTTCGGCCCATTGGGCCGGCCGCCCCGAGGTGAGGCCTCGGAGCCAGAAGCAGGAGCTGATAGATCGGTCATGGAGATAATTATTCACTCGGTGAATGATGCAGTCAATGCTGTATTCTGGAGCCATGCAAGCCCAGGGGCGACCGGCCCGCATCGGATTCCTGCTCTCCCAGCTGGGTGCCCATGCGGCCGAGCTTTTCGCTGCCCAGACGCGGGATCTGGGCGTCACCCCTTCAGAGGCCGGGGTCATCCGGATCATTGGCCGGTCCCCGGGCATCAGCCAGCGCGAGCTCGCCGACGTTCTCGGCTCGGTGCAGAGCCGCGTGGTCGCGCTCATCGACAGGCTCGAGCAGGCCGATCTGGTCGCGCGAGCGCGTAGCTCCGCCGATCGCAGGGTTCAGGAGTTGCGGCTGACCGAGTCCGGGAAGGCCATGCTCAAGGCGCTGCGTCGTGCGGCGGAGGCGCAGGAAGCCGCGATCACCGACGGCCTGACGCCCGAACAGGCAAACGAGCTCTTGGGGCTCCTGTCGAAAGTCAGCTCTCTGCGCGGCCTCGACGCAGACGTCCACGTGGGCTACCGCGATGGCCTTCGCGGACGGCCGCAAGAGCCCGCTGCAGACCGGGCGTGATCGGCTAAGCTATCCGACCTCGTGCGCCGAGAATTGCACGCGCCCCGGCAGCAAACATCGACACCGAAGTGGTCCTGGCCCGCAAGAGGATGGCAAGGCCAGGAAGGGATCCTCGCCAAGGCCGCCCAGGACCCCGACAGGCGCATCCTCGCCGACGGCTTCTCCTGCCGCACCCAGGTCCGCGACCTCGCGGGCCTCGACAGCCGGCACCTCGTCCAGATCCTCGCCGAAGCCATCCGGGGCGGGCACGACGGCGAGTGACCCGCCCAGGGGGCGGCGCCGTCGTCCACCGTTCTGCCCCTATTCTGCTGCAGCCAGCTGCCCGCAGGCGCCGTCGATCTCCTTGCCGCGAGTGTCGCGCAGGGTGGTGGGGACGCCGGCGGCGCGGAGGCGCTCGATGAACTCCTGCGCGACCTCGCGCTCGGACGCGGTCCAGATCGAGCCCGGCGTCGGGTTGAGCGGGATCGGGTTGACGTGCACCCAGCCGCGGCCGCGCTGGTTGAGCTTCTTCGCCAGGAGGTCGGCGCGCCAGCCGTGGTCGTTCATGTCCTTGATGAGCGCGTACTCGATGCTCACGCGGCGGCCGGTCCTGCGGAAGTAGTCGTAGGCGGCGTCGAGCGCCTCGTCGACCTTCCAGCGCGTGTTGACGGGGATGAGCTCGTCGCGGAGCTCGTCGTCGGGCGCGTGCAGGGAGAGCGCGAAGGTGACGGGCAGGTCCTCGTCGGCGAGCTTGCGGATCGCGGGCACGAGGCCGACCGTCGAGACGGTGATGTTGCGCGCGCTCATGCCCAAGCCCTCGGGGGCCGGGTCGACGAAGCGGTGGACGGCGGCCATGACGCGCTTGTAGTTCGCGAGCGGCTCGCCCATGCCCATGAAGACGATGTTGGTGACGCGCTCGTCGTCGTGCTCCCGCTCCCCCAGCTCGCCCGCCGCGATGAGCCTGTTCGCCGCGACGACCTGGTCCACGATCTCCGCCGTGGACATGTTGCGGGTCAGGCCGGCCTGGCCGGTCGCGCAGAAGGGGCAGTTCATGCCGCAGCCGGCCTGCGAGGAGACGCAGAGCGTGATGCGCCCCGGGTAGCGCATGAGCACGGACTCGACGAGCGCGCCGTCGAAGAGGCGCCAGAGGAACTTGATGGTGTTGCCGTCGTCGGTCTTGAGGCGGCGGACCTCTGTGAGCAGCGGCGGGAAGAGCCCGGCGACGAGCTCCTCGCGGCCGGCCTTGGGCAGGTCGCTCATGCGCTCCGGGTCGGTGGTCCAGTGCTGGAAGTAGTGGGTGCTCAGCTGCTTCGCGCGGAACGCCGGGAGGCCGAGCTCCTTGAGCTTGGCCTGACGCTCCGGCAGGCTCAGGTCCGCGAGGTGCTGCGGCGGCTGCGTGACGCGCGGGGACGCGAACTGCAGGAGCGGGCGGCCCTCCGGAGTGCGCTGCTGCTCCCAGCCCTCGGTCGCGGGCTGCACTTGGGGGCGCGCCTGGGCACGGGTGGCCTCGGACTGGGTGTCGGGAGTGCTGGGGCGAGAAGTCATCCTGTCCATCATCCCATGGCCATTTGTTGATACCGGAATCGGGGCACTAGGATTCCCCTCTCCCACCCGTCTCGGGTACGTATCTCGTCACGTTCTCGGCGTTCCGGGTACGTATCTCGCCGCCCTTTCCGCGTTCCGGGTGCGCACGACGCCGGGTGCGCGCCGCCCGCGGGCCGGGAACCCGCCGTCCTGCGCGCCGCTCGTTCCGCGCCCGGGGCGCACCGTGTCCCCCGGACCCTGCGTACCCGAAAGCCCGATTCGGTGACGAGATGTACACCCGGAACGCTGGGAACGCGTCGAGATATGTACCCGAAAGCCTGGTGCCGAAGGCGTCGGGCGGCCCGACCGGCGCTACGTCGGCATGGCGAGGCCCGGCGTCGGCTGGGACTGCTCGGCGTACAGCCGGGCGTACGCGCCCCCGGCGGCGAGGAGCTCGGCGTGCGTGCCGTGCTCGACGATCCGGCCCCTGTCCACGACGTAGATGACGTCCGCCCCCACGACGGTCGAGAGCCGGTGCGCGATCGCGATCGTCGTGCGCCCGTGGGACGCGGCGTCGAGGGCCCGCTGCACGACCCGCTCGGAGATCGTGTCGAGAGCGCTCGTGGCCTCGTCGAGCACGAGCACCTCGGGGTCCTTGAGCAGAACGCGCGCGATCGCGATCCGCTGCTTCTCGCCCCCGGAGAGCCGGTACCCCCGCTCGCCCACCACGGTGTCGTAGCCGTCGGGGAAGGACGCGATCGTGTCGTGGATGTGCGCCGCGCGGGCGGCGGCCTCGAGCTCCTCGGCCGTCGCGTCGGCCTTCGCGTAGCGCAGGTTCTCGGCGATCGTCGCGTGGAACAGGTACGTCTCCTGGCTCACGACGCCGATGTGCCGCACGAGCGAATCGTGGGCGACGTCTCGCACGTCGTGCCCCGCGAACCGCACGGCGCCCTGGCTCACCTCGTAGAACCGCGGGATGAGGTACGAGACGGTCGTCTTGCCCGCGCCGCTCGGCCCGACGAACGCGGCGAACTGCCCGGGGCGGATGGTGAACGAGACGTCGTCGAGGGTCGCCCGCTCGGTGCCGCGCGCATCGGGGTACCGGAACGTCACATGGTCAAACTCGACCTCGCCGAGGCGCGGGGCGTCGGCGGGCAGCGAGGGCGCGCCGTCGGCGTCGGCAATCGCGGGCCTGAGGTCGAGGTACTCGAAGATGCGCGCGAAGAGGGCGCCGGAGGTCTGCAGGTCCAGGGCCACGCGCATGAGGCCGATGAGCGGGAACAGCAGGCGCGCCTGGACGTTGGTGAACGCCACGATCGTGCCGGCCGTGATCGCCCCGGCCCCGCCGAACAGGAGCCAGCCGGCCACGAGGTAGACGATCGCGGGGATGGAGGACATGAAGATCGTCACGAGCGCGAAGAAGTACTGGCCGCTCATGGTCTGGCGCACCTGCAGCCTGACGAGGTTCTCGTTCTCCGCGGAGTACCGCGAGATCTCGTTGGGCTGCCGGTTGAAGCTCTTGGAGAGCAGGATGCCGGAGACGCTCAGGGACTCCTGGGTGATCGCCGTCATGTCCGAGAGCGACTCCTGCGTCTTGGTCGCGATCCGCGCCCGCACCTGGCCCACGCGCCGCTGCGCGACGACGAGGAACGGCATGAGGACGACGGCGATGAGGGTCAGCTGCCAGTTGAGCAGCACCATCGCGACGAACGCCGCGATGACCGTGACGACGTTCCCGACGACGCTCGAGACCGTGTTGGTCAAAACGCTCGCGACGCCGCCGACGTCGTTCTGCAGCCGCGACTGGATGACGCCGGTCTTGGTGCGGGTGAAGAAGCTCAGCTCCATGGACTGCAGGTGGCTGAACAGCCGCACGCGCAGCGCGCCCATGACGGCGTTGCCGACCGTCGCCGTCAGGTACGTCTGCCAGACGCCGAGCAGCGCGGACACGACGTACGCGGCGACCATGAGCCCCACGAGCTCGGCGAGCCGGGGAAGGTCCACGCCGCCGCCGGGCGGGAACAGCCCCTCGTCGAAGATGCGCTGCGTCAGCAGGGGCGGGGCCACGGAGAGGGCTGCCCCGGCGAGGACGAGGGCCACCGTGAGCCCGAGGGCGAACCGGTGCGGCCGGAACAGCTCCACGATGCGAGCCAGGAGGTGCGGGATCTTGGGCGCCTCGGCGTTGAGCTTGCGCTGGGCTTCGGCGTCGCCAGTTCCAATGCGCCCGCCGCGCACGACGGCGGGGGGTCGCCCGGGTGGGTGCATGGACATGGGCTTCTCCTGACTCGGGGCTATTCCGCAAGGATCAGGTAGAGGGCCTTGCGGGCCTCGTCGATTTTCGCGGCCGCCTGGGCGCGCTGCTCGTCCGTCGCGGCAGCACGGAACTGGTGCAGGACGCCCATGAGCTTGCCGACACTCTCCATGAACGCCTCCGTGTCCTCACTTCTTCCGGGGGCCGCGTCCCACGCCTTCTGGAGTTCCTCGGCGTGGTCAGCGGCGTACTTCCGCCCCGCCTCGGTGAGCGTGAATTCGGTGCGCTTGCCCTCTCCCGCCTGCTCGACGAGCTCTTCGTCGACGAGTTGCTGGAGAGTGGGGTAGACCGAGCCGGGGCTGGGGCGCCACATGCCATTGGTCTTGGCGCTCGCAGCCTGGATGATCCCGTAGCCCGTGAGCGGCTGATCCGTCAGGAGCGAGAGGATCATGGCCCGGACGTCCCCCCGGCTGGCCCGGCGCCCTCCGCGTGGCCCGAAGCCCGGCGGGAATCCGCGCCCGTGGCCGAAGCCCGGGCCGAAGCCGGGGCCGAATCCCGGGCCCATGCCCCGGCCGGGGCCGAACTCACCCATCGGGAAGCCGCGCCCGGGAGGGCCGTCGTGGTGGAACTGCTGGTCGTGCGGATGGTGCCCGTGGGGCGGGCAATGGTCTGGGTGCCTGCGCATGGGTTCTCCTGGTCCGATGGACGTATCAGTCGATCCCCGAGCGGAACCGACAATTAACGATATATCGCTGAACATCGGAGAACAAGACCCCCTTCGTTGTCGCCTCGGCGTCGGCGCCGTGTCGGGAGCGGAGCGGCGCCGCTACAGCGTGACCTTGTGCCGGCTCACGATCGAGAGGCGGTTGAAGGCGTTCATCGAGATCGCGGCCCAGGAGAGCGCGGAGAACCGCTCGTCCCCGAGCTCCGCGCGGGCGCGGGCCAGCGCCTCGATCCGCACCTCGTCGTCGGGCAGGAGCGTGACCGCCTCGGCGATGTCGAGCGCGGCCCGCTCGAGCACCGTGAAGATGCCCGTCTCGCGCCACGCGGGCAGGACGTGCAGCTTGCGCTCGGGCACGCCCGCCTCGACCGCGAGCCGGCCGTGCATGTCCAGGCAGTACGCGCAGCCGTTGATCTGCGAGATGCGCACGCTGGCGAGTTCGACGACGTCGCGCGGCAGGCCGGCGTCGTCCGTCGCCTTCCGCACCGCGAGCGCGAGTGAGTTCAGCGCCTTCCAGATCGGAGGGTTGGCCTTGTCGAGGTAGAAGGCGTGGGCGTCGTCGGGCTCGGCGGCGGAGTTCGTCATGCACCCATCATGTCCTGCACCCACGCCCGGAACCCCCTCCCCGCCCCAACGCCGCATCGCAACACGCCGTTGTCCGGTCGGGACAACAGCGTGTTGCGATGCGGGGTTGCAAGGGGGCGGGCGCTACTTCGTCTGCCAGCCCGTGTAGCACTCGGCGATATAGGCGCGGCCGTGCTCGGACTCGAGGAGGGAGCGCAGCTCGCCGAGCTGGCGGGCGCGGAAGAACGCGTGGTTCTCCTCGGTCGGGACGGTGTGCAGGAGCGTCGTCATCCAGTAGGAGAAGTTCTGCGCCTTCCACACCCGGTCCAGGGCCCGGCCCGAGTAGGAGTCCAGGAGCGCGGACGAGCCGGTCGTGAAGAAGGAGTCGAGGCCCTCGAAGAGCAGCTTCACGTCATGCAGCGCGAGGTTGAGGCCCTTGGCCCCGGTCGGCGGCACGGTGTGCGCGGCGTCGCCCGCGAGGAAGAGGTTCCCGTACCGCATCGGGGCGTTCACGAACGAGCGGAACGGCAGGACCATCTTGTCGAGGACCGGCCCCTCCTTGAGCTCGAAGCCGTTGCCGTTGACGCGGGCGCGCAGCTGCTCCCAGATCTGCTCGTCGGTCCAGTCCGCGGCGTTGGTCGTGGGGTCGCACTGGAAGTACATGCGCTGGACGGTGTCGGTGCGCTGGCTGATGAGCGCGAAGCCGGCGTCCGAGGTGGCGTAGATGAGCTCGGGGGCGCTGCGCGGGGCCTCGGCGAGGATGCCGAACCACGCGAAGGGGTACTCGTTGAAGTACCAGGTCCGCTCGCCCTCGGGGATCTGGAAGCGGCAGTGGCTGCGCGAGCCGTCGGCGCCGACGAGGATCTGCGCGCGCAGCTCGAACCGCTCGCCGTTCGGGTCGGTGAAGAGGACCTTCGGCTGGCCGGCGAGGTCCTCCGTCGAGACGTCGGAGCACGAGTAGCGCACGTCCCCGCCGTCGGCCTCGCGGCGCGCGGAGAGGTCGTCGAACACGTCGTTCTGCGGGTAGAGCCACACGGACTGGCCCACGAGGCTCGTGAAGTCGATGCGGTGGCCCTCGCCGTTGACGCGGAACTCGGTGCCCTCGTGCTTGTGACCGTCGCGGAGCACGTTGTCCACGCCCGAGTCGACGAGGAGGTCCACGCTGCCGGCCTCGAGGATGCCGGCGCGGATGGTGTGGGAGATGTCCCGGCGGCTGCGGATCTCGACCACCGTGTTCTCGATGCCGGACTGCGCGAGGAGGTGGGACAGCATGAGGCCCGCCGGGCCTGCGCCCATGATGGCCACCTGCGTGGTGATGACGGTGCGATCGCCCATGATCGTTCCTTACATTGCTCGAGGGGTTCTCGCCGGCTCCGGACGCGGAGCGGCGCGGCTGCTTCGAGTGTGGCGCGGCCCGCGCGCGCCGAGTACCTGGATTCCGTTGAACGGAATTCCAAGCCGACAGCGGGGGAGGCGACGCGCCGTCGTGCGCGGCTGCCGCAGCCCGCCCTACTCCGGCCCCCCGAGCTGGCGCCCGATCCCCCGCGCCGCCGTCCGCAGCGCGGGCACGATCTGCGGGATCCGCACCTCGGCGAGGGGGACGACGACGCCGATCGCCGCCACCGGGCGGCGCTGGCGGTCGTGCACGGGGACGGCGATGCCCCACGTGTCCGGATCGACGACGCCCGCCAGCTCCGCGTAGCCCTGCGCCGAGGCGGCGGCGAGGAGCTGGCGGACGTGATCGGTCGTCGTCTTGCCCGCGGGGTCGCGGAAGCGCGAGAGGTAGGCGGCCTGGACGTGGGCGGGCTGGGCGGACATGAGCGCGATGCCGGCCGAGGAGATGTGCACGGGCATGCGGCCCGCGACCTTCGCGCGGTTGGCCACGGATCCGCGGCGAGAGAACCGCTCGACGAAGAGCACGTCGTCGCCCTGGAGCACCCCGAGGTTGACGTTCTGGTTGAGCACCTGGTGGATGTCGTCCATGAATGGCAGCGCGGCCTGGCGCAGGACGAGCGTGGGCGAGTTCCGGTTCACGAGCTCCCACAGGCGGAGCCCGAGCTGGACCTTCCCGCCCGGCGCCTGCTCGAGGAGCCGGTGCTCGGCGAGCTGCTTGACGAGCCGGTGCGCGCTCGTGAGCGGCAGGCCCGCGCGCTCGGCGAGCTCCCCGAGCGGCAGCGAGCTGATGCCCTCGGGGAACGCCTCGAGGATCCGCACGATCCGGTCCACGACCGAATCGCCGGAGGCGGAGTTGGCCATGGAGCTTCCTCACTTTCCGGTCCCCCAATTCCATTCAATGGTGCCATGTGTCGCGGACCATAGGCGCCGGTGGTACAAATCTCACATGCCCGGCGCCGCAGCGCCCCGGCTTCCCAGCCCCATCCCAATCCCCGAGGTCACGATGTCGACGACGACTCCCCTGCCCGCCTTGCAACGATCCCAGTGGCCCGTGTGGCTGTGCTGGTTCGCGATGGTCCTCGACGGCTTCGACCTCGTGGTCCTCGGCACCGTCATCCCCACGCTCATCAAGTCCCAGGACCTCGGCTTCGACGCCGTCGGCGCGACCTTCGCCGCGACGATCTCCCTCGTCGGAGTCGGCCTCGGGGCGCTCTTCATCGCCCCGCTCTCGGACCGGTTCGGCCGGCGCCGGCTGCTCATCGCGTGCGTCGCGTGGTTCTCGGTCTTCACCCTCGCGGTGGTCGTGGCCCCGAACGTGGCCGTCTTCGGCGTCTTCCGCCTTCTCGCGGGCACCGGCCTCGGCGCGTGCCTCCCCGCCGCCCTCGCCTACATGAACGACTACGCCCACCCCGGCTCCGGCGCGAGCGCCACGACCCGCACGATGACCGGCTACCACGTGGGCGCCGTCGCGACGGCGTTCCTCGCCCTCCTCGTCATCCCCGACTGGCGCGTCATGTTCATCATCGGCGGAGTCGCGGGTCTGGCCCTGCTCCCGGTCCTGTGGATCAAGCTGCCCGAGTCGCTGCCCTCCAAGGGAGCCCCGGAAGGCACCCTCGAGCCGGCCGAGGTCGCCGAGGAAGCCCAGCCCATCGGGTTCCGCAGCCTCCTGCAGAAGCCATACCCGCTCGTGGCTCTGGGCATCGCGGTCGCGTCCTTCATGGGCCTCCTGCTCGTGTATGGGCTCAACACGTGGCTGCCCACGCTCATGGCCTCGGCCGGCTACTCGCTCAGCTCGTCCCTGACGCTGCTGCTCGTGCTCAACGTCGGCGCTGTCGCGGGCCTGTTCCTCGCCGGCTGGCTCGCGGACAAACACGGCGCGAAGCGGGTGGTGCTGCTGTGGTTCGGGCTGTCTGCCCTGCTCTTGGCGGTGCTGAGCATCAAGATGCAGAACGAGCTCCTGCTCAACGCGGCCGTCTTCGTCACGGGCGTGTTCGTGTTCAGCGCGCAGGTGCTCGTGTATGCGTGGGTCTCGCAGATCTTCCCGGCGTACCTGCGCGGGACGGCGCTCGGGTTCTCCGCGGGCGTGGGCCGTCTCGGCGCAATCCTGGGCCCGGCCGTGACGGGAACGCTCGTCGCGCTCGGCATCGCCTACCCGTGGGGCTTCTACGTCTTCGCCGCCGCGGCGGTGCTCGCGGTCCTGGCCCTCGTGGCCGTGCCGCACGTCGTACCGGGGCGCAAGGACCTCTGAGGAGCGTTCGGGCGTCGCACCCGACGTCCGGAGATCCCTTCCGCCCGAACGGCCAGCACTCGCATTAAAGTGGCCGCAAGACGTGGGGAGGCGCGATGGCGGGCGGCAGCAACGCTCCGGCTCGGGGCGTGGGGCGCAGGCCTCGCCGTCCGCGCTGGCTTACCCGCAACGTTGCGGCGCTCTCCGGCGTGAGCTTCCTCCAGGACACCGCGAGCGAGCTCCTGTATCCGGTCCTGCCGATCTTCCTCACCGCTGTCCTCGGGGCGCCAGCCGCGGTGGTCGGGGCCGTCGAGGGTGCGGCCGAGGGCGCCGCGTCCCTCACGAAGATCGTCGCTGGCCGGCTCGCGGACCGCTCCTCGAAGCGGCGCCTCATCGGCCTCGGCTACGGGCTCGCGGCGTTCGGGAAGCTCATCATCGCCCTCGCCTCCGCATGGCCGGTGGTTCTCGCGGGCCGCTGCGTCGACCGCCTGGGCAAGGGCATCCGCGGCGCACCGCGCGACGCACTCCTCACCGAGGCCGCCGACCCCGTCAGCCGCGGCCGGATCTTCGGCTTCCACCGCATGGCGGACACGGCCGGCGCCGTAGTCGGCCCCGCCATCGGGCTCGGGCTGCTCGCCCTCTTCGGCGGGCAGATCCAGCCACTCCTCGCGATCGCCGTCGTGCCCGCGGTCCTCTCGGTGCTCCTGGTCGCGGTCGTGCGGGAGAAGCGCGCGGCCCCCGCCGCCGTCGTTCGCTCGGCGACCGCCCCGCCATCGGACGCCACACGCACGACGGCGGGCGCCCCGCCGGGCGCGCCGGCCCGCCTCCGGCCCGCCCTCCCCAGGCGCCTGCGCATCCTCATCGCAGTGCTCACCGTGTTCTCGCTCGTGAACTTCCCCGACGCGCTCCTGCTGCTGCGCGCGCACGAGCTCGGGCTGCCCACCGAGGGAGTCGTCGCGGCGTACATCCTGTTCAACATCGCATACGCGGCGCTGTCCTACCCAGCGGGGGCACTCTCGGACAGGATCCCCCGGCACCTCGTGTTCGCGGCGGGGCTCGTGTTCTTCGCGGCCGGATATCTCGGGCTCGGGCTCATCGACGACCCGGCCTGGGTGTTCCCCATCCTGCTCGCGTACGGCGGCTTCGCCGCGTGCACGGACGGCGTGGGCAAGGCGTGGGTCTCGAGTCTCGCGCCGGAGGCGCTGCAGGGGCGGGCGCAGGGCCTCTTCCAGGGGCTCACGGGCGGCGGGATCCTGACGGCGGGCCTCTGGGCAGGCCTCGCGTGGGGTGATGCGGGGCAGGTGCCGCTGCTCGTGAGTGGGGTGGCGGGGCTCGTGCTGGCTATTGCGCTCGTGGTCGCTGGACGACGGCTCGCCGTGACCGCGATACAGCGATCCAACCAGAGCTGAGAAGCCAGCCCCGAAGACCTGCGCTTCCAGGATGCTCTCCGCTCGCAAGGTCTGATTCGCTGCACCGTTCGGCGGGCGAGACGACTCGGGGGCCTCTGGACCGGGATGAGCGAGGCCTGGAAGCCGTAAGACGGTCCTCAGAGGTAGACCATGGTGAGGTCGAATTCGTCCTTGAACGCCGCGCCGACGCACTGGACAAGCGCAGGCGGGACCCTGATGTGCTCGTCCATCTCAAGGAGGCCCACGTCTGTGAGCCACAGTAGGTCGGCAAGTGCGGAATGCACCACGTAGCGGGCCATGAACCTCTCCTCCTCGGGTGCGTGGTCTGGGACAGCGCGGAGGCGGGCCATCTCGGGAGGCGTCTCGGAGGCCGCAGCCGCGAGAATACCGACCTTCATCGCCGCGACGGCAGCCTCCCCCGGCGTCGCGCCGAGGTCCGATTCCACAACTCTGGAGAAGTACTCGGTCGCCAGGGCACGGCTCTGTTCAAGCTGCTCGCTGGCGGTCCCCGTCAGGAACCTCTCCGCGGTCGCCCGCGGCACCGCCTTGGTGGCGCGGATCTGGACCATGTCCGCGGCAGCGAGTGCAGTCCACAGTCGGCTCAGGAGAGGAAGGTCCCACATCGATTGGGCCAGGGCATAGCCGCCATCAGCGGCCGCCGCAAGGGCCTCCTGCGACCGCTTGCGGACGCCGCGGGCGCGCTCGCCCGCGCAGGCCGCGGCCTCCTCGAGGTCCGCGAGGCGCAGTCCGCCGGTCCCGGTGACTGGCCTGCCGCCACCCAGCCAGCCCAGCAGCGCACGTGCGCGCTGGACGAGTGGCAGGGACGCGAAGGACTCCGCCTGCTCGTCCTCAGTCAGCGACGGCACGTGGATCACCGGGCCCCGGGACCCCAGAGGACCGCCTTCCCCGACCAGCGCATGGACTTGGGCATAGTCGTCTTCGGACCCGGACCACCGCCCGGTGCCGTAGAGGAAATCGACATAGCGGTGAAGCATGTCCAGGACCACGAGGGGAGTCACCTCGTCGTCGGCCTCGTCTGCGAGCTCACCCAGCAGGTCCTCCAGCGGGCCGGGCTCAAAGGCCGTCGCCGTCACCGCGCCAGTCTTCTCGAAATAGGCCGCAACCAGCGACGTGACCACCTCGAGGCAGGCCAGCCCCTCCTCGGCGGGTCCGAAGTCCGCCTCGAACCAGCGCATGAAATCGCTGGCGAGCGCGTCCACAGCGCGGGAGGCCCGGGCCGCGACGAGCGACGTGGGCCTTCGGCCCCCATCAGCCCGGCCGGAAGAAGCCTTGCGTCCGCGCGCCTTCATCTTCTTCGCCACGATCAGCCCTCCCCAAACTCCGTAACGGTCTTGCAGGTGGCCCATCGCGATGTCCGCGGTGCCGGCCTTCATGGGCCACGGGGCTAGTCGTCCCGCTCCACCTTGACGCACACCGTGGTTGGGGGCAAATGATCACGCCACGTAGTCTTGAGTCGACTGGGGGGCTGGACGCGACATGCAGCGGAGGCGATGAGGCGTGAGCGAGAAGCCCGAGAGGTCAGTGCACGCAGAAGAGCCGGGCATCGGGCGCTGGAACGCTGACGGTGACAGCGCGGGTCTGATGCGTCCGGCAAACGGCGACCTCCTTGACCTGTTCCTCGACAGCGCCGACCTCGCCGCCTTCCTGGCCAGGGTCTCCGAGCTCGCGGCCCGGGCCCTCTCGGCCCCCGGGGCCGAGGGAACGGTGCACTGCAGCGTCACAGTGGGCCGCGAGAACCGCAGGGACACGGTCGGCAGCAGCGACGAGGCGGCAGCGGCCATGGACGAGCGCCAATACGCGAGCGGCCAGGGCCCGTGCAGCGAGGCGGTCTCGACGCAGCGGGCCGTGTACGTCCCGGACCTCCGGACGGACCGGCGCTACCCCCGGTACACCGCGGCGTTGGCAGACTCGGACCTGCGCTCGGTCTTTGCCGCGCCCATCCCGCTGCCGGCCTCCTCGAAGGCTGACGCCGCGCTGAACTGCTACAGCTCCGCCGTGGACGGCTTCCCGCCCGAGCTGCAGGGAAGGGTCGCGGAGCTCGCTGGCCTCGTGTCGAAGACGATCCACCTCGCGGTGAAGTTCGCCAGCGAGGCGGACCGCTCGTCCGACCTCGCCGCGGCCCTCGAGTCGCGGACGGCGATCAACCTCGCCGTGGGCGTCATCATGGCCCAGTCCGGCTACTCACAGGCCCAGGCCATTGAGGTGCTCAAGGCCGCCTCCAACCACCGGAACATTAAGCTGCGGGACGTCGCGGCCGCCGTGCTCGCCCGCTTCGACGAGGAGGGTCCGACGACGAGCTTCAGTTAGCGTGTGGTAACCGGCGAGCAACCCGAAACGCCGCATCGCAACACGCCCCAATCCCGCCCGGATTGCGTCGTGTTGTGATGCCGCGTTGGGCTGGGTGCCTCCTACCAGCGTGGGCCGTCGAGCGTCCCGGAGCCGAGACCCGCGGACCGCTCGGCCGTGCCGCCCGTGTAGACGGTGCAGGTCTCGCCGTCCAGGCCCTCCGCCATCTCGGCGCCGCCCGGCGCGGCGAGCCTACCGCCCGAGACGACGAGCCCGCCGTTGACGTCGATCGCCCCGTTGCCGTTGGCGGTCGGGCCGTTGACGACGACGCCGCCCGAGATGCTCGCCGTGCCGTTGAGCGTCCCTGCGACCCGGGTCACGTCCCTGCGACGAAGCCGGCGTCCGCCGTCGCGGGTTGTCTGGGGTGGGTCTCGGCAAGAGACTGGGTGTGGTCCAGCGGCGCGAGCGAAGGGTGGCAGTGTGGCTGTTGAACGGATGGACAACGTCGCGATCGTCGTCGAGGACCTGGACGCCGCCGTCGCGTTCTTCGCCGACCTCGGCATGGAGGTGGAGGGCAGGGCGCCGATCGAGGGGCTCGTCGCCGACCAGACGGTCGGACTCGACGGCGTCCGGACCGACATCGCGATGATGCGAACCCCCGACGGCCACGGCAGGCTCGAGCTGACGAAGTACCACCACCCGCCGGCGGTCGACGCCCAGCCGCAGAGCCCGCCGCCCAACACGCTGGGCCTGCACCGCGTCATGTTCGCCGTCGACGACATCGACGAGACCATCGTCCGTCTGCGCGCCCACGGCGCCGAACTCCTCGGCGAGGTGGCGCAGTACGAGGACAGCTACCGGCTCTGCTACCTTCGCGGCCCGGCGGGCATCATCGTTGCCCTCGCGGAGCAGATCGGCTGAGGCGAGGAATTCCTTGGATGTGCTGGGCGTGATGAGTCGCGAGGAACTCCACCTCTGGTCTTGGGTTCTGCCAGGCATCTTCGTGGTTGTGGCCGGCATCGTGAGCTGGCGCAAGATTCATTGGACTGTGGGATGCGCGCTGGTCTGTGGGCGGAGAGCCCCCGTTGATCGCTCCGCCGCTTTCGGGGACACCCCTCGTGGGGCAGTTTCTGGGGCCCCTCGATTCCACGCTGAATGCAGTGGTCGGCGAGGTGAACGATTTTCTGTCCTTCAAACAGGCACTTCCCATAGCGCTAGAGTTCCTCTCCGCGTCGGGGTGGGCACTGCTGGTGTCGTTCCCTTTGGCAATCCTCGCTGCCGTCATCAGTTTCACCGTGGCTCGGCGCCGAACGGCGGACTTCGAAAAGTACCGCGCCACCGTGGACCTGCTCAAAGAGGAAGTTGAGCAGGACAAGAGGCACATGTCGTCGGGAACCGTGACCGTGGACGGCCGCGAGCAGGGCCTCGAGGTCTATCGTCGGCTACGTGACCGTATCCGCGACGAGCCTCGCCATGCGCTCCCCCATATCGGTGCCGGGCGCGGGCAGGTAGGCGACGATGCGCAGGCTGGGCACGTCGGAGGGGACGAGCTGGTGCTGCTCGAAGTCCAGCCTCCCGGCCACAGGATGGAGGAAGGTCCGGGCCCGGGAGGCGAAGCGGCGCACCTCGTGGTCGTCCCAGACGCGGGCGAAGTCCTCGCTGTCCTCCCGCAGCCGCGTCACCAGCTCGACGTGCGCGGCGCGGTCGGCGTGCGACCCGGCCTCGGCGCGGTAATCGGCGAGGAAGCTGCGGCTCGTGACCTCCCAGTCGGGGAGCATGCCGCGGACGTAGGGGTCGGTGAAGGTCAGCCGGAGGAGGTTGCGATCGCGGGCGGGGACCGTCGCGATGCCCGGGAAGAGCGCCTGATACCCCCGGTTCCACGCACCGATGGCCCACGTGGACGTGATGGCGAACGCCGGCGAGGGATCGAGGGCGTCGAGCAGGTGCTGGATGTGCTCGGGGACGGGCTCGGGCGCGCCGGGAGCCTGTCGCGGGGCAGGGGCGAAGCCGCTCAGGCCGAGGATGTAGTCGTGCTCGGGGGCGGTCAGGCGCAGGTTGACGGCGACGGCGTCGAGCACCTGGCGCGAGGGGTTGATGTCCCGGCCCTGCTCGAGCCACGTGTACCACGTGACCGAGACCCCGGAGAGGAACGCAATCTCCTCCCGGCGCAGGCCGAGGGTGCGCCCGCGACCCACCGGCGGGAGGTCGTACTCGGCGCGGACCAGCCGCTCCCGGCGCTTCCGGAGGAAGGCCCCGAGCTCCTTGCGCCGATCGTCAGGTCCCGCGCTGCCCACCCCCCAACGCTAGCACTCCCACTACTAGTACCAAGGCAGACTGGCGGCCGCCCGCGCGCGCGTGATGTTCTGGTCCAATGCCAGCTCTTCGCTCCCGCACCGTCACCCATGGCCGCAACATGGCCGGCGCCCGCGCACTGATGCGCGCCTCCGGCGTCGCCGACTCGGACATCGGGAAGCCGATCATCGCCGTCGCCAACTCCTTCACCGAGTTCGTCCCGGGCCACACGCACCTCGCCCCGGTGGGCCGCATCGTCTCGGACGCGATCCTCGCCGCCGGCGCCGTCCCGCGCGAGTTCAACACGATCGCCGTCGACGACGGCATCGCCATGGGCCACGGCGGCATGCTCTACTCGCTCCCCTCGCGCGACCTCATCGCCGACTCGGTCGAGTACATGGTCAACGCGCACTGCGCCGACGCCCTCGTCTGCATCTCCAACTGCGACAAGATCACCCCGGGCATGCTCATGGCCGCGATGCGCCTCAACATCCCGACCGTGTTCGTCTCCGGCGGCCCCATGGAGGCCGGCCGCGTGACGCTCACGGACGGCTCGATCCGCTCGCTCGACCTCGTCAACGCGATCGCCGACGCCGTCGACGAGTCCGTCTCGGACGCCGACATCGACCTCATCGAGCAGAACGCGTGCCCCACGTGCGGCTCGTGCTCCGGCATGTTCACGGCCAACTCGATGAACTGCCTCACCGAGGCCATCGGCCTCTCCCTCCCGGGCAACGGCTCCGTCCTCGCGACCCACACCGCGCGCAAGGCGCTCTACGAGCGCGCGGGGGCGACCGCCGTCGAGCTCGCCACCCGCTACTACGCGCACGACGACGACTCCGTCCTCCCGCGCTCGATCGCCACCGCGAAGGCCTTCGACAACGCTATGGCCCTCGACATCGCCATGGGCGGCTCGACCAACACGATCCTGCACCTGCTCGCGGCGGCCCAGGAGGCCGGCGTCGAGTACGGCCTCGCCGAGATCGACGCGAAGTCCCGCAACGTGCCGTGCCTCGCGAAGGTCGCCCCGAACGTGGCCAAGGACAAGACGTACTACATGGAGGACGTGCACCGCGCCGGCGGCATCCCCGCCCTCCTGGGCGAGCTGCGCCGCGGCGGCCTCCTCCACACCGACGTGCGCTCGGTGCACTCTCCGGACCTCGAGTCGTGGCTCGACGACTGGGACATCCGCGGCGGCAAGGCCACCGAGGAGGCGCAGCAGCTGTGGCACGCCGCGCCGGGCGGGCAGCGCTCCTCGACGGCGTTCTCGCAGTCCAACGAGTGGACCTCCCTCGACCTCGACGCCGAGGGCGGCTGCATCCGCTCGGTCGAGCACGCCTACTCGAAGGACGGCGGCCTCGCGGTGCTGCGCGGCAACATCGCCGTCGACGGCGCGGTCGTGAAGACGGCCGGCGTGGACGAGTCGATCTGGACGTTCGAGGGCCCGGCGGTCGTGTGCGAGTCGCAGGACGAGGCCGTCGAGAAGATCCTGAACAAGACGGTCAAGGAGGGCGACGTCGTCGTCATCCGCTACGAGGGTCCGAAGGGCGGGCCGGGCATGCAGGAGATGCTGTACCCGACCTCGTTCCTCAAGGGCCGCGGTCTCGGGAAGAAGTGCGCGCTCATCACCGACGGGCGCTTCTCGGGCGGCACCTCCGGCCTCTCGATCGGGCACATCTCCCCCGAGGCGGCCTCGGGCGGCACGATCGCGCTCGTCGAGGACGGCGACCTCATCCGCATCGACATCCCGAACCGCTCGATGGAGCTCGTCGTGGACCAGGCCGAGCTCGACGCCCGGCGCGAGCGGCTCGAGGCCACGACCGGCTACCACCCGGCGAACCGCGAGCGTCAGGTCTCCGCGGCCCTGCGCGCCTACGCGGCGATGGCCACCTCGGCCGACAAGGGCGCCGTGCGCGATGTCGACTCCCTCACCCGGATCACGTCCCCCCAGCCGGTCGCCTAGCGCGGACCCCACCACCCACGACGCGGGGTCACCTTCCTGCGTTGCGGGGTCACCTTCCTGCGTTGCGGGGTCACCTCTCTATCACGCACTTGAGGCGTTTTAGAGACGTGACCCCGCATCCTTGAGACGTGACCCCGTAACGAGGGTTGGGTTGTTGGGGTGCCAGGCTCAGGGGGCACCTACCGCCCTTGCTGCCTCGGCGATGGAGGCCGCCGCCGCGTGGAGCTCGGGCACGAGGCGGGCCACCTCGGCGTCGCGGTCCTCACCCTGCCCGGCACCGTCGAGCCGGGCCGAGAGCGCGACGTTGATCGCGGCGAGCGTCCGCCCATCCGCGCCCAGGACCGGCACGGCGACCGAGCGCAGCCCCACCTCGAGCTCCTGGTCGACGACGGCGTAGCCCGCCTCCCGCACGCGCGCGAGCTCGGCCTCGATCGCCTCGCGCGATGTGAGGGTGCGCGGGGTGAGGGGAGCCAGGTCGGCGCGGGCGAAGTAGTCCTCGAGCTCGGCGGGCCCGAGGCCCGCGAGCAGGACGCGGCCCATCGACGTCGCATGCGCGGGGAACCGCGTGCCGGGCGAGATCCCCACGGTCATGATCCGGCGCGTGTGGATGCGCGTGAGGTAGACGATGTCGGTGCCGTCGAGGATCGCGAGCGAGGTCGACTCTCCCTGGCGATGCGAGAGCTCCTCGAGGATCGGCTGGGCGAGCTCGGGCAGCCGCTGCCCGGAGAGGTACGCGTAGCCGAGCTGGAGCACGAGCGGCGCGAGCGCGAAGACCCGCCCGTCGGTCCGGACGTAGCCGAGGCCGACGAGTGTGTGCAGGAAGCGGCGGGCCGTCGCCCGCGTGAGCGACGTGCGCGCCGCGACCTCCGAGAGGGTCATCTCGGGGTGCTGGGCGTCGAACGCGCGGATGACGGCGAGCCCGCGCGCGAGCGACTGGACGAACTGGTCACTCGCGACCGGCACCGGCGGGTGGGCGTAGTCGACCGGCCCCGGGCCGGGGTCCGGCATGCTTGGATCAATCACAGTGCCTCCATCCAACCACCGATGCACCCTCAACCAGCGATCAGCGGGACCTCCATGAGCCCCTCGAGCTCCTCGAACGTGATGCCGAACGTCTCGCGGACGCGCACGCCGTCGGCCGCGATGAGGAAGACGGCCTGGTCGGTGTACACGCGCGTCACGCAGCCGACGCCGGTGGCGGGGTAGGTCAGCTCCGGCACGAGCTTCGGCTTCCCGTCCTTCGTCAGCAGGGTCATCATGACGTAGACGTCCTTCGCGCCCGTCGCCAGGTCCATCGCGCCGCCGACGGCGGGGATCGCGTCAGGCGCGCCGGTGTGCCAGTTCGCAAGGTCGCCGCCCGCGGAGACCTGGAACGCGCCGAGCACGCACACGTCGAGGTGCCCGCCGCGCATGATCGCGAACGAGTCGGCGTGGTGGAAGTAGCTCGCGCCCGGGAGCTCCGTGACGGGGATCTTGCCGGCGTTGATGAGGTCGGGGTCGATCTCGTCGCCGGTCGCGACGGGGCCCATGCCGAGCATGCCGTTCTCCGTGTGCAGGGTGATGTCCTGCTCGTCCGTGAGGTAGTTCGAGACGAGGGTCGGCTGGCCGATCCCGAGGTTCACGAACGATCCCGGGGCGATGTCCCGCGCGACGAGCCGTGCGAGGTCGTCGCGGCCGAGGGGAGCGTCGGAAGCCTGGGGGGCGCCGTGAGGCGCGCCGCCCGCGGTGGTGAGGTTCGACGTCGTCTGTTCGCTCATGCTTTCAGCCCACCTTCACGATCGTGTTGACGTAGATGCCCGGCGTGATGACGTTCTCCGGGTCGAGGCCGCCGGTCGGGACGATCTCGGAGACCTGGGCGATGGTCCGCTTCGCGGCCGCGGCCATGATCGGGCCGAAGTTCCGTGCGGTCTTGCGGTAGACGAGGTTGCCCTTGCGATCCGCCGTGAGCGCCTTGATGAGGGCGACGTCGGCGTGGATCGGGGTCTCGAAGACCTGCCACTTGCCGTCGAGGAAGCGGGTCTCCTTGCCCTCGGCGAGCATCGTGCCGTAGCCGGTCGGGGTGAAGAAGCCGCCGATCCCGGCGCCGGCGGCGCGGATGCGCTCGGCGAGGTTGCCCTGCGGGACGAGCTCGAGCTCGATCTGCCCTGCCCGGTACTTCGCGTCGAAGTGCCACGAGTCGCTCTGCCGCGGGAACGAGCAGATCATCTTCCTCACACGCCCCTCCTTGATGAGGAGCGCGAGGCCCTCGTCGGCCTGGCCGGCGTTGTTGTTCACGACCGTGAGGCCTGTCGCGCCGCTCTGCAGCAGCGCGTCGATGAGCTCGAACGGCTGCCCGGCATTGCCGAACCCGCCGATCATGACGATCGAGCCGTCCTCGATCCCCGCCACGGCCTCCGCGACGGTGTCCTTGAATTCCAGCATGTCCGTGGACTCCTTACTTGGCCGAGACGTTCTCGAGCACGACGGCGAGCCCCTGCCCCACGCCGATGCAGATGGCGGCGACGCCCCAGCGCTCGCCGCTGGCCTGGAGCGAGCGGGCGAGGGTGCCGAGGATGCGCCCGCCGGAGGCCCCGAGCGGGTGGCCCATCGCGATCGCGCCGCCGTGCCGGTTGACGATCTCGGGGTCGATCTTCCATGCGTCGAGGCACGCGAGGGACTGCGCGGCGAAGGCCTCGTTGAGCTCGACGGCGCCGACCTGGTCCCAGCCGATGCCCGCCTTGGCGAGGGCCCGGTTCGCGGCCTCGACGGGCGCGAAGCCGAAGAACTGCGGCTCGTTGCCCGCGGCCCCGCGGCCGGCGATGCGCGCGATCGGCTCGAGGCCGAGCGTCCCGGCCGCGGCCTCGGAGCCGAGGAGGACAGCGGAGGCGCCGTCGGAGAGCGGGGAGGCGTTGCCGGCGGTCACGGTGCCGCCCGCCGTCGTGCCCGAGCGGTCGCCGTTGTCGGGGCGGAAGACGGTCTTGAGGCCCGCGAGCTTCTCGGCGGACGAGCCGGGGCGGATGCCCTCGTCGCGCGTGAGCTCGGTTCCGGGGACGGGCACGACGAGGTTGTCGTAGAAGCCCTCGTTCCATGCGGCGTCGGCGCGGTTGTGCGAGCGCGCGGAGAACTCGTCCTGGCGGTCGCGGCCGATCGCGTGCCGCTCGCGCAGCTGCTCGGTCGCCTCGCCGAGGGACACGGTCCACTCCTTCGGCATGTTCCGGTTGACGAGGCGCCAGCCCAGCGTCGTCGAGGCGAGCGTCATGTCCCCGGCCGGGTACGGCTTCTCCGTCTTGGGCAGGACCCACGGCGCGCGGGACATCGACTCGACGCCGCCCACGAGGACAACGTCGGCGTCGCCCACCGCGATCTGGCGCGAGGCGATGATCGCCGCGTCGAGCGAGGAGCCGCACAGGCGATTGACGGTCGTCCCGGGGATCGACGTCGGCAGGCCCGCGAGGAGCGTGGCCATGCGCGCCACGTTGCGGTTCTCCTCGCCGGCGCCGTTGGCGTTGCCGAACACGACCTCGTCGATCGCGCTGTGCTTGCCGTCGGTGCCTTCGAGCGCCTCGGCGGTGAGGCCCGGCGCGCGGTCCACGATGGACCGGACGATGTGCGCGGCCAGGTCGTCGGGGCGCACGCCGGCGAGCCCGCCGCCGAACTTCCCGAACGGCGTGCGGATCGCGTCGTAGACGAATGCTTCAGTCACTTCTGCTCTTCCTTGAGGGTGTCGGCGTCGGGGGTCTGTGAATCTGGGGTCTGGGAGTCGAGCGATGCGAGAGTCTCCTGGGCGACCTTGAAGGCCGTGTTGGCGGAGGGCACCCCGCAGTAGATGGCGGACTGCAGGATCACCTCCTTGATCTCGTCGCGCGTGAGCCCGTTGCGCAGGGCCGCGCGGACGTGCATCGCGAACTCCTCCCAGTGGCCGTGCGCGATCATCGCGGTCAGGACGGCCACGGAGCGCATCTGCCGGGTGAGGCCGGGGCGGGTCCAGATGCCGCCCCACGCGATGCGGGTGATCATGTTCTGGAACTCGGCCGTGAACTCGGTGGTGTTCGCGTTCGCGCGGTCCACATGCTCGTCGGAGAGCACCTCGCGCCGCACGACCATGCCGCCGTCGTACAGCTCGCGCTGCGTCGCGTCCGGCTGGACGGCGCCCGCGCGTCGGTCGTCCGTCCAATTCTGGCCGACCTGCTGGGAGTTCACTGGGCCTTCTCCTGCGTTGCGACGGTGACGGCCGCGCGGAAGTGCGTGCGCAGGAGGTCCGCGACCGCGTTCGGGTCCTCGGTCGGGGCGATGTGTGCGACGCCGGGGAGCTCGACGGCGGTGCCGTCCTGGGCGTGCGCGGCCATCCACTGGGCGTCGGAGAAGGGGCTCACGGAGTCGTGCTCGCCGGCGATCGCGAGGAACGGGACGGCGATCTCGCCGAAGCGGGGGCGCACGTCGTAGGCGGCCAGGGCGCGGCAGACGGCGGCGTAGCCGAAGCGGTCCGCATCGCGGAGGGCATGCAGGAGGCGCGAGCCCTCCGCCGGGTGCTCGCCGAGGAAGCCGGGGGCGAACCAGACCTCGGCGGAGGCCTGGATGCGGATCGCGGTGCCCTGCGCGGCGACGGCGTCGGCCCGCTCGTTCCACATCTCGGGGGTCCCGAACTTCGGCGAGGAGCACAGCATCGCGAGGCTCAGGAGCCGGTCGCCGTGGGCGAGCGCCAGCTCGGCGCCGACGGCCCCGCCGACGGAGTCGCCGGCGTAGTGAAACGCCGTAGGTGAGGACGCAGCTGCCGGGACGATCGAGTCGACGAGCCCGACGACGGCCTCGGCCAGCTCCGCGATCGTGAACGCGCCGGGCGCGGTGGCGTCCTCGGGCGCGGCGGCCGGGGAGTTCCCGTGGCCGGGGAGGTCCCAGCCGAGGAGGTCGTAGTCCTCGCCGAGCAGGCGGGCCGCGGCCTCCCACATCGCAGTCGAGGTGCCGAGAGACGGCCCGAGCACCACGAGCTCCCGCTCGCCGAGCTGCTCGCGCGGCGAGAGCCGCACGGCCTTGATGGTGGGCGTGGTCATGGGGGCGTCACTTCCCTCTCGTGTGGTTTTCGTCGAAGTCGATCAGGATCCGGTCTACGATCCCGGCAGCGTCGCCCTGGTAGTTCGCGGGGTCGAGGACCTCGTCGAGCCGCGCGTCGCTCACGTCCTCCTCGAGGACGACGGCGCGCAGCCGCTCGCGCAGGACGCTCGCCTGGCGCTCGGCGCTGCTACCCGAAGCGTCGGCACCGGCGGCCAGCGCGGCGTCGACCGCGGACTGGATACCCGCGCGTCCGCCCTCAGCGTGGGGGGCGAGCTCGAGCATGATCCGCTCGCTCACGAGGAGCGGGCCGGAGAGCGCGAGGTTCGCGCGCATGCGCTCGGGGACGACGCGCAGGCCCTCGGCGAGCTCGCGCAGCGCGGCGGCGGCGCCGGCGGCGAGGCGCAGGAGGGCGCGCAGGGCCGGCCACTCGGTGTGCCAGGCCCCGCCGGTTCGCTCGTCCTCGCTCAGGGCCGCGGCGAGCTCGAGCTGCATCGCGTGCGCGGGGGCCTGGAGCGCGGCCGAGCGGATCAGGGCCGAGAGCGCGGGGTTCTGCTTCTGCGGCATGGCCGAGGAGACGCCGCGGCCGGCGGCGAGCGGCTCGCCGACCTCGCCGATCTCGGGGCGGGAGAGCAGCATGACGTCGTTGGCGACGTGGCCGGCCGCGGTGCAGGCCGCCGCGAGCGCCCGGCCGAGGTCGGTGACCGGGCCGCGGAACGTCTGCCACGGGGCGACCGCGGGGTGCAGGCCGGCGCGGTGCGCCCAGTCGGCGGAAAGGGCCGCCGGTTCGGCGCCGAGGGCGACGAGGGACGCGTTCGTCCCCGCCGCTCCCCCGCACTGGACGGGGAATCGGAGCGCCTCGAGGGCAGCCTCGGCGTGCGCTACGCTCTGGAGCCAGTTCGCGGCCTTGAGCCCGAAGCTCGAGGGCAGCGAATGCTGGGTGAGGGTTCGGGCGACCTGCGGGGTGGTGCGGTGCCGGGCCGCGAGGTCAGCGAGCGCGTGGCCCGCGGCGCCGAGGTCTGCGGCGATGCCCGCGACGGCCCGGCGGGCGACGAGCATGAGGGCCGAGTCCAGGACGTCCTGGCTTGTGAGGCCTTGGTGCACGGCAGCTGTGTACAGGGATCGGGGGCCCGGACCCCGGGGGTCGACGGACTCGACCGCCTTCCGCAGTTCCTTCACGAGGGGGATGACCGGATTCCCGCCGCCCTGAGCGTCCCTGGCGAGCCGGGCGACGAACGCGGGGCTTGCCGCAGAGTGCGGCCAACCCGCGAAGGCGGCCAGGCCGGCGTCGTGCCCTGCCGCGTGCGGGGCGCTGTGCAGAGCCTCCACGCCCTGCCGCACCGACTCGCCGGCTCCGGCAACCGCGAGCCCCGCGGACTCGAGCGTCTCAGCCCAGGCGGCCTCGAGCTCGAGCATCGCGGCGGCGATCGCGGCGTCGCCCGTCGGGCCGGCCACGGCGGGCGCGGCCCAGACGGGGGCGAGGAGGCCGAGATCGGCGTGGCCGGCAGCCGGCTGGCCCAGCTCCGCCGATGCGCCGGCGGCGGGATCCGTCGTCATCGTGGCTAGCCCTCGCGAGACGCCGGAGAGGCGAAGTCGAGGAACACGGTCTCGTCCTCGCCCTGCAGGCGCACGTCGAAGTGCAGCGAGCCGTCCGCGAGGCGCTCGGCGATGAGGGTCTTGCGGCGGGCCGGCTCGAGGGAGGCCAGGAGCGGGTCGTTCGCGAGGGCCTCTGTGTCCTCGGGAAGGTAGGCGCGGGTGAAGAGGCGGTTCATGAGGCCGCGGGCGAAGACCGCCATCGCGATGAACGGCGCCTTGCCCGGCTCGGTCGCGCCGGGGTTGACCGTGGTGAACGTGTACTTGCCCGTGTTGCCGACCGGGGCGCGGCCGAACCCCGTGAAGGTGTAGCCGTCCCGCACCAGCGAGCCGGTCTCCGTCACGACGTTGCCCGCCGCGTCTGCCTGCCAGATCTCGAGGATCGCGTCCGGGATGGGCTCGCCGTTGCCGTCGTAGACGGTGCCGGCGAGGCGGATGCTGCCAGGCGTGCCGGGGGCGAGGAGCTCGCCGCCCTTCTCGTACGGCAGCGCGTAGCCGAAGAAGGGGCCGACGGTCTGGCCTGGGGTGGGGGTCAGCTTCTCAGTCATGGTCTTCTCAGTGCTCACTGTCTTCGCCCTGCTCTCCGTAGGCCTCGTTCTCGGTCCAGGTCCGCTTCGGGCCCGTGAGCACGATGTCCCACTCGTAGCCCAGCGCCCACTCGGGCGAGGTGAGGTCGTGGTTGTACGTCGCGACGAGGCGGTCGCGCGCGCCCTGGTCCACGATCGACTGGTAGATCGGGTCCAGCGGGAAGAGCTGGTCGCCCGGGAAGTACATCTGGGTGACGATGCGCTGCGTGAACTCCGTGCCGAAGAGGCTGAAGTGGATGTGCGCCGGGCGCCACGCGTTGAGGTGGTTCTTCCACGGGTAGGCGCCCGGCTTGATCGTGAGGAACTCGTAGGAGCCGTCGGGACCGGTGATGCAGCGGCCGACGCCGGTGAAGTTCGGGTCGAGCGGGGCCGGATGCTGGTCGCGCTTGTGGATGTAGCGGCCGGCCGAGTTGGCCTGCCAGATCTCCACGAGCTGGCCCGTGACGGGACGGCCGTCGCCGTCGAGCACCTTGCCCTTGAGGATCATGCGCTCGCCCAGCGGCTCGCCGCCGTGCTGGATGGTGAGGTTGGACTCGAGGGCGTGCACGTCCTGGTGGCCGAACGCGGGGCTGTGGAGCTCGATGGTCTCCGGGTCCGCGTGGTGCAGGCTCTTGGTCGGGTGCCGCAGGATCGAGCTGCGATACGGCGGGTAGTCGATGCGCGGCTGGGTCTCCGCTGGCGCGCCGGCAGCGACCGACGCCTTGTAGGACTCCTCGATGTCCCGGATCTCCCGGCTGAGGATCGCCTGGTTGTCAGCTGCGGCGTCCGACGACTTGACGGGCTCGCCCATGGACCCTCCTAAGGTCGCTCTTGCTTCATTGCCACGTGCCCCGCGGCGGCACGGCGTCCTCGTTCAGGGTAACCGTGTGTTCGCATTCTGCACAAGTGTTCGCGATGCGAACATTTGGAGGTGCCGAGGCGATGCGGGGCGGTCCTGCCAGCGTAGGGCGCGGCTCACAGCGCGGGCCAGAGATCTTCCGTTGAACGGAAGCACAACCGCCGAGCCGCCGTGATGGGTGGCCGGGCGGCTGGACGCGTCTCGCGAGCGGGCGTGGCTACCCACGTCCTCTTGAAGGTGCCGGGGATCACGTTTAGCATGGTCTGAGCGATATTAGAACAATGAATTCTATTATCGAACAAACCGCTGCTGGCGAGAGGTCGCCGCCCCACAGAGAAGTGAGGAAACCCCGTGCAGTTCCACCACCACGGCTACGTATCCGGTGACCCGCGAGTCCAGCCGGCCGCCGGCGTCGGCATCGACCGGCCCGAGGAGCTCCCCGACCACGTCGACGTCCTCATCGTGGGCACCGGCCCGGCGGGCATGATCGCCGCCGCTCAGCTCTCCCAGTTCCCGAACGTGACGACCCGGATCGTCGAGCGCCGCCCCGGCCGGCTCGCGATCGGCCAGGCGGACGGCATCCAGGCGCGCAGCGTCGAGACCTTCCAGGCGTTCGGCTTCGCCGAGCGGATCACGGCCGAGGCCTACCAGATCACCGAGATGAACTTCTGGGTGCCGGACCCGGCCAACCCCGAGAACATCGTCCGCAGCTCGCGCGCGGTCGACGACGAGATGGGCATCAGCGAGTTCCCGCACCTGATCGTCAACCAGGCCCGCGTCCTCGACTACTTCGCCGAGTTCGCGAAGAACTCGCCGACGCGCCTGACGCCGGACTACGGCTACGAGTTCCGCTCCCTCGAGGTCACCGGCGAGGGCGAGTACCCCGTCGTCGTCACCCTCCTCCACACCGCGGGCGAGCTCGAGGGCCAGGAGCGCACTGTCCGCGCGAAGTTCGTCGTGGGGGCCGACGGCGCGCGCAGCAGGGTCCGCGAGTCGATCGGCTGCACGCTCGCCGGGGACCAGGCCAACCACGCGTGGGGCGTCATGGACGTCCTCGCGGTGACCGACTTCCCGGACATCCGCACCAAGTGCGCGATCCAGTCGCACGACGGCGGCAGCATCCTCCTGATCCCGCGCGAGGGCGGCCACCTCTTCCGGATGTACGTGGACCTCGGCGTCGTGCCGGCGGACGACCACGGCGCGATCCGCAAGACCCCGCTCGAGGAGGTCATCCGCAAGGCGAACGAGATCATCCACCCCTACACGCTCGAGGTGCGCAACGTCGCGTGGCACAGCGTCTACGAGGTGGGCCACCGCCTCACCGACCGGTTCGACGACGTCGTGCCCGCCGAGAAGGGCACCCGGACCCCGCGCGTGTTCATCGCGGGCGACGCGTGCCACACGCACAGCGCGAAGGCCGGCCAGGGCATGAACGTCTCGATGCAGGACGGCTTCAACCTCGGCTGGAAGCTCGGCCACGTGCTCGAGGGCCGCAGCCCCGAGAGCCTCCTGGCCACGTACTCGGCCGAGCGCCAGGTGATCGCGCAGAACCTCATCGACTTCGACAAGGAGTGGTCCACGCTCATGGCGAAGAAGCCGGACGAGTTCGAGAACCCCTCGGACCTCGCGGACTTCTACGTGCGCACCGCCGAGTTCCCGGCCGGGTTCATGACCCAGTACGCGCCGTCGATGCTCACCTCCGAGCCCGCGTACCAGGACCTCGCGACCGGGTTCCCGATCGGCAAGCGCTTCAAGTCCGCCCGCGTGGCGCGGGTGTGCGACACCAACCCGCTGCACCTCGGCCACCAGGCGACGGCGGACGGCCGCTGGCGCATCTACGTCTTCGCCGACGCGGCCGCGGCAGGCGAGCAGTCGAAGGTCGCCGACCTCGCCCAGTGGCTCTCGACGTCGCCCGACTCGCCGATCGCCGCGACGCCGGAGGGGCTCGACCGCGATGCGTGGTTCGACGTCAAGGTCGTCTACCAGCAGGACCACCCGCACGTGGACATCAACGCCGTCCCGACCGTGTTCAAGCCCTCGGTCGGGCCGTTCCAGCTCACCGACCTCGAGAAGGTGTACGCGACGCTCCCCGGCGAGGACATCTTCGAGGAGCGCGGGATCGACCGCGGCGGCGTGGTCGTCGTCGTGCGCCCGGACCAGTACGTCGCGAACGTCCTGCCGCTCACGGCCAGGGCGGAGCTCGGCGCCTTCTTCGCGGGCGTGACGAAGGGCCGCGCGGCCACCCCCGCCTGACCTTTCGGGTACGTATCTCGACGCCCAATCACCGTTCCTGGTACGCATCTCGTCGCCCATCAGGCGTCCCGGGTACAGCACGACGGCGGCCGGCGCGCTCCCTGCGGACGCGGCCGACCGCCGTCGTACCCGTTTGCCCGAATCAGGGGCGAGATACGTACCCGACGCTCCTATTGACCGATATGTAAAGGGCCTATCGGAGTTCAATGAAGTGATGAATGGCATCAGGATCGTCCCATGACAAGTGCATTTGCAGATCAGGCGACCGGCTTCGTTCGATGTCGCAGCGCTAGGGAAAGCGGGCCGCTGTGCTCCCGGGTTCTGCCGCGAGGCGTTCCCTGGCACGCCGGCGTCAAGATTAGGCCGTACCTCAAGTACTTTGACGGCGCGCTGCATGACAGGCACATCCCGTTGGGAACGTCATGAGCGCCCGTGCGTCCCTGCGGGAGACGATCCTCACGGAGGGCCTTGAGGACCTGATTCCGTTGCCGGAGATCGCGGAAACGGTCAAGGTCCTGCAACTCGTGGACCCTGGATCCGTGGTCACGGAAGTCTCCTCTGCATTGATCTCTCTTCTCCAGGAAGGCCTCATTCAGGTCTGGAGTGGCCCCTGGCCAGAGGAGCCAGAAGTACTTGATCCAGCCGCCGCTCGGAACCTCCTCCTGGTCCCGGAGCAGTATGAGTTCAACAGTCCCGCCGATCTGATACGCCGGGTCTACTACGTGAACGTGGAGAATCTTCGGGTCGATCAGGAGCACACCTGACGCGGCTCCCAATAACATCCCACGTATGTGCAATTCCACTGCTGAGGAATCATCGAATGAACGCGTACTCCGTCGCCTGTACTTTGAAGCTGTCATCGACCCCCGACGAGGGGCTGAAGGTGCCCATGCCCGCACCGACCCCATCGCTCCTATTGGTCGTCTCTCACCTTGATCCAGAGGCAGACCAAACAGAGCTCCAAATCGGCGCGATGATTAGCGGCCCGGCCGCCTTGGCTCCAGGAACAGCGGTATCGGCCCAACTCAGCTTCTGGGATGACCTCGGGCGCATCTACGCAACCCCCGGAACTGACTTCAAGCTCTGGTACGACGGAAGAATCGTCGGCTTCGGGACGGTCGAATCGTACGTGCCCGAAACATAGCACCGGCACAACGGCGACGACTGCTGGGAGAATATCTCCGGCCTAAGAGGGGGACGCTCATGAGCCCTGAGATTCGAGTCATTTTTGTCCAGCAGGGAACAACGCCGTCCTATGGCTATACCGAGGGCGTTACAGCCCTCGCAGGCTGCGAGCTAGTGTGCGCGGGGGCATTGCGATACAACGTCTATGAAGTGGATCGAATTCTCCGCGCCTGCGCCGAGAATCTCGCACGCCGGTCGTCTCATGAGGCGGCCATGGTGGAAGTCGCCGGACTCGGGACTTTCACGACCGGAGGCGTCGAATCAGACTGGGTAGAGGCATTACTACTCGGCACGCCAATGCGGCGGCTGCAGGCGCATTGGGTTCAGGTCATCCCAGTCGAGCCGACCCCCACCGTCGACACCCCCGACATGGCCAGGAGCCTGAGTGAGGGGCATGATCCAGTTTGGCAGTGGCTAGTGCGCCCCTGGGATCTGCCCATACCAGAGAAGAGCTGCTTGGTCACCACACTCGCGGTCCTCACCAGATTCTCACCGCCAGTATCGATCTATCGCTGGGACGTTGATCAATGGGAGGCCTTGGACAAGCCAGCAGTCGAGCTGGATCGAGCCACTGCGCGCGTGGCGCCCTTCGGGGTGCTCACAGCGCTGGTTGCTGATTGGTCGCTCGCTCTGTCCCTCGAAGTTGGGGAAGGCTTTGAACGCATCGGATCAGAGTGGATGCGGACTCGATGATCATTCCATTGATCTTGGGTTTTCTGCCGCGCGAAGTGGGATAGGCAGCAGCCCAGATGGTCTGGGGATAGCGCCAATGCGCTTGATGCAGATATGGGAGAAGGTGAGCGCGGGAACGGGGTTCGACGCGTCACGGACCGGGTTGGGGCACCACCCCGCGGTAGGGGTGCGCTGTGGGAGGCCGGGAGCCCGACGTCGAGTGAGGCGCGCAGGAACGCACTCATCCAGGCCGTGTTTGCCTGGGTGCTGCGCGGGGGAAAGTCGGGAGGACAGCGCATGACGGACGTCAGGCCTGAAAGGACGGCACTGCCGATGACCTCCGATCCCAACAGCCACGAGCGCCCGCCCTTCCGGCCCCAGCCGGGTGGGGACAGCGAGCGCAGGCCCGGCGAGCGCGGGGCCGCCCGCCCTGTGCCCGCCGCGGGCCATCCTGACAAGCCCCGTGTGACCAGAGCGGGGATGACGTGGGCCGCCGTCGTCACAGCGCTGGTTGTCTTCGTGCTCCTGGTCGTCTTCTTCATCCAGAACCAGGACCTCGTGCTCGTGAGATTCCTCGGATTCGAGGGCCCCGTCCCGCTCGGCCTCGCGCTCTTCATCGCTGCCGTCGCTGGCGGAGTCCTCGTCGCCGTCGTCGGCGCGGTGCGGATCATCCAGCTCCGGGCGGCCGCCCGGCGGCTCCGCCACACCACACCCAGTGCCTGATCCGCGGGGTCGGCCTCCGCGGGACGTGGTCCTGCAGAACGTCGGCCCCGCGTCAGCTCTGGGGCGTCTCGATCCCGCCTGCCCAGGCACCCCGGACGTGCCGCAGATGGCTGGCCATGATCGACGCCGCCTTCTCCGCATCCTGCGCCTCCATGGCGTCGAGGAGAAACTCATGTTCCTCAAGGCGGAGGCCTCCGCTGCTTGGAGTACTGACGTGGGATGCGCCCCGGCGTATCTTCGAGTCCGTAGGTACCAGCGGTCGGACCCCGAACCACCACCGGCCGCTGGGCAGTCTCGGCCGATCGGAAGGACGCCCACTGATGAAGGTCGAAACCTGGCTCTTTGGAACGGGAGCATTCTTCTTCATCCCGCTCGCTGCCATCTACGGGTGGCTCACGAACTGGTCCGAGTGGGTCGGCGTCATCGGCATGCTCCTGCTGGGCGGACTCTCCGTCTTGATCGGCTCCTATCTCGGCGTCACGTCCCGACGTGTCGGAACCCGGCCAGAGGACCGCGAGGACGCCGAAATCCACGAGGGCGCCGGCGAGCAGGGCCACTTCAGTCCGTGGAGCTGGTGGCCCATCACGCTCGGAGCCGCAGCCGCCATCTCCATTCTCGGCGTGGCCATCGACTGGTGGCTGCTCTTTATCGGAGCGGGCGCTGCGCTCATCTCGCTCATCGGGTGGGTCTTCGAGTACAGCCGAGGAGACCACGCCCACTGAACCCGTCCCGAGTGAGTCGCCCCGCTGAGAAGGCTGGAGACGCGTGGGGCGGCACCTCAATCCGAAGGAGAATGCCATGTCCACCAACCCCGGCAGCGCCACGAATCTCGTCACGAGCCTGGCCAAGAAGTCCCACAACGAGCCCGACGAGCGGCGGACCCCCGAGAAGACCCAGGTCGACGTCGTTCACGTTGGCGACTACACAATCGGGCGGTTCACGTTCGAGCCCGGCTGGCGCTGGTCGGAGTGCATCAAGCCGGTGGTCAAGACCGAGAGCTGCCAGAACAACCACGTGGGCTACGTCGTCTCCGGCTCGCTCACGGTCCGCCTCGAGAGCGGCGAGGAGGCCACCGTGACGGCGGGCGATTCCTACACGATCCCGCCGGGCCACGACGCGTGGGTCAACGGCGACGAGAAGTTCGTGGGCCTTGAGTTCGTCAGCGCCGCGATCTACGCGAAGGCCGATTGAGGCTCAGCGACCACAGCGCGCAGCGCGCATCTCTTCTGGGCGATCCGGCTGCCGACGCGCTGCCGGAACAGGGTGCGGATCACCCTCCCGAGGGATGGCCCGACCAGGCACCGAGAGGACAGAATCGGGGCCATGGAAACTCCACTGCTGTTCATCTCCGGGGCCGGCCTTCCCGCGTGGATCTGGGACTCGGTCCGGGAACGGATGAAGCCGCCCTCCGTCGTCGCTCCCCACCCGGGGAGTGGGTCGGTGACGGACTACGCGCAGGCCGCGCTCGAGGCGAGCCCGGGTCAGGACGTCACGGTCGTGGCCCACTCGGCTGGCGGCGTCGTGGCGAGCGAGCTCACGCGCCTCGCCCCCGAACGGATCGCCGGAGTCCTCGGGGTCGCTGCCGTCATCCCGACAGCCGGCGGATCCTTCGTCTCGTCGACGCCGTTCCCGAACCGGCTGCTCCTCCCGCTCGTCCTTCGGGTCGCGGGAACGCGCCCGCCGGACTCTGCCATCCGCAGCGGCCTCGGCTCCGGGCTCGACGACGCGACGATCGAGCGGCTCATTGCCGACTTCGAACCCGAGCCGCTCAGCTACTTCACGAGCCGGACGGACTCGAACACCCTGCGCACCCAGCCGCGCAAGGGGTACATCGTCACAACCGAGGACCGCGAGCTCCCGCCCGCCGCGCAACGCCGCTACGCCGATCGGCTGGGTCCAGCCTTCCGGTCCGAGGTCCCCGCCGGGCACCTGCCCATGCTGTCCCATCCGGCCGCGGTGGCGGCGGCCATCGAGGAGTTCAACGGCTCAGCATCCTGGATCCGTCAGGAAGGGCCTCTGCCCGAGTAGTCGGACGCGGTGCGACTGCGCACTCAGGCAGTTCTCGCAATCGGCGTCTCGGGGCGGTCTACCTCGGCAACGGGGCGGGCACGGGGGCCTGAGGCCGCCTCTCCCCGCAATTGTTGGGTTGGGGCGGGTGCGGAGGCCCGCGACCCGTCCCAACCCAACAATTCCCGCTATTCCTCGAACTCGCCGCCCGCGGGCGGGTAGTCCTCGTCGTCGCCCGGCAGCCCCTCTGCCTGCTCCAGCAGGTCCGCCTCGGAGGCCTCGGCGTCCGGGTTGATCACCCCGGGGCCCTCGTCCGGCACGGCCGGGGTCCGCTGCTCGAGGTAGTCCGCCTCGGTCGCGTCCGCCGGAGTCCCGCCGCCGGGCGCGGCCTGGGCGGCCGCGTCCTGGGCGGCCGGCCGCGCAGGGATGCTCTGCTCGACCGCGTCGGCTTCAGGCACTTCGCCAGTCATGTTCTGCCTCCTTAGGTAGCCGCGGGGGTCGGCGTGGCCATTCGGCCCCGACTGTGCCGTACCCGAGGCGACGGCGCCCAAACGGACGGCGCCCAAACCGACGGCGCCCACACGGCCCGACGGCCTGGGCCCTACGCCGTCGCATGGCCCGCCCCCGCCCGAGGAACCCCCACCGTCTCCATGATCTTCTCGCTCGCGGCCCACGACGCGAGGAGCCGGAGCGCCTCGTCCGCGGGGCTCCCGGGGACGGCGGGGTACACCGTGAGGGTGTGCCCCGGATCCTCCTCGAGCTCGAGGACCTGGTAGTTCAGCTCGAGGAGCCCGACCACGGGGTGCCGAAAGGTCTTGGCCCCCGTGTAGTGCCGGCGGACATTGTGCGCCGCCCACCGGGTGCGGAACTCCTCGCTGCGCATGGAGAGCTCGCCGATGAGCTCGGCGAGCTGCTTGTCATGCGGGTTGCGGCCCGCCTCGCGGCGCAGGATGGCCACGTTGGCGTTCGCGGCCGCGTTCCAGTCCGTGTAGAAGTCCTGCGAGCGCGGGTCGAGGAAGATGAACCGCGAGTGGTTGGCCGGCCGCGAGGGGCCCCGGTACATGTCGGAGTAGAGGGCGAAGCCGAGCAGGTTGGCGGCGACGATGTCCATCCGGTTGTTCCCGATGAACGCGGGCGCGCCCGTGATCGCGTCGAGGAGGTTCTGCAGGACGGGGCGGACGGACGACGACGACGGCGAGCCGCCCGCCGTCGTCCTCCGCCGCGCCGGGCCGCTCGAGGCCCTCGCGAGGTCGTACAGGTGGTCGTGCTCGGCGCGGTCGAGCTCGAGGGCCCGCGCGATCGCGTCGAGGACGCTGTCCGAGACGCCCGAGAGGTTCCCGCGCTCGAGGCGGGTGTAGTAGTCGACGCTGACGCCCGCGAGGCGGGCCACTTCCTCGCGCCGCAGGCCCGCGACGCGGCGGCGCCCGCCGATGGGCTGGATGCCTGCCTGCTCGGGGGTGATGCGTCCGCGGCGGGAGATGAGGAACTCTCGCACCTCGGCTCGGTTGTCCATGCAGACCACGCTACGACGTGGGCCGCGGGCGGAGGGAGGCCCTGCCGCAACCCGTATGGCCCGCATGGCAACGCCGCATCGCAACACGCGCCTTTCAGGCCCGCATTCCAGCGTGTTGCGATGCGGCGTTGCGGCGTCGTCAGCGCTCGTCGATGCGCGTGAGCAGGTCCTTGAGCGCGTCGCGCACGTCATAGTGGTCGTACTGGCCCGCGCGGCTCTCCCCGGAGATGACCGCGCAGCGGTGCACCTTCTTCAGGTCGCCGTAGGGGAACTTGTACTTCCCCTTCGGTCCGCCCTCCTCATCGTCGATCCCGAGGAACCACTTCGAGTACTCGCCCTCGCCCTCGTTGTCGAGGAGCTCGTTGAACGTCTCCGTCGACGGCGCGTGCTCGCTCCAGTCGTCGCGCTCGTCGGAGACGACCTTGCCCTCGCGGACGAGCGCCTTGGCATGCTCGTACGCCTTGTTGTTCAGCTTCACCGTCATCGTGGCCTCCTGTGCGCTCAGGTGGGGGCGTGCTCCCCCCGACGTGGGAGGACTACCCGCGGTGGTCTTCGCCAATCCGGGCGCGCGGCACGCGCAGGGTCCCGTAGCGCTCCATGCGGTGCCACCTGAGGTGCACGCCGGCGAAGGCGGTGACGACAGACTGGATGACGACGAGGTACATGAGCTGGCGGTAGACGAGCTGCTGGAGCGGGAGCGTCCACAGCGGCCCCAGCCGCTCGCCGTCGAGCCTGAAGGCGTACGCGGCCATGCCCAGCTGCACCGCGAGGAACACGAGCCACAGCGCCGCGATCCGGACCGGGTCGAGGAAGATGAGCCCGTAGACGGCGAAGACGTCGACCACGGGGGCGAAGAGCGGGAGCAGGACCTGCAGCACGAGCAGGTAGCCGAGGCCGCGCCGGCCGAGCTTGCCCGCCGCCCCGCGCTGCACGACGGCGCCGCGGTGCTTCCACATGGCCTGCAGCGTCCCGTAGCACCACCGATAACGCTGCTTCCAGAGCGCGCCGAGGGTCGCCGGGGCCTCGGTCCAGGCCAGGGCGTCGTCCTTGTACACGACGCGCCAGCCGTCGCGGCAGAGCGACATCGTGAGGTCGGTGTCCTCGGCGAGCGTGTCCTCACTGACGCCGCCGACGCGCCGCAGGGCGTCGCGGCGGAACGCCCCGATGGCCCCGGGGACGGTCGGCATGCACTCGCCGACGTCGAAGAGCCGGCGGTCGAGGTTGAACCCGACGACGTATTCGATGTGCTGCCACGCCCCGAGGATCCCGCCGCGGTTCGCGACCTTCGTGTTGCCGGAGACGGCGCCGATCGCGGGGTCGGCGAAGGGCTGGACGAGCGCGCGGACGGTGCCCGGCTCGAAGACCGTGTCGCCGTCGACCATGACGACGATCTCGCACGAGGCGGCCTCGAGCCCGGCGTTGAGGGCGGACGGCTTGCCGCCGTTCTCCTTCCGGATCAGCCTGACCCCGGGCAGGCCGAGCGCCTCGACGATCTCCGCCGTCCCGTCGGTCGAGCCGTCGTCGACGACGATGACCTCGACGGGGTGGGTCGAGGCGGCAATGGACCGGACGGCGGCCTCGATCCCCGCCGACTCGTTGTAGGCGGGGACGACGACGGTGACCCGTTCCGTGACGTCGGGCCGGACCGGGATGTCCACGCGCCGGCGGCCGCGGCCCACCGCCCGGTGCAGCCGGGATTGACGGCTGTGCTGCGCCGCGACACCCATGACGAGGACCGCACGGGCGAAGGTCACGATGCCGCTCGCGACCAGCGCCCACGAGATGGCCGTGACGACCCAGCCGCTGAGCCGCACGCCCCAGGCGAACGCGGCCCCGCCGAGCTGCTCGGCCGGCGTCGCCTCGCGCATCGTGCCGACGCCGAGGGCATCGCCGACGCCGGTCACGCGGTAGCCCTGCTCGGCCCATCCGGTGAGCGCCGCGTCGAGCGCGGCGACGGTCTGGTCCCGGCTCCCCCCGCCGTCGTGCATCAGGACCACCTGGCCCTCGTCGCCGGAGAGTGCGAGCTGCTCCTCGATCGCGGGCGCGCCGGGCCGGCGCCAGTCCCCGCTGTCCACGGTGCTGAGGACGGTGAGGTAGCCCTGGTCAGCGGCGGCGCGCATCGCGGACCAGGTGCGGCCGGTGACGGCGGCGTTCGTGGAGCTGAAGGGCGGCCGCAGGAGGGAGGCGGCCTGTCCGGTCGCGTCGACGATGGCCTGCTGGGCGCCCTGCACCTCGAGGTGCTGCCGCCAGGCGGGGGCGCTGCCGAGGTCCGTGTGGGTCAGCGTGTGGACGCCGAGCTCGTGGCCCTCCTCGAGGATGCGCCGGGCGAGCTCGGGGTGGTCGATGAGGGCGGAGCCCACGGCGAAGAACGTCGCGTGCGCGTTGTGCCGACGCAGGACCTCGAGGATCTGCGGCGTCACCTCAGGGTCGGGGCCGTCGTCGAACGTCAGGGCCACGGTTCTCTCGGGCGGCCGGACCGTCTGGACGGCACCGCCGCGCGCGTCGATGACGGGGCCGCCGCCGGTGACGGAGGCGGGGACGGCGGCCTGGGCAGCTCCGGCGCCGGGTGCGGCGTCTCCGGGTGCCGCTCCTCCGGCAGACGCGCCCCCGGCAGACGCAGCCGCCGAGGGGGCGCCGTCGTCGATCCCCGACGCGTGGCGCATGTACCCCTCGACGGCGAGCGCGAGGCCGAGCGCGACGAGGAGGGCGGCGAGCACGGCCCAGTGGGCACGGACCGCCGTCGGGCCGGGTCGCTTCGCGCTCGGGTGCCTCGTGCCGATGCGCCTCGTGCCGATGCGCCTCGTGCCGGTGGGCCGGGCCGTGGTGCGGCGCGGGGTCACGGTTTCGCGGGGGCAGTGGGTCGGGAGGTCTGACCGGGGGCGGACTCGCTCTTGCCCGGGTCAACGGGGGCGGACGGCACGGCCGCGGCGGGGGCCGACGGCGCCGCGACGGGCGCCCCCTCGGCCGGGACGGCGGCGGGCGCCGGCTGAGCAGAGACGGGGACGGCGACGGCGGCGGGGACGGCCCCGGCGACGCTCTCCGGGGCGTCGGCGGCCGGCTGCGGCGCGGGCGTCCCCGTGGTGGCGGGAGCGGGTGCGGCCTGGGGCGCCTTGACCAGGGGCTGGAGGTAGGGGGCGGCGACGTTCGGGCCGCCGAGCACAGCCACCACGAGGAGGACCATGTAGCCCGCGACCGCGGCGAGGGCCGCCCCGCCGATCACACGGACGCGGCCCAGGCTCCTGCCGGAGGCGTCGACGAAGATGGGGCCGCGCCTGCGCGCGGACCTGGACCGGTCACGGAGTCGGGGAGTGTCTGCCATCGGGCATCAAGGCTAGGCCAAACAGACGATTGATATCAAAATGATAACGACGCGGGCCGAAGCCCGCGTCGTCATGTTCTCCAGTCGGAGGCCTTGCTCGGCGCCCCGCTCAGGACCGGGCAGCGCGGCCGGGCGCGGACGCACTCCTCCCGGGAGCGGGCTCCGTCGTCGGCGCGGGAGCGGGCTCCGTCGTCGGCGCGGGAGCGGGCTCCGTCGTCGGCGCGGGAGCGGGCTCCGTCGTCGGCGCGGGAGCGGGCTCCGTGGTCGGCGCGGGCGCAGGCTCGGCCGTCGGCGCGGGCGCAGGCTCCGTCGCAGGGGCGGGCTCGGCGGTCGGCGCGGGGGCAGGCGCCGTCGCAGGGGCGGGCTCGGCCGCGGCGGCAGCGGGCTCCGCCGTCGACGTCGACGCGGGCGCGACGGAGGACCCGGGCGCGACGGCGGGCGCGGGAGCCGCGGCGCGCTCGGCCGCCGTGGGGACGGCCACGAACGCGGGGGCAGGCGCGGCCGCGGCAGGGTCGGCCATCAGCGGCACGGGCAGCTCGGCGGGCACGACGACCTCGACGTCCGGCGCGTTTGCGGCGTCGGCCGCCGGCGCGCCGCCCGTGAAAACCGGGCCGGCAGGCGCCGACAGAAGCGGGAGGGCGGCGTCCTGCGAAGAGTCCGCCGAGGGGGACGGCGCAGCCGCGGGGGCCGAGGCCGAGGCCCCGAGGAAGCGGAGGAGCTCGGGGGCCACGATGCTTGGGCCGCTGAGCACGGCCACCGCGAGGAGCGCACCGGAGCCCACGACGGGGGCCAGGGCCGGCCCACCGGTCAGGCGCCTACGGGCCCGCCTCCTGGGGGACGAGTCGACAAAGGCGGGGCCGCGCCTGCGCGCCGCCCGCGAGCGATCACGGAATTGGGGGGTGTCAGCCATCCCATGAAGGGTAAAGCAAACACACAGTTGATATCAAAAACATAACGACACGGGGCGAACCCGCGTCGTCATGTTGGCCTCGGGGAGGCCCGTGCTAGCGCCTCCCGACCCGTCGCGCTACCGCCCCTGCCGGCGCGCGTGCTGCACGGCGTGACGGATGGGCGCGTTGGGCGCCCCGAACCCGTCGTAGCCGCCGATCCGCTGCACGACCTCGAAGAACACGCTCCCCACGGTGGCCGTGTAGAAGTGGATGAACTCGCCGTCGGCATCCCGGTCGTACAGCAGGTTGAGCTCGCGCAGCGTCGCGAGGAACTCCGGCTCGAGGCCGAACCGCGCGTCGAGATCCTCGTAGTAGTTCTCCGGGATCGTCAGGAACGGCAGCCCGCGCCGCCGGCAGGCCCGCGCGTGGGCCACGAGGTCCTCGACCTCGATGGCGATGTGCTCCTGGAAGGAGTCCTGCATGGTGCCGCGCACCGAGTCGGCCTGGATCCAGGGCGCGAGGTTGAGCGCGAGCCGCACGGCGCGCCCCCCGGAGCCAGCGCCGCGGCCGCCCTCCCCCGCGGCCGCCGTCTGCATGACCTGCGAGCGCACGAGCCCCGTCGGGCTCGAGACGTCCTGCGAAGGCTGCGGCGTGAGCGCGAGCACGGAGGAGTAGAACAGCACGGCCTCGTCGAAGTGCTGCCACGGCTGGGCGAGGTTGATGTGGTCGATCCGGGCGCGCGTTCCCGGCTGCGGCGACGCGGCCGACGGCGCGTGCTCGCCGAACTCGTCCATCCACGCCGTGTCCTCGCACAGGAACACCTCCGTGCCGTCCGGCGCCTGCACGGCCTGGAGGACCTCCTCGCCGGCCTGGGACAGGCGCGGGACGGGCACGGCCTTGAGCTGGACGGCGCGGGCGACGGCGGTGACCGCCTTGGCCACGTCGAAGCCGAGCGCAGAGATCGCCGGGGCGACGCCGCGGGCCTGCTGCCGGTTGAGGACTATCCGCGCGTCGCCGAGCGTCCACAGCGAGACGGGCTTGGTGCGGTGCTCGCCGCGGGCCTCGAAGCCGAGCTGGGCCAAGAGCCGGGCGAGCTCGGCGGTGACCGGCCCCCCGTCCGCGGACTTCACCTCGGCGAAGTTCACGCCGGCGGGCGGGGCCACCTCGGGCAGGGTGCGCAGCGGCATCGCGAGCTTCCCGCTCCCAGCAGCCTGGTCTGTGCGTGCGGCCTGGGCCGTCCGCTCCTCGAGCCAGATGAGCGAGCGCATCGCGTCCACGGCGGTGCGCTCGACGTCGGCCTGGCGGAACGTGTCGTTGAAGACCTCGAGCGAGACGGGCCCGTTGTAGCCCGTGCGTGCCACGTGGCCCAGGAACGTGGGCAGGTCGAACTGCCCCTCGCCCGGGAAGACGCGGTAGTGGCGGCTCCAGGAGAGCACGTCCATCGAGAGCTTGGGGGCGTCGGCGACCTGGACGAAGAAGATCTTCTCCGCCGGGATCCTCTCGATCGGCTCGGTGTCCCAGCCGCGCGAGAGGATGTGGAAGGTGTCGAGGCACGTGCCGAGGCTGGGGTGGTCGGCGTCGGCCACGATCCGCCACGCGTGCTCGTAGTCGTTGACGTAGGTGCCCCACGCGAGCGCCTCGTACGCGACCCTGACTCCGTGCTCGGCGGCGAGCTCGGCGAGGCCGCGCAGCTGCTCCGCGCGGAGGGCGTCGTCATCGATGCTCGCGGTCGCCACATTGCTGCACACGAGGATCGTGTCGATCCCGAGCCGGCCCATGAGCCGGAACTTCGCCTCGGCGCGACGCAGGTTGGCGCGGTAGAGCTCCTCGGGGACGGAGTCGAGGTCGCGGAACGGCTGGTAGAGGTCGAGGCCGAGGCCAAGGTCCGCGGCGAGGGCGCGCACGTCCTCGGGGCTCAGCGGCGAGGCCACGAGGTCGGCCTCGAAGATCTCGATGCCGTCGAAGCCGGCCTTCGCGGCCGCGCGCATCTTCTCTTCGAGGGTCCCCGAGAGGCAGACCGTCGCAATCCCGGTGCGCATCAGCGCGCCCCCGCCTCGAGCGCCTCGGCCTCGATCAGCGCGAGGAAGTGCTCGCGCATGCGCTCCGCGTCCGGCTCGAGGCCCGTGAAGATGCGGAACGCGTCGACGGCCTGGCCCACGGCCATCCGCCCCCCGTCGAGCACGCGGCAGCCCGCGGCGCGCGCGTCGCGCACGAGCTGGGTCTCGATCGGCCGGTAGACGATGTCCGCGACCCAGTGCCGCGGCGTCAGGAGCGAGGTGTCGAAGGGCGTTCCCGGGTGCGCGGCCATCCCGATCGGGGTGCAGTGCACGACGCCGTCGGCGTCCTCGAGCAGCGGGGCGAGCTCCGCCGTCGTGCGCGCCTCGACGGACGCCGCGGGGAAGAGCCGCGCGAGCTCCGCGGTGCGCTCGGCCGCACGCTCGGGGGCGACGTCGACGATCGAGAGGTGCTCGACGCCGGCCGTGAGCAGCGCGTACGCGACGGCCGAGCCGGCCCCGCCCGCGCCGAGCTGGACGACGCGCCCGAGCGCGGCGCCGGGCAGGCCCGCGCGGAACGCGGAGAGGAAGCCCGACCAGTCGGTGTTGTGGCCCACGGTGGTGCCGTCGGGACGGATGACGACGGTGTTCACGGCGCCCAGGCGCGCGGCGTCGGCGTCGACCTCGTCGAGGTGCGCCAGGACGAGCTGCTTGCACGGGTGCGTGATGTTCAGGCCGTTGAAGCCGAGGTTCCGCGCGGCGCGCACGAGCTCGCCGACGGACCCGGGCGCGAGGCCCAGCGCGGCGATGTCGATGGGCCGGTAGAGGTAGAGGAGTCCGTGCTCGGAGCCCTCGCGCTCGTGCAGCGGCGGGGTGAGGGACGGCGTGACGCCGTCGCCGATCAGGCCGGCCAGGTAGGACTCAGAGGGGAGGCTCATGTGATCCAGAGTACACGCGTTTCTGCAACGCGTTGACGTGTTGCAGAAAAAATGTCAGTCTTGATGCAGTCGCTGTGACAGCGGCCACAGATCAGATCAGCTGGACACACCGGACGAGGAGGTTCGCATGGCGACCATTGCCGACATCGCGCAGGCCGCGGGCGTCTCCAAGTCCACCGTCTCCCGGTCCTTCACGCGGCCCGACTCGGTCAACGCCGAGACCCGCGAGCGCATCCTCGCCGTCGCCGCCTCCCTGGGCTACACCCCCGCCCCCGCGAAGGCCGAGGCGACCGGCACCATCGCGCTGTTCATCCCGGACATCGCGAACCCCTACTACCCGCCGCTCGTCAAGGCCGTCCAGGCGGCCTGCCGGCGGCAGTCGATCTCGCTGCTCATCGTCGACGGCGAGGACGATCCCGAGGCGGACGCCGAGGAGCTCGAGCGGATCATCGGGCGCGTCGACGGCGCGCTCGTGTTCGCACCGCGTCTCGGCGCCGGGCGCCTGCGGGCGCTCGACGCCGTTTCGCCGGTCGTGCTCATCAACCACCTCACCGACGGGCTCCCCTCAGTCGTGCTCTCGGCCCCCGAGGGCGCGCGGCAGGCGGTCGAGCACCTTGCGGCCCTCGGCCACACGTCCATCGCGTACCTGCCCGGGCGGGAGGACAACTACTCGAGCCAGGTCCGCATCGCCGCGGCGGAGGAGGCCGCCGACCACCTCGGCGTCACCCTGCGGCTCCTCACGCACGCCGAGCCGTCCTACGCTGCCGGCGTCCGCGGCGCGGACCTCGTCCTCGCCGAGCCGGTCACCGCGGTGATCGCGCACAACGACCTCATGGCCTTCGGCTGCATGAACCGGCTCGCTGACCGCGGCGTCAACGTCGGCAAGGACATGAGCGTCATCGGGTTCGACAACAACTGGCTCGCCTCGGCCTCCCGCCCGGCCCTGACCACGGTGACGACCCCGTACGAGCGGGGCGGCGCCGTCGCCCTCCGCATGCTGACCGAGCGCATCGGCGACCCGGACCGCCCGGCCAGCACCGTCCACCTCTCCGGGGACCTCGTGGTCCGCGCGAGCACCGGGCCCGCGCCCGTCCGGGACTGAGACGTCCCGCCCCTCCCCCTTCACCACCCCCGTTCCGCTGACGCACGAAAGGCGTGCCATGACCAAGCCCTCCGAGACCCAGCTCGCGAGCCTGGATCCCGATTTCCGGTCCCCCGCGGACGAGGCCAGGCGGCTCCGCCGCGCCAAGAAGGCCGCCCTCGCTGCCTTCCTCGGCGGCGCGCTCGAGTACTACGACTTCTTCGTCTACGCGACCGCCGCCTCGCTCGTGTTCTCGAAGATCTTCTTCCCCTCCGGCGACCCGACGGTCGCCCTGATCGCCTCGTTCGCGACCTTCGGCGTGGCCTACGTGGCCCGCCCGTTCGGCGCGATCTTCTTCGGCCACCTCGGCGACCGGATCGGGCGCAAGAACACGCTCGTCATGACGCTCGTGCTCATGGGCGCGGCGACGTTCCTCATCGGGGTCCTGCCGGACTTCCAGACCGCGGGCTACCTCGCCCCGATCCTGCTCGTGCTGCTGCGCCTCATGCAGGGCCTCTCCGCCGGCGCGGAGACTGCCGGCGCTTCGGCGCTGACCATGGAGGAGTCCCCCGTGGGCCGCCGCGCGTTCTTCCCCTCGTTCGCGATGAGCGGCATCTCCGCCGGCATCGTCATGGCCTCGCTCGTGTTCCTCCCGGTCGCATCCATGGCCGAGGCCGACCGCCTCGCCTGGGGCTGGCGCATCCCGTTCTGGTCCTCGCTGCTCGTCCTCGTCGTCGCGTACATCGTGCGCCGCTCGCTCGAGGAGCCCGAGGTCTTCGAGGAGAAGGCCGAGCACAACGACCTCGTCAAGCTGCCGTTCATGGACATGCTCAAGACGCACCCGGCCCAGTTCTTCCAGGTCGCGCTTATGTCCTTCGAGACCGTCACGAACACGTTCATGCAGTCCTTCGGCCTGGCCTACGCCGTCTCGGTGGGCATCCCCGCCTCGACGATGCTCTGGGTCAGCATCCTCGGCAACGTCCTTGCGATCGCCACCCAGCCGCTGAGCGCATGGCTCGCGGACAAGTTCGGCCGCAAGCCGGTGTTCCTCGCCGGCGTGACCGGCTCGACCGTCCTGATCTTCGTGTACTTCTGGGCGATCTCGACGGCGAACATCCCGCTCGTCTTCGTGGTCTCCACGCTCATCACGGCCGGCACGTACGCGCTGTCCAACGCGATCTACCCGGCCTGGTTCGCCGAGCTGTTCAACGTCCGCGTCCGCTACTCGGGCATGGCGATCGGCCTGCAGATCGGCATCCTGTGCGCCGGCTTCACGCCGCTGCTCGGTACCGCCCTCGTGGGCGGCGTCCCGGCCAACTGGGGCCCGGCGGCCTGGATCGTGGCCGGCTCGACGGTCCTCGCGGTCATCGGCGCCCTCTGGGCCCGCGAGACCTATCGGACCCCGATCCACGAGCTGGGCAACAAGGTCCACGGCTCGAAGTAGGGTCCGGCCCGGCGACACAGCGCGACGGAGAGGTGGCCCCGCACCCAGCCATGGATGCGGGGTCACCTCCCAACGTTGCGAGGTCACCTCCCAACGATCCGGGGTCACCTCTCAACGTTCCGGGGTCACCCTATGCGCCCAAGGCGGGGCGACCCCTTCGAGCCAGGATGCGTTGACGCCGCGGGCCCCTCCTCGGCGTAGCGGACGACGACGGCGGGCCGGGTCGCGCCGGTCCCGGCGCTTACGCCGTGACCGGGTGGTGTGGCTATGGGTCTGCTGGGTGCGACCCTCGCCAAGACTGGCGCGCAGATTTCCCCAGCTTTAACCTTCAAACCTCGGCGTGTCGGTCATTTTTGCGGCGTGTCGCGGCCTCGGAGACGGTAACACCGGGGAAACCTGCACGTGCGAGATGTGACCCCGCGTCGCAGGGACACGACCCCGCACCCTTGGGACACGACCCCGCAACGCTGGGAGGTGACCCCGCAACGCTGGGAGGTGACCCTGCGTCGTCATTCGCTAGGGGATGTCGAGAATCTCGCTCCTGATCAGGAAGCGCTTCCCCTCCGGCGCCTCGAGGGAGAACCCGCTCCCGCGGCCCACGACGACGTCGACCGTCAGGTGCGTGTGGGACCAGTACCCGAACTGCTCGCGGGACATCCAGAACGGCAGCTCGCCCCGCCCGGGGAGGTCGAAGACGCCGAGCAGCACATCGGCGTCGCCCGTCATGAACTCCCCCGCGGGGTAGCACATCGGCGCGGACCCGTCGCAGCAGCCGCCGGACTGGTGGAACATGAGCGCTCCGTGCCGGCCCCACAAGGAGTCGAGGAGCGGGAGGGCCGGCGCGGCCAGCGCCACCCGGGAGAAGTCCTCCCCGGGAAGCACGGGCCGCGCGTGGAGCGCAGCTGACGCGGGAACGCCCATCAGAACCTGATGACCACGCGGCCGTCGATCGTGGCGCGGTGCATCTCGTCGAAGACCTGGTTGATCTCGGCCAGGTCCCGCGTGTGGAAGGTCGGGTGGATGTGCCCGCGGGCGTAGAAGTCGAGCGCCTCCTCCATGTCCTGGCGCGTGCCGACGATCGAGCCGCGGATCGTGAGGCCCTTGAGCACGATGTCGAAGATCGGCGCCGGGAAGTCCCCCGGCGGGAGGCCGTTGAACACGATCGTCCCGCCGCGCCGCGTCATCCCGATCGCCTGGCCGAACGCGGCCGGATGCACCGCCGTGACGAGGACGCCGTGCGCGCCGCCGGTCGCCCTCTGGATAGCCTCGACCGGGTCCTCGGCGAACGCGTTGACGGTCACCTCGGCGCCGTGCTTCTTCGCAAGCGCGAGCTTCTCGTCGGCGACGTCGACGGCCGCGACGCGCATGCCCATCGCGACTGCGTACTGGACGGCGATGTGCCCGAGCCCGCCGATGCCCGAGATCACGACCCACTGCCCGGGCTTCACCTCCGTCTGCTTGAGGCCCTTGTACACGGTCACGCCGGCGCACAGCACGGGCGCGATCTCGTACGGGTCGGCACCCTCGGGGATGCGCGCGGCGAACCTCGCGTCGACGAGCATGTACTGCCCGAAGGACCCGTCGACGCCGTAGCCGCCGTTGGACTGCGACTCGCACAGGGTCTCCCAGCCGGTGCGGCAGTGCTCGCACGAGCCGCATGCGCTCCAGAGCCACGCGTTGCCCACGAGGTCGCCCACTCCCAGATCGGTGACGCCCTCGCCGACGGCGACGACGGTCCCGACGCCCTCGTGCCCTGGCACGAGCGGGAGCTTGGGCTTGACCGGCCAGTCGCCCTGGGCGGCGTGGAGATCGGTGTGGCACACGCCGGAGGCGATGAGCTTGACGAGCGCCTGGCCGGGGCCGGGAGTGGGGATCTCGAGGTCGTCGACGCTGAGCGGCTCGCCGAGCGTGCGGACGACGGCGGCCCGGAACGTTCCGGTGGCGGCTGCGGTCGGGCTGGTGGTTGCGGCGGCGGTCATGGACATGCTCCTTTGCATGGGACTGGATGAGGGTGAGGTCTCGCGCGGACTCCGAGAGGGCTCAGAAGAACCCGAGCTTGCTCTCGGCGTAGGAGACGAGCAGGTTCTTGGTCTGCTGGTAGTGCTCGAGCATCATGAGGTGCGTCTCGCGGCCGATGCCGGAGGACTTGTATCCGCCGAAGGCCGCGTGCGCGGGGTACGCGTGGTAGTTGTTCACCCACACGCGCCCGGCCTGGATCTCGCGCCCGGCGCGGTACGCGGTGTTGCCGTTGCGGCTCCACACGCCGGCGCCGAGGCCATACAACGTGTCGTTGGCGATCTCGAGCGCCTCGTCGTAGTCGGAGAACTTCGCCACGGACACGACGGGCCCGAAGATCTCCTCCTGGAAGATGCGCATCCCGTTGTGGCCCTCGAAGATGGTCGGCTCGACGTAGAACCCGCCCGCGAGCTCGCCGGGCAGCTCGGCGCGCCTGCCGCCGGTGAGGACCGTGGCGCCCTCGGCCTTGCCGATCTCGATGTAGGAGAGGATCTTCTCGAGCTGGTCGTTCGAGGCCTGCGCGCCGATCATGGTCTCGGTGTCGAGCGGGTTGCCCTGCTTGATCGCCCGGGTGCGCGCCACGACGTCGCCCAGGAACCGCTCGTAGATGCCCTCCTGGATCAGCGCCCGGGACGGGCACGTGCACACCTCGCCCTGGTTGAGCGCGAAGAGGGTGAAGCCCTCCTGGGCCTTGTCGTAGAAGGCGTCGTCCGCGGCGGCGATGTCCTCGAAGAAGATGTTCGGGCTCTTGCCGCCGAGCTCGAGCGTGACCGGGATGAGGTTCTGCGAGGCGTACTGCATGATGAGCCGGCCCGTCGTCGTCTCCCCTGTGAAGGCGATCTTGCGGATCCGCGGGGACGAGGCGAGCGGCTTGCCGGCCTCGACCCCGAAGCCGTTGACGATGTTCAGCACGCCCGCCGGGAGCAGGTCGCCGATGAGCTCGGCGAGGACCAGCACCGAGGCGGGGGTCTGCTCGGCAGGCTTGAGGACGACGGCGTTGCCTGCCGCGAGCGCTGGGGCGAGCTTCCACGTGGCCATGAGCAGCGGGAAGTTCCACGGGATGATCTGCCCGACGACGCCGAGCGGCTCATGGAAGTGGTACGCCGTCGTGGTCTCGTCGATCTGCGAGAGCGAGCCCTCCTGGGCGCGGATCGCACCGGCGTAGTAGCGGAAGTGGTCGACGGCGAGCGGCAGGTCCGCGGCGAGCGTCTCCCGGACGGGCTTGCCGTTGTCCCACGTCTCGGCGACGGCGAGCAGCTCGAGGTTCTCCTCGATCCGGTCCGCGATCCGGTGCAGGACGAGCGCGCGCTCGGCCACAGACGTCTTGCCCCAGCCGGGGGCCGCCTTGTGCGCGGCGTCGAGGGCAAGCTCAATGTCCTCGGCCTGCGAGCGCGCGACCTCGCAGAAGACCTTGCCCGTGACCGGGGTGATGTTCTCGAAGTACTGCCCGCCGACGGGCGCGACCCACTCGCCGCCGATGAAGTTCTCGTACCGGTCCCTGAAGGTGACCTTGGCGCCCTCGGTCCCGGGGAATGCGTAGACGGTCATGGCGAAACTCCTTCGTCTCTCGTGCCGGTCGTCCGGCCTGATGCGAGCGTAGGAGCGTGGGGGTTGCGGGCTGGTTGCGACCCTGTGGCGGGGGTCACAGCGGACGACGGCGCCCGGTGAGGGGATCGCTTCTCGGGACGTTGACAGGATTGCCGGCGACGCGCGCAATGGTGGCTGAGACCGCACGGTGCACCCCCGCGAGGCTCTCGCCACCACGCACACACTGTTCGGGGCGGCATCTGACGGATTCACTGAACCGGAGGTAAGAACAATGGATTCGCTAGCCTTTCCCTCCCCCGTCCTTCCCGGGAAGGAGGCCGCGCCGGCCGAGATGGGCGCGAAGCTTGCCGAGCATCCGGGGCTGCAGGACTTCCTGGCCGCTGGCACGCTGAGCCTGGTCCGGGTGTACCAGATGACGACACCCATGGGGGACATCGTCACCACCTATGAGGAGGCGGACTCGGTCGAACGGTCCTTCCAGAACCAGATCGATGACCCCTCCGAGGTGGCGCAGCTTCTGCGCGAGTTCGTCAAGGACACCCACGGAATCGACCTCTCGGCGCAACCGCCCCCAGAAGCGGAGCAATGGCTGGAATACTCCGAGCCGAACAGCCAGCGCCATCCCGGCATTGCCTTCTCGGCGCCGATCCAGCCGGGGAAGGCAGGGGTACTCCGCGCCCTCACCGGCGAGACCACGGGTCCCCGGAAGGCGGAATGGGAAGCCCTCAACCGAGAGAACGGGGTAACGCTCCATCGCGCCTACATCATCTCGACTCCGATGGGCGACTTCACGAGCGTCTACTTCGAGGCGCCGGATCCGATCGAAGCGAACCGACGGTTCGCGGCCGATGCTTCCGATTTCGCGACCCACTTCAAGAGTCAGGTGGCCGACGCCCTCGGAATCGACTTCAGCGATCCCCTGCCGCCCATCAGGACCGTCTTCGAGGCGGTGAGGACCACAGAGGCCGCCTGAAGCCCGCGGGGTGTGAACGTTCTGTGGGAAGGCTGGTTAGTGAGGGCTCGGGGGCCGGCAGACCAGGATCTCGCCGTGGCCGTTGGCGGCGATGGGTCCGACGGCATGAGGAACAACCGCGGTGCGTCCCGCGGGCATCGTGACCCCGGAGACAACGGCCTCCCCCTCTGCGATCACGATCACCGCGAAGCCCGAAGCGATCTCCCGCCGACCGTCCAGGAGCACGCGCTCGATGCCGAAGTACGGGTCCGCCGCCCGCGGCAGGAGGGGTCCCGAGTCCCGGCCCGAGTCCGCGGCGCGCGTGATCAGCCCATCGAGCGCGTCCCCGTCGAGGCGTCGGCGCGAAACCGCGGTCAGCGCGAGGTCGAAACCGAGCCCCAGGTGTCCGTCCCGGGGACCGTCCAGATCGAAACCCCGCCACTCGAGAAGGATCGACAGGTCTTCGGGTTCCTGCACCTCGAGCAGGAAGACGCCCTCACCGATCGCGTGGAGCTGCCCGGGCGGCACGAACACTACGTCGCCGGGTGCGACCTCGACGTGGTGGAGAAGGCCCAGCAGGCGCTCGGAATCCTGCTGGTCGATCAGGTCGCGAAGCTCGTGAGCGTCGACGTCCTCGCGCAGGCCGAGGTGCACGGTGCCCCCGCGGAGGATGTACCACGCCTCGGCCTTGCCGTGCGCGTGGCCGAGATGCGCAGCCGCGAAGGCGCCGTCGGGGTGGGCATGCACGGGAAGCCGTTGGCCCGCATCGAGCAGCTTGACGAGGAGCTTCGTGTCCGCCCCGAAGGCGGCCACGTGCTCCCGGCCCAGCCATCGCTCCGGATCCTGCCGGACCGCCGTCGGCAGAGGGACGTGATCCGGCAACACGGTGATTCCCATCTCGGGTTCGCCGAACACGGGGGTGGTGGACGCGATCCAATCCTCGGGCTCGTGGCTTCCCGCCGGGGACTCACCGCGGAAGTCCGTGATGTGGCGGCCCCCGCGATAGAACCGGTTCGCCGGTCGGTTGGATGGCAGGACGATCACGTCCACACTGTTGCTCCTTCTCTCGCGAGGGCGCCTCTCGCGAGGGCACCCAGGAACCCGCCGACGAACGTGTCCCCCAGTCCGACGGTCGCGGCGGCAGGGGCCGTGATGGACCGGGCCGGAACGGCGCACAATCCGTGACCGGACATCGCCGCGGCGAACGCCGCACCCGCTTCGTTGAACGGCAGGTCCGCTGCCTCGGCATACTGTGCCGGCGTGAAATCGTCGCCGAAACGGTAACGGGTGCTTGCCATGGCCACGCCGCCCGCGAGCGCAGGCGCATACCGCTCCGCGCGTTCTCCCGCCGCAAGGGCCCAATACTTCGTGTGGACCACGAGCGTTCGGGCCGGGATGACGACGGCGATGTCCGTGACCGCGCGTCGTACCGACACGGGATCGAGCAGGTCGACCTCGCGGGCGAGATGGGTCTGAAGCTCGTCTTCGTTCATGCCGTAGACGTCGATGCGGTCGAGCAGCGCTGCACGGACCAGCCCACTGAAGGCCGGCCAGTGGAACCCCGCGTCCTCGTAGTACACGAAGGCCTCGTCGGGGAGCGATGTCAGTGCTGATCGCAGCTCGTCGAGCCGAGCTGCCAAGGTTCGCTCGTCCTGCATGGCGTTGAGCCCGGAGAGCAGGACGATGTCGGCCTCGGCGAGCGCCGCAGGAAGATCGCGGCTGAGACGCATCTCGGCGTTCGGCGGATCGTTGACGTAGATCAGGCGGTTGGGGAAGGGAGCGACGAGTTCGGTTTCACCGACGCGGACCCGCGCCCCGCTGTCCCACTGCACGATCAGGTGCGGCTCGATCGAGTCCTGTTCGGCGCTCGTGACCCACGAGCACTCCTGGGGCAGCAGGCGCCGAAAGTGCTCGTTCACGCTGACGAGGTGGAGGGTCGACGGGACCCCGAGCCGGGCCAGGGCGAGTCCCGCCCGGACCCCGGTTCCTCCCAGCGTCACCTTGCGGGGAAGCCGTGAGGCGAAGGTCTCGAGGACGTCGGGGGACGCAACATGATGCTCTCCCCCGACGCCCCTGACGAAGTACCCGAGCACGGACACGACGAGGCTCCGCTCGTCGGTGATCGGCGGCGAGGTCCCGAGCTCGTCGGCGCGAACGCCATAGCTTTCGGCGAGCTCCTCGATCACCTCCGAGGACCACGTGATTTCGTAGTCGACGCTGCCGCCGAGCCCGAGAACCAGCCGTCTCGTCATGTCAGTACAGGACTGCCTTGCCGGCCGCGTCGAACAGATCGATCTTCTGCGCCGCCGTCGCCTTCATCGCATCGATGCACGGTGGCTGGATGCTGAGCGGCTCGCGCAGGCTCGTGTCCGCCAGCACCTCTCGCATCTTCGCGTGGTACGCCACCTTGATGTCGCTTGAGATGTTGATCTTGTTGATGCCGAGCTTGACCGCCTGGGCGATCTCGTCGTCGGGGTTGTTCGATCCGCCGTGCAGCACGAGCGGGATGCCCACCTTGGACTTGATCTCCTTCAGGAGGTCGAGCTTGAGCTCTGGCTTGAGCGTGGCCGGGTAGAGCCCGTGATAGGTGCCGATCGCGACGGCGAGGCTATCGACGCCGGTCAGCTCAACGAAGGTGACGGCGTCGTCCGGAACGGTGTAGATGATTCCCTCGGTACCGTACTCGGCCTCGCTGTCGGTCTTGCCGATGGTGCCCAACTCGCCCTCGACGGAGACGCCGACGGCGTGCGCCGCCTCGACCACCTTCGTGGAGATGGCGACGTTGTCCTCGAACGGCAGCATCGAGCCGTCGATCATGGCGGACGTGAACCCAGCTTGGATCGCGGTCAGGATCTGCTCGTAGGTGGCCCCGTGGTCCCAGTGGATCGCCATCGGGACGGACGAGCGGTGTGCGCGGGAGATGATCGCGGCCATCAGGTCCGTGGTGATGTGGCGGACCTCATCGGGGTGGATCGCCACGATGAGAGGGGCTTCCATCTCCTCGCTGATCTCCGCGATGCCCTTGAACATGGCCCAGTCGCTGATATTGAACGCGGGAACCGCGAAGTTGTGCGTGTTCGCGACGTCCAGGATGGTCTTGCCGTCGACGAGCATGGCGTGTCTCCTTCGTGTGGATGAAAGGTCTTGGGGCGTCAGTCTTTGACCGCGCCAGAGGTGAGGCCGCCGATGAAACGGCGCTGGAAGAGGAGGAAGAGCAGGAGCACGGGAATCGAACCGAGGATGCTCATGGCCATCATCTGGTTCCACTCGTAGGAGTGCTGGCCCATGAGCAATTGGATTCCGATCGGCACCGTACGCATGGCGTCAGTGCGTGTCAGGGTGAGCGCGAAGAGGTACTCGTTCCACGAGATCATGAACGTGTAGACGCCGACGGCGACGATTCCCGGCACCGAAATGGGCACGAGCACTCGCCACAGGGCGGTCCACGCGTTTCCGCCGTCGACCTTGACCGCTTCGTCGAGTTCGCGCGGCAGGGTGTTGAAGTACGCCGTCATCATGATGATCGCGTACGGCAGCGTGAACACCATGTGCGTCAGGATCAGGCCTGGGTAGGTGTTGTAGAGGCCAAGCGCGACCATGAGGCCGAAATACGGGATCACGAGTGTGATCGGAGGAACCGCCTGAACGGAGACGATGGCGATGTTGATCAGCTTCTTGCCCGGGAACTCATAGCGGCTGAAGCCGTAGGCGCTGAGCATCGCCGTCAGGAGGGTGAGCAGGGTGACCGCAATGGCCACGATGTAGCTGTTCATGAAGAACCGCAGCCGTGCAGGGTCAGTGAGGATCGCCGTGTAGGCATCGAGCGAGAATCCCGGCGTGATCAGCTTCGGGGGCACTGCGAAGACCTCACCGTTCCCCTTGAACGACGTGGCGAGCATCCACAGCACGGGCAGTCCCGCGTACAGGGCACCGATCACGAGGCCGGTGAATGCTGCCGCCTTGAGCCAATGGTTGGGGCGCCCGTGCCGAACCGTCACGTCGCTCATGTCAATCACGCACCGTCTGCTGCCGCACGTAGAAGAACGCCAGGATCATCGTGAGCAGCAGCACGATGACTGCACTGGCCGAAGCCGTGGCGAATTCGAAGCTGCTGAAGGCCTGCTTGTAGGTGTAGGTGCTCAGCATTTCAGTGGCACCCAGCGGACCGCCGCCCGTCGTCAACCAGATCAGCGCAAACTGCTGCGAGGTCCAGATGAGGTCGAGCACCGCCATGCTGATGATCACCGGCCGGATATGGGGCAGGGTCACGTACCGGAATCGCTGCCACCACCCCGCACCGTCGACACGTGCGGCCTCGTGCAGCACCGTCGGCACACCCTGCAGGGCGGCAAGGAGGCTGATCATGAAGAACGGGTACCCGGACCAGATGTTGATGAAGGTCAGGGCGCCCATGGCGCTGCCCGGAGTCGCGAGCCAGTTGACCCCCTGGTTGAGGATTCCGACGGAGGTGAGGATGTAGTTCGCGACGCCATACGGGTCCATGATGAGGCGCCAGACGACGGCGATGACCGCGATGGTGAACAGCCACGGAAGGATGTAGACCACCCGGAAGATCGCCTTGGTCACATCGCTCAGCAGCGACGTGTTGAGCAGCATTGCGAAGGCCAGCCCGATCACGAGGTGAAGGATCGTGCTGAGCGAGATGAAGACGAAGGTGTTGCCGAGGGCGAGCAGGAACGTCGGGTCGCTGAGGACCTTCAGGTAGTTGGCGAATCCCACGAAGACCGGGTTCGGTGCGACGATCGCGCTGTCCATGAACGAATAGCCCACGACCATCACGATCGGCACGACAGTCAGCACGGTGATGAGGGCGACCGTCGGCGAGATGAAGGCGAAGGGGGCGAGCCTGCGGGTGCGGACGACGGCGGCGTTCGAGCGGGCGGCCGGCCGGCGCGCTGCGGGGCGTACCCCGAGCCCCTCGATGTTGGTGGACGACAGATTCATGTCTCAAGCTCCCTTGCGGGGCCATACCGCCGGTGTGGCGGCTTGGCTGCGGCGCCTTGGCTGCGGCGGCACGGCCCCTTCAGATATTCAGCGTCAGAAGACGGACGCCCACTCGGATTGGACGGCGGTCAGCGTCTGGTCGACGCTCTGGCTGTCGGTGAGCGTCTTCTGCAGCTGCTCGTCGAACGTGCGCTGCAGATGATCGGACTTCGGCAGACCGACGAACTCATTGGCCGGGTAGCCCGCCTGGTAGATGTCGAACGCCGTCTTGAACAGCGGATCGCTCTTGCTGAAGTCCGGCGACGCCGTCTTGTTGCCGGGGAAGCCGTTCGCGAGCGTGCTCAGCTGGGCGTTGACGTCCTTGCCCATGAGGAATTCAACGAGCTTGGCCGCTTCCGCCTTGTGCGCCGACTTGTCGGAGACGCCGATGCCCCACGAGGCGTAGGGGATGCCGCGCTTGCCGGTGTAGGAGTCCTCGGAGGGCAGCGCCGCGACCGTGAAGTCGAGGCTCGGGTTGTTCTTCTTGATCAGGGTGATGTGAGCGAGCGAGTCGATCACCATGCCGACCTGTCCATTGGTGAACTTCTCGACCTTGTCCTGCTCCTTCATCGTGAGGGCGCCAGGAGCGACGACGTCCGCGTCATAGAGGCTCTTGACGTACTCGACCCCGCTCTTGACCTGGGCGTTCGTGACGTCGGGCTTCCCGTTCTTCAGCATGCTGCCGCCAGAGGCCCAGACCCACGACATGACGTCGTTCTGGATGCCGTTCGGGACCGCGGTGTCGAGGGGAAGGGCCCAGCCCTTCACGTTGCCACCGAGCGCGCTGATCTTCTTCGCCGCATCGAGGAACTCGCTGCGATTGGTCGGCGCCTTGCTCACGCCGGCCTGCTGGAGCAGGTCGTTGTTCACGAACAGGGGGTAGACGAAGTTGACCACAGGGATCATGTAGGTCTTGCCGTTGACCTTGACCTGGCTCGCGAGCTGGTCCTCCGGGAAGTTGTCGGCCTTCAGGAGCGGAGACAGGTCCGCGATGGCGCCCTGCTTCGCGAAGTCGCTGACCCAGGCGCCGTCGAGCCCCACGACGTCAGGAAGCTGTCCCGACGCCGCGGCCGCGACCATCTGCTGCTGGGTGGACGCGAAGGGCGCGCTCAGCAGCTTCACCTTGATGGTGGGGTTCTCCTTCTGGAACTCGTCAATCAGTCCGGCGAACGAGCCTGCCGGCAGCTCCGGCTCCCACCACTGGGCGAATTCGATGGTCACCTCACCCGTGGGGCCACCACCCGGGGCCGGGCCGCTGCAGCCCGACATCGCGACCACCATTGCCGCAGCTGTGCCCAATGTCGCGAGCAACCGCGGGCCGCCGCGCCTCCTCATGCTCATGTCCACTCCTTCGTGCGAATGCTTGATCATGCTCCTTGATGCGTGATGTACGCCACATTAGTCCCGCGCTCCCAGCGCTGGCAAGCATAGAAGCGCAAAGAGATGAACCAAGAGGGCGAAAACTCCTGCTGGAAGTGCATGGAAATGCCTAGGTCGCCTAGCTAAGCAGGCTCGCTTGCGTGATCCTGCATGACTTTGCGGTCCTTCCCTTCGAATGGAGCGGCCCCGGGTGCTAGCATTCGAGCGTGAACGAGCTAGACAGCATGGCCGTCGACGAGAGTCGGGCACACCGGCATCCAGCAGGCAGAAAAGCGCAACTTGCTGCCTACGTCGCTGACGCTGGCCAGGTGACGGTGGGCACCCTGGCAGAGAAGTTCGGCGTGTCGATCGACACCATCCGCCGCGACCTCGATCAACTCGACAATGAAGGGCTCCTCGTCCGCACCTACGGCGGTGCGGTGAGCGTCGCCATGAGCTCCCGGGTCGAGAAGGCCGTCGACGTCCGCCTCGGCATGCAGGCCGCGGAGAAAGAGACGATCGGCACTCTCGCTGCGCGGCTCGTGCGCGACGACTCTGGGGTCATCATGAATGGCGGCACCACGATGCTGTCGGTCGCACGCGCGCTGCACGCCCACCGGGACCTGACGATCGCGACCAACAATCTGCTCGTGCCAGCGGAACTCGACCCGGCAGTCTGGCGGGAGCTCTACATCTTCGGCGGAGCCGTTCGATCGACAACTCTGGCCACGACCGGCCCCACGAGTCTGCGCATCGCCACGGGCGGCGCCGAGCTCGACATTCGCTGCGACCTGGCGCTCGTCGCCGTGGGGGCCGTGTCGGTGCGGGGTGGGTATACGACAAGCAACGTCGGCGAGGCCGCGATGATGAGCGAGATGATGTCACGCGCCACGAAGGTCGCCATCCTCGCGGACTCCTCCAAGTTCGAGAAGCAGCTCTTCGCGCAAGTCGGCCTGCTCAATGCAGCCGATTACTTCGTCACGGACGCGCGGCCCCCCAAGGAACTCGAGGCCGCACTGCGGGACAACGGCGTCCGCATCATCACGCCGGAATCGGCCCCGAGGTCGGTCTCCTAGAGTCCGGCATCCGGCCGACGCCGGGGGGACGAGCCCTCGTAGACGCCGGGCCCGCGGCCCGCGATCATGAAAGTAGCGTGATGATCGGGACTCCGGCAGAGCCTGAGCCGACCCCATCCGCTGGAGGCGTAGAGGCATGTCGCGTGAGACCGCGCCGGCGAGCGTGAATCGGGCGTGGGCGGAGCGGCTGGATGCGGCCCTGCAGGGCCGTCTGCCCCCCGGGCAGGCCGCGCGGCTGTCCTCGCTGTGGTCCGCGGCGTTCCCGGCGAGCTATCGGGCCGATTTCGGGGTCGAGGACGCGGTCGAGGACATCGAACGGTTCGAGCAGTTCGATCTCGACGGCACCGGCGGGCGGCCCCTGGGCGATCCGCTGCTCGTCGTCTCCACCCGCCCGGGTTCCGTGCCCCCGGTGGCCGAGGCCGGCGTCGTCCGTGCTCCCACCCGGAGCGCGCGGCTCCGGCTCTATCTCACGGGTCCCCGGACCCTGACGCAGTTGCTGCCGCTGCTCCACAACCTGGGCCTCGAGGTGCTGAACCAGCGCCCGTTCGACCTCCTGCGCGGCAGGGACCGGCCGCTGTTCCTGTACGACCTCGGCGTGACGTACCCGCCCGGCGTGGACCCGGCCGGGACCAGTGCGCTGCTCGCGGACGCGTTCGGGGCGGCGATGCGCGGGGACGCGGAGTCGGACGGATTCGACGCCCTGGTCCTGCGGGAGGGCCTGGAGTGGCGGCAGGTGGTGATCCTGCGCGGCTACGCGAAGTATTTGCAGCAGCTGGGGACCACCAACTCCTATGGCTTCATCGCGGAGACCCTGCTGGCCAATGCGAGGGCAACCCACGCGCTCCTGGGCCTGTTCCGTGCCCGGTTCCACCCGGCGCTCGGCATCGCCGAGCGGCTCCGCGAGACGGCCGCGGCCCGTGCCGAGGTGGCCGGGGCGATCGACGCGGTCGCCTCCCTGGACGGGGACCGGCTCCTGCGGGTGTTCCTGAGCCTCATCGAGGCCACGACCCGGACCAACTTCTACCGCACCCGGCCGTACCTGAGCCTCAAGCTCAGGTCCGCCATCATTCCGGGCGCACCGTTCCCGCGGCCGAAGGCCGAGATCTGGGTCTACTCCCCCCGCGTGGAGGGCGTGCACCTCCGCTTCGGGCCGGTGGCGCGCGGCGGGCTGAGGTGGTCGGACCGGCGCGAGGACTTCCGCACCGAGGTCCTGGGGCTGGTGAAGACGCAGACAGTCAAGAATGCGGTGATCGTCCCGACGGGCGCCAAGGGCGGCTTCTGCCCGAAGCGGCTCCCCGATCCGGGGGCGGACCGCGCGGCGTGGCTCGCGGAGGGCACGGAGGCCTACAGGGACTTCCTGCGCGGGCTGCTCGATCTCACCGACAACCTGACCCCGCCCGAGGCCGCGGCTCCGGCTTCCACCGGCGCCCGGACCCCCGCCGCCCCGGCTGCGCGGGGTGCCCGGCACTCGGTCGGGCGCGTCGTCCCCCCGCCGAACGTCGTCAGGTACGACGACGATGACTACTATCTCGTCGTGGCCGCGGACAAGGGCACCGCGGCGTTCTCCGACATCGCCAACGGGGTGGCCGAGGAGTACGGCTTCTGGCTCGGCGATGCGTTTGCCTCTGGCGGCTCCGTGGGCTATGACCACAAGCGTATGGGCATCACCGCCCGCGGCGCGTGGGAGTCGGCCAGGGCGCACCTCCACGAGCTCGGCATCGACCCCCAGCGCCAGGACTTCACCGCCGTGGGCATCGGGGACATGAGCGGAGACGTCTTCGGCAACGGCATGCTCCTCTCGGCCCACATCCGGCTCGTGGCCGCCTTCGACCACCGGCACATCTTCCTCGACCCCGACCCCGACCCGGCGGCCTCCCTCGAGGAGCGCCGCCGCCTGTTCGCGCTCCCCCGCTCCTCGTGGGCCGACTACAGCCCTGCCCTGATCAGCCCCGGCGGCGGGGTGCATCCGCGCTCGGCCAAGTCGATCGCCGTCACGCCGGAGGTCCGGCAGGTGCTGCGGCTGGCGGCGAGGACGACGGCGATGACCTCGCCCGAGCTCATCCAGGCCATCCTGCGCGCGCCAGTGGACCTGATCTACAACGGCGGAATCGGCACCTACGTCAAGGCCTCCGCCGAGGCCAACGCCCACGTGGGCGACAAGGCCAACGACCCCGTCCGGGTCAACGGCAGCGAGCTCAGGGCCCGCATCGTCGTCGAGGGCGGCAACCTCGGGATGACGCAGCGCGGACGGGTCGAGGCGGCGCTCAACGGAGTGCTGCTCAACACCGACGCGATCGACAACTCGGCTGGCGTGGACTGCTCCGACCACGAGGTCAACATCAAGATCTTCGTCGACCGCATGATCGCCGCCGGCAAGATGCCCCCCGGCGAACGCGCCGACTTCCTGCGCTCCCTCACCGACGAGGTGGCCCGCCTCGTCCTGAAGAACAACCAGAACCAGAACACCCTCCTCCTCAACGACCGCGCCCTGATCCTCAACTGGAGCCCCGGCTTCGACCCCAACTGGAGCCCCGGCTTCGAGCGCACCATGGACTGGCTGGAAAAGGTCGCCGACCTCGACCGGTCCCTCGAGGCACTGCCCACCACGGACGAATTCCACGCACGACTTCAGGCCGGCAAATGGCTCACCTGCCCCGAGCTGTGCGTGTTGGCCGCCTATGCCAAGATCGCGCTCGCCAAGCAACTGAACGAGAGCGACGTCGCCGACGACCCCTGGTTCGACCGCGTCCTGCGCAGCTACTTCCCGCACCAGATCGTCGAACGCTTTGGCCCGGAACTCCAGGAACACCCGCTGCGCCGGCAGATCATCAGCACCGTGCTCGCCAACGACATCATCAACCTCGGAGGCATCACCTTCGCCTTCCGTGCCGTCGAGGAGACCACGGGGAGCGCGGCCGCTCTCGCACGGGCCTTCGTGACAATACGCGAGGCCTTTGACCTTCACTGGCTCGCCGACTGGATGGCTGGGCTTCCGCCGTCCATTCCGGCCGAGCACGCGGCCGAATTGGCCCTGTATGTGCGCCGGATGCTGGACCGGGGCACGCGCTGGTACCTGACGCATGACCATCGGGACCAGCCAGTGGAACGGGCCCTGAAGAGGATCACCCCGGCGATGGAGCTCCGGCGGAACCGCACCGTGGTTTACCTGCGCGGTGACGATATCGACCTCGGACAGGACCTTCTGGCGCACTGGGAGGCCATTGGGATCCCGCCGGACATTGCGCGACGGGCGTTTGAGGCAGTCCTGAGCTTCACGTTGTTGGACGTCTCACGCATCGCTGAGCAGGTTCATGAACCTGTCGAGCGCATTGCCGATCTCTATTCCGCCGCGTTCCAGCGCATCGGGGTTCTGAAGCTGCTCCTGAAGATCACCGACCTTCCGCGCCAGACCCCGTGGGAAGCGCTCGGGCGCGCTGCCCTGCGTGACGACGCCTACTCCGTCGTGGCCGATCTGACCCTTTCGGTGATGCACACGACACGAGGGCACGACCCCGCGCGGGCCGATCCCGCGGAGCGGATCGTGGAGTGGGAACGCGGCCATCAGGAACAGCTCGCACGGATCAAAGACACTCTCGCCGAAGTCACGGGGCCCGGAGAGGTGGGATTCATCCCGCTCTCCGTTGCGCTCAAGCAGCTCAGGACGCTCGTGCGCAACTGACCCGACCACCTGAGTTCTTCACGGACGGCATGGGTGGCTTCCTGCCCGCCGCTCAAGCGGGCGTGATCCTGACGGTCGCGGCGCGCGGGCTCGCCCCGACCATCGTGGGCAGGTAGGTGCTGCCGTCGTATTGGGGCTGCCCGCAGGGCGTCCTTGTTTCCCCGTGAGACGCCGTCTGGTTTCCCTGTGAGACCCCGTGTTTCCCCTCGAGACGCCACGGGTCGTTGTTACGCAGGCGCATGGACGGGGGCAGGTGCCTTTCGTAGATTCGGACCAGGATCAAGAGCCCCGGCGGAAAGCTCTGGCTGGCCGGGCGGCAACCCTCTCCCGTAGTGGGGTGCCCCAGATGAGGATCCGGCCGCGGTGTTCCATCCGCGGCAAGTACGGCGCCCGGAGGCGGGCGTCCGGGGGGAGGGCTGAGGGATGACGATGACGGTGACGACTGTGCAGGCCGTGAGCGGGGCGGAGCTCCGCCGCGCGATGGGGCACTGGGCAACGGGCGTCTCGGTCATCACTACCCGCAGCGAAGGCACTCTGGCGGGCCTGGTGAGCAACTCGCTGACGTCCGTGAGCCTGGACCCGCCGCTGGTCTCGTGGGCGGTGGACCGGCGGTCCTCGTCCTTCGATGTGTGGAACACCACCGACAACTTCGCGGTGCACATCCTGTCCGAGTCGGATCGCGACCTCGTGCGGCGCTTCGTGGCGAAGGGGACGGAGAAGTTTGCGGGACTGGCCTGGGAGCCCGGGGTGCTGGGCTCGCCGATCATGGCCGACGACGTCCCGCGCCTCGAGTGTCGCCTGTGGCAGCGGGTGGAGGCAGGGGACCACGTGATCCTGATCGGCGAGGCAGTGAGCGTCTCGGATCCGGAGAGCTTCCGTCCCCTGACCAACCACGTCTACTGGGCCAAGTAGTCTTCCGGACCCTGTAGCCGGCCGGGCCGCCGCCTCCGGGCAGACGGCGCCTATCGCCCCGGGCGCGGCGGCCCGCCTGGCCCCCTTCATTCCATCCTGCGCGCGGAGTCCCGCGCGTCCCTCACGGCTGCCTTCGTGCACCCCAGAAACCCTAGGAAACGTCCATGAAGAAACTCACGTCCATTGCAGGTGCGGCGGTCGCTGCCGTCATCGCCCTGGCCGTTTCGGCCTGCTCAGGCTCCGCTGCCGCCACGGGCGCCGGAGGGCAGGAGACCACCGAGCTCCGCTATCAGGGCTCCGCGAACAATGTCACCCTGGCCGAGCTCGCCCAAGATCTCGGCTTCCTCGGCGACGTCAGGCTCAGATGGGTGGGCAATACGACGAGCGGGCCCCAGGACATCCAGTCCGCCGCGACAGGCCAGACGGATGTCGGCGGCGCGTTCGCCGGCGCCGTCGTCAAGCTCATCGAAGCAGGGGCACCCGTGAAGGCGGTCGTGAACTACTACGGCGAGGACGAGAAGACCTTCACCGGCTACTACGTCCGGGACGACAGCCCCATCCGCAGCGCCCGGGACCTGATCGGCAAGAAGGTCGCCGTCAACACGCTCGGCGCGCATCACGAGGCTGTGATCGACACCTGGCTGGAGAAGAACGGGCTCACGCCGGAGGAGATCGAGCAGGTCCAGCTCGTCGTGCTCCCGCCCAACGACACGGAGGAGGCGATCCGCCGCGGTCAGGTGGACGCCGGCTCGCTGGGCGGTGTTCTCCAGGACAACGCGGTCGCGGCTGGCGGCCTGCGCTCCCTCTTCAGCGACTACAGCCTGTTCGGCGCGTTCGCGGGCGGGCAGTACGTGTTCCGCAGCGATTTCATCGCCCAGAACCCCGAGACCGTTCGCGCGTTCACCACGGGCGTCGCGAAGGCCATCGAATGGGAGCGCACGACCCCGCGCGAGCAGGTGATCGAGCGCTTCACCCAGATCATCGAGAAGCGCAACCGCGGCGAGAGCACCAAGAACCTGAAGTACTGGCAGAGCGTCGGCGTGCCCAACGCGGGCATCATCGGCGACGCCGATTTCGCCCGCTGGGACAGGTGGCTCCATGAGTCCGGGATCGTGAACGGCCCCATTGCCCCGTCGAAGTACTACACGAACGAGTTCAACGAGCTCGCCACCGCGCAGCCCGCAGCGAAGGGATGACCCATGACGCCGAAGATCAGCCTGCGCGACGTCAGCCAGCATTTTCCGGTCCGCGGCGGCGCCGGCACCCTGACCGCCCTCGACACGATCACCCTCGACGTCCATGAGGGTGAATTCCTGACCCTCGTGGGCCCGAGCGGCTCTGGCAAGACCACGCTCCTCGACCTGCTCGCGGGCCTCACCAGGCCCACCTCGGGCGAGGTGCTCGTGGACGGCAGGCCGGTCACCGGCCCGGGCCCGGACCGGGCCGTCGTGTTCCAGCAGTACGCGCTCTTCCCGTGGCGCACGGCCTCGCAGAATGTCTCGATCGGGCTCGAGGGCACGGGCCTGGGCAAACGCGAACGGGCCGAGAGGGCCAGCCACTACCTGGGACTCGTGGGGCTCGCGGGGTTCGAGGACCGGTATCCGCACGAGCTCTCGGGCGGGATGAAGCAGCGCGTCGCGATCGCCCGCAGCCTCGCCTACGAGCCCGACATCCTCCTCATGGACGAACCCTTCGCCGCCCTCGACGCCCAGACCCGCGAGCAGCTCCAGGGCGAACTGGTGAAGATCTGGCGGGCCACGGGCAAGACCATCGTCTTCATCACGCACGGCATCGAGGAGGCCGTCTACCTCGGGCAGCGGGTCGCGGTCCTGAGCTCCCGGCCCGGGCGGCTCAAGGCGATCGTGGACATCCATCTCCCCACGCACGACGACGAGGCGGACATCCGCTCGCACCCCGCCTTCGTCGACTACCGCCATCGCGTGTGGGACCTCCTGCACGACGAGGTCCGCCGCGCCCAGGATGCCGGCCACCGCAAGATCCAGCCCGACGGCTCGGCCCCCGATGAGCACGCGAAGACCGCAACAAGCGCCGAGCGCGAGAGGAGCCTCGCCTGATGTCAACCCTCACATCCCCCGTCCATGCTGCCACCGCCCCCGCCGCGGCAGAATCGGGCACGACCGCCCTCCACCCGGTGCCTGCCGGCCGGACAGAGGCCGCTGCCCGCACGCTCCGGCGAGCCGCCGCCGCCGTCCGTTCCACCCAGCGCGTCGTCCGTTCCACCCTGTGGAAGTCCGCGGCGATCCTCGCGTTCCTTCTCCTGTGGGAGGTGGGGCCGCTATGGTTCGCCCCGCCCTCGACGCGCGTCTTCCTCCCGCCCCTGCACGAGGTGCTCGCTGCCACGGGGAGCCTGGTGGCGACGGGCGCGCTGCAGGGGCACCTCGCCGCGAGCCTCACGCGCTCGGCGGCGGGGTTCGGACTCGCTGTCGTGCTCGGCGTCGCCGCGGGGCTCGTGTCCGCGTGGTACCGGCCGCTCGGCTCGTTCTTCACGCCGCTCCTGGAGGTCTTCCGCAACACCGCCGCCCTCGCGCTGCTGCCGGTGTTCACGCTCCTGCTCGGGATCGGCGAGGAGTCGAAGGTCACGATCGTCGCCTACGCCGCGTTCTTCCCGGTGCTGCTCAACACGATCGCGGGCGTGCGGACCGTGGACCCGCTGCTCGTACGGGCCGCGCGCTCGCTCGGGCTCTCCAGTCTCGCGCTGTTCCGCAAGGTGATCCTGCCCTCGGCCGTGCCCACGATCTTCACCGGCATCCGCATGGCGGGCACGGCGTCGATCCTCGTGCTCATCGCGGCCGAGATGGTCGGGGCCAAGGCCGGGCTCGGCTACCTGATCGTCAACGCGCAGTCCAGCTTCCTCATCCCGGACATGTATGCCGGGATCCTCACCGTCTCCGTCCTCGGCCTGGCCGTGAACACGCTCCTCGTCGCTCTCGAGCGCCACTTCTCGCGCTGGCGAGTCGAGGCCAACGCCTGAACCTGCCCTTCCCTCCCTTCGAAAGGACCCAGTCATGACCAGCACTGCCATCTCCACCCGTCTCGCCTTCACCAAGCTCGGCGCGCGCATCGGCGCCGAGATCCGGGGCCTCGACCTCAGCCAGGATCTCTCGGAGGAGACCATCCGGGAGATCCGCGGCGCCCTGAACGAGCACAAGGCCCTCGTGTTCCGCGAGGCCAACATCCGCACCGACGAGGACCAGGTCCGCTTCGCGTCCCGGTTCGGCCCCCTCACCACGGCCCACCCCACCGTCGCGTCCGTGGACGGCGCCGAGAACGTGCTGCCCGTGGACAGTGAGGACGGATCCGCGAACACGTGGCACACCGACGTCACCTTCGTGCTCAACCCGCCCCAGGCCACGACCCTGCGCAGCGTCACGGTGCCCTCGTACGGCGGCGAGACGCTCATCGCCTCCTCGGCGGCCGCCTACGAGGACCTGCCCGCCGAGCTGAGGAACTTCGCCGACACGCTCTGGGCCATCCACACCAACGACTATGACTACGCCGTGCCGAAGAACCTCGAGCACGAGGGTGCGGAGGAGCGCCGCAAGGTCTTCACCCGCATCAAGTACCAGACCGCCCACCCCGTGGTCCGCGTGCACCCCCTCACCCGCGAACGGGGCCTGTTCATCGGCGGCTTCGCGCAGCGACTCCGGATCGTCGGGCTCTCCACCACCGAATCCAGGGACATCCTGCGCCTGCTCCAGGCCTACATCACCCGACCCGAGAACGTGGTGCGCGTGGACTGGGAGCCGAACCAGCTCGTCCTGTTCGACAACCGCATCACCCAGCACTACGCCCCGTCGAACTACGACGACCAGCCCCGCAAGCTCAACCGCGTCACGATCGCCGGAGACATCCCCGCCGGCATCGACGGGACGCCCAGCCAGGCCATCGAGGGCGACTCGTCCCACTACTCCGAGGTGGTCCCTGTCGGGGTGGGCACTGCCGGGGTCGTCACTCTCGGGGCGGGTGCCTGAGCATGGCCAAGAAGCTGCACCTGAACGCGTTCCTCATGAGCACCGGCCACCACGAGGCCTCGTGGCGGCTCCCCGAGAGCGACCCGCACGCCGGCACCAGCCTCGCGCACTTCACCCATCTGGCCCAGACCGCCGAGCGGGGGAAGCTCGACTCCGTGTTCTTCGCCGACTCGCCCGTGCTGTGGGGCTCCGTCGAGCGGCGGCCGACCAGCGCCGTCGAGCCCACCGTGCTGCTCGCCGCCCTCGCGGCGGCCACCGAGCGGATCGGGCTCATCGCGACCGCCTCGACGAGCTACAACTCGCCGTACAACCTCGCCCGGCGCTTCGCCTCCATCGACCACCTCTCCGGCGGCCGCGCCGGGTGGAACGTCGTGACGACGGCGGGGGCCGAGGCCGCGCGGAACTTCGGCCTCGACGACCAGCCGCTCCACCGCGGACGCTACGAGCGTGCGGCCGAGTTCCTCGACGTCGCCTTCAAGCTCTGGGACTCGTGGGACGACGACGCCATCCTCGCCGACAAGGAAGCCGGGATCTGGGCCGACGCGCGGCGGGTGCGCGCCGTCGAGCATTCCGGCCCGCACTTCTCGGTCCGCGGCCCCCTCGACGTCCCCCGCTCCCCCCAGGGGCGGCCTGTCATTGTGCAGGCCGGTTCCTCCCAGGACGGCAAGGACCTCGCCGCCAGCTACGCCGAGGCCGTCTTCACGGCACAGCAGACCCTCGAGGAGGCACAGAGGTTCTACAGGGATCTCAAGGCGCGCACGGCCGCGGCCGGGCGCGATCCGGAGGGGATCAAGATCCTCCCCGGCATCGTGCCCATCCTCGGCGGGACCGAGGCCGAGGCGCTGCGGCGCGAACGTGAGCTCGACGAGCTCATCCGTCCCGAATACGCGCGCAACGAGCTCGCCGAGACCCTCCGCATCGCGCCGGAGGACCTCCCGCTGGACAGGGAACTGCCCGCTGACCTTCCCGACGAGGACGAGATCGAGGGCGCCAAGAGCCGGTACACGCTCATCGTGGACTTGGCCCGCCGCGAGCGGCTCACCGTACGCCAGCTCATCGGCCGGCTCGGCGGCGGACGCGGGCACCGGACCGTCGCCGGCACGCCGGAGCAGGTCACAGACGCCCTCGAAGCCTGGTTCCTGGCCGGGGCCGCCGACGGCTTCAACATCATGCCGGCGGCCCTGCCCTCAGGGCTCGAAGAGTTCGTCGACCACGTGGTGCCACGGCTCCAGGCACGGGGCCTGTTCCGCGAGGAGTACGCGGGCACGACCCTGCGGGAACACTACGGGCTGCCACTGCCCGCAGGCCGGCTCAGCGCCGCAAGTGGGCTCCCGCACGTCTCCTGATCCCGCCGCCATCGCTGGGCACGGGCTGGTCTGCGGGGTCCTCGGCGGAGCGCTGCCTCATGGCAGCGCTCCCCGGGGACCCCGCGCAGCAGGGTGGCCGGGCACCCGGTGCTGCTGCCTGTGACGCACGACGGCGGCGGCCGTCCGCCGTCGTGCAGCCCACCTGGGTCCGGCCTTGCCTACGAGGCTGGCTGGGCTTGTCGGCGGGTGACTCGGGTGGTCACGAGCGCCAGAAGGGAGGCCAGCAGCAGCACCGCCGCACCGGCCAGGAAGGTGGTCTGGTAACCGAGGGAGTCGAACAGGATTCCGCCCATGGTGGAACCGAGCGCGATACACGTCTGGACAACGGCCACCATGAGTCCGCCGCCCTGTTCGGCCCTGTGGGGCATGGCCTCGGCGACCCAACTCCACCAGCCGACAGGTGCCGACGTCCCCAGAAGCCCCCACAGCCCCAGCAGAACCACGACTGCGGCGAACCAGGCGCCGAAGGGAATCAAGGCTGCCGCGAGGAGCGCCATCGCGGCAGGGATAGCGGTCAGGGTCCGGTACAGCCCCGGTCCGAGGAAGCGGCCGATCAGCACGGTGCCGACGAAGCCCGTCATGCCGAGCACGAGCAGCACGAGGGAGACGGCGGTCACGTCGATCCGGGTCACCGTCTCCAGGAACGGCCGGACGTAGGTGAAGAGCATGAACTGGCCCATGAAGAAGGCGCCGCAGGCGGCCATGCCCCAGGCAACGGCGCGGCTCCGGAAGGCCGTGAAGATCGCGAAGATGTCGCGGACCGTCGTCGAACGCTGAGGGGCGGGAAGGGAAGGCAGGCTGATCCACAGCCAGACCAGGCAGAGAGCGGAGACCGGGACCAGACAGAAGAACGCGCCCCGCCATCCCATGATGGAGCCCAGGTAGCTGCCCAGTGGCGCCGCCAGCACGGTGGCGAGGGCGTTGCCGCCGTTGACGATCGCTAAGGCGCGGGGCACGCGGCTGGCGGACACGAGCCGCATGGCGGTGGCTGCCGACATGGACCAGAAGCCACCGATCACCACACCGATGAATGCCCGGCCGGCCATGAAGGGAAGGTAGCCCGGGGCCAGCGAGACCAAGGCGCCCGAGACGCCCATGAGCGCCGTCAGCCCGATCAGCAGTGTCCTGCGGTCCATGCTGCCGGTCAGCGCGGAGATCGACAGGCTGGTGAGCACGGCGAACACTCCGGATATCGCGATGCCCTGCCCGACCATCCCTTCGGAGACCTGGAGGTCGGCGGCCATGGGCGTGAGCAGGCTCACGGGCATGAATTCCGAGGCGACCAGCGCGAAGGCACCGAAGGACATGGCGAAGACGCCTCCCCAGTGCTCGGGATGATGCTCGCTGCCGCTCGGCCCCTGCGCCTCGCGCTCACGGAGGACCGAAGTGTCGGATGACATGAAACTCCCTCTCGTTGCAGTACTGCTCCGATCGGACCATGAACCGGATTCCCTGAGGGAGTCCCGCTTGAGACGGGTCTTGGGAGAACCCCGTTTGTGGGGATCGAAGTTGTGGGGATCGA
>NZ_KV908325.1:0-62245 GCF_001999765.1 Sinomonas mesophila | reverse complement strand
AAGTTGTGGGGATCGAAGTTGTGGGGATCGACGACGACGCCCTCGACCCCGAGGGCTGACCCGACACGGCGGGCTGCGGCCTTGTGGCACCAGTCACGCCCCGTGAGACTGGTGCCATGCCGCACCTGCCGCAGATCAGCCTCCGATCCCCCGTCCCCTTCGACATCCTCGGTGCGGAGGTCGCCGTGACCGGCCTGGCCGCCGCCTTTGAGGCCGTCTACGGCTCGGTGACCGTCCGTGACGCCACCGGAACCATCGTCGCGGCCTCGAACCTCATCGGCGGCGGCAATGCTTTCTCCCTCTTCCATGCCGCGCTCGGCATCGGATCGCCGTCGACGCCGGAGGGCACCGTGACGATCGAGGGCACCAACGCGAGCGGGCTGTCCGAGAATGTCGTGTCCGTGACGGTCCAGGTGACGTTCGGAACCGTGCTCATGGGCGGGACGTACTCGGGCTTCCTCGTCCACACGGTGGTCCCGGGCAACACGCTCTCGGGCCTGGCCGACCAATACTACGGTGATCCGAATCTGTACGGCCGGATCTTCACGGCGAACCGGGACACGGTGTTCGACCCTGACCTCATCTACGCGGGCCAGGCGCTGCGGATTCCGCTGGGGTAGGGAGGGGCCCTCATGCGCAGCGTGACCTATTCCATGAGCGTCTCCCTTGACGGCTACATCGTCGGGCCGGACGGCGACTTCAACTGGACGGTGCCGGACGAGGAAGTCTTTCGCTTCTGGATCAACGAGATTCGAGGGGTCGGCGTCCACCTGTTGGGACGGCGGCTGTACGAGACGATGCTGTACTGGCAGACCGCCGAGAAGGATCCGTCGCTCGACGACGCGGAGCGCGAGTGGGCGGCGCTCTGGAACCCGCTGCCCAAGGTGGTGTTCTCCACGACGCTCACGGAGGTTCAGGGCAATGCCCGCCTGGCCACGGGCGGCGTGGCGGAGGAGATCGAGCGGCTGCGGTCCGAGCCGGGGGAGGGCGAGATCGCGATCGGCGGCGCGACCCTCGCCGCCGAGGCCGCTGGATTGGGTCTCATCGACGAGTACCGGCCCATGGTCTACCCCGTGCTGGTGGGCGGCGGCACTCCGTTCTTTCCCCAGCGCGAGCGCCGGGTGGATCTCGACCTCATCGAGACCCGCACCTTCAGCTCGAAAGTCGTCTACCTCCGCTACCGCGTGGCCCGCTAGCGGCCGCTGAACTCGCCAGATTCGCCTGCGTCGGCTGGCAGGGTCATCTCCGAGGCCAGGCCAATCGCAGGGAGCGGCTCAGCGAGGAGGCAAGATCAGCGGTCTTGCCCGACGTGTCGGCAACCCTGAGGGCCAGGAGCAAGGGCCTGCTCGCGAGCCGCGCCAGCTCCTGGGCCTTGGCGCGGCGCTCGTCCGGGAAGCCGGGCGAACCTTCGGCGTAGCAGTTCAGCACCGCGAGGGCCTCGGAGGAGGCCGGCAGGGGGATGGGGACCCCGATCACCGACCGGACCGGGACTCCGGCCATGGCCTTCCTGTAGCGCGGGTACCGGGTGTCGTTGAGCAGGTCTGCGACGTACACGATCTGCCCGGTCACGAGGGCGTCCTGGCCGGGCCCCTCGCCGCACGAATAGGTGACCTCGTCCATCCTGGCGGCCGTGTCGCTGCTGTTGCCCACGACAGCCTTCCGCCGCTCCCTCTCGACTCTGACGCTGCAGTGCGCGTCGCTCGGCCCGGAGAGCTCCCGCGCGCAGGCCTGCGCGAGTCCTTGAAGGAATCCGGCGAGGTCTGAACACTCCAGGAGCAGGTTCAGGAACTCGTCTTCTGCGATTCCGGTCGGCTTGTCCACGTCGTCCCCCTCGCTTCCCACGAAGCCGCGAAGGGAATCAGGCTCATCGGATTCTCTGCAACTCCGGAGAAAAATCTACATGCTTGTCATGTTCTTTTGAACATCTTTGTCACGAATCCCTCCCGAATCAACTGCCCCATGGTGCATTCCGTCATGAGAAGCGCTGAAAGGCGGCAATCGGGCCTTGTCCTGAAGCCGCCGTGGTCGAGAGCAGACGTTCACGAGGATTCGCGCTGGACCATCCGGAAGTTCACGAAGACCTCGCGCGCGGGCTCTGCGTCCCGCTCCTTGCCCCGGATCCGACGGAACAGGAGGTCCACCGCCGTCTCGGCGATCTGGGCGCGGACGGGGTCCACGGTGGAAAGGGCCGGCAGGGAGTACTGCGATTCGTCCAGGTCGTCGAAGCCGATGACGGCGACGTCCTCCGGCACGGACAGGCCCGATTCCTGCAGGACCCGCATCGCGCCGAGGGCGAGTGAGTCGTTGAGTCCGAACACGGTGTCGAGCTGAACGCCGGTGGCGAGCAAGGCGCGCATCGAAGTGGCGCCGTTGGCCCGGTGCCAGAGGGTCGTGTAGCCGATCAGCGCCGGATCGCAGGGCACGCCCGCCGCCTCGAGCGCCTCCCGGTACCCGCGCAGGCGCAGGCCGGCGGAGCCGATCACCTCGCCCTCGTGCGCGCCCACGACGGCGATGCGGCGCCGCCCGAGCGCGATAAGGTGCTCGGTGGCCGCCCGGGCCGCCTCGACGTTCTTCATCGTCACGTGGTCAGTGGGCCCGCCGAAGATGCGCGCCGAGCAGCACGAGCGGTTAGTCGACGTCGAGCAGCGCCGCATCGTCGTTGCAGTCTGCTCGATGAGCACCGTGAGCCTGCGCTCCTCCGCGGCCTGGATGACCGAGTCGGCCAGCTCGGCGAAGTAGCTCAGCATGAGCTCGGGCAGCGCGAGGCCTATGACGTTCGTCCGCCCGGAGCGGAGGCTGCGCGCCGTGAGGTTCGGCTGGTAGCCGAGCTCCGCGATGGCCTCCTCGACCTTCTGCCGCGTGGTGGGCGGATGTTCGGGTGGTCGCTGATGACGTTGGAGACCGTCTTGATCGAGACCCCGGCGGCGCGTGCCACATCGTGCATCGTGGCTGCCATGGCCCCTCCCCGCACCGGGTACGAGTGCACGGCTTCCCGGCCGACAGGGGAAGTTTTACATCGTTGAAAACGCGTCCCGGCGGGGCTCGACCCGGCGTCCCGCCACTGCCTCGCGCACCGTCGCGAGGAGCGAGCGGAACCGCGCGTTGCCGGCGAGCTCGTCCAGAAGGACGGGCGCGCCGTCGGGCCCTGCGAGCGGGATGCGCCAGTTCGGGTACTCGTCCGAGGTGCCGGGCTGGTTCTGCGTGCGGGCATCCCCCACCGCGTCGACGACCGCGACGCCGAGCAGGGACGACGGCGTGAGCGCCGTGAACGCGTACAGCGCCTCGACGATCCGCCGCACCTCCTCGGGGCTGCGGCCGCCGAAACCGGCGTGCGGATCGGCCGACGGCGGCAGCAGCCCGCGCTCCCGGACCCGCTCGAGCACGGCCTCCTGCTCCGCGAGGGCCGCCGCGAGCTCCTCCTCGAGGGGCCGCCGCAGGAGGCCGAGCGACTCGCGAAGCCTGACGTGCTCGCCCGCGAGGTAGCCCGCCGTCGGCGGCAGGTCGTGGGTGTTGACCGAGGTGAGGCACGCCTGCCGGTACGCCTCGGGGGCGAGGGGGACGCCGGCGTCGTGCTCGAACCACAGGATCGAGGTGCCGAAGATGCCGCGCTCGGAGAGGTAGTCGCGCACCCACGGCTCGAAGACGCCGAGGTCCTCGCCGATGATGACGGCGCCCGCGCGCTGGGCCTCGAGGGCGAGGATGCCGATGAGCGCCTCGTGGTCGTAGTAGACGTACGTGCCCTCCTGCGGGCCGGCGCCCTCGGGGATCCACCAGAGGCGGAAGAGGCCGAGGATGTGGTCGATCCGCAGCCCACCCGCGTGCCGGAGGATCGTGCGGAGCATGTCCCTGAATGCGGCGTAGCCGGAGGCCTCGAGCCGCACGGGGTGCCAGGGCGGCTGGCTCCAGTTCTGGCCCTGCTGGTTGAACACGTCCGGCGGCGCGCCCACGGTCACGCCCTTGGCGAGGACGTCCGCGAGCGCCCAGGCGTCGGCGCCGGTCGCCTTGACCCCGACGGCGAGGTCGTGCACGACGCCGAGGTCCATGCCCGCCTCGTGCGCGGCGCGCTGCGCGGCCTCGAGCTGGGTGTCGCAGATCCACTGGAGCCACGTGTGGAACTCGATGCGGTCAGCGAGCTCGGCCCGCTGGGCGCGGGCGGCGTCCGACGCCGGGCCGGCGGCGAGCGCGGCGGCGGCGCCGTCGTCGTCGGTGCCGCCGTGCGCGCCGGTTTCCTCCACGGGTTCCGCCGAAGCCCGTTCAGCCAGCGCGCACCACAGCGCGAAGTCCTCGAGCCCGCGGCCGAGCTCGGCGCGGAACCGCTCGTAGGCGCGCTGCCGCGCGGGGCTGCGGGGGACAGCGTGGATGAGCTCGAGCGCGGCGAGCTTCGCCGCGTAGGCCGCGTCGCGCTCGAGCAGCCCGGGCGCCCGGTTGGCGGCGTGGAGGCGGCTCGCGAGGTCCGCGACAGTGGCCCGCTCGGCGGGGTCGAGGTAACCGTACTCGGGGATCTCCTCGGGGCGGACGTAGATCGGGTTGACGAAGCGCCTGGTGGTCGGCAGGTAGGGCGAGTCCTCAACCGGCGGCGCCGGCTCGGCGGCGTGCAGCGGGTTGACGAGCACGAAGCCCGCGCCCTCGGCGGCCGAGACGGCGGCGAGGTCCGCGAGGTCGGCGAAGTCGCCGATCCCCCACGAGCGCTCCGAGCGGACCGAGTAGAGCTGGGCCATGAGGCCCCAGTGCCGCACGTCGCGGAGCGCGTCCGTCGTGGCGAGCCGCGCGGGGGTGACGACGAGCGCGCACGCCGCCGCCCCGCCGTCGTGCTCGGCGTGCAGCGTGTGCCAGCCCAGCGGCAGGCGCTCGGGGACGGCGAAGAGCGCGCGTCCGGTCACGACGCCGTCGACCTCCCGGGGCGGATCCCAGCACTCGATCTGTGCGGCCGGGTGCAGCGAGCCGTCCTCGGCCTCGATCCACGCCCGCACCCTCGCCCCGTGCGCGACGTGGACCGGCACGGTGCGCGCCTCTCCCTCGCGCACGACGACGACGGGCGGCACCGTGCGCCGCCACGGGGCGGGCGCGACGTCGTCGAGGGACGCCCGCACCTCCGCCGCGGTCTCCGCCGGCACCCCGAGCGCGGCCAGGACCGTGCGCAGGGTCTCCCGGGATACTTTGCGTTCGACGCCGTCCCAGCCGTAGAAGGACGTGCTCACGCGATGTGCTGCGGCCAGCTCCTCGAGCGGCCCTGCTGCCAGATCCTCCGCCATGCCGACCACTCTATGCGGCGGGCCGGGGGGCAGGAGACGAGATCGAAGAACGTCACATCGAACTATGGCCCCCTAACGGGCCCTTGCCGGAAGATGCTGCTCACCACAGATGGGAGCGGCGCCTATCGAGAGTCGTCCCTCCACCTTGCCTTGAGGGGAGAATTCCGTGATCAGCATCGAGGACCGCATCACGATAGCGCGGCCAGCGGAGGACGTCTTTGCCTTCATCGCCGATCTCAACAACATCCCCACGTGGCAGTCCGAGGTCGTCACCTCCAAGGTCGTCACGCCTGGACCAACCAGGGTGGGGACGCGCTTCACCGAAGACGTGAAGATGGGCCCGCGCCGGACCACCGCGAACTGCGAGGTCACCGAGTTTGCCCCTGGCTCCATGATGGGATTCACGGCTACATCCCCGGCCATGGACTACCAAGGCCGCTTCACCCTCGCTCCGGCCAGCGGCGGCTCGGAATTCACCATGACCGGCACCGCCCAACTCAAAGGCTGGTGGCGCCTGATGCAGCCGCTCATGGAGGGCGAGTTCAAGCGCGGCATCCGCAAGGAGCTTGAGGCGGTCAAGGCCTATCTGGAGGGCAACCGCGACGCGGAGCGTTAGAAAGGCCAGATCTGAGGCACCTGGCACTCAGGCCTGCGACAGGCGGGCGTCTCCGGAACCGGTATGGCTCGGTGCCGGACTGGGTTCAGCCTCAGCTGGATTCACCCGCCGGAAGGCTTTGACCATGCCGTGAAGGCCTAGGCCTGCCCACGCAAAGTTCGCCGCGGCGCTCGGCCAGGCGCCGTAGAGCACGCACGCGATCCCGCCCAGCAGGCCACCCACCATGTTCAGAGTCGCGTACATGCGGGACTCCGCCGCGAGCCGCCCTCTCGACAGCATCACGTATGCCACGAAGGTCCCGGCCGTCCCCATCCAGCCCAGAGCTGCGGCCAGCATTGCGTCTCCCCTCCTCGCACAGTGGTTCCAGCAGTAATGATGGCGAGATCAGATGTTTAGATCAATTGCACTTAGCTGCAGACATGGTTTATCACTACTGAATATGGAGATCGACCCTCGCCGGCTTCGCATACTGCTCGCCATCGCCCGCACCGGAGGCGTGCTCGCCGCCGCAGACGAGCTGGGGATCACGCCGTCGGCCGTGTCCCAGCAGCTCAACAGGCTCGAGGAGGAGACGGGGCAGGCGCTGGTCGTGCGGACGCCGCGTGGCTCGCTCCTCACGGCCGCCGGGCTGGCCATGGCGGAGGCCGCCGAGGAGATCGAGCGCGCGCTCAACGTTGCCCGCGCCCGCATGGAGGGCGGGGCGGAGCTCGCCGGGGTCGTGCGGCTGGGCGGGTTCACGAGCTTCCTCCGCACGATGGTCATCCCGCGCCTGCCCGAGTGGCGCACCCAGTATCCCCAGCTGCGGATCCAGGTCATCGAGGACGACCTCCCCACGCTCATGCGGCTGCTCCGCCAGCGCGAGCTGGACGCCGTCGTCGTCGAACTCGATTCCATGACGCCCGCGGAGCGCTCGCTTCCTGCCGGAATGTCCGAGGAGCCGCTGCTGGACGAGCCTTGGAGGCTGGTCGTCCCCTCTGGGGCCCTGCTCGACACCGAGAACGTCGACCTTGCCCGGCTGCCGATTCCGTGGCTCGGCGTCGTGGCCGAATCCGCCAGCACATCGGTCTTCGGCCGACTGCGGCGGGCGGCGGGCGCCAGGGTGGAGACCGTCCACCAGTACCAGGAGACGCAGACCGCGCTGGCGCTGGTCGCGGCCGGGGAGGGTGCGGCCGTCGTCCCCGCCCTGGCCCTGATCGGCGTCGTGCAGGACGGCGTCGACGTCCTCGACGTCCCCGGGCTCGGCACGCGGCGCATCGTCCTGCGCCGGTTCGCGCGGCGGCGGCCCATCAGCATGCCTGTCGATACCGTCGCCCGGCTTCTGCGTGAGTCGGTCGCCGGGTTGGACGCGCAGGCGGGGACGCCGCGGCCGGGGGCAGGCGGCAGCGCCGAACGCACGTTCATGCGGCGCTGAGCGCCGGGTCACTGGCAACAGGCGCACGACTGCGGCGGGCCGGGTTGGGCTCCTGGCCCGCCGCCGTCGTCACCGCCCCCTTCTAGTCTTCAGGGCCGCCCGCCTGGGGCAAGTCCATGCACTCTTCTAGGCCGGCTTCTGGACCGAGGAGAATTGTCGGAGGTGTGTGCGATGGTTGGCCCATGGGAGGGGAAGACTTCTTCGACGACGGGCCGGGTCTGGAGGACCCGGATCCGTGGCTGGCGTCCGTGCCGCCGGACCCGGCGCCGTGGGACGAGGACCCCGACGACGCCCGGTACATCGATCCGGACTGGCTCGACCCGGAGTCGCCCGGATACGAGCGGCTCATGGAGGCCTGGGCCGAGGCGGAGCTGGCGGCCCTGGCCCGGGACGTCCCAGACTTCGACCCGGACGCGGCCCTGATGGAGTGCGGCCTGACCAGCCCGGCCCTTGGGGCCATCCCCCGGGCCAGGGTGCTGCACGCCGCGGGGCTGGTCGACTCGATCGCCGGTACCGACGCGACCATGGCGAGGCTGGACGCCGGGCGGGCGTTCGACATCGCCGGGCTCGTGCGCGCCTACGGCGGGGACTCCGAGGACCCCGGGGAGCGGCTCGAGGCCCCGGCCCTGGCCGCGTCCGAGATCGCCGCCCGGCTGCGGATCTCCCAGCGCAGCGCCCGGGCCATGGTCGAGGAATCCCTCGCCCTCACCGCACCCGCCTTCGCCCCGGTCTTCGAGGCCATGCAGGCCGGCCGGCTCACCCGACGCCGCGCCGCCGTCGTGCTGGACGCCGCGATCCCCATCCCGGCCTCCCGGCTGGCCGACTTCGTCGCCGCCGCCGCCCAGATCGCCGCCCCGCAGGACCCCGACCGGGTCCCCACCGTCCCAGCCCTGGGGCGGCGGCTGCGGCGCCTGGCCGAGGACTACGCCGACGAGCCCCTCGCCGCTCGCAAGGCCAAGGCCGCCGCCGACCGACGGGTCGACCTCGCCCCCGCCGGGGACGGCATGTGCCACCTCACCGCCTACCTGCCGCTGGAGACCGGCGCGCTCATCGACACCCGCCTCAACGCGATCACCCGCGGACTGCAAGCCCCGGAGGAGGCGCGCACGGTCAACCAGCTCCGCGCCGACGCCCTCGCCGACCTGCTCCTCGGCACGGGCTCGCCCGTGGCTCCGGCCGGGGGCGTACGGACCGAGCTCGTGGTCACCGTCCCGGCCGCGACGCTGGCCGGGACCTCGGATACGCCGGGGGAGATCCTCGGCTATGGCCCGATCGACCCCGAGGCCGCCCGCCGCCTCGCCGCGCAGACCCAGTTCTGGACCCGGCTCCTGGTTGCACCCGTCACCGGGGCGCCGCTGGCGATCGGCCGCGTCCGCTACGCCCCGACCGCCGCCATGCGCCGCTTCCTGGCCCTGCGCGATGCGACCTGCCGCTTCCCCGGCTGCGACAAGCCCGCCGCCATGACCGAGGCCGACCACACCCACGAGTGGTCCCAGGGCGGGGAGACCGACGTCGGAAACCTCGCCCTCCTCTGCCCGGAGCACCACCGCCTCAAGAGCCTCGGCCTCTGGACCGTCCGCCACATCGGTGATGAAGGCGCAGACAGCCCAAAGGCCGAGACCGGGGCAGCCTCGACCGGGTCGGACGAGACGAACGACCAAGCGGCCGGAGTTGATCCGCTAGGCGCCCCACCCGGAACCCTCGAATGGACCGGCCCCTCAGGCAAGCGCTACATCACCTACCCCCACGCCGACCCGCCACCACCGTTCTAAGGCATCCGCTAATTCGCCTCTGAGCGCGGCGGCTCCCCTGCGGCCAAAACCAAGCCGCTCCTGTTGTAGACCCCCCACAAAATCGCCCTCCCCCCGCGCGGCTACCTTCGCTTGTGACCGGCAGCACGATCGGCCGCCGGCGGACGCGACGGACCTGGAGGACCAACGATGACCAGCGGCTACGCCATTCTCGAGACGGCCCGGAAGCAGGTCCTGCACGAGGGCCGGGGGCTCAGAGAGGCGCAGATCCTCGAGGTTCTCAACCTCCCCGACGAGGCCATCCCCGCCGCCCTCCAGCTCGCCCACGAGGTGCGGATCCAGCATTGCGGCGAGGACGTCGAGGTCGAGGGCATCATCTCCATCAAGACCGGCGGCTGCCCCGAGGACTGCCACTTCTGCAGCCAGTCCGGCCTCTTCGACTCCCCCGTGCGCGGCGTCTGGCTCGACATCCCCGAGCTCGTCAAGGCCGCCAAGGAGACCGCCGCCACGGGCGCCACCGAGTTCTGCATCGTCGCCGCCGTCCGCGGCCCCGACATCAAGCTCATGAACCAGATCAAGTTCGCCATCGACCGGATCAACGCCGAGGTGGACATCAACATCGCCTGCTCGCTCGGCATGCTCACCCAGCGCCAGGTCGACCAGCTCGCGGAATGGGGCGTGCACCGCTACAACCACAACCTCGAGACGGCGCGCAGTTACTTCCCCGAGGTCGTCACGACGCACACCTACGAGGAGCGCCTCGAGACGTGCCGCATGGTCAAGGACGCGGGCATGGAGCTGTGCTGCGGCGCGCTCATCGGCATGGGTGAGACGGTCGAACAGCGCGCCGAACTCGCGGCCCAGCTCGCCGCCCTCGAGCCCCACGAGGTTCCACTCAACTTCCTCAACCCCCGCCCCGGTACCCCGCTCGAGGACCAGCCGATCATGGACGGCAAGGACGCCCTCCGCGCGATCGCCGCCTTCCGACTCGCCATGCCCCGCACCGTGCTCCGCTACGCCGGCGGCCGCGAGCTCACCCTCGGCGACCTCGGCACCCGCGAGGGCCTGCTCGGCGGCATCAACGCCGTGATCGTCGGCAACTACCTCACGACCCTGGGCCGCCCCGCCGACGCCGACCTCGACCTCCTCGTCGAGCTCAACATGCCCATCCGGGAACTCCAGAAGTCGCTCTGATGCAGGAGGTCTCCACCCAGCTGTATTGCGGGCACTGCGGCGAGCGCCTCGGGGAGCGCACGACGCCGGGCGCGCACCCGCCGTCGTCCGCCGACCCGCCGTCTCCTGGCCACGAGCGCTGCGAGCAGCGCCTCGCGATGGAGCCGCCGCGCTACTGCGCGTCCTGCCGGCGCCGGATGAAGGTCCAGGTCACGCCGATGGGCTGGGCGGCGGAGTGCTCGCGGCACGGGACGCTCGCGGCAGGAGCGGCCTCGTGAGCGGTGGGCTCAACAACCCAGGCCTCATCGCCCGCGACCGCGCCGCCCTCTGGCACCCCTACGCTCCGGCCTCGCCGACGCTCCCGCTGTGGGAGGTCGAGGACGCCGAGGGCGTGAGGCTGCGGCTGAGGGACGACGGCGGGGCGCGCCACGAGGCGGTCGACGCGATGTCCTCGTGGTGGTCGGTCATCCACGGCTACCGCAACCCACTCCTGGACGCGGCGGCCAAGCGCCAGCTCTCGCGCTTCAGCCACGTCATGTTCGGCGGCCTGACCCACGATCCGGCGGTCGAGCTCGCCGAGCGGCTCGTCGCGATGGCGCCCGCGGACCCGGGCCGGCCCGCGCTCGGGCGCGTGTTCCTCGCCGACTCGGGCTCGGTGTCCGTAGAGGTCGCGCTCAAGCTCGCCGTCCAGTACCAGGCCGCGGCGGGCCGCCCCAACAGGCAGAAGTTCCTCGCCCTGCGGGGCGGCTACCACGGCGACACGGTCGGCGCGATGTCCGTGTGCGATCCCGTCGACGGCATGCACGCGGCCTTCGGCGGCCTCGTGCCCGCGAACGTCTTCGCGCCCCGCCCGCCCGCCTCGGCCACTGCGACGCCGGAGGACCTCGCTGCCTGGCGCGACGCCGTCGAGCGCCTCGCCGCAGCCCACGCGGACGGGCTCGCGGCGATCGTCGCCGAGCCCGCGCTGCAGGGCGCCGGCGGCATGCACGCCTACCCGCCGGAGTGCGTGCGGATCCTGCGCGAGGTCGGGGACCGGCACGGCCTCCTGCTCATCCTCGACGAGATCGCGACGGGCTTCGGCCGCACGGGCGAGCTCTTCGCCGCGGGCCACGCTGGCGTCGTGCCGGACATCCTCTGCGTCGGCAAGGCGCTCACGGGCGGCTACCTCACGCTCGCCGCGATGCTCTGCACGGGCGAGGTCGCCGCCGCCGTCTCCTCGGCCGGCCGACTCCTCCACGGCCCCACATTCATGGCCAACCCGCTCGCGTGCGCCGTCGCGAACGCGAGCCTCGGCATCCTCGAGGGCGGCGCGTGGCGCGAGGACGTCCGCCGGATCGAATCCGGTCTCGCCCGCGGTTTAGCTCCCGCGGCGGCGCTCGACGCCGTCGCCGACGTCCGCACGATCGGCGCCGTGGGCGTCGTCGAGCTCGCGCACGACGTCGACGTCCCCGCCGTCACGCGCGCGGCCCTCCGCCGCGGCGTGTGGGTCCGCCCGTTCCGGAACCTCGTCTACACCATGCCGCCGTACGTCAGCTCCGCGGAGGACGTCGAGGCGATCACCGCCGGGATCGTCGGCGCCGTCGCCGAGGTTCATGCAGGGGTGCCCGCATGAGCCGCTCGATGACCCGCTGGCTGGAGCAGCAGGCCCACGTCCGCGAGCGCCGCGGGCTCGTCCGCGGCCCTGTGGCCCGGCGGGCCGGCGAGCGCGTGATCGACCTCGCGAGCAACGACTACCTCGGCCTCGCCCGGGACCCGCGCCTCGCGGAGGCCGCCGCCGAGGCCGCCCGCACGTGGGGCGCCGGCTCGACGGCCTCCCGGCTTGTCGCCGGCACCACCGAGCTGCACCTAGCGCTCGAGACCGGGCTCGCCGAGACCACGGGCATGGAGGCCGGGCTCGTCTACTCGTCGGGGTACCTGGCGAACATCGGCGTCGTGACGGCGCTCGGCGGCCCCGGGACTCTCATCCTCGCCGATGAGCACTGCCACGCCTCGCTCGTGGACGGCTGCCGGCTCAGCCGCTCGCGGGTGGTGACGTTCGCGCACCGCAGCGCGGACGACGTCAGTGCGGCAGACGTCGCGCGCCTCCTCGCCGAGCGCGGCGAACCGCGCGCTCTCATCGCCGTCGAGTCCATCTACAGCGTCGGCGGCGACGCGGCGCCCCTCGAGCGGCTGCTCGCGGTGGCCGAGGAGCACGACGCGATGCTTCTCGTCGACGAGGCGCACAGCCTCGGCGTGGCCGGCACGGGGACGTTCCGCGGCCGGGGCGCAGTGGCCGGGACGCGGCTGGCCGGCAGCCCGCACGTCATCGTGACCGCGACGCTCTCCAAGGCCCTCGGCAGCCAGGGCGGCGCCGTCCTCGGCCCCGCGCTCGTGCGCGAGCACCTCGTCAACCGCTCGCGCAGCTTCATCTTCGACACCGCGCTCGCCCCCGCCTCGGCCGCCGCCGCGCTGGCCGCCCTCGGGATCGTCCGCGACGAGCCGTGGCGGGCCGAGCGCGTCCGCGCGAACGCGGGCCTCATCGCCGCGGGCCTCATCGCCACCGGCCTCGCGGGGCTTGGGCCGCTGTCGGCGGGGGCCGGCGCCGTCCAGTCCCTCGCGATGCCCTCGGCAGAGGCCGCGGCCGCCGCGGCCCGCGCCGCCGCCGACGCCGGCGTCCGCGTGGGCTGCTTCCGCCCACCGTCGGTCCCGGACGGCGTCTCCCGGCTCCGCCTCACGGCGCACGCCGCACTGACCCCCGAAGACATCGATGAGGCCTGCTCGGTGCTGAAGGCTGCGGTCGACCGAGAGACAGAAGGGACACCGGCATGACCCTCCCCCGCATCCTGTTCGTCACCGGGACGGACACCGGCGTCGGCAAGACGATCACGACGGCGGCCCTCGCCGCCGCGCTCACGGCCCGCGGCCGCGCCGTGGCCGTCTACAAGCCGTGCCAGACCGGCGCGCGCCACGGCGACTCGGACGTCGCCGAGGTGCTCCGCCTCTCCGGGATCGCGACGGCGGAGGCCGGGGCCGTGCTCGGCGAGCCCCTCGCCCCGCGCCCCGCCGCGGTGCTCGACGCCGCGCGGCTGCCCACCGCCGTCGACCACGCCGCCCGCATCGCCGGGCTCGCCGCCACCCACGACCACGTCCTCGTCGAAGGCGCGGGCGGGCTCCTCGTCGAGCTCGACGACGACGGCGCGACGCTCGCGGACCTCCCCCTCGCGCTGGGGGACAACGTGGCCACCCAGGGCTTCGTCCTCGTCACCCGCGCGGCCCTCGGCACGCTCAACCACACGGCCCTCACGCTCGAGGCGCTCGACCGGCGAGGCCTCCCCGTCGTCGGGCTGGTCGTGGGTTCCCGGCCGGGCGAGCCCGGCTTGGCCGAGCGGGGGAACCTCGCGACGCTCTCCAGCGGAATCGTCCCCCTGCTCGGGGCGATCCCGGAGCGGGCCTCGGAGCTCGAGCCCGATCGCTTCCGGGCCGAGGCGTCCACGTGGCTCGGGGGGCTGGTGGATGAGCTGGCCGGGGGGCCGCTAATCGCTGAAGACGTGCCGGCATGAGCGCCACGGCGGGCTTCGTCGTCGTCCGCGAGCCGCTTCTGGTGCGCGAAGTCCTGCACCGACCCGAGGACTTCAGCCCGGCCAACGCCCTCGTCGCGGTCACGCCGCTCACGGGGCCGTCGCTGCGGGTCCTGCAGGGGGCGCGGTTCGCGCTGCCGCCGATCCTCGCGAGCAACGACTCGCCCACGCACGCGGGCATCCGGAAGGTCGTGGCGGGGTTCTTCACGCCCGCGACCGTCGCCGGGATCGAGCCGCGGATCCGCGAGCTCGCCCGGGAGTCAGCGAGCGCGGCCGCGGCGCGGCTCGCGGCGCAGGGACACGTGGACCTCGTTGAGGCCGTCGCGGCGCTCCCGCCCGCGCAGGTCATGCTTGAGCTGCTCGGGCTGCGGGTCCCCGACGACGAGCTCGCTGCGCTCAAGGCGTGGAGCCGGGACTCGCTCGAGCTGTTCTGGGGCTGGCCCGACGACGCGCGGCAGCTCGAGCTCGCCCGCGGCGCTGCGGACTTCTACCGCTGGCTCCGGGACCTCGTGAGGGCGTCCGTGGCCTCCCCGGAGCGGAACCTGTTCGCGGCGCTGGACCGGCACGGGCTCTCGACCCCCGAGATCTGCTCGCTCGGCTACTTCCTGCTCATCGCGGGGCAGGAGACGACGACGCAGCTCATCAGCACCGTGCTGTTCCGCCTGGCCGAGGGGTCGTGCCCGGTCACGTGGGCCGAGTCGGGAGAGCCCGACGGGGCGCGGCGGGCCGTCCGGCACGTCCTGGCCGGCGAGTCCTCGGTCCCGACATGGCGCCGCGTCGCCGCGCACGAGACCACGATCGGCGGCCAGACGGTTCCGGCCGGGGCCGAGATCCTCCTCGAGCTGACGGGGAACCATTCTGCCAGCGGCGCGCGGGCCACCGACTACGCCCTCGCGTTCGGCTCCGGCGTCCATCGCTGCCTCGGCGCGAAGCTCGCGGAACTCGAGGCCGCCGTCGTCGTCCAGGAGACCGCCGCGGCCCTGCCCGCCGTCCAGCTCGCGGATCCCGAGCCGGAGTGGGTGCGCCTGCTGTCCTTCCAGGCGCCGCGGACGGTGCTCGTAGCCCGATGAGCTGCCAGTGTCCCGTCTCCTATGATTGTTGACAAGGTTGTATCTCGTTGAGGTCAGGGGAACATGACAGCGCAGCAGGCCTTCCAGCCGATCAAACAAGAGTCCACGCCGACCCTCATCGCCAACCAGTTGAGGAAGTTCATCGCCAACGGGACGCTGGCTCCCGGATCTCAGCTCGTGGAGATGGACATTGCGGGTGAACTCGGCGTGAGCCGGGGGCCCGTCCGTGAGGCGATCCAGCGTCTTGCCCAAGAGGGCCTCGTCGAGAGCATCCGCAACAAGGGGGTCTTCGTCCGCGAATTCGGCCCCGACGATCTGCGGGACATCTATCAGGTTCGGACCTCCTTGGAGAAGGGCGCCTCGGAGATCCTCCTCGCCGGTGACCACGCGGCCGCGGGTGAAGAGCTCCTCGTCTGCGTCGAGCGCATGGACGAGGCCAGGAAAGCAGACGACCTCGAGGCCATCTCCGAGGCGGACCTCGCCTTCCATGAGCGGCTCGTGGCCCTGGCCGCTAGCCCGAGGCTCTCGAGGATGCACGCGACCCTGCTCACGGAGACACGCATCTGCCTCAATCGGCTCGAGGGCAGCTACGAGGACGAGTCGGCTCGCGTGGCCGAGCATCGAGGCATCGCCGAGGCCATCCGGGACGGCGAGCAGGCTCTCGCGATGAAGCGGCTGGACGCCCACAAGGACGACGCCCTCGTGAGGCTCGTCCCTGCGGAGCACCCGACCGGACAGGCCTTCTGAGCGCTCGCTCAGTTTCCCTCGTACCGGGACAGGAAGTCAGCCATTCGGCGGATGGCCTCCTCGATGTCCGCCACAGCGGGCAGCGTGACCATCCGGAAGTGATCCGGGGCGTGCCAGTTGAAGGCCCGCCCGTGGGAGACGAGGATCTTCTGCTCACGCAGCAGGTCCAGGACGAACTTCTCATCGTCCTGGATCGGATACACCTCCGGGTCGAGCCGCGGGAAGAGGTAGAGCGCGCCCTTGGCCTGGCGCGTCGAGACGCCGGGGATCGCGTTGAGCATGGTGTAGGCCTTGTTGCGCTGCTCGAGCAGCCGCCCGCCGGGCAGGATGAGGTCGTTGATGCTCTGGTACCCGCCGAGGGCGGTCTGGATCGCGTGCTGCGCAGGCACGTTCGCGCAGAGGCGCATGTTGGCCAGGAGGGTGATCCCCTCGAGGTAGTCGGCCGCGGCCTGCTTGGGTCCCGAGATGGCCATCCACCCGGCCCGGTAGCCGCAGACCCGGGAGGCCTTGGACAGGCCCGAGAAGGTCAGGCAGAGCACGTCCTCGCCCGTGAAGGCGGCCATGTTGGTGTGCGTGGCCCCGTCGTAGAGGATCTTCTCGTAGATCTCGTCGGCGAAGACGATGAGCCCGTGCCTCTCGGCGAGCTCGACGATCCGGCGCAGCGTCGAGTCGGAGTAGAGCGCCCCAGTCGGGTTGTTCGGGTTGATCACGACGATGCCCTTGGTCCGGGGCGTGATCTTCGACTCGAGGTCGTCCAGGTCCGGCTCCCAGTCGAGCTCTTCGTCGCACAGGTAGTGCACCGCGTGGCCGCCCGCGAGCGAGACCGACGCCGTCCACAGCGGGAAGTCCGGCATGGGGATGAGGATCTCGTCCCCCGGCTCGAGCAGCGCCATGAGGGACATCGAAGCCGAACGGCGCCGGGTTGCCGATGTTCAGCTTGAGGATCCGGTGGCCCTCGGCCTCCATCTGCTGGGCAGCCTCCAGGATCGGTCCGCGAATGTCGTAGAGGACGTTGTGGAGCTTGGAAGACTGCTTCATGCGTTCTCTCAATGCCGCCCGAGTTCCTCGCGCAGCCTGCACATCAAGCCTCGCGGCTTGCGCTCGAGTTCCTCTCGCAGCGCGGTGACAAGCGCGTCGACATCCTCCTCTGTCGTGTCGAACGAGCACATCCAGCGCACCTCGCGCTCCGCCGAGTGCCAGTCGTAGAAGCGGAAGCGCTCGCGCAGGCGGTCCGCCACGCCCTCGGGGAGGGTGGCGAAGACGCCGTTGGACTCGGTCGGCTGGGTGGGCTTCACGCCGTCCATCCCCTCGATGGCGTCACGCAGCCGGGTGGCCATCGCGTTGGCGTGGGCGGCGGAGCGCAGCCAGAGGCCGTCCTCCAAAAGGGCGAGGAACTGGGCCGAGACGAAACGCATCTTCGAGGCCAGCTGCATGTTCATCTTTCGCAGATTGGTCAGGCCGCGCGCGGCGTCGGGGTTGAGGACGACGACGCACTCGCCGAAGAGCATGCCGTTCTTCGTCCCGCCAAAGGTCACCACGTCGACGCCGGCGTCCCGGGTGAACTCGCGCACGGGCACGCTGGAGGGACAGGACGTTCGCCCCGGTTCCGTTGAAGACGGGGAAGGTCTCGACCCCGTCCCCGAAGAGTCCGCGCATAGCCTCCTGGAGCCGGGCGGTGTACTGGTCATGGCCATAGGACGCCTGGTAGCCGCCGTTCGCGGCCGCGAGGGCGGCGAGGACCTCGGGGTGGGCGCCTGAAATGTTGTCCGAGGCGAAGCCGCGCGCGGACACGTCGTGCAGCGGCCACCCCTCAGGAGCGTGAGTGCTAGTAGTAACCGTGTGCCTGGGCGCGTGGGTGGAGGAGTCAGAACGGGACACCATCACGGTCATGAAACTTTCTCCTTGGTCGTTGTGAGGCAGTGCAGACTACGTGCGGGAGGTCGAATCGTGTGCCGCCAGCTAGGCCTCGGCGATCACCCGAGCGAAGTTGGCCACCCGAGCCACGTCGGGGTCCGGTCCATGGCGGAGTCCCCGGTCGAGGGCGTCGATGCGGGCGAGCTCGTCCGCGGTGAGTTCGAAGTCGAAGACGTCGAAGTTCTCCGCGATGCGGCCCGGGGTGCTCGACTTCGGGATGGCCGAGCGGCCCTGCTGCAGGTGCCAGCGCAGCATGACCTGAGCGGGGCTCTTCCCGTGGGCCTCCGCCACGGCCACGATCGACGGGTCTTCCATCACGTTCCGCATGAGCTTCTCGCCGAAGCCGGGGTAGAAGGTGATGCCACCGATCGGCGACCACGCCTGGGTGAGGATGCGATTCTCCGCGTTCGCGGCCTGCACCTGCGGCTGCGCGAAGAACGGGTGCAGCTCGATCTGATTCACCGCCGGGACGACATCCACGTTCGCAAGCAGGTGCTCAAGGTGATGCGGCATGAAGTTGCTGACCCCGATCGCCCGCACCCGTCCGTCGCCGAGCAGGGTCTCGAGTGCCTTATAGGAAGCGATGGTCTTCTCGAAGCGGTCGGGCGCGGGCTGGTGCAGGATGAACAGGTCCAGATAGTCCACGCCGAGTTTGCGGGCTGACTTCTCCCAGGCGTGCAGGGTCTCGTCGTAGCCGTAGTCGCTGACCCACACCTTCGTCTCGATGAACACCTCGGATCGGTCGAGGCCAGACCTCCGCACCCCGTCCCCGACCTCCCGCTCATTGTCGTAGGCTGCCGCGGTGTCAATATGCCGGTAGCCGGCGGACAGCGCTGCCTCGACAGCCGCCGTCGTCTGCTCCGGAGGACTCTGGAAGACGCCCAGCCCGAGGGCCGGCATCGTCACGCCGTTGTTGAGAGTGATCTCCATTGCCTGACCTTTTCTGGTGATCTCGGTGGAGAAGGGAGGCGGGCCTCACGGGCCCGCCTCCCTTCGCCTTCAGGAAGCTAGGCTCGCGCTAGTCGGCCTTGATGTCCGCGACAACCCACATCTTCCGCAGCGTCTCGTGGACCGTCCACGTGCCCTCCCAGCCAGCAGGCGTCACAAAGAGGGACCCGGGGCCGATCTCGAAGGTGCTGCCGTCGGCCTCCGAGATCGTGGCCGTGCCGCTGATGATCTGGCAGATCTCGTCGTAGCCGTCTCGGGTGCTCGAGAAGGTCCCAGGAGTGACCTCCCAGATCCCCGTCCTGATCCCCTGACCTTCCCAAGCACGGAGGGAGACCTCCGTCTGGCCCGGCGTCACCGAGGTTGCCTTCGTGACATGCTCCCCCGGGTAAACGGTCGTCGCGTCGCTGATCACAGTTGCCTTGACCAAAGGTTCTCCATTCCGGGACTGTTCCCTGGTAGCGCGAGCGGCTTCTTCCCTACCGCCCGCATTGTTCTATTTGGTTCGTCACATGACGTTTCTGGTGCCGAGACCTGCGTGCCTGCGCCAGACCTGGCGCTCATGGGTCACTCCAAAAGGAACCTCGGGATGGAGCTCGACCGTAAAGTCCCGCGGCGAATGCCGGGTGACGAGGATTCCCATCTCGCGACGAAGCAGCGCATGCCCGACGAGCAGGTTGACGGTGCGGTCAAGCTCCTCGTCCATATGCGCACGGTCCTTCGCCGTGAAGGTGAGGCGGGATGTCTGCCCCGATAGGTGTTCTTTTCGTTCTCTCAACTCAGCGTCCTCCCGTCGCTGCGGACCGCCTGCACAACGCTGCCGTGGGGGTCTACCAGGCGCCCGGGGCTGAGGACCTCCTCGAGCTCGCTCGCGGTCAGGAGTCCACGTTCAAGCACCAGGGACGTCACGCTGCGGCCGGCGGCCAAGGCTTCTCGTGCGATTGCGGATGCACGGTCATAGCCGATCAGGGGATTGAGGATCGTGACGACGCCGATGCTCTCCTCCACGAGAGAACGAAGGCGATCCCTGTTGGCTGTGATCCCGCTGATGCAGTGCTCGGCCAAGGTCGTGCAGGCCGACGTCAGATGGGCCAGGCTGGCGAACAGCGAGTGCGCGATGATGGGCTCAAAGGCATTGAGCTGAAGCTGTCCGGCCTCCGCCGCCATCGTGATGGTCAGGTCGTTGCCGATGACCTCGAAGGCCACTTGGTTGACGGCTTCGGGAATGACGGGGTTGACCTTTCCAGGCATGATGCTCGATCCGGCCTGCCGGGGAGGAAGGTTGATCTCGGCCAGCCCTGCTCGGGGTCCGGAGGAAAGGAGACGAAGGTCGCTGCAGATTTTCGAGAGCTTGACTGCAGTTCGCTTGAGCACACCGGAGAAGAGCACGAAGGCACCGCAATCCTGGGTCGCCTCCACGAGATTGCTCGCAGTTTCGAGGGGCAGCCCGGTAATTCGCTGCAGGTGGGCGCGAACCAACGATGCGTATTCCGGATGCGTGTTGATGCCGGTGCCAATCGCGGTGCCGCCGAGATTGACCTCGTGGAGGTGGACGAGTCCCTCACGAAGACGGCGCTCGTCCTCATCGACCATCACCGCGTACGTACTGAACTCCTGGCCCAACGTCATGGGCACAGCATCCTGAAGCTGGGTCCGGCCGATCTTGACGACGTCCTTGAACTCCAGGGCCTTGTGCTCCAGATGTTCGCGGAGATACGTCATGGCCGACAGAAGCTCACCAGTGCTGTGGATCGCGGCGATCTTGATCGCGGTCGGGTAGACATCGTTGGTCGACTGGCCCATATTTACATCCCCATTGGGATGGATCACTGAATAGGAACCACGATCGTGGCCCAGGAGTTCGAGGGCGCGATTGGCAATCACCTCGTTGACGTTCATGTTCGTGGACGTCCCGGCGCCGCCCTGGATCACATCGACAACGAAGTGGTCAAGGAGTCCGCCCTGCTCGACCTCCAGGCATGCCTGCGCGATGGCGTCCTTCTTTTCCCCAGCGATCAGCCCGAGGTCGAAATTCGCCAGTACGGCTGCCCGCTTGATCTGGGCGAGCGCCCTCATCAGCGCTGGATACGAGGAGATGTGAATGCCGGTGACGGGGAAGTTCTCAAGTGCGCGCAGGGTGTGAATTCCCCAATACACATCTGCAGGGATCTCCCGAGCTCCGATGAAATCCTTCTCGATCCTGCTCCTGCCCGAGGCCTGAGCCCCAGCGATTCCCTTGAGCGATGAATTCTTAAGTGCCATATCCTTCTCAATTCATGGTCACGTGCTCGGCGGCCTCGGGGCGGCGATCTTCTCCCCAACGGGCTCGCCGTTGGCCGGGGGCTTGGAGAGGACGACCGTCGTTCGCGTCACGTCTAACGACACGACAGCCGATTGCCTGCACAACCCACTGGCGATCGCCTCGATGCGGGCAGGCTCTGTCGCCTGAATCCTCAGCAAGAGGGAGCCGTCCTCGTCAAGGACCTCGGCGGTGACGATTTCTGGGATGTAGTCCAGAGTGCGCAGGAGGTCGGCACCAGTGCGTGCTCGGTCTTGAACGACTCTGATCACCGCCGTTACCGGGCGGAGTGCGGCAATCTCCTCCGGAACGAGCCAGTGGCTACCCACGGATGATGGACGTTCGGCAGCAGCGGGTTGTGACATCTCGCTCCAGTGTTGGCCGCGCTCCGACGATTCTTCGTCAGAACTGGTTTCAGTTTCTGAGATCTGGCGTCAGCCCAGGCCGGGCTGCGAGGGGATCAAGCAGCGGCGGCCTCGAGGGGCCGCCGCTGCTCATGGGGGTGAGTAGGAGGCTAGGCGGTGAACCTCTGCGGGCGCAGGAAGTCGACGTCCTCGAACGTCTCCTTGCCCAGGGCCTCGAGGGCGGCGATCTCGCCGTAACCGGTGGCCGTCTTGAAGCCGCCGCCGGAGAACCCGGTCGCGGTGTAGATCCTGCTCCCGGCGCCCAGCCGGCCGAGCAGCGGGTTCCGGTCGGTCGTGAAGAGGTCCGGGAACGCGTCCGAGCGTACGATGTTCGGGTACAGGCCCGGGAAGAACTCGCTCACCGTCTCGGTCGTCTCGGCGATCTCCTCGGCGGTGAGCTCCCTCGGAACAGCATCGGCGCGCTCGGTCGGCTTGGGGCGGAAGTTCAGGGTTGCCTTGACCGTGACCCCGTCGACCGCGGGCGCTCCGTACATGGAGCGCTCTCCGGAGAGCCGGACGAAGATGGGGAACCGTTCCGGGGAGAAGAGCACGGGGTCCTTCGCGACGAACCAGGTGAGGAAGACCCTGTTCGGCTGGGTGTGCGCCTGCAGGGCCTCCGGGAGGAGCTTCCGTGACCATCCCCCCGAGGCGACGATGACGTTCTCGAAGGTCCAGGACCGGTCCCCGGAGGTCACAACGACGCCGTCGGCGGTTTCGCGGATGTCGTCCACCGGAGTGTTTGTGAGTACGGTGGCGCCGTTGGCCTGGGCCGCGGCGACCGCGGCCGTGACCGCACGGTCGGTACGCAGCGCACCCCCGGCAGGGTCGAACACCGCGACGTCGTCCTCCCGCAGGTTGTGCTGCGGGTACCGCTCGGCCATCTCCCCGCGGGAAAGGAACTCGTGGACAACACCGGTCGCTTGTGCCGACTCGCGAAGCTGCGAGATGTACGGCCCTTTGTCGGTGCCGATGTACAGCCCGCCGCAGCGCAGGAGGATGTCCTGGCCCGACTCCTGCTCGAGCTCTGCCCACAGGCGCTGGGAGCGCTTCAGGAGCGGGTCGAAGGCCGGGTTGAGGTGGAGCATTCGGAAGAGGCGGGTGTCGCCGCCCACGGCGCTGCGGCCGTGGGCGGGGACCTTCGCTTCGAAGCCGACGACCGAGTCGGTCAGGCGCGAGGCCTGCCACAGGGCCATGCTGCCGATGCTGCCGAGGCCGATGACGGCCAGCTTTCCATCAGACATTTTTTCTTCAGAGCACTTTCTCGAGGAAGGACTGGGTACGGGGTTCTTGGGGGTTGCCGAGGACTTCTCGGGCGTCGCCGCGTTCGACGATGTAGCCCTCGTCCATGAACACGACGGTGTCGCCGACCTCGCGGGCGAAGCCCATCTCGTGGGTGACCACGACCATGGTCATGCCCTTGCTCGCCAGGCTCTTCATGACCGCCAGGACCTCGCCGACCTTCTCAGGGTCCAGCGCGGACGTGGGCTCGTCGAAGAGGATGATCTCCGGGTTCATGGCCAGGGCCCGGGCGATCGCGACGCGCTGCTGCTGCCCGCCGGAGAGCTGGGCCGGGTAGTGGTGCCCGAACTGGCCGAGCCCGACGTCGGTGAGCAGCTCCTGGGCGCGCTTGGCCGCGGCCTTCCTGTCCCCGCGCTTGACCAGCACCGGGCCGGCCATGACGTTCTCCGCGGCGGTCATGTTCGGGAACAGGTTGAACTGCTGGAACACCATCCCGACCCGGGTCCGCTGCTCGGCGAGGCGCTTGCGGCTCAGGGCGTGGTAGGCGTGCTCGGTCTCCTGGTAGCCGAAGTCCTCGCCGTTGACCTTCAGCACGCCGGAGTCGACGGTCTCCAGGCCATTGAGGCAGCGCAGCAGGGTCGACTTGCCCGAGCCGGACGGGCCGATGATGCAGGCGACCTCGCCGCTGGCGATGTCGAGGTTGATGTCCTTCAGGACCGTCTTGGGGCCGAACGACTTACGCAGGTTCCGGACGTGGATCGTGCCGTCGGGGGTCGTCGTCATCGTGCCGCTCCTTCCGGGTCGGTGAGCTGGACGGCCTTGGCCTTGCGGGGCAGGTTGGAGGACGCCCGGTTGTACTTCTGCTCGAGCTTGGACTGGGGGTAGCTCAGCAGCAGGGTCATCACGAGGTACCAGAGGCTGGCCACGATCAGCAGCGGGATCGTCTCGAAGGTGCGGGCGTAGATCAGCTGCGCGCTCTGCAGCAGCTCGGCCACGCCCAGGACGGACACGAGCGAGGTTCCCTTGAACATGCCGATGACCTGGTTGCCGGTGGCCGGGATGATCGAGGGCATGGCCTGGGGGATGATGACCTTGCGCATCCGCGTCCCGGCGCTCATGCCGAGCGAGTCGGCGGCCTCGATCTGGCCCTTGCCCACCGCGGAGAACCCGCCGCGGATGATCTCGGCCATGTACGCGGCCTCGTTCAGCGTCAGGCCCACCAGGGCCGCCGTGATCGGGCCCATCAGCGTGTTGACATCGATGGCCATCCCGATGTCGGTGAACGGGATCCCGATCATGAGGTTCGGGTACAGGGCGGCGATGTTGAACCAGAAGATCAGCTGCACCAGCACCGGGGTGCCGCGGAACAGCGTGATGTAGAGGCTCGCGGCGATCGAGACCGGCTTCACGTGCGAGGAGCGCATGACCGCCAGGGCCAGGCCCAGCAGCGTGCCCAGGGCCATGCTCGCGACCGTGAGGAAGATCGTGAGCATGAGCCCGCGCAGGATCGACTCCGCGAAGAAGTACTTCCCGACGATCTCCCACCGGAAGTTGGGGTTGGTCAGGACCGAAGAGAGAATCCCGATGGCGACGAAGATGCTGAGGACCCATCCCGCGTACTCGGAGGGCGTCCGCAGCCGCAGCCGGGGCTTGAGGGCGGCATTCATGCTTCCCGCCGACTCTTTGCTTCCTTTATAGATAGCCGTGATCATGAAGGCGCCCCCGCTAGTTCAGCTTGGCGTCGTCGATGGCGCCGAACTCGAGGCCCCAGGTCTTGAGGGCCTCCTTGTACTCCGGGGTCCCCAGGATGGACTGGATCGCCGCCTGCATGGCCGGGGTCAGCGGCGAGCCCTTCTTCAGCGCCACAGCTGTGATGCCGGTGCCACCGACGTTGAGCGGCGGGGTGAGCATCTGGAACGAGCCCGGCTGCTGCGTCTGGGCCCATGCGAGTGCGGTCGTGTCGTAGAGGATGGCGTCGATCCGCTTCGCGTGCAGCTGGACCAGGGCCTCCTGGATGTTCGGCAGGGTCACAGCGTTGATCGCGGGCTTGCCCTGGGAGGTGCAGGTCTTCTCATTCAGGGCCGGGAGGCGCAGTAGCTGGCCGGTGGAACCCTGCGTCACGGCGACATTCTTGCCGCACAGGGTCTCGTTGGTCAGGTTCTGGGGGTTCCCGGCGTTCACGCCAATGGAGCTGCCAGCCTTGAAGTAGTCGATCATGTCCACGACCTTGAGCCGCTCATCAGTCTTGGCCATGGTCGAGACGGTGAAGTCGAAGCGGCCACCGTCGAGGCCCGGGATGATCGTGTCGAACTTCGTGTCCACGAACTTCACCTTCACGCCGAGCTTCTTCGCGATGAGGCGGGTGATGTCCGGGTTGAGGCCGACCGGCGTCTGGTTGTCAGAGGCGAGGAAGACCGTCGGAGGGTAGTGCAGGTCAGCGGCGACGGTGAGCTCGCCCTTGTCCTTGTACTCCTGCGGCAGAAGGCTCACAGCCTTGGGGTCGGGCTGGACGCCCTCGGAGATGTCCCGCAGCCCGATCTCGGTGGGGCTGGGGTTTGCAGAATCGCCGCTGGCAGCGTTGGCGCAGGCGTTCAGGGTCAGGAGGAGGGCAAGGGCCGCAGCAGCGGCATGGACCTTCTTGATTGTCTTCACGGTGCTTTCCTTGGAATCATGTCGGCAGGGTGTCGCAGTTGCAGGTGAGGCAGTTCAGTGCTGCCAAGTGCTTTCGGCAGAACGTCCCCTACGCGGTCTTCTTTGACTCTGCGTGGTCTTCGTTGACGTTGGGGGACTACCAGGGAATCAGTCATTCGCCGGGAACGGGACGTGTATCACCTCCCCGCTTCGCCGCCGAGGACTGGGTTGCCAAGAAGCGATCGGGGTTCAGGAGCGCGAGGGTGTTGTCGCTCGAACTGGCCAGGGCGTAGTCCGCGGCGATCTCGCCGAGCGCGGGCGCCAGCTTGAATCCGTGGCCGGAGAGGCCCGTGACCACAGTGAGACGCTCCTCGCCGCCAAGGCGCCCGACGATTCCGTGCCCGTCCCGGGTGTAGCCATCCATGTAGGCGGCGACCCGGATCGGGTCCGGGTAGAGGCCTGGGAAGGAATCCGTGACCAGCTCTCTGAAGGCCTGCACCTCATCGAGCGGCACTGTCCGCTCGAGGGCGTCGGGGTCGGCAACAGGCCGATTGACCGCGCCGGACAGGCCGAGCTTCAGCCCGTTCCCCGCCATCGCCGGCAGCCCGTAGAACTCCCGAGGAGTCGCGCGGATGAAGCACGGGAAGCGGGCCGGGTCGAAGGCCCCGGCTTCCTTCCCGACGAACCACGCCGACACTGCCTTGCGCACTTCAACGAGCGCCGCAAATTCAGGGAAGAGCTTGCCGGCCCAGGGGCCGGTCGTCACGACGGCATGATCATAACGCTCGCTATGACCACCGGCCGTGACCCAGACGCCGTCGTTCCTGACCTCGATCCCCTCGACGGGAGTGTAAGTCCGCAGCTGGGCGCCGAGCGTCTCGGCTCGGCGGGCGGCGTTGAGGACGGCCAGCTCCGGGCGGAGATAGCCTCCTTCGCGATCGAGCACGACGACGTCGTCCTCCCGGAAGGGATGCTGCGGCCAGCGCTTGCGCGCCTCCTCGAGAGGGATCACCGAGGCGTCGACCCCAAACTGGTCGATGGAGGCGCTGACGTTCGCCATCTCGGTCGAAGCCTCCCCGAGCATGAGGTGGCCAGCGAGGGTGAGGAGCTCGCTGCCCGTCTCCGCCTCGAGTTGACGCCACAGGGCCTTGGCGGTGCGGAGCAGTGGTGCGTACTCCTGATCTTCGAAGTAGGCGGTACGGAAGATGCGAGACTCGCCGGCATGGGCGCTGCGGTCGTGGCCCGTCCCGAATTGCTCGTAGCCGACGACGTCCGCGCCCCGTGAGGCCAGGCGCCAGGCAGCCATGCTGCCAGCGGTTCCCAGGCCTATGACGGCGACGCGCTTCCTGGTAGTGCTCATTCAAACCTCCTGGGTCAGAGCCATAAGGAGCCCCTCCGCGGCAACCGCGGGGCTCGTGGTGATGATCATGGGGGTTCCGGCTTCGAGTGCCTTCACCTCGTGGATGACGTCACCGAACAGGTTGCTGACGCGTCCAAGGACCTCGCCTTCGTCGACCCGCTTGCCGAGCTCGGCGAGCGGTTGCCACCAGCCCCCAACGGGGCTGTAGATCCAGCTCCACCCCCGATCGTGCTCGATCTGGCGGGAAGGCCGCTCTACGTCATACGGGAGCATCCCCAAGGTCGCGACGACGTTCCGCAGCCCCCGGAGATGCGTGGCGACGGCTTGGGCACTCACGACGCCGTTGCCTCCCGCCTCGGCAGTAATAGCAGGGACGCCGGCGTCCGCAGCAGCGGCACTGGTCGTGCCAGTGGTGACCCGCGCCGAGGCCGGTTGCCTGATCACGTGCTCCGTCCCGTAGGCCAGGGCGATCTGCCGAGCAGCTTCACCGACCGCTGATTCGTCATAGACGACAAGGGGCTCGATGACCTCGGGGAGGTCCCCGGAATGCACGTCGATGACGTAATCCGCTCCACGGATGAACCGCTCGAAGACATGGTGGGCGAGCACGTCGGCGTACGTGCCGCTGGGGTCACCCGGAAAGCACCTGTTCAGATTCTTCCCATCGGCTGGAACCACGAAGGGTGTCCGGCTCGTGTACGCCGGGAGGTTGACCACCGGGACCGCCGTGATGGTCCCGATGAGTGCCGCGGTGTCGATCTCACCAAGGAACTCGCGCAGGGCAGCCATGCCCGAGTACTCGCAACCGTGCACGCCGGACAGCAACGTCAGTCGAGGCCCTGCTGCCCGGCCTTGGAACTGGAGATAGGGCAGCTCCAAGTCCCCGTCAGGAAGCCCCGGAATCCGCAAGTAGCCGCGAATCACGGCTTCTTGGCTGGTCCGGCCGTCCATGGTGTGTCCCTCCTATGATTGTCGGACAGTAGTGTCTGACGTCACTGTTTGATACTATCGTCAGGTGATCATGTGTCAAGGCCCACTCCCGACCGGGGGTGGCGCCATGAGCCACCTAGGGGTGTGAGGCAAATGGAGAAAAGGCCCTTCTCTGAGCCAGCTGGGGCAACTCTTGCGAGGACGCTTGCGCCCCGAGCCGCGCAGCGGACAACCCTCGTGGATCAGGTGGAGCACCGCATACGGAGAGAGATCATCCTCGGAACCCTCGACCCGGGTCGGCATCTGGTGGAGACAAGGCTCGCCGAGGATCTCTCGGTGAGCCGCGGCACCATCCGCGAGGCCCTGACCCGACTCGCCTCAACCGGCCTGGTGGAGTTCTCGCCCGGCTCCGGCAACCGGGTCCGCTACTTCAGCGACAGCGACATTGCCGAGATCGGGGAAGTCTTCGCAGCACTCGAAGGACGAGCGGCCCGGCACGCGGCGCTTCCCCCGTCCGAGAGCGCGGAGAAGGAGCTGAGGGATATCGCGGAACGCATGCGGGGGCTGCGGCTGCCGGATGACGTCGACGAGCTCATGAGGCTGGACCGGGAGTTCCACGGAACGTTGATGAGCCAGCAGCCCAGGGCAAAGCTGTTCGAGGCCTGGCAAAGCCTGGAGTCCCTTCTCGCCGTCATGATGGTGCCGATCATGCGGCGCGGAGTCGGCAGCGGCGACACGCAGGCCACTCGGCACCTGCTGCTCTTGGACGCCGCCATGACCGGCGACAGCGAGGTGCTGATCAAGGCTCTCGAAGAGCACTACTACCAAACGTAGGACCGCGTCCCCGTAAGGACATCTGCCGCGGCCCCTTCGAGGAGATCGCGGACGCCGCGCTCTTTATCGTCCCTTCGAGTCCCCTACAACACTCCTGATCAGCGGCGGCGACACCGCCCTCTAACACGCACTCACCACATTTCACATACGCAGAAGAGGACGCCGGCCGGACCGACCGATCCGTCCCCGTGGCCTGCCACGCCCTGCGGCTTTCAAGAGAGGACCTGAACTCACATGAGTGTTACCAAGACCGGCTCGGCAACAGACCGCCTCCGAGCCCTCGGCCGGGAGCTCCCGGTCCTCGCGGAGAATCCGTACTACATCCACCACAATGCGGTGGGCGAGAGCATCCACATCTCGGGCCAGCTGCCGTTCAAGGACGGCGTGCTGCTGGGCCAGGGCACTGTGGGGCAGGACGTTGACCTGGAGGCGGCGCAGGAGCTCGCGCGCCATGCCGCGCTCAACTGCCTCGCCGCCGCCGTGCAGGCGATCGGAGACCTGGAGCGGGTCCGGATCGTCCAGATGCTCGTCTTCGTGGCCAGCCCACCGGACTTCGGCCTGCAGTCCCAGGTCGCCAACGCGGCCAGCGAGCTTCTCATCGAGGTCCTCGGTGAGAACGGACGGCATTCCCGCACCGCGATCGGCGTCGCCGGGCTCCCGCGTACGAGCCCGGTCGAGATCCAGATGATCGTCACCGCCGTGTAGCGGCACTCCACCAAACCCCGAAACCATGAGGAGAAGGCGCTCGACGCGCTCGTCGAGCGCATCGACACCCCGGCCCCGATCATCCTGGCCGACGTGATGCAGGACAACATCGAGCGCATGCAGGCCTTCGCCGACCAGCGGGGCCTCCAGGTCCGGCCGCACGTCAAGACGCACAAGTGCGTCGAGATCGGCCGCCGCCAGGTCAACGCGGGTGCCGTAGGCATCACCGCGGGCAACGTAGGCGAGGCCGAGGTCTTCGCCGCGGCCGGCTTCGGCGACATCTTCATCGCCTACCCCGTCTGGGCCGCGGGGACCAAGGGCCCGAGGATCCGCAAGCTGGCCGAGACGACCCGCCTGCGGGTCGGCGTCGACAACCTCGCCGCCATCGACGTCCTCGCCGAGGCGATGGGGGACGACGCCGGGCGGCTGGAGATCGTGGTCGAGGTCGACTGCGGCGCCCGCCGCTCCGGCGTATCCCCTGAGGCGGCAGGCGAGCTGGCCGCCTCCGCGCGCAGCCGCGGCCTTGTCCCGGCGGGGGTGTTCACCTACCCGGGCCACGGCAGCGCCGGCCCCGACGCCCGCGAGCGTGCGGCACAGGACCAGGAGGCCGCCCTCACTGCCGCGGTGCGCAGCCTCAAGGCCGTGGGCATCACCCCGGAGGTGGTCAGCGCCGGCTCCACGCCCACCGTGGAGTTCGCCACCAACAGCGTGATCACCGAGATCCGCCCCGGCGAGTACGTGTTCAACGACCTCAACAACGCAAGGCTCGGCGCCTGCACCCAGGACCAGATCGCGCTGTTCGTCGCCGGCACCGTGGTCAGCGACCAGGTCCCCGGCCAGGTCATCCTCGACATCGGCACCAAGGCCATCGGCCGCGAGGGCAGCCCCGAGATCGGCTACAGCGGCATCGCGGGCACCACGGCCGTGCTGTCCAAGCTCAACGAGTACCACGGATTCCTCCCGCTCCCCGACGGGGACTTCCGCCCGAGCGTGGGCACCGTGCTCCCCGTCGTGCCCAACCACGTCTGCCCGGTCGTGGTGAACTTCGAGGAGTACATCGTCACCGACAGCACCGGCACCTCGCTCGAGCGCTGGCCCGTCGACGCCCGCGGATTCCTCGGCTGAGACGGCACCCCACTATCTATCATCAAGGAAGGGTCTGCCATGAGACTCGATAAAGTCACCGCCCTGGTCACGGGCGCCAACAGCGGCATCGGCCAGGCCGTGTGCTCCCACTTCCGCCGCGAAGGCGCCCGGCTGCTGCTCACCGGACGCAAGGAGCAGATCGACAGCGCCCAGCCCGAGGACGTCTACGTCCCCGGAGACCTCAACGACGAGGCCTTCGTCGAGCGTCTGGCCCGCGAGGCCGCCGAGACCTTCGGCACGATCGACACGGTCGTGCTCAACCACGGCCTCCAGGTTGTCAGCCCGCTGACCGAGATGTCCTACGAGGACGCGAAGAACACGCTGCACAGCAACCTGCTCAGCTCGGTCCTCGTGTTGAAGCACTTCGCGCCCCTCATGCCCGCCACGGGCGGCTCCTTCGTCCTCGTCAGCTCCCGCCTCGGCATGGTCGGCATGGCGGACCAGGTCCTGTACTCCGCCGCCAAGGGCGGGCTCATCATGCTCGCCAAGGGCGCGGCGATCGAGTGGGCCTCCCGGAACATCCGGGTCAACGTCGTCGCCCCCGGCCTGACCGCGACCCCGATCATCGAAGCCTCCATCCAGCGGCGACCCGATCCCGAGGCCTACCGCCGGCAGCGCGAGGGGCAGATCCCCCTCCAGCGCCTGGCCACCCCGGAGGAGGTCGCCGACGCCGTGCTCTTCCTCGCCTCGTCCGAGTCCTCCTACATCACCGGGGCAACCCTCCCCGTCGACGGCGGCTACACCGCCGCATGATGACCAGCTCTGAGCCCTCGGTCTGCAGTCGCAGACCGAGGGCTCAGTCATGAGTCCGGCGCCTCGCCTTCTCATGTGCGCGCCCTGACTGCCCTCCTTTGGTCAGTTCGCGAGGGGCAACGAGCAGATTGCGCATAGGACACTGACCCTCTTCCGACCGACGCTTGAGGGAGCAGCATCAACCCACTACCAACGGAGGATCCGTGGCCACGTACAGTCTTGCCCTCATCGGCTTTGGAGGCGTCAACCGCGCCCTGGCCGAGCTCATCCGCGACGAGCCCGAGCGTTTCGTCGCCCTTGGCTTCGAGCTGAAGGTCGTCGCCATCACCGACCTGGGCTTCGGCTCTCTCGTCCAGGCAGACGGCATCGACCTCGGAGCCGTTCTGGCCATGCCGCGTGGCGCGTCCTTCGCCGGCCTTCCTGGGGGAAGCGCCGAACCCCGCAACGAGGACGTCATCAAGAACAGCCCCGCGGACATCGTCGTCGAGGCGACGTTCACGAGCCCGATCGACGGCGAACCGGCTGTCTCGCATGTCCGCTGGGCCGTCGAAGCCGGCAAGCACGTCGTGACGACGAACAAGGGGCCGGTCGCACTGCACGGCGCCGAACTGTCGCGCCTGGCGGAGCAGAACTCGGTCCGGTTCGAATTCGAAGGCTCGGTCATGAGCGGGACGCCAGTCCTCCGCCTTGCACACACCATGCTCGCCGGCCTCCAGGTCAAGGGTGTCCAGGGAATCCTGAACGGGACGAGCAACTACGTCCTGGGCCAGATGGAGACGGGCCTCTCCCTCGATGAGGCCGTCTCAGAGGCGCAGGCCCTCGGCTATGCCGAGGCCGACCCCACTGCTGACATCGGCGGCTCCGACGTGCGCCTCAAGGTCGCCATCCTCGCCAACGAGCTGCTCGGCGCCAACCTCACTCCCGGCGACGTCGCTACGAAGGGCATCGAAGACATCACGCCCGATGACGTAGCTCGCGCCCTCGCGGAAGGCAACCGCTGGAAGCTCATCGGGCAGGCGGTCCGTCAGGAGGACGGCACCGTGACGGCCTCGGTGTGCACGCTCGCCCTGCCGGCGAGCCACCCGCTCGCCGGCATTTCCGGGGCGACCAACGCCGTGTCCTTCGACACGGATCTCCTCGGCCACGTCACGGTCTCTGGCCCGGGCGCCGGCCGCACTGAGACGGCGTACGCGCTGATCTCGGACATCATCGCCATCAACACAACCCTCAAGGGAGAGGTCCATGCCTGAGCCGACTCTGGAAGCAACGACGCCGGGGGCAACCCTGACCACGGTGGCAGCTGAACTGCAGGTCCGGGACAAGTACAACGGATCCCTCCTGGCCACGCTTCCGCAGTGCACCCCGGCCGGGGTGCTTGCCGACATCGAGCGAGCGACGGCGGCCGCAAAGACGGCAGCGGCCCTGCCGCGTCACGAGCGGGGACGCATCCTCGACACCGCCGCCGAGAACCTCAAGAAGTGCGCCGACGAGATCGCCGACCTCATCGTCGCGGAGGCTGGCAAGACCATCCAGCAGGCACGCAAGGAAGTGACCCGGGCCGTCAACACGCTCCGGCTCTCCGCAGACGAAGCCCGCCGGAGCGCTGGCGAGGTCATTCCGTTCGACGCGTTCGCGGGGTCTGAGAACCGGCAGGGCTGGTTCACGCGCGAGCCCCTCGGCCTCATCGCTGCGATCACCCCCTACAACGATGCGCTCAACCTCGTCGCCCACAAGCTGGGGCCTGCGATCGCGGGCGGCAACTCGGTGATCCTCAAGCCGTCGCAGCTCACTCCGCTGACGGCGATGCGGCTCGTCGAGCTGCTCGTCGAGGCAGGCCTGCCAACGGACGTCATCACGGTCGTCCTGGGGGACCGAGAGGTCGCGCAGACTATCGTCTCCTCCCGGCAGGTGCGCATGGTCTCCTTTACCGGAGGATTCGCCACGGGACGCGCCATCGCAGCCACCGCAGGCATCAAGCGGCTGTCGATGGAGCTCGGCGGCAACGCTCCGGTCATCGTCTTCGACGACGCGGACTTGGGCAAGGCGGTGGAATCCTGCGTCTCGGGCGCCTTCTGGGCGGCGGGGCAGAACTGCATCGGCGCGCAGAGGATCCTGGTCCAGCGCCCGGTCTACGAGGAGTTCCTCGGCGCCTTCGTCTCGGCCACGAAGGCCCTCGTCGCCGGGAACCCCGCAGACGAGCGCACCGACGTCGGGCCCATGATCAGCGTGGAAGCGGCCGCGACCGCGAAGGGCAAGATCGACGAGGCCGTGGCCCACGGCGCCCGCCTGCTTGCCGGCGGCACGCTCCACGGCTCGGTCCTGACGCCGGCTGTCCTCACCGATGTCCCGCACACGTGTGCGGCCTGGGCCGAGGAGGCCTTCGCTCCCCTCATGCTCGTGGAGCCCTTCGACACCACCGAGGAAGCGATCAGTCTCGCCAACGACTCTGACTACGCTCTCCAGGCGGGCCTCTTCACCAAGGACCTGGACCGCGCCCTCCGCACTGCGAAGGCCATCGAAGCAGGCGGCGTGATGATCAACGACTCCTCCGACTACCGGTTCGATGCCATGCCCTTCGGAGGCGCAAAGTACGGGAGCATGGGCCGCGAAGGAGTCAGGTTCGCCTATGAGGAGATGACCCAGCCCAAGGTGGTCGCGATCGCCTCTTAGACCCCCCAGATCCTCATTGCGGGTAGCACGCCTGGCCTCTGGGGCCTGGCACTGACTCCAGAACCAGGCCACCGCGATGAGCCCGCCGGAAATACCGGCAGGGTGCTGGGGCCCGACTCCTTGCCCGGGCCTCAGCACCCCCTATTTCTTGTCTCAACCCAAACGCTTGTCACCGCCCACGCGGCGGTCGATCACCGTGGAGAGGGAGAAGGCAGTGGTCATGTCCTTCACCCCGGGCAGCTCCGAGACCAGCCTCCAGATCTCCCGGATCCGATCGGCATCACGGGCCTCAACCCGCACGACGAGATCAAGCTCTCCACTCACGACGTCGCAGGTCACCACCTCCGGCAGCGCCCGGAGGCCGGCGATGACGTCGCTGCCCCGCATCCGATCGGAACGGTGCACGAGAAGGATGGCGCTGACGGGCCGCTCGCCGTCGAGAACCGCTTCCTTGATGGTGTAGCCGCGAATATATCCTTCACGTTCCAGCCGCTCGATCCGCGCCCGGACGGCATTTCGGGAGAGCAGCACCTTCTCCCCCAGTTGAGCGTGACTGATCCTGGCATTGGCACGCAGAGCAGCCAGAATACTGGCGTCGATCTCGTCCGGCGGATTCTTCGACACGTGAATTTCTCTCCCATGAGATGGCTGCAGCACCACCTGCTGGGATGGCTGGACATCAAGCATATCGGTGGCACCTTCACCGGGCGCCCTCGCCTCGCTCAGCGACTACTGGGCGAGATATCCGCCGTCGACGGGAATCGAGACCCCGGTGACGTAGGACGCGTCCGGGCTGGCCAGATAGGCGACCGCGGCGGCGACGTCGCCCGGGTCCGCGATGCGCTTGAGCGGAATGGCGTCGGCCACGCGGCGCATGGTCCCCTCGGGGTCATCCTGGTTCGACACCCACTCGGCATAGAGGGGGGTGTTGGTCATTCCCGGGGCGACCGCGTTGACCCGGATGTTGTGCGGTGCGAGTTCCACGGCAGCAGCCCTCGTGAGGGCGAGAAGGGCCCCCTTGCTGGCGCTGTAGATCGACATCGTGGGCACTCCGATGCTCGCGAGGCGCGAGGTGATGTTGATGATCGCCCCACCGTCGCCCGTGTCCCTCATGGCACGGCCTGCTGCCTGGAGGCAGGAGATGGCACCGAACGTGTTCGTCTCGAAGGTCTGCACGATCTCGCTGGCGGGGACGTCCAGCAGGGGCCCGATATGGTCGATCGCAGCGTTATTGACGAGGACGTCCAGACGGCCGGCAAGCATCAGGGTCTCCTCGATCAGGGTGTCTGCGGCATCCGGTTGTGCGAGGTCGGCCCGAAGGAAGTGCCCGTTCGGCCCGAGTTCTCGGGCGACGCTTGTGCCGCGCTCCGTGGAACGGCCGCTGATGACGACGGTGAGCCCGTCGGCTGCCAGTCTCTTCGCGATCGCGATCCCGATGCCCGACGTGGCGCCGGTCACGAGTGCGGTCCGCGTAGAGTGGGCTGTCGCGGTCACCGGGGGGCCTCCGCCGCGGCGACAAGCAACTCCTCATCGAGGGCCGCGCCCAGGCGCTCGACGCCCTCCCTGATCCGCTCAGGGGTCGAGGTCGCAAAGCACACCCGGAGGGCGTTGCGGAAACCGCCCGAAGCCGCGAACGCGGGCCCCGGAATATACGCGACGCCGTGGGCCAGGGCCCTGGGGAAGAGCTTCTCTGTGTCAATGCCCCCGTATCGGCCGTCAAGGGTGAGCCAGAGGAAGAAGCCGCCTTCGGGATGGGTGGCGACGACCTCGCTGCCGAACCGCTGGCCCAGAGACCGCAGGAGCGCTTCCTTCCGGTCCCGGTAGACGGCGCGCAGATGCGAGAGGTGGGCGTCCAAGGCCCCTTCGGCCAGGAAGGCCGCCACGACGTGCTGCAGAGGCACGTTCGTGCAGGTGTCCATGGCCTGCTTGGCGTTGACCGCGAGCTGTCGCAGCGCGGGGTCCAGGTCCATCCAGCCGATCCTCAGGCCGGGAGCGAGAATCTTCGAGAACGTGCGGACCTGCACGAGGCGCGGATTGCCGGGACTCAGTTCCGCGAAGCCGGGAACCTCCGTGCCGTCGAAGCGCAGGGCGCCATACGGGTCGTCATCGATGATGACGGCGTCCCATTCCTTGGCGAGTTCGAGCAGGAGCCGACGGCGGGGCTCGGAGAGTGTGGCCCCCGAGGGATTCTGGAAGTTGGGGATGGTGTAGATGACACGGGGGGTCTTGCCCGCGCGGGCCACGAAGTCTGGGAGCGCCTCGACGATCATCCCGTCGTCGTCGATCGGCACCTCCAGGAGGCTGGCCTCGTAGCTCAGCGCGGTGCTGATGCCATTCGTGTAGGTCGGCGCCTCGACCACCACGAGGTCGCCCGGATCAACCAGCAGCTTGAAGGCGACGTCGAGACCCTGCATGCCGCCGGTTGTGATGAGGAGACGGTCTGCATCAGCCTCGAGGCCCTGGCGCCGCAGGTAGGACTGCAACTGGGCACGGAGCTCGGGCTCCCCCTCGGTCGCCCCGTAGTCGAAACTGCCGGCGGGAGCGGCCGCGAAGAGACGCGCGAATTCTGCCTCGGGGACGAGCTCCGCGTTGGGGGCGCCCATCGCAAAGCGCACGATGTCGTGCGTCTGGCTCGCGAGCAGCGACGTGGAGGAATCGATCACGGAGCCCCCGAGCAGGCTGGCCCGAGAGGCAAGGCGGAGTGTTGGCGTGGACGTGGTCAAGGTGCCTCCTAAGACCGAAGTGATTCTTCACCCACGCTACGAACAGCGATCCGTAAGAGGAATGGGCATCGTCTTGCCCATATCCTTAAGCCAGAATTCACAATGACGGGATGCCCAGGGCTCACGAGGAGGACAGTTCATGCTGGAGGTTCGGCGGCTGGTGCTGCTGCGGGAACTGGGAGCACGCGGGAGCATCGCAGCCGTTTCCCGCTCCGTAGGCATCAGCTCCTCAGCCATCTCCCAACAGCTTGCCAAGCTCGAAGACGAGGTCGGCCTGCGCCTGCTCGAACAGGTCGGCCGGCACGTGCATCTCACCCAGGCCGGACGTCAGCTCGTCCGTACCGCCGATCAGGTAGTGGCAGTCCTCGAGGATGCTGAGGCTGAGCTCGAAAGGCGGCGGAGCCGCGTGCAGGGCGTAGTGCGGCTTGCTGCATTCAGCACCTTCGCACTGCGATATCTGCCAGACGTGGTGCGTCGCTTGGCCGAGACGCACCCCGATGTCGTCCTGGAGTTCGACCAGCTGGAACCGGCTGCGGCCCTCGACGTTGTGACCGGGAGGCGCGCGGACATCGCGGTGATCGACGAGTACCCGCACTCCCCGCGTCGTGTTGATTCAGAAGTGAGGCGCTTCCACCTTCTGCGAGACGGCTTCACCGTCTTCGTCCCCCACGAGGTGGGCTCGATCCACGAGCTGGCCCGGCTGCCTTGGGTGTTCGAGCCCGCCGAGAGCGATGCGGCCCACTGGGCGAGGCGTTTGTGCCGGGAGGCCGGATTCGAGCCCATTGTCCGATTCGAATCACCCGATTTGCGCCTCCACCACGGTCTCGCGGTGGCAGGGGTGGCCGCAGCGCTGCTTCCCGACATGCTGTTCGGCGGCTCGAGCGTCCCACTCCAGGAACCGACGTACCGCTTCGACTGGCCGCAGAGCTCCGTCACGGAACTCCACCGAGACGTCTATGCAGTCATTCGCCCGGGAGCCCAGAACCGACCAGCCGTGGCCGCGGTGCTCGGGCATCTGCAGGCTCCTTCCGCCCCGTGAGGGCGCGCGCCGGAAGGGTGAGGGAGACGGAAGGGTGAGGGAGACGGGCATCCCCGCCCACGGCGCTGCGGCCGTGGGCGGGGACGGGTGATGTGCGCGCTAGTTGAGCTTGGCGTCGGCGATGGCCCCGAACTCAAGACCCCAGGTCTCGAGGGCCTCCTTGTACTCCGGGGTTCCCAGGATCGACTGGATCGCCGCCTGCATGGCCGGGGTCAGCGGCGAGCCCTTCTTCAGGCCCACTGCCGTGATACCGGTGCCACCGACGTTGAGCGGAGGGGTGAGCATCTGGAACGAGCCCGGCTGTTGCGTCTGAGCCCATGCGAGCGCAGTCGTGTCGTAGAGGATCGCGTCGATCCGCTTGGCATGGAGCTGGACCAGGGCCTCCTGGACGTTCGGCAGGGTCACCGGGTTGATGGCCGGCTTGCCCTGGGAGACGCAGGTCTTCTCGCTCAGGGCGGGGAGCCGCAGGAGCTGCCCGGTGGAGCCCTGGGTGACGGCGACGTCCTTGCCGCACAGGGTCTCGTTGGTGAAGTTCTGCGGGTTGCCCGCGTTCACTCCGATGGAGGTGCCGCCCTTGAAGTAGTCGATCATGTCCAGGACCTTGAGCCGCTCCTCGGTCTTCGCCATGCTCGACACGGTGAAGTCGAAGCGGCCACCGTCGAGGCCCGGGATGATCGAGTCGAACTTCGTGTCCACGAACTTGAGCCTGAGGTCGAGCTTCTTGGCGATGAGCCGGGCGATGTCCGGATTGAGACCGATCGGGGTCTGGTTGTCCTCCGCGAGGAAGTCCGTCGGCGGATCGTGCAGGTCCGTCGAAACCGTGAGCTCGCCCTTGTCCTTGATGGACTGCGGGACCAGGCCTACAGCCTTCGGGTCCGGCTGGACGCCCTCGGAGATGTCCCTCACGCCTCGTTCAGTGGAGCTCGGGTTCGCAGCCGTGGCGCCGGCGGCGTTGCCGCAGGCACTCAGGGCCAGGAGGAGGGCCAAGGCCACGGCAGCGACGCGGACTGTGTGTCGTCGCTGGATGGAGCCGTGCGATGCGGGGCGAGATGGTGGCGTGGTGAGCGTCGTCAAGGTGCCTCCTGAAGCCGAAGTGACGTGCGTCACCCACGCTAGGAACTCCTACCTGCAAGAGGAACGGGAATCGTCTTGGCCATACCGTTAAGTCCAGCTTCACATACACCCACCCAGGGCGCACCCTCGCGGCCGCGGCTCCCTAGATCCCTTGACACAGGATTGTCCAGCGGTACTATCGAACAGTGATGTAGGACACAATTGTCCGACAGAATTGCCACAGAGCCAGACCAAGGAGTTGGGAGCCATGGTGGATGTCGATGACGTCGTCCATGTATGGAGCCGTTCCGGCAACCGGACGCCCAGTGACCGCTTGGGCCTCTTTGCCCGAGCATTGACTGCGGATCGTCCCCTGGGCCCCTATCGGGCCTTGGACGATGAACAGGAGGACAGGGCGATCCTCGCCCTGTGGCGCGTGGACCGTCCCCACGCCACCATCGCGGACCTGCACCAGGCGCCGCCTCTGTCCCTCTCCTGCTACCGCCAGCTGCTGCACGACCTCGCCCGAGGCGGGCTGGGTCCCCTGTTCTCCCGCCGGGGCTCCCTCGTAGGGAGCCTGCTGTGAAGCGGCGCACCCCCCGGAGCTCTGGCTTCCCGGCGCCCGTCTCCCCTCGGCCCGGCGCCGCGACCCCGCTCCCAGGCCAGGCCCAAGACGTCGATTCCCACGAGCGGCTGATCCGCAAGCTCGACATCGCAGTCCTCCTCGAAGAACTGCTCTGACCCCCTCCATCCCGCGGCACGTGGACTCCTTCTCAGTGTGATCTAGCCAACAGTAAATTGTTGACAATCAACTGTTGGCGCGGGATACTTGAGGAAACAAAGGAGCGGCATCATGAAATCGCGATCCCTCTGCGCACAACGGAAGATGGCCCAGCGGCTCCCGCTGGAACACAGCCACGGCATCTACACTCCCGCCTCCCGCATCTCCGGGAAGGACTGGATGTTCCTCAACAACGAGGGCTTCGTGGCCGTCGACCACGGCGCGGACAGGGACGTGACCATGCTCGCCCTCGGACCGGGCGACGCTCCGTCCTTCGGCTGAAAGCCCGCTCCCCCCTCCCCCCAACGGCTCGCCCCACCCCTCACGAGAGGCTGATGCAATGAAGCAGTCAGATACCTCCACCATCTCGCTTCCGACGGGCCAGCAGCGCGCGGTCTCGGCACAGTGGAACGCGACCTCCCGGGGTACGTTCCACTGCGAGGACGTCTCGTGCGTGTACTGCTCCGGACCTGAGACGGACTAGCCGCGCAGAGCAGCACGAAGAACTCGGCCGGACATCCCATGTTCCACGCCTACATGACCGCAATGGTCCTGATCCTGGCAGCGGGAGTGGCCTGCACGCTGCTGTCCGAGACCCACCTCGCCCTCGCCGGCGGGCTCGGCCTCATGACGCTCGGCGGCGGGGGCCTCTCTGCGGGCTGGATGACCCGGCCCCGCCGATAACAGGCGGCACGCGGCTCAGCGGAAGGCCCCCGGGAACTGGGCGATGAGGCCGTCACTCAGGTCGTCCGCGAGCATGAGCATGTGCGTCTCGGCCTCGTCGTAGACGTCGATGCCGTGGGCGTAGTTGCCCGTCAGCTCGTCAGTCGCGTACACGATCGTCTGGTCAATGTGGCCCTTCATCATGTCCCGCATCTCCGCCTGCGGCCAGTTCTTCGGGTTGGCCGAGGACAGGAAGTCCGCGATCGCGTCCGCATTGGCGTAGACGGCCGACGTCGCGGCCTCCACCCCGGTGTTGTCGCCGGCCCTGGCGGCCTGCAGGAGGGAGACAAAGCCCGCGATGTGCTCCTGCAGGAGCGCGGTCAGGCGGTTCGCCGCGCGGAGTCGCCGTAGAACGGCGCGATCGCGGCCCCGATGTCGGCCTGATTCTCGAGCAGCCGGTCCGCGCTGGCCCCGAACCCCGGCGAGCCCGCGGCGAAGTCCGTGATGGCCATGCGCGTCCACTCCATGTGCTGGTTCCACAGCAGCCGCATGTCCATGCGGAGCCGCATCTGCGCCGCCGGCACGGAGGCGACGCTGACCTGCCCCACCGCCGCGGCGACCGCGTGCTGCCCGTGGTGACCCGTCGCCGTCGTCTGCGATGCGCAGCCGGCGAGCCCGCCGCCGAGGGCGAGCGACGCGATGAGCACGGCGGCGGCCAGCCGCCCGCCCGAAGCCCGGTGTTCCATGATGGCCTCCTTTGTCCTTGCGGGCTCTCGCCCGTGCCTCCTTGTGGCACGCACGGCCGAGGTCTTACCGGGGGGTAAGAACCGCGCCGCGGAGGACACTCACGGGGTATGAGCATCCAGTGGGACGCGGAAGCGCGCAGCGGGGCCGAGGCGCCCCGCGACGAAGGGGAACGGATCGTGGCGTGGCGCGCCCGCCTGCTCCGCGACGCCGGGTTCCCTGCTACTCTCGCGGCACGGATGGCGGCCTCGCGGGGCGTGGACATCCACGAGCTCCTCAACCTCGTGGACCGCGGCTGCCCGCCGGAACTCGCGGTCCGCATCGCCGGGCCGCTCGAGCCCGGGAGGTGAGGGCGTGGACGGCATGGGCTCCCCCAGCGTCTCCCCGAGCGCGGGGACCTCGCCCGCGCACGCGGCGCACGACGGCGGCGACTGGGTCGCGCTGCTCAGCTCGCCCGGGCCGGGCACGCCGAGGCGCTGGCCCGCCTGCACGAGCTCCTGACGAAGGCCTGCCGCCACCAGATCTCCCTCATGCTCGTGCTGCTCGCCGCGGCCGACGCCGGGCAGGATCCCCAGGCGGCGCTGACGCGCCTCGCCTAGCCAGTGGCTCGCCGCCCGGCCCCTCAATACATCGTCAAACCCGAAGAATATCGTCCGGGAATCATCGCTTTTCGTTAATCGCATGTTTCCCCATACTGGGATCAGAAGGGCCGACCCGGAGGCGCATCCGGGTATCCACTCGCCGCTCGGCGGCCCCTCGGGGAGCGGCTTTCACGTGCCAGCCAGACGGCGACCCAGCACCCGTGCATGGGTCAGTCGTCTCTGCGCTGTGCCTGTTTCGAGGAGTACCCATGACGATCACCAGTGCCCCGGGCGGCAGCCGACTCGTGCGGCCGCAGGACCTCGCGGACGATGCCGTCGCCCTGGTCCGCCGTTGGCTCGCCGAGGGCGCGAAGGTCCCCGTCGACGCCTCCGCCGCACAGCTTGCCGGCGTGCTGCAGGACGCGAACGGGCTCGACTTCACCGTCGGGTTCGTCGACGGCGTCGTCCGCCCCGAGGACCTGTCCGTCGCCGCGCGGAACCTCAAGGCGCTCGCGCCCAAGGTCCCGGCCTTCCTGCCCTGGTACATGAAGTCCGCCGTCGCCCTCGGCGGGACGCTCGCGCCGGTGATCCCCGGCGTCGTCATCCCCGTCGCCCGCCGAGTGCTGCGGGACATGGTCGGCCACCTCATCGTCGACGCGACGGACGCCAAGCTCGGCCGCTCGATCGCCAAGATCACGAAGGACGGCATCCGGCTCAACGTCAACCTCCTCGGCGAGGCGATCCTCGGCGAGGGCGAGGCCTCCCGCCGGCTCGAGGGCACCCGGCGCCTGCTCGCGCGCGACGACGTCGACTACGTCTCGATCAAGGTCTCCTCGACCGTGGCCCCGCACAACCACTGGGCCTTCCACGAGGCCGTAGAGCACATCATCGAGAAGCTGGCACCGCTCTACCGGCTCGCCGCGTCCTCCCGCCCGCAGAAGTTCATCAATCTGGACATGGAGGAGTACAAGGACCTCGAGCTGACCATCGCGGTCTTCACGCGCCTCCTGGACCGCCCGGAGTTCCGGGGCCTCGAGGCCGGGATCGTGCTCCAGGCCTACCTCCCGGACGCGCTCGGGGCGATGATCCGCCTGCAGGAGTGGGCCGAGGCCCGCGTCGCCGCCGGCGGCGCGCCGATCAAGGTCCGCGTCGTCAAGGGCGCCAACCTGCCGATGGAGCGGGTCGACGCCGACCTCCACGGCTGGCCGCTGGCCACGTGGGGCACCAAGCAGGACTCCGACACCTCCTACAAGGCCGTGCTCGACTACTCGCTGACCCCCGAGCGGATCGCGAACGTGCGCATCGGCGTCGCCGGCCACAACCTCTTCGACGTCGCCCTCGCCCATCTCCTCGCCCAGGCCCGCGGCATCAGCTCCGGCCTCGACTTCGAGATGCTCCTCGGCATGGCCACGGGCCAGGCCGAGGCCGTCAAGAGGGACGTCGGCTCGCTGCTCCTCTACACGCCGGTGGTCCACCCGGGCGAGTTCGACGTCGCGATCGCCTACCTGATCCGCCGCCTCGAGGAGGGCGCGAGCCAGGAGAACTTCATGTCCGCCGTCTTCGAGCTGGACAAGAACGAGCCCCTCTTCGAGCGCGAGAAGCAGCGCTTCCTCGCCTCCCTCGACGCGCTCACCGGCGAGGTCCCCGGCCCGAACCGGAACCAGGACCGGAGCGCGTTCGACGCCGGGGCCGCCCTCGCGGAGGAGACCCGCCGCGCGGAGCTGACCCGGCAGGCCGGCGTGAACGCCTATGGCGGCCCGACGGCGAGCTTCGCCAACACCCCGGACACCGACCCCGACCTCCCGGCCAACCTCGCCTGGGGCCGGGCCATCCTCGCCCGGGTCCCCTCCTCGAGGCTGGGCCAGGCCACCGCCGACTCCCACGAGCTCGGCACCCAGGCCGAGCTCGACGCCGTCCTGGACACCGCCGTCGCCCGCGGCGCCGAGTGGGGCGCCCTGAGCGGCGCCGAGCGCGCGGCCGTGCTGCACCTCGCCGGCGTCCGGCTCGAGGCCCGCCGCGCCGAGCTGCTCGAAGTCATGGCGTCGGAGTGCGGCAAGACCCTCGACCAGGGCGACCCCGAGGTCTCCGAGGCCATCGACTTCGCCCACTACTACGCCGAGCTCGCCAAGGAGCTCGACGCGGTCGACGGCGCCGAGTTCGTCCCGTCGAAGCTCACCGTCGTGACCCCGCCGTGGAACTTCCCGGTCGCGATCCCGGCCGGCTCGGCCCTCGCCGCCCTCGCCGCGGGCTCCGCCGTCGTCATCAAGCCCGCGCGGCAGGCCCGCCGCTCCGGCGCCGTCATGGTCGAGGCCCTCTGGGAGGCCTTCGACGAGGCCGGCGTCGACCGCGGCGTCCTGCAGTACGTGCAGGTCTCGGAGCGGACGCTGGGCGCGCGCCTGGTCTCGCACCCCGCCGTCGACCGCGTCATCCTCACCGGCGGCTACGAGACCGCCGAGCTGTTCCGCTCCTTCCGCAAGGACCTGCCCCTCCTGGCCGAGACGTCCGGCAAGAACGCCATCATCGTCACCCCCAGCGCCGACCTCGACCTCGCCGCGCGGGACGTCGTCCAGTCCGCCTTCGGCCACGCCGGGCAGAAGTGCTCCGCGTCCTCGCTCGTCATCCTCGTCGGCTCGGTCGCGACGTCCCGCCGCTTCAACCAGCAGCTCGTCGACGCGGCCCGCTCGCTCAAGGTCGGCTACCCGGTCGACCCGCAGACGCAGATGGGCCCGATCATCGAGCCCGCGGAGGGCAAGCTCCTGCGCGGCCTCACGACGCTCGGCGCCGAGGAGAACTGGGTCCTCGAGCCCCGCCAGCTCGATGAGAGCGGCACGCTCTGGAGCCCGGGCGTGCGCGCCGGCGTCCGCCGCGGGAGCGAGTACCACAAGACCGAGTACTTCGGCCCGATCCTGGGCATCATGACCGCCTCGACGCTCGAAGAGGCGGTGGCGATCGTCAACGAGATCGACTACGGCCTCACCTCCGGCCTGCACTCCCTCGACCCGGCCGAGCTCGCCTACTGGCTCGAGAACGTCCAGGCCGGCAACCTCTACGTCAACCGCGGCATCACCGGCGCGATCGTGCGCCGCCAGCCCTTCGGCGGGTGGAAGAAGTCCGCGGTCGGCGCGGGCACCAAGGCCGGCGGCCCGAACTACCTCGTCGGGCTCGGCGCCTGGAGGGACGCCCCGGTCCGCGAGGCCCGCCTGGCGTCGCTCACCCCGCAGGCCAGCACGCTCCTCTCGGCCGCCCGCGCGGCCGGCACGACGCCGGCCGACCTCGCCTGGCTCGAGGCCGCCCTCGCCTCCGACGCCGAGGCGTGGCGCGCCGAGTTCGGCGCCGCCCGGGACGTCTCCGGCCTCGAGGCCGAGCGCAACGTGTTCCGCTACGCGCCCGTCCCCGCCGTGATCCGCTACGAGGCCCCGACCAGCGGGCACGGCGTGGCCGAGCTGCTCCGCGTCGCCTCCGCCGCCCTCACGGCGTGGGGCACGGGCGTCCCGCAGGGCGCGGTGGTCAGCACCGCCGCGCCGCTCCCGGCCGACGTCGACCGCGCCCTCCGCGCGGCCGGGCTCGCCCCGGTCGTCGAGGACGCCGCGGCCTGGGCCAAGCGCGCCGGCTGCCTCGCGGCCCAGACAGGCCCCGACTCCGGCGCCCGCATCCGCCTCATCGGCGGCTCGGCGCTCGCCACGGCGGAGGCCGCCAACGGCAAGCCCGACGTCGCGGTCTACGCGAACGACGTCGTCGCCGCCGGCCGCGTCGAGCTCCTCACTTTCCTCCGGGAGCAGGCGGTCTCCATCACGGCCCACCGGTTCGGCACCCCGAACAAGCTCTCGCGGGACGCCATCTGACGCTTCAGGAACCGGCGAGGCCCCGGCACCTGCTGACGCAGGCGTCGGGGCCTCTCGGCGTTCAGCAACCTCCTCGAAAGATTGCCGCAGATCATTGTCAACTATTTACAATGATGATACATTTTTTCTAGTGCCCGTAGTTACTCTCTACGGACTCGAGCTCGCAGCCATCGTACGAGGAAGGGAGAGTGAGCGGAATGAAGGAATTTGGCCTAGTCGCCATGAAGCCCCAATCGACGTCTGTCAAGGTTGCCGATCAATTGCGCGAGCGCATTATCGACGGTTACTTCGCCCCCGGCCAGCAGATCAACGAATCGCTCGTCTCGAGCCAGCTGAACCTCTCCCGCGGCCCCGTCCGCGAGGCGCTGCAGCGACTGAGCCAAGAGGGACTGCTCGTCAGCAAGCCCAACCGCGGCGTGTTCGTCGTCGAACTGACGCCGAAGGATGTGGACGAGATCTATGGCGTCCGCGAGATCCTCGAGCTTGGCGCGGCCCAGATCATCATGGCCCAGCCTGCCGAGCGGCGAGAGGAAGTCGCCGAGGAGCTCAGGAAGGTCGCCGTGCGGCTCACAGAAGCCGCAGGAGAAGACGACTGGGAAAGCGTCTTCAAACTCGATCTTGAATTCCACACGACACTCGTCTCGGAATCCGGAAATTCCCGGCTGCTGCGCGCCTACACCACCCTGGCCGCCGAGACCTTGATGTGCATGCGGAACCTCGAGCAGTCCTACCCTGCGTCGAGCTCCGTGACCACGCACCTCATGATGGCCGAGATGATCGGCGAGGGTTCGATGGACGAGGTCCGCTCCGCCTTCCACCGCCACCTCACCGTCTGACCCTTTCGGGTACGTATCTCGTCGCCAAAAGCGGATTCCGGGTACAGCGACGGGCGCCGCTCGTGTACCCGAAAGCCCATTTCGGCGTCGAGATCCGTACCCGATTGCCCCTGCCCTGCGGGACAGCCTGCGGCCCCGGACGAAAGTCCGGGGCCGCAAATGCGTGGCGGAAGACTCTTGCGGAGGCCCCACCTGTCTACTGTACGATTGTTGACAACCTTGATTGCCGTCAGGAAGGGCAGCATGAACAGTCGCCCCCTCCAGCCCATCGCGCGGGAGTCCACGCCGTGCCTCATCGCGGCCCAGCTCAGGCAGCACATCGCCGAGGGCGCGCTCGCGCCCGGTGAGCAGCTGGTCGAGATGGAGATCGCGCATGAGCTCGGTGTGAGCCGGGGGCCGGTCCGCGAGGCGATCCAGCGCCTGACCCAGGAAGGCCTCGTCGTCAGCATCCGGAACAAGGGGGTCTTCGTCTCGGAGTTCGAGGCGGAAGACCTCCTCGACATCTATGAGGCGCGGACTGCTGTGGAGAAGTCTGCGGCGTTGCTGCTCTGCTCCCGTGATCGCCTTCGCGCTGGCGATGAGCTGCTGCGCTGCGTGGAGCGGATGGCGGAGGCCAGCACGGCGGAAGACCTCGGGGCCATGTCAGAGGCGGACATCGCCTTCCACGAGAAGCTCGTCGAGATGGCGGCCAGCCCGAGGCTCTCGCGCATGCACGCAACCCTGCTCACCGAAACGCGGATGTGCCTCAACCGGCTCGAGGGACGGTACAACGACGAGTCGATCCGTGTCTCCGAACACCGCGGGATCGCCGAGGCGATCCGCGAGGGGAACGAGGATCTCGCGATGCGGCGGCTGGAACTGCACAAGGAGGACGCCTTGGGGCGGCTGCTCCACCTCCACGGGTAACCAGTCCCGTCCGACACGACCGCACAAGCCGAAGGGAAGCACATGTTCGAAGAATTCGATGCCCTCAGCTTCGACTGCTACGGCACGCTCATCGACTGGGAGGCCGGCATCGCAGCCGTCCTGGGCCCGTGGGGCCGCGCCGCACGCCCTGAGCTGACCGACGAGGATCTCCTCCTGGCCTACGCGGACGAAGAGGCCCGCGTGGAGCGGGAGAACCCGGCCGCCCTCTACCCCCAGGTCCTCGCCGAGGCCTTCCGTGCCACGGGCGCCAAGCTCGGCATCCCCGTCTCGGAGGAAGACGCCGCACGGCTGGGCTCGTCGGTCCCCGACTGGCCGGCCTTCCCGGATTCGGCGGAAGCTCTCACGAGGCTCGGCACGCGCTTCGCCCTCATCATCCTCTCCAACATCGACAGGAGGAGCTTCGAGGCCAGCAACGCCCGCCTCGGCGTCGAGTTCGACCGCATCATCACCGCGGAGGAGGTCGGCAGCTACAAGCCGTCCCAGAAGAACTTCGACGCGCTCAAGGAATACGTGGACGGCCAGGGCCTCAAGGTCCTGCACGTGGCGCAGAGCCTGTTCCACGACCACGTCCCCGCCAAGCACGCCGGCCTCAAGGGCGTGTGGATCAACCGCCGCCATGATCGGCCCGGCTGGGGCGCAACGCCCGACCCCGGCGCCGACATCCACGCCGAGTGGACCTTCAATTCGATGGCAGACTTCGCCATCGCCGCGGTCCCGCAGCCAGCCACAGCCGTCTGACCGGACCCCTTCAGCCGCGGCCAGCACCTCCGCCGCCTCCGACCCTCCCTGCCGGAGCGTCTCGAGGTGCTGGCCGCACCCCTCTCTGACACAAAGTAGGTAGAACTATGGCCACTCTGAGCCCCCTCCTCAAGCAGGCGACGCCGGTCGTCGTCGACCACGCCCTCGGCAGCTGGATCTTCGGCACCGACGGCGAGCCCTACCTGGACTTCACGACCGGCATCGGCGTGACCAGCACCGGCCACTGCCACCCCAAGGTCGTCGCCGCCGCCCGCGAGCAGGTCGGCAAGATCATTCACGCCCAGTACACGACGGTGATGCACAAGCCCCTCCTCGAGCTCACGGAGAAGCTCGGCGAGGTCCTCCCGGCCGGCCTCGACTCCGTCTTCTACGCGAACTCCGGCTCCGAGGCCGTCGAGGCGGCCGTCCGGCTCGCCCGCATGGCCACCGGCCGCCCGAACATCGTCGTCTTCCAGGGCGGCTTCCACGGCCGCACGGTCGCCGCCGCGTCCCTCACCACGGCCGGGACCAAGTTCTCCGCGGGCTTCTCCCCGCTCATGGCCGGCGTGCACATGGCCGCGTTCCCGTACGCCTACCGCTACGGCATGGACGAGGCCACCGCCGTCGAGTTCGCTCTCAAGGAGCTCGACTACCTCCTCAAGACCCGCACCGCGCCCGAGGACACGGCCGCCTTCCTCATCGAGCCGGCCCTCGGTGACGGCGGCTACATCCCCACGCCTCCGGCCTTCATGGACGGCCTGCGCGAGCGCGCAGACCGCCACGGCATCAAGCTCATCTTCGACGAGGTCCAGGCCGGTGTGGGACGCACCGGCAAGTTCTGGGGCCACCAGCACTCGAGCTCCTCGCCGGACATCATCATCACGGCCAAGGGCATCGCCTCGGGCTTCCCGATCTCGGCCATCGCAGCGTCCACCGAGACGATGTCGAAGGCGTGGCCCGGCTCGCAGGGCGGCACCTACGGCGGCAACGCCGTCGCCGCGGCCGCCGGCGTGGCGACCCTCCAGGTGATCAAGGAGGAGGGGCTCGTCGAGAACGCCCGCCTCCGCGGCAACCAGCTCCTGGCCGGCCTGGCGGACATCCAGACCCGCTTCCCGGTGATCGGGAACGTCCGCGGCATCGGCCTCATGGCCGGGATCGAATTCACGGCACCGGACGGGTCGGCGGATTCCGCGACGGCGGCCGCGGTGCAGCAGGCCGCCATCTCGGAGGGCCTCCTGACCCTCACCTGCGGGCCGGAGGGCAACGTCGTCCGGCTCATCCCCGCCCTCGTGGTCACCGAGGTGGAGATCGCGTCGGGCCTCGAGCGCTTCGAGGCGGCCGTGGGCGCGGTTGTCGATGCTGCCGCTCAGCCGGTTGCTGCGGGAGTCGGGGCCTGATCCGATGACCGCTGACGTTCTCCCCGCCGTGGATCCGGCGGCCGTGATCCCGGTGCTCGAGGCCGCGGGCGTGCCCGTGGAGGCCTCCGGGCACCGGCTGGCCGCCTACTCGTACGACGCGTCCAACTACCGGGTGCCCCCCGTCGGGGTGGTCTTCCCGCGCAGCGTCGACGACGTCGTCGCCGTCATGCGGGCGTGCCGGGAGACGGGCGTGCCGGTAATCAGCCGCGGCGGGGGAACGTCAATGGCCGGCAACGCCGTCGGCCCGGGCATCGTGCTGGACTTCTCGCGGCACATGGACAGGATCCACGCGATCGACGAGGAGTCCGGGACGGCGGACGTCGACCCCGGCGTCGTGCTCGCCGTGCTCAGCCGCGAGGTCGAGCGCGCCACGGGCGGGGCGCTGACCTTCGCCCCGGACCCGTCGTCGAAGAACCGCGCGACGGTGGGCGGCGCCGTCGGCAACGACGCCTGTGGGAACCACTCCGTGCGCTACGGCCGCACGTCGGACCACGTGGCCGAGCTCGACATCGTCACGCTCGACGGCGCGCGGCTCACCGCGTACGACGGCGGTCTGCGCGCCACCGATCCCGGGGACGCCTACTCGGTCTCGCGGGCCTTCGACCTGGCGGAGGAGCTCAGGGGGCTGGCCCAGCGGAACCTGGGCCCGTTCCGCACCGAGCTCGGTCGCATCCAGCGGCAGGTGTCCGGCTACCACCTCGCGCACCTGCTGCCCGAGGGCGGGTTCAACGCCGCGCGGGCGCTCGTCGGCTCCGAGGGCACGTGCGCGATCGTCGTGCGGGCCCGGATGAGGCTCGCGCCGAAGTCACCCAGCGCGCTCCTCGTGTGCCTGGGCTACGCGGACGTCGTCGACGCCGCGCGCGACATCACGACGATCCTCGAGTTCAGCCCGGCGGCCGTCGAGGGAATCGACGAGGCCATCGTGGACACGATGCGGCTGCGCCGCGGCGACGACTCCGTCCTGGGCCTGCCCCGGGGCAAGGCCTTCCTCTACGTCGACCTCGACGGGGACCGGCCGGAGGACGTCGCGGCCGACGCCGACCGGCTGATCGAGCGGCTCCGCGCCAACGGCAGGATGGTCGACGGGCGCGCGGTGCCCGACCCGCTCGAGCGGGCCACGCTCTGGCGAGTCCGCGAGGACGGCGCGGGCCTGTCCTCGCGCCCGGCCAGCGGCGGCGAGTCCCTCGCGGGGTGGGAGGACTCCGCCGTCGCCCCCGCGGACCTCGCCGACTACCTCGCCGACTTCCGGCTCCTGCTCGCCGAGCACGGCCTGACCGGCATCATGTACGGCCACTTCGGCGCCGGCTGCATGCACATCCGCATCACCTACGACCTCCGCAGCGACGAGGGCCGGAGAATCTACCGGAAGTTCACCGCCGCGGCCGCCGAGCTCGTCGTCCGCCACGGCGGCTCACTCTCCGGCGAGCACGGCGACGGCCGGTCCCGCTCGGAGTTCCTCCCCGCCATGTACTCCCCGACGCTCATCGCCGCGTTCGAGGAGTACCGCCGGATCTGGGACCCCACGGGCCTGCTCAACCCCGGCTCGCTCACCGACCCCGACCCGATCGACGCGAACCTCGCCCTCGAGGGCGTGCCCGACCGCGAGTGGCGCACGCACTTCGAGCTCCGGCCCGCCGAGGCCGAGCGCGCCGGGGCCGACCCGTGGGTGCACGCCGTCCAGGCCTGCATCGGCGTCGGCCGCTGCCGCTCCGACGCCGGCGGCGTCATGTGCCCGAGCTACCGCGCGACCGGCGACGAGAAGGACTCCACCCGAGGCCGCTCCCGCGTCCTGCAGGACATGGTCCGCGGAGCCCGCAGCATCGACGAGGGCTGGAAGTCCCAGGACGTCCGCGAGGCCCTGGACCTGTGCCTGGCCTGCAAGGCCTGCTCGAACGACTGCCCCGCCGGCGTGGACATGGCCACCTACAAGTCCGAGTTCTTCTCGCACTATTACGAGGGGCGCGTGCGGCCCATGTCGCACTACTCCCTCGGCTGGCTGCCGTTCTGGCTCAAGATCACCGTGCACGTGAGCCCGCTCGTCAACGCCGTCCTCGCCACGCCCCTGGGCAAGGTCGTCGCCAAGCTCGGCGGCCTCACCACCGAGCGCGCACTGCCCAAGTTCGCCTCCCGGCGCGCGCTCCGAAGGGAGCTCGCCGGAGTCGAGCAGACGACGGCGCGCGGGCGGACGACGGCGGGCGGGGCCGACGTCGTGCTGTTCGTCGACTCCTTCACGAAGGGCTTCCGGCCCGAGGTCGCCGGAGCCGCCGCCCGCGTCGTCGCCGACACCGGCCGCACCGTCGCGTGCGAGGCCGACGCCTGCTGCGGCCTCACGTGGATCTCCACCGGCCAGCTCGACACCGCCAAGGCCTCACTCGCCAAGGCCGTGGCGAAGCTCGACGACGGCAGCGATGCGCCGATCGTCGTCATCGAGCCCAGCTGTGCCGCGGCCCTGAAGAAGGAGGCACCCGAGCTCCTCGGCACCGAGGCCGCCGAGCGGGTCTCCCACCGGATCCGCAGCTTCGCCGAGGCCGTCACCGACTGGGCCGCCGCCGGCTGGAAGCCCCGGCAGGTGCCCGAGTCCGTGACCGTGCAGACGCACTGCCACGAGTACTCGACCTTCGGCGCCACCGTCCAGCGCAAGGCCCTCGCCTCCCTGGGCGTCGCGGACGTCTCCGAGGCCACCGGCTGCTGCGGCGTCGCCGGAAACTTCGGCTTCGAGGCCGAGCACTACGACGTCTCGATGAAGGTCGCCCAGCAGGCCCTCGCCCCGGCCCTCGCCAGGACCGACGCCGACACCCCTGTTCTGGCCGACGGGTTCAGCTGCTCGATGCAGGTGAAGCAGCTCGACCCCGAGCGTGAGAGCAAGCACCTCGCCGAGCTCCTCGATCCGCAAAGTAGTTGATTGCAGATTGTTGACAATAGGGAAATAGCGGGAGCACACTGAGAGAGCGCCGTGAGAACGGCGCTCTCTGAACCTCCTTCGCCGGTGCAACGTCGCATCGGCCTGACCCCCGGGAGAAGCATGTCCCTCCTCCTGCGCCCCGCGCCTACCCATCCCATTCCCTCCCTGCCCGTCGTCCTCCGGCGGGAGGACCGGGTCGCCGTCACCGGCGGACACTGCCCGACCAGCGGAGCATGGGCGCCGGAGTCCCAGTTCTCGGCGCCCGTCATACTCCGGCGAGGCGAGCTCATGCCGCCGCACGATGGGCTGGCCGTCGAATGGCACTACACGGCCTTGGCGGCCCCGGACTCGGCCCAGCCCGGCCACTAGAAGGAGATACGACAGTGAATTCCGGTTGCACGCTCGGCCCCACCCGAACCGCCGTCCAACCCGTGGGCGAACCCTTGCCGCCGGCCGAGTGGGCTTCCCTGACGAGGAACGAGCGGATCACGCTCCAGCGAGGCGCAGCCCGCGTAGCCGGCGGGACAGTCGATCTGGTCGCCGACGACGGGTCCATCTTCTGGGTTCACCTGGACAACGGCGTGGGACGGGTGGCGATCCATGTCGACGACGACGCCACGGTCTGGCGGGCGTAGGCTCCAGTAGCCGCGCCCTCTACAGCCCCTTGACCGCCGCGAGCACCTTCGTCAGCGACTCCTTCGCGTCGCCGAACAGGAGCGTGGTCTGCGGCTCGTAGAGCAGCTCGTTCTCGATCCCCGCGAACCCGGGCCGCATCGAGCGCTTGAGGAACACGACCTGCCGCGCGTCGGAGACCTCGAGGATCGGCATCCCGTAGATCGGCGAGCCGGGCGTGGTCTTCGCGGCGGGGTTCACGACGTCGTTCGCGCCCACCACGAGCGCGACGTCGGCGTGCCGGAAGTCGCCGTTGATCTCGCTCATCTCCTTGAGCGCCTCGTACGGCACGTCCGCCTCGGCCAGCAGGACGTTCATGTGCCCCGGCATGCGCCCGGCGACGGGGTGGATCGCGAAGTCGACGGCGATGCCGCGTTCCTCGAGCGCCTGCGCGAGCTCGGCCGCGGTGTGCTGGCCCTGGGCGACGGCGAGCCCGTACCCGGGCACGATGATGACCCGCTGCGCGTACCCGAGCAGCACGGCGACGTCCTCGGGGCTGCCCGAGCGGACGGGCCGCTCGCTCATGGCGGTGGAGCCCGCCGTCGAGCCTCCCCGGAACGCGCCGAACATGATGCCGCCCACGCTGCGGCCCATCGCGGCCGCCATCGCCCGGGTCAGGATCGTTCCGGAGGCGCCGACGAGCGTGCCCGCGACGACGAGCAGGACGTTCCCGAGCACGAGCCCGCTCGCCGCGACGGCGAGGCCCGTGAACGCGTTGAGCAGCGAGATGACGATCGGCACGTCCGCCCCTCCGACGGGCAGGACGAGCAGGACGCCGGCCACGAGACCCAGCCCGAGCAGCGCGAGCGCCAGCGGGTAGGAGCCCAGGAGCACGACGGCGGCCGCGCACCCGAGCGCGGCCAGCAGCACCGCGCCCATCACCGCCGCGAGGCCAGGGAACACGACCGGCCGGGTGGTCATGAGCTCCTGGAGCTTCGCGAACGTCACGCCCGAGCCGGCGAAGGACACGGCGCCGACGAGCAGCGTGAAGACGATCGCGAGCCGCATCCACGCGTCGTCTTGCCCGGCGGCGTGCGGGAGCTCGAGCAGCGCCACGAGCGCTGCCGCGCCGCCGCCGACGCCGTTGAACAGCGCCACGAGCTGCGGCATCTGGGTCATCCGCACCCGCCGCGCGACGGGGGCCGCGACCGCCGTGCCGAGCGCGATCGAGCCGAGGATCCACGGGATGTTGTCGAGTCGGGCCGAGAGGAACACGGCGACGACGGCGACGACCGCCCCGGCCGCGCCGACGAGGTTGCCCCGGCGTGCGTGCCGCGGCGACGAGAGCCCCTTGAGGGCCAGGATGAAGCACACTGCCGCGAGGAGGTACAGCAGCGCCGTCCAGAGGGGGTCGAGGAGGATCACTCGCGGACCTCCTTCGCGGCGTCCCCCGGAACGGCTGCCCCGGCTCCCGGGCCGGGCCGGCGCCCGCGGAACATCTCGAGCATCCGGTCCGTCACGACGAAGCCGCCGACGAGGTTCGCCGTCGCGAGCACGACGGCAAGCAGCGCGACCGCGAGCACGATCGGGTCCGCGGCCTGTCCGGCCACGATGATCGCCCCGACGAGGATGATGCCGTGGATCGCGTTGGCCCCGGACATCAGCGGGGTGTGCAGGGTGCTGGACACTTTCGAGACCACCTCGAAGCCGACGAACACGGCCAGCACCGTGATCGTCAGCAGCTCCACGCCGCCCATCAGCCCGCTCCCTCCTCGACCTGCTCGTCCGGTCTCACACCGCCCCCGCCCGCAGGCTCCCCGAGGGCGAGCTCCTCGCCACTGGCGACGAGGGCCTCGATCGCCTCGGCCGTCGGCGGGTGCCGCACCTCGCCGTCGTGCGTGAGGCACGCGCCGGCGACGACGTCGTCGTCGAAGTCGAGCGCGAGCTGCCCCTCGCGCACGATGAGCGCGACGAGGTTCGCGACGTTCTTCGCGTACAGCCGCGACGCGTCGGCGGGGAGCGCCGACGCGGGATCCTTGAGCCCCACGAGCGTCACGTGGCCGCGGCCGTCCGTGGTCGGCACCTCGATGTCCTCCCCCGCGACCGTGCCCTCGACGTTCCCGCCCTGCTCGGCTGCGAGGTCGACGACGACCGAGCCGGGCCGCATCGCCGCGACCATGTCCCGGGTCACGAGCAGCGGGGCGTGCCGGCCGGGGATGGCCGCCGTCGTGATGAGCACGTCGGACTCGGCGACGTGCGGCGCGAGCAGCTGTCGTTGGAGGGCGCCGCGGTCCGCGGTGAGCTCGCGCGCGTAGCCTCCCGCTCCTTCTGTCTTCTCTGCGGCCTCGACGTCGAGCCTGATGAACGTCCCGCCCATCGAGGCGACCTCGTCGGCGGAGGCGGGGCGGATGTCGTTGGCGGAGACGCGCGCGCCGAGCCGCTTCGCGGTGCCGATCGCCTGCAGCCCGGCAACCCCGGCGCCGAGCACGAGCACCCTGGCCGGCGGGACCGTCCCGGCCGCCGTCATGTACAGCGGGAAGAAGCGCGGCAGGCGCATCGCGGCCTCGAGCACGCTGCGGTACCCGGCGACGAGGGCCTGCGAGGTGAGCGCGTCCATCGACTGCGCGCGGGAGATGCGCGGGACGAGCTCGAGCGCGAACGAGGTGACGCCCCCGTCCGCGAGCGCGCGCACGGTGGGCAGCTCGGACGACGGCGAGGCGAGGCCCACGCTCGCGGCGCCCCGCGGGAGCGCGGCGGCGACGGCGGGATCGAGGGGGCGGACGTGGGCGAGGAGGCCGAGGGTCGCGTGGTCGAGGCGCGGGACGACGTGCGCGCCGGCCTCCCGGTAGGCGGCGTCGGGGTGGCCCGAGGCGTCCCCCGCGCCGCTCTCGATGACGACGTCGAGTCCCAGGCCGGCCAGCTGCCGCACGGTGTCGGGGGTGGCGGCCACCCGCCGCTCCCCCTCGCGCCGTTCCCTCGCGATGCCGATTCTCACGTGTTTGCCCCTTATGCTCCGGCGGCCTCCCTGCCGCCCGTGAGGCCGAGTCTATGTGCCCTGCCACGCGCTGGGCAGGGGGCTCCACCGAGGGATTCGGGACGCGCCGGGGGCGTCACCGTGGACTGGACCGCGGCCGCAGAGTACGCGGTGCCCTACGGGATCCGGACCAGGGCCTGGACGGGCAGGTGGTCGCTCGGGTACCGGTCCTCGAGGGTGAACGGGTTGATCGCGGCCTGGTGCACCGTCATCCCCGAGGTGGCCAGGACCCAGTCGATCCGGCTCGCGCCCTCGACCGGGTCCTTGTAGTTCGCGAACGTGCCCCAGGCCGGAGTGAGCCGCCGCTCGGCGGCCGTCCACGTGTCGCGGAGGAGCCCGCTGCCCACGAGCGCCTCGTACGCGCCGGGGGTCTCGGCCGGCGCGTTGAAGTCGCCGGTCACGACGGTCGGGAGCGTGAACCCGGCCAGGAGGTCCGCGATCGCCTGGGCGCTCAGGATCCGCGCGTTCTCGGACTCGTGGTCGAAGTGCGTGTTGACGGCGAGCAGCTCGCGGCCCGTCGAGAGGTCCCGGAAGCGCGCCCACACGGCGACGCGGGTCACGGTGTTGCCCCACGTCGCCGAGCCGATCGTGGCGGGAGTGTCCGAGAGCCAGAACTGGTCCCACTCGAGCACGTCCAGCCGCCGGGAATCGTAGAAGATCGCCGAGTGCTCGCCCGCGCTGCCTCCATCGCGGCCGTAGCCGACGCTGCGGAAGTGCTGCGGGAGGGCCTCCTCAACCGTGGCGAGCTGATGGTAGAGGGCCTCCTGCACGCCGAGGATCGTGGGACGCTCGAGCCCGAGGACGGCTTGGAGCGCGCGGATGCGCTCGGGCCAGTGGTCCGCCTGGCCCGGAAGCGTGCCCGAGAGGTCGAGGCGGATGTTGAAGCTCATGACGTGCAGGTCCATCTGGCCCGCGGCGCCGATCAGCGCCTCGCCCGCCGAGGCCTGGGCCGGACTGGCCAGTGCCGGGCCTGCGGCCCCAGCGGCGCCAGCGATCGAGAGGGCGGCGGCCGTGCCGAGGGCAGTGCGGCGGGAGACGGGCGTGCTGGTCACGGGGCTCCTCCTGACGGTGGGGACGGACTCCCTCCCCACCGTGCGTCAGGCAGGTTGCGCCGCGGGGGCCCGGGGGTGAATTCCCCCGGGCCCCCGCGTGAAGCACCCGTGAACCGGCGGCGGAGCCCCAGTGGCCCGCCGACCGTGACACGAAGCCGCGGTCAGGCCTGCGGCGCCGCGCCCTCCTGCTTGCCCGCGATGTTCACGAGCCACCCGACGCCGAAGCGGTCCGTGAGCATGCCGAACGTGTCGCCCCACGGCGCCGGCTCGAGCGGGGCCGCGATGGTGGCGCCCTCGGAGAGCTTCTCCCAGTAGCCGCGCAGCTCGCCGTCGTCCTCCCCGCTGAGCGAGATCGCGAAGTTCGTGCCGGGGTTGAACTGCATGTACGACGGCGTGTCCGCACCCATGAGGGTGAGCCCGCCCGGCGTCGTGAGCTGGGCATGCATGATCTTGTCGGCGTCCTCCGGGGCGTCCGTCGCGTGGAATTCCGCGAAGGTGCTGACGTTCAGCTCGCCGCCGAGCACCGACTGGTAGAACGTCATGGCCTCGCGGGCGTTGTCCTTGAAGTTCAGGTACGGGTTCAGGATCGTGGGCACGTCTCGCTCCTCGTTCGTGGTTGGCTGACCGTCGCGAGCCTACGCTCGGCCACCGACAGTGTGAAGCCCCTACCCCGCGAGGCGCTCGAGGTGCGCGACGACGGCGGCGCGCCTCGGCGAGCGCGGCGGGAGGAGGCGCAGCGCGGTGCGCCAGGCCTCGGCGTCGTCCGCGGCCTCCGGCAGGCGCAGGTAGTGGAGGAGGACGTCCACGGCGGCGCTCCCGACGACGGCCTCGCGCAGTGTCGCGGAGAGCTCGTCGCGCAGCTCGGCGATCGCGGGGGCCTCGGACCGCGGGAGGAGCTGCCCGCCATACGTGCCAAGCGCCTGCCGGTGTGAGCCGCGCTCGAGGAGCGCGAGGGCGTTCATCGAGTCCACCTCGAGCCCCTCAACGCGGTAGGGCCGGGAGAGGAGCGTGACCCCGGCGCCGAACCCGTCGAGGGCCTTGCGCAGCCGCACGAGCTCGGCCCGCAGCGTCACCGGCGGCACGGACTGGGTGTAGAGGCGCTCGGCGAGCTCCTCGGCCGTGAGCCCACGTGGGTGCCCGGCCAGGAGCACGAGGATCTCGGAGTGCCGCACGCTCAGGCTCAGGGTCCGCTCGCCCGCGCGCACGACGCCCTGGTCGCGTCCGGTCACGGAGAGCACGGCGGGAGCGTCCGACGGCGGCGCCCCGGCCCGCGCGCCCGGAACGCCAGGGCCCGGGCCGCCGCCGTGCGCGTGCTGCGCGAGCCCGCGGAGCCGCTCCTCGGCCGTGGCGACGGCGGCGCGGAGCCACGGCAGGGCATGGCCGGCGGCGGCCTGCTCGCCGCCGGTGATGTCGACGACGCCGAGCGGCGTGCCCGTGCGCGGGTCCCGGACGGGCACAGCGGTGCAGGAGAAGGCCTCTGCGAGGGGGCTGAAGTGCTCGGCGCCGCGGATCTGGACGGCCCCGCCGGTCGCGAGCGCCGTGCCCGGCGCGGACGTCCCGATGCTCGCTTCGGACCAGTCGGCACCCTCGAGGAACGCCATCCGCTCGGCGCGCCGGCGCGTTCCGGCGTCACCGCCGAGCCACAGGAGCCGGCTCTCCGAGTCGCCGACGGCGACGAGGATCCCGGCATCCCGCGCGGGCTGGATGAGGAGCTGTTCGATGATGGACATGACGCGCGCGAGCGGGTGCCCCTCGCGGTAGGCGGCGAGCTCATCGCCGGGGAGGATGCTCGTCACGGCGGCATCCTCGCGGCGCGCGTGGGTCGCGAGCGAGCGGCGCCACGAGTCGGCCACGACGGGACGCGCGGGCGTCCCCGCGGCGTCGGGCTCCTGTGTTCGCACGCCCACCCACTCCTTCATGTGTGCCGTGGCTCACAAGTGTACGCGGGACTCCGGAGGGGCCGCCCGAGGAAGGTTGCACCCTCGTTGCACACGAAAACGCCGCACGCAAAGGGCGCCGCACGGAGTCTCGGTGCGGCGCCCCTGGGTTCTAGGCAGTCCTCGTCTGAGTTCTAGGCAGTCCTCGTCAGGTCGACGACGAGTCCCAGCGCGGCACACTCGCGCAGGCGCGCGATCCCCGCCTTGACCTCGTCGATGCTCGGAAAGGGCCCGAGGTCGGCGAGAAGCGTCCCATCGTCCCCGCGGAGCTGGACCCTGTACTGCCGGCTGCCTTCGCCTTCGCGGCGCACTTCGAACTTCGCTCCCATACTGCGGCCCCTTCGACTGTCCCCTCGCATGCGTCCACCAGCCCCCTTTGGCGGTGTGATCCGCATGACATCCCAGCCTGACGGTACCCGGCGGACCCCCCATTTGGGCACTACCCCCGGGTAGATGACAGGACTTGTAATAATCCAGCCCCCGGGACACCGCTTTTTTCTCCGTGGCCTCCCTCGCAACGTCAGGGAGCGGAAACCGTCTGGCCGCGGGCACCTTACCGCCCGCACACCGTCTGGAAACCGCCCGGCAATACGCCTCCGGCACACTCAGTCCATGACGAGCGAAACCCACCACCGCGTCCGGCGACTCACCGATCTCCACCGTGGCGAGCTCATCGAGGCCCGCAGCGGCCGAACCGTCCTGCGGGGCACGGTGTACGACACGGCGCCGGGCGTCGGCGTCGTGTGGATCAAGCTCGAGGACAGCCGCCAGCGCCGGGCCATCCAGGCCGAGGACTTCGCCCTGTGGCACGTCGCGTCCGGGCGGCTCGCCGGCTAGCCGCCCCCTCAATCCGGGGTCACCTCCCTACGATGAGGGGTCGCCTCCCTCCCGATGCGGGGTCACGTCCCTACGATGAGGGGGCACGTCCCTAGGACCCGGGGTCACTGTCAGGACATTGACTAACGGTCCTTGAGAGGTGACCCCGCGTGTGGCGGTACGGGTGGGGCGGGGTTAGCCCCCGGCGACGGACTGGATGACGAGGACCTCCTGGCCCGGCCGTACCGCCGTGTCGAGCCCCTCGAGCCGGCGTACGTCCTGGCCGCCCACGTACACGTTCACGTGCCTGCGCAGCGCGCCGCGCTCGTCCCGCAGCCGGCGGCCGAGCACGGGGAACTCGGCCGCGAGGGCCTCGAGGACGCCGCGCACGCTGCCCGAGGCGTCGGGGACCTCGAACTCGGTCTGCCCGCGCGCCGCCGGGGCAAGCACCGAGGGGATGACGACGGAGACGGGCACGGCTAAGCTCCCGGACCGCCGTCGTCCGCGCCGCTGCTGCCGACCCCTTCGGGGAGCGCCGCGGCGCGCACGCAGAGCACATCCGGGAGCCGCGCCGCGACTTCCTGGAAGGACTCGCCCTCATCCGCGCTCGCGTAGACCGACCCGCCGCGGGTGCCGAAGTAGACGCCGACCGGCTCGGCCGAGTCGACCGAGGCGGCGTCGCGCAGCACGGTGTTGTAGTCGACGGCGGGCAGGCCGTGGTCGAGCGCGCGCCAGGTCGAACCGGCGTCGTCCGTGCGGTGGACGGCGAGGTGCCCGCCGGGCGCGATGCGCTCCCAGTCCGAGACGAGCGGGACCACCCACGCCGTCCCGCCGCGGCGCGGGTGGGTGAGCATGACGAAGCCGAAGTCCGCGGGCAGGCCCTCCGCGATCGAGACCCAGGTGTCGCCCGAGTCGTCGCTGCGGTAGACGCCGCGGTGGTTCTGCGCGTAGAGCCGGCCGTCCGTGTCCGCGGCGATCTTGTGCACGCACTGGCCGACCTCGGGGTTCGGGTCGGGGAGGAAGTAGGCCGAGATGCCGTGGTTGCGGGCCGTCCAGCTCGCCCCCGCGTCGGTGCTGCGGTAGACGCCGCCGGTGCTCATGGCGACATGGACGAGGCTGTCGTCCGTCGCGTCCGGGACGATCGTGTGGGCGGCGGCTCCGCCCGCGCCCGCACCCCACTGGTCCTTGTCCGCGTGGTCCCACAGGGCGCGGTTGAGCGCGAAGGTGCGGCCGCCGTCGGTGGACTTCCACACCGAGATCGGCTCGGCGCCAGCCCAGACGACGCCGCTGCGCCGCTCCGTGTCGGGCCGGATCTGCCAGATGCGCTCGAGGGCCGCGTCGGTGCCCTCGGGGAAGACGACCGAGCCCTCCTCGGGCTCGGACCAGCTCGCCCCGAGGTCGTCCGAGTGCACCACGGTGGGGCCGAAGTGCTCCGACCTCACGCCCACGAGGACCCGGGTGCGGCCCCCGCGCGTGTCGATCCCGATCGACGGGATCTCCTGCATGAGGAACTGGGGCTCGCCGAGCGTCCAGGAGCGGCGGTCCGGGCTCGTGGCGAGCCACAGCCCCTTCTTCGTGCCGATGGCAAGGAGGTACCGGGAGGATTCCATGGCGCCTATTCGAGCACCGCGCACGACGGAGGGGCAAGGGTCCGCGTGCGCCCTCGCCGGGCGCGCGGCGGCGCCGCGGGCGGCGCCGCGACACGCGCCGGCACGGTGGCGGATGCTGGCCGCCGCGCGCTGGCGGACGGTAGGGTGGCGGATGTGCCACAGCGGGCTCGGTTCGCCGGGGTGGCGCCCCTTGACCGCCCCGGAGCGCGTATTCCCCCAATCGTGCGCTCCGGGGCTTCCAACTCCCTGCCGTCCTTGCATGGGTGAGTACCGTGGGAGCGTGCCCCTTCCCCTGACCACGCGCCAGCGCGTGCTGCTCGACCGCTGGTTCGGCGACTGGACGGTCGAGGAGGACATGTCCTGGGGGGTTCAGGGGATCACGGTGCTGCGGGTCGGCACGCCGGCGGGGCCCGCCGTCGTCAAGGCCTCCGAGACGTCGCACCACATCCAGCGCGAGGCGCGCGCCCACCGGCAGATGACGGCGCCCCTGCTCGCCCTCACGCCGCCGAGGACGCCGCGGCTCCTGCACGCCGACACCGGCGCGGGCATCCTCGCCTGCACGTGGCTGCCGGGGCGGCTCGTCGAGGGCGGCCCCCACGAGCGGCGCCCCGAGGTCTTCCGCCAGGCGGGCGAGCTGCTCGCCCGCCTGCACACCCCGCGCGGGGAGAACCGCGGCTACGACCCGGCAGTCCTGAACGAGATCGGCGATTTCCTCGAGCGCGCCCGGGGCCTCGCGCCTGCGGGCCAGTTACGCGTGGTCGCGGGGCTCGCCAGAGCGCACCGGCCGGAGCCGCGGCTCCTCGTCGCGACGCACGGCGACTACCAGCCGCGGAACTGGATCGAGGACGGCGGCTGGGAGGAGGGCACCGGGCTCCTGCACGTCATCGACTGGGGCCGCGCCGGCTACCGGCCGTGGGTCACGGACCTCGTGCGGCTCGAGCAGCGTTGGTTCGCCGAGCCGCCCACAGTGGGCCACGGCGTCGGGTTCCGGGGGCGCGCGCACGACGGCGCTGCCCTGCGGGCGGCGTTCTACGCTGGCTACGGCCGAGGGCCGGGGGAGGATCCCGGGGGCTGGCGCCTCGACAACCTGCTCCAGTCCCTCGGCACTATCGTGTGGGCCCATGACGTAGGCGACGCAGCCTTCGAGGAGGAGGGCCGGCGGATGCTGGCGCGGGTCGTGGAGTGGTGGGGCTAGCCGTTAAAGGTGGGAGCCCCCCAACCGTGGGGTTGGGGGGCTCGACCGAGTGGTTGTCCGGCGGTGTCCTACTCTCCCACACCCTGTCGGGTGCAGTACCATCGGCGCTGTGGGTCTTAGCTTCCGGGTTCGGGATGGGACCGGGCGTTTCCCCCACGCTATGACCGCCGTAACCCTGTGTCCCGGCCCGCACGCGCGTGGTGTGGGTGGGAAGTGTTGTGGTCACGGTGTTTCGTGAGCGTTATTCGGTTGTGGTGGTGCCCCTGCGGCTGCCCCCGTTGGTTGGGGGGCGGGGTTTGTTGTCTGGGGACCGTAGAGTGGACGCGTGCAGTTCC
>NZ_MTIC01000008.1 GCF_001999765.1 Sinomonas mesophila | reverse complement strand
CCCGCTCCGCTACCTCGACATCACCGGCCTCTTCTCCTGGGACGAATTCCTCGGCGGCGTCCAGGACGTCAGCGGCATCGTCTCCGACGTCGCCGGCGTCCTCGCCATCGCAGCAGCCGTCACCGGCGTCGGCGCCCCGGTCGCCGCAGCACTCGGGGTCATATCCATCGCCGCCGGAGCAGTCGAAGCCGGCACCAAGGCCATCCAGGCCTACAACACCTGCAACGGCGGCAAGGGCTCCTGCGGCGAAGCGGTCGCCGAAGCGCTCCTCTCAACCGCGGCGATCGTTCCCGGCGGCAGGCTAATCAAAGGCGCCGCCAGCGCGGCAAAGACAATGGCCAAAGCATGCTCGTTCTCCGGGACAACAGTGGTGCTCATGGGCGATGGCTCGCGCAAACCGATCGAGGACGTCAACGTCGGTGACAAGGTCATCGCATCCGACCCTGAAACCGGGGAGCAGGAAGCCAAGACCGTGGAGCGCCGCTTCGTCCACGACGACACTGTCATCGACCTTGCGGTCGAGGGCGAGCCCATCACCACCACCGAGGACCATCCCTTCTGGTCTGTCACCGACCAGCGGTTCGAACGCGCTGACCAACTCGAGCCGGGCGAGGAGGTTCTCGGTGCGGATGGGCGGACTATCAGGGTCTCCGGGCTCGACCTCGGGACCCGACGCCAGTCGCTGGCCTACAACTTGTCCGTGGAAGGCATTCACACCTACCACATCGGCGAGCAGGGGATCCTCGTCCACAACACTTGCGCGACGGGGCTAGGAAATTCTTCGGGAATCTATGCCGTGAACTCGCCGAAGGGTGTTTACGTCGGACAGTCCAACGACATTCTGCGACGATTGGCGGAACACGTCCGTAGCGGGAAATTCACTGCTGCTGACGCCGCGGCTGCTGCCATCCAGCCTGTCAGCGGGGGAAAGACTCAGCGCGAGATAGCCGAACAGATGATGATCGACCGACTCGGTGGCGTTCCAAATCTCCTCAACAAGGTCAATCCGATTGGCCCGAAGAGATTCGGCCAGATGCCCATCCAACCGTACACTCGATAGCGAGTGGTGAGGGGGACCATGGAAGACCGCGAGCAGGCCGGCGAACTCGTAGTGACCAGACCGTGGACGGCCCAATCGGCGCGGATCATCGAGGAGGGACGTGCCCATCGGCTCGTGTTGAACTACGCGCTCGGATTCAATGAACCGACGCTCGAGTTCGTCCGTGGGCTTCCGATCCGCGAGCTGGTCATCCTCGACCGGAGGCTGACCGATCTGGAGCCCATCTACTCGCTTGCACCGACACTGGAGTCGCTGGAGGTGACCACCCACCCGAAGCTGAAGATCAGGCTCACGGAGCTGCCAGGGCTCCACCGTCTTGGGGCGGCCTGGGCTCAGGTCCAGGACACTATCGGGCAGACTGCAGGGATCAACGACTTGTTCTTGCTGGACTATAGGCCCGACAACTTGGAGCCGTTATCGTCGCATACCGGACTCGAGACCCTCCGGATGAAGGACCGGCCGAGACTGAGCTCGCTGGCCGGTCTGTCCCATTTCCCGAGGCTCCGGCGGCTGGGCCTCTATCTGGCCTCCCGGCTGACCGACATCTCGGAGCTCCGAGGCCGGTCGGAAATCCTCGAGCTCGAGTTGGAATCCTGCAAGAAGCTGATGAGGATCGACGACCTGCTCGAATGCACTGGGCTGCGCCGGCTCAATGTCGCTGACTGCGGCGACATAGAATCTCTCGGTCCTCTTCAGGGACTCGTCGAACTCGAAGAGCTATACCTTTATGAATCGACGAGGATACTGGACCGCGACCTCTCCCCGATCGCCAGTCTGCCGAGATTGAGGATACTTCGGATGATGAGCCGTCGTGGATACATTCCAACAGTCGAAGAAATTAAGCGGCGAATCGGTGATGACTGAGTGGAGAAGACGCGGCGACATGCCTGGTTCAATCGCTCCCAAGGGAACACGAGATTCCCCAGCCTATCCACCGGTCCGCAACTGACACACTGAGCCAACTCCAGATCGGTCAATCAGATCATGAGGGCATTGACCGGGCCCGGCGGTGCGTGTGTGGCCGGGGCTGCGTCCTGAGTCCTCAAACAGCTCGTCATTGTGGTGCACACGAGAGCGAATCGAAATCCTCAGCACCCACGATGGCGTTTACGCGGTCAGCTGTGCTGAGGACTTCGAACATTGACACCGGGCACGGAGACCGCACGCTACCCCGGGGGGATGACGTTGCCTGGATCCGCCTTCTTCGAGCAGTCGACTTCTGACATCCGTGCAACCGACTCCTGAAATCGCATCCTCCTTGGCGTTGTCCCACCCCGATGGGTAACCGCACTCGGCGGCACATCCGTCGCCGCCGGAGCAGTCCACGCCGGCACCAAGGCCATCCAGGCCTACAACACCTGCAACACCTGCAAAGGATCCTGCGGCGACGCCGTCGCCGAAGCACTCCTCTCAACCGCCGCCATCGTCCCCGGCGGCAGACTCGTCAAAGGCGCCGCCAGCGGAGTGAAGAGCCTGTCCGGAGCTTCAAAAGCCGCCAACACCATGGCCAAGGCCTGCTCCTTCTCCGGGGCCACGGTGGTGCTCATGGCCGACGGCACTCGGAAGCCGATCGAAGAAATCGACGTCGGGGACTGGGTGCTGGCGACCGATCCCGAGACAGGTCACCAAGACCGTCGAGCACGTCTGGGTCCACGACGACATCGTCATCGACCTGTTTGTTGACGACGAGGTGATCACCACCACGGAGGATCACCCGTTCTGGTCGGTCACCGACCAGCGTTTCGAGCGCGCCGACGAACTCACCGACGGTGAGCAGGTTCTAGACGCCAGCGGCCACGTGATCGCGGTCTCAGGACTCGAACTGGGGACGGCTCGTGAGGCGCTCGCGTACAACCTGAGCGTGGACGGGATCCACACCTACCATGTCGGACAGTCCGAGATCCTCGTCCACAACACCTGCCCGATCCATGGCAACTCTGCATCGAGCCCCGACAAGGCGTATCTGTACCGGCTCTACGACTCCGGCAACTACCTCAAGACCGGGATCTCGAAGAATCCGCAGTCGCGATACTCACAGACGTTCATGCAGGGTAAGGACATGGAGATCCTTCAGTCAGGTACTCGCCGTGAGATGCTCAATCTGGAGCGGTTCATCGTCGAACGAGACCCGGGGCCACTCAATCGTGAGCGTTGGGCAGGGGACTACCTTTGGGACGTGCCATAGTGAGCAAGGAACCAACGGAGGTCCTGTACCTGAGCGTGATCGTTGGCGGTATCACTCCGGAAGGCAGGCGCTGGCAGGAAGCCATCCGCCAGCTCCGCCAAGAGCTTGCTCCCCTGCGCGAGGGTGTTGTCTCAGATGTCAATCTCGACGTCGAGTTCCATATCCCCGGCAACCTGCTGGCGCCGGACTTCGATGGTGTCCGGACGGGCGCGTTCAGGAAGGCTGACTCACTCCTCAAGGTCCAGGCGGCCCTGCCGGCGACAGCGCCCGCGGAGCCGCGTCCTGCCCTCATCAGATATCTGTGGGACGCGTTGGATGCGGCCGATGCGTGGGCGGTTGCCAAGCGACAGGCCGTCGACACGACGGCGCTCCGCGGAATCGTCGCGGCCGTGGAGGCGTCCCATGGCTGAGGGAGGACAAGAATGGTGGGGGGCCAGGTGCCCGGCCAGTGGGCCGGGCACCGCCGCCTCTACTCCCAAGCGGCCGGAAGCATCTCGACCTCGTACGCCACTCGGCTCACGTTCCCCGCGCCGTCGGCGAGCTCCACGCGCCACCCGTCCGCGAACTGGTCCACGCCCGGGACCATGGGAATGGTCCCGCTCATGACCACGGTCCCGGGCCGCAGGAGGCCGGCCTCGGCGAGCCGGTCCGCCCAGTACCGCGGGGGGAGCAGCTGCCCGGGCGAGCCGTCCTGGATCAGTGTCTCGGCGCCGTCGTGCGTCACCCAGGCGCGCAGGGAAAAGCCGTCGAGGGCGTCCTCGACGTCAGAGAGCCGCCACGCGACATCCCCCAGGATGTCCGGACCCGCCTGCTTGCTCCATGCGACGGAATGGACCTCGAGGTCGCGGTCGGTGTGGTCGCAGGCGGCGGCAATGAGGAGGTCGTCCGGGCCGTCGCCGACGATGAGTGCCCACTCCGCCTCGCCGGACGTCCGCGCGTGCTGGACCTGCGTGCTCCCCGCCTGGGTGGCCTGGGCCGCGGAGAGCGGGTACAGGGTCGGGATCGTGGTGGGCGCGGGCACGCCGAGCTCGGCGAGTTCGTCGACGTGGTGCTGGACCTGGGCGGTGTCGCGCCCCGCGTAGCCGCCGTTGAGCACGTAGCTGACCGGGATCTCCCGGGTACCGCTTCCAACGACGTCCAGACGGATGACTGCCATGATTTTCTCCTCAGGGGTTGCGTAGACAGCGTGTATACAACGAGTATGGACTAGACCCCCGAAAGGAGACAAGCCTCACATGAGCAAACAAGCGCAGGCCGATGCGGCCCCGGTCGAGCGGCGCACCCTCTACAAGGCCTTCACAGCCAGCCTGAGCGGCACGGCGCTCGAGTGGTACGACTTCGCCCTCTACGGCGCCGCGACAGCCGTTGTCTTCAACAAGCTCTTCTTCCCCGACGACGATCCCGCGATGGCCACCATCAAGGCCTTCCTCACGTACGCCGCCGGATACATCTCGCGGCCCATCGGCGGAATCGTCTTCGGCCGGCTGGGGGACCGGATCGGGCGCAAACGCGTCCTCGTGTGGACGCTCGTGCTGATCGGCGCGGCGACGTTCGGGATCGCGTTCCTGCCCACCTACGCCCAGGCCGGGCTCTGGGGCCCTGCGCTGCTTGTGCTCCTGCGCTTCCTGCAGGGTGTGGGGGTGGGCGGCGAGTGGGGCGGAGCCGTCCTGCTCTCGAGCGAGTTCAGCAAGCCCGGCGAGCGGGGCCTGTGGGCCTCGGCCGCGCAGGTCGGCGTGCCGCTCGGCTCGGTCCTGGCGAACCTCGTGCTCATCGTCATGACGGCGACCATGCCTGCCGAGGCCTTCCTGTCCTGGGGTTGGCGGCTCGCGTTCGGCTTCTCGATCGTGCTCGTCGGGTTCGGCCTGTGGATCCGGCACACTCTCGAGGAGACCCCTGTGTTCCAGCGCCTGCTCGAGCGCGGAGAGGCCGCCAAGGCACCGGTGACCGAGGTGCTGCGCACCCAGGGCCGCGCGCTCACGGGCGCCATCCTCTGCCGGGTCGGGCCCGACGTGCTGTACGCGTTCTTCGCCGTGTTCGTGCTCGTGTGGCTCAAGACCGGGCCAAACAGGCTCTCCGACGCCGAGGCCCTCACGTGCACCATGGTGGCCGGCGCGCTCCAAGTCGTGACCATGCCGTTCGCCGGGTGGCTCTCCGACCGGACCAGCCGCAAGTGGCTCTACGGGACCGCCGCCGTGGCCGGCGGTGCGTGGACGTTCGTCTTCATCGCCATGACCCAGACCCGCTCGTTCGGGCTCGCCCTGCTCGGTGTGGTCCTGGGCCTCGTGTGCCACTCGTTCATGTACGCGCCGCAGGCCGCCCACATCGCCGAGCAGTTCCATGCCCGGCTCCGCTACACGGGGTCCTCGCTCGCGTACACGTTCGCGGGGATCATCGGCGGCGGCTTCGCCCCCAGCGTCTTCGCGGTCCTCATCGCGCTGGCGCCCAACGGCTACATGGTTGCCGGGTACGTCCTGCTCGCCGCCGTCGTCACCCTCATCGGGCTCGCGATGGGCCGAAGGGTGGTCGACGAGGTCGACGCCGTCGAGACCGTCCCGGCCGAGCAGCACGCCGGGCACCACGCGGGTCACTGATAGCGGCGGGCGCACGACGGCGGCCGCGCGCCGCCGTCGTGCGCCTCGCCTTCCGCCGGGGCCCGCGCCGTGGCGGGCTCAGCGCGCTAGATCACGAGCATGCTCCGCGTCGCGTCGAGGTGGTGGGCGACTGCCTTCTCGACACGCCCCAGGTCGCCCTCCTCGAGGGCGTCGACGATCGCGGCATGTTCGGTGAGGACGTCTTCACGGCGGTGCGAGCTGCGCTCGAGGGCCGAGACGCCGATGACCACGTGGCGCGCACGGACCGACTCGTACAGCTGCTCGAGCACGGGGTTGCCCATCGCCCGAATGAGCTGGGTGTGGAAGTCGCGGTCGGCAGCGATGAACTCGGGGAACGTGCCCCCGTCGATGAGGCGCCTCTGCTCGTCGAGGCACTGGCGCATGGCCGCCGCCGTCTTTTTCGCGATGCCGCGTGCCACGGCCTCTCGAACGGCCCACGTCTCGAGGACCGTGCGGACCTCGAGGATGTTGCTGATCAGCTCCGGTGTGAGCGGCGGGACCAGGGCGCCCCGGTTGGGGACGAGCTGCACGAGGTTCTCCGCGGACAGCAGGAGGAGCGCCTCGCGCACCGGGGTACGCGAGATTCCCAGCTCCGAGGCCACTTCCTGCTCGTTGATGAATGTCCCTGCAAGGGCGGCGTCCCCCAGGAGCAGTCGGCGGAGGTGCTCGTAAGCCTTGTCCCGTCCAGAAGAAGTTCGCATACAACGTATATACCGTGGAGGTTCCCATGAATCCATCGACCAAGCTCACCGTGGCGGCCGCACAGTTCGCGTCCTGCCCAGACAAGACGACCAATCTGGACGCCGTCGAGGAACTCACAGTGCGTGCCGCGGACGCAGGCGCGGACCTTGTCGTGTTCCCGGAGGCCGCCATGGTCCCGTTCGGGGAGGTCCTGGCCGACGCCGCCGAGCCGCTCGATGGGCGTTTTGCTGATCGGGTGCGTGCCGTCGCCGAGGCGAGCGGGGTCGCCGTCGTGCTCGGGATGTTCGAGCCCAGCGGCGACGGACGGGTCTTCAACACGCTCCTGGCCACGGGTCGCGGTGTCGAGGCCGCGTACCGGAAGATCCACCTGTACGACGCGTTCGGGTCCCGCGAGTCGGACACCGTGGCGCCCGGGAGCGAACTCGTGACGTTCTCGCTCGGGGGAGTGACGGTCGGCCTCGCGACGTGCTTCGACCTGCGCTTCGCGGACCAGTTCGCGGCGCTCGGCAGGGCCGGGGCGGAGCTCGTGTGCGTGGGGGCCTCGTGGGGAGACGGGCCGGGGAAGGCCGAGCAGTGGGACCTGCTGACCCGTGCGCGCGCCACCGACGCGCAGGCATGGCTCGTCGCATGCGACCAGGCCTGGGTGCCGCCCCTTGGGGCCGACCCGCTCGGCCTCGGGCGATCGTGCGCGGTGGACCCGCTCGGCAGGGTGCGCGGGAGGCTGGGGCACGAACCCGGGCTGCTGGTGCAGGTCGCGGACGTCGCCGAGGTGCGCGCGGTGCGGGATCGGGTGCCGGTGCTCGCCGGTTGAGCGCAGCCGCGACAGCGGACCGGGCTGCCTACAGCCGCACCTCCATGCTCAGCGCGTAGCGGTCCGAGCGGTACCACGAGCGGGCGTGCTCGATCGGCAGCTCGCCCGAGAAGGACGTCCGGTCGAAGAACATGACCGGCGCGCCCGTCCCCGTGCCGAGGAGGACGCCGATGTCCGCCGGGGCGCCCTCGGCGCGGACGGTCTGCCGGGCCCGGTCGATCTGGTGGCCGAACTCCGAGGCGAGGGCCTTGTAGACGGAGCCGGTGAGGTCGATCCCGAGCAGGCCGTCGGCGTGCACGGGGTGGTACCACGCGTCGTCGACGCTCACGGGGCGCCCGTCGGCCAGGCGCAGGCGGCGCAGGTGGATCGCCTCGCCGCCCCGCGCGATGCCGAGCGCGTCCGCGGTGTCCTCCGGCGCCGTCGTCCGCTCCGCGGTGAGCACCACGGTGCTCGCCTTGAGCCCGCGGGCCTCCATCTCCTGCGTGAACGAGGCGAGGTGGAGGGTGGACTGGATCGTTGCGTCGGCCACGAAGGTGCCCTTGCCGGGCACGCGCACGAGGTGGCCCTCCGTGACGAGCCGGCCGATCGCGGCGCGGACCGTGATGCGGGAGACGCCGTACGCGTCCATGAGCGTGCGCTCGCTCGGCAGGCGCGCCCCGGGCTCGAGCTCCTCCTTGGCGAGCTTGAGGATGATCGAGCGCAGCTGCTCGTGCTTGGGGACGCTCGTGTTGGCGATCTGCGCCAGGCTGGGCGCGTCGGTCTGGCTCGCTGGCATCCGGCCCCCTCGGTGGTTGGTTCAGCCCGCGGTGCGATCCAGATAGGACCACTACCGGGATTATGCCATGTACCGTGGGGGGACGTACCCGTTCCGAGGAGGACCCGTGACCGCCCTTTCCGTCTCCGTCCGCGCCGTCCTGCTCGACATGGACGGGACGCTCGTGAACTCGGACGCCGTCGTGGAGCGGCTGTGGGGCGAGTGGGCCGAGGCGCAGGGGCTGCCGTGGGACGTCGTCGAGCCGGTGATCCACGGCCGGCAGGGCTGGCTGAGCATGGCCCTGCTCCTGCCGGACCGGCCGGTCGAGGACAACCTCGCGGACGAGGCACGCATGCTCGACGAGTCCCGCACCGACGTGGCCGGGATCGTGCCCATCCCCGGCGCGGCCGCCTTCCTCGCCGCGATCGCGGACCTGCCGCACGCGCTCGTGACCTCGGCCGACGACGACCTCGCCCGCCGCCGCATGGGCGCCGCCGGGCTGCGCTACCCCGCGGTCGCGGTGACCGCCGAGATGGTCAGCGAGAGCAAGCCCGATCCCGAGGGGTTCCTCCAGGCGGCGGCACGGCTCGGCGTCGAGCCCAGGGAGTGCCTCGTGCTCGAGGACTCCCAGGCCGGCATCGCGGCCGGGCTCGCGGCGGGCATGCGCGTGCTCGGCATCGGCGAGCGCGCGGCGTCGTACGCGCCGACGTACTGGGCCGGCGACCTCACCGCGGTCTCCGTGGAGGCGGCGGACGACGGCGTGTTCCGGCTCTCGCTCCCGGCGGGCTGAGCGCGGGAACAGCTCAGGGCACGCGAACCCCCGCCTTGGCGAGACGTTCGGCCGCCAGCCGGGCACGCGGGGAGAGGGGCTGCTTGCGGCCGTAGTCCGCCACGATGCGGGCGGCCTTGCGCGCGGCGACCCGGTGCTCCTGCGGGATGGTGCCGTCCACCATCCACAGGCGCAGGACCGAGGTCGCGCTCTGCGCCGAGGGGACCACGATGCCCGTCTGCCCGTAGCGGACCCGGAACTCCGCCCCGCCGCCGCCGCACGCGACCCTCCGGACGACGACGGTCACGATGTCCTCCAGCGCCTCGTCGAGGACGGCCTCGGCGGCGATGATCTCCTCGCCGGCGGTCGGGCCGACGCGCGGGGTGGGAGCGGTGTCCATGGGTCCTCCTTGCGCTGCCCTGCGAGGTGCCCAGCCCGCCGTCGCCCGTGTGCATCCATGGTGCCACCGGGACTCCGGCGAAGCCATGGGGGTCCCTAGGTCCGCACCGCGAGCACGCTGATGCTCGTCACCCCGTACTTCGAGGTGGCCTTGACCGCGCGGGCCGAGAGGAAGCGGTAGGCGTCGTTGGGGCGCACTGTCTCGACCCGGAGGCCCGCCGCCGTGAGCGCGTCGAGGAAGCTCTCCTGCTGCATGGCGCCGCCGATGCAGGCGGCCCAGAGCGAGGCGTCGCACGTGACGGTGTCGGGCAGCTGCACGCCGGAGACGATGTCCGCGACCGCGAGCCGCCCGCCGGGCCGCAGCGCGCGGGCCACGGCCGCGAAGGCGCGCGCCTTGTCGGGGACGAGGTTGATGACGCCGTTGGAGATGACGCAGTCGATGGAGCCGTCGGGCACGCCCGGGTCCTCGATCCGGCCCTCGCGGAACTGGACGCTTCCGATCTCCTCGGTGGCGAGCTGTTCCCACAGCCGTCTGGCCTTCTCGACCTGCGCGGGGGTCAGGTCCACGCCGATCACCGAGCCGGAGGGCCCGACGTCGAGCGCGGCCAGGAAGCTGTCCATGCCCGAGCCGCTGCCGAGGTCGAGCACCCGCTCGCCCGGTCTCAGGGCCGCGAGGTCGTGGAAGTAGCCGACGCCGGCGAAGGACACGACCGCCTCGGCCGGGACCCGGTCCAGGACGACGGCCGGGTAGCCGAGGCGCTCGGCGAGGGCGCGGCCCGTGTCAAAGTGGAACTGCTGCTGCGGGAAGTTGGCGACGAGCTCGTACATCGACCGGACGCGGTCCTCGAGGTCCGGGCGAAGCGGGGGGCCATCCACTGCCCCATTGCGGTGCCGGGCGGGCGGGCGCACAATACGGTCGCTGGGAGTTCCACGTGGTCGGCCCAGAGAGCTGGCGCGTGTGGCGCGGTCGTCCCGGGCTGCAGGGGAGGCGCCCCGGCCGCCGCGGATTCCATCTCGATCCGATCGCCCTCGAGGTGCCCCATGTATGCCCACAAGATCCTGGGTGCGGCTGCCGGCGCAGCCGCGCTCGTGCTGCTCAGCGCCGTTCCCGCAGCCGCGGACATCGCCAGCCCCAACGCATCGTGCGCCGGCTTGGCGCTCTCCGACCACGCCGTCAGCGACGGTCCGGGCGCCATCGCCTTCATCATGAACGAGGAGCTCAAGCCCGCAGCCGAAGCCTTCGGCTTCAGCAATTCAGGCCAGCTCATCAGCAAGTTGGTCAAGGTCCACGCCGGAACCCACATCCCGGGATGCGAGGACGCCTTCATCGACATCCTCCTCACGGGTCCGTAGGCGGCACCCGCGCTACTGCCGCGCGAGCCGGTACGAGTGCTCCCTGAGCCGGCGCGTCCACCCGTACGTGCCGGCCCCGGGGAGGACGTTGGGGGCGCAGTCGAAACCAGAGCCAAGCGGCCGGGCGGAGCCGGGGCCTGGTGGTTCGCGGAGGCTAGGAGCCGCCCCACTGCCTCTCGGATTCCACGTACATCGAGACCACGTACTGGAGCGCGGCGAAGTCGGGGCGCCCGCTGGGTGTGGCCGGGAGGGGGCGGCCGTCCGGGAACACGGGCCAGGGCTGGATGCCGAGGACAGGGGCCGCGTACTCCTGCCGTGGCATCGCCTGCTGGAGGCGCGCCTGGGGGACGGGGGGAGCGAACGGGGGAAGCGGCGCGGCGGGCCGAGGCTGGGGGCCTGCGGTGGCCGGCGGCTGCCCCGGGACCGGCCGGGACGGGTCGCTGCTGCCGCGCGCCGTCGGGCGCTCCCGGAACGACCATGCCAGCAGCACGCTGATCGAGATGGCGAGCCCGGTCAGCAGGATCAGCGCCACGGTGATGCGCCAGTAGGTGTCCGGGAACTCGACGGCGTATCCAATCCCCAGGGGCAGGCTCAGCAGGACAGCCAACAGCGCCACGAGGGCCGCCGTCGCCTTCGTTCCGAGGGCGAGCTGCGGTTGAGGTGACGCGAACCAGTCCGAGGCTTTCTGGACCAGGAACACCGCACCCCTGACGATGCCGACGATCAGCAGGGTGAAGAGGAACAACTGGAGCTCATCGAAGGGCTCGAACAGGCCGCGTGTTCGCGGGGCTGCGAGCGATCCCCAGATCAGGATCAGGCTGAGGCAGAGCATGTAGACCTGCCCGCTCTGGGAGGCCACCATATAGCGCTGCGGCTTGTCCCGAGACGCGTCCGTCGCGGCGAACGCCGTGAACAGCCCGCACACGAGCAGGGTGCTGATGGTGCGGACGATCTTGCCCTCAAACTCGCCGAACATGAGCACGAAGACCGAGACCAACGTCAGCAGCGAGAGGACGCCGATGTTGGCCGCCATGGCGGTGCTCAGCCTGCGCTGCGGCTGACCTTGGGGCGTCCGCCCCTGCGCCGGAGGGAATTGCGTCTGCATGTCCTCGCCTCTTCCGCGTACCAACTCTCAAGCCCGAATGACCTATCGGGCCCGAGGATAGCCGGGAACGTGACCTGGGACGACGGTGCGCACCGTTCCTGGGGACATGCCCGGATTCGTGGTGGTCCTGTGCGCGGGCGCGGCCGTGCGTGCGCGCCTCACGCCCCGGCCGGAGCCTCAGCGCTTCTTCGGGGGCAGCGACGAGGCGTAGTCGACGCCGGCCTGCACCCAGCGGGCGAGGTCCTCGTCCGTCGCGATGGCCTCGTCATCCACGCGCAGCCAGCCGTCCATGACCCGGCCCTGCATGACGGCGCGCTCGATCCCGGGGTTCGAGCACAGCTCGTCGCTCCGCGCGGGGTCGGCACGCAGGAGCATCCCGCCCTGGCCGCTCGCGCCCACGGCCATGTTCCCGCCGACGAGGAACGAGAGGCCGCCGAACATCTTCTTCTCGACGACGCCCGCGCGCCCGGACAGGGCGCGGCGGATCCGCTCAGCGAGCTCGAGGTCGTATGCCATGGGGCCATGGTTCGCCCCGGATCCGCCCGTGTCCAGCCATGCGGGCCCGTTTCGGACGACGCGAATCACTTCCCTCCCCAGGCTCCCCGGAAATACGCATCCCGAATGATCAAATGAGCGTGTGCCAGCGCAATGACACCTGGACTGAATGATGGGGAATTGAGGTAACACGTGGATCACACGTCTGCGCCGCTCGAGAAGAAGCCGAGTGGCGGCACCGGGAAGACAGTCTGGACCGCCGTCATCTTGGCGGTCCTGTTCCTGCTGGTTCTGATCGCCAAGCCGCTTGCGGTCGTGGCCGGTCTCGTCCTGCTCGTGGTGGCCGCGATCAGGCTGCTCGTGCGCAGGGGGCATCGCAAACACCGGGCCGCGTCGCTGGCCGCCGGGGCTCTCGTGGCCATGGTGGTGGCTGCGGCCACGCTCGCTCCGACGCCCGTCGACGGCGCGGAGGCTTCCCTGAACTCGGCGGTCTCGCCGTCCCGGGCCTCGAGTGCCACGCCGACACCCACGCCCTCGTGTCCCTCGCCGACGCCGACGGTCACCGTGACGGCCACGGCATCTGCGGGGTCGTCCGCAGGCACGTCCGCCACCCGCTCCGCTTCGCCCAGCCAGCCGGCCAGCGCTGGCGCGTGCCCGACGCCCACGACGACGGTCCTCGTCGCGGCCCACGCCTCGGGCGACACGTGCGTGAACGTCGGCGAGAAGTACTCATTCAAGGGCGTGGACCTCGTGTGCGAACGGGATCGCGCCAATGCCCTGCGCTGGCTGCTGGTCGCGACTGCCGCCGAGATCGAGTCCGAGCGCCGGCAGAAGGCCGCCGAGGAGGCGGCCGCCGCCGAGGCCGCACGCGTCGCGGAGGAGCAGGCGGCCGCGGCCGAGGCGGCACGGCGTCAGGCGGCGTCGCAGCAGCAGAACCTCGTCGCCCCCGCCCCCGCGCCGGCACCGGCGCCGGTTTCGGCAGCGCCCGCGCCCGTGTATGCCTACGAGAACTGCACGGCGGCTCGGGCCGCGGGTGCGGCGCCGGTCTACGCGGGCGAGCCCGGATACGGCGTCCACCTGGACCGCGATCGTGATGGGATCGGCTGCGAATAGCGGCGATCCGAGGCTGCTACCGCTCCTTGAGGTCGTCGGCCACCCGGTGCAGATCCCGGGCCCAGCCGGTGGAGCGGTTGCGGTCGGGCGAGGCAGCCTCGAAGTTCCGGAGTGCCTCCGCGATGAGGTTGAGGGAGGCCGCGAGGTTGAGCTTCACCACGGCGTAGCCCTCCTCGGCGCGGGGATCGGCGGAGGCGGAGGAGAGCAGCTCCGCCCCGGCCCTGAGCACCAGCGAGGCCTCGAGCTCATTCATGGGGTGACTCCTCCGGTGGTCTTGACATAGGCTGCCGCGATCCCGGGGGCGGACGCCTGGAAGACGGTGCCGCCGCCCGGCATGACCACGTAGGCCAGGAACTCCTCGTCGAACGTGACGATCCCGGCGTCGACGGCGTCGAGCTTCGCCCGGATCAGCAGCGACAGCTGCCGCCAGCGGTGGCGCGCGGCGTCCTGGACGGCCTTGGATTCGGAGGCGGAGCTCTCCGGCCGCGGCGGGCCGTGGTCCGGATCCGGCGTCCCCGGCGTCGGGGCGGGCAGCGGCAGGACCAGACGGAACCGGCGGTCCGCCGAGCTGAAGGTGATCCCAGCGTTTCCCTGCACCGAGACGAACCGCACCCCGTGCGCCCCCGACGCGATGAGCATGTCCCGGATCTCCGCCTGGGAGGCGGAGCAGCTCACGGAGGCGCCCCGGACATAATTGGTTCTCATAACTCAGAGTACGCCCGTCAGATCGGCTGGGTGTCGGGCACGCAGGCCCCTGCATGCGATTCGGCACCGCGATCGGTGCGGCCTGCTCGACGCATGGACGGGAGTCTCTCGCTCACCGGTACCGGGCGGTGATGGGGCACTCGAAGGGGTCGCGGGCGGCGAGCCCGACCCGGTTGAGGTACGAGATGACGATCCCGTAGGAGCGCCACAGGCCCGTCTCGGTGTAGGGGACGCCGATCTCGCGGCAGTGCGCTCGGACGATCCTGCGCGCCTTGGCCAGATGCGGCCTGGGCATGCTCGGGAAGAGGTGGTGCTCGATCTGGTAGTTCAGGCCGCCCATGAGCCACGTGGCCCACCGCCCGCCCGAAATGTTGCGGGCGGTGCGGACCTGCTTGGAGAAGAAGTCGAGCCTGGCGTCCCGGGCGATGACCGGCATGCCCTTGTGGTTCGGGGCGAAGGTGGCGCCCATGTAGAGGCCGAACACGGCCAGCTGCACGCCGAGGAACGCGAAGGCCATGCCCAGCGGCAGGAGCCAGAAGAGCGGCACCAGGACGAGGGCGAAGCGCAGGGCGATCAGGCCGATCTCCGCCCAGCGGCCCTTGACCGGGCCGCGGGAGACGAGGTGCCGGATGCTCAGGTAGTGGAGGTTGAGGCCCTCGAGGGTCAGCAGCGGGAAGAACAGCCAGCCCTGGCGGCGGGTGATGACGCCGCGGAGGCCCCGGGCCGTGGCCGCGTCCTCCTCGATGAAGGAGACTGTGTCGATCTCGATGTCGGGGTCGCGCCCCACCCGGTTGGGGTTCGCGTGGTGGCGGCTGTGCTTCGAGTCCCACCAGGAGTAGCTCATGCCCACGACGCCCCCGAGGATCCTCGCGAGCCTGTCGTTGCGCGGGCCGGTGGAGAGGATCTGCCGGTGCGCCGCCTCGTGGGCCAGGAACGCCACTTGGGTGAAGAGGATGCCCAGCCCGGCCGCGATCAGCAGCTGGAACCACGTGTGGCCCAGGAGGATCGACCCGGTCAGCAGGCCAGCGAGGAGGGTGATGAGGCCGGCACCGACGAGCACGTAGAACCAGGGCGTGCGGCGCAGCAGTCCGGTCTCGCGGACGGACTGGGCGACCTGCAGGTAGGCCTGGGTCAGGGGAGGGAACGTCTCGGTGCCCGCGTAGCCCGCGCCGGGGGAGGTGCGGGGGAGGGCGGGGCTTAATGCTGTGGCGATCGGAGCACCTTTTTTCTGGTCAGGCGCTCAGGTCGCGCTCGGCGGGGGTGAGAGGGGGGCCGGGTGGCAGGGTCGCTCGCCGCGACCCGCCTCCCCGGCAGGTTCGCTTCAGAGCGGGCGGATGTTCGAGGCCTGGGGACCCTTGGGGCCACGCTCGGAGTCGAACTCGACCTTCTGGCCCTCTTCGAGCGAGCGGTAGCCGCTCGAGGCGATCGCGCTGTAGTGGGCGAAGACGTCAGCAGAGCCGTCCTCGGGGGCGATGAAGCCGAAGCCCTTCTCGGAGTTGAACCATTTCACGGTGCCAGTGGCCATGGGTTTTTTTTCCTTTCGTGATGATGGTCCCGATGTTCGGGGACCGGTGTTCTGCGCCGCTGAAGGCGGCGCGGGACAGCTGCGGTGATGGGAAGGGCTGGAAGCGCGCAGAGTGCGCTGGTAGTGTGCAGTTTCGGCGGCGGCTGAGTCGGGGAGGCGACTCGCCTAATGCTCGCGGTCGGGCGGCCGGTGAGGGCCGTGCTGCCTGTTCTGCCGCTGATGCTCCTGCCGCTCGCGGCAGAACCTGAGGGTGAAACTGCAGGTACTCTGTGCCGGCCCGTATCCGGGCCTCGGGGCGACCGCTCTTCTGGCGGTCGGCCGTCGTTCCAGTCTACGGGCTCGGAGGCAATCTACCTATTCGTCGTCCTCGTCGTCCTCGTCTTCCCCCGCGAGGTTCAGGGACGCGGCCTGGAGGATCGCCTCGACGTTCGCGCCCGGGACGTCACGCCGGTAAGCGTCCGCGACGTTCTTGAACCCGATGGTCATCCCCAGGACGAGGCGCGTGTAGTCCGGCGCCAGGGCCTCGATGACCTTCCGGACGACGTGAGGCAGGACCTCGCGGAGCACGGCGGCCTGCTCGGGGGAGCCGCCGGTGAAGGACACCGACACGACGTCGTCCATCCGGACCAGCGTCTTCAGCGACTCCTTGAACATCGCGGTCGCCGCGGGGTCCTCGGGCTCCCACGAGAGGGCCGCGGTCAGGATGCCGATGCCCCGCTGGACCATCTCTGTGTCCTCGCTCATGTTCCATCCTTTACCCAGTTGGGCGGGGTGGGGCAAGGCTCGAGCCGGGTCCGAAGGGGAGGGGCACGATCAAAGCCTTGGCCTGGACGACAAGGGTGCCGCCCAAGGCTCCGACACATCCACGGAGTCGCCGTGCTCAAGGATGGCAAGGTCGAGTTCAGGTACGTCCCGTACGGGTTCTCCGCGCCGCAATAGGCGGAAGCGCGGCGAGTCGCGGCGCACGACGGCGGGGGACCGGCTCGGGTGGCCGGCCTCGCCGTCGCGAGACCGCCTCCAATGTGACTTTTTCTGTCACAGAATTGACACGGATGTGTTCCGTCGGGGATTCTGGTGCGATTAGGCCTGTCCTGTCTTTGGGGATTCCGTCGGTCGGTGTGCCCCTCCCAGGCCCCGAGGCCGGGGCAGGGCAGGCCAGCCGGCACGCCGGATGGCTCGGGCGAAGCCCCCACCCGGGGGTTCCCGTGCGGTGCCGTCACTGGGGAGGGGAACATCATGGAACACGGCAGGTTCGCATCCCCGCCCTCGGCGCCGGGTCCCCGCCACCAGCGTGCCGCCGAGCAGGAGACGCATCGTGTTCACGAGGTGCGCCGCCCGCAGTCTGCCGACCATCCGACGGCGAGAGACAGGTTCGTTGACTACCAGGAGCGGCAGCGGCGGACGCTGCTGAGCGCGGGACTGAGCGACGAACAAGCTCGGGCGGAGATGACACGCCTCGCCGCCGGCGAGGTCTGGGGCGGTTGAGGCAGGTCGATCCCCCTTCCCATCGCACTGAAGCTCGGAGCGTCGGCGTCGTCGTCAGTACGAATAGCTGCTGCTCGTCATCCCCACGAACATGAGGAACATGTAGATCGCGGTCCAGAGGACCGAGAAGCCGATGGCGATCCAACCGAGGATGATCCCGGCGCGCCCGCTGACGTTGTACAGCTCGGCCTTCCTGCCCTGGAGGATCGCCGGAATTCCGCAACCGATACCGGCGGCAACGCCGAAAAGCCCCAGGAACGGAATCCACCCGAGGAGCACCGCGCAGAATGCGCCGATGCATCCGAGCACGAGGCCGTTCGTGGCATGTTTTCCGCCTTCCATCTGCTGGCGGGACTGCTCATAGAAGGATGAGCCCTGATAGCCGGCTTGCCCGCCGTACGCGGCAGGCTGCGGCGCCGGGGACGCGAACTGCTGATACGGAGACGCCTGGCTCTGATAGGGCTCGTGCGAGTATTGCAGCGGATATTCCTCTGGCATGTGGATCTCGACTCCTAACATTCCCCCTGCCGGTGAGATGTCCTCCGGCATGTTTTCGATGTCCCCGCGGCCCGGGGCATTTCCTCGAGTGCGCATACTCTTTCAGGCCGGCACGGTTCCCCGCGACACTTGCTGGTACTTGTTTTCGGATGGGATGTACTCGATTTTTTGCCCAATGACTAAAGGCCTCGAGGCGGCCGGGTCTTGAGAGCGTGAATTGTCGGTGGGTGGGTCGATCCTGTGCGCATGACAAGACGTCATCGGAGCGAGGGCCTCACGGGAGCCCTTCTGGCATCCACCGGCGGTGGCGGTGGTGGCGGCGGGTGCGGGTGCCTGCTGCTCCTCTTCTTCGTGGCCGTGGTTGTGGAGTACTGGTGGGTGTTCGCCCTGATCTTGGGGGCCGTGATCGTCGGGCTTGCCATCCGGGCCATGTACCGCAATCCCGACCGGCGCTCCCTGCCGCCTCTGGGCGGAGACACTCGTCCGGCACAGCCGCGTGTCGCCAAGCCTCCCCGCCCCGAGGCCCGCGCCGTGGAGCCGAAGCGGAAGAAGGATCCCCCGCTCTCCGGGGACGCCCTGACGGCGAAGCTACGTGACGACAAGCGACGCCGGCGGGGCCAGGCTCTGGAGGAATGGGATCGCGACTGGGACCGTCTCCTGGGGCCAGGGCCGAACCGTCGGGCGGCGGGGAGTCCCGGGCAGGGGAAGCGCCCGCCCGGGTCCCGGCAGTCGTCGGCCGCGGACAGGTCCAGCGATGCCGCTGTGCCGCCGCGGACTGAAGGTCAGCCGAGCTTCAGGGTCGGGCAGCCGGTCACCATCACCAAACGCATCCCAGCGAACGCGGCCTATCCGGCACAGGCCGAGTCGGGTAGCACCGGCACGGTGGTCCACGTCGGCCCGCCGAACCGGGCTCCCGGACTGTGCCCCATCCAAGTGAGGCTCGACCGGACGGGAAGGGTCGTGGTCGTCCTCGAGAAGTATCTCGCTCCCCGCGCTGGCGGCACCCGCGGCCGATAGGGTCCTAGCCCGTCACGAGCGAAAAGAAACGCCGGATGTCGCCCACGAGGACGTCCGGGGCCTCGTGCGCGGCGTAGTGCCCGGCGGCGTCGTTCGGGCCGCCCGCCTGGCTGCTGATGTCGTACCGGTTCCAGCTCACGATGTTGCTGTGGTCGCGCTCGGCGAACCTCCGGATCGACTGGAAGTCGCCGGCGAACATGGCCAGGCCCGTGGGCACGGTGGTCGGGCCGGTCGGGTGCTCCTGCGTGTGGGCGTCCTCGTAGTAGAAGCGGATCGCGGATCCCGCCGTGCCGGTGAGCCAGTGGACGGCGACGTTCGCGACGATGAACTCGGCGTCGAGCCCTTCGCCGAACAGCTGCGCGTTCCATCCCAGGAGCCCGACCGGCGAGTCCGCGAGCGCGTAGGCGAGCGTCTGCGGCTGCTGGCTGTGGAGGGTGTTGAAGGCCATCTTGTTTTCGTAGAACCACTGCAGGTGCTTCAGGGCCGCCTGATCGTCCTCGGAGAGGCCGGCGAAGTCGGACGGGTCGCCCGAGGGGAACGAGAAGAGCTGGGTGACGTGGACGCCCGCGACGCGTTCGGGGTCCAGCCTGCCGATCTCGGGCGAGACCAGCGAGCCGCCGTCGTTCCCGACGGCGCCGTAGCGCTCATAGCCGAGCCGGCGCATGAGCTCGACCCACGCCGCCGCGGTCCGGTAGCGGTTCCAGCCCGTGCTCCGGGTGGGCCCCGAGAAGCCGAACCCGGGCAGGGAGGGGATGACGACGTCGAACGCCGGCTCCGCGGGGCCGGCCGGCTCGGTGAGGGGGTCGATGACGTCGAGGTACTCCACGATCGAGCCGGGCCAGCCGTGGGTCAGGATGAGCGGGAACGCGCCGGGGCGCGACGAGCGGACGTGGATGAAGTGGATGTCCTCGCCGTCGATCTCGGTGGTGAACTGCGGGAAGGAGTTCAGGCGCGCCTCGAAGGCCCGCCAGTCGAAGTCGTCACGCCAATACCGGGCGAGGCGCTGCACGCGGTCGCGGGGCACGCCGTAGGCGTCCCCGGCTCCGGGGAGCTCGTCGGGCCAGAGCGCCCTGTCGAGGCGGGCGGCGAGGTCGTCGAGGCGGTCCTGCGGGACGTCGACGCGGAACGGGCGGATCTCGGTGGCGCTCATCGGATCTCCAATCGTGGACTCCATGGGGACAGCACCAAACCTAGGCGCGGGTCAGGACAGAACCTGTCCTCATGCTGCCCGCGGCGACGCGTGTCTGCTCGGAGTCATCAAGAGCTGTCAGCCATCGGTGACAGTGCCGCCTCAGAACGTCGGTGACGGTTGATGTCTCAGGACATCTCACTGGGTGGGCAGGGGTTGGGCATAGGAGGTGACGGCGGGCACTCCGGGCAGAGTGACTACCCATCCCCCACCCATGGCCGGCCGGATGATCAGATGGTTCACCTTCGGGCTGACGATGCGGACGACTGCATAGATACACCAAATGGGGAACCAGAAGGCCGCTGTGACGATGGTCAGGCCAAGGTGCAGCAAATGCGGAGTGACCGGAAAGCGCTCGAGCTTGACGAGGAGGCAAAGGGTCTGAGAGCGAGTTTCAACCCCGTAGCCGCGTCCAGCGAAAACAACTACGGCCTCATCCATGGTTCTGAAGATCATTTGTATTTCCTCTAAAGTGTTGTAGAAATGAGGGTTCGGGCTGCAGCGAGCTCAGCCGACGTCCGCGCCGGGCTTCATGTCAAGCTTGCTCGCCGCCGCCATCTCAGACGCTCTCCAGGTAGCGCATTAGACCTGGCCGTCGTCGACGGTAATCTGGACGCCCGAGTCCGGGTGGTACGACCAGGAGGCGTTGTACTCGCCCCACGACCCCCTCTGGCGCCCGTCGAGGGCGCGCGTGGCTCATCTCGTTCAGGATCCTGTCGGAGACGTCCAGCCCGTACAGGACGCAGCCAATGTCCTTTCGGTGGGTGTCGGCGCGGGCGTCGGGGACGGCTCATCTCGGCGGAGCCCCCGGCGCCGCACCCGTCAGGGCCATGACCAGGCCGAGGGCCCAGACTGCCCTTCTCATGGCGCGGCCACGGCCACGCGGGCCTTGTCCTGCGGTACGAAAGGCTTGTTGCGCCGGAGCGACTTGTTTCTGCTCATGGTGGGTGCTCCCCCTGCACTCCTTTGCCGGGAGATGTACCCCCGCATGTGACCGATATCCCGCAGATGCCTCAACGGCATTTCTTTGGGTGCACATACTCTCTCAAGCGAGCAGGACTCCCTGCGATGGCTTCTTCTACTGGATTTCGGCCACCCTGTACTCGTTTTTCGGCCGGGTGGGCACGCCCCGGAGCGAGCCTCGCCGTCATACTGGGCGGCATGCGCGAATTAGTCGTCCTCGGCACGGCCTCGCAGGTCCCGACGCGGGACCGCAACCAGAACGGCTACCTGCTGCTGTGGGACGGGGAGGGCCTGCTGTTCGACCCGGGGGAGGGGACCCAGCGGCAGATGATCCACGCCGGGGTCTCGGCCACGCAGATCACGCGCATCTGCCTCACGCACGTGCACGGCGACCACTGCTACGGGCTGCCCGGGGTGCTCTCGCGCCTGGCCCTGGACCGGGTCGAGCATCCGGTCCACCTGCACTACCCGGCGGCGGGGCACGACGTCGTGCAGGCGCTCGTCTCGGTGTCCTCACGGGGCTTCGACCTGCAGCTCCACCCGCACGGGGCCCCCGGGACCGTCGCCCGGGGCCTCGAGGTCCGCCCGCTGAGCCACCGGATCGAGGCCTACGGCTACCGCCTCACGGAACGCGACGGCCGCACGATCCTGCCCGAGCGGCTCGCGGCGGCGGGCATCAAGGGCCCGGACATCGGGCGGCTGCAGCGGACCGGCGAGCTCCGCGGCGTCCGGCTCGAGGACGTCAGCGTCCCCCGGCCCGGGCAGCGGTTCGCCTTCGTCATGGACACTGAGCCCTGCCTTGGTGCCGAGGAGCTGGCCGACGGCGCGGACCTCCTCGTCGCCGAGTCCACCTTCAGCGACGACGACGGCGAGCTGGCGGCGCAGTACCGGCACCTCACCGCCGGGCAGGCCGGGGCGCTGGCCGCGTCGGGGGGTGTGAGAACGCTGGTCCTCACGCATTTCTCGTCGCGGTACACCGACGTCCAGCCGCTCGTGGAGCAGGCACAGCGGCAGGCGGCAGGCGCCGTCGTGCTCGCCGCGCGGGACTTCGACCGGTTCGCGCTGCCTCGGCGGCGGGGGTGGGCTCTGACCGAATGAGGCGGGGGCTCTCCGGACGGGCTTGTCCTCCTGGAAGTCCCGGATCAGATGCCGTGTGATCCGGGACAATCTCGAGAATTCAGCGGATGCCGGTGTCGCAGGAGACGTCCGCGCGGGCGGCGGAGCCCCGCTCCACGGTGACCGGCGTGTCCGGGCAGTGCGGCCATCCCGAGGCGGCGCCGACCACCAGCACGTAGCTGCCCGGCGGGAGGTCGAGGGCATAGCGGCCGGAGGAATCGCTGCGGGTCGACGCGACGGCGCCGCCGCGTGGGACGTGGGCCTCCACCCTGGCCGAGACCGGCTGCGGAGGGCAGGGCTGGTCCGATCGCTCGACCGGGCAGGTCGGACCAGCGGTGACATAGCCGTAGGCGCCGGTGCCTGACGGCGGCGCGAGAGGCGGGGCCGACGTCGTGCCCGTGGCGATGGGGCCCGGCGGCGGGCCTGGTAGGCCGCAGGACGCCAGCAGCAGGCAGGCCGCGGCCGCTGCGGCAGCCGCTCCCGCTTTCCGTCCCATGGCATCCCATGGTTCCGCGGACACGCCGTCCGTGTCGAGGACGCACCTGGTGTCTGCTCGCGCACTCCCGAAGCGCTACGCTCCCTCGCGTGGTCGGAGGAAGAGGGCTAGTCTGACGCGCATGGCCCGGGCAGCCTCGTCCGCACGCGCGTGGATCGGGACGGTCGTCTTCCTCCTCCTCGCGCCCGGCGTCGTCGCGGGTCTCATCCCGTGGCTCATCTCCGGCTGGCGTTGGCACGACTGGGGCGGCGCGGTCTGGGTCGTCGTGCCGGTCGCCTGGATCGCGATCGCCATCGGGGTGGCCTTCCTGCTGCATGCTTTTGTGCTGTTCGCCCTGCACCGCGGCACACCCGCTCCGATCGCTCCGACCGAGACGCTCGTCGTGACGGGGGTCTACCGATTCGTGCGCAATCCGATGTACCTCGCGGTGATCGCGATCATCCTGGGCCAGGCGCTGCTGTTCGGCAGCTGGTGGCTCGTGCTCTACGCCGTCATCGCCCTCGCCGCGGTCGTCGCGTTCGTGAAGGGCTACGAGGAGCCAACCCTCACCAGTACGTACGGCAAGCAGTACCTCGACTACCGGCGCAACGTCCCGGGATGGTGGCCGCGGCTCACGCCATGGCGGGCGTGACTGCGGCGACCGGGCTGATCAGGAGGTCACCGTGGCTTCTACCCCCGCCTTCGCCTCTGACCGCGCGCGACGCGGATTGGCGGCCCTCATGATCCTTGAGGCGGCCACCCTCGCGGTCGTCTCGACCGTCCATCTGTTGGGCCTGACGGGCGAAGGCAAGCCGCCTTACAGCCCCACCGCCGCTGGCATCGCCGAGGCGATCATCGGCGTCGTGCTCGTCGCGGGGGCCGTCGCCCTCGTCCGCAGTCCGGGCCGCGGGCGTCTCGCGGCCCAGGTTGCCACCGGGTTCGCCGTCGTCGGCTTCCTCGTCGGTCTGACGTTCACACTCCTCGGAGGCGGGCCGGCGGACATCGCCTACCACTTCGCGGTGCTTCCGGTGCTCATCCTCACGTTCGTGCTGCTGTCGATCAGGACCAAGCCCCGGGCCGGTCGGTAGCACGGCGAACCTTGTTCGCCGGCATCAACGGGAAGACACTCGATCCAAAGGCGAAAGGGGAGATTGTGGTGAGCACTCTCTCGAGATCCAAACGGCTCCGCAAGGCGATCTGCGGATCGTGCCTGATCGCCGCGCCCGCGCTGTTGCTCGTCGGTGGCCTTCTGCATCCGGAGGAGACCGCGGATGCGGCGCGCCAATACGAGATCATCTCCAGCAACGCGGACCGGTGGGAACTCGCGCACTGGTTCATCGCCGCATCGATGCTGCTGATGGTCGGTGCCGTGCTCGGCCTGGCCCACCAGTTGCACGAGCGGCGGCCGGCCGAAGGGATCCTCGGCGGAGCCGTCGCCCTGGTCGGAGTCCTGGCCCTGTTCGCCGTCGCCGCGGCGGAGACAGTGGTCATTCCCGAGCTCGGACGCTCGAGCGAGGCCGATGCCGCAGCGCTGTACGAGCGCATCTTCGCGTTCGGCTCGACTCGTTGGACCGTGCTCCTGCTGGCGGTGCTCCTGCTGCCTGTCGGGCTGATCTCCATGAGCTACGGCCTGTACCGCGCGCGCGTGGCGCCGATGTGGGCGGCCGTCGCGCTCGGCCTGGGTGCGCTGGTGTTCGGCGTGGCCCTGCCGACCGGCTCGGCTGTGGTGTTCGCGATCGGGCTCGGGGCCATGGTTGTCGGGATGGCCCCGATCGGCTGGAAGGTGCTCGGCGAGACCGACGAGCAGTGGGAGCACCCACCGCGGCTGGGCGCCCGCCCCGCGACCTGAGCCGGGGCAGATCGACGACCGAACGCGCCTTGGTACAGACGCGGGGAGGGGACGTACACGCATCGTCACCTTCGTGCTTTTGTCGATCAGAACCAGGCCTCGCATCGGCCGGTAGCTGCCGGGCAAGATGGCCTCATGACCAAGCTGTCCATACCCCCTGCGCGTCACGCGTCCTCAGGCTCCGTGCTGTCCCTGTGGTCGCAGGACTCGTTGCTGTCGATCGGCTCGGTGGGGTCGGTGCTGTCCATCGGGTCCATCGGCTCGGCTCTGTCGATCGGGTCGATCGGTTCGGCCCTCTCGGTGTTCTCGATCGGATCGTGGTTGAGCACCGCGTCGCTGCTGTCCGCGCAGTCCCAGTGGTCGGTGATGTCCAGCCGCTCCTCCCGAGGGGTCCTGTCCGGCGGGACACGTGGCGGTGCCGGGGACAATGGCCGAGCTTCCCGACTTCGACGGGCGCTGAGGCAGGTGTGACGGGCGACGGCGACGCTCGCCCCCGAGGCGAGGTTCCCCATCGTCCGCACCGCTGGACTTCACTCGCCAGGCGCCGAGGGGCTCTCGCTCTCGGGCTGGCGGGAGGAAGTCGTGTCTCCAACGATGTCCCGGATCAGGCGCCACTTGATCCGGGACATCCCAGGAGGGAATCCAACGCTCCCGCCAGGAGATCCACCAGCTCCGTTCCGCCTACGCAGCGACGTTGGCCTTGACCCATGCGCCCAGCTCCTGAGCCAGCCGCTGGATCTCCGGCGCCGCGTAGTGGTCCGGGTCCCACGCAGCCCAGTCGTCGATCGTCACAGGGGACCCGCCCGCGAGCAGCGGGCTCCGCTCGAGCCCGAACTGCGGCGGCTCGGCCACGACGGCGAGCCCCCGCCCGGCCGCCGCGAGCGCCTGGGCCACCGTGCTCGAGGCGACCTGGCCCGCGTAGTGGAGCTCGACGTCGTGCGCGGCCGGTCGCCATCGCCCGCAGCTGGGTCGGGTAGGCGTTGGCGATGAGGTAGTTGAGGGCGAGCTGCTGGCCACCGATACCGAAGCCCGCCAGGCCGATGAGCGTGAACACGAGGCCCCATTGGGTGCCGGCGGCACCGAGGCCGAGTACGACGAGGATGCCGGCGGCGAACATGCCGAGCAGGAGCCTGCGCGGGTGATCACTCACTGAGCGCGCCGCGGACGACGAGCAGGACCGCCAGCCAGCGTGGGCAGGAAACCCGCCGTCGTGCGTGGTTCTAGGGATCGCGTGGCCTGTCCAGCTTCTTGACTCGGGGGCTATCGACGCGCTCATGGGGCGCGTACGGTCGGACGCATGGCGACCTATACCTTCGATGTCTTCAGCTCCCTCGACGGGTTCGGTTCCGCTACGGACGAGTGGACGGGTTACTGGGGCAAGCAGGGCCCCGAACTCCTCGAGCATCGTGCCGACCTCTTCGGCGAAGAACAGCTCATGGTGTTCGGTCCGGACACCTATCGCTTGTTCTCAGGCTTCTTCCTCTCCGGCGAGGAATTCGGCGATGTCTGGACCACCCGTATGAGCGCCATGCGCAAGGTCGTCGTCTCGCGGTCGATGGACCCGGACGAGCCCCTCCCCTGGCCGAACACCACGCTCGCGCCCGGTGACGCGGTCGACGTCGTCGCACGGCTCAAGGCGGAATCTGATATCCCGCTCCGTTCCCACGGCAGCCTGAGGATGAACCACGCACTCATGGCCGCCGGTCTGGTGGACCGCGTTCAGGTGACCATCTTCCCTGTCATCACGGGGATCACGGGCCGGGTGCCCGTCTTCGGCGGCGCCGCCGACTTCGACCTCAACCTGCTGGAAACGCGGACCCTCGACGGGCGCACGGTTCAGCTGACCTACGTCCCGCAGCTTCACTCCCCGCGGCCGCGGTAGGGGTGGCACAGGCGAACTGGTCGCGCGATCGGGCGTGGCACAGCCGATCGATCTGCTGGTGAGGCTGGCGCCGGACACGACTGTGTTCGCCCTCGCGGAACTCAAACCCCGGGCGGCTGCTGTGCCGGCGGCTGGCCCGTGGATGCCTCCGCGAACGACGGCGTGTTGCCGGCTTCCGCAGTCGACCCGACGGTTCCAGTGCCAGTTTCGGAGGGAGAACGGCTCTCCGCCCCTGGGTTTGCCCCGCACGCGGCCATCAGAGAGCTGTTCTGAGGGCGCGCGGGGCGCCGGACCCACGCCGGGTTCCCTCCGAGCGAAGCTATACCCCCAGAGGGTATTCGTCAAAACCTTGTCCGCTCGAAGGTCACGGATTTGTAACGACGGTTTTCGTCCGGGTAGGCTCGGCACCGCTACCCCGGTGGGGTATGCAGCCTCCCGTTCGCCGAGCCCTGCCAGCGGAAGCGCTTCATCCGTTCGTCGATGGCAGGGGCGGGGGAACCAGAGTGCGCACGGGGGCCCTGCGCTCGGGGTGAAGTGTGCCGTCAGAGATGGCGCGCCGGCAGCCTCTGCCGAACCCGACAGCTAACTTCGCAGGCGTGAGAGGCTCCCATGATCCGCAACCGCGCCCGCGGCCGCCGTCGCGCCGCTCCCGCCCGCCCGTTCTACTTGGCCGCCGCCGCGGCCCTGGCCAACCCCCGCACGCAGGCAGGTTCCCTGGCTCTGCTGACCGGCGTCGTCGCGCTTGGCGCGGTGCCGGCGGCCGTCGGGGCCGATGCCCCCGCCCGGACCGCCCAACTGCAGGCCTCCGCCTCCGGGGCGGCGCCGGCAGCCGCGGCACCAGTCACCGCCGAGCCGGCCGCCGAACTGTCCTTCCAGCGCCCGGGCGTGGCCAGCACCCCCGCTCCGCCGAAGGCCCCCGCGGCCGGATCCGTGGAGGGGCAGTCCGCTGCCGTTCAGTCTGCCCCGGCCCCGCGTTCGGCCCTGGCCGGCCCGCTTGCGTCCCTGAGAGTCTCCTCGCCCTTCGGCTACCGCTACAGCCCTTTCGGCGGCGCGGCCGAGATGCACACCGGGACCGACTTCGCCGCCTCCTGCTCCACCCGGGTGATGGCCGCTGGGGCGGGCACCGTGGTCGAGGCCGGTTGGCACCCCTACGGCGGCGGGAACAGCATCGTCGTGGACCACGGCAACGGGCTGCAGACCACGTACAACCACTTGGCCTCCATCGAGGTCTCCGTGGGGCAGGCCGTGGCCGCGGGCCAGCGGATCGCCGGCGTGGGCACGACCGGGGCCTCCACCGGCTGTCACCTCCACTTCGAAGTGCTCCTGGACGGGCAGACGGTCGACCCCATGGGCTTCATCTGAGCAGCTCGTCCCACAGGATTGGAGTTACGGGGGCGGCAGGACCGTCGTCGTCGCAGAAGTCCCAGCTTCACCTTCAGTGGAAGAGGATCGCGCGACCCGGCCCCTCGCGCCGCCGGAGCGATCCCCCGATCATGAATCCGTAGGACGTCTCTCTCGGGTGCGAAGCGAACCGTGGGGCCTGGGGACTCTGAGCTGGCAGGTCTGTGGATCTGCCCTCGCTGCGGCGCGCGGCTCGTCAGCCGGAATCTCTGGCACTCGTGCGGCCTCTACTCCCTCGAGCAGCTGCTCTCCCACTCCGATTCCCAGGTGCTGCGGCTCGGGCGGGCCTGCGTGGCGATGCTCGAGTCCCTGGGCGACGTGCAGGTGCTGCCCCAGAAGACGCGGCTCGTGTGCGTGGCCAGGGTCAGGTTCGCCGGGCTCCAGCCCCGGAAGCACGACCTCCTGCTCAGCTTCGCCCTCCGCCGCTGGCTCGACAGCCCGCGCATCGTGAAGACCGAGTCCTACGGCCCGCGGTGGTTCGCGCACTCCGTCCGAATCGGGTCGCTGGACGACGTCGACGAGGAACTCAGGGGATGGCTGCAGGAGTCCCACGACACCGTCGGCCTGCAGCGCGACAGCTAGCCGCTCCGGGTATTGCCGCCGCAGCCCGCACCTCCGGGCAGCTCCTGCAGGTCGTGATCCTCGCCGTCGTGTTCGGCGCCGGCCTCCTGACGCTCAAGCCCGCCGTCCTGACCACGATCAGCTCGGGCCTCGACACCGTCTCGGAGGCGTTCTTCGGCTTCGTCAACGTCGTCATGAGGCTCGCCCCGATCGGCGCGTTCGGCGCGATCGCCTACTCGGTGGGCACGAACGGCTCCGCGATGCTCGTCGCCCTGGCCGCGCTCGTGCTCGAGTACTGGCTCGTGATCGCGCTCTTCGTCACCGTCGTCATGGGCCGCGTCTGCCTCGTCGCCGGGTTCAACGTGTTCCGCCTGCTCAACATGGTCCGCGACGAGATGTCGATGGTGCTCGGCACCGCCTCGTCCGAGTCCGCCCTCCCGGGCCTCCTGCGCAAGCTGCCGGCCACGGGCGTCTCGCAGCAGGGCGTGGGCCTCGTGGTCCCGACCGGGTACGCGTTCAACCTCGACGGCACGAGCCTCTGCATGGCGATCTGCACCCTGTTCCTCGCCAACGCGTACGGGATCCACATGGGCTTCGCCGAGCAGGTCGGGCTCCTGCTCATCATGCTCCTGACCTCGAAGGGTGCCGCGACCGTCTCCGGCGGCACGTACGTCGTGTTCGCCTCGACCGTGGCCGCGACCGGCTACCTGCCCGTGGAGGGCGTGGCGATCCTGTTCGGCGTCTACCGCTTCATGTCCATGGCCACGGCCTTCTGCAACACGTTCGGCAACGTCGTCGCCACGCTCGTCGTCTCCCGCTGGACCCGGGAGATGGACGTCGCCCGCGTCCGCCGGGCCCTCGCGAAGCCCAGGGAGTTCCAGGCCGAGCTCGCCGCAGCCGAGGAGGCGGGGGAGGCCCGGGACGCGCACGACGGCGCGGCGCACGACGGCGCCCCGGTCGCCCAGGCGCCGCTCGCCGCCCGGCACTGACTTCCACCAACACCGACCCGAAGAGAAGGCACACCCATGAGCAGCACCGTCTACGACTCCCTCCTGTTCCGCGACATGTTCGGCACCCCTGAAATGCGCGAGGTCTTCAGCGACCGCGCCTACGTGGGCCGCGTCATCGACACCGAGACGGCCCTCGCGAGGGCGGAGGCCGCCGTCGGCCTCATCCCCGCGGACGCCGCCGCGCGCATCACCGCGGCCGCGAGCTTCGACGCGCTCGACCAGGAGCGGCTGCGGCGCGAGACCGACATCGTGGGCTACCCGATCCTGCCGATCGTCGAGCAGCTCGCCGAGCAGTGCGGGGACGACGGCGGGTACATCCACTGGGGGCGCGACCACCCAGGACATCATGGACACCGCCACGATGCTCCAGTGCCGGGCCGGCGTCGGGCTCCTGCGCGAGCAGCTCGACGGCGTCCGGCGCAGCTCGCGCTCATGGTCCAGTTCGGCGGCGCCGCCGGGACGCTCGCGTCCCTGCGTTCAGTTCGCGTAGACGGTGTTCTCGACCTTCCAGCGCGTGATGCGTGGCATCACCCAGAAGCTGTAGATCCCGAGCGTGACGATGATCAGGAGGAACCACTTGATCCATAGCCCGAAGAGGCCCATGGCCGTTCCCTTGAATTCAAGGCGCCGACCCTGCAAGAGCGTGTGCTTTGCCCGCCACCGCTCCAGAAGCACGAGTGCGAAGGGATAGCAGATTCCGGCCGTGCAGATAGTGACGAGCCAGCCCAGGAGCTGCGTTCCGAGGAAATCGGCGGCGCCGCCGTCGAACTCCATAAGCTTTCCCGCCGGAACCTGAGAAGGCCCGTTGTTTATGATGATCTGATGCGACATCAGAACTTCCCCCATATTCATGATCGTTGATTCGTCCTTAAGCAGCGGAGCTGACACTACATCACTACCGTCTGGTAGGAATCTGGATCGACGTGGCACCGGACACTTGGTTCTGGACATTGGGCGGCGTACCTGAGGACGCCTTGGGGAACACAGACTTGATTCCACGACGAATCTCGGCCGTTTGGCATAAGCTCCCCCTGTCGGCCCGTTAATCGGGGGAACTGTACGACCTAAGGTGGCATGGGAAGTGGCGTTGACAAGATTGAACTTCCAAGAGACGCTCATCGACCTTATTAGGGCACGACAGCCGGTGCTGTTGGTCGAGACCCATGAAGCGGACCGAGTCGTTTCGGCGGTTCACGCCATTGCCCAGGATCCTGAGCTGCGACGGCCGAGGAAAGTGGTCACCTACACTCTGACCAAGGGGCTCGTGGACGGAGCCAATGGGGGACGCCCCATGGCCCCCGATACTGCGCTCTCGGAAGCGGCCAAGGCTGTCGATCCTACGATCTTCGTTTTCTTCGACCTCCATCACTATCTCGGAGCCGGCGGCCGTCCCGCAGAACCAAGCGTGATTCGTGCCGTTCTGGACTCCGCACGTGAGTTTCGGATGGGCCGGGTGCCGCACACGTTGCTGATCGTGGCGCCAGGACTCACCCTCCCGGCGGACCTCGAGAAGGAGGTGAGTGTCGTCGACCTGCCACTCCCCGAGAAAGCAGAGATCGAGGCAGTCCTGAATGACATAGTCACCGCTAATGCTGCAAACATCGTCGTGGACCTGTCTCCTGAGGATAGGGAGCGGCTCCTCGAAGCAGCTCAAGGATTGACGATGGGCGAGGCGGAGAACGCATTCGCCCGAGCTATCGCCTCCGACCGACGCCTCGACGCGAACGATATCGCGCTGGTCCTCGACGAGAAGCGGCAAACCATCAAGAAGTCTGGCCTTCTAGAGTTCGTCGAGCGTTCAGGATCCATGGCCGACATCGGGGGGCTGGAGAATCTCAAGTCCTGGCTTGAGAAGAGGAACGGTTCCTGGCTACCTGCGGCCAGCGAATGGTCGATCCCTGCGCCAAAGGGAGTCCTCATCACGGGGGTGCCCGGTTGCGGGAAGAGCCTGACCGCAAAATGCATGTCTACGCTGTGGCGCTTGCCTCTGCTCCGAATGGACGTGGGCCGCGTCTTCTCCGGCCTTGTTGGTTCCAGCGAGCAGAACATGCGGAATGTCCTGAAACTCGCCGAGGCCGTGGCCCCATCGATCCTTTGGATCGACGAGATAGAGAAGGGATTCGGATCGGCGTCATCAGGGGATTCCGGTACAAGCCAGCGCGTCTTTGGCACCTTCCTCACATGGATGCAGGAGAAGACTAAGCCGGTCTTCGTGATCGCCACTGCCAACAAGATCGATGGGTTGCCTCCTGAATTCCTGCGCAAAGGAAGATTCGATGAAATTTTCTTCGTTGACCTGCCGACGCCAGCCGAGCTCACGTCCATCTGGCGTCTGCAGCTTGGGCAAAGGCTCACTGGAGCTTCGCGGGCAACCGGTCGTCTGGCCATCACCGAGGATCTTCTGGAGAGGCTTGCCGAAGCGAGTAATGGCTACTCGGGAGCCGAAGTCGCCGAGGCCGTTGTCAGCGCGTGCTTCGATGCCTTCTCGGAGCGGCGACCCGTCGAAGAGGATGACTTGTTCCGCAGCATCCGCAACACGACCCCACTGTCCAAGACCCAGGAAGAGCAGATCCGGGCAATCCGCGATTGGGCCAGCAACCGCGCCGTTGCCGCAACCTCCACCGAGGAATTCGGTAGTCTCGTGACCGTGGGGGCATCCGGTGGACAAGATGTCATTTCCTATCGTGGCGGACGGCAGATCGAGTACTGACATGAGCCTCGAAGTACTCCTCATCCCTCTCGGTATCGCGGCGATCGCCGCCCTGAAGGAATCGCGAAGCACTGATCTCTGCGAGAAGTGCAAGGCAACAAGGGTCCAGGACCAAGATTTGCTCCTGGAGGCACTTGAAGCACTAGGGGCCACCGACATTCAACAGTCGGAAGGCCGCGTCACCGCGTACAGCCGATATGGCAGACTGACTTTTGCGCGTGTGGGAGATGTCTTTCTCGGACGAGTCGACGGCGTAGAAGAGGCGACCCCGCAGATGCTCGGTGAGCTGGATGCTGCCGTCGGATCCATCCTCCAGTTCCGCACCGTCGAGTCAGTCCGGCAGCAAGCGGCAGCCATGGGGCTCACCCTCCTGACGCAGACGGCGCAGGACGGGACTGTCCAGCTCGTGTTCGAAGAGCGGCGATGACGAGGCGTATCACGGTCAATGTGGGTCCCGACGGCGTGATCACGGCCGGGGTCTCGGGGGCTCCCGGCCCCTCATGCCTTTCCTCCTACGAAACCATCAACCAGCTAGTCCCCGGGACTACCGTCGTTGACTCTCGCCTGACCGACGAATATCACGTACAGATGTCTGAGTCGGCCACAGTTCAAAACCAGATCGTTGACCACAAAAGGCTGCCATGACACCCGAAGAGAAGCTCTGCTCGCGCTGGTGGCGCATCAGGAACTCGGCGGGAGTCCTGTGGCCGATCCTCAGCCTCGGCCTCCTTGGATGTGTGGTGTTCCTCGTCCGAGGAATCAAGACCAAAACGACGTGGTGGTGGATTCTGGGCATCGGTTTCGCCGTCTTTGAAGTCGGGCTGTTCATTGCCTCGGGCTTGGTCGATACCGGTACCAAGGAAAACCCTTCTACTAGTCCGGAATCCCAGCTCTTCGGTGGCTTGCTGGTATTGAACTGGGCTGCAAGCACAATCATGGCCTTCGTAATTAACAGGAAGTGGCTTCTGTGGAAGGCGCACAACGACCAGACATGGTACGCGGCGGGTGGGCCTCAAGGCCGCCAAGGTGGCCAGCAAGCACCGCTGCCCACCTCGAGTGGCGGATTCCCGTCGATGGATTCTGACGTCAAAGCAGCGTTTGGTGACCTCTCACAACAACAATCAGCTGAGTCGATAACCCCGAATGCCCGACCGGTCGATATCAATCGAGCCTCGTCGGCGGACCTTCAGCGGCTGGGTTTGGACAGGGAGATCGCCGAAAGGCTAGTGCTCGTTCGTGATCAGCAGAACGGGTTCCCGAGTTTCGAGCAAATGGTGGCAGCGTCCGGCATTGCGCCCCATCGACTGCTCGCGATTCGCGGACAGCTGGCTTTCGGGCCGAAGGGCAGCCGGCCCGAGACGAGCCGCCGTCTGTTCGATTGACAGGTGGCGAATTGCTGCGTGTGGCCCGGATCCTTCACGCCACCACGGCGGAAGGGCCCGGGGTGCGAACCGCGGTGTGGTTTCAGGGCTGCAGCATTCGCTGCACAGGGTGCATCAATCCGCATCTGTTCTCGCCGCGGGGTGGATATATTGTCGATCCTGTCGAGGTCGTCAACGGGGCTCGCGAGCGGGACGTGGAGGGTCTCACGCTCCTCGGAGGTGAGCCCTTCGATCAGCCCGGAGCAGGAGCGGCCCTGGCTTTAGCCGCGCAGAGGGCAGGTCTGGGAGTAATAACGTTCTCTGGTTATGTCTACGAGGACTTGGAGGCTCGCATGGACGCCGCGGCCTTGCTGAGCGGCACTGACCTGCTCATCGACGGGCCCTATCGAGCGGACCAAGCTGAGATGGAGCGTGCGCTTGTTGGTTCGACGAACCAGCGGTTTGTCCACCTGTCGGATCGATATACGGACTACGATCCCGCTCAAGCCATCAATCGCGTTGAACTTCGCGTGGGGCCAGACGGGTCCGTTGAGGTAGCTGGATTCCTCGACCGCACAGGGCTTCAAGAACTCGCGGTCGGATTGGGTTCTCAGCGCGTATGGAAGCGGGGAAGTGGGTCAGGATGACGCGACTTGTCCCCGGGTTGGGACCTCGACTCGACCTGCTGCGTGCCTATGGCTCGAGGGGGTCGCTGACTCGCACATCACCGGCCCGCCCCTGAAACGAGGGACGGGCCGGACGGCGGTGCGCAGAGCTAGCGGATCGAGGCGAGGTCCTTCTTGCGGCCCTTGGATGCCAGAAGGATGGCCACGCCGCAGCCAGCGAGGACGGTGATCCAGCCGGCCCCGAGAACGATGCCGCTCGGAGGGGCAGCTATGACGGCGGCCGCGATCATCGGGGTGAAGCTGGCCCTCAGACGCACCGCCATCACGCTCATCAAGCGCACTCCCCGACGCTTCCGGAATGCTGAGAAGTACCGATCCCCTATCGTCTTCAGAAGTGCTGTCCAGGCTGGCGGCATAAACGCAATGACGGCAGCCAATTCACACGGAAAACTCCAGAACGGGTTTGCTCTGGGGCCTAGTTCCAGAACCTCTTCACCGACCATTTGTTGCCTCTGAACGCGCGAGTACAAGCCCCGCAGGGAGGTGCGTGACAATTCTCATCTTTCCGCACTCCCTGCTTGACAGAATGCTGCTGTTACATGAGCGAAGGGCGGAAAGCGACGATTGCAGGGTCCCCATCGTAGCCGCCCAGATCGGTTACATCCCAAAACGCGGCAGCAAGCACTTCGGAAGTCGCTGGCACCTCGAAGGCCCAGGTCATCTCTGCAGAGAAGCCTGGTTGCAAGCTGTCATTACAGACAGGGTTTCCTTGTATATTCCGCAAGTCGTCGATCGGGGTATACTCTTGTTCTTTTGTATTCACCACGATGATTTTAATTGGATATCCACAAGTGAGATCCATGCCCACTTTGCTGTTATTTGTTACGGTCGACTTCAGGACCACGAACTTCGCGCCGGTTTGGGGCGCCAAGGGTGTGAAGACGGCGCTCGGAGTGTCTGGTCGATAACGGGTTTGGTTCATCAGAACGTGCGGCTCAATCGTCGCCGAATTGATGGTGATTTCAGCGCCCTTGTGTGTCGCGGCTTTACCGACGAGGAAGAGATTCGTTGGTGTCGGTGAAGATTTGGGCGTGAAGCTCTGCGCCGGTTTGGAAACCGTGGCTAACGAAGATGGGCTGCTGCTGCTCGAGGACACATTTGTCCCCGGAGTGGAACATGCCGAAAGCAACGTAGCTGCGAAGACGATTGTCGCTAAGAATGTTTTTTTCAAGATTCCCCATAGGTGCGAGCGGCCCGAGGTGTTCCCGGGCCGAGAGCTGACATTAGCTGGATCCGGGTAAGTTGTCTAATAGCTACGGTACGTAGCATCGGCATCGAAGACTATGAGCTCTACTCGTCTGACTCATCATCATGGGGCCCACACGGAGTGTCCAACCGTGCCCAATTCACCTGGAGCATCGCAGACCTGCTTCGCGGCAGCGATAAGCCTCGATCGGTGGACCAATACTAAGCAGCGCTGGATGGGTCTAGGAGCCCAGACAGCACACACGGCGATAGAAGCTCCCGGAGTGGTGAAGTCGACGTCGGCCTGTGTGCGAGACCGAGCTTGGCCAGAGACGCGTTCGCCGAGGGCCAGCAAGCCCGGCCAGGAACGCGAGGCTCCGGGCGGACTGCGGGCGGCGGAGTGGGCCAGGACAAACGCCTCGCTGTTGATGATGACTTGGCAGGTCATGAGAAGAAAGTCCCCCCAATATGTTCCTTCAGCCGCACTTACGGCCTCTTGCACCTTGGACCTACACCGTTATGTCCGCGGCATTCCTTCCTGCCCAAACACTTTTTCAAGGGAAGTTGCTCTAGGCCAACACTTGCCTGTACTCGTTTCTTGGCCGCAGCCTCACGCTCTCGCCGCGACTCAGACATTTGACCCATGTGCCCAGCTCCTCCGTGCGGGTACTTCCACTGGGGCGCAACGACTCAGGACATCATGGACACCGCCACGATGCTCCAGTGCCGGGCCTGCGTCGGGCTCCCGCGCGCGCAGCTCGACGGCGTCCGCCGCGCCCTCGCGGCCCTGGCCGAGGCGCACCTGAAAACGCTCGCGGCCGGGCGCACGCACCTCCAGCACCGCCTGCCGGTGACGTTCGGGTTCCAGGCCGCGGTGTGGCTCTCGGCGCTGGACCGGCACGCCGAGCGGCTCGACCAGGCCGCCGGGGGCGCGCGCTCATGGTCCAGTTCGGCGGGGCCGCGGGGACGCTCGCGTCACTCGGCGACGGGCCTGCGGGTGCGGGCCGCGCTCGCGGCGGAGCTCGGGCTCCGCGACCCGGAGATCACGTGGCACGTGGTGTGGGCCGGGCTCGCCGAGCTCGTGTCGCTGTTCGCGGCGGTCGGGGCGTCGGTGGGGAAGATCGCCCTCGATGTCATGCTCATGTGCTCCTCGGAGTACGGCGAACTGGCCGGGCCGTTCGTCATGGGCCAGGGGGGCAAGCTCGACCATGCCGCAGAAGCGCAACCCGATCTCGTGCGAGCTCATGCTCGCCGCGGCGAAGCTGCTGCGGGACAAGTCCTCGACGATGCTCGACGCGATGGTCCAGGACTTCGAGCGCGCCAGGGGCCCGTGGCACCTCGAGTGGGCCACTGTGCCGGAGGCGTTCCTGCTGCTCTCGAGCTCGCTGCACCAGGCCGAGTTCATGCTCTCCGGCCTCGAAGTGGACGTGGACCGGATGCGCGCGAACACGAACCTCACCGGCGGGCTCATCGTCGCCGAGGCCGTCATGATGGCCGTCGCGCCCAGGCTCGGTCGGCAGCGCGCGCACACGGTCGTGTACGGGGCGTGCAAGGCGGCGATCGAGGCCGGCTCGACCCTCGAGGACGAGCTCCTGCGGCACGAGGACCTCGTCGGGCAGCTCGGCGCCGGACGCATCCACGAGCTGTGCGACCCCTCCGGCTACCTGGGGAGCGCGGGGGAGATGACCAAGCAGGTCCTCGCGGGGCGCACGCGGTAGGCCGGAGCGGGCCTCCTTCGGCGGCAGATACGCCGCTGGGCGGCATCGCGTACCCGATGCAGGCCGAGGGTTACCTGGGGAGTGAGCGGACGACGGCGGGTGCCCACCCGCCGTCGTCCGCCTCGCCGGGCTGCTATGCCCGGTATGCGTCCTTTCGGTGCGTCACCGCGACGACCTCAAGCTCCCGGCGTGAGTCGTCGAGCCGGTAGATGACGCGATAGGTGCCTCGCCGGGCGGAGTACAGGGGGAAGAGCGGCTCTGCGAGCTGCTTTCCGAGCCGGTGCGGGTTCTCGCTGGGCGCACCCGTGATGAGTTCGAAGGCGGCTGCGGCGACTGCTTCCGGGAGGCCTTCGGTGAGGGCGCGTTTCGCGGCCGGGGAGAAGCGGACCGTGTAGCGGCTCACAGGCGCCCGGCGGCCTTCATGGCCGCGCGGACGTCATCTTCATCGTGGCCCTTCCCGAGGCTGAGGTCGTGGATGGCTTCCCTCAGCTCCTGCATCGTTTCGGGCTCGGAGAGGATGGACACCGTCTCGATGAGCCCGTCGTAGTCGTCGGCGCCGAGCAGGACGGCCGCGCGTTCGCCGTTGCGCGTGATGTCGAAGCGCTCGTGAGTACGCTCGGCCCGCTCCACGATCTTCGAGAGATCGGCGCGGGCGCTAGCGACGGGGATGGTTGTCATGTACATAATTCTGGCGTTCTCTGGGCGGATCGATCCACACCGCCTCGACGACGTCATTCGCCGTGAGCTCGTGCACTGCCAGGGTCAGGCGGACGACGGCGGGTACGCGCCCGCCGTCGTCCGCCCGCCGCCGGAGGGCCGAGTCAGTGCCCCGCGGCGGCGCCCAGGCGTCCTCCACGACCGTGGGGAAGGGGTGTTCCGAAGCCTTGCCATATTCGGCGAGGACGATCGACATTGCACCCTCGACGCGACCAGGGCCACGTTGGGTGGTGCCGGGAGAGGTCTACCCCTCCTCGGTTCCGGCGAGGAGCGCCACGGCGAGGAGGAGCCCGCGGGCAACAGAGGCCCGCAGCCCGTCGGGGACCTGAAGGCCATCCGAGGAGCCGCCGGTGAAGAAGCCCGCACGTTCGAGGTTCCGCACTGTCCACACGGGCCCCTGGCCGAGCAGGGCTAGCTCTGGGACCTCGAGATCCTCGGGAGCCAGGGCGCGCATCAGCTGGACCATGGACTGCTTGACAATGAGCGCGCCGAAGGTGCCTTGGCTCATCGGGTGCGCCAAAGTCATGGCGACGAATGTCCCTGCGATCGTCTCGGCCAGTTCCAGCGGCGGAAGCGCCTCGGCGCTCCATTCGGCGGCTGCGGGACCGGGCCGGACGCTGGACGAGGTGGTCCGGATGACCTGCGCGGTCGAGAGCGCTTCCCACCACTGTGCGAGCAGGGGAACCTCGGCCATCGACAGGGCCTGGACGGGCGCATTCTCGTCGCGTTCATTGCCCACGCGTTTCGCGACTCCGACCGCCTGGATACCCAGCATCTTCGCGACCTTCTCGATGTCGGCACGACGCACACCGCCGGTCTGCGTGGCCGGCCTGCCGGTGCCGACCCATTCGAGCAGCTCCTTCACCGCCGCGATGAGCGGGGTCTGCGCGAGAGCGCCGCGGCGTGCATCCGGGTCGACCTTCTCCGCATCCTCCAGCATCGCACCCAGGGGTCCCGATCCGGCGCCGGAGTCGTCGAACGCGTCCTCGACAGCCTCGTGCGCCTCCTCCCATCCGCCCGGATCGTGGCCGGCGTCGAGGCGGAAGTGCACGTAGTCGTGGAGCATCTCGAGCGCCGCCTCGAGCGCCTCGGGGTTCTCGGGATCGTCGGCGTCCCAGAGGAGGTCGATCAGTGGTTCGACGTCCCGGGCACGGTTCAGATCCAGACGGTGGTCCCATGCGATGTCCGCCAGCGCCTGCATCACCTTCAGCTCGTCGTCAACCGAGGGGGCGGCGAGCGACGGCGCGCTTTCGAGCCACGCGCCGAAGCCTCGCAGCAGCGCGCGGTCGGCGGACCGCGCGCTGCGGGCCCTGGCCCGCCCCGAGTCAGTTCGGCGCCGCCCTCTCGCGTCGCCCGCTGCCTGTGGGCGCATGAAGCTGCTTCCCGGCCGATGGGGGGAGGCTGCTGACGGGAGAGCCGGCGCGGGAGGTCGGCCCGAGCCGGTGTCCACGAGCACCCGCCCCGCGAGGTCGCGCACCGACGCCTCCTCGCTCGTGGCGCGCGCGCTGAGGGACGCCGCGACGAGGAGCACGGATCCCTCGAACAGCGCCAGCCCGCCGTGCCGGTGAAGGCTAGCCAGCGACGCGAACGCGCGCCCCTTGCGGGCGAGGGCGAGGACATCCGTCGCCGCAGCGCGTGCTGCACGGTTCCACCGCGGCACGCGCGTGGCCGTGAGCGCTGCGCGCAGTTCCGAGTCGGTGTGCCAACTGTCGAGGAGTCCGAGGCTGACGCCGATGACATGCGAGATTGCCGGCGCATCGCCCGCCGGATCGCTTTCGACGCTTGCGAGCACGTCGGCGGCACGGGCTTCATCGCCCTCGGCGAATGACTCGGCGAACAGTCGCAGGACCGCGAGGGCACCGGCGCGCTGCGCGCCGACGGGCGTGAACAGCGTGAGGTTGTGACGCTCGGTCGCGCGGGCGAGCGCCTCGTTGACCTCGCTGAGGTCGACGTCGTCGTCCAGGTCGTGGAGGTCGATCCCTTCGGTGGCGAGCAGCGGCGCGAGCTCATCCATCATCCGGGCCGCCATGCCGGGGGTGTGGACGACGCCCATCTGGGCAAGTCGGGCAGTGAACTCGGGATCGTCGAAGGGCGATGTCACCCTGTCAAGGCTACGCGCTGCGGCGGACGGGCGCCTACCCGGCGTCAGCCTGCGGTGCAAGGAGAGGCGTTGCTCGCCTTGGGGAGCGTGGGCTCAGGCGTCTGGGGCCTCGCCCACGTCTGCCGCCGCACCGCCGCGGCGGACGACGGCGCCGCGCAGCCCGCCGTCGTCCGCTGACCGGCCGCGCGCATCACCCCCTACTCAGGAAGGAACACTGTGAAGATCGACGCCCTGTTCACCAACGGCCGGTTCTGGACCGGCGACGCCGGGCACCCCGAGGCGACGATCCTGGCCGTGCACCGCGGCCGCATCCTCGCGGTCGACGACATCGACGGCCTCGAGGCGCGCGAGGTCCACGACCTCGGTGGCGCCCGGGTCATCCCGGGCCTGCACGACGCCCACCACCACCTGTCCTTCACAGGCCACCGGCTCGCGATGGTCGACCTGCGCGGGGTGACGTCGGTCGAGACCGTCTACGCACGCCTCGCCGAGCGCGCCGCCCAGCTGCCGGCGGACGCCTGGGTGAAGGCCACCGGCTACGACCAGAACCTCCTGGGCGGGCAGCACCCGACCGCCGAGGCGGTCGACCGCGCCGTCGGCGGCCGGCCCGCGATCGTCGAGCACGTCTCGGCGCACATGCTCGTGGCGAACACGCGCGCCTTCGAGCTGGCCGGCTTCCCCGACCGACGGTTCCCGGATATCGACGGCGGGCGCGTGTTCCGCGACGCCGCCGGCCGCGCCGAGGGGCTCCTGCAGGAGCGCGCGCCATGGACCCGATCAGGGAGGTCTCCACCCACCTCACGATCGACGACGCGGTGGCGGCGATCGAGCTCGCCTCGGACCAGGCCGTCTCCTACGGCCTCACGAGCATCACCGAGCCCGGCGTCATCGCCTCCGGCACGATGACGCGCCGGTGGGCCGACGTGCACGCGTACCAGGTCGCCGTCGAGACCGGCCGGGTGCGGCCGCGGATGACCCTCATGCCGTTCCACACGGCGCTGCACGAGCTCGACGGCCCCGAGGGGTGGAAGACCTTCGACATGGGCGTCCGCACCGGGCTCGGCGACGACCGCCTCCGGCTCGGCCCGGTCAAGGTCATCTCCGACGGCTCGCTCATCGGCCGCTCCGCCGCCGTGCACGAGTGCTACTGCGGCGAGCCGGACAACCTCGGCGTCCTGCAGCTGTCCCCCGAGGAGCTGCGCGAGCAGATCGTCGCGTTCCATCGCGCCGGCTGGGCGGTGGCGACGCACGCGATCGGTGACCGGGCGATCGACCACGTCCTCGACTCCGTCGCCGAGGCGCCGCGGATCGCCCCTCGGAGGGTGCGGCACCGGATCGAGCACTTCGCGATCGCCACGGACGACCAGGTGCGCCGGTGCGCCGAGCTCGGCATCGTGCCCGTCCCGCAGGGGGTGTTCATCTCCGACTTCGGGGACGGGATCCTCGAGGCCATCGGCCCCGAGCGCTCCGCAGGCACGTACCGGATGCGCTCGCTGCTCGACGCCGGGATGACCGTGCCCGGCTCGACCGACTCGCCCGTGTCTGACGCCAACCCGTTCGTGAGCATCCACGACCTCGTCAACCGCCGGACCGCCTCGGGGCAGGAGTTCGCCCCGGCCGAGCGGGTGGGCGTCGCGGAGGCCGTGCGCGCCTACACGGACGGCTCGGCCTACGCCGTGGGCCGCGAGGGCGACGTCGGGACGCTCGCCGGGGCATGCTCGCGGACTTCGTGGTCCTGAGCGAGGACATCTTCGCAGTTGATCCTGCGGGATCCGGGAGGTCACAGCGGCCGCGACCGTGATCGGGGGAGAGGTGGTGCGGGCGGCAGCGCTTGTGTGAGGGGGCCCGTGATTCCGTCCGCACGCAGCAGGTGGACCCAGGCACAGCATGCATTACGGTTAAGAACGTGTCATTGAATGGGGGAGGACGACTGCCGTCATTGCCGGCTCTTGTCCAGGAGAAGCTTGCCAAGACTGGTTACACGCGCGGCGCAACGCACCGGGAGATCTATCAGAACCGCGTAACGCGGTGGAACCGCGTGGTCATCCCATGGGAGCAGTGGGCGTCGTGCAAGTCACCTGATGACGGCACCAGCACCTATCAGAATGGGTTTATCGTCCTGATCGAGCCTGACTGGTACTTCACGACGTCTGATGCCGATGGTGTCTTGGCGCTGGAAGGGTTAGCGCTCGGAACGAACGCGCTACTCCTGTATCGGCGGCGCTATCAGTGGAGGAGTTTCAGACCGAGCGGTGGACGCCTGGAGAATGGTCTTCCCTTTGCCCCCGCTTTTAGCCGGACGGCTCCCCTCGGCGGAACCTACATGGCCCGTATCCACGCGACCACGGCCGAGGGGGGCGAGGAAATCGTCCACGGCTACAACACGACGCGGATGCGTGGTGCGGGCATTAGGGTCTACGAGTACGCGTCACAGGCGACTGCTGAGGCCGCCAAGGTCCAACTCGAGTGTCTTATATGGGCCTGCGCCGACGTTGAGGACATGCCGGACGATCCCCGCATGAACAGGCCCTCGCGCATGCAGCGACAGGCTGCCCAAATGAAGCGGGCAAGGGAGATGGACCTCTGGGACGTCGACCGTTTGCACAATGCACGCCTGATCAATCAGGCTCGCCACACTGTCTGTCCGCTTTGTCTCGATGAGCTATCCGTAAGCGACTTCCTCAAGCGCGCAGATCAAGCAGCGGGGCGTGAGACGTATGACCTCACCCTCACCGAAGTGACTCTCTTTCACATCGATGAGCTTCGCGTTGGCAAGCTTCAGCACAAGCCGTACAACTTGGGCTGGGGACATGCTCACTGCAATACGGTTGTGAAGGATGCAGGCATTATGCCCACACTCAAGTGGATGAAGTCCGTCCTAGACCGCAACGGGGACTCTTGGGCACGCCTCGAAAAGGAGACAGCTTCAGTCGAAGAGGCTGTCAACCGGTAGCACCGGGCGCCTGACCCCCTTTTTCTTCGCTGGCCGCTGAACCTGATCGTCATCACCAAGACGCTCAGTCCGAGGTATCTCTCGCTGCATGCGCTCGATCCACTGGTCCTCAATTTCGATGCAGACGCTGCGCCTCCCTAGCTGTAGGGCCGCGACGGCGGTGGCTCCAGAGCCGGCGAAGCAGTCAAGAACGATGTCACCTGGATAGCTAGAGGCGCCGATGATGTGTCGGAGCATGTCGAGCGGCTTCTCGGCAGGGTGCTTCCCCTTGAACGGACGCACGCTGTAGAAGTTCCAGACGTCGGTGAACTCTATCCCGCCGTGAAGGTCCATGGGACGGACGATGTCTTCATAAGGGAGCATCTTCTCGACGGCACCGGTGGCCTCAATGGCTTCGCAGATCTTGGCGTATTGTTCCCGGCTAGGAATGTTGCGGCCAGCCTCCCAATTCGCGACCGCGCCGCCATGGTTGACTTTTCCATACGCGCCGATAGTTTCCGTCAGCGTATGCCCTGACATGCCAGCCTTTTTTCGGCACTCAAGCAAATACTGTCCTAGCGGAGAACGCCGGATCGCATTCATGTCGCCATAGGAACCCTGTTCGAAGACGAGAATGCGCTCTGAGTGCGGGTACCAGCGCCGCAGCGCCTCCTTGTTCATTTTGCCCTTCCACCCGTCATAGCCAGGTTCATTGGGTTTGGTCCACGTGATGTGGTTGATGGGTCGAAGATACTTAGACATCATGACCTCGAGCCGAGCCGACATCTGGGCGGAGCAGAAGAGGTAAATCGTGCCGTTCGGTTTCAAGATGCGCTTCCAATGCACGGCGTACGCCTCCATCCACTCGAGGAAGTGCTCATCCTCCTCGAACGCCTTGTCTCCGTAGATGTTGTCCTTCTTCGTGGAGTGGTACGGCGGGTCTGTCAGGATCAGCGACACAGACTCGTCTGGAACGTGGGCAAGTAGGTCCAACGAGTCGCCGCGGGCCACGATGGCATCAGAGGTCACGGCCTCCGCGGAAGGGAGCAGGGCGAGCTCGATCTTGCGGAAGTCTGCAGCGCGATGGACAGTGTAGGGCACGCCTCAATGCTACCGGCGCTGATCTCGGGCACTGTGCAGCCAACTCGGAGAGTCTTCAGGTCGGACGGCGACTGTCCTGCGCAATGTACTGTGGTGCAGTCCGCCATAGAACGACAACAGTCCTGAGTCGAATCGCCTCGCAGACGTGACCCTTGCCGGTCGAAGATCGAGTCCTTCCGGGCGGTTGTAAGGATCAAGCCACCGCCTGATCTACAGCATCTGGAGGGCGCCGTGGACTACAGGACCGAGATCATCGAGGCAATCGCAGACAGGGCCTCACGGAGGTGGCGGAAGAGCGGACCTTCCGCGGCCTGCTCAATGACTCGAATGAAGAGGTCAAGATCATCGTCGCCGATAGCGGCGAGAATGCACGGGACGGACGCTACACGGCCTCGGCGCAAGTCGTGACCGACCCGGGCCATGTGACGGCGAGTAATCCAGAGAAGTCGATCCGCATGGCCATTCTAAGCGTGCACTCGAATGAACTGAAGCTCCGTTAGCTCGCACGTATCCACCCTAAGGCAGCAGCGGCACGCTGCTTCTCGAAGACTCAATCTAGAAATGCCGGCCCTTGACTCGTTATGCGGTGGCCTGCAGTTGCGTGAGGAGGGAGCAGCGCTGCTGTGGCTCTACCTCCAGATCGGCATCAGGTCGGTATTGGAAGCACGTTTAGGGGCTCTTCACGGATGAGGGTGTAGTCGGGCCCGGCGCGTCGGGCGGGGTAGAGGTCGAGGTCTTCCGATGATGGGGGTTCCTACGCCGTCCATCCAGAAGACCTCGACTTGTCCAACGCTACTCCTGCTGTGGGCTTCGCCTGCCCTGACCTGTCCGCTTTCGCCCGCGTCGAGGAGCTCGGCCGCGAAGTCGTCGGCCAACGCCTCGAGCCGGACCGCGCGGTCCTGGCCTGCCGGGTCGTCGAACCGGACCAGTGGTGTCGCCGCTGCGGCTGCGAAGGCGTGCCGCGTGACACGGTGACACGGCCGCTGGCGCACGAGCCCCTCGGCTGGCGGCCGACCACCCTGCTCGTGACGGTCCGCCGCTACCGCTGCCCGGGGTGCGGGCACGTGTGGCGTCAGGACACCACCCGGGCGGCCGAGCCCCGGGCCAGGCTCTCCCGCCGCAGGCTGCGGTGGGCACTGGAGGGGATCGTCGTCCAGCACCTGACCATGGCCAGGGTCGCCGAAGGCCTCGGGGTCGCGTGGAACACCGCCAACGACGCCGTCCTGGCCGAGGGCAGGCGGGCCCTGATCGAGGACCCCGACCGGTTCGACGGGGTGAAGGCCATCGGCGTCGACGAGCATGTGTGGCGCCACACGAGGCGCGGTGAGAAGTACGTCACCGTGATCATCGACCTCACCGCAGTGCGCGAGGGAACCGGCCCGGCCCGGCTGCTGGACATGGTCGAAGGCCGCTCCAAGCAGGCCTTCAAGACCTGGCTCGCAGCCCGTCCCCAAGCCTGGCGCGACGGCGTCGACGTGGTCGCGATGGACGGCTTCACCGGCTTCAAGACGGCCACCGCCGAAGAGCTCCCCGACGCTGCCGCGGTGATGGACCCCTTCCACGTCGTCCGCCTCGCAGGCGACGCCCTCGATCGGTGCCGCCGACGGGTCCAGCACGCCCTCCACGGCCACCGCGGCCGCAAGGACGACCCCCTCTACCAGGCACGGGGGACGCTGCACACCGGCGCGGACCTGCTCACGGACAGGCAGCAGGACCGGCTGGCGGACCTGTTCGCCGCGGACATCCACGGCGAGGCCCACGTCGAGGTCGAAGCGACCTGGGGCATCTACCAGCGCCTGATCGCCGCCTACCGCGAACCCGACCGGTGCCGCGGACGCGAGCTGATGCAGGGCGTGATCGACTCCGTCGCCAGCGGCGTCCCGGCCGCGCTGGTCGAGATCATCAGCCTGGGACGGACGCTGAAGAAACGCGCCGCCGACGTGCTTGCCTACTTCGACCGACCCGGCACCAGCAACGGGCCCACCGAGGCCATCAATGGCCGGCTCGAGCACCTCCGCGGCTCAGCCTCTGGGCTTCCGCAACCTGACGAACTACATCGCCAGGTCCCTGCTCGAAACCGGCGGATTCAGACCCCGACTACACCCCGGATTGTGAAGAGCCCGTTTAGGCAAGTCTGCCAGGACGGACACTGACGGACCAGTTTTGGAGTATAGCCCGATATCTCCAGGGGACTGGGCCTCAGTGAGATGCCGTCGCGGGGCCGACCTTTCTCATGGCCGAAATCGATAAACTTGATATGCATCAGTTACTTCCTTGCTCGAGCTCGACATTGCCCTTCTGCCGAAGTTTCCGCCCGGAACCTCGGCGAGATCGGGGGCGCATTCAAGGTGTGGATTGGTATGAACGGGACAGTAGAGCCTGCGTGTTGTTGGTTTCAGGGCAGGGTCCATCACCCCTGCTTGGACGGCAGGACGATATGCTGTCCCGATACCTCCCGCTTGAGTTCGACGGCCTTGGCGGGACAGGATGCCTCAGGTGGCCTCGTCCCTGCTCACGGTTTGCGAACGCTTTGCGCGTCGAGCTTGGAGTCTGAGCGGACTCATGCCGGGGCGCTCCACCGTTCAGCCCCTCAGGGTGTGGCAACGCCCCCACTTGGTCATGAGGCGGTGGTAGAACGCGGTGAGCTGGGGGCAAGGGGTCCGGGCGAGGGAGCAGACCCGTAGAGGGCCAGGCGAGGGCGCAGGGTTCCTTCAGCGCGGAGGTCTGATCTGACGAGTGGAGCCGAGAAGACCGATTCGACGGGGGTGGTGCTGGCGTCGTTGGCGGCCTTCTTCGTGCTGTCGGAGGCGCTGCCGTCGCCGCAGTGGGCCTGCACGGTCCACCGAGGGGCCGACGTGTGGTCGCAAGGGGTGGTGTTTAGCCGACGGGCACCCCGCCGACATCGTCGGCAACATTGTCCAAGCGGAACTGTTCACGGAGACGATCGAGGCGCCGTTCCCCGGCAGGAGTATCCGCGACCCAGAAAGTCCACCCGTTTTCGGCTCGGCTGCCAGCCGCGGCCACAGCTGCAGCAGATGGAGTCGGGTAGGGGATACCCTCGACAACAATGCTTCCGCTCTCATCGATCTCTCCAAGGGCATCGATTCCCCCACGGGCAGGCGTTAGCACCGTGCCGATTGGGAGCAAACCGCTTTCCACGAGCTGTCTAACGCTCACCGGACTCGGAGTTTCCGAATCTTCAGGAGCAGTGGTTGCTGCCAGCGATAGCGGCTCCTGGGTGGTTGGGTAGACGGCGGAGTAGGAGGGGTCCGAAAGTCTCTGGAAGGCCTCCCGAACGACCGAAGCCATGAGCTTGCGGCGGAGTGTCAGAAAGTCGGTGAACTCCATGTCCGTCCATTCGGCAGGCAGTGCATGCAATTCAAGCTGCCTTTCCAGCCGCTCAGCGGTTAAGTACTTCTTGGACTCGAGTTGGGCTTTCCAGTATATGCGAGGTGCAGCATCAGAGATGGCGATGTTATCGTTCCACTCAACGAGCGTCATATTAGCAATCTGGTTGATCTGGCGGCTATCTTTGACCCCGAGAACGTCGCGAAGGTAGGCGCGGGGAAAAAGGTGGTGTCGCTCAATGCCTTTAGTGCTGATCACTGCTGGGTCTAGGCGCTCTCGGACCTTGCCAGTTGACAGTAGAGCATCCGCGTCCAAAATATTGAGAGCTGCGAAATAGGCGAAGAGAGCAGGACTTCGCGACGCCGCGGTAGCAAGTTCGTTGGGCAGTGTGATCGTCCAAAAATCTCCGGTCAGTGTGTCGTTGATGATTCGGTTGGGCGGCCTTGAAGCCGATCTCGGCGGCGAGTTCGTCGATGCGCCCAAAGTCCCTCTCTGCCTGCGTCTCAAAGGATCCGGAGTATCGTGACGTCAAGCGGGCCATGAAGAACCATCTGGCGATCACCTCCCGCAGCTGGTCCACTGGAACGCCGTGTCTTACTCGGCCGCGAAGCCAGAGAGCGTAGCTGAATAGCACGACATTTTGGCTGGAGATCATCTTTGCGCTCCGGTACCCCGAACGTTCCAAGGCTCTCAGGTACTCGTGCCAGTGTGTGAGTTTCAGCACCTCCGCTTGGGCGCTCTGCAATGCCTGGAACTGCTGGTCTCGTCGTTCAAGACTGGTGTGCCCGGTCTCCAGATCCTTCCCTCGCAGTATCGAGTACGCGTGCCGCAGGACCGCACGATCAAAGGTCAACGCGATAACGACGCGGAGCAGCTGATCAGGCGACGGGGAGATATACCAGTTGAATGACGACGCCGTCGAGATTGAAGGAGCCTTAGCGGCTCGGGAGAACGCCTCGAGTTGCTTGCGCCCTTCATCCCAGAATACGCTCATGAGGGTGAGGATAAAGTCGGCCTGATTAAGCTTTACGCCCTCAGAGTTTATGCGCACGAAGACTTCTGCGACTTGCTCCTCATCTACTGCAGCATCGAGCTCCACTACGTTGAAGAGAAATTCTGCAGATCCCTGACCCGGTCGAGGGCGTCCTCCCATGCGTTTCTCTGGACTGGCTCAAGGGGGCCGCGGGCGGCCTCATAATCTGCAAAGAACTGAGAGCTGGTCCTACGGAAGTCGCTCCAGAGCTGCGTGACGTCTTTTAGGAACTCCGGATTCTTCTCTGTCGTGGCATCTGAAACTGAGAAATGAGCGTCGCGTGGCCGGAAGGCGAGCTTCACTCGTGACTCCGAGTAATCCTCGCGAACAACCTTTTCTCCGGTCATCACAGAGTATAGGGAGGTCATGCGTTGCTGCCCATCGACGATGAGCCATCGCGCCACGCGGGCATCTTTGCCTGTAACGCCGATTTGCCGCGCGCCGACCTCCGCGCCCCGTCTCCCAGAAGAGCAAGTAGCCTACTGGGAAGCCCTGGTACATTGAGTCGAAAAGGTCCCGCACCTTCGCGTTCGACCAGACGAACGGTCGCTGCAGCTCTGGGAGGGCAATGTCACCTCGTTGGATATTGTCAACCAGATGTCGCAGTGTAAACGATGTGGATCGGAAGACTGTCTTGGACATTCGATCAATCTCCTTCGGAGCGGTTAAGCCCGTCTGCACATTCAGGTACATCGATTTTCATATTCAGAGTAGATGAGGCATGACGACCTCGAACACCCGCCCCAGCGCCGGCAGGTGTATCAACATCCGCACGACAGGCCTGTCGGTCGCAGCCTCGACGGCCCGCCGGTAGGCCTCCATCTGGCCGAGGTACTTGGCACGGATGTGCCCCTCCGGGTCTTTCCCCGGGTAGGTCTTGTGGTCCACGAGCACGAACCCGTCCGGGCCCTCGAGGAGCAGGTCGATCCAGCCCTCCATCGTCTGGCCCTCGGGCCGCCAGCCGATGGCGGCCTCCCGGTGCCGGGTCCAGCCCGGGAACTCGTCGTCGAGCCAGGCCTCGAAGCGCTCCCCGGCGGCGGTGAGCAGCCCGGCGTCGACCGTCTGCCCCACGCCCCACCGCCCGATGAGCCGCTCTGCCAGTCGGGACCGCCCCGGAGCGTCGAGAAGGCCGAACTCCGTGCCCAGATACGCGTGCACGGCGCTGCCCACGGCGCCCCAGTCCTCCGAGCCGTGGGTAGCGAGGGGACTACCGAGCGTGGCGATGGCGCGGATGTCGGCAGAAGCCAGTCCGTCCGCCCCGTCCGCGGCGCTGGCCTTCAGCCGCGCCGGCTTCCCCCCGACGACGGCCCCAGCGAAGGGCGGGTCGACGAACCTCGGCTCCCACACGCCGTCGTCCGCCGTCGCCTCGAGCGGCTCGAGCTCCGCGACGAACGCCGGCAGCGAGTCCTCCCGGCCCACGACCACCTCGCCGCGGCCCGCCTTCCACGCCACGAGACCCTCCACGCCGAGGTCATTGAGGAGGCCCGGAGAGCCGGTCTTCGACGTCAGGACGGTGGTCTCCGCGGCCCGCGTCATGCCCACGTACATGAGCCGGGCCTGGTTCCGCTGCTCGCGCTCGAGGAACCGCGCCGCCGCCTCGCTCGCCTGCGCCCGCGTGTCCAGCGGCGACCCGCCGAACGGGAACGGGCTCGGCCACAGCCGGATCCACCGCCCCGCTAGCGGATCCGCGAGGTCTAGCTCCCGCGTCTGCTCCACCCCCGTGCCGAACGGGCGCGCCTTCGTCTCCTTGTCCAGGCTCTCCATGACCACCACGGGCCACTCGAGGCCCTTCGCCTTGTGGTACGTGAGCACGTTCACCACGTCCGGCCCGGCGTTCTCCGCCGACTCGTGCTCGTCCGAGGCGAAGAAACCCAGGAATCCACGGAGCGTCGCCGGGAACCGCAGGGCCCGGCAGCGCTCGAAGTACAGCTGGACCGCGCCGCGGAACGCGTCCAGATTCCGCAGCCTCCGCTCCGGCGCCGACCACACGGCGATGAGCCCCGGCAGCCCGAGCACCCCGCTCACCGCCTCGAGCACCTCCGTCGGCGTCGCCGCCACAGCCTGCTCCCTCAGCGCATCCAGGGCCGCGACGAGCGGGGCGCTGCGCCAGGCCTCGTGCACGAGCCGCGGCCCAGCCACTATGGCACCGTCCGAGTCCTTCTCCGCATCGGGGTTCACGACTGCGGCCAGCAGCTCCCGCTGCCAGATCCCGTGCGAGGGGTGGCCGGGATGCAGGGCCACGAGCTCGGCGAGCGCGACCGTGTCCAGACGGTCTGCGACATAGGCCATCCCGGCCCGCACGAGCTGCACCTCCCGGACCGAGCCGAGGGCGCGGGGGTCCAGGCTCGCGCGCACACCGAGGCCGTCGAGGGCCGCCGAGAGGGCCCGGACCTCGGCGTTGGTCCTGGCCAGCACGGCCACGTCGCACCGGCGCAGGTCCGGCCGCCGGGCGAGGAGCTCCTTCACGCCGGCAGCCGTCGCGCGGAGCCGGTCCTCGGACTTGCTCTGGGGCCGGGTCCAGGCCTCGATGCCCCCACGGTCCTCGCCATACTCGGCGGCCTTGGCGGCGGGCAGATCCAGATGTACGGACTCTCGGGTCATGCGGTGCCCGGCGGCGCCGTTCGTGAAGACCCGCTCGAACACGGCATTGGAGAGGTCCACCGGCGCCTGCCGCGACCGCCACGTCTCCGACAGCTGTTCGCGCCGCTCCGCCGGCACCGCAGCCATGACGGCCTCCATGAGCTCCGGGTCGGTACCGCGGAACTCGTAGATGGCCTGCTTCGGATCGCCCACCCAAACGGCCTGTTCGACGAGCGAGCTCAGCTCGAGGAAGAGTGCCAGCTGGAGCGGGCTCGTGTCCTGAAACTCGTCCACGACGAGGAACCGGATGCGGCCCGCGAAGGCTGTGCGGAACGCGGCATTGCCCCGGGCCAGGTCGAGGACCTTGGCCTCCTGGTCCACGAAGTCCATGAGGGCGTTGTCCCGCTTGAACCCCTCGTACGCGTCGAGGCAGTCCGCCGCGCAGGCGAACACCCCGCGGATGTACGCTTCCACGTCCCGATGAAAGGCGGGGTTGGAGAGCAGCTCTCCATGGATCCGCTCGCGGAGTTCCCAGAAGATCTTCTTGAGGGGAGCTGGAGGCTTCGAGCCGACGAATCCGCGCCACACCTCCCAAGGGGTCGTCCCGATCTCCTGGGCTTTGGCAATCTTCACCAGCGTCTTGGGGTAATCCACCTCGAACGCTTTGGTGCTCAGGTTGGCTTTGGTGCCGTCACTGTGTTTGCCGCGCTCCACGGTCAGCTCCAACTCGGCCGCGCCAGCCCGCAGCTCGCGCAGCCACTCCTCGCGGCAGTCAGGGCCCGGTTCGTCGAGCAGCTCCTCCCGGTACCCGGCCCACGAGTCGTCGGCGCAGCGGCGCACCGCCTCGGCGTCGAGGAGGTTCGTGCGGGCGTACGTCACGACGCGCTGAACGGTCGCATCCCACGGCTCCACGCCGTACTCGCCCGTCTGGTCCGGGTGGGTGCCCATGCGCCACGCGAGCGGCGCCATCGTCTCGGCGCATGCGGCACGCACCTCGTCCGTGGCGAGGGCGAACATCGCATCCAGCTGGTCCTCGCCGATCACCTCGAGCGCGGGGGAGAGCCCCGCATCGATCGCGTACTCCGCGAGCAGCTGCCCGCACACGCTGTTCACCGTTCCGATGAGGCTCGCCCCGAGCTCCTGGGACGCGGACGACGCCCAGGCCGATTCGAGCAGCCGCGCCGCGATGCGCTCCCGCAGCTCCCCGGCCGCCTTCGTGGTGAACGTGGTGGCCATGATTTGGTCCGGGCGCACGCCCTCCGCGATCTGGCCCACGATCTTCTCGGTGAGGGTGTAGGTCTTCCCCGTTCCAGCGCTCGCCGAGACCATCGTGACGTTGGCCAGGAGGTCTCGGTCCAGGACGCCCGCGCCCCCGCGCCCGGTCTGGGGCTGGTGGATGCTCATGAGTAGTCCCCCTTCAGGCCGCACAGGGCACCGAACCGGCAGAACCGGCACCCCGGCTCCACGTACAGCCGGCCTACGGCCGTCTCGATCTCCTCGAACGTCGCGGGCCCGTCCCCGCCCTGTTCCTCGAGCGCATCTGCGTACGGCTTCGCCGCCGTGACGCGGCCGGCGAGGACCTGCGCCACGATGTGCTCGGCGGAGCGCACGGCCCGCTGCCAGAGCTCATCGGGTCCCCATGCCCGCGGGGTGCGCGGGCCGAAGTGGGGATGGGCGGAGGAGAAGTCGTGCTGCTTGAGCAGGTAGTAGGCGGTCGGATGATCGGCGGGGGCCTCTCCCTCGCCGATCGCCCACTGGTACAGGGCCAGCTGCAGGGCGGTGCCCTTGCGCACCTTCTCGCGCAGGTGCCCACCGCCGGACGACCATTTGAGATCCACCACCACGGTGTGACCCTCGGAATCGATCCCCACGGCGTCCGCGCTGCCGGACACCGGGATGGCCAGGACGCCGTCCTGGGTGACGAGCTGGAGCTCCCTCAGGATCGGCTTCTCCATCTCCTGCAGCGCCACCCCGCCGCTCTGCAGGCGGCTGAAGAAGACGCGCGCGGCCTCGGTGATCGCCGCGACGACCGTGAGCCGGCGCGCCTTCTGTCCGGGCAGGAGCAGCTCGGACGCGGCCGCGGGCAGGAGCCCGTCGATCGCGGCACTGATCTCCGCGTCCGTGGGCACGGCCCGGTGTTCGGCGCGCAGGCCCTCGTGGAGTCGCTCGATCACCCGGTGGGCGAACGTGCCGATCATCCGCGAACCCTCCGGGATGTCCGCCGCGTCCGGCACCGTGAGCCGGCCCTTGCGCTCGAGCGCCCAGCGGAGCGAGCAGCCCAGCAGCACCTCGAGCTGGGAGAAGGAGAGCCGCTCCGGCGCCAGCGCGGGGTTCGCGCCGACCTCGAGTGCCGGCTCCGGGGGTACCGGCAGTACGGCCGCGGCCCGGGTGAGCCGCGTCTCCCGCCCGGCGAGCCGCCACATGCCGTATTTATTGAGGGACGACGGCGCGCGGGTCGCCTGCGCGATCCGCTCGGCCAGCGTCGTGCTCACCCCGTCAGGGTGGTCATGCGCCGCGACGAGGGCCTCGAGGAGCGGGTTCGCGTCCACGCGCTCGCCATTGCGTTGGGCGGTCTGGACCACGATGAGCCGCTTGCATCGCCCGGCTGCGGCGAGGGTCTCCCGCACGGATAGTGCCGTGAGTTCCTTCGGGGTTGGCAGGTGCACCCCCACCTTGGCGAGGGAATCGGCATCGTGCGCGTCCCAGCGGCGGGCCGAAGGGGTCGAGGCAGAGGGGAAGCCCCACCAGAGGGCATCCTCGACGTCCTCGCCGAGTTCCACGAGGTGGTTGAGCCGCAGCCATGGGGCCGCCTCCGCCGGGAGGACGGGCTCGGAATGCGGGGTCAGGACCGAGGCGATGATGCGGCGCAGGTCCCGGCGTGACACGTGGGGGAGTGGGGCCAGGAGTTCGAGCACCCGCTTGAGCTGGGCCAGGGTGGGCTGGAGCCGTTCCGTGACCGCAGCCCTGGCCGAGAGGGTGCTGGCTAGCCAGGCGGTAGCCTCGATGAGCTGGGTGCCGGACGGGCGCTCCTCCTCCTTCAGGAGGCGGGTGCGGAAAGTGCGGTCCAGCGCGTCGGCAGGGCCGGGGCCGAGCGACGGGTCGCTGCTGATCGCGGCGATGGCTTCCGCCCAGGCGGCACCGTGGACTCCGGGCTCCTGCGCGAGCGCGTGCAGGAGGTGCCGGCCCGCCGCGCGGCGGACGGGGGAGTCGGGGAGGGTGAGGAACTCGGCGAGCAGGTGCACGTTGGCCGGGGCCCAGACAAGCTCGAAGAACAGAGGGATGAGCTGGTCTTGAGCCCGCCACGGCGACCTGTCTCCGACGCCGAGGCGTGGCTGGCCGTGGAGGGTGAGGTACTGGTCGAGGACCGACGTCGGCTCTGAGCACACGACCGCCGTCCGATTGTTAGTCCCCGCGGCGAGCCAGCGGGCGGCGTGCTCGGCGGCCTCCCACTCGGTCCCGGCCGTGAGGACCGTGATCTCGGGGGACTGGGCAGGCCGGGGTGTCTCGCTCACACGGACCCCGCGGGCGCGGAGGGCCCCAATGATCCGCCGCCAGATCTCCGGGAACGTGGCCTCGGGATGCTGGAGGACCAGTTCGTCGATGCCGAGCGGCAGGGGAGACGAGCCGAGCTCGGCAAGGAGCTCGACGACGTCGTCCGCGAGCGACGGTGCGAGCTCGCCGGGAGCGCGCTCGGCGGCGGCGAGCGTGCGCAGCAGAGGCGACGGGCCGGCGTCGTCCGTCCCCTGCACGGGCTCGCGGAGCGAGCCGTCCCAGCCATTGGCGACGGCGTCGTCGCGAGCGGCGAGGAGCTCTTGGGCGGTGGACCACGGGTCGGCCTGGAGGGAGCCGTGGAACCATGCGTCGGGCGTGTCGAGGCGCTCGAGCCGGCGCAGGTACTGGCTCACGCGCCCGGCGTTCGGCGTGTCCGGCCGCGTCAGCCCGAGCCGGGTCTGGAGCAGCCCAATGAAGTTCTTCCGGCCGACCCGGACCCGGTTGAGCCCTGGCCGCGAATAGGCCCACGGCGCGCGGTCGAGGAACCACCCGAACTCGACAATCATCGTCTCCCCCATGCACGAATTAGAAGGCTGTTGTACCACGCCGTCCGGGCGGGGCGGCAGGGCCGTCCGCCCCCGGCGTTCTTGGCCGGTGTCAGGCATGGTGCCCGCCCGTCCGGCCTTGTATCCTCGTCCGCTCCCGCTCCATCCGCCCGAGCTTCTCGAGGACCGGCTGGAGCTCAACGTCGTAGAGGTCCGATATCGCCTCGATCCGGTGCCCGGCCGCGTGCCTGAGCAGGAGGCGGGCCTCCTCCAGGGAAGCGGGCTGCAAGCGGCGCACGGCGTTGAGGACCTTCTCGGTCTGGGCCGCGTTGAGGTGCTGGCGCACAGGCCGCCAGCCGTTGTGCCCCGTGTCGAAAACCTCGTAGCCGTCGGACATCGTGACCCTCCTCGATCCCAGAGGAGCGGCGTTGCTCCTGAGGGTGAGTGTGCGGGAGGGGCCCGACAGTTTTCGCGACACTCGTTTTGACATCGTTCGTGAAGGGTTTCTGTTGGCGTTCTGGCCGGACTTGTCGCAAGTTGTTGTCAGGCGGGGGCCCGCTACGCTGGATCGGTGAGTGTACTGCGTGCCGCGCTCGAGGCCACCCGACTCCAGGAGTCGGACACAGCCTGGGCCATGCTCCGCGGGCGGAACGCACCCGTCGCGATTGCGATCCTCGACAAGCAGCTCGGCGGTGAATCCCGCCGCGTCGCCGCCCCCGTCCTGTTCGAACGGATCGGGGATGACCTGGAAGAACTCCGCTCCCACGGCTTTGACCTGCCCCAGACAGCCCAGCAGTACTGCGCCGAATGGCGCTCGGCGGGGATCCTCATCCGCCGCGCGGCCGAGGACGTCCGCGAGGAGACGCTCGAGCTTTCCCAAGGAGCGCTCACTGCGATCCGGTTCGCGGCCCAACTGTCCGCACCTTCCGCTTCCGTCACCGAATCGCGCCTCGCGACAGTCATTGAGCGACTGCGCACCCTCGCGCGCGACACGGACCCAGACATCAGCTCGCGCCTCCGCGCGCTTCAGGACGAGCGGGCCCGGTTAGACGCACAGATCGAGCGCGTGGCAGCAGGCGACGTGGACGTTCTGGCTCCAGAGCATGCCGCCGAGCGACTGCGTGACATCCTCGCACTTGTCGACGAGGTGCCTGCTGACTTCGCACGGGTCCGCTCCGAACTCGAGGGGCTCAACCGCGACCTCCGGGAGAGGCTCACCGAGCAGGAGGGCAGCCGCGGTGCGGTCCTGGATGACATCTTCCTCGGGGTGGACCTTCTCGCCTCCTCCGACGCAGGCCGCAGCTTCGCAGGCTTCTACGCCCTCCTGCTCGACCCCGAGCGCGGCATTGAGTTCGAGGAGAGCGTCCAGGACGTGCTGGGTCGGGACTTTATGGACACTGTCACGGGCCAGCAGGCGAAGAGCCTGCGCCGCATCCTCCCGACCCTCCAAGACCGCAGCTCCGAGATCCACGGCGTCATGACGGCGTTCAGTCGCAGCTTGCGCCGCTTCGTGCAGTCGCAGGAGTTTCTCGAGGACCGTGTCATCAATCGCGAGCTCCGCTCGGCCGTCCGGCTCGCGCTCGATACGTCGGACACAGTCAAGCCCTATGCCAAGACGGCCCTCACGCTCAACCTCTCGAGCGTTCCCCTTGACTCCGTTTCCTCGCTGAGCCTGCACAACCCCGGCGACTTCGCGGCGCCAGACCACGTTGTCGCGCACGCTGCGGAGCCCGTCGATATCGAGCAGCTCCGCGAGCTCGCCCGGGCTTCCGACATCGATATGGAGGAGCTGCGCGAGAGCGTTAATACGGCCCTGGTCGAGCTCAGCGCCGCCACGATCTCGGACGTCCTCGCGCTGCGGCCCGCCACGCAGGGGGTGGCCAGCGTCGTGGGTCTGCTCGTCCTCGCGGAGGAGCACGCACGGCCGCTCGAGGGGCGCGAGGAGGTCATCTGGGAATCTTCGCGCGGGACGGCACGGCGGGGCAGCGTGGGACGCTACCTCTTCACGGACCCGATCGGCGCACGCCAAGGCAGGAGACCCGCCTCATGACAGAGATGACGCCGGAGACTGCGGATGCATTGAGCCCCGCTACGACGACGGACACCGATGGCGAGCCGGCCTCTGCGCAGCTCTGGGACGGCGACGCGGGCCAGCTCCGGGACCGGTCGCGCCGGGCTCTCGTCCAGCTGGTCAAGGGACCGTATCTCTCCTCTGCCCGGCACGCGAACCTCTGGTCGGCGCTCCTGGCGGACGAGGCCCCGATCCGCTCTCGTCTGGCCGACATGTACCTGGACCTCGTGCTGGACCTCGAGGCGGAAGTGGCGTTCGTACGGAACGTTGCTGCCGTCGAACGCCCCGACGTGCCCAAGGTGCTGCGCACTGCCCCGCTCACGTTCCTCGACACCGCGCTACTCCTTCATCTGCGCCAGCAGCTCCTGCATGACGCTGGCGGGTCGAAGACGATCGTGGGCCACGACGAGGTCGCCGACCAGCTCAAGGTCTATCAGGGGCGTGACAAGGCGGATCCTGCCGGATTCGCCAAGCGGATCGACGCTTCATGGAACAAGATGGTTCGCTACGGCCTCCTCGCGTCCACGAGCACGGAGGGCCGCTTCGAGGTCTCGCCCGTCCTAAGGCTTGTTTTTGGCGCGGAGGAGATCCGTGCCGTCCAAGAGGAGTACCGCCGGCTCGTCGGCGCAGACGAAGTGGAGCCGCTGGACGGCACGGACGACGGCGAGGAGGACGCATGAGCGAGATCCGGCCCGGGCAGTGGCGGCTCGCGCGCCTCGAAGTGCTCAACTGGGGCACCTTCGGCGGGCATCACACCGTGGACATCGCCAGGCGGGGGTTCCTACTCACGGGGCACTCGGGCTCGGGCAAGTCCTCGCTCGTCGATGCCGCCGCCGCTGTCCAGACGCCGCGCGGGAAGCTGAGGTTCAACGCCGCGGCGCAGGACACGAGCACGCGCGGCGAGGATCGCTCGCTCGTGACGTACGTGCGCGGCGCGTGGCGGCGCAGCGCGGACGAGGACACGGGCGAGGTCGCGAGCGACTACCTGCGCAAGGACGCGACGTTCAGCGGGGTCCTACTCAAGTACAGCGACGGTCGTGAAGGAGCAGGGGGCAAGACGGCATCCAAGCCGGTACTGCTCGTCAAGCTCTACCACCTCAAGCGTGGGGCCAACACGCCCGCGGACGTCTCGGAGCTGAGCCTCATGCTCAACGAGGATACGGTGCTCACGGCCTTCGTCCCGTACCTCACCAAGGGGATCGACAAGCGCAAGATCAGCGCCGCGTGGCCCGACGCATTCGTCACGGACAACCACACGCGCTTCGCCGAACGGTTCTCGCGTGCCCTCGGGATCCGCGGCGACAACGCACTCATGCTCCTGCACAGGACCCAGTCGGCCAAATCCCTCGGCACGCTCGACGACCTATTCCGCATGTTCATGCTCGACCGGCCCAGGACGTTCGATCTGGCCGAGACCGCCGTGGAACAGTTCGCGGAGCTGTCAGAGGCGCACCGCTCCGTGGTCGAGGCGCGCGAACAGGTCGAGGCCCTCGGCCGCCTGCGCGGGCCAGCCACTCGGTTCGAAGGCGGCAGTGCCCGAGCGGATGCGGCCGACCAGCTCTTCGGGGCGCTCAGCCCGTTCACAGACGCGTGGAAGCTCGACCTCGCGCGGAAGGCGCACGCGGAGGCGGCTTCCGCCGTCGAACGGGCCGAGCACAAGGCGAAGACTGCAGCTGCGGCGACGGCGGAGCGGGCCTCCGAGCACCAGTCCGCCCTCGCACACGTCGAGCATCGCGGCGGCGCGGCCCTGGCCCAGCAGCGCGCGCTGATCGACATCGCGGCGGAGCGCGAGCGTATCGTCCGCGGGGCCCGTGCGGCGCTCGAGCAGCGGCTAGCGACGGCGTCGGTCGCGTGCCCGACGTCGTTCGACGAGTTCGCGGAGTTGCGCGGGGCAGCCGAGCGGGAGCGCACCGAATCAGACGCCGCCGAAGCCGCGGGCAAGGACGCCCGGCTCGCTCTGTTCGACGGTCTTTCCGCCGCGAAGCGGAAGGTTGCCGAGATCGAGGCCGAGGTCGCATCCCTCCGAAGGCGCCGGTCGAACATCGACGACCGGCTGGTCCGGGCGCGCGAGCTCGTCGCGGACGCTACAGGGCTCCCCCCGGCCGCCTTCCCGTTCGCGGCCGAGCTGCTCCAGGTGCGGCCCGAGCACGCGGAATGGACGGGCGCGATCGAGCGGGTACTGCGGCCCCTGGCAACCGTCATGCTCGTGCCGGAGGCGCACATCGCGAAGGTCCGTGCGGCCGTCGACGCCCGCCACCTCGGCACACGGCTCGTGTTCGAGGCGGTCCAGCCCCGCCCCGAGCCGGCCCGGAGCCCGCGCTCGGAGCGCTCTCTCGTCCACTGCGTCGAAGTCAAGCACGGGCCCATGGAGAACTGGCTGCTCTCGGTCCTGACCCGCCAGTACGACTACGAGTGCGTCGATTCTCCCGCCGAGCTCGCGGCCCCCGACGCGGCCGTGACCCGTGCCGGCCAGGTCAAGCGCTCCCGCACGCGGCACGAGAAGGACGACAGTGCCGCCGTCGACGACCGCTCCCGCTGGATCCTGGGCTTCGACAACCACGACAAGATAGAGCATCTCCTCGCGCTCCGAGGCCCCGCCGTTTCGGCGGTCGCCGAGGCGAAGAAGACTCTCGACGCGGCTGAGGATCGGCGTGACGCGCGACGCCGACGGGTCGACGCACTCGAGGCCCTCGCCTCAGTCGAATGGGACAACATCGACGTCGACGCGGCCGCTCGATTGACAGGCGAGCGGCAGGACACCCTCGACGAGCTCCTCGGCGCTAGCCACGACCTCCGCGTGGCCGAAGCCGCCGCCCGCGAGGCCTTGGACCGATTCGAGGCCGCCAAGGACGCGGAGCGCCGTGCCAACGACGAAGCGTCCGACCAGCGGGCTCGCCGGTCGCAGATCGCCGACGAGATCCGCAAGCTCGAGGACAGGGCTGACCAAGAGCATCCCGTCCCCGGCGACCTCGCGGCCGAGCTCGAGCGGCGCTTCCTCAGCCACCGGCGCAGCATCACATTCGACACTGTCAGCGATGTCGCCCTCGCCGTCTCGCGCGCCCTCGCGACCGAGGGGAAGGAGTCCCGCGAGGGAGCCGAGTCGGCGCGCCGCGAGTTCGAGAAGTCCGCCGGGGACGTGTGCCGCCGGTGGCCCGCCCTCACAGCGGAGCTCCGGCCCGACGTCGCCGACCGCGGCGGGTTCCTCGCGGTCCTCGAGCGGCTCCAGGTGGACCGGCTCCCCGACTTCGAGAACCGCTTCTTCGAGCTCCTGCAGACCCAGTCCCAGCAGAACGTCGCGCAGCTCTCCCAGCAGATCCGCGGCGCGATCCGCGAGGTGCACGAGCGTATCGACCCAGTCAACCGCTCGCTGCGTCGTTCCGAGTTCGACGCCGGCAAATATCTCAAGATCCGAGTCCGCGAGGCCCGCGGCGAGCTCGCGAAGCAGTTTCTCGCGGACCTGCAGACCATCAGCACGGGCTCGTGGGGCCTTGAGGACCGTGCTGACGCCGAGCAGCGCTTCAATGTCATGCGTGCGCTCATGTCCAAGCTCGGCTCTAGCGAGTCTGCGGACGTGAACTGGCGCAGCCATGTGCTCGATACGCGCCTGCACGTGCGCTTCATCGCAGCCGAGGTCGACGCCCAAAACCGCGAGCTGGCGGTTCACGACACAGGCGCGGGGCTTTCCGGTGGGCAGAGGCAGAAGCTCGTGACATTCTGCCTCGCAGCGGCGCTGCGCTACCAGCTCGCGGGCGACGATGAGGACATCCCCTCGTACGGGACAGTGATCATGGATGAGGCCTTCGACAAGGCAGACTCGAACTTCACGCGCATGGCAATGGACGTGTTCCACGAGTTCGGCTTCCACATGGTGCTCGCGACCCCGCTCAAGCTCCTGCAGACACTCGAGGACTACATCGGCGGGATCGCGGCCGTGCGCTGCATCGACTCCCGGGACTCGCGCGTGGGGCTCGTGACGATCGAGGAGTTAGCCGACGAGGACGCCGCTGGAGCCGGGCCGCATCCCACGGCAGCGTCGACCGAGACAGCTGGTCATCTCTTCTGATGCCCGCTCCCGTGACCGTCGCCGCCGCACGTTCCGCGGCGGCGAAGAAGTACGAGAAGTACGTGGGCTCCTGGGCGGTCGAACGTCCAGACGCACCGGCACTTGCGCTGCCACTGCACCCTCCGACGGAACGGACAGCCCTCGCCGACCAGGCCAGCGCGGTCGGGTGGGTGCGATCGTGGGCGGGGCAGCACGGTGTCGAGTGGGGCGAGCGGGCGTGGGCATCGCTCGGGCGGCAGAGCGTCCCGGTGCGGCTCGTCCTCACGAGACCCGACGACGTCGCCTCCTTCGCGGGCCGCGTCCCGCACTGGCATAGGGCAAGCTCGAGGGCAAGGTCACTCATCGGGGGTGCCCACGGTGGCGACCCTGCCCGCGCGCGCGAGCTGCGAGACGCCGTCGTGCGTTCCATACGAGCGATCACCGACCTCGACGATGCGGACTTCGGCAGACTCGCGGACACCCTCGCATGGCTCTCCGAGCATCCCGAATCCGGACTCTACATACGCCAGCTGCCGATCCGGGGCGTGGACACGAAGTGGGTGGGCAGGCACGAGCCACTCGTGGCGAGATTGCACCGCGCTGCAACAGGCCGGGAGGATCTCGGGCTGGCGCCCAAACCGGATCTCATCCGAATGCGTTTCCTCGACCCGGCTCTCGCCCCGGGTGGTCTCTGCGATGTGGCCGCGCCACTCTCGGAGGCGGCGGGCCTCGCGATCCGCCCGCGGACCGTGTTCGTCTTTGAGAACCTCGAGTCAGTCCTTGCGATGCCCCCATGGCACGATGCCATCGTGGTGCACGGCTCGGGCTACGCTGTGGAGCGGATCAGCAGGCTGCCGTGGGTCGAGACCGCGCGACTCGTGTACTGGGGCGATCTGGACACCCACGGCTTCGCAATCCTCAACCGCCTCCGGGCTCAGGCACTCCTACCCCATACGGTTCTCATGGACCTCGCCACGCTCGATGCGTTCACAGATCTCTGGGTCCCCGAGCCAACGCCCGCGATGGGCGCCCTCACGCACCTGGATCCGGATGAGTTGGCCGTCGTCACGGGCCTCAGTGAACGCGGCGGCATCCGACTTGAGCAAGAACGGATACCCTGGGCCCACGCCCTCGAAGCCCTCCGCAGGTCCTCCGAAGCTTGACCGCGGCGATGGGGCCGCCGATTTCCCCCGGGAAGCAAGACCTGTCGTAGCGCGTCCCCTTTGCCTCTCAAGCTGCTTCAACGGGCCACGTCGAGATCCAAGACATCTGGCAATCTCAGGATTTCGTATGCCACGCTTGGAAAGGCATTCTCAAATTAGCGCATGCCGCAAGATTGGCCCATGAATTCCTAAAGTTTCGAGGCTGCTCGCCTTTGAGCTGCGATCCTCATTTGAGCGGCACGAATGTTGGCGCAAGGGAGGCGCCGAGTGTTCCGCAACGGGGAGGATCAATTGGGTTTCAGCTACCAGAAGTCGAAGAGCTTCGGGTCGGCCTCTGAACCTCGTGCAACCACAGACGTCCCGAAGCTTGAGGGCGACGCGGCCGAGGCTGTTGCCCATCGTGGAAGCCATCTCCAGATCATCGCCGCGGCCGGCTCTGGCAAGACGGAAGTTGTGTCACAGCGAGTAGCATCACTCCTCGTCGACGGTGAGCCGCCAGAGTCCATCGTCGCTTTCACCTTCACAGAGAAGGCTGCCGCAGAGCTCAAGGAGCGTATCCGCGACCGCGTGACGGCGGTTCAGGGAGCAGAGGCGAGCGACCGGCTTGGGCGGCTGTTTGTTGGCACGATCCACGCGTACTGTTTTCGGATGCTCCAGACGTACGTGCCGAGCTACGAGACGTACACGCCCCTAGACACAAATCAGCTCACGAACCTGCTTTACCGCGAAAGCCACCGTCTCGGCATCAAGAACCTCGCGACCCAAACACTGTTCCGGAACATCATGATGTTCCAGCGAGGCGTGGACGTCATCGAGAACGAGCTGATCGCTGTCGACTCGTTGCCTGAAGATGCCTTCAAATCGGCGGTCACCGAGTACTACGCAATGCTTGACCGCTACCAGTTCATGTCCTTCGGGACCCAAATCGTTCGTGCCGTCGAGGCGCTCGAGAACGCCGAGATCCACGCGCAGGTCACGAAACCGCTGCGGCACCTGGTGGTTGACGAGTATCAGGATGTCAATCCTGCCCAAGAGCGCTTGATCTCGCAGTTGGCAAAGCCCCGCGGCACCGCCGACGTGGTGGTCGTGGGTGACGATGACCAGGCCATCTACCAGTGGCGCGGGTCGGCGGTTGAGAACATTGTGACATTCCAAGACCGATATCCGAATGTCAAGCAATTCCGCTTGCTGACCAATCGTCGTTCCCGCCCCGGCGTCGTTGAACTCGCCAACGCATTCGCCGCAACGATCTCCGGGCGCATCGACAAGGAGATGCGGTCGATTCGCGATGCGATCGGGCCGTCCGTGGCATTCTCTCAAAACCCTGGCACGGAGCATGACGAGGCGGAGGAAATTGCGAAGAAGATCATTGAGTTCTACCGAAACGGCGTCAAGTACAGCGACATCGCCATCCTCGTGCGAGGGAAGGCGGCGTACCCGGCGATCCTTGAGGCACTCGCTGCTCACCGAATCCCCGTCCAGCCTGGTGGAAGGACCGGCCTGTTCGCCCAGCCGGAAGCGGAGGTGTTCGCAGCCACCTACTCCTGGATCGGCGGGGTCGACTGGTCGCCCAAGCAGTTCGGCCCACGCCAAACCATCACGCTGAATCGCCTTCTAGGCGACTACACGCGCATTTTCGGCCTTACGACAGCGAATCGCGAGGTACTGAATGAGTACCTGGTTGCGTGGAAGTCAAAGGCGCTAGGCAGCGAGTTCAATGAGAGCCTGGTTGGAGACTTCTACGTTCTCGTCGAGCTTCTCGGCGTGAACCATTGGAATCTCACCGACGGCCTGACGCGGAACCGACTGGGCACAATCGCCCGGTTCACCAACGTCCTCGCGGATTACGAGGGCGTGAGCTGGCGGGCGCGTAAGGATCCTGACAACCCCGGTGAGCAGGTAGGCGCAAGGAGCGGCGGCGAGTGGTTTTACAAGAATTTTGCAATCCTGCTGTCGAATTTCGCGGTCGGCAGCTACGACGACTTCGCTGGCGAGGAAGATCTCTTCGAGGATGGGGTCGCGCTCGGAACAGTCCACGGCGCCAAGGGGCTTGAGTGGCCGGTAGTCTTCCTGCCCTCGCTGGTGAAGACCCGCTTCCCATCGAGTAAGAACGGAAACCGACAGGACTGGCCACCATCACTGCTGGGCCGATTCGACGTCGGACGATACGAAGGCACAGACGACGACGAACGCCGTCTCTTCTACGTCGCCCTCACTCGGGCCCGAGATGGCGTCCTGCTTTCATGCCACGCGCGGATGAAGGGAGGCAAGAACCGTAGCTCTTCGCCCTACTACGACTACGCCCGCCGAGTCTTCACGAACGATGGCCAGCCGACGTCAATTTCCGGCAAGAGTGGCGCGGCAAATTCGGAACTGGCCATCACGTACAGCGAGCTGGCCGCGTTCGACTCCTGTCCACGTAGCTACGAACTGAAGATCCAGCTGGGCTTCATGCCGACGATTCAGGCCGAACTGGGCTACGGCAACGCAGTCCACCACGCGATGCGCGTGATCGCCGAGAAGACCAAGGCCACAGGAGTACTCCCGACCGAGACGCAGATCGACCGGCTGCTCGATTCTGAATTCTTCCTGCCGTACGCCAATAAAGCGGGTCACAAGGAAATGCGTGAAAAGGCCCGCAAACTGGTCCAGCGTTATGTGACCGATCACCCGTCGGATCTCCTGCGCACCTGGGCCACCGAGCGCCCCTTCGAACTCTATCTGGAGGGTGCCGTCATCTCGGGCCGAGCGGATGTGATCTACGACGAGCACAACGGTCAAGTGGGAAGTCTGGCAATCGTCGACTACAAGACCTCAACTCGTGGACAGACTAATCCACTTCAGCTCCAGATCTACGCCGATGCCGGACGCCGCGAAGGGCTCAATGTTTCAGCAGCTTTCATCCACGACCTGGGCACAACACAACGGCAAGACGTCAACATCGATCAGCAGACCATAGTGAATGCTGAGGCGATGGTGATCGCTACAGTCGAGAGCCTCAAGCGGCGCGAGTACGTGCCGAAGCCAGAACGATCAAAGTGCCGGTCGTGTGACGTCCGGAGACTCTGCAACGCGGCAAACATCCGGTAGTTCCTGCTCGGCAGCTGGGAGACCGTTCTGTGTGCGTCGGGGTTTCGACTGGACTAGTCGAGACCCCCGAACACATGGCTTCGGTCCATTCAGCGGCTGGCGATAGGAGCTGTGGAGGTTGCTTGAGCCTCAGGACGGGCCGAAAGTTTTGTCAGACCGACGCTGTAATCTTCCGATCATCATCGGACAGCCATCTCATGGGGGGACAGTTGACAGAAAAGCCATCCGCGACGCTCGGCCGAAAGGCCGAGGTGATCCGCGCAGAGCAGGAATACTTTGACGTCGCCTACGACTTCCGGTCTGAGGCAGCGGAGTGGCTGAAGAACGGTTCTTCGGGAGGCACCGCCGTCGAGCGAAGGGCCTTCAAGGCTGCGGCAGCTAAACGTCCTGTCGTCTCTGCCGATGAACCTGTTGCCTTCGGGCGCATGACGACCTCGGACGGCGAGTCCTATTACGTCGGCAAGGTTCCGATCTTCGATCATGAGAAGAACCTCTTGGTCATGAACTGGCAGGCGCCGGCAGCATCGGCCTTCAACCAGGCCTCCCCATCTGACCCTCAAGGACTAGCGTGGAAACGGACCTTCAACGCTCCCTATAACGAAATTCGGGATTTTGACGATCTGGTCTTTCAGGAGATCGCAGAACGGCTCGAGGCCCTCCAGACATTCAGCTACGGTGCCGACGAGCTCCTGCAGGATGTCCTCAGCCGCAAGCGGACGGGCGAGATGGCAGACATCGTCTCCACCATCCAAGCGGCCCAGGACAAGCTGATTCGGCAGGACAAAGACCAATTGCTGGTCATCCAGGGCGGACCGGGGACGGGGAAGACGGCCGTAGCCCTGCATCGCGTGTCGTGGCTTCTCTTCAACCACCAAGAGTCTATGCAACCTCAAGACATCCTGATCGTCGGGCCGAATGCGACATTCGCCCGCTACATCCGGAAGGTACTCCCTGGCCTAGGCGACGAGGATGTCGTGCAGCAGTCCCTCGAGGCTGTCCTCAGGGGCGAGATCAGGGTCCGCGGTGAGGAAGGGGACGAGACCGCTGCCCTCAAAGGCTCCGCACCAATGGCGGGGCTCCTCAACCGGGCAATCCGACTCCGTCCGCGCGTCCCCAAGGACGATGTCCTGGTGCGCAGGAGGAATTCGGCCACTGCCCTTAGGCTCAGCCCTCAGGAAGCGAAACTCCTGTTTGACGGCATCAAGCCGATCCCGTATGCCGAAGGACGCCTTCACCTCCGACGGCGACTCGTGGAAGCCTGTGCTGATCGATTGGGCAATGCCCGGGGGATTGATCCGGAGAGCTTGTTGGATCCTGCCTCAGTCGAAGGAGCTGTTGAGCGCATGTGGCCGCAGCTCACGCCCGCTCAGCTGGTGCGCGAGCTCTACGGGTCGCGCGACCGGCTCACGAAGGCGAATAAGGAGTTCTCCCACGGGGAGTTGGAGCTCCTTTACCGGCCGATGGCGTCTCGCATCGCCGACGAACCGTGGACGAGGGCGGACCTTGCGGTAGTCGACCTGGCTCAGGCGCTGATGCGAGAAGTGCCCCAGAAGTACGAGCACATCGTCATCGACGAAGCGCAGGACCTCTCCTACATGGAGCTGGTTGCCTTGCGTGCCCGATCGCGCAATGGTTCCATGACCGTCGTCGGTGACATCGCGCAGTCAACCGGTCCCCACGCCCGGGACTCATGGGATCCAGTTATCCGCGCTTTGGAGCTCGGGCTCATTGCTCAAGTGGCCCCACTTGAGCACGGCTACCGCGTCCCGAAACAGGCCTTCGACCTAGCCGTCCCTGTGCTGGCGTCGGCCGCGCCGGCGGTTCAGCCGCCTCTGGTTCTCCGGGAGGTCGACCACGCACCCGTGTGGAGCCTGGTGCCAGAGGACGAATTGGGCGCGGCAGTGGCCCAAGCAGTCATCGATCGCAGTCGAGGCTATTTCGTCGGCATCATCGCTCATCCCGACCATTGGGAGGAATTGCGGACGAAGTTCCGCCACGAGGGGCTCAAATGGGCAGAATCGACCTCGGGAGAGCTCTCAGGATCCATCAATCTCGTTACTCCCGCGGACGCCAAAGGACTGGAGTTCGACGCTGTAATTGTCGTTGATCCCCAGCGAATCGTGGAGATGCCCCACGGACTCCGTCTGCTCTACATCGCCCTCACACGCACGACTACGATGCTTGACTTGGTGATCCCGGCAGGCAGAGTTCCAGGGGTCTTGCGGGACTTGCTGCCGAATGGCGATGGCGATCGCGATGCAGCAGCCGATCCATTCGTGGATCCATCAGTTGCTGCATCCGAGCACGCGGTTCCGCAGACGATTGCCCGGGTCGCCGATCCCTTCACAGTGCCAGAGCTGGGTGACCTACCCCAATCGCCGTCGAACGCTACCCCGGCGGAAGAAACGCGACTGGACGAGAGCATACCGAGCAGGAATACCTCGCACTTCGAGGGGTTGCCCCCGAATCTGCAGGCGAAGGTCGCCCTGTGGGTAGATCACTACCGCGAGGAACTGTCCGAGAGCGTAGGTGCGAAGCTCATCCCTGCTGTCGTGGAACGGCTTTATGTAGAACTCGCATCACGGCACTCGTAGTGGGGAATTGGGGCGGCACAGTTGTGTCTGCAAGGGGCTACGGCTGCCACACCTCTGCCGACGCAAGCGCCCGGGCCATCTCGTCCCCGCCCGCTTCGCGGATGATCTCCGGATCCCCGACCACGACAAGCAGGCTCCGCGCCCGCGACAGCCCCACGTAGAGCTGCTCGGCGGCGCGGGCCATCTCCTTGAACCCGTCGACGCACAGGATCACGACCGACCGCTCCAGGCCTTTGAAGCCGAGGACGTGCCCGTAGAACTCGCCCTCGCCGTCGTGGAAGGCACGCCAGTACTCGGCGACCGCCTCCGGGCCGGCGTCGAACGCCTCTTGGTGGATCGGGTGCCGTCGGCGTGTCGTGAGCAGGGCGATCTGGTTGTTCGCCCAGCCGTCCTCGAGGAGCGCGTCGACGCAGTCGGATGCCCGGTCCAGCGCATCCTCTGTGGCGGCCTGGACGAGCCGAACCGGCAGCCCTGTCCCGGTGCGCGGGGTGAAGTGCTCGCCGGCGAAGCAGCGGAATGTCTCGGCGATCCGCCGCGTGTTGCGCAGGTTGTCGTCGACGTGGAGGGGCGCGAAGCGGACGACGGCGTCTCGGGACTGGGCGAGGTCGGCGCCGTCCCAGCGGCGGTAGACGTCCTGTTGGCTGTCCATGAAGGCGTACACCGTGGCGCGGTCGGGGTCCCGGACACAGGAGAGGAGGGCCTCCCACCAGGACGGCGCGAAGTCCTGCGCCTCGTCGACGACGATCGCATCGAGCTTCTCGGACGGGTCCAGACGGGACCCGATCCCGGCGAGCAGCCTGGGCATGTCGGCGTCGAAGTACTCCTGCCCGGAGCCTGGAGGCACCCCGAGGCTCAGGGCATACTCGTGGAACTCGCCCGCGAAGACGGGCTGCCGGTGCTTCCAGCGCTTGGTCTGGCGTGCGAGGTGCTCGCCGAGCCCCTTGTTGTAGCAGAACAGACCCACCCTCAGGCCTTGGCGGCAAAGGCGCTTGGCCTTCTCGACGGCCAGCCACGTCTTCCCGCTGCCCGCGCCGCCGATGAATCGCACGTGCCGGAGGGACCGGGTCGCGTTGAGCAGGACGGACTGCCGTTCCGTGAGCGTGTCCTGCACGTCCTCGGACTCGACCGCCGGCCCCTGCCCGCCGTCGTCCTCCGCCAGCGAACCGGCGACGAAGCGCTCGAGGCGCGCGGCGTAGGCGGGGGCGAGCGTGGCGTGCCCGGAAGCCTCGGCGTGGATCGCGCCCCGCAGGGCCTCGGCGAGATCGAGCGGGCTGTCGAGATCACGCCGGTCGAGGACGAGCCTCCGGGGCACGCCGGCCATCGTCCAGTTGTGGGGGACGTCGGTGTACGGGAAGGCGGCGAGGTAGACCATGCGGCTCGTGAGCGGGGTGCCGAGGTGGTCGCCCACCATGTTGCGGTAGCCGTGCATCGCCGACTGTGCCTGCGCGACCGGGCTCTTGATCCGGTGCTTCCCGCCCCGGTCCGACTGGTACCACTGCCCGCCGTCGACGCTCACACGCCCGCCCTTGACCTCGATGCACGCGATGCCGACGTGCGGCCACAGCACGAGCAGGTCGATCTCGTGCTCGGCGGCGCCGTCGCGCACCTGCACGGAGTGGCAGACGACGGCGTCGTCCGGCAGCGCGTCGACGAGCCGCTCCCAGACGGCCCGCTCGGCCTCGTGCCCCGCCTCGAAGCCGGGGGATTCGGGAAGCGAGCGCGCCACGGTCGTTCGACCTAGAGCACGAACTGAGCAATCAGCTGCGACAGCCCCTGCACGTTGACGTTTCCCTTGAACTCGAGCCGCACCTTGCCGAGGCCGCTGAACCACATCTCGAGCTCGCCGTCGAGGTCGAACGTCCCCGCGGTCTCGACCGAGAACGCCTGGATCTTTGAGTAGGGGAGGGACGTGAAGTCGCGCTTCTTGCCGGTCATCCCCTGGATGTTGACCGTCATGATCCGCTTGTCCGTGAAGGTCACGAAGTCGCGGATCCCGCGGAACGCCGCGATGGGGTTCTCGCCCTGGACGAGCAGCGGCTGGATGTCGCCGGCGACGTCTTGCATGTTGATGGGCTGTAGCTTGAACAGCGAGCCGTTGGTCAAGTCGATCATGGTTCCCCCCGAGGTAGGCCCTTCGCCAGCAGTGCCGGCGCACGGAATACGTGGCCTTTCTACCACGCGACCCCACATCTGACAGCCGCTCGGGGACACGATTCATGAAGTCGGCAGTTCGGAGCTGCTGCCTGAGACGTTGGCGCATAGCCGAGGATTCCCCGAGGAATTCCCGATGAAGCCGTTCGGCGCGACTACCTCTGGAAGCATTTTCTGTAGGGCGCGTAATGAAGGGTGGTGTGCCGTGCGAATTCGACAGTTTGGCGAGGAGGACCGTGTGCTGCCTGATGGAAGCAGGCTCGTGAAGGAATTGGTGCTCGATGACGGCCAGCTGCTCGCCATGGCGGAGGCCAGCCTGCTGCTCGCCAGAATCGCCATGCATCGAAACGTGTCGAGGATCATCAACGTCGGCGGACGCTCACTGCTGGTCGTGCTCGGATTCGTGCTCGCCTTCGCCGTGACAGTGAACAGCATCAGTCTCGTGGTGGCGGCGGTGCTCGCGCTCGTGCTGCTGCTCACCCCCGACCAGCTCACCAGAGTGGACAGGAAGCTTGCCGCGCACCGGGAAGAGATGCTCGCGGGTCTCTCCTTGCCAGCCATCTTCTTCCACGATGCGGCCTCTCACTTCAGCTCGTTTCCCGCTCACGAGAGGCTCAGGCGCTATGGCGCCTTCCTCGGCGGTCACGATCTCGTCCTGGGTGGGGTGAGCGTTCGAATCATCAGAGAGGGAGACGGCACCTCCAGACTGCTTGTGGTCACGCCATAACTACGTGTTCTTGGTTTGTGTACTCGTCTTTCCGAACCCGGTCACTGGTGATCGGGAATGAGCCCTAGACTCCGGCTCATGCCTCCGTCGATTTCGGAGGTCGTCAGAACTTTTATCCATGGGGGATAACCGAATATGGGCTACACCCAGCTGCCGCCTGACGGCCGCAGAGCGAAGATTCCGGGAAAGCCCGGCCGCTCGACGTGGATCGTCGGCGGAATCGTCGCGCTCCTCGCCATCCTGCTCCTGGTAGGAGGAGGTTTCGCCGGCTTCCTGCTCGTCCTGTCGTTTGCCGCAGTCCTGACGGGCCTCTACATCGTGGCCACGGGGAGGCGGTCCTGGGCCCGCATCCCGGGCGGCCGGAAGATGGGCGGGGCCGTGCTGGGCGCAGCTTTCGTCCTGTTCGTCGTGGCGGCAGCTGTCGCCCCGAGGTCGGCGACGGATGACCGGCTTGCCCAGTCCTCGTCCGAGAATCCGGCTGCCGTCGCCGCGCCGTCGGCCCCGGCCCAGACCCCCACGGCTACGCCGACTCCGACGACGTCCGATATCGCGCCGCTGGATGCTGACGCGGTCGTCGCAGCAGAGGGTTCAGTGCTCCAGGAGCAGCCGGCTTACGCCACCAAGGCCTTGGACCTGCTAGCGACGCTCCCGATCAAGGGACGGGCCCCGAAGACGGGCTACGACCGGACGCAGTTCGGCCAGGCGTGGGCCGACGTGGACCGGAACGGCTGCGACACCCGCAACGACATGCTCGCCCGCGACCTGAGCGGGGAGACGTTCAAGCCCGGGACGAACAACTGTGTCGTCCTGACGGGGCGGCTCGAGGACCCGTACACCGGCACCGGGATCGACTTCGTCCGCGGCCCCAACTCCGCTGCTGTGCAGATCGACCACGTCGTGGCGCTCTCTGACGCCTGGCAGAAGGGCGCCCAGCAGCTGAGCCTGGCCCAGCGGACCGCATTCGCGAACGATCCGCTCAACCTGCAGTCCACCGACGGGCCCATCAACCAGCAGAAGGGCGACGGCGACGCCGCCACGTGGCTGCCGCCGAACAAGGCCTTCCGCTGCGAGTACGTGGCCCGGCAGATCTCGGTGAAGGCCACCTACAGCCTGTGGGTGAATCAGGCCGAGCACGACGCGATGAAGCGCATCCTCAGCGATTGCCCGGACCAGACCGCCCCGACCAACCAGAAGGCACCCGAGCCGACGCAGGCCCCGGCGCCTGCCCCCGCGCCAGCTCCGGCCCCGGCCCCTGCTCCCCCTCCGGCTCCCGTGCCAGCGCCAGCACCCGTGGCTCCCGCTCCAGTAGCACCGGCACCTGCGGCGCCGGCTCCCTCGAGCGTCTACTACAAGAACTGCGACGCCGTCAGGGCGGCCGGAGTGGCCCCGCTGCACATCTCGCAGCCCGGCTACCGCCCTGCCCTCGACGGCGACAGTGACGGCTGGGCCTGCGACAAGTGACAGCGGCGAGGGGCGCGGACACTTCCGCTCCCCTCGCCCGCTGCATGCATGTGAACCACGTGCCGGACTGGCACACATCATCAGGGAACACCCCGCCTGACCTCACTAGCTGGCGGGCCAGCACCGGAAGGAAACAGCGATGGGGATCACACTGGACAAGGTGGAGCAGAAGGCTCCCGAGCTGCTCAGCCTCGCCAAGACGGCCGCCGCGGCCGTCGACACGGCCCGTCTGGGCGGGCAGAAGTCCAAGGTCGCGCTCGTGCTCGACTACTCGGGCTCGATGAGCAAGCAGTACGGCAGCGGGGCCATGCAGCGCCTCGTCGAGAAGGTCCTCGCCCTCGGCGTCCATCTCGATGACGACGGCGAGATCGACCTGTTCACCTTCGACTCCGCCGCCCGCTTCGAGGGCACGGTGACTCTGGACAACTTCCGCGGCGTCATCGATGACATCGTCCGCCGCCGCCGGATGGGCACCACCGACTATGCGGCGGCGTTCGCCACGGTCCTACAGCACTACGGCTTCACCCCGCAGACGTCTGGCGGGCTCCTGCGCCGCCGCAGTGTAGAGCCCGTCGGGGCCTCCGACGGGCAGCCCGTGCTCGCGGTATTCCTGACAGATGGCGCCCCGAACAGCCGCACCGCGGCCGTCGCGGAGCTCACCCGAGCCTCGTACGCGCCGGTCTTCTGGCAGTTCTTCTCCATCGGCAGCGAGAGCATTGCCTTCCTGCAGAAGGTGGACGACCTCGAGGACCGGTACGTGGACAATGCCGACTACAAGCCGGTCGGCGACGTCGACACCACCCGCCCCGAGGACCTCTACGGGATGGTGCTGGACGAGTACCCGGGCTGGCTCGGGGAACAGCGCCGCCGCGGGCACATCCAGTGACTTCCAAGGACATGGACATCACGCATGGCACTACGGCGGGCGCCCAAGCCCTAATCTCGGCCCACCACGCACGCTCTCGGATCCGGATCGCCGCCGGCGTCGTCGCCATCGTCACGGCAACGATCGACCTGCTGCTGTGGCTCGGAATCACGATCGGCAGCACCCGTCGGCACGATCTGGCGGAGCAGGGGGCCGACGCAGCCCTGTGGATCCTGTTCCTCGGCGGCGCCACCACCCTGGCCGGCGGCATCGTGCTCCTCTGCCTCTCACGGCGACGCGGCGGCCCAGTGCCGGGGGCGATCGCCGCGTCGGTTCTGGCCACCATGGTCGGGGCCGTCATTGCGCACGGCCTGGGCATCTTCAGCTTCCAGACTCCCGGCGGGACCCTTCTGGCTGTGCTGAGCGTCGCGACCCTGGCCATGGCGGCTCTGGTCACCACGCTCGAGCGGAGGCCCAGCCCCGAGAACGCGGCCTGAGCCTGCAGGACCCTACACCCCCTGCCCCAGAAACCGCCGGAAGAGCGTGAGGATCGTCTCGGACGGGTGGTGCAGGGCGCCGTGGTCCGCTCTCGGGACGATCAGGCTGGTGCCGCTCGAGAGGGACGCGGCAATGTTGGAGGCGATCGTGTGAAAGTACCGGGGACTATTGGCGCCGGCAAGCAGCAGGACGGGGACAGCGATGCCGCCGTACCGATCGGGGGCTGCCCGGCTGCTGTCCAGCAGGGAGATCTCCTGGGCGAGGGCGGGGACCATCTCCTTCCACGCGCGTCCATCCCTCGTCAGGCGGGAGGCGGCCCACAGGAGCACCCGGCTGGCCGGGTCGGGCAGACGCACCTTCTGCATCCGCGGGTCGACCACTCGGGAGAAGACCATGACGGCCCGGACGTGGTCTCCTCTGGCCGCCGCGTCGACCAGCTGGGGCAGCATTCGCGTCGGCAGGCATCCTTCGATGTTGACGGCGGGATCGTAGACGGCGACCCGGCTCACCGGCAGGCGCAGCGCGGCCTCTAGCGCAATGCCGCCGCCGTAACTGTGGCCGAGGACGACGGAGCTCCCCGTGGCGTCCAGAACGGCCTTCAAGTCGTCCAGTTCGGTCTGCATGGAATAGTCGGCCGGCTGCGGGCTCGAGCGGCCGCGGCCCCGCCGGTCGTACACGTGCACCGGGATGGTGGTCGAGAGCCTGCTGGCGAATCTGCCGTACAGGACGGTGCGGGTCAGGCTGCCTGCGGGGAGGACGGCGCCCGGCCCGGTGCCGTAGCTGTAGACGGCCAGGGTGCCGCCGTCGGGGGTTCTGATCGACTGGGGCTGGGGGGCGACCACGGTGGGCTTCTTCCTCGGGCTGCGCCCCCAGACGCGACGGTATGTGTAGAAATGGTAGTCCTATGCCAGCGAGAGAGATAGGCACCTATGCTCGGAGCGGACGGTTCACTCTTCATGACCCAACGCTGTTGTGGGCAGACTGGTGGGGTGCGTGGAATCCGGTGGGTGGTGCACGTCGATCTGGACCAGTTCATCCCGGCGGTCGAGGTGCTTCGGCGGCCGGAGCTCGCGGCGTCCGACCCGCAGGACCTGGTCCCGGAGTTCGGCCCCAGGATGGGGCCTGGTACGCGCAGCGCGACCTGACCGCGACCGACATGGTGGACGACGCCGTGAGGGAGCCGACGGCGCACGTTCTTGAGGACGCCGTGGCCGATGGAAGGCCCGTGGTCGGGGGGCTGCCTTAAGATTCGGTACGCCCCATTCGTCACCACGACCCACGGGAAGAAGATTCCCGAGACCTTCGACCGGGACGAAGTCCTCGCGCGGGCCTTGGACCTCGCAGCCGACATCGAACCGGGCCGCCGATCCTGCTCCTGGCCTGCGGGCCAAGATGGCCATGCTCGACGACGCCCGTCGGGGGCGCACGCCAACCCGTGGCGGTTGGTGACGGCGTCGCTCCCGGACGCGATTGGCCCGGCTAAATCAGACGCGATTTCAGCGAAATATGGATATAAGGAAGCCGCCTTCCGGCTGATTGGTCCCTGGTGCCGGGCATACACCCGGGCTATGCCGGATCAATGTCCATCTGTCGCTCAAACGCCTGCCCGACCAAATTTAGGATGTAAGAAAGTTCGGTGCTCGAGTCGAGGAATACTTCGCAGTCGCCGTTCCCCCATCGGCCGAGGTTGGTGACGTCGCGGGCCAGTCCGCGCGGGTCGTTCAGCTCGTGGAATGGGATGTTGATCGACAACAGTAGGCGAGTCGTCTGGGGGATGACGTCGACGAAGTTGGTCTCTGCTTTGTAGGCGATGTACAGCTTCAGGAACTCTTCGGTCACTGCCGGGTCGAGGGAGAGGACCTCTTTGCGGAACTGCTCGAAGAGGTCACGGGTCGCCGTTCCGGCCGTCAGGTTGCGGTGGTCGTCGATGGCGTAGGAGGCTGCGACTGCTGGAGTACTGGCCGGCCGATAGTAGTCGAGAACGTGGGTGGGGAGGTCCGGCGCTCGCCAGATTCGCGTTGCGATTTCTGAGAGCTTTGCGGCGCGCGCGTCGATCGCGTCTTCGTTCCATCTGGCAGTCGTTCCGAGTCCGGCGTTGAGGCGTAGAGGGCTTTCGCGGAAACCGCCAGCCCTGTCCCGTTTCTCGGCAAAGGGATTGTCGCTGTACTCGCTGTTATAGCCGGTTAGGGTGAGGTTTCCCAGTGTGTGGAGCTTGGTCTTGTGCACGCGTTCCCAGTCGGGCCCTATCTCGTTTCGCCAGGCTGCTGGGAGGTCGTTGTTCTGGGGCATGATGTGCTCGATCGTGTACTCATCGACCGGCACGCGCTCCTTGCGGCCATCGTTCTCGATTCGACGCAGCCAGTAGCTACGGCTGCGGAAGTTATAGATGTCCCGCAATTCGAATTCGCGGCGAAATTCGTCATCGTTCGGGAAGCGTCTGTAAGAAGGCAGCAACTGGAACGCCGCCTGGACGCTTTCGAGGTAGGAGTCATCGTTGAGGTTTCGCGTAAAGGTGGCGAACGTCTTATTGAGCGAGTTCGTCGGGATCGCGCAGACCGAACGCCGGAACACGTAAGCCTCGACGAGCCGAACGATCATGAGGAAGTCGTCTCGGCTCAGCCGTTCCTCGTCGTAGCGCGCGTACACCTCCAGCAGAAACGGGTACGCGACGTCGACTCGGAGCTCTCGGAGGTCCTGAAAGGCTTCGGCCAGGCGTTTGTCGGGCTCCCTCCCCAGGGCCATCGCACAGTAGTAGTTCGCGAACCGTTCGATGTCCTGCACGAGTGAATCGACGCCGGCATTGGCGATTGGACCGAGGGTGGCATAGTCCTTGAACGCTTCGTAGACCGCTTTGACATTCGGGATATCAGAGGACTTGATCGTCAAGTAATCGCGCATGAAGCGGTCGAAGTGAGTGCCGTAGGATTCCTGACCGAAGCGTGTCTCCATGGGACGCCAGTGGGCTTCGTACAGCTGCGTCTGATGATCTGGATCGAGCCCCATGAGGACATAGTTCCGAATCAGGTCGGCCTGGCTCAGTTCCCGACCGGTCGAATTCATGCTCTCGAAGATCAACTGCGGGTTGTCCTGTCCGCGGCTGAGTGATACGTCGACGATCATGAGCTTGAGGAGGCCTTTGCACAGGGCATCAAGGTTCGAATCGAGCTTTTCGACCGCTTGGTCGAAGAATTCGAAGTTCTCCCTAACACGGATCGAGCTATTGTCAGGAAGTGGCTGCTGGCGTACAAGAGCGAGCAGGCTCGTCCTGTCATTCTGAGTCAGAAGCAGCTTGTGCCCCCTGTCCCCTGACTCGAGAGGGTTCTGTAAGAAGTAATGGCGAATCTTGAGGGCGCTGAATCCATCAATAGGCTCACCCTCGACATGCCGTGCAAGGGCCTCAAGGATCAGTGAGACAGTAGTCAGGCGCTGCTGTCCGTCGATCACGAGCAGAGGCGACTGCCGAGAAGCCTGGTACAGATCCTCTTGGATGTAGACCACCGAGCCGATGAAATGGGCGTTGACTTTGTCGTCTTTGCCGGCGCGCATGACATCGTCCCAGAGCTGCTGGCACTCCTTGATCGTCCAGCTGTACGTGCGCTGGTAGATCGGGATCACGAACTGCGGCGACGCCTGCAGAAACTTCAGCAGGTTGGACTCGACGGCTTTCATGCGATTGCTCTCCCTCTCCGGCTGTTCAGTCCAGCTTCGGCCTCATCCTAGAGCCTCTGATGGTTCGCTCGTCATTTGTGCATTTCTTGGTGTAGGACTCACGGTTGGGGTGTACCTGCAGGCGGGGAACATGGTCGCATGCGGCGCCATCATCATCTTGTACGACCTGTTGGCGTGAGCTCGTCCAATTCTTCGCGTATCGCGGCTAAGCAGCCCGGCGCCACCGCGCAGGTGCTGGGCTGGAATGAGGCCTTCGTGGGCATCGAGACGGAGGATCCAGAGGCCTACGCCCGGCAGGTGCGGGCCGCCGTCCTGGAGCGGATGCGGCTGCACTGCAGCGTGGGCATCGGCGACATCCTGGTCCGGGCCAAGGTCGCCACCGGATTCGGCAAGCCGGCCGGCCAGGGAGCTGTGGGCGTCGGGACCAAGGTGTCCGGCCGGCTGGCCAATCTCGGAATCAACACCGTCGCCAAGCTCGCCGGCTGCGATCCCCAAGACCTGGTCCCGGAGTTCGGCCCCAGGATGGGGCCCTGGTACGCGCAGCGCGACCCGACCTCGACCGCCATGGTGGACGACGCCGTGAGGGAGCTGACGGCGCACGTCTCGAGGACGTCGTGGCCGATGGAAGGCCGGTGATCGGGCTGACTCTCAAGATTAGGTACGCCCCGTTCCCGGACGAAGTCCTCGCGCGGGCCCTGGACCTCGCAGTCGACATCGAACCGGGCCGTCCGATCCGGCTCCTCGGCCTGCGGGCCGAAATGGCCATGCCAGACGACGCCGGGAAGGGGCGCACGCCAACCCGCGGCGGCTGGTGACGCCGTCGCTCCCTTCCTCGCTAGCGCGGATGAATCGCGTCGCCGGCAAGACTGCCGGGGTTGTCGTCGTTTATCGCGGGAGCTGCTGCGGCTCCGGGGCGTCCTTCCAGTGGATGACCGGCTTGTCGCTGTCGGCCGCTCGCAACTGGGCCCATTCGAACTCCGCTTTCGGATTGTCCATCAGGTACTCCGCGATCTTCCGATTGCTCAGACGCTCACCTTCAAGAGGATCCTTGGCCTCGCAGCGACCCAGGAGCACGGGCTGATGCTCGCGGAGCACCTTCAGGAACAGGTTGTACGCCTTCAGAGGCTCTTCGGTCATGACTTCCCCTATGTCCGATTCCGAACTGGCAGGAGCGACGCTACAGGCGGGATCACTGAGATTGCCAGAAGGCGAGTTCGCGTGTTCCACAACATCGGGCAGGAGCAGACGTTCCACTGCCCAGTCCCAGCGCACGTATTCCTGCTCCAGGCGCACGCCCGCCCACGTGCCCGGCCCGAGTCCACCGCCGGTCAGCTCCGCGTAGACCGCCGACTCCGCCTCGGTCAGCCGGGGGAGCGCCGCCCGCGTCGGCTTCGGATCCTCGACCCACAGTTCCCGGTGCGCCATCAGCGTCTCCCGGTCCATGAGCAGGCTCTCGACATGCGGATGGGCCGCCCGGTGCTGGTCGAGGGCCGCGAAGCCGTGGGAGTCGAGGTCGCCCCAGTAGAGGAGGCGCGCGTCGGCGACCCAGGCCGGCACGCGGGTTCCGGAGCCGAACCCGGCCCCGAAGACCGCCACGGCCCGGGGCATCGGCGGGAGGGACAGGAAGGTCACCTTGTTCTCGACCACGATCACCATCTCGACGTCGAGGCGCAGCCGGGCGAAGTCGTCCACGCGCAGCACGACGTCCGTGGCCCCGCCGGGGAAGGCCAGCGCGGGGTCCAGGAGGCGGAAGCGCACGGCGGGCGCCTCGGTCAGGAGTCCGTGCCGCGCCTCGAACCCGCCCGGCGGCCGGTCCGGGTCCAGCGCCGAGACGAGCTCGTCCAGCAGGCGGCGGTGCGCCTCGAGGAACTTCGTGTGGATGCCGGGCAGCGCGAGCTGCCGGAGGTACAGGCCGGGGGAGGGATGGCCCGCGAACCAGCGTGCCGCCCGCACGAGGTCCGGCAGCCGCTCCGCCGCCTCGAGGGCCTGGAGCGGCCGCCGCAGGAGCCAGCCCTCGAGCGAGGGTTCGGCGGCGAGGACCTCGCCGGCGAGGCGGCGGAACGCCTCGAGCTCCCGCCCCTGGCCGAGGAACGCGGCCTCGTCCCCGGGGGAGTCGAACACGACCGCGGACGGGACGAGGTTCGCCCCGATCGTCGTCCGCCCGGCCTCCGTCGTCTCGACCCGGAACGGCCCCGCGGCGGCGTGCAGCCGCGTGGCCCACTCGCGCGCGGCGGCGTAGTCGTCCCGCAGCTGCGCCGCCGTCGGCCGCTTGAGCGGACGACGGCGCGGGTACAGGCCCGTGGGCGCGATCGCCTCCCGCACGAGCTCGCCCCGGTCCCACGAGCGCTGCGCGAGGGCCCTGAGCTCGGCGACGCCGGTCCACCCCGGCCCGGCCCCGGCCCGCGCGGCGCGCCCAGCCGGCACGCCGGTCCCGCTCGTCGCGGTACTCCTGGATCGTCATGTTGCGCAGCCGCGAGTCCTGCCCGGTCGGGTTGGCCACGAAGCCCACGTGTGCCACATAGGGCTCGATCACGTGGATCTTCTGCAGCGGCGTGACCACGAGCAGTTGGAGCCGCAGCCGCCGGAACAGCTCGAGCCCGTAGCGGGCCGACTCGTCCGAGCCGCGCCCGAACGCCTCGTCGATGACCACGAAGCGGAAGCTCCGCTCGGGGCGGCCCCGCTGGGCTGAACCCCGATCGGCCACGCCGCTCGCCCCCACCGAGCCCCCCGGCGCCCTGCGGGCCAGCCCGAACTGGTACGCGAGCGCCGCGGCGAGGATCGTGTACGCGAGCTTCTCCTTCTGCCCGCCGGACTTGCCGCCCGAGTCGGTGAAGTGCTCGTGCTCCTCGCCGGTCTCGGTCCACCGCTCCGAGGCGCTGAACGTGAACCACTGCCGCACGTCGGTGACCTTCGCCGTCCAGCGCGCGTCGAGCGCGGTGAGGCCTTGCCGGCCCCGGAACCGCTCCACGAGCTTCTCGACCTGCAGGAACTTCTGCTCCGAGTACTGCTCCTCGGCCCCGAGCGTCCCCTCCGAGCAGGCCCGCAGGTCCGCGACGAACTCGCGGATGTCCGAGTCCGCGGTGGGCTGGTGCTCGAGCTGGATGTGCCGGCCCGGGTTGTACTCGATCTCGGCGAGGGAGGCGTTGATCTCCCGGATCCGGGCCGCGATGTCCGTCTTGCGCGCGTCGAGGAAGGCGTTGAAGCCCACGACCTCGTTGATCGTGTTCTGGTTCAGCGACTCCTTGAACCGCTCCTCGAACCGCGGCAGGTCGTTGCCCTGCAGCTGGGCCAGGAGCCGGTTGTACTCCGGCGCGGCGTCGAGGGACTCGTCGAACTCGGTCGCCTCGGCGGGGTAGGCGGCGCGGAACGCCGCCATGAGGTTGATGGTGCGCTCAGCGGCCCTGGCCACCTGCTTGTTCAGGGCGTCGAGCTCCCCGGTGAGCCGCTCCCGCACGCGGCTCTGCGCCCGCTCCGCCGTCTTGTACGTCAGCTGCTCCTCGCCGAGCACCCCGGCGGCGAGCTCCGCGAGCTCGGCGAGCAGCCCGGCGTCGTCCGTGACCGGCGACTCGGCGAGCACCGCCCGGCACTCCTCGATCGCCTCCGCGATCGCCCGCTCCTCGGCCTCGTTCGCGCCCTGCCGCCGCTGCACCGCCGCGACGCGCTCGCGGGCCCGCCCCAGGCGCACGACGGCGTCGGCCTCCCGGGCGGCGAGCTCGCGCAGGGCGTCGCTCGCCCCCTCGATCTGCGCCTTCTCCTCCGAAAGGGCGTCGATCTTGCGGGCGGTGCCGCGCCAGTCGATCTCCTCGAACGCGACCCCGCGCAGGCCGCCGAGGTGCTGCTGGCCGCGCGCGAGCCCGCCGAGGCCCTCGACGACCCGGTCGATCCGCCCGCCGAGGACCGTCAGCTGCCCCTCGGCGTCCTCGAGCTCGGCACGCAGCCGGGCGATCTTCTCGTGGTTGTCCCAGCCCAGGACGTACCCGCGCGGGTCGCGGAGGTCCCGGCGGTCGTCCTTCTCGTGCCGACCGCCGCCGGTCTTGAGCTGCCCGTTCGGCGTGACGGCGCGCGGCGAGCGGCGGAAGTCCTGGAGGCTCTCGCAGCAGCGGTGGTCGAACCGGCGGGCCAGCTCGCCGAGCAGGAACTCGCGGAAGGGCGTGCCCGGCTTGACGGCGATCTTGGACCCGAGCGTCCCCGGCTCGGCCGTCGGGACGGCGGAGCCGGACGACGCCCCGACCTTGAGGTACACGAGCCGCGCCCGGAGGTTGTTCGCGTCGACCCACGAGCTCACCGCCGCGTAGTGCTCCTCGGGCACGAGCAGCGAGAGCGCGAACCCGCGCAGGGTCCGCTCAGCCGCGCCCTCCCAGAGCGACTCGCCGTCGCGCACGCGCAGGAGCTCGCCGGCGTAGGGGAGGGCGGACTCGGCGATCCCGGCGCCGACGCAGAGGCGGGCGCGCAGCTCGAGCTGCTGGCGGGGCAGGAGGTTCTGCCGGGCCGAGAGGCTGCGGACGTCGGCGTCGAGCTCGGCGCGGCGCGCCTCGGCCTCGTTGCGCTCGGCGAGGAGCCGGGCCTGCTCGTCCGCGAGGGTCTCGCCGCGCTCGCGCAGGCCGCGTTCGACGGCGTCGAGCCGGCTCGCGTTGTCGTCGAACCCGACGCGGTCCACGGGATCGGGCAGGCCGAGCCCCTCGGCGGCCGTGGCGTAGGCGGAGCGCCTGGACTTCTGCCGCTCCATCCCGGCGGTCAGGTCCGTGATCTCCGCGTCGATGGCCGCGATCCGGCCGCCGCCCTGCGTGCGCAGGTCCTCGCGGATCTGCGCGAGCTCCCGCTCCACGGCGAGCTCCTCCGCGAGCCGCTCGCCGCGCTCGCGCTCGAGGCGCTCCGCCGTCCGGGCCAGCTCGGCCTCGTGCTCGAGGCTCAGCTCGAGGCGCCGGGCGGTGAACCAGGGCTTGAGCTGGTCGCGCTGCGCCCGGCCGCGGCTCTCCCTGGCGGCGAGCTCGTCGTGCCGGGCGGCGCCGTCGCGCACGGGCTCGAGCCGGGCGATCTGGTCCTTGGCCCGCAGCACGGCGTCGTGCGCCTTTGTCAGGTCGTCGAAGTGGTGCAGGAGGTTGTCGATCCTCGCCCGGACGTCGTCGTCGTCGAGCATGTTGTCGCGCACGAACTGCGTGATGTTCTCGACCTGCTTCATCGAGACCGTGCGGTGGAACAGCTCCATGGCCTGTCCACTCGTGATCCCGAAGTGGCGCTTGAAGGCGGACTCGTAGCGGCCGAAGTCGTCGAAGACGTCCACCCCGGCGGCCCGGAGGGTCCGCTTGAGCTTCGCCGGGTCGCCGCCGAAGTCCGAGAAGTCCCCGGCGATGCCCTGCTCCCGCCCGGCGACGCTGTAGAAGCGGCTCGGCTGCCCCGCCTCCTGCGTGGCCCACAGCGTGAGCGAGAGCGAGACGGCCTTCCCGAGCGCCTCGTTGCGGAACACGCCGAGGACCACCGAGTAGCTGCCCGGCCCGCGCAGCGCGACCGGCTTCGAGCTGTCCCCGGCGGCCGTGCGCTCGCTCTTGTGGAAGCCGCGCACGTAGGACATGAGGGTGCGCTCCTTCCGCTGCGCGCCCGCGGCCTTGTTGTACTCGATCCGGTGCGCCGGCAGCAGGAGCGTCGTGACGGCGTCGACCACCGTGGACTTGCCCGAGCCGATGTCCCCGGTGAGCAGGCTCGTCTCGCCGTCGAGGCGGAAGGTGCGCACCCCGCCGTCGAACGTGCCCCAGTTCAGCAGCTCGAGCCGGTGCAGCCGGAAGCCCGGCCGCAGCCCCTGGCCGTCTCCCGCCGGTTGCGCCGTCTCGTCTGCGAGCCCCTCGAGGCTGAAGAGCTGCTCCTGCTCGTCCACGCTCACGCGCCGTCCCCCTCGGTCAGGGCCGCGCGGTAGTCGGCGAGCCGGGCGTCGAACTCCTCGAGCCACTGCGCGTCCACGAACGCTTTGATGATCCGGGCCACCTCGTACTCCGCTTCCTGCCCCCGCATTCGGCGCAGGAAGCCGAGCTCCACGACCTTCTTGATCGTCGCGTTCAGCTGGTCCAGCATCCGCGCCTCGTTGCTCGTCTCGGCCAGGAACACCGCGAGCATGTCCCGCAGCTGGGCCTCGCTCATGACGAGCCGGGTCTCCTCGTTGCGCTGGTCGAACTCGGCCAGCCGCGCCCGGAGCAGGGCGAGGAGGAGGCTCACGGTGAAGGTGAGCTGCCGGCGCGGGATGAGCCGCGGCAGCTCGGCGTCCGCGTCGGTGCGCGAGCGCAGGAACGCGTAGCCCTCGGCGTCGTCGAGGAACAGCTCGAGCCCCAGGACGGAGACGTGGTCCTGCACGTGCGAGCTCAGCTCGCCGAGGGACTGCCACAGCTTCTCGTCCGCCTCGCGGTACAGGACGCCCTTGAAGAGGCGCGTGACGACGGCGGGCAGCTCGTCCGGGTGCGGCGCGGACGACGGCGCCGGGCCGGGGCCGCTGATCGGCTCGCCGATGCTCATGCCGGCCTCACGAAGATGACGCGTTCCACGACTGCCTCCCGCATCTCCCCGTCGGGGAGGGTCCAGGCCAGGCGCTGCTGCTGCCCGGCGTCGATCTCGGCCCACGGCGACTCCGCCGCGAGCTGGAAGTACCCCACGACCTCGGCGAGGCCCTGCTCGATCGGGTACGCGTCCACGATGTCGGCGAGCGTCGCCTGGTCCGCCGCCTCGAGCACCGCGTCGACCTGGCCGCGCAGGCGCTCGCGGTCCACCGCGAACTGGCCGAAGAGCGCCTCGGCGTCCAGCCCGCCATCGTCCGCGACCTCCACGGCGTCGTCGACCGCGACCCGGCCGCTGGGGGAGTAGAGCGGGCGCTCGAACGGCAGCCCGACCTCGACGTGCTGGGCGGGCATCTCGGCGACCGTCCCCCGCGGCGGGCTGTCGCGGAGGGCGAGCGCGTGGCCCTCGATGCTGCGGATGAGGGTGACGATGCGCCGGTTCTCGAGGAAGACCTTGTCGTCGAGGAGGCGGCGCATCTGCTGGGAGAGCCGGCGGACGGTGGCCTGGGTCTGCTCGAGGGCCGGGAGCCAGTCCTGGTGCATGGCCGGGAGGGCCTCGAGCTCGGGAAGCCCGCGGAGGGCCTCAATGTGGCCGGCCCGCTCGAGCAGGCCCAGCAGCTCCGAGCGCTGGGACGGGGACATGAGGTAGTCCCAGAGGCCCTGGAAGGTGCGGCCCTGGAGGGAGCCGGCGATGTCCTGCCGGTTGGCGAAGATGTCCTCGAGCAGATCCCCCTGGGTGCCCTCCCACGTGGCGATGCGCTCGCGCACCTGCCGGTCGAGGGCGCGGAAGTTCTGCTCGACCTCGCGGAAGTCGGCGAGGAGCTCCTTGGCCTGGGCGGTGAGCTGCTGGAGGTGGTCCCGGGCCTCGGGCGCTCCCATGACTCGGACCTCCCCGCGCTCGACCCGCCCGATCTCGGCGTCGATCTGGTCCCGCTCCGCGCGCAGCTCGGCGAGGCGCACCTCGGGATCCGTCTCGGAGCCCTGGACGAGGGCCTTGAGGAGCGCGAAGATCCCGGACAGCCGCGACTGGGTGGCCACGAACTCGCGCCCCTCGAGGGACTCGACCCAGCGGACGACGTCCTCCGTGGACGCCGTGAGATCGTAGACCGGCTCGTCGCGGCTCTCGGCGTAGTACTTCCGCAGCCAGGCCTTCTCGGGGCCTGCCCACTCGTCGAGGTACTCGGCCGCGGGCCGGGGGAACGCGTCCTCGCCGAGGCTCGCGCGGACGCGGAACAGGACGTCGTCGAGCGCGTCGATGAGCTCCTGCCGGCCGAGGTTGCGCCGGTTCGGGACGGTGAAGGCGGCCATGAAGAAGCCCAGCGCGAGGGGAGCGGTCTGGGCGCACAGGAGCGACCAGCCTGGATGGTTCTCCCGGAGGGCGCGGACGGCGAAGAAGTCCATGCCGGCCTCCTTCCGCGGGCGATCACTGGCAGAGTCCATGCTAGGGGCAGGGTCCGACAGGACTCGAACGGCGGGCAAACTCTCCTGCGATAGTGCGGCAGCCACGCCGATCGAAGACGTTTGAGGAGGCCCTTCGAGCGCCAGGCATGGATTCTGAGGACTGTCGGACCCCGGTCCTAAGGTGCCCTCATGAACATTCATTGCCTCCGGCAGGGCTACACCTCGTGAGCGGGAGCTACGAGGAGTTCATGCGCCAGTCGCGCCGTCTCAAGCGCAAACAGCATGAGGCGGAACTCGCTCTCTGGGAGCGGCAGTTCCAGGACCTTGTTGCTGCCACCCGCCCTCCCGGCCCGGAGACGCAGGAGGAGTGGAATCAGCGTATGCAGAAGATCATCTGGTCCAACGTTCCGCTCCCGAAGGAGTTGAGGCCCCGTGACTAGGTGCCCGAATCAGCCCTGGCAGGCCCCGGCCTGCTACGGAGCCGGCGGCAACCCACTCGAGGGGTCCGAGAGAGCGGCGCACGACGGCGCGTGGTCGCCCAAGCGTCACGGCGCCAGGTCCGCGAGCGGCCCGCTCGGCAGGTGGATCCAGCCCTCGTCCCGGGCCAGCTCCGCCACCTCCGGCGCCGGCCGCCACGTCGCCCCGACCGCCGCGGCGCGCGCCGTGAGCGACGCGACGACGGCGTCGAAGAGGTCGTCCGAGGCGGCCAGCGCCTCCCGGTGCTCCTCGAGCGCGAGCCAGGGCGCCGCCCTCGTGAGCGCGTCGACGATCCCGGCCCGCACGGCCGCCGGCTCGGCCCCGGCGCCCTTGTACTTCCGGGCGTGCAGGCCCCAGACCCTGAGCGACCCGGCGGGGTAGACCTCGACCAGCCGCCCGGACCCGTCGCGCGGCTGGGCCCCGAAGGCCTCGGCGATCCGGGCCTGGATGACGGCGCAGCGCATGGCCGGGTGCGCGAGCCGGTCCGCGGAGACGCTCAGCGGGACGAGGCCCGTGCGCGCCGTGACGAATCGGTCCGACTCCCGGTACGCGAGCCGCCGGCGGCCGGCGATGCCATCGTGCGCCAGCACCGGCCCGGGATCGGACCCGACGTGCCCGGCGAGGAACTCGAGGAACGGCCGCGGCCAGCCCAGCGGCGAGTCGACGCCCAGGGCGTCGCCCTCCCCGAAGAGCCGCACGACGTCGTCGTCCGTCACCCCGAGCGAGAGCTCGGCGAGCCGCGCCTCCCCGGCCGACCACTCGAGCACGGCGGCGGCGGTCTTCTTCGGATCCGCCGCCAGGTCGATCCCCACGGTCCTCACGAAGTCACCCTAGAGGGATCGCGGACGGCTACAGGCCGGCGTGCGGGTCTAGCCGGCGCAGGACTGCCGTGTAGGTCTCGTCCCCCAGCTCCTCCCAGTTCAGGTAGTCGTAGCCATCGGGGATCTGGAGACGCACGAAGGCCAGCCCTCGAGTGTAGAAGTCGCCTTCGCCGTCCCAGGGGATGGGAGCTTCCTTCAGGAGGGCGCCCGAATCGTCCCACAGCCTGGTCCACCAGGTTCCGTCCCGCTTCCGGAAGACCGTCACGCTGACCGGTTCGACTTCGATGTTCATGCGCTCAAGGTATCGCGGGACGCGCCGCCGGGGGATGTGCTCGAGCGGGTCGAATAGTCGCGCACGCTCTGGGGCCTGGCCCGGGCCGGGAGCCTGTTCAGGCGCCCCCGCGCTGCTGCCGCAGGACGTCGAGGCGGGCCCGGTACTCGGCCTCGTCGATCTCCCCGCGGGCGAAGCGCTCCGCGAGCACATCCTCGGCCCGGCCCCCGGCGTACATCGCCTCGGGCTGTCCCGGCGGCACCGGAGGCGGGGGAGCCCAGCCCGGCTGCTGCGGAGCCGAGGCCCAGCCCTGCGGCTGCGCCGGCCCGCCGCCCCAGCCCTGCGACTGCGCGGGGCCGCCGCCCCAGCCCTGCCTGCCACGGAGCTGGTTCGCCCGGAGGGACCGCGCGAGGAGGACGATGAGCGTGATCACCGCGGCCCAGAAGAGAACGAAGCCCAGGCTCATGAGCACCTGCCACCAAGCGCCCATCTGGCCGTTCCAGTACATGACGGACCTCCTCCGGCCCCACCGCCACGGAACTGACCCGCGGCGCCTGCCCCCATTGTCGGCGCGCCGGACCGCGCACTCCAGAGGCCATCGTCCCGCCCCACCGCGACCGCCCGGCCGTGACCGCCGGGAACGGCTCCCGGGCCGCTCAGGACCTCGCCACCCGATGGTGCTCGATGAGGATGGACGCCATCTCCCGTGCGCGCTCGCCAGCCCGCTGGTCGCCCTCGGCGGCGGCGACGATCGCGCCCTTGATGAGGATGTGGCACGACCATGCGAAATCCTGGGGGTCGCGGAGCCCGGCCGAGCGGGCGAGCGAGGCCATCTCCTCCCGGGTGCGGGCGAGGTACTCGATGCTGGCCCTGCCGAGGGGATGCTCCGCGCCCATCTCCATCATGACGTGCAGGAACGAGCTCACCTCGGCCGCGCCCTGCTGGAACCACTCGTTGAACACGTCGAAGATCGCCAGCAGCGCCGCCTCGCCGCTCCCGCCGTGGCGTGCCGTCGCCTCGGCGACCGCGGCGCTGCGCGCCCGGTACCAGCGGTCGAGGTATGCAAGCGCGAGCTCGTCCTTGGAGCGGAACTTTCGGTAGAACGTCGCCCGGGCCACGCCCGAGCGCTCGATCAGCTCGTCCACGCCCACGTCACGGATCCCCCGGTGGGAGAACAGCTCGAAGGACGTGTCGAGGATGCGCTCCCGCGGCCCGTCGCGGCGTCTGCCGTTGGCCCGAGAGGGGTCAGGGGAAGACATTGTCGTGCCGGCTGCGTCGCGCGAGACCATGTCAAAAGCTTTACCCCATCGGGCCCATCCCTACCGCACCGCTGGCGGCCACCGCGTGGCGCGTGGACAGAACGATCTGTCTGCCCTTACCGTCGTGCCCATGGAGTGGAAAACCCAGAACGAGGACCAGCAGGCCAGGGCCCTCACCGCCGCGATCGTGGGGGAGCAGGCCCGCGACATCATGCGCGAGGTTCTGGACGACGAGACCCTCGACGACGCGACCCGCGACGCCCTCGCCGGCAAGATGGCCGAACATCCGACCGATCCGGCGCGCGCCCTGCTCGAGCACTTCCTGAGCGCCCGCCTCCCACAGTTCGCCCAGCAGGAATCCACCCAGCCCGTCGCGTAGGGTCCCGGGGCGGCGGGGAGCTGCCGCGGCCCGGATAACCACGCGACATACGACGGCGGCGACGCACCCACGCGGGTGCGTCGCCGCCGTCGTGTGTCGCCCGGGCGCGCCGCCGGACTCATAGGAATCAGAGCGGCTCGGGCCGCCGGGCCCACTCCGGCGCATGCTCGGGCCGGGGCCCGATCGCGACGAAGTACGCGGGGAAGCGCTGCAGGGCCGGGAATCGCGTGAGGAGCCGCAGCGGGAGCGGCATCCCGCGCGGCTCCCGCCGGGGGAGGTCCTTCCGTCCCAGGGCCCTGCGCACGACGAGCGCGTAGGCCATCCGCTGGAACCCCTGGAGGAGCGCCGTCGGCCACCACCGCCGCCGCTGGACGGCGGCGAGCACCGACTCGGGGACGGGCCCCGCCTGCCGGCGCATCCGCCCGCCGACGATCCGCGCCGCCGCGACGGCGTCCTGGATCGCGAGGTTGATGCCCACCCCGCCCACCGGGGACATCGGGTGCGCGGCGTCGCCGAGGCACAGGAGCCCGTCCAGGTGCCAGCGCGGGAGGCGCTCGATGCGCACGTCGAGGAGCTTGACGTCGTCCATCGACCGGGGCCCCTCACTGAGCCGGTCCGCGATCTCCGGGGCGAGCCTGGCGACGTGCTCGCGGAACGCCTCGATGCCCTCGGCCCGCAGCTCGGCATCGGCACCCTTCGGGATGACGTAGCCGCACTGCCAGTAGTCGCCCCGGTCGATCCTGATGAGGAAGGACCCGCTCGAGAGCCGCCCGATCCCGCCGGCCGGATCGCCCTCGCGGCGCGGGAGCCGGAACCACCACACGTCCATCGCCCCGCCGAACCGCCGGGCCACGAGGCCCGCCGCGTCCCGCACTGCGGACCCGCGCCCGTCGCACGCGACGACGAGGTCCGCGGCGAGGGTCCTGACCTCCCGCTGCGCCCCGCCCGGCGAGGCCCCCGCCCCCGGGACGTACTCGCGCCAGCGAACCCCGGCGACCCGCGCGCCGTCGTGCGCCAGGCCCACCGCCTCGGCCGAGCGGACGAGCGTGAAGCACGGCTCCTCCTCGGCCGCTCTCGCGAGCATCTCGAGGAAGTCCCACTGCGGCACGAGCGCGATCCCGCGGTGCCGCCCGGGTATGGACGCGCCGAGGTTGGTCAGGCGGGCGGTGCCGGCGTCGAGCCGGATCTCTGCGCGGTCGAGGAGCCTGGCCGGCAGCCGGCCGAACGCCGTCGCGAGGCCCAGCTCGTCGAGCAGCGTCAGGGTCGAGGCGTGGACGGTGTCGCCGCGGAAGTCCCGCAGGAAGTCGGCGTGCTTCTCGAGCACGACGACGTCGATCCCGCCCCGCGCGAGCAGCAGCCCCAGGACCATGCCCGCGGGCCCGCCGCCCACCACCGCCACGCGCGTCCGCTCCGGTGCACTCATGCGCCCAGCCTAAGCCGCACCTCCCTGCGTTGCGGGGTCACCTTCCTGCGTTGCGGGGTCACCTTCCTGCGATGCGGGGTCACGTTCCTGCGCTGCAGGGTCACTCAGACCCGGGCCAGGAGCCCCGTGAGCCGCCCGCCAACGACCGTGCCGAGCACCGCGGACGCGGCGAGCGCTATTCGGCGGGGATTCTGTCAGCGGTAGATGGCCCTGACCTTCACACACGTGGGTTCGGAATGCCTGACGACCGCACTTCTCCGCACAAGGAAGAACCCGGTACTCGGCCGCGTGCCTTCTCGTGCCCGAGAACTGTCGGTGGGAGGAGCGATCATCTGACCATGAAGCGCTACCCGACTACCGTCGAGGAGATGCTGGCTGCGCAGACAAGGAGCAGCGTGAGGGGGCGCAGGGCGTGGTTCATCCTTGCGGTCTTCTTCCTCATCATGAGGTGTTCACGTGGCCTTGGACTGTCCGTTCGAGCCCCACCCCCGCGCATCGCGGCGATCGCCGCGCTCGGGCTGCTGACACCCGCCGCGCCCGCGCCCGCATGGAAATCCCTTTGGGACATTGAACGAATCCGAACGACGACGACTTTCACAGCGGCACAGCCAGCGGGCCTCGCGGAATGGTTGCACACGTTCACGATGAGAGGAGAGACAGCATGACCCCCGAGCAAGAGGAGTACTGGACGCCCGAGCGGCGCGCCAACTTCGAAAAGAATCTGGCGGAGATCAATGAGCGCGCGGCCCGGAACAGGACACTGCTTCCGTCCGGCAGGGCCATCGTGTTCACATGGCTGCTGCTGTTGGTGATCATCATGCCGTTCTGGGGTCGCTGACCTTAGACCCCTTTTGGCGCCGGCGCGGTCATCGAGGACACCCCGCGCCGGCTTCGCATGGGACGAGGCGCTGCGGGCCCTCGTCCGCGCCTAACGGGCCGCGCCGATCGCGAACGCGGCTCGGGTGAGCCGGCGAAAGTCAGCTGCCGGGGGACGCGCGCCGCAGCCGGATTTCCAGCGCGGCCTCGCCGTCGCCACCGACGGTGACCTCCGCCGTCGTGCGCTCGAAGCCGTCCGCGCTCACGCCCACCTCGTACTCGCCGGGCGCGGGCGCGGTGAGCGTGAAGCGGCCATCGGCGTCGGTGAGGGCCGCAATGTCCGGCATGGGGACCGGGGCGCGCACGACGGCGACACTCGCCAGCGCGAGCGGGGCGCCGCCGTCGTCGGTCACCCGGCCGGTGAGCAGGGCAGGCATGGGACCAGTGTGCGCTACGCCTTCCACGCCTTGAAGTTGTCGAACACCGGGCCCGTGATGCGCGTGCCAGAGTTCGTCGTCGCCCCGCCGTACGCGTGGACCGCGATGCCGTACCTCCCGCCGGACTTGATCCGGTAGACGGCGGAGCCGCTCTGCCCGCCGGCCGTGTCGATGTCGTACCGCACCTTGCGCGGCCCCACCGACGCGACCTTCCGGGCCGCGTACCACTGCGTCCCGGACGGCTTGTCGCCCGGGTAGCCCGAGATGTTCGCCGTCACGCTGAGCAGGTCCGCGTCGGTGTACGCGCCATAGCCGAACCAGCCGGTCGAGGTGCCGAGCTCGGTCGGGATGATGATCGCGCCGTAGTCGTAGTTCTCGCTCCCGGAAACGGTCCAGCCCTTGACCGAGCGGAAGCTCGTGCTTGTGACCGAGCCGTAGGGCAGGGACGAGCCGTCGCGGCCCGGCATCACCTGGATCTTCTTGACCCACCCGTCCCGGCCCGGCACGCCGCTGTTCTTGATGAACACGACGTGCCCGGCCGTGATGAGCGTGTGCGGGCCGATGAACCAGCCCGTCCCGATCCACAGCGAGTTGTCCGCGGCCGTGATGAGGAGGGAGGCGTGGACGCGCCACGGGTAGGTGTTCGCGGGCGAGATCTGGACCCGGTCGTCCGGCCCGTGGACCGTCTCCGGCAGCGCCGCCGGGGTGCCGAAGGACGCCTCGCCGATGTCCGGCAGGTCGAGCTCGGGCACGACCCACGACGGCTCGGGGGCGAGCTCCGCCAGGCGGGCCCCGGGAAGCGGCTCGGCGCCGTCGTCCTCGAGATCCCCCGAGGCCTCGCCGTTCGAGCCGGTTGACGGCTCCTCGGCCATCGGCTGGGTGACGGTCTCCTCGCCGAGGGCCTCGGGTTCGTTGGAGACGGCGCCGTGCGGATCGTCGACGAGTTCTGGTGTCGTTGTCATTGCTGGTTCCTCTCATTCGGTGGGTGATGGGTGCGAGGTCAGTAGATCTGCTTGACGGTGACGGTGACCGGCGGGCTCGTGACGTCCCCGAGCGCGGCGGTGATCGTTGCCGTGCCGTGGCCCTCGGGGTAGACGTAGCCGCGGCTGTCGACGTGCGCGATGCCGTTGTCCGTCGATGCCCAGGCGACGAGGTCGCTCTCCCCGCTCGTCCCGTCCCGGTACACGACCGTGGCGGTGAGCTTGACGGGCTTGTCCCCGGCGTAGAGGATCGGCAGCTCGGGCGGGTAGATCGTGATGCGCACGACGGCGGGCGGGTTGACGGTGACGGTCGCGGTCGCCGTGAAGGCCGTCCCCGCCTCGTCCCTCGCGAGGGCCGTGATCTTCGCGGTCCCCGCGGCGATGGCGGTCTCGGTTGCCCCGCCGTTCGGCTGCGCCGCCACGGTCGCGACCGTGGGGTCCGACGACCACCACTCGGCGTGCGCTGGCGCCGCCGACGAGCCGTCGCTGTAGATGAAGTGCGCGTTGATCGTGCCCGTCGTCCCCGCCTCGACCGTCAGGGAGTCCGGGTCGACGCGCAGCGCGACGATGTGGGGCAGCGGCGTCGGGCTCGGCGTCGGCCCTCCGGCGACGGCGAACGCGGCCGATCCGCTGTGCCCGCCGAACGCGGCGGTGACCTCGGCGGTGCCGGGGCCGACGGCGGTCACGAGCCCGGCGCCGTCGACAGCGACGACGGCGGGGTCCGCGCTCGCCCACACGACCCCGCCCCCGAGGACGCGCGAGCCGCCGTCGCTCAGCGCGGCAGTCGCCGTGGCCTGCACGCGGGTGCCCAGCTCGAGCGCGTGCCCGGGCGCGGTGACGGCGACGCCGACGACCGTCGCGGGCCCTGGGCCCTCGCCCGCGCCCAGGAGCCGCACGACGACGAGCGTGGCCGCCGCGGCGAGCACCAGCACGGCCGTCAGGACGCTGACGAGGGACAGGCGCGAGCGCAGCCGCTGCTGCCCGAGGGCCACCGACCGGTCGAGGTCCGCCGGGTGCCGCTCGGCCAACTCGACTGCCTCGGCGTAGAGCAGCTGGCGCAGGTCGGTGTTCACGGCTGCCCGCTCCCCAGCGCGAGCTGCGCCCTCTCGTTGGCGCGCTCGAGGCGCTCGGTGACCGCCGTCGTCGTGCTCTCCGTGAGCCCGGCGATCTCGGCGATGGTGAGGGAGGCGAAGTCGTGGAGCACGACGACGATGCGCTCGCCGGCGGGGAGCGCGGCCAGGAGCGTCTTGGGGTGCTTGGGCTTCCTTGCCGGGCCCCAGCGGTCCTGCCGGTCGAGCAGGTGCACGAGGACGCACAGGGTGTAGAGGCGCAGCTGCGGGGTGACGGGGCCGCGCCACACCTCGGCGGTGCGGGCCCACGCGGCCTCGAGGAGGGCCTTCGCCTGCTCAGGATCGCCGCACAGGAGCTGGGCGCACAGCTGGAGGTCGCCTCGCTGCTGCTCGAACACGGAGGCGATGTCCGTCTGCCGGCCGGCGAGGGCCGCCGAGAGCCGGATGTCTCCGGGCAGGCCGAGCTCGACGTCCCGCACCGCCGGCAGGGCCGCGGCGAGGAGGACCAGCGCGCCGGCGCCGATCGGGACTGCGGAGAGGAGCGTGGGCACGAACCAGCCCGCGGCGATCGCGGCGATTCCCGCCGCGGCGATCAGGACGCGCGCGGGGCGAATGGCGGCCAGGACATGGCGTTTGGGCACTTCGCACATGGTGCACCTCGCAGGTAGGCCTCCAGTCTAAATCCATCGACTGGAGAAACCAAGGCGCAGTCCATCGTTTGGAGAAACCTGGTTGTGGGCTGCCAGAGAACGGCAAGGACCGGTCCCGCCCGACACAGGTCCTTCCCCGCGAGACAGGTCGGCTCCGCGGCGGTCTCGCAGCAAGGCACCGGCCTCGTGGCGAGACCGGTGCCAAACCGCGCAGCGCGCGGATAACCGCGCAGGGCTACCGCGCCGAGAGCGGCCAGCCGATGACCTTCTTCTCCCGCGGCCGCGCGTACGTGCGCACCTTCGACGTCGAGAGCCCGAGCCGCACGAGCCCCTCAGCCACCGCGACCGCCGCCGCGACGCCGTCGACCACCGGCACGCCGCAGCACTCGCGGATCTGCGCGTCGAGCCCGCTCATCCCGCCGCAGCCGAGCACGATCACCTCGGCCTTGTCGTCGCCCACGGCCATCTCCGCCTGCGAGACGATCTCCTTGACCGCCCGATCCGGGTCTTCCTCGAGCTCGAGCACGCCGAGCCCCGAGGCCCGGACCGAGGCGCACCGGGCGTCGAGGCCGGCGAGCTTGAGCCGGTCCTCGATGAGCGGCACGGCCCGGTCGAGGGTCGTGACGACCGAGTACTTGTGCCCGAGGTACATCGCGGTCGAGGCGGCCGCCTCGGTGATGTCCACGACCGGCACGTCGAGCAGCTCCTGGAGCCCCTCGCGGCCGTGCTCGCCGTAGCCGGCCTGGATGACGGCGTCGAACTCGCCCTCGTACCGGGTCACGGCGTCCATGACGGCGATCGCGGCGAGGTAGGACTCGAAGTTGCCCTCGCACGAGTCGGCGCCGAAGTGCGGCGTGATGCCCACGATCTCGGTCCCGGGCGAGGCGGCGGCGCGGGCTGCCTCGGCGATCGAGTCGGTCATGGACTGGGTCGTGTTGACGTTGGCGACGAGGATGCGCATGGGTCTTCCTTGCTTCGGGCTCTGGCGCGGCGGGCGGCCGTGCGGGGAGTGGTGCGGACGACGGCGGCGGGCCGGGGCTGTGAGCCGGCCCGCCGCCGTCGTGCTTAAGGGTGGGCGGCTAGTGCACGCTCGGGACGGCGATGGCCTCGCCGTCGGCGTCCGCGAAAGTGCGCTGGCGGTCGGCGATGAACCAGTAGTTGACGGCGGCGATGCCCGCGCCGAAGAACCACGAGAAGGAGCTCAGCGCGCCCAGCGCCGGGATGAAGGCGATCGCGATCGCGACGGCCGCGGCGGGGATGAGCGCGGCGACGGCGCGCGGGTTGACGCCCTTCGTGTAGTGGAACTCGCCGGCGCGGTCCTCGGAGTAGAGGGCCGGGACGTTGACCTTGCCGCGGCGGATGAGCCAGTAGTCGGCCATGATGACGCCGAACAGCGGGCCGAGGAGGGCACCGAGGCCGCCGAGGAAGTACACGATCACGACCGGGTTGTTGTACAGGTTCCAGGGCAGGATCACGAGGCCGATCACGGCCGAGACGATCGCGGCCTTGCGGAAGTCGAGCCGCTTCGGGAAGAGGTTGGTCAGGGCGTACGTCGGGGCGACGAAGTTGGCCATGAGGTTCACGGCGATGGTCAGGATCAGGAGCGCGGCCGAGGCGCCTGCGAGCAGGAGCGTGTTCGGGATCTCGGCGACGATGTCCGAGGGGCTCGTGATGATCTGGCCGTTGATCTTGAACTGGGCGCCGGCGAGGACCACGGTGATGGCGCCGAAGAGGAGCATGTTGATCGGGATGCCCCAGAAGTTGCCCTTGACGATCGCGCCCTTGGACTTGGCCGAGCGGGTGAAGTCGCAGAAGTTCAGCACGAAGGTGGCGTAGATCGAGACCCAGAGGGCGCCGCCGCCGAGGATCTGGAGCCACATGTCCCCGCCGGTGAGGCTCTTGTCAGTGCTCCACGCGATCTCGAAGCCGGCCTGGGCGAACATCCAGACGGCGAGGGCGAGCATCGTGACGAGGATGACGGGACCGGCGAAGGCCTCGTACTTGCGGATCATCTCCATTCCGTAGGAGACGATGACGACCTGGACGATCCACAGGCCCACGAACGCCGCCCAGCCGAGCGGGGAGAGGCCGAGGATCGAGCCCTCGTCGAGCGGTGCGAGGCCCGGGGCGAGGGCGAGGATGAGGACGCGCAGGACGACGGAGGCCAGGTAGGTCTGGATGCCGAACCAGGCGATCGCGACGCCGCCGCGGAGCACCGCGGCGATCTGCGCGCCGTGGATGCCGAAGGCGATGCGGCTCATGACCGGGAAGGGGATGCCGGTCTTCTGGCCCATGAAGCCCGAGAGGTTCAGGAGGGCGAACAGGAGGGCCGCGCCGACGCCGAGCGCCGCGAGGACCTGCCAGCCGCCGAGCCCGAGGGCGAAGAGGCCGATCGCGAAGGCGTAGTTGCCGAGGCTGTGCACGTCGTTGGCCCACAGGGTGAAGATGCTGTAGGCGGTCCACTTGCGGCCGGCGCGCTGGGTGGGGGCGAGGTCCTTGTTGTAGAGGCGGGGGCTCACACCGTCGGGGAGGGACGACGGCGCGTGCCCGCCGGCGATTCCGGCGGTGTCCAGCGGCGGGACGACGATGTCCGTGGTGCTGTTCATGGGTTCTTCTCTCGGATCGGGGAACGCGGCCCACTGGGCCATTCTCGGGTGATCCGCTGTGCCTGTTTGCCTGTTGTCGCTGTGAGGCTCAGCAGCGCGGCCCGGGGGGAGCCGCTGTGGTGCGAGTCTCGGGCTACTGTGACCCGCGTCTCGCGCTCTGGTATCCCAAATGTACAGGCTTGGTATCCCGTCTGCAATAGGGAAAATTATTTCCGTTCTACGGAAATTTGGGCTTGGGATGGTCCGGCCGCCGGGCGGCCCAACCGAAGGGGCGGAAGGGGCCTGTCTCGGGCCGAGACAGGTCCGTCGCCGCGAGACAGGTTGGAAAGACCCCGGTCTCGCAGCGAGGCGCCGGCCTCACAACGAAACCGGCGCCCATCCGCGGCGGCCCGTCCGGCGGTGTCGCCGCCCGGCCGCTCAACGGAAGGGGCCTGTCTCGGGCCGAGACAGGTCCGTCCCTGCGAGACAGGTTGGAAAGACCCCGGTCTCGCAGCCAGGCACCGGTCTCACAACGAAACCGGTGCCCATCCGCGCCGGCCCTGTCTGTCGGCTTCTCCCTGCGTCAGTTGGCGGAGCCGGCCATGCGGGTGCGGTCGGTGGCGAGCCGGGAGTCGGCGACGGCCTCCATGTTCTCCTCGGCCCAGGCCTTCATGCTCGCGATGAGCGGCAGGAGGGACCGGCCCCGGCGGCGTGAGCGAGTAATCGATTCGCGGCGTAAGGAGGCACTTCAAGGTGCCCGGGGCCCGCGCGCGATCCGCGGCGTCGCACACGAACGCGGCGCCCCCGGCCGCTGGCGTGAAGGCGCCGCCAGCCGCTGAGGGTTTCCCTACGCGAGCAGGCCGCGCACGTCGTCGGCGGTGAGGGTCGAGGCGAACATCGCGTCGTCGTCCATGACCGAGGCGAAGAGGGCGGCCTTCTTCTCCTTGAGCTCCATGACCTTCTCCTCGATGGTGCCCTTGGCGACGAGCCGGTAGGTCATGACGCGCCGGGTCTGGCCGATGCGGTGGGCGCGGTCCACGGCCTGGGCCTCGGCCGTGGGGTTCCACCACGGGTCGAGGAGGAAGCAGTAGTCCGCCTCGGTGAGGTTGAGCCCGAAGCCGCCGGCCTTGAGCGAGATGAGGAAGACGGGCGCCTGCCCCTCCTTGAACCGGGCGACGGTCTCGCCGCGGCGCCGGGTCGTGCCGTCGAGGTACTCGTAGGCGATGCCCTCGGCCTCGAGCCGGGCCGCGGCCTTCTTGAGGAAGGAGGTGAACTGGCTGAACACGAGCGCCCGATGGCCTTCCGCGACGACGTCGCCGAGCTGCTCGAGGAGCGCGTCGAGCTTCGCCGGGGACACGCCGTCGTGCGCCTCGTCGACGAGGGCGGGATCCAGGGCCATGAGCCGCAGGAGCGTGAGCGAGCGGAAGACGATGAAGCGGTTCCGGTCGAGGTCCTCGACCAGGCCCAGGACCTTCTCGCGCTCGCGCTGGAGGTACTGCTGGTAGAGCTTGCGGTGCCGGGGGTCGAGGTCGACGTCGAGGCGCTGCTCGAGCTTCTCCGGCAGCTCGGTCGCGACGGCCTCCTTGGTGCGGCGCAGCATGAGCGGCCGGACGCGCCGTCGCAGCCTCGCGAGGCGCTTGGCGTCGGCGTTCTTCTCGATGGGCTTGGCGAAGTCCTGGGCGAAGTGGTGCGCGGCAGGGAAGAGGCCCGGCGCGACGATCGCGAAGAGGCTCCAGAGCTCCATGAGGTTGTTCTCGAGCGGCGTGCCGGTGAGGGCCAGCTTGAAGGGCGCGGCGAGGTCGCGGGCGCACTGGTGCGCCTTGGTGGCGCGGTTCTTGAGGAATTGGGCCTCGTCCATGATGAGCCCTGCCCAGTCCAGGTCCGCGTAGGCCTCGTAGTCGAGGCGGAAGAGGGCGTAGCTCGTGACGACGATGTCCGCCCCGGCGGCCGTCTCCGCGAGTGGGGTCCCGGCCTTGGCCTGCGTGTCAGCGAGCGCGGCCGTCCTCAGCTCCGGGGCGAACCGCGCGCACTCGGCAGCCCAGTTGGGCACGACGGAGGTCGGGGCGACGACGAGGAACGGCGCTTTCGGATGCGCGGAGTCGGCGTCCCGCGCGTGCAGGATCAGCGCGAGGGTCTGCAGCGTCTTGCCCAGGCCCATATCGTCGGCAAGCACCCCGCCGAGCCCGTGCCGGTGCAAGAAAGCGAGCCACTGGAGGCCCTCCTCCTGGTAGGGGCGCAGCTCGGCGTTGAGGCTGGCGGGGACGGGCACGCGGTCGAGGGCGTGCGGGTCCAGGAGGCCCTGGACGGCCTGCTTCCAGCGGGGTGCCTCCTCGGTCTGGCCGGCGAGCTCCGCGATCTCGTCCCACAGTCCGGCCTGATAGAGGCTCAGCCGCGGCGGCTTCTTCGAGGTGCTCTCGGCCCGCCACTCGCGCAGCTCGTGGGACTCGTCGATGAGCCGGCGCAGCCGCTGGATCTCCGGGGTGTCGATGCGGAACCAGGTCTTGTCCGGCATCAGGACCTTGTCGCGGCCGCGCGCGAGGGCCGTGAAGATGTCCTGGAACGGGATCGACCGGCCTGCGATCTGGACCATCAGGCCGAGGTCGAACCAGTCGCGCTTCTCGCTCTCGACCGTGCTGACCACGAGTTGCGGCGACCCCTCAAGCCTCCGGTAGTCGGGCTGGATGCCCTCGACGCGCACGTCGACGCCGTCGAGCCTGCGCAGCGCAGGGAGGACACGCTCCGCGAAGTCCGCCGTGTCGAGGTCCTCGAGCCGCGCCGGGCCGAGTGGCTTCCCGCGCAAAGGGCTGTCCGCGAGCGCGCCTTGCACCCTTCCGACCGCCGCCTCCTCCGCGGGCTCGTCCCGACGGGCGCCGTCGTCCGGGGACGCCACGAGCGCGAGCCGCCGTACGGCGTCGCCCGTCCGGTACTCCCAGTGCCAGGCGAGGCGCAGCACGTCGTCGGGCTCGAAGCTCGCGGTGAGCACGAGCAGCGGCGGGTCGATGGGCGGGAGGTCCACGGCGTCGTTGGCCGCGGTGAGGACCACCGAGCGGGCCAGATCCGGGTAGAACTCGGCGATGAAGGCGTCTCGGTCCGCGGCGGGGATCTCGATCCCGTCAGCGGTCGCGAGCAGGGCGCGCTCGCGGCCGCCGAGCCGGGACTCGCTCGGAGCGAGGAAGATGTGGTCGTCGCCTCCGCCACGCACGACGGCGTAGGCGCCGTGGTCGCCGATCGTGCCCGCCGCCGTGGCCGCGACCGGAGATCCGCCCATGGCGAGGACCGGCTTGAGGCGGAGGCCGCCGTCGTCCGAGGGGAGCGCCTCGAGCGTCACCGTCGCGGGGCCGTCGCCGAATCCAACGACCATGCCCTTGCGGGTGCCGACGAACTCGACGCCGAGATGGCCGGCGGCGTCGAGGAGGGTCCAGAGGAGCGGGCTGGCGAAGTCGTCGAGGTACATCCACGGGTCGTTGCCATTCCAGTACCCGGATTCCGTGCCGAGGCGCAGGGCCTGGATCTCACGGAAGCACGCGAAGTGCGGCTCGAGGTAGTCGCCGTAGAGGTCCTGGCGCCCGAACGTGGTCCAGGTGAGGTTGCTCTTGATCCAGTTGTTCGTGGAGGGGTTGTGCACGACGGGGCGCATGCCGAGCTTGCTGCCCTGCCGATACCGCTCGGCGAGGGGCCTGCCGAACCGCTTGCCGAGGTCTGCGTCGAGGTCCCGGAGCTCGAACTGCAGGCCCAGCCGCTGGGCCGGGCCGGAGCGGGCATGCCGACCGCCTGGGTCGATGATGCGGCGGAGCTCGGACTTCCAGGCGGGCTCGGGGGCCGGGGGCGCCTCCGGCGCGGACGCTGCGGCCATGCCCCGCAGGCTCGCGGTGTTGGAGGCGATGACGAGGGCCCCGACGTGCTTGCAGTCGGCGCCGATGGGGCACGTGCACCAGCTGCCGGAATAGGTGAAGCCTGTCCGCGTGCGCTTGAGGTAGGCGCAGGCCTCGTATGGCTCGGGGTCGCCGCCCTGGACGAAGCCGACGATCTCCGCCGCTCCCGGGTCGTAGGTAAACGAGAGGACATGGCCGCCACGGGCGTAGTTGTGCGCCCTGGCCATGGCGGCCGGGCCGATCCTTGAGACCATCCCCGTGGTGTCCACGATGGGCAGGTCGGAGTGCTCTCCGGTGCTGTCCTCGCGGGGGAGGGGGAAGGCCGTCATGGATTTATCGTCCCATGGGGGTCTGACAGTCCTCGTTAGAGGCCAGTCGTAGGGGCTATTGGCAGCTGCCGCCCTGCGGGTTGACGTTGCAGTCGTCGGCGTAGAGCTTGACCTCTGAACGCCAGACGCTGAGCGTCCTGGGTGCGCTAGGGATGGGTGCGTTGCCGACGATGGGCTGGTAGGGCCCGCCGTCGACCGAGAATTCGCCGGTGAAAACAGTGGTGAGATTCACGGCGAAGTCGCCGGTCTGACGGTAGACGTGGCTCGTAACCGTCTTCTCGCCCCAGCGGCTCTCGGGGATAGGACCGCCGGGGGCCGCAGTGATGAGCGAGGTGCCGTCGCCGTAGTCCCAGCGGTACTCGCTGGGCTTCACTCGCACGTCGACGCGACGGCCGAGGATGTCGATGGTGAATGACTGGTCGGCGGGCTCGGCGTAGATGTTCGTCTCGGCGCCCTTGAGCGTGTGCCGACCGGGCTGGGACCCCAGCATTGGCGCGGCGATGGGCAGTTCCCGCAGCTGCTTCTCAGTGACCGCGACAACGACGTCTCCTGGACGATCTGGTGTCTCGCCCGGGATGAGGCAATCTTGCTCAAGTCGCTGCCAATCCGCGCTGGGATTGCGTCTATCAAGGCGGGACCAGAGCACCGACTGTGCACCCGGGCTATCGCATTCACGTGCCAAGCCTCGGCAGACGTCTAACTCTGCGCCAGTGTCTTCCGCGGAACAGAGAGGCTTGTAAGAGTAGATGAAGACATCCTCCACTCCCTCTACTTTCGGAAACTCAAATAGTAGTGTTCCGTCGAGCGTACCATTGAGAACTACTGTTTCCTGATCAAAGTATGAGTCATTACGAGTCGGCGCGGGATCGCTTTGGTCCAGTGGAGATAGTCCGATAACTAGGACAACGATCCCAGCCAGATAATTCACGCCTGCCCCAGTTGCCGAGCCATCCACGCGCCGTCGATGAACGAGGCATATATCGCCTTGGGACGTCCGTTGCTGACGCCCGAGCGGTCATTAGTGAGTTTACCCGTCGCGTCGTACCACTGCGAGGGAGATTCATCGAGCATGAAGTAACCAACGGCCTGACCAAGGGGGTCCAAAGTCAGATCGGAAACGAATCCCGAGGTTGTCCAAGTTATTCCAACCGTCCAGCCGCCGCTGGCGACGTCGGCAATATAGCCGTTGCAGAGTTTACAGTCGTCAGCAGAGATCGCTTCAAGGGCCGTCTTGTCGCCTGTGGCCAGAGAATATGCGGCGGTGTCGAACCAATATTGTGTAAACGCCTCGAAGCCTTCCTTGGTGTTCTGCTTCGCTGCCTCAGGCAATTCCGGCTTGGGGATGTTCCGGCCCGGACCGGTCGAGTTGGCAGGAGTCGGACGCGTGTCGACCGTGGGAGTCGGGCTCGCCGTCTCGGTCGCGATCGGCGTTCCAGGGGCACTTGGCTGGGCGTTTCCGCCGCATGCCGAGAGGGCGAGCGCCGACGCCAGAGCGAGGATGGACAGGAGCGAGCGACGAGGCGCCATTGACATCCCCCGAGGTCGTTGGTGTGCCGCCAAGTCGGCGACGTGAGCTTTCGGTGAGTCTACAAGGACATGACGGAGTTCGTCGTGGGTTATCCACAGGGTTACGGGAAGGCGCTGGTGGCCCCAATTCGTGATCGACCCCGCAACGCAGGGAGGTGACCCCGCAACGCAGGGAGGTGACCCCGCAACGCAGGGAGGTGACCCCGCAACGTTGGGACATGACCCCGCAACGCAGGGAGGTGACCCCGCAACGCTGGGAGGTGACCCCGCATCGGGGGCGGAGGCAGATCAGGCGAGGCGGGAGTCTGCCCTGCTCGCCCGCGCCGCCTCGCCCGTGCCCAGGCCTCGCACGGTCCATCCGGCCGCCCGCCAGGCGCCGGCGTCGAGCACGTTGCGCGCGTCGATGATCACGGGCCGCTGGACCATCCGCGCGAGCTCGTGCGGGTCGAGCCCACGGAACTCGGGCCACTCGGTCAGCAGCAGCACCAGCTCCGCGCCGCCGACAGCGGCGGGCACGGAGTATTCGAACTGCAGTTGCGGGAACCGCATCCACGCGTGGTTGATCGCCTTCGGGTCCGTCACGATGACGTGCGCCCCAGCGCCCGCGAGCCGCGTCGCGACGTCGAGGGCGGGGGAGTCGCGGATATCGTCGGTGTCCGGCTTGAAGGCCGCACCGAGCACCGCGACGCGGCGCCCCGCCACGTCCCCGCCGCACAGCTCCGCCGCCATCGCGGCCACGCGCCCGCGCTGGCCCACGTTGACGGAGTCCACGAGCCCCATCCACGCGTCCACGGAGTCGACGCCGAGCTCCCGCGCCTGCGCCCGGAACGAGCGGATGTCCTTGGGCAGGCAGCCGCCGCCGAACCCGAGCCCAGCCGCGAGGTACCGCTGCCCGATCCGCGGATCGAGGCCCATCGCGGCGGCAAGCTGCGTGACGTCGGCCCCCGCGGCATCGCACAGCTCGGCCATCGCGTTGATGTAGGAGAGCTTCGTGGCCAGGTACGCGTTCGAGGCCGATTTGATCAGCTCGGCCGTCGCGAAGTTGCACACGATCCGCGGCACTCCGGCGTGCAGGAGGGGAGCGTAGACCTCGTCGAGCGTCCGGACCGTGTCCTGCGCTGCGGACCCGGAGTCGCCGTCGTCCGTCCCCTCGACGCCGTACACGAGCCGATCGGGAACGAGCGAGTCCTTCACCGCGGTGCCCTGCCGCAGGAACTCGGGGTTCCACGCGAGCGCCACCTCGTCCCCGCCGAGCCACTCGCGCACGCGCGCCACCGTGCCCACCGGCACCGTGGACTTGCCGACGACGACCGAGCCCGCCTTCGCGCGCGCCGCCACCGCGCGCGTCGCGGACTCGAGGTAGCTCAGGTCCGCCATGTCGCTCGTCTTGGCCTGCGGCGTCCCGACGCAGAGGAAGTGCACGTCCGCCTCGGCCACGAGGCCCATGTCCGTGCCGAAGACGAGCCGGCCCGATTCGCGGCCCTCGGCGAGCAGCTCCTCGAGCCCGGGCTCGAAGAACGGCGCGAATCCGCGCGAGAGGTGCCCGACCTTGTCCGCGTCTGTGTCGATGCCCACGACATCGTGGCCCATCGAGGCGAGCGTGGCGGCGTGCACGGCGCCGAGGTAGCCGCAGCCGATGACCGAGATCTTCATGGGGGTTCCTTTCGCGTTCATTTAGCCGGCGACCGCCGCGGGCCTCCTGGCGATGACGTCCTCGTAGTGGGTGATGAGCTGCTGGCTGATGGACCGCCACGACCGCCCCTGCACGCTGCGATGTGCGGCCTCGGCGAAGGCTGCCCGCTTGGCGTCGTCGCCGAGCAGGTCCACGGCGTAGGAGCGCATCTGCTTCAGGTCCCCGGGCGAGTAGAGCCACCCGGTCTTGGAGTTCTCGACGAGGTCGAGGGGACCGCCGCGGCCGGTCGCGACGACGGGCACGCCGGAGGCCATGGCCTCCTGGATGGTCTGGCAGAACGTCTCGAACTCTCCGGGGTGCACGAACAGGTCGAAGCTCGCCACGATCCGGGCCAGCTCCTCGCCGCCCTGGAACCCGGTGAAGTGGGCGTGCGGCAGCTGCGCCTCGAGCTGCGGGCGCAGGGGGCCGTCGCCGACGACGACGAGCCGCGTCCCGGGCAGGTCGGCGAGGGCGCGCAGGTCCTCGACCTGCTTCTCGGCGGCGAGCCGACCGACGTAGCCGATGATCTTCACCGGCCTGCCGTCCTCGCGGAGCCCGCCGACGGTAGCCCGCCACGCGGCGTCGCGCTTCGCGGGGTGGAAGCGCACGGTGTCCACGCCGCGCCGCCAGAGCTCGACGTCGAGGATCCCGCGGCCGCGCAGCTGGTTGAGGGCGAAGGTCGACGGCGCGAGGGTGCGGTCCGCGAGGAGGTGGATGGCCTCGACCCGCTGCCACGCCCAGTTCTCGAGGAACGGCACACCGTATCGCGCGGCGTACCCGGGGACCTCGGTCTGGTAGACGGCGACGGTCGGGAGGCCGAGCTGGTGGGCGGCGCGCACGCCGCGCCAGCCGAGCTCGAACGGCGAGGCGAGGTGCACGACGTCGGGCGCGAACGCCCGGAGCATGCGCTTGACCTTGGGGACCATGCCGAACGCGACCCGCACGTTCGGGTAGCCGGCCACGGGCAGCGCGGGCAGGCGCACGACGCGGGCGCCGGAGACGTTCTCGGGGAGCGGGAAGACCGCGCTCGCGCCCTCGCCGGAGGGGGCCAGGACGAGCACGTCGTCGCCGCGCTCCTGCAGGTGGTCCAGAACCCGCAGGATCGAGTGGGTGACCCCGTTCATCTGCGGCAGGAAAGACTCTGCGACAATCGCAACCCTCACGCTGTCCACGGTCCCGCCGCCGCCTGACCGGCTGGCAGAGGGGGCGTGACATGTCGGGGAAGCCTAGATGAACGGGAGGGCGCATCCACGAGGGGCGGGGAAGGCGGGGCGGGGGAGAGGGGGCGGGGAGACGGGGTGGGGCAGACATGGGGCGGCGCGGGCCCCGCCGAGTCGGCCCGCGCCGTCGTCCTGTGCGGCCTGGTCAGCCGCGTCGCATTTCTTCCGTGCCTCCTGTTCCTCCTGCCTCGTCAGCCGCGAGATGCCGGGTGAACAGCCAGCTGCAGGCCATCATGGCGAGGCCGAGCACGGCGTGCGCCCAGTTGTCGGGGATGTTGAAGGAGAGGATGTTCGCCGGGCTGGCGGTGCCGACGGCGAATCCGTAGATGCCGAAGACGACGTACAGGACGCCGAACCACAGCAGGAAGCTGCGGGCTCCGGTCCAGGTGCGCGCCATCGTCAGACCCACAGCGCCGATGACCAGCTGCACGATGTTCAGCAGCATAGAGACCTGGAACAGGCCCAGGAACATGGCGTGCGAGTCGGGCCCGAGGAACAGCAGTTCCCCGTAGTTCGTCGTGATCCCGGGGATGAACCCGAGGATGCCGACGAGCAACACGATGGCCCCGGCACCCATGGCGACGTTCTGGACATCCCTGCGTCCGAAGTGAATGCCATGTGCATGCGGAGCGGCAGTGGTCATGTCTCCTCCGACCCTTGGACTGCCCGCCCGGCAGGCGCCGCGCGGGCGCTGGTGTCGCATGCGCGCCGGCCCGGGGCTCGAACCGTGGGGCCGGTGGAGGCCGCAGCATCAACGCGTTAATTCTACGTCCGGTAGTGGGCTGCGTCACAGTGGCCCTGCCGCGGGAATGCGCCGCGGGTGTGGGCTGGTTGCCGTGACCATGACGATCGAGAACGCCCCCGCGCAGGCCGCTCCCGCCGCCCTCTCCGCGCTCTTCACCCCGTTCGACCTCGGCCCTGTCCGGCTCGCGAGCCGGTTCGTGATGGCCCCCATGACGCGCGAGTTCTCGCCCGACGGGGTGGTGACGGACGACGTCGTCTCCTACTACGCGCGGCGCGGCGCCGCCGGCGTCGGCCTCCTCATCACGGAGGGGGTCTACGTCTCCGAGGACTCCGGCCCGAGCACCCGCGTGCCCCGCCTCTTCGGCGACGAGCCGCTCGCGGCGTGGAAGCGCCTCGTCGACGCCGTGCACGCCGCGGGCGGGAAGATCGCCCCGCAGCTGTGGCACCTCGGCGCCGCCCGCGGGGACCACACGGAGCTCAACCCGGACCTGCCCACCCTGAGCCCCTCGGGCCTGGCCCCGAACGGGGTGGCGCGCGGCCGGGCCGCGACCGTCGAGGAGCTCGCGCGCATTCGTGACGACTTCGCCCGCGGCGCGGCCGCCGCCAAGGAGGCCGGGTTCGACGCCGTCGAGCTCCACGGCGCGCACGGCTACCTCATCGACCAGTTCCTCTGGGAGGGCACCAACCGCCGCGAGGACGCCTACGGCGGCTCGCTCGAGGCGCGGCTGCGCTTCCCGGTGGAGGTGGTCGAGGCGGTGCGCGCCGCCGTCGGCCCCGACTTCCCGGTGATCTTCCGCTTCTCGCAGTGGAAGTCCGGCGACTACGGCGCCCGCATCGCCGAGACCCCCGAGGAGCTCGGCACGATCCTGGGCGCGCTGGCCCGCGCCGGCGTGAGCGCCTTCCACCCCTCCACGCGCCGCCACTGGGACCCGGCGTTCCCCGGGTCCGGGGCGGCCGGAGGAACCGCGGACGCGCACCTCGGCCTGGCCGGCTGGACCAAGAAGCTCACGGGCCTGCCCGTCATCACGGTCGGCTCCGTCGGCCTCGACAACGCCTTCGAGGTCTCCTGGCAGGAGGGCGGCCGCTCCGGGGTGCGTGGGCTCGAGAGGCTGCTCGAGCAGTTCGGGCGCGGCGAGTTCGACCTCGTCGCCGCCGGCCGGGTGCTGCTGAGCGACCCGGCCTGGGTCGCGAAGCTCCGCGACGGCCGCACCGACGAGATCCGCCCGTTCAGCGCCGAGGACCGGCTCCGGCTGAGCTGAGCCTCGCACCGAGGCCGGGCGCACGACGGCGAGTGGTCGCCGTCGTGCGCCCGCGGCCCGGTGCGCCTGAGTCCCGCGATAGGCCGTCCGTGGCACAGTGGAGGGCGATGAAACTCCGCGCCGACCAGTCAGGCCTCCGCGGCCTGCCCATGCCGCTGTGGCTGCAGGGCGCGGTCGAGTCCGTCCAGGCCGTCCTGATCTCCGCCCTGCTGGCCCTCGTCCCGGTCGTCGCGGTGTGGGCCACGGGTGGGCTCGGGCCCTGGGACCCGGAGGCGGTCGCGCGGCTCGGCGGCCAGGCGTGGCTCCTCGTCCACGGGGTTCCGCTGGACCTGACGACGGCGGATGGCGCAGCCGGTGGCGGCGCAGATGGCGGCAGCGCCCCGACCGGGGCGCTCTCCTTCATTCCCCTCGGGCTCACGCTCATCCCGTTCCTGCTCTCGTGGCGGGCCGGCCGCCGCCTCGCCCGTGCCTCCTACGCGGACAACCTGTGGCAGTCGCTTCTGGGCGCGTGCGGGGTCTACGCCGCCTTCGGCTTCGCCACCGCCTTCGTCTGCCGGACCGCCGAGGTGGGCGTCGGCATCACCGCTGGCTCGCTCATCCCGCTCGTCCCCGTGGGACTCGGCCTCGTGGTCGGGGCGCGCCGCGAGGCGGGGGCCTGGACCCGGCTCATCGGGGTCGACGCCGTCGACTGGATCGCGCGCACGGGCCAGTACTCGCGCTGGACGGGGAGCTACCTGTGGGCCGTGCTCCGCGCGGGCTTCGTCGCGCTCATGTGCGCCCTCGCGCTCTCCGGCGCGCTCCTCGTCGCCGACCTCGCCGTGCACTGGGCCCAGATCGTCACGGTCTACGAGGCGCTCGAGGCCGGCGCCGTCGGCGGGGCCGCGCTCACCGTCGCCCAGCTCGGCTACGCGCCCAACCTGCTCGTGTGGACGCTTGGCTGGGCCTCCGGCGCGGGCGTGACGCTCGGCGTGGGCTCGACGGCGGGGTCCCTCGTCACGGCCGTGGGCCCGCTCCCGCCGATTCCCGTGCTCGCCTCGGTCCCGACGGGCGAGCTGCTCCTGGGCCCCGCGGCGCTCGCGCTGCCCGTCCTCGCGGGCACGATGGGCGGCTGGTGGTTCGTGCGCGAGGGGGAGGACCACTTCGACGAGTGGCTCTCGATCAAGGTCCGGGCCCGTTGGTTCACGGCGCCCGTCTCGGCGATCTTCCTCGGCGCCCTCGTCGGCGCCGCCGCGGGTGCGCTCGCCGCCGGGCTCGCGTGGGTCACGGGCGGCTCCGCGGCGCTGGGCCGGTTCACCGAGCTCGGCGTGGACCCCCTCTGGATGCTCGTGTGGGTCGGCGCGGAGGCCGCCGTCGGGGCCTGCATCGGCTACGCGCTCGGGCCGTGGATCGAGCACCGCCGGACAGAGCGCGGAGCGCACTGAGCTGCGCACGGAGCGCAGGGAGGGCGCTGGGCGCAGGGAGCGCGGCGCTACCCGCCCAGAATCGCGTCCTGGAGCTCGGCCTGGCACTGCCCCTTCGCCGTGTCGGTGATCGCGTGCCGTGCGCACTCCTCGTACGCCGCCACCTGCGGCGCGAAGACGATCGCAGCCGCGGCGTACAGCACGAGGATGAACCCCACTGCCATCCCCGAGACGGCGCCCACGGACAGCAGGCGCGGCTGCCGGAAGCGGGCCACCCGCACGAGGACGACGACGCCGAGCACGAGCCCCCCGAGCGCGAGGAGCCCGGCGGCCCACGCCCACGCGACGCCGCGGGAGGCCACGAGCCACGCGAGCACGAGACCCACCGCGGCGACGCGGAAGAGGAGCTTGGTGCGGTCCAGGGCGGGGTCCTCGTCGGTCATGCGCCCCAGCCTACGCGGGCCCGCAGCCCCGCGCCCGGGAGCACGCTGAGGCGGCATCCGGGCCCCGGTAAGGTGGGTCCATGCGCATCGTGGTCCTCGTCTCCGGCACCGGTTCCAACCTCCAGGCGGTCATCGACGCCGTCACGTCGGGGGAGCTGGCCGGGGTGGAGATCGCCGCCGTCGGCGCGGACCGCGAGGGGACCTACGGGGTCGAGCGCGCGGCCGAGGCCGGCCTCGAGACCTTCGTCGTGAACTTCAACTCGTTCCCCACCCGGTCCGAGTGGGACGCGGCGCTCGCCGAGCGCGTCGCGGAGTACGCGCCGGACGTCGTCGTCTCCTCGGGGTTCATGCGGATCGTGAGCTCCGACTTCATCGACCGCTTCGGCGGCAGGTACCTCAACACGCACCCGGCCCTCCTGCCGGCGTTCCCGGGTGCGCACGGCGTCCGCGACGCCCTCGCCTACGGGGTCAAGGTCACGGGCTGCACCGTGCACTGGGCCGACGCCGGCGTCGACACGGGCCCCATCATCGCCCAGGAGGCCGTCGCCATCGCGGACGGCGAGGACGAGGAGTCCCTGCACGAGCGGATCAAGGTCGTCGAGCGGCGCCTGCTCATCGACGTCCTGCGCCGCCTCGCCGCGGGACAGGTCGCCGCCCCCTGACCGTCTCGGGTACGTATCTCGACGCCCGTCGGCGTCTCGGGTACGTATCTCGCCGCGGTTTCGGCGTTTCGGGTGCACGGCCTTGCGGGTGCCCCGCGCACGACGACGGCGCGCACCCGGGCGGGCACGCGCCGTCGTGCGCCTTCCGCGGCACCGGCGGTGAGCCTTTAGAAGGTCGAGCCGGTCGGCGGCGGGGTGTCGATCTCCCCGCGCCAAGCGCCCGTCGCCCCGTGGGACTCGACGAACTCCTTGAACTTCCTCAGGTCAGACTTCACCTGAGCACTGTCCGCGCCGAACGCGGCTCCGATCTTCTCCGCGGCCGTGTCCGGGTCCCACTGGAAGTCGACGGACACGCGGGACTCCATATCGCTGAGCCGGTCGAAGGTCACGACACCGGCGAGCTCGACGCCCTCGAGGCTCTTCCATGCGATGCGCTCGTCGGGGTGCTGCTCGGTGATGACGGTGTCGAACTCGCGCTTCTGGCCCGCGACCTTCGTGGTCCAGTGCAGATGCGTGTCGTCCTGCTGGACGACTGACTCGACACCGCCCATGAACTCGGGGAAGGTCTCGAACTGGGTCCACTGGTTGTACGCCGTGGAGACCGGGACGGCGACATCGATGGTTTCATGCACAGTAGCCATGCGTTGCTCCTGAGGGTTGGCGCTTGCTTCGGCAGACGGGTTGCGGCGTCCGCTGATGGGCGTCGCCCTGCCGACGGCCTCGTTCTGGACCGTCATTGTGGCACTACCCCGGGGCGGGCGGGCCAAACAGCGCTGCTAATCGAGCGAGCGCTGTCTCGTCTCGGGCGCCGAGGCGCCCATCCAGACGACGGCGAGCACCACGAGTGCCGCGGCGACGGCGAAGGACGCCGCCAGGCCGAGGTTCGGCCACAGCCACGTCGCGAACACGAGGGGACCGAAGCCGGCGCCGATCCGCGAGAATGTCGAGGCCCAGCCGAACCCCGAGCCGCGCAGCTCGGTGGGGTACAGCTCCGAGACGTACGCGTACAGGACGGGGATGGCGACCTGGACGAGGAAGCCGTACACGAGCAGCGAGGCCAGTGCCGCCGACGGCACGTCCACGACCCAGGCGACGACGACGAGGCTCAGGGCCGACAACGGGCCGGAGACGGCCAGGACGGCCTTGCGCCCGAGGCGTTCGACGAGCAGGGCGGCCACGACGACGCCGAGCAGGCCGACGGCGGCCATGCCCGCCGTCGTGAGGAACGCGAGGTACTCGGCGAAGCCGGCGCCGATGAGGATCCGCGGCATCCACGTCAGGGCGAGGTAGTAGACCATGAGGATGCTGAAGAACAGCGCCCATGCGACGCCCGTGATCTTCCAGTCGAATCGCCACACGCGCGCGAGCTGGGAGCCCCAGCTGCCGGCGGAGAGCGGCGCGGCGTCGTGCGCGGCGGGCAGGCGGTAGGGGACGGCCTCGGCACCCGTCCGGCGCACGAGCTCGTCGATGACCGCACGGGCCTGCCCGGACCGGCCACGGTGGATGAGGAACAGGGGGGACTCGGGAACGCCCCGGCGCACCCAGAAGACGAGCAGGGCAGGGAGCACCATGACCAGCAGAGGCAGCCGCCAGTCGGCGAACGCCCCGACGAGCCAGGCCGAGACGAAGCCGCACAGGGCCGCGCCGACGGGCCACCAGCCGTCCATCGCCGTGAGCACGCGCCCACGCTGCCGCCGCGGCGTGAACTCGCCGACGAGCGCGTAGTCCACGGGCACGCAGCCGCCGAGGCCGAAGCCGGCGAGGAAGCGGAACACGCAGAACCAGACGATGTCCGGGCTCACGGCCCCCGCGACGGTGAACACCGAGAACACGAGCAGGGTTGAGGTGAAGGCCACCTTGCGGCCGATCCGGTCTGCGATCGTGCCCCACGTGAACGCCCCGACGGCCATGCCGATGAGGTTCGACGTGCCGATCCACGCGGCCTGCGCGGGCTCGAGCCCCCAGTGCGCCGACAGGAGCGGGATGAGGACGCCGTTGAGCGTCACGTCCCACGCGTCGAACATGAAGCCGAGGCCGCCGATGAGGAAGATCCGGCCCTGGACGCCCCAGCGCCAGGGGAGGTTCTGCACAATGGCGTCGCCGGCCGGCAGCGCGGTCGAGGTGCTCATGGGAAAGACTCTAGACCCGCCGCCCGGCGGGGCGGGTTCGGGCTAGGACTTCTTGGGCTTGCCCGGGCCGCTGTGCTTGCGGTGCCTGCGGTCGAGGAGGAGCGCCAGGCCGATCGCCCCGAGCCAGACGTCCTTGGCCATCACCGTGCCGGAGCTCGTGGGCCGGATGCCGTCGGCCTTCGTGGCCCCCGGGGTCTTCGCGTACACGGCGAGCAGGCCCCCCGCAAAGGCCGAGAGCCCCAGGGCCGCGAGCTTCGTCGGGACGAAGGGGGCCAGGAGCGCGGCTCCGAGGCCGATCTCGGTCGCCGCGACGGCCTTGCCGAACGTCTCCGGCGGCAGCTGCTTGGCCTGCGGGATCGCGTTGGCCGTCATGTCCTGCAGGGCCGCGGCGCCCTCCGCATCGAGCTGGAGCTTGGACACCCCCGAGTTGAGGATGTAGGCCCCGGTCGCGAGGCGCAGGACGGCGTGGCTGAGCGTGAATCCCATGGCTATCTCCTCGGCGGTGCTCTGGCCTTCGCGGCCCGTTCCGCCCCCAGCCTAGGCGATAGACTGGCCCGGACCCACCCCCTTTTCTCTACTCACCTGGAGTGTTCTGTGAGCCCTGAGACCGCCGGCACTGCTGAGCGATCCGTCCAGCTGGACCGCGTCCCGATCCGCCGAGCCCTCATCTCGGTCTACGACAAGACCGGCCTCGAGGAACTCGCCCTCGGCCTCCACGAGGCGGGCGTGAGGATCGTGTCGACGGGCTCGACGGCGAAGAAGATCGCCGCCGCCGGCGTCCCCGTGCAGGAGGTCGAGGAGGTCACCGGCTCGCCCGAGATGCTCGACGGCCGGGTCAAGACCCTGCACCCGCGCGTGCACGGCGGCATCCTCGCCGACCGCCGCGTGCCGGCGCACATGGACACGCTCGCGGCGATGGAGATCGAGCCGTTCGACCTCGTCGTCGTGAACCTCTACCCGTTCGTCGAGACGGTCCGCTCCGGCGCGGGCCTCGACGACGTCGTCGAGCAGATCGACATCGGGGGCCCCGCGATGGTGCGCTCGGCGGCGAAGAACCACGCCGCCGTCGCGATCGTCGTCGACCCGGGCGCCTACGGCGACGTCGTCTCCGCGGCCCTTGCCGGCGGCTTCGACCTCGCCGCTCGCCGCCGGCTCGCGGCCAAGGCCTTCGCGCACACCGCCGCGTACGACACCGCGGTGGCGACGTGGACGGCGAGCCAGTTCGAGGACGAGGACCACGACGACGCGGCCGCGGGCAGTTTCAGCTGGCCCGCCTACTCGGGCCTCGCGCTCGAGCGCTCCGAGGTGCTGCGCTACGGCGAGAACCCGCACCAGCAGGCCGCCCTCTACGTCGACAAGGCCGCCCCGGCCGGCATCGCCCAGGCGGACCAGCTCCACGGCAAGGCCATGAGCTACAACAACTACGTCGACGCCGATGCCGCCCTGCGCGCCGCGTTCGACTTCGACGAGCCCGCCGTCGCGATCATCAAGCACGCCAACCCGTGCGGCATCGCCGTCGCCTCCCCGGGCGCCGCGGACCCGATCGCCGACGCCCACGCCAAGGCGCACGCATGCGACCCGGTCTCGGCGTTCGGCGGCGTCATCGCGGCCAACCGGACCGTGACCAAGGGCATGGCCGAGACCGTGGCCGGGATCTTCACCGAGGTCGTCATCGCGCCCGACTTCGAGCCCGAGGCCGTCGAGATCCTCTCGAAGAAGAAGAACATCCGCCTCCTCGCCCTCCCCGAGGGCTACGGCCGCTACCCGACCGAGATCCGCCAGATCTCCGGCGGCGTGCTCGTCCAGGTCTCGGACACGCTCGACGCCGACGGCGACGCCCCCGCGAACTGGACCCTCGCCGCGGGCGAGGCCGCCGACGAGGCGACCCTCGCGGACCTCGCGTTCGCGTGGAGGGCCTCCCGCGCGGCCAAGTCCAACGCCATCCTCGTCGCGAAGGACGGCGCCTCGGTGGGCATCGGCATGGGCCAGGTCAACCGCGTCGACTCGTGCCGCCTCGCGGTCGAGCGCGCCAACACGCTCGGCATCGAGGTCACGTCCGACGTCGAGTCTGCGGGCGGCGCGTCCGGCACCGATGCTGGTTCTGCCGTGGGCGGCGCGCCCGAGCGTTCCCGGGGCGCCGTCGCCGCCTCCGACGCCTTCTTCCCGTTCGCCGACGGCCTGCAGATCCTCATCGACGCCGGCGTCCGCGCCGTCGTCCAGCCGGGCGGCTCCGTCAGGGACGAGGAGGTCATCGCCGCGGCCAGGGCGGCCGGGGTGACGATGTACTTCACCGGGGCGCGGCACTTCTTCCACTGACCCTCGCGGGCCCGCCGCCTCCGGGCGGCGGGCCCGCGCACGCACGACGGCGTCCCCTGCCGGGGACGCGCCGTCGTGCGTGTGGGCGCTAGCCCCGCCGGCGGCTCAGGAGCCCTGGCCGGAGAGCCCGGCGAGCCACGTGCGCACCGACTCGACCGCCGACTCCGGCTCCGAGGCGATGGAAACGGTCACCGGCTCGCGCGAGCCCTCGGCGGCCATGATCCGGACACGCAGCCCCTCCTCGGAGCCGGGCTCGCGCCACACCCGCAGGACGAGCGTGCCGAGCTCGTCGGCGCCCGAAACCTCGTCCTCCGGAACCTCGCCGTCGCCGGCTGCCGCGGAATGCTGTGCCATACGTCTCCCCCTGGGGTCGTGGCGCGCGCCGTGCCGACGCGCGGGCTGCCCTGTGCGCAGTCCGAGAGGCAGTCTATGGCCCGGGATGGCGCGGATCCGCGCAGGCCGGGCCGGAGCAGGGCGTCACGAATCATCGGGGCCGCGCCACTGGCGGTAAGTTAAGGACGTTGACATAGCAGCACCCATGCTTACTGCGGCGATACGCTGACGCGCACCGACGCCGCGGTCGGCTCCAGCCGCAGGAGGGGCGCCCACCCATGGCCCAGATCATCTACACGCACACCGACGAAGCGCCGATGCTCGCCACCTACTCGTTCCTGCCGATCGTCAAGGCGTACGCCTCGGCCGCCGGCGTGAGCGTCACGACCCGCGACATCTCCCTGGCCGGCCGCATCGTCGCGGCGTTCGGGGACTACCTGACGGAGGAGCAGCGCACCTCCGACGCGCTCTCCGAGCTGGGCGCCCTGGCGAAGACTCCCGAGGCGAACATCATCAAGCTGCCGAACATCAGCGCCTCCATCCCGCAGCTCAAGGCCGCCATCGCCGAGCTGCAGTCCCAGGGCTACGCGCTCCCGGACTACCCGGACAGCCCCTCCTCGGACGAGGAGACGGACATCCGCTCGCGCTACGACAAGATCAAGGGCTCGGCCGTGAACCCCGTCCTGCGCGAGGGCAACTCGGACCGCCGCGCGCCCCTGTCGGTCAAGAACTACGCGCGCAAGAACCCGCACTCGATGGGCGCGTGGAGCGGCGACTCCACGACGAACGTCGCGACCATGGGCCAGAACGACTTCCGCTCGAACGAGAAGTCCGTGGTCCTCCCGGCCGACGACACGCTCTCGATCCAGCTCGTTCTGGAGGACGGCACGGTCAAGGAGCTCAAGAAGGGCCTCAAGGTCCTCAAGGGCGAGGTCGTCGACGGCACGGTGATGCGCGCCGCCGCCCTCGACGAGTTCCTCTCCGCCCAGGTGGCGCGCGCCAAGGAGGAGGGCGTCCTCTTCTCGGCCCACCTCAAGGCCACCATGATGAAGGTCTCGGACCCGATCATCTTCGGCCACGTCGTCAAGGCCTACTTCGCCGAGCTCTTCGACACCTACGGCAAGCAGCTCGCCGCCGCGGGCCTGAGCCCGAACAACGGCCTCGCCTCGATCCTCAACGGCCTCGACGAGCTGCCGGAGGACGTCCGGGAGGGCGTCAAGGGCCTCATCGAGAAGGGCCTCACGGAGGGCCCGGCCCTCGCGATGGTCGACTCGAACAAGGGCATCACGAACCTGCACGTCCCCTCGGATGTCATCGTCGACGCCTCGATGCCGGCCATGATCCGCACCTCGGGCCACATGTGGGGCGCCGACGGCAAGGAGCACGACACGCTCGCCGTCCTGCCGGACAGCTCTTACGCCGGCGTGTACCAGGTCGTCATCGACGACTGCCGCGAGCACGGGGCCTTCGACCCGACCACGATGGGCACCGTCCCGAACGTGGGCCTCATGGCGCAGGCCGCCGAGGAGTACGGCAGCCACGACAAGACCTTCGAGATCCAGGCCGCCGGGACCGTCCAGGTCCTCAACGCCGCCGGCGAGGTGCTCCTCGAGCACGAGGTCGCCCCGGGCGACATCTGGCGCGCGTGCCAGACCAAGGACGTCCCGGTCCGCGACTGGGTCAAGCTCGCCGTCACCCGCGCCCGCGCCTCCCAGACCCCGGCCGTCTTCTGGCTCGACGAGGACCGCGCGCACGACGCCAACCTCATCGCGAAGGTCCGCGAGTACCTCCAGGAGCACGACACCGAGGGCCTGCAGATCGAGATCCTCTCCCCGGAAAAGGCCACCGCGTTCACCCTCGAGCGCCTGCGCAAGGGCGAGGACACGATCTCCGTGACCGGCAATGTCCTGCGCGACTACCTCACGGACCTCTTCCCGATCCTCGAGCTCGGCACGAGCGCCAAGATGCTCTCGGTGGTCCCGCTCATCAACGGCGGCGGCCTCTTCGAGACCGGCGCCGGGGGCTCCGCGCCGAAGCACGTCCAGCAGCTCGTCGCCGAGAACTACCTGCGCTGGGACAGCCTCGGCGAGTTCTTCGCCCTCGTGCCCTCGCTCGAGCTCTACGCCGAGCAGGCAGGCGTGCCCGCCGCGAAGGTGCTCGCCGACGCGCTCGACCGCGCGACGGCGACGTTCCTGCTCGAGAACAAGTCCCCGGGCCGCAAGCTCGGCACGATCGACAACCGCGGCAGCCACTTCTACCTCGCCCTCTACTGGGCCCAGGAGCTGGCCGGCCAGAGCGAGGACGCGGCCCTCGCCGCGGCGTTCCGCCCGGTCGCCGAGGCCCTGACGTCGCAGGAGAAGACGATCGTCGACGAGCTCCTCGCCGTCCAGGGCTCCCCGGCCGACATCGGCGGGTACTACCGCCCCGACGCCGCGAAGGCCTCGGCGGTCATGCGCCCGTCCGCGACGCTCAACGGCATCGTGGACGGCCTCGCCGGCTAGCACTTCCTGGCGGACGACGGCGCCCCGCGCCTGGGGTGAGAATTCTCACCTTGGGTGCGGGGCGTCGTCGTGCGTGAGGACGGCGTTATGCCGCCACTCCCGTTTGACACCGCTCGCGGACCCTTGCAAGGATTAGGTTGAAGCTTCAATAAATGTCGCCCGCCTGGCGGCCACCGAATCCCGATGACCACCGACAGCAAGGAGCTCCCCGTGACCACGACCCTCGCCTCCGACCTCGCCCGCACGATCCTGCGCGTCGCGCTCGGCGTCGTCTTTCTCGCCCACGGCTGGCAGAAGTTCTTCCAGTTCACGATCCCGGGCGCCCAGGCCGCGTTCGGCACGATGGGCATCCCTGCCGCGGAGATCGCCGCCCCGGTCGCCGCGAGCCTCGAGCTCGTGGGCGGCGCTGCGCTCATCCTCGGCCTCGTGACCCGCATCGCTGCCGCGGCCCTCGCGGTCCAGATGTTGGTGGCTCTCGTGCTCGTGCACCTCCCTGCGGGCCTGTTCTCCGACAAGGGCGGCGTTGAGTTCGTCCTCGTCCTGGCCGCCGGTGCGGCCGCGCTGGCCCTCGTCGGCCCCGGTCGCCTCTCCGTGGACGGGAAGCTGTTCGGCCGCCGCGAGGACCGCTGGTCGCCCCTCGCCGCCTGAGCCCCCGGGCCCCAGAGGGCACGGCGACACCGCCAGGCCGCGGCGGATCCAGGCCGAGAGCGCGAACGACGGATCGCCCACCGGAGGGCTTCCGCCGGGACGCCTGACGGCGGCCCGGACGTCCCGGCGCACGCTACCGGGGCGGCCGGACCACGTCTCCTGGTCGACGCCGTCGTGTGCTCGGACGAGGTCGCTGCTGGGGCGACCCGCGCCCTACATGATCCACATCGTCGACGAGGTCAGGATCTTCCCCTCCCTTCTCTCCTGAGGCTGGCTTCCTCTGGCTCGTGGATTCTGGCCGTACGTGCCGTCGGCCGGGGCGGTAGGGGAGAGGCCGGGCCCCCAGCGCTCGGCCCCTTCCCGTGCCGCGTCAGGCCGCCGTGCGGCGGCGCAGGAGGCCGAGGCCGAGACCCAGGCCGAGGCCGAGCGCGAGCGTGGCCGCTGCGAGCAGCATGGCCATGCTGACGTTCAACCCGTCACGCTCGGCGTCCACGAAGGCCGCCGGGCAGATGTCCAGGGCAGCCGCCGCACCGCCAGTGGCAGTCCCCCCAGCGGCGGCGGCAGCCCCGGCGTCGACCGTCGCTCCGGCGGCAACGCCGCCGGTCGCGGCCGAGCCTCCGGCCGTGGTCGCGCCCTGAGCCGAGCCCGCGGCGCGCCCCTGCGTACCGGCCGAGCCGGTGTTCGCCAGGCCTGCGCCAGATTGCTCGACAACGACCCGGACGACGACGGTCCGGCTGCCGCCCGTTCCGGCCTGAGAGCCCGTGCCCTGGCCGGAGCCAGCGCCTGTGCCCTGGCCGGAGCCGCCGCCAAGCCGCCCGTCGGTACGGGAACCACCATCGGACTTACCGCCGTCGCCCTTGGAGTCCCCGCCGCCAATCACGCCGAAGAGCCCGTCGAGGTCGAGGATGTCCAGCAGGCCGTCGGTGCCGCCGAGGTCGAGGAGGCCGCCGCCGAGGACGCCGGTGCCCAAGAGCCCGTCGCCGGTTCCGAGGGTGACCTCGGTGGGTGCGGCGATCGCGGCGGCCGGGACGGTGGTCACGGACGTGCCGCCGAGGCCCAGGAGCCCGTTGCCGTCACCCAGGGTGACCTGGGTCGGGGCGGCGATGGCGGCGGCCGGGACGGTGGTCACGGTCGTGCCGCCGAGGCCGAGGAGCCCGTTGCCGTCACCGAGGTTGATCTCGGTGGGTGCGGCGATCGCGGCGGCCGGGACGGTGGTCACGGACGTGCCGCCGAGGCCGAGGGGCCCGTCGCCGGTTCCGAGGTTGACCTCGGTGGGTGCGGCGAGGGCGGCGGCCGGGACGGTGGTCACGCTCGTGCCGCCGAGGCCGAGGGGCCCGTCGCCGGTTCCGAGGTTGACCTCGGTGGGTGCGGCGAGGGCGGCGGCCGGGACGGTGGTCACGGACGCACCATCGAGGACCCCGGTGCCGAGGAGCCCGTTGCCGTCACCCAAGGTGACCTGGGTCGGTGCGGCGATGGCGGCGGCCGGGACGGTGGTCACGCTCGTGCCGCCGAGGCCCAGGAGCCCGTCGCCGGTTCCGAGGTTGATCTCGGTGGGTGCGGCGAGGGCGGCGGCCGGGACGGTGGTCACGCTCGTGCTGCCGAGGCCCAGGAGCCCGTCGCCGGTTCCGAGGTTGCCCTCGGTCGGTGCGGCGAGGGCGGCGGCCGGGACGGTGGTCACGGTCGTGCCGCCGAGGCCGAGGGGCCCGTCGCCGGTTCCGAGGTCGGCCTCGGTCGGTGCGGCGAGGGCGGCGGCCGGGACGGTGGTCACGGTCGTGCCGCCGAGGCCGAGGGGCCCGTCGCCGGTTCCGAGGTCGACCTCGGTGGGTGCGGCGAGGGCGGCGGCCGGGACGGTGGTCACGCTCGTGCTGCCGAGGCCCAGGAGCCCGTCGCCGGTTCCGAGGTTGACCTCGGTCGGTGCGGCGAGGGCGGCGGCCGGGACGGTGGTCACGCTCGTGCTGCCGAGGCCCAGGAGCCCGTCGCCGGTTCCGAGGTTGACCTCGGTCGGTGCGGCGAGGGCGGCGGCCGGGACGGTGGTCACGGACGTGTCGCCGAGCAGTCCGTTGCCGGTCCCGAGGGTGATCTCGGTGGGTGCGGCGATGGCGGCGGCCGGGACGGTGGTCACGGACGCGTCGCTGAGCAGCCCGTTGCCGGTTCCGAGGGTGATCTCGGTCGGTGCGGCGATGGCGGCGGCCGGGACGGTGGTCACGGTCGTGCCGCCGAGCAGCCCGTTGCCGGTTCCGAGGTTGACCTCGGTCGGTGCGGCGACGGCGGCGGCCGGGACGGTGGTCACGGTCGTGCGGTCGAGCAGCCCGTCGCCGGTTCCGGTGGTGAGGGTCGTGGGTGCAGTGACCCACGCGGTGGGATTGGTGGTCGCGGTGAGGTCCTCCGCATGTGCGGCGGCCTGGCCGAGGCCTAAGAGGCCTCCCGCGACCAAGGTGCCGAGCAACGCTCGGCGCGCAAGGGTATTCACAGTTCTCTCCTGACAGAGTCGGTGGACGCGCAAGGCGTCGGGACGTCTGTCTGCCCGTAGGCAGACTCGTCCCCCGCTCAGTCGGGAGTTGACCCCGGATCGAAGGCCGGAGAACCGGGCAGTTCAGGGGCCGCGGGGAAGAGACGCGGCCCCACGCGCCACACGAGCGCGAGCAGGAAGGCACCGCCGGTGAGGGCCGGCAGCGGGCCGCCGAGCAGACCGCCGGAGCCCACGGTACCGGGCGAGGCGGGCATGGCGTACGGCGGAAGATCGAGGTGCCAGGTCACGGGCCCGCCGGCGAGGGCCCCCAGGACGGCCGCCGCCGCGCGGGCATCGAAGGGGAGGGGCAGCCCCGAGGCGGCCAGCCTGGCAAGGAACGTGGGCTCCCATACGGCGGGCACTGGGGCCGCTGGCGTTGCCGCGACTGGCTCAGGAGCCGGGACCGCCTCGGCAGGGGCAGCAGGGAAGGCGGGTACGACCTCAGGGACGGGCGGCGCGGGAGGGGCCGGAACCGGGAGCTCAGTGAGCGGGTTTCCGACGACGGCATCGGCGAGCCCGAGCGTCCCGGCGGCTGTGCCGCCGACGTCCTCCAGGAGGCCCGCCGCCGCGTCGGTCGTCTCCTCGAACACTGGGACGAGCGGTTCGAGCGGCTCCGGAAGCACCGGCTCAAGAGCCGCCGGCGCGGTCTCGACGACGGAGGCGAGGCCCGACGTCGTCGTGCTGGCGGCCTGGCCGAGGGAACCGGTGGGTCGGTCATCCGGCCCGCCCGAGAGGAGCCTGGCGGGGGCAGAAGCGGTCTCCGTGACGGCGGAGACGACCGACGACGTCGCGCCCCCGGCGATGTCCGTGATGTCACCCAGGGCGGCGGCGGGGGAACCCGAGAGGGCAAGCCACGCCAGACTGAGGCCGGCGGCTGCGACAGCATGCCGAACGAGGGCGACCGCGCGCGATCGCCATGAGCTTTCGCTTCGCATCAGCCGTCCTCCCCCCGGAAGTCCCCTGAGGCTGAATTGCTTGCAATGCTAGAAGGGCCCCCGGAGGCCGTCCAGACTTCGATCAGCGATTGTCACAGATTCATCTCGGGCGCCCCGGAGGGGACGGCGTCAGCGCCGGTGGCCGATCCGCGCGTCGTTCGGATACTGCACACCGAGCTGCGCGCGGACGCCGTCGAAGAGGCGCATCGTGTCGAGCGTGTGCTTCCACGGCATGGTCGGGCTCTCGACCAGCCCCTGCTGGATGCAGCGCGTGACCTCGCGCAACTCGTACACGTAGCCGCGCCCCACGATCTCGATCTTCTCGACCCTGGCCGGGTCCCAGCCGCGCCTGACCACGAGCTCCGCGGGGTTGTTCACGCTCGCGACGGTCGTGAGCACGCCCTCCGTCCCGGCGACGGTGGCCGTGCGTGGTCCGTGCGCGAGGAACGAGGACGTGAGCGAGGCGAGCTGCCCGCCCGCGTAGGAGAGGGCGAGGATGTTCTGGGTGTCGACGCCGTCGTCGTTGAGGGTCCCGACCGCGGTGAGGGAGTCGGGGAAGCCGAGGGTGCCGATGGCCCACAGGAGGGGGTACACGGTGAGGTCCAGGAGCGCGCCGCCGCCCGCCGCGACGTCCCAGATCCGGCTCGTCGGGTCCTTCGGTGCGGGGAAGCCGAGGTCCGCGGAGACCCACTGGACCTCGCCGATCTCGCCCGACTCGACGATCTCGAACGCCCGGACCATGCCCGGCACGAAGCGGCTCCACACGGCCTCCATGAGGAACAGCCCCCGCTCCGAGGCGAGGTCGACGAGCCCCTGTGCCTCGTGCGCGTTGACCGTGAACGCCTTCTCGACGAGCACGTGCTTGCCGGCCTCGAGCGCCGCCCGTGACACCTCGTAGTGCTGCCCGTGCGGTGCCGCGACGTACACGACGTCGACCTCCGGGTCCGCGGCCAGGCGCACGTAGCCGGGCACGCCGTCCTCGTCCCCGTAGGCGCGCTCGAAGCCGAACTCGCGGGCGAACTGCACGGCCCGGTCGGGGCTGCGCGAGCTCACCGCGCGGAGGTCGGCATCGGGCAGGAGGGACAGGTCCCGCGTGACGGTCCGGGCAACCCCGCCGGTCGCGACGACGCCCCAGCGCAGCGGGCGCCCGGTCGCGGCGAGCGGGTCGGTGTTGTCCTGCTGGGACAGCCAGGGGCGCTGGATGTGACGGGTCATGCGCCCATCCTTCCATGCGGGGGCCCGGCGCACGACGGCGGCCGCCCCCCTTGGGTGGGGACGGCCGCCGTCGCGCGCAACCCGCTGGAGCGGGCGCTGGTGGCGCTGGTCCTACTGCGTGAGCTGGCTCAGCGTCGGATCGTTCGCGTAGGCCTCCTTGGCGTTGGCCTTCGTGACGATGACCGGCGGCAGCAGGTAGGCCGGGACGACCTTGACGCCGTTGTCGTATGACTTCTCGTCGTTGACGGACGCCTTCTGGCCGGACTGGAGCTGCTTGACCATGTCGATGGCCTGCTTCACGAGGTTGCGGGTGTCCTTGTTGATGGTCGAGTACTGCTCGCCCGCCATGATCGACTTGACCGACTCGACCTCCGAGTCCTGGCCGGTGACGACCGGGATCGGCTTGCCCGCGCTCTTGACCGAGGTGATGATCGCGCGGGCGAGCGTGTCGTTCGGCGAGAGCACGCCGTCGAGGGGCGCGGAGGTGTAGTTCGCGGCGAGGAGCGTGTCCATGCGCTTCTGGGCGTTCTCGGCCTTCCAGCCCTGGGTTACGGCTTGCTCGAACGTGGCCTGGCCCGAGACGACCTTGAGGGTGCCGTCGTCGATCTTCGGCTTGAGCACGCTCATCGCGCCGTCGAAGAAGACCTTCGCGTTGGCGTCGTCGGGGGATCCGGCGAACAGCTCGATGTTGTACGGGCCGCTGGGCTTCTTGGCCTGCATGCCCTCGAGGAGGGCTTGGCCCTGCAGCTCGCCGACCTTGAAGTTGTCGTACGCGACGTAGTAGTCCACCGCGTCCGTGTTCTTCACGAGCCGGTCATAGGCGATGACGGTCGCGCCCGCGGACTTGGCCTGGGCGAGCTGGGTGCCGAGCTGCGAGCCGTCGATCGCGCCGACGACGATGACCTTGGCGCCCTTGGTGACCATCGCAGAGATCTGGTTCTGCTGCTCGGACACGCCGCCGTTGGCGAACTGGACGTCCGCCTTGAAGCCCGCCTCCTTGAGCCCGTCGTTGAACAGCTGCTCCGCGAGGACCCAGTTCTCCGAGGTCTTCTGGGGGAGCGCAACGCCGATGAGCGCGTCCTTGGGGAAGCCAGCGGCGGCAGTCCCACCCGTGCCCCCACCCGTGTCGGCGCGACCGCAGGCCGTCAGCGCCAGTGCTGCGATGCCAACGACCGCTGCGGCCTTGGCTGCCTTTGAAAACATGCGCATGTTCTCCGCTTTCTCTGTTCCCTGTACTTGTTGGAGTTTCTTGACGTTCTCTGGATTCCCGGTGGGGTTCTGCTCGAGGCCTCAGGCCTCCTTGGCCACGACCTCGCTGGTCTTGGTCGTCTCGTCCGGCTGGAAAGGCGTTCCCTTGCCACCGTTGATCGTCGGTCCGCCCGTGCCGCGGGCTCCGCGGATGAGGAGGCCGAGGATGGAGGGCCGGCCCTGGATCTTGTTGTAGACGTCGAACGCGACGGCGGCGAGGAGGACGAGGCCCTTGATGATCGCCGTCATGTCGGCCCCTACGCCCAGCAGCTGCAGACCGTTGTTGAGCACGGCCATGACGAGGCCTCCGACGATGGAGCCTATGACGGTGCCGACGCCGCCGGTGACCGCCGCGCCGCCGATGAACACGGCCGCGATCGCGTCGAGCTCCCACCCCGTGCCGTCGAACGGCCCGGAGGCCGTGGAGCGGGCCACGAAGACCATGCCGGCGAGGGCGGAGAGGATGGCCATGTTCATCATGACGAGGAAGTTGACCTTCTTGGACTGCACGCCCGAGAGCTCGGCCGCGTGCCTGTTGCCGCCGACGGCGTAGATGTGCCGGCCGGTGACGGTCTTGGACGAGATGAACCCGTACAGGAGAACGAGGAGGCCGAGGATGATGCCCGCGATCGGGAACGACGTGCCGGGACGGCCGGTCGCGAACAGGTACGTCGCGTAGAGGATCGCGCCGCCGATGAGCACGAGCTTGGTCACCGCGACCCACAGCTCGGGGACGTCTGCGCCGAGGGCCTTGGACTCGCGGCGGTTCCTGAGCTCGAGGTAGACGACGGCGGCGACGCCGATAAGCCCGATGAGGAGCGTGAGGTTGTTGTAGCCCGTCACGGGACCGGTCTCCGGGAGGAAGCCCGCGCCGATGAACTGGAAGTCCTGGGGGACCGGGATGGTGTTGGACTTGCCGATGTACTGGTTCACGCCGCGGAAGATGAGCATGCCGGCCAGGGTCACGATGAAGGCAGGGATGCCCACGTAGGCGACCCAGAAGCCCTGCCATGCCCCGATCACGGCGCCGATGGCGAGGCCGAAGAGGATCCCGACCCAGGAGGGCAGATTCCAGTCGCGCATGGTGATGGCCACGACGATGCCGACGGCGGCGGCGACCGACCCGACGGAGAGGTCGATGTGCCCGGCGATGATCACGAGGACCATGCCGATGGCCAGGATCAGGATGTACGAGTTGCCGTTGAAGAGATTGATGACGTTGTCCGGCGTCAGGGTGAGCCCGCCGGTCATGATCTGGAAGAGGATGATGAGCGCCACCAGGGCGAAGATCATCCCGAACTGGCGCGTGTTGCCGCCGAACAGCTTCTTGAGGGCGTCCATGGGGTGTCCTTAGGTCTCCTGGTTCTTCGTCTCAGGCCGCCGACTTGCGGGCTTGGGTCATGAGCTTCATGAGGTTCTCCTGCGTGGCCTCCTCCTTCGCCAGGACGCCTGTGATGGCTCCCTCGAAGATCGTGTAGATGCGGTCGGAGAGGCCCAGCAGCTCCGGCAGCTCGGACGAGATGACGATGACGCCCTTGCCCTGGGTCGCGAGGCGCTGGATGATCCCGTAGATCTCGTACTTCGCCCCGACGTCGATGCCGCGGGTGGGCTCGTCGAGGATGAGCAGCTCCGGCTCGGTGAACATCCACTTGGCGAGGACGACCTTCTGCTGGTTCCCGCCCGAGAGCTTCGCGACCCCCTCGTCCACGCTTGGGCTCTTGGTCCGCAGCGACTTTCGGTACTCCTCGGCCACTTGGTACTCGCGGTTGCGGTCGACGACGAGCCCTCGCGTGACCTTCTTGAGCGCCGCCGAGACGGTGGTCGTCTTGATGTCGTCCAGGAGGTTCAGGCCGAGGGTCTTGCGGTCCTCGGTCACGTAGCCCAGGCCGGCGTCGATGGCCTGCCCGACGGTGTGCATGTGCACCTCCTTGCCGTGCATGAAGGTGCGCCCCGAGACGAACTTCCCGTAGGAGCGGCCGAAGAGGCTGCGGGCCAGCTCCGTGCGGCCCGCGCCCATGAGGCCAGCGAAGCCGACGATCTCGCCCTTGCGGACAAAGAAGCTCGAGCCCTTGCACACGAGCCTGTCCGGGACGTTCGGGTGCTGGACGGTCCAGTTCTTGACCTCGAAGAGCACTTCTCCGATGGTCGGCGTGTGGTCGGGGAAGCGGGACTCGAGAGTGCGCCCCACCATGCCCTTGATGATGCGGTCCTCGTCGACGCCGTCGCCCTTGACGTCGAGCGTCTCGATCGACTTGCCGTCGCGGATGATCGTGATCGAGTCCGCGATCTGCTCGATCTCGTTGAGCTTGTGGGAGATGATGATCGACGTGATCCCGCGGCCCTTGAGGCCGAGGATGAGATCGAGCAGGTGCTGGGAGTCGTGCTCGTTGAGCGCGGCCGTCGGCTCGTCGAGGATGAGCAGCTTGACCGACTTGCTCAGCGCCTTGGCGATCTCGACGAGCTGCTGCTTGCCGACGCCGATCTCCTTGATCGGGGTGTCCGGGTCCTCGCGCAGGCCCACGCGGGCGAGGAGCTCGAGGGAGCGCTTGCGCGCCTCCTTCCAGTCGATCACGCCGCGGCGGACGGGCTCGTTGCCGAGGAAGATGTTCTCCATGATCGAGAGCTCGGGGATGAGCGCGAGCTCCTGGTGGATGATCACGATGCCCGCGTGCTCGCTCGCGCGGATGTCCCGGAACTGCTGGATCTCGTTCTGGTAGACGATGTCCCCGAAGTACGTCCCGAAGGGGTAGACGCCGGAGAGCACCTTCATGAGCGTGGACTTGCCGGCGCCGTTCTCGCCGCAGATCGCGTGGATCTCGCCCGCTTTGACCTTGAGGTTCACGTCCGAGAGTGCCTTGACCCCGGGGAACTCCTTCGTGATGGACCTCATTTCGAGGATCACCGCTTCGTTCGGCGCCATGTGCCGCTGCCTCCTGGTCGAACGTCGTTGTCCGGCGGCCTGGTCGGCGGCGCCGTCTGAGTAAAAAGTAAACAAGTCGCCCGCCGTTGGCGTCAAGACTTGAACGCAATCGGGATGGTCGCGCCGGGAAGGCGGACGCCTTCGCCCCCGCCGGGGTCAGCCGTGGTGGGCAATGTCGGCGTGTTGGAAGACCAGGGCCGCAGCCCCGAGGACCTCGGCGCGGGTGCCGAGGGCGGACATGGCGAGGGTCGTGGTCTCGCCGATGAGGGGCACGGCATGCCTCAGGAGGCCGCGCCGCACGGGCTCGAGGAGGATCTCTCCGAGCTCGGCGAGCGGGCCGCCGACCACGATGACCTCGGGGTTGATGAGATTCGCGACGTTGCCCAGCGCGCGCCCGACGGCGTGCCCGGCGTCGTCGATCACGCGCAGGACGGCGGGGTTCCGCGCGAGCGCCCGGCGAACGATCTCGTCCGGAGTCAGTGGCTCGGCCTCGCCCCGGCTGAGCAGCTCCGCCATGGTCGTGGTCGAGGCGATGGTCTCGAGGCAGCCCCGGTTGCCGCAGCGGCACACGTGGCCGTGCTCGACGATCGTCGCGTGGCCGATCTCGCCGGTGACGCCGACGTGGCCGTAGAACGGCACGCCGCCGAGGATGAGGCCCGCGCCGATGCCCGAGCCGATCTTGACGAACATGAGGTTCTCGACGCCGCTGTGCGGGCCCCAGGTGACCTCGCTGAGCGCGCCCAGATTGGCGTCGTTGTCGACAAAGACGGGCAGCCCGAGGTGTTCCTCGAGGCGGTCGAGGATCTGGAAGCCGACCCATTCGGGCAGGATCGCGCCCTGGGCTACGGTGCCGGTGCGGTGGTCGATCGGGCCCGGGATCCCCGCGCCCACGCCCACGACGTCGGCCCGTCGCACCTCCGCCTCGGCGAGCAGCGAGTCGAGCACGTCGACGGCCGCCGAGATGCTCACGTCCGCTCGATGGCCGAGGGGGAGCGTGATGCTCTCCTCCGCGAGGACCTCGTACGCGAGGTTCGCGAGCACGACGCGCAGGTGGCGCCGGCCGAAGTCGATGCCCACGGCGACGGCGGAGTTGCTGTTGAGGCGCACGCTCAGCGCGCGCCGCCCCGAGCTGGTCGTCGGCTCGGTCGCGACGATGTCGGCGTCGAGCAGGACCTTGACGATGTTGGACACGGTCGCCGTGGAGAGGCCGGTCTGACGGGCGAGCTCGGCCTGGGTCGCGGGCCCCGCCATGAGCGCCTCGACAATGCGCTGCTCGTTGAGCCGTCGGAGCGCGGACTGCGAGCCCGGATTGGCGGCGCTCGTCGTCGAGCGCAAGGTGGAGACCATGCGACTTAGCTTCCTCTCGAAGGCCCTTGTCGTCAAGAAATGAACGCAAACCGGGCGGGGGGCGCTCCGCGAGGCGGCCGGGGAGGAAAGGCTTAGTCTTGGCCCATGAGCCCAGTCATCGAGTTCGGGGGCAGAGCGCCCGACATCCACCCGAGCGCCTTCGTCGCCCCGACAGCGTCCATCATCGGCGACGCGCACCTAGCCGAGCGCTCGAGTGCCTTCTACGGCGTCTCCGTCCGCGCCGACACGGCGACCATCATCGTCGGCGCCGGAACCAACCTCCAGGACAACGTGGTGCTCCACGCGGACGAGGGCTTTCCGTGCACCGTCGGGGCGGGCGTGTCGGTCGGCCACAACGCCGTGGTCCACGGCTGCACGGTCGAGGACGACGTCCTGATCGGCATGGGCGCGACGGTCATGAACGGCGCCGTGATCGGCCGGGGCTCGCTCGTCGCCGCGGGAGCCGTCGTCCTCGAGGGCACCGTCGTGCCGCCGCGCTCGCTCGTTGCCGGCGTGCCCGCCAAGGTCCGGCGCGAGCTCACCGACGAGGAGGTCGCCGGCGTCCACCGCAACGCCTCGCACTACGTCGACCTCGCGCGGGCGCACCGCAAGGCCAACGCCACGCACTGACCCGCCCCACCTCCATCGCCGAGATGGGGGGATGTGGCGCCGAGATGGGGGGATGTGGCGCCGAGATGGGGGGATGTGGCGCCGAGATGGGGGATGTGGCGCCGAGATGGGGGGATGTGGCGCCGAGATGGGGGGATGTGGCGCCGAGATCGGGGGATGTGGCGCCGAGATCGGGGCATAGAACGCCGAAATGGGGCCCTGGGATTGCCGACGCCAAGACGGGGTCCATGGCCAGGTAGCTCATCCATGCCCCGTGCACGACGTCGGTCACCGGGCTTCGGGGTTAGCTCATCCCACGGCTGGCGGGCAGGATGCATAGCTCCTCGGCGTCGGCGCAGTACGAAAGCCCCGATGTCGGCGTCGTACGCCCCCATCTCGGCGTCATGCGCCCCCATCTCGGCGTCGAACGCCCCCATCTCGGCGTCATGCGCCCCCATTTCGGCGGCACACGCCCCCACTTCGGCGATCTATCCCCCCATCTCGGCGGCAGGTCACCCCATCTCGGCGCCACACGCCCCCATCTCGGCGTCAGTCGAAGACGACCGTCCGGTGCCCGTCGAGGAGGACCCGGTGCTCGGCATGCCACTGGACGGCGCGGCACAGGGTCCGCCCCTCGACGTCGCGGCCCAGCCGGACGAACTGCTCGGGGGTCTTCGCGTGGTCCACGCGGATGACCTCCTGCTCGATGATCGGCCCCTCGTCGAGCGCCGCGGTGACGTAGTGCGCCGTCGCCCCGATGATCTTGACCCCGCGCGCGTGGGCCTGGTGGTACGGCTTGGCCCCCTTGAACGACGGCAGGAACGAGTGGTGGATGTTGATCGCGCGGCCCTCGAGCGCCCGGCACAGGTCGTCCGAGAGGACCTGCATGTAGCGCGCGAGCACGACGAGCTCGACCCCGTGCTCCTCGACGAGCGCGAGGAGCTTGGCCTCGGCCTCCGCCTTCGTCTCGGGCGTGACGGGCAGGTGCACGAACGGCACGCCGTAGAACTCGGCCATCGGCGCGAGGTCGGGATGGTTCGAGACGACGACGGGCACCTCGATGGGCAGCGTGCCGGTGCGCTGCTGGAACAGCAGGTCGTTGAGCGTGCGGCCGTCCTTCGAGCACATGATGAGCGTGCGCACGGGCTCGCCGCCGTTGTAGAGGCCCAGCTTCATCGAGAAGGCCTCCGCGACCGGCGCCAGCGAGGCCTCGAGGGCGGGGCGCTCGGACGCGGTCTCGACCGTGACCCGCATGAAGAAGGTCCCCGTGTCGGGGCTCTCGTACTGGCGCGACTCTGCGATGTTGCACCCGGCCTCGAGCAGCGCTCCCGACACGGCGTGGACGATCCCGGGCCGGTCGGGGCAGGAGAGGGTCACGATGAAGGTGTTGCGTTCCACGCGTCCTAGGGTACCGAGGCGAGCCGCGCGTCCCGCCCTGCGCCCGCGAGGAATCGCGTCGCCGCCACCGCGGCGGCCCGGCCGGCCCTCGTGGCCCCGACGGTCGAGGCCGAGGCGCCATACCCGACGAGGAAGAGGCGCGGCTCCCGCACAGCCGAGACGCCGTCGTCGCCCATCATGACCCCGCCGCCGGGCTCGCGCAGGCGGAGGGGCGCGAGATGGCTGAGCGAGGCCCGGAAGCCCGTGGCCCACAGGATCGCGTCGAGCGCGAGCTCGGTCCCGTCCGCGAGGACGGCGCCCGTGGGCGTGAGCCGGGCCAGCGGGCCGCGCGAGACGAGGACGCCGGCCTCGATGCCCGCGCGGTACTGCTCGGTGAGCGGCAGGCCCGTCGCGGCAACCACGGACAGCGGCGGGAGCCCCGCGCGCGTCCGCTCGCCGACCCGGCGTTCGACGTCGATGCCCCAGTCCGCGTCGAAGGGCGCCGCGGTGAAGTCGGGGGCCCGGCGCGTGGACCAGGCGGTCCGGGCGCCGGCGGCGTCGAGCTGGAGCAGGAACTGCAGCGCGCTCGTCCCGCCGCCGACGACGAGCACGCGCTGCCCGCGGAACTCCTCGGCCGAGACGAAGTCGTGCGTGTGCAGCTGCCGCCCGCGGAACAGCCGCTGGCCCGGATAGGACGGCCAGTGCGGACGGTCCCAGGTGCCGGCGGCGGAGATGACGGTCTCAGCCAGCCATTCGCGGCCGTCGCCCGCGCGTACGAGGAGGGGCCGGCGTCGTGGCGCCTCCGCGTGCGAGACCGAGGAGACCCGGACCGGGCGGATGACCGGGATCCCGAGCTCGCGCTCGTACGCCCCGTAGTAGCGGCTCACGACGGCGGAGGCGGGCTCGCGCGGCTCCGGCGCCTCGAGCGGGAGGCCGGGGAGGGGGTGGAGGCCGTGCGCGGCGTCGAAGGTCAGCGAGTCCCAGCGGTGCCGCCACGCGCCGCCCGGGCCGGCGTTGGCGTCGAGGACCACCACGTCCGACCACGGCGCAAGGCCCCGGCGGGCGAGCCAGTATGCGGCGCTGAGGCCCGCCTGCCCCGCGCCGACCACGACCGTCCTGAGTGCCTCCACCGGGCCTCCCCTTCCGCTTCCTTTGATGCGTCAACTATTCTCGTCAACCGGACGGGGGCCTTCCGTGTTCCCGGGCGGCCGGTAGACTGGCCGGGTCGCGACTGGCGTTGGGTGGGTCACCACCGGGGAGCGGCACCGCGCGGCACCGCTGGCCCGGGGATCCTCCGGGGCGGGAGGTGCGGCGCGCACGGGACACCGCGGATCGTACGCCTGGGCCGAGGGGTCGATCAGCGCCGCGCCTTCACGCTCCGCCATGCAGTACCGGCGGGCGGGATGGGCCGGTAGCCTGACCAGTAGCCTCCCGCCACCTGCAACAGGAGATCCCGTGAGCCCCACCACTCCCACAGTGTCCGCTGTCAGCAACCTCCCGCTCGCCGAGGTCGATCCCGAGATCGCCGCCGTCCTGGACCAGGAGCTCGGCCGGCAGCGCAACACCCTCGAGATGATCGCGTCCGAGAACTTCGCCCCCCGCGCCGTCATGGAGGCCCAGGGCTCGGTCCTGACCAACAAGTACGCCGAGGGCTACCCCGGCAAGCGCTACTACGGCGGCTGCGAGTACGTCGACGTGGCCGAGAGCCTCGCGATCGAGCGGGTCAAGGCCCTCTTCGGCGCCGAGTACGCCAACGTCCAGCCGCACTCCGGCGCCCAGGCCAACGCCGCGACCCTCGCCGCCCTCATCAACCCGGGCGACAAGATCCTCGGCCTCTCGCTCGCGCACGGCGGCCACCTCACGCACGGCATGAAGCTCAACTTCTCCGGCAAGCTCTACCAGGTCGCCGCGTACCAGGTCGAGGAGGACACGTTCCGCGTCGACATGGACAAGCTGCGCGAGCAGGCCCTCGCCGAGCGCCCGAACGTCATCATCGCCGGCTGGTCCGCGTACCCGCGCCACCTCGACTTCGCGGCGTTCCGCTCGATCGCCGACGAGGTCGGCGCCTATCTGTGGACGGACATGGCGCACTTCGCCGGCCTCGTCGCCGCGGGCCTGCACCCCTCCCCGGTCCCGCACTCGCACGTCGTGACCTCCACGGTGCACAAGACCCTCGCGGGCCCGCGCTCCGGCGTGATCCTCGCGAAGGAGGAGTTCGGCAAGAAGCTCAACTCCAACGTCTTCCCGGGCCAGCAGGGCGGCCCGCTCATGCACGTCATCGCCGCGAAGGCCGTGGCCTTCAAGATCGCCGGCTCCGAGGAGTTCAAGGAGCGCCAGGAGCGCGTCCTCGAGGGCGCCAGGATCATCGCCGACCGCCTCAACCAGCAGGACGTCGCCGACGCCGGCGTCTCCGTCCTCACCGGCGGCACCGACGTGCACCTCGTGCTCGTGGACCTGCGCAACTCGCAGCTCGACGGCCAGCAGGCCGAGGACCTCCTCCACGAGGTCGGCATCACCGTCAACCGCAACGCCGTCCCGTTCGACCCGCGCCCGCCGATGGTCACCTCGGGCCTGCGCATCGGCACGCCGGCCCTCGCGACCCGCGGCTTCGGCGCGGCCGAGTTCACGGAGGTCGCCGACATCATCGCGACCGCCCTCAAGGGCAGCGCCGACCGTGACGCGCTGCGCGCACGCGTCGACAAGCTCGCCAACGACTTCCCCCTCTACCCGGGGCACGAGGAGTGGTGAGCGGACTGATGGCCGAGCGCACCTCGAGCAAGGCAGTCGTCCTCGACGGGAGGGCAGCCTCCGCTGCCATCAAGGCCGAGCTCGCCGAACGGGTCGAGGCCCTCAAGGCCAAGGGCGTCACGCCGGGCATCGCGACCGTGCTCGTCGGGGCCGACCCGGCCTCGCAGCTGTACGTCGGCATGAAGCACAAGCAGTCCAAGGCGATCGGGATGAACTCGATCCAGAAGGAGCTGCCCGCGGACGCGACGCAGGAGCAGGTCGAGGCCGTCATCGACGAGCTCAACGAAGACCCGGCCTGCCACGGGTACATCGTCCAGCTGCCGCTGCCGAAGCACCTCGACACGGACGCGATCCTCGAGCGCATCGACCCGGCGAAGGACGCTGACGGGCTGCACCCGACCAACCTCGGCAAGCTCGTGCTCAACGTCAACAAGCCCATCGAGTCGCCGCTGCCGTGCACGCCCCGCGGCGTCATCGAGCTGCTTGAGCGCAATGGCTACGACCTGAACGGCAAGCATGTGGTCGTCGTCGGCCGCGGCGTGACGATCGGCCGCCCGATGCCGCTGCTGCTCACGCGGCGGGACGTCAATGCGACGGTGACGATCACGCACACGGGCACGAAGGACGCGTCCAAGCACCTGCGCGAGGCGGACGTCATCGTCGCGGCCGCGGGCGTCAAGCACGTCGTCAGGGCGGAGGACGTCAAGCCCGGTGCCGCCGTACTCGACGTCGGCGTGACGCGCGAGGACGACCCGGAGGGTGGGCGCCCGCTCGTGTTCGGCGACGTCGACCCGGCCGTGGCCGAGGTTGCGGGCTACCTCTCGCCCAACCCGGGCGGCGTGGGACCCATGACGGTTGCGCTGCTCATGACCAACGTGGTCGAGGCGGCCGAGCGCGCCGCGGCCCAGGCCTAGCCGCAGCGCCTCCTCCGCCAGGCGAAGGGCGACGGCGGCACCCACCCGGGTGCCGCCGTCGCCCTTTCGCATCTGCCGGGCGCTACTTGAGCTGCCCGCGGATCTCCCCACCGGGGAAGGTCGGCGTGTGGACGTTGACGTAGTAGTCGCGCGGGTTCTCGGCGATCGCGGCGAGCAGGTCCGCGTCGGTCACCGTGGCGCATGCGGTCTCGGTCCAGCTCGTCCCGGAGCCGACAGTGAGCGGCACGACGACGTCGCCGGCCACGTTCCGCGGGGCGACGTGGATGTGCGCCGCCGTCGCCGCGACGGACAGGTCGCGCGCCTCGAGGGTGTAGCACAGCTGGTCGCCGGCGATCGTGTAGCTGAAGAAGCCCGAGGCGCCGGTGTCCGAGCCGGGGACCTCCTGCCCGGTATTGAGTGGGATGGCGGGGATGCCGCCCGAGACGGCGAGCGCCGGCGCGGAGGCTCCGGCGAGTGCGAGGATGGCGGTGGAGACGGCGATGGCTCTCCAGCGGGAAGGGTTCAGGCGCATGGTGCACTCCTCGGGTGACGGGCACGCGGATGGTCCGCGTGGAGCCCACGGTACGCCGGGCGCGGGGCCCCGAGAAGTCCGCGTGCGCCGTCGCCCGCCCTCTGGTTTCGGGTACGCATCTCGCCGCGATATGGGCATTCCGGGTGCACGCCGGCCGACCGGCATGCACCCGGAATGCGGATTCGGCAACGAGATGCGTACCCGGAACCGAGGGGGTGGTGGCGGCACCGGGAGCCGCCTACTCCAGCGGGAGTACGCGGCGGACGGCGCGGTGCGCCGCGCGGGCGACGACGCCCGGCACCGGCGCGCGTAGGCTCGCCTCATGCGGTTGCAGAGCGAGCGGCGCGCCGGCGCCCGGTGGCGGGTGCCGCTGCCGTTCGCGGTCGCCGGCGCCGTCGTGCTCTCGGCGATCCAGCTCGCCGGGACCCACGGCGCCGCCTTCCGCCAGCCCGAGGCGCGCCCGCTCGACGCGTTCGGCATCGCCCTCCTCGTGGCCGGCCCGGCCCTCCTCGTGGCCCTGCGCTGGCGTCCGGGCCAGGCCGCCTCGGCCGTCGTCGCCCTGACGATCGGCTACTTCGCGGCGGGGTACCCCTGGGGACCCGTGCTCGTGGCGCCCGCGATCGGCCTCGTCCTCGCGACGGCGGCCGGGGCGCGCCGCTGGACCTGGCCCGCCGGCGCGGCCTTCGCCGCCGCGGCTGTCGTCTGGGCCCTCGTGGCGGGGGAGTGGGTGCGGGCCGGGGCGGCCGTGGCGTGGACCGCCGTCGTCCTCCTGGTCGGCGAGGGCCTGCGGGTCCGCCGGGAGCGCTTCGCCGCCCGCCGCCGCGAGTGGGAGGCGAGCCGCCGCGAGGCCCGCGACCAGGAGCGGCTCGAGCTCGCGCGGGACATCCATGACGTCGTCGCGCACTCCCTCTCGCTCATCAACGTCCGCGCGAGCGTGGCCCTGCATCTGGCCGAGCGCAGGCCCGAGGAGCTCAGGCCGGCCCTCGAGGCCATCAAGCTCGCGAGCCACGAGGCCCTCGGCGAGGTCCGCGAGCTGCTCGGCGTCCTCCGCCAGGACGCGCCCACCACGCCGGGGGATCCACTCGAGCGGCTCCCATCCCTCGTCGACGACGCGCGCGGGGCCGGGCTTGCCGTGACGTTCGACGCCCGCATCGACCCGCCGCCGTCGTCGGCTCTGGCGCGGATCGCCTACAGGGTGGTGCAGGAGGCGCTCACGAACGCCGTCCGGCACGCGGGGGCCAGACGGGTGCACGTGCGTCTCGCACGCGAGGGCGGCCTGATCGCCGTCGAGGTGCACGACGACGGCGCGGGCCTCCGCGGCGCCGCGCCGGGGGCGGGGCTGCGCGGGATGCGCGAGCGCGTGGAGGCCGTGGGCGGCAGGCTCACCCTCGTGGACGACGGCGGGCTCCGCGTGCGCGCCGAGCTCCCCGAGGCGGGCGGCGGCTCGGCGCCGGGGGTGACGGCGTGATCCGCATCCTCATCGCCGACGACCAGGCGCTCATCCGGGCGGGCTTCCGGGCGCTGCTGGACGCCGAGCCGGACATGGAGGTCGTGGGCGAGGCCGGTTCCGGGGCGGAGGCGGTGTCCGAGTCGCTCCGGCTCGCCCCCGACGTCGTGCTCATGGACATCCGGATGCCCGGCGGCGACGGGCTCGAGGCCACGCGCCGGATCCTCGAATCCGCGCCGGGCGGGCTGCGCGTCGTCATCCTCACGACCTTCGAGCTCGACGAGTACGTCACGGGCGCGATCCGTGCCGGGGCGAGCGGCTTCCTGGTCAAGGACACCGAGCCGGAGGAGCTCATCCGCGCGGTCCGCGCGGTGCACGACGGCGACGCGATGCTCTCCCCGTCCGTCACCCGCCGCCTCCTCGAGCGGCTCGCCGCGGAGAGGCCAGCGGAGGCCGGGAGGGCCCCGGCCGACGTCGGACTCCTCACCGAGCGCGAGCGGGAGGTCGTGGCGCTCGTCGGGCAGGGGCTCAACAATGCCGAGATCGCGGCCCGGCTCGTCATCACCCCGCTCACGGCGAAGACGCATGTCTCGCGCGCGATGACCAAGCTCGGGCTGCGGGACCGGGCGCAGCTCGTCGTGCTGGCCTACGAATCGGGGCTCGTACGGCCGGGCTGGCTCGCCTGAGGCGCAGCCCCGCATGCTCCCGCGGGAGTAGGCGGCGGCCCGCGAAGTGACTCCCGGCGGCCGACGCGCGGGCCGCGGCCAGCGCGAAGACTGGAGGCAGCGGCTGAAGGCCAGCCGGCATCACAGAGTCTGGGAGACGACGCCATGACTGCAGCACTCATCGCGGCACAGACCGCCGCGGACTACACGGGCCCCTGGGCCGGAGCGTGGGCGGGGCCGTGGTTCCTCCTGATCCCGCTGTTCTGGATCCTCGTGCTCATCCTGTTCTTCGCGCTCGCGCGCCGCTTCTGGTGGGGCCGGCATGCCAGCGAGATGCAGGGCGCGGGCGCCGAGTCGGTGCTCCGGGAGCGCTACGCCCGCGGCGAGATCGACGAGACCGAGTACCGCCAGCGGCTCGAGGTCCTGAGGGCCGACCGCAAGAAGCCCTGACCCCATCCCCGTCTCGGGTACGGATCTCGACGCGTTTCGGGCATTTCGGGTGCACGGCGGCTGGCCCGCGGTGTACCCGAAGGCGGGCGGCGGCCCAGCAGCGGGCGGCTCAGCAGCGGGCGACGGCGGCACCCACCTGGGGTGTCGCCGTCGCCCGTCCTCATCTCGGGTACGCATCTCGACGCGCTTTCGGCCTTTCGGGTGCACGGGGGGCCAACCAGCGTGCACCCGAAATGGCGATTCGGCGACGAGATGCGTACCCGAAAGGATGGCGTCAAAGGGTCAAACGGTGGCCGGGGCCTCGTCCCTGGCGGGGGTGCGGGCCGCGTAGAAGACGGTGGCGCCGACCGCCTGCTCCTCCTCGTGCGCGGGGCCGAGCGGGATGCCGCTGCGGTCCCGCAGGCACAGCACCGCGCCGATGGAGACGAGGGTTGCGACGAGCAGGTAGAGGGACACGGCCGCCGTCGTCCTGGTCGCCTGGAGCAGGGCCTGGGCGATCGTCGGCGCGAAGGCCCCGCCGAGGATCGCGCCGATCGCGTAGGAGATCGAGACCCCCGAGAAGCGCACCGAGGCGGGGAAGATCTCGGAGTACAGCGCTGCCTGGGGCCCGTACGTGAGGCCGAGGCCGATCGAGAGGATGATGAGGCCCGCGTAGAGCCCGGCAAGGGTCGCCGTGTTGATCAGCCAGAAGACCGGGAACAGGACGAGCGCCTGGAGGACGAAGCCGACGAGGTACGTCTTCTTCCGGCCGATCGCATCGGACAGGATCCCCGCCGCGAGGGTCGAGACCAGCCACGCGGCCGAGCCGACCGTGGCGGCCACGAGGACGGCGGTCCGGTCCATCGCGAGCCCGTTGGTCGCGTAGCCCTGGATGAAGCCGCCGGTGGTCATGTAGCCCGCCGCATTGTTGCCCACGAAGACGAGGGCCGCGAGGGCCACCAGGTGCCAGTGACGGCGGAACAGCGCCACGATCGGGACCTTGGTCTGCTGGCCGCGCTCGGCGATCTCTACGAAGACGGGGCTCTCGTCGACCGAGCGGCGCACGAAGTAGCCCACGCCGATGAGCACGATGCTCACGATGAACGGCACGCGCCAGCCCCACTCGAGGAAGGCCGCACCGGGCGAGATGACCCCGGTCATGAGCGCCATGACGCCTGAGGCGAGGAGCATGCCGAGCGGGACGCCGAGCTGCGGGTAGGAGCCCGCGCGGCCCCGGCGGTCCGCAGGAGCGTGCTCGACGGCCATGAGGACGGCCCCGCCCCATTCGCCGCCGGCGGAGATGCCCTGGATGATGCGCAGGGCAAGCAGGAGGATCGGCGCCGCGACGCCGATCTGGGCGAAGGTGGGCAGGAAGCCGATGAGGGTCGTCGCCGCGCCCATGAGCAGCAGGGTGATGACCAGCATGGCGCGGCGACCGATGACGTCGCCGAAGTGGCCCGCCAGGAACGCCCCGAGGGGGCGGAAGAGGAACGAGAGGCCCACGGTGGCGAACGAGAGCAGCAGGGCGATGTCGCTGCCCGCGGGCTTGAAGAAGAGCTCGGCGAAGACCAGGGCAGCGCCCGTGGCGTAGATGAAGAAGTCGTACCACTCGATCGTCGTGCCGATGATCGTCGCGAAGGCGACCCTTCGCTGATTGGTTGCGCTGGACGCGCTGGATGCGGCGGAGGCGCCGGAAGTGTTCATTGCTCAAGTCCTTGCTGGTCGGCGTCGGCGGCGACGTCGGACTGGGGCGGCTTGTGGCCGCGGGGGCGCGCGGCGGTGCGCTGGTGTCGGGGAGGCGGCGGTACCACCATGGTGGACCCCCATACTTCCTTATGTAAACTTCAGAAATCTGTCAATATAGTTCGAGTCAGCTTAAGTAGAGGCGGGCGGCGGCCTGCCGCGCCGCGACGATGGAAGGCCGAGAACCGTGACCGACGTGACCCTCCGGCAGCTGGAGCTCTTCTCCGCGCTCGCGGACTTCCCCACGATCAGCGCCGCGGCCGACCACCTGCACATCTCCGAGTCCGCCCTCTCGCAGGCGATCACGGCACTCGAGCGCACGGTGGGCGAGCAGCTCTGCGTGCGCCGGAAGGCCCGCGGCCTCCAGCTCACCCCCGCCGGCCAGCACTTCGCCGCCCGCGCGCGCGGGATCCTCGCGGACACGCGCGAGCTCGTGCTCGGGGCCAAGGGCGACGGCGGGGGGCTGCGCGGGCCGGTGAAGCTCGGCTGCTTCGCGAGCTTCGCGAGCGCCGTCGTCCCCGAGATCCTCGACGGCTTCCCGCGGCGGTTCCCGGAGGTCGACGTCGAGATCACCGTGGGCACGCACGACGACCTCCTGCCGGCGCTGCAGTCCGGCCGGCTCGACGTCGCGATCGTCTACGACATGCTCCTGCCGACCGGATACACGCAGCGGGAGATCTTCCCGACCGAGCTCGAGGCCGTGCTGCCCGCGGACCACCCGCTCGCGGCCGGCGACGCCGTCGACCTCGCGGACCTCGCTCCCGAGCCGCTCGTCATGTACGAGTCGAGCCCCAGCACCGCCAACACCCACAGCGTGTTCGCGGCCCGGGGGCTGACGCCGCGCATCGTCGCGAGCGTCCCGCAGGTCATCCTGGTCCAGGCGCTCGTCGCCCGCGGTGTCGGCTACGGCCTGCTCATGTCCCGCCCGAACAGCATCCCCGTGAGCGTCGAGGGGCGCCCGCTCGCCGTGCGGCCGCTCGACCCGCCGGGGATGGGCACGAACGTCGTGGCCATCTGGCCCGAGGAGATGGCGCTCACCCCTCGCGCGGCGGCGCTCGTGGACTTCGCCGTCGAGGCCCTCGGGAGCGCGCCAGCGTCGTTGTGAAAGACTCGTTGCGGAAGGTTCGGGCTCGCGCTAGTGTGCGATGAGTGTCACACCAAGCAGCTCCCTCCCCGAGGGCGCCCGCGGACGACGGGGCGCCGCGCCGACCCGTGATCTCGGCCGAGAACCTCGTCAAGCGGTACGGCGGCTTCGCAGCCGTGGACGGGATCAGCTTCGAGGTCGCGGCGGGGGAGTCCTTCGGCCTCCTCGGGCCGAACGGCGCGGGCAAGTCCACGACGATGCGGATGATCGGCGGCGTCACCCAGCGCACGTCCGGGCGCCTGACGATCATGGGGCTCGACCCCGAGCGCCAGGGCCCCGAGGTGCGGGCGCACCTCGGCGTCGTCCCCCAGCAGGACAACCTCGACGAGGAGCTGCGCGTGCGGGACAACCTCATCGTCTACGGGCGCTACTTCGGCCTGCCGCTGGCCTACCTGCGCCAGCGCGCCGACGAGCTGCTTGCCTTCGCCCAGCTCGAGGAGAAGGCCGCCGCGAAGGTCGACTCGCTCTCGGGGGGCATGAAGCGCCGCCTCACGATCGCCCGCTCGCTCGTCAACGAGCCGAGGATCCTCCTGCTCGACGAGCCCACCACGGGCCTGGACCCGCAGGCCAGGCACATCCTGTGGGACCGGCTGTTCCGGCTCAAGGAACAGGGCGTGACCCTCGTGGTGACGACCCACTACATGGACGAGGCCGAGCAGCTGTGCGACCGCATCATCGTCGTCGACAAGGGCAGGATCATGGCCGAGGGCTCGCCCGCGGCGCTCATCCGGGAGCACTCGAGCCGGGAAGTGCTCGAGGTGCGCTTCGGCGCGGAGCGGAACGCCGCCGTCGTGCGTCGGCTCGAGGACGTGGGCGAGCGGATCGAGGCGCTGCCCGACCGCCTCCTCGTCTACACGGACGACGGCGAGCGCTCGCTCGAGCGCATCCGCGCCAGTGGCCTGCACCCGCTGACTTCCCTCGTGCGGCGGGCATCGCTCGAGGACGTCTTCCTGCGCCTGACGGGACGGTCCCTCGTTGACTGAGGTGCGGGGTGACTGAGGTGGGGGCCGGGCGGCTGCGCGCCCACGGGCCTGAGGTCTCCGCCGCCCGGGCGCGCCGCTGGGGCTCGTTCTACTTCGCCGAGCACCAGCTGCGGTCCATGCGCGCCTACCTGCTCACGATCGTCGTCACCAGCGTCGGCAACCCGCTTCTGTACCTGTTCTCGATGGGCATCGGCCTCGCGGCGATCGTGGACCGGAGAGTCGTCGGCGGGTTCGACGGCGTGGGCTACCTCGCGTACTCCGCGCCCGCGCTGCTCGTCTCGAGCGCCGTCATGACGTGTGCGATCGAGATGATGTTCCCGGTCATGGACGGCTTCAAGTGGCGCCGCATCTACTACGGGCCGCACGTGACCCCGCTCGCCCCACGGCAGCTCGCGGCCGGGCACATCATGGCTGTCGGCGCGCGCCTGGCCGTCCAGTCCGCTGCCTTCTTCCTCATCATGCTCGCGTTCGGCGCCGCCCCGGCCGGGAGTGCGTGGCTTCTGGTCCCGCTCGGCGTCGCGACCGGCATGGCGTTCGGCGCCCCGGTCATGGCATATGCCGCCCGGCTCGAGAAGGAGAACTTCCAATTCTCCTTGATCCAGCGGTTCGTGGTGATGCCCCTGTTCCTCTTCTCCGGGACGTTCTACCCGCTCGAGACGATGCCCGCCGCGATGCAGTGGATCGGGTGGGTCTCGCCGCTGTGGCACGGGAACCAGCTCGGCCGCGCCGTCTCCTATGGCCTCGCCGAACCGCCGTGGCTCGTCGCCGTGCACATCGCGTACCTCGCGCTGCTCGGCGCCGTCGGAATCGCGTGGGCGGGGCGGAACTACACGAGGCGGCTCGGGGCGTGAGCGCGCCCCCGGACGACGCCGGTATCCTCGCCGCGGACACCCGACCCTTCAGCGCGGTCTACGCCCGCAACGCGCGGGCCGTCATCTGGCGCGGCTTCCGGGTCATCCGGAGCCAGAACTGGATCGTGCTCGTCTCGGGATTCTTCGAGCCCGTGTTCTACCTGCTCTCGATGGGGGTCGGCCTCGGCAGCCTCGTGGGCGAGGTGGAGGGGCCGGGCGGGACGCCCATCTCCTACGCCGCGTACATCGCGCCCGCGCTCCTGGCGGTCTCCGCCATGAACGGAGCCATCTACGACTCGACGTGGAACGTGTACTTCAAGATGCACTTCGGCAAGCTCTACCAGGGCATGCTCTACACGTCCCTCGGCCCGCTGGACATCGCCATGGGGGAGATCTTCATGGCCCTGTTCCGCGGGCTCCTCTACGCCGTCGGGTTCACGGGGGTCATGGGGATCATGGGGCTCATCACGACGCCGTGGGCGCTCCTGCTCGTCCCGGCCTCGGTCATGGTCGCCTTCGGCTTCGCGAGCTTCGGGATGGCCGTGACGAGCTACATGAAGACGTTCCAGCAGATGGACCTGATCACTTTCGTCATGCTGCCGATTTTCCTGTTCTCGGCGACGTTCTATCCCCTGTCCGTGTACCCGGAGCCGATCCAGTGGGTCGTCCAGGCCTTCCCGCTGTGGCACGGGGTCGAGCTCATGCGGCAGATCAGCATCGGTGCCTTCACGCCGGCCACCTGGATCCACGTGGGCTACTACGCCGCCATGATCCTCGTGGGCGTCGCCTTCACGACCCGCCGCCTGCGCTCGCTCTTCCTCCGCTGACCCGCCCAGTGATGCCGAGGTGGGGTCCCGTGACCGCGACGTGGGGTGGTGGGGCGCCGAGATGGGGTGGTGGGACGCCGAGATGGGGGTGGTGGGACGCCGAGATGGGGTGGTGGGGCGCCGAGATGGCGGCAGGGACCGATGAGGAAGCCGACGTCCGGGGGTGGAGGAGCCGCCGTCGTCCGCCAGTCCATGCCCGCTGAGCTTTCCACAGGTGCTGCCTTGAGCCGCTTGTGCTGGGAGGATTCACCCAGCAGAAGCGTGCCAAGCCAGCAGATGCTCGCTGGCTCAGAAGGGCACGACGGCGTGGTCCCGCGGCCCGACCCGGCGCCCCCCATCTCGGCGTCCCACCACCCCATCTCGGCGTCCCACCACCCCATCTCGGCGTCCCACCACCCCACTTCGGCGTCCCACCACCCCACTTCGGCGTCCCACCACCCCACTTCGGCGCCCCGCCACCCCACTTCGGCGTCCCACCACCCCACTTCGGCGCCCCACCACCCCATCTCGGCGTCCCGCCACCCCATCTCGGCGGGATGGATGGGCGGGGCGGGGCCGCGGGTCTGGGAGAATGGGGCCCATGCAGAGTCTCGGCCATCCCAGCCCGTCCCAGCAGCCCGGTCCCGCAACCCAGGGGTCACGCCGCCCGGGTGGGTTCAGGGTCGGCGCGCTCGGCCTCTCGGTGCTCGTGCTGGCCTTCCTGGTCGCCGTGATCTTCGCTGCGAACCAGAACGACGTCATCGGCTGGGTCGTGGCCGTCATCTCGCTCGGCTGGCTCGCGTTCGCCGTCTTCGTCTTCCTCACGGTCCGGGGCGCCGGGCGCCGCGCCCAGGCACGGTTCGAGGAGGCCGCGCGGCAGTTCGGCGGCCGGGCGCCGAAGATGTCCGGCGGCTCGGCAGGTGAGGCCCGCACGGTCGACGACGCCCGCGACCTCAAGCTCGACCACTCCTTCAAGATCATCCAGGTCCAGGAACGGGTCGTCCGCGACAACCTCGGCAAGGACGCCGACCAGGTCGCCCGCGCCCTCGAGACCATCCAGATCACCGCGGCAAACGCCCGCGACATGCTGCGCCCCGACCCCGAGGGTCCCGTCACCGGGACCCTCGTCGACGAGGGGTAGAGTGGCACAGTGACCCGCGACGATACCCCCACGACGCCTGCCTACGCGCCCAAGCGCGGGGCGCTGCGCATCGCCACCGTCAACGTCAACGGCCTGCGCGCCGCATGGCGCAAGGGGATGCCGGAGTGGCTCGCGACGCGCGACGTGGACATCCTCTGCATGCAGGAGGTCCGGGCCCCCGATCCGTTCGTCAACGAGTACTTCGAGGGCTGGAACGTCCTGCATGCCGAGGCCGACGCGAAGGGCCGCGCCGGCGTCGCCATCGCCTCGCGCGAAGCGCCGACCGAGACCCGCATCGGGATCGGGGAGGACTACTTTGCGACGGCGGGCCGCTGGGTCGAGGCGGACTTCGCGCTCAAGGGCGGGGAGCAGCTGACGGTCGTGAGCGCCTACGTGCACTCGGGCGAGGCGGGCACGCCCAAGCAGGATGACAAGTACCGCTTCCTCGACGTCATGCTCAAGCGCCTTCCCGAGCTCGCGGAGCACAGCAAGTACGCCCTCGTCGTGGGCGACCTGAATGTCGGCCACACGCCGCTGGACATCCGCAACTGGAAGGCGAACCAGAAGCGCGCGGGATTCCTGCCCGAGGAGCGGGCGTACTTCGACCGCTTCTTCGGCGACGAGATCGGCTGGAAGGACGTCCACCGCGAGCTCGCGGGCCAGGTCGACGGACCGTACACGTGGTGGTCGCAGCGCGGCAGGGCCTTCGACAACGACACGGGCTGGCGCATCGACTACCAGATGGCCACGCCCGCCCTCGCCGCCGCGGCGAAGAACGCCGTCGTCGACCGCGCGACGGCGTGGGACACCCGCTGGTCCGACCACGCCCCACTCGTCATCGACTACAAGCTCTAGACCGGAAGCTCACTTCATGACCAACGCCACGACCCCCGCCACCCGCCCGCGGCTGCTCTCCGGCATGCAGCCCTCGGGCGAATCGCTGCACCTCGGGAACTACCTCGGCGCGCTCGTGAACTGGGTCGCGCAGCAGGACGAGTACGACTGCTACTACTTCATCCCGGACCTGCACGCCATCACGGTCCCCCAGGACCCGGCGGAGCTGCGCCACCGCACCCGGCAGACGGCTGCCCAGTACATCGCCGGCGGGATCGACATGGACAAGGCCACGCTCTTCGTCCAGTCCCACGTGCCCGAGCATGCCCAGCTCGCGTGGGTGCTCATGTGCATCACCACGTTCGGCGAGGCCTCCCGGATGACCCAGTTCAAGGACAAGTCCGCCCGCCAGGGGCAGGAGTCGGCGAGCACGGGCCTCTTCACCTATCCCATGCTCATGGCCTCGGACATCCTGCTCTACAAGCCCTACGGCGTGCCCGTGGGGGAGGACCAGCGCCAGCACCTCGAGCTCGCCCGCGACCTCGCGCACCGCTTCAACACCCGCTTCGGCGAGACGTTCCCCGTCCCCGAGCCGCTCATCCCCCGCACGTCGGCCAAGATCTACGACCTGCAGAACCCGATGGCGAAGATGTCCAAGTCCGCCGATTCGCCCAACGGGCTCATCAACCTGCTCGACGATCCGAAGGTCACGGCCAAGCGCATCAAGTCCGCGGTGACGGACACCGAGACGGTCATCAGGTACGACCGCGAGGCCAAGCCCGGCATCTCGAACCTCCTGAGCATCTACTCGACGATCACGGGCCGCACCATCGAGGACATCGTCGCCTCCTACGAGGGCAAGATGTACGGCCACCTCAAGGTCGACCTCGCCGAGATCGTCGTCGAGGCCCTCGCCCCGATCAAGGCCCGCACCGAGGAGCTCCTGACCGACCCCGCCGAGCTCGACCGGCTCCTGGCGCACGGCGCGGCCAAGGCCCGCGAGATCGCGGTGCCCACGCTCGCGGAGGTCTACGAGCGCGTCGGCTTCCTTCCAGCCTTCGCCCCGGCGGCCGCCACGATCGCCTAGCCCATGCCCGAGCTCGACAACGCCAGGACGGCGGGCGGCGCCGCGCCCGCGGCGGCGCCGGCGCCGCTCGTGGGGGTCATCCTCGGCTTCCCCGAGCGGATCGCGCGGGAGCTCAGGTCATGGCGCGCCTCCTTCGGCGACCCCATGGCAGAGGTCATCCCCGCACACATCACGCTCGTGACGACGACCGAGACGGACGACTGGGACGCGACGGTGGACCACGTGCGCTCCGTCGCGGCGGGTGCCGAGCCCTTCCGGGTCGAGCTGGCCGGGACGGGCTCGTTCCGGCCGGTCTCCCCGGTGGTCTACCTCAAGGTCACGGACGGCTTCGACGAGTGCGTCCGCCTGCACGAGGCGCTCCAGCAGGGGCCGCTCGAGCGGACGCTCCCGTTCCCCTACCACCCCCACGTGACGGTGGCCCACGACGTGCCGACCGAGCAGCTCGACGCCGCCGAATCGGCGCTCCACTCCTACAGCGAGTCCTTCACCGTGGCTAGCATGGGCCTGTACGAGCACGATGCCGAGGGGTTCTGGCGGCTGAGGGAAGAGCTTCGATTTGGCGCAGCAGAGGACGAAGACCGCGAACGGCCGTACGCCGGCTGAGCAGCCCCTGCCGACTGAGCGCGCGAAGCTCCGCCTCGAGGTCCTTCGCCGGCGGCAGGACGTCGGCAAGGCCCGGCGGAACCGGGAGGGCACGGTCAAGGTCACCCTCGCGATGGTGCAGTGGCTCGTCGCGCGGCTCAAGGCGTTCCGCCCCGTGCGGGTCTTCCAGCACTACACGCTCGCCCACGGTCCGCTCATGAGCGCTGGCATCGGCTTCACCATGTTCTTCTCCGTCTTCGGCCTCCTGGCCACGGGCTTCTCCCTCGCGGCCCTCGTGCTCGCGGGGCAGCCGGCTCTCGTCGACCGGGTCGTGGCGAGCGTCGCCGCCGCGGCGCCGGGCCTGCTCAGGGTGGACGGCTCAGAGGGCCTCGTCGACCCCGATGACCTGCTCAACCCCACGGGCCTCGGCGTGGCAGCGATCATCGCCGTCGTCGTGACCGTGTTCTCGTCGCTGGGCTGGATCACGGGCCTGCGCGACGGGCTGCGCGGCGTCGTGGGGCTGCCTCCGCTCACGGTCAACCCCGTCCTGCTCAAGCTGCGGGACATCGGCACGCTCCTGCTTCTGGGCGTGCTCATCGTCGTCACGTCCGCCGTGAGCATCGTCTTCACCGCGGCGCTGGACTTCATCGCCGGCAACTTCGGGCTCGACGGGGCGCTCATGCGCCCGGTGGGCTGGCTCGTGGGCCTCGCGGTGCCCCTCGCCCTCAACACGGTGACAGCCGTCATCATGTTCCGCCTCGCGGGCGGGCTCACGCTCGGCCGCCGGGCCTTCATTGAAGGCGCGGTCCTCGCCGGCGTCGGCACCTCGCTCCTGCAGGCGTTCAGCACCCAGCTGCTGGCCCGGGCGGGGGCGAACCCTCTTCTCGCGCCGTTCGCGATCATCATCGGCCTGCTCATCTGGTTCAACCTCGTGAGCCAGGTGTACCTCCTGGCCGCGGCCTGGAGCACAGTCCGGCAGGCCGACCTCAGCGCCGCCGGCCACCACGCGGCCGAGGCCTTCGGCTCCGCGCGCGTGGGCCTGCATGCCTCCCCGGCGCTCATCCGCGCCCGTCAGCACGCGGTCCACGGCCCAGCACCCGCTCCGGCGGCCCGGAACGCGGACGACGGCGAGCGGCGGCACCCAGCCGGGGGTCGCCGTCGTGCGCTTCACCCGGTCCAATGGCTCCGTGGCCTGCGGAAGGGCGGCGGCGAGGCACCGGTGCGCTGACGCGCAGAGGGCGCCGCTGCGGTGCAGCGGCGCCCTCTGCGCGACTCCGGGCCGTGCCCGGGGATCAGTACCTCAGAACTGGCGGGCCAGGATGGCCTGCTTGACCTCGGCAATCGCCTTGGTCACCTGGATGCCGCGCGGGCACGCCTCCGAGCAGTTGAAGGTCGTGCGGCAGCGCCACACGCCCTCCTTGTCGTTGAGGATCTCGAGGCGCATGTCGCCGGCGTCGTCGCGCGAGTCGAAGATGAACCGGTGCGCATTCACGATCGCGGCCGGGCCGAAGTACTGCCCGTCCGTCCAGAACACCGGGCACGAGGACGTGCACGCGGCGCACAGGATGCACTTGGTCGTGTCGTCGAACCGCTCGCGGTCTTCGACCGACTGGATGCGCTCCTTCGTGGGCTCGTGGCCCTTGGAGATGAGGAACGGCATGATCTCGCGGTACGACTGGAAGAACGGCTCCATGTCCACGATGAGGTCCTTCTCCACCGGCAGGCCCTTGATGGGCTCCACCAGGATCGGCTTGGACGTGTCGAGGTCCTTCAGGAGCGTCTTGCACGCGAGGCGGTTGCGGCCGTTGATGCGCATCGCATCGGAGCCGCACACGCCGTGCGCGCACGAGCGGCGGAACGAGACGGAGCCGTCGTGCTCCCACTTGGCCTTGTGCAGGGCGTCCAGCACGCGGTCCGTGCCGTACATCGTGAGCTTGAAGTCGTCCCAGCGGACCTCCTCGGAGACCTCGGGGTCGTAGCGGCGCACGCGCAGCGTGATGTCGAAGCTCGGCACCGCGCCGCCGCTGGACCCGGCGGGGAGCTCGACCTTGGATGCGGGTTCGGCAGTTGCAGCAGACATCAGTACTTACGCTCCATCGGCTCGTAGCGGGTGAAGACGACGGGCTTGGTGTCGAGCCGGATGCCAGCCACGCCCTCGGCCGAGGACTCCGCCGTGACGGACGTGTCCAGGTAGGCCATCGAGTGCTTCATGAACTTGGCGTCGTCGCGGTCCGGGTAGTCCTCGCGGTAGTGGCCGCCGCGGGACTCCTCGCGGTGCAGGGCGCCGACGGTCATGACCTTGGCGATCTCGAGCAGGAAGCCGAGCTCGACGGCCTCGAGCAGATCGAGGTTGAAGCGCTTGCCCTTGTCCCCGACGGAGATGTTGGCGTAGCGCTCCTCGAGCTTCTCGATGTCGCGCAGCACGGTCTCGAGGGACTCCTGGGTGCGGAACACCTGCATGTTCGTGTCCATGGTCTCCTGCAGGTCGCGGCGGATGTGCGCGACGCGCTCCGTGCCGCTCGCGCTGCGCAGGGACTCGAGGAGGCCCTCCGTGAACGCGGCCGGTTCCTCCGGCAGCTCGATGAACTCCGCGGTCTTGGCGTACTCGGCGGCGTGGATGCCCGCGCGCTTGCCGAAGACGTTGATGTCCAGGAGCGAGTTGGTGCCGAGGCGGTTGGAGCCGTGGACCGAGACGCACGCGACCTCGCCGGCGGCGTAGAGGCCCGGGACGACCGTGTCGTTGTCCTGGAGCACTTCGGCCTTGATGTTGGTCGGGATGCCGCCCATCGCATAGTGCGCGGTCGGGTACACCGGGACCGGCTCGGTGAACGGCTCGACGCCGAGGTAGGTGCGGGCGAACTCCGTGATGTCCGGGAGCTTCGCCTCGATGTGCTCGGGCTCGAGGTGGGTCAGGTCGAGGTAGACGTAGTCCTTGTTCGGGCCGGCGCCGCGGCCCTCGCGCACCTCGTTGGCCATCGCGCGGGCGACGATGTCGCGCGGCGCGAGGTCCTTGATCGTCGGGGCGTAGCGCTCCATGAAGCGCTCGCCCTCCGAGTTGCGCAGGATCGCGCCCTCACCGCGGGCGCCCTCGGTCAGGAGGATGCCCAGGCCCGCGAGGCCGGTCGGGTGGAACTGGAAGAACTCCATGTCCTCGAGCGGGATGCCGCGGCGGAAGGCGATGCCCATGCCGTCGCCCGTGAGCGTGTGCGCGTTCGAGGTCGTCTTGAAGACCTTCCCGGCGCCGCCCGAGGCGAACACGACCGATTTGGCCTGGAAGACATGCAGCTCGCCCGAGGCGAGGTCGTAGCTCACGACGCCGGCGACGCGCTTCTGCTTGTACGGCGTGCCGTCGGCGCGGGTCGCGTCCTCCTCGACGATGAGGAGGTCGAGCACGTAGTACTCGTTGTAGAACTCGACGTTGTGCCGGACGCAGTTCTGGTAGAGCGTCTGGAGGATCATGTGGCCCGTGCGGTCCGCGGCGTAGCACGCGCGGCGCACCGGGGCCTTGCCGTGGTCACGGGTGTGGCCGCCGAAGCGGCGCTGGTCGATCCGGCCTTCGGGGGTGCGGTTGAACGGCAGGCCCATCTTCTCGAGGTCCAGGACCGCGTCGATGGCCTCCTTGGCCATGACCTCAGCGGCATCCTGGTCGACGAGGTAGTCGCCGCCCTTGATGGTGTCGAAGGTGTGCCACTCCCAGTTGTCTTCCTCGACGTTGGCCAGGGCGGCGCACATGCCGCCCTGGGCTGCGCCGGTGTGGGAGCGGGTGGGGTAGAGCTTGGTCAGCACGGCGGTGCGCGCGCGCTGGCCCGCTTCGATGGCTGCGCGCATGCCGGCGCCGCCGGCGCCGACGATCACCACGTCGTATTTGTGGACCTGCATGCTTTGATGCTTCCTTCTCGTCGGGGCGCGCTACGGCGCGGGGCAGTAGTCGGCGACATGGCGGACGCCGTCGATCACGGGGCACGGGTCGAACGTGAAGATCACGAGCGTGCCGAGGATGACGATGAGCGCGGTGGCGGCGTAGAGGACGACCTTGAGCCAGAACCGGACGCTGTCGCGCTCCGCGTAGTCGTTGATGATCGTGCGGACGCCGTTGGTGCCGTGGAGCATCGCGAGCCAGAGCATCGCGAGGTCCCAGAACTGCCAGAACGGGTCGGCCCACTTGCCGGCGACGAAGCCGAAGTCGATCGCGTGGATGCCCTCGCCGACGAGGAGGTTCACGAAGAGGTGGCCGAAGATGAGGACCACGAGGACGATGCCGGAGAGGCGCATGAACAGCCACGCGAGCATCTCGAACTGGCCCCTCGCGCCACCGGAGCGGAGGTACTGCGGCGCGACGCGGCCCGTCTGCGACGTGCTGCGCGGGGCGCGGATCTCAGGTGCGGCGCTCATGTCAGTGGCCTCCCAGCGCAAGCGACAGATGGCGGATCGCGAAGCCGGCGAAGGCCACGAGCCAGATCACGAGCACGGCCCACAGCAGCTGGCGCTGGTACTTGGGGCCGCTCTTCCAGAAGTCGACCAGGATCACGCGCAGGCCGTTGAAGGCGTGGAAGAGGATGGCGGCGACGAGACCCGTCTCGCCGAGGGCCATGAGGGGATTCTTGTAGGCGCCGATGACGGCCGTGTATGCCTCGGGGGACACGCGCACCAACGAGGTGTCCAGGACGTGGACCAACAAGAAGAAGAAGATGACGACGCCGGTGACCCGGTGTCCGACCCAGGACCACATGCCTTCACGGCCGCGGTACAGGGTGCCAGCTGGTTTTGTCGGCACTGAATAAACCTCCCTGCGGGCACCGGCGCCCGCATGGGGCCCATGCGGAGGGGGCAGCCGGTGCAGAGTGGCCCTTCCATGCAGCAGGACATGAAGTGGCACATTCGCTCTTGAGCTCCAGCCTAAATCTAGGCTTCGCTCAGAGCTTACCGAATTGCCCCTTTAAGGCCTCTGGGGGGCGTGGGAATTATCACGTTCTCCCCTCTTGCGTGCGCGGCGAGAGCGTGGGCGCGCCGGGCGCTCCGTTACAGTAAGGGCGATGAGCACACAATCTGCCCAGGCCGAGCCTGCCCCGACGCGCGCCCCCTTCGACCGCTTCGTCGCAGTGATCCCCGCGGGCGGAGTGGGGACGAGGCTGTGGCCGCTCTCCCGCGCCGCGGCGCCGAAGTTCCTGCACGACCTCACCGGCTCGGGCAGCACGCTCATCCGCGCGACCTACGATCGGCTCAAGCCGCTGGCCCAGGGCCGGTTCCTCGTCGTCACCGGCCGCGCGCACGAGACGGCCGTGTGCCGGCAGATTCCGGAGCTCGACCCGAACGACCTCGTGCTCGAGAGCGAGCCGAAGGACTCTGCCGCCGCCATCGGCCTTGCGGCGGCGATCCTGCACCACCGCAGCCCGGACACGATCATGGGCTCGTTCGCGGCGGACCAGGTCATCAGCCCCGACGACGTGTTCCAGGCCGCCGTGCGCGAGGCCGTCCACACCGCGGCCGTGGGCACGCGCGGGAAGATCGTCACGATCGGGATCGAGCCCACGCACCCGTCGACCGGGTTCGGCTACATCCGCGGCGGCGATGCCCTCGAGGTGCCCGGCGCCCCGAGCGCCCGCGCCGTCGCCGAGTTCGTCGAGAAGCCCAGCCTCGAGGTCGCCGAGAAGTACCTCGAGTCCGGGGAGTACCTCTGGAACGCGGGCATGTTCGTCGCCCCTGTCGCGCTCATGCTCGAGCACCTCGAGGCCAACGAGCCCGAGCTGCACGCGGGCGTGACCGAGATCGCCGCTGCGTGGGACACCCCCGAGCGCGACGAGGTCGCCGCGCGCGTGTGGCCGTCGCTGCCGAAGACCGCGATCGACTACGCCGTCGCCGAGCCGGCCGCCGCCGCCGGGGACGTCGCCGTCGTGCCCGGTGCCTTCCGCTGGGACGACGTCGGTGACTTCGCGGCGATCGGCCGGCTCAACAGCGCGCGCGAGGACAACAACGTCACCGTGCTCGGCGAGGGCGCGCGCGTCTTCGCCGACTCGGCCTCGGGCGTCGTCGTCTCCGACACGAAGCGCGTCATCGCGCTCATCGGCATCGAGGACGTCGTCATCGTGGACACGCCCGACGCGCTGCTCGTGACCACAAAGGAGCACGCCCAGAAGGTCAAGGGCGCGGTCGACGCCCTCAAGGCCAGCGGCGACACCGACGTCCTGTGACGCTGTTCTGTGACTTGGTCGAGTGCCGCCGCGCAGGGCGGAGGCGTTGGTGACGCTAGAGTGAACGGGTGCGGAACTATACGACGGAAGCCGAGCCCACGCCGATCGTGGGACCACGGCTCGAGGCCTTTCTCCCAGAGCTGATCGACTTCCGGCGCGACCTCCACGCACACCCCGAGCTCTCGTTCCAGGAGTTCCGCACCACGGACAGGATCATGGCGCGGCTCGAGAAGGCCGGGCTCGCCCCGCAGCGGCTCGAGGGCACGGGCGTCGTCGTCGACATCGGCTCCGGCTCCATCGCAACGGCCGTGCGCGGCGACATCGACGCCCTGCCGATCATCGAGGAGTCCGGCCTGCCGTTCTCCTCGCGCAACCACGGCGTCACCCACGCGTGCGGCCACGACGTGCACACGACGGCGGCGCTCGGCGCCGCGCTCCTGCTCGCCGAGATGGACCGCGAGCGACCGCTCGGCGCGACCGTGCGCGTGATCTTCCAGCCCGCCGAGGAGACCATGCCCGGTGGGGCGCTCTCGTGCATCGACCAGGGCGTGCTCTCGGGCGTCCCGCGGATCATGGCGCTGCACTGCGATCCTCGGATCGAGGTCGGGAGGATCGGCACGCGCATCGGCCCCATCACCTCGGCCTCGGACACGATCCGGATCGAACTCACGGGCCGCGGCGGCCACACGTCCCGCCCGCACCTGACCGAGGACCTCGTCTTCGTCCTCTCGCAGATCGCGATCAACGTCCCCGCCGTCCTGTCCCGCAGGGTCGACGTCCGAAGTGGCGTGTCCATGGTCTGGGGGCAGATCACCGCCGGCTCGGCGCCCAACGCGATCCCCGCGTCGGGGTCCTTGTCCGGGACCATGCGCTGCCTCGACCGCGAGGCCTGGCACAGCGCGGGCGAGCTCCTCGACGAGGTCGTCGAGCAGGTCGCGGCACCCTACGGCGTCGACGTGAGCCTCTCGCACACGCGGGGCGTCCCTCCGGTCGTGAACTCCGAGCACGAGACGGCGCTCATCGAGGCGGCCGCGCGGGCCGAGCTGGGGGAGGACGCCGTCGTGCTCACCCCGCAGTCGATGGGTGGCGAGGACTTCGCCTGGTTCCTCGCCGAGGTTCCCGGCTCGATGTTCCGGCTCGGCACCCACACCCCCGGCGGGGAGGAGTACGACCTGCATCGCGGCGACCTCGTCGTCGACGAGCGGGCGATCGGCTGCGGGGTCCAGGTCCTCGCCGCCGCGGCGCTGCGGAGCATCCGCGACCTGCTGTAGCACGGCAAGCGTCGGGCCCCGGTACCCAGCCTGAGCCGCACGCGTCGGCTGGCCACTACCCTGAGGTAACAGATTGCCAACGATCCGGTCGCGACTGGGACACCGGCGTGTGAAGGACTTGCTTCGGAGTAGTCTGTGACGTGTACCACGCGTCAGCGGCCGCGCCTCCGCATCCCGGCACGCCGCGCCCTGTGCATCTGGAGGAACCCATGATCACCACACGCCCCCATTTCGCGAAGACGGCCGCTGCCGGCGCGGCGCTGGCCGGCGCCGCGGCACTCGTCCTCTCCGCCTGCGGCGCACCGCCCGAGACGACTGGGCCCACCGCGAGCGCCCCTGACTTCATCGGCTGCATCGTCTCCGACTCCGGCGGCTTCGACGACCAGTCGTTCAACCAGTCCTCGTACGAGGGCCTCAAGAAGGCCGAGGCCGATCTGGGCATCCAGGTCAAGGAGGCCGAGTCCAAGAGCAACAACGACTACGAGACCAACCTCAACGGCATGATGTCGGCGGGCTGCAACCTCACGGTCACGGTCGGCTACCTCCTCGGCGACGCGACCAAGGCCGCGGCCGAGGCCAACCCTGACAAGCACTTCACGATCGTCGACTTCGCCTACGCGCAGCCGGTCCCGAACGTCAAGCCGGTCGTCTACGACACGGCCCAGGCGGCCTACCTCGCCGGCTACGCCGCCGCCGCGACCACCAAGACCGGGATCGTCGGCACGTTCGGTGGTGTGAAGATCCCCACGGTGACGATCTTCATGGACGGCTTCGCGGATGGCGTCGCGGCCTACAACCAGGCCAAGGGCAAGGACGTCCAGCTCCTCGGCTGGAACAAGGCGGCCCAGGACGGCACGTTCACGGGCGACTTCGAGAAGCAGGACAAGGGCAAGCAGTTCACCCAGAACCTGCTCGACCAGGGCGCCGACATCGTCATGCCCGTCGCCGGCCCGGTCGGCAAGGGCGCGGGTGCGGCCCTCCAGGAGGCCAAGGCCGCCGGCAAGGAGGTCGCCCTCATCTGGGTCGACTCCGACGGCTATCTCACCGCCCCTGACTACAAGGACATCATGCTCACGTCCGTCATGAAGAAGATGGACGAGGCGATCGAGGCCCTGGTCCGCGACGACACCGAAGGCAAGTTCAGCAACGAGCCCTACGTCGGCACCCTCGAGAACGACGGCGTGGCGATCGCGCCGTTCCACGACTACGACGCGAAGGTCAGCGCCGAGACCAAGGCCGAGCTCGAGCAGCTCAGGAAGGACATCATCGACGGCACGGTGACAGTCACGTCCCAGGCCAGCCCGAAGAAGTAGCCCAGCGGCCGCAGCTCATGCAGGCGCCGCCAGCACCGCGTGCCGGTGCTGGCGGCGCCTGTGCGTGCGCCCTAGGCTGAGGCTGCCGACGCGCGCGGACGGTGAGTGGCCCACAAGGAGAACGGTGGTGTCGTGAAGCTCGAACTCCAGGGGATCTCGAAGGCCTTCGGATCCTTCTACGCCAACCAGGACATCGACCTGACCGTCGAGGAGAGGCAGATCCACTGCCTCCTCGGGGAGAACGGCGCGGGGAAGTCCACCCTCATGAACGTCCTGTACGGGCTCTACGAGCCGACGTCGGGGCGCATCCTCGTCGACGGACGGCCTGTCCGGTTCGCGGGGCCGGGGGACGCGATGGCGGCCGGGATCGGCATGGTGCACCAGCACTTCATGCTCGTCCCCGTCTTCACCGTCGCGGAGAACGTCGCGCTCGGGGCCGAGGCCACGCGGGGCGCGGGCCTCCTCGACCTCGACGTGACCCGGACGCGGATCCGCGAGATCTCCGCCCGCTACGGCTTCGACGTCGACCCGGACGCGCTCGTCGAGGACCTCCCCGTCGGCGTCCAGCAGCGCGTCGAGATCATCAAGGCCCTCGTCCGCGAGGCCAAGGTGCTCATCCTCGACGAGCCGACGGCGGTCCTCACGCCGCAGGAGACCGACGAGCTGCTCGACATCATGCGCCAGCTCCGTGCCTCCGGCACCTCGATCGTCTTCATCTCCCACAAGCTGCGCGAGGTCAAGGCCGTCTCCGACGTCATCACGGTGATCCGCCGGGGAAAGGTCGTGGGGGACGCGGCGCCGGGCGCCTCGCCGTCGGAGCTCGCCGCCATGATGGTCGGCCGGCCTGTGAGCCTGTCCCTCGACAAGGCGCCCGCTGCCCCCGGTGAGACGACCTTCGAGGTGACGGGCCTGACCGTGACGGCACCGAACGGCACCCGGGCCGTGGACGGGCTCAGCTTCGCGATCGCGCGCGGGGAGATCCTCGCCGTCGCGGGCGTCCAGGGCAACGGGCAGACCGAGCTCACCGAGGCCATCCTCGGCCTGCAGGAACACGTGAGCGGCAGCGTCCGGCTCGAGGGGCAGGAGCTCCTCGGCCGCAGCGTCAAGGAGGTCCTGCGGGCAGGGGTCGGCTTCGTTCCCGAGGACCGCACGGTCGACGGGCTTGTTGGCCCCCTGTCCGTCGCGGAGAACCTCGTCCTCGACCTGTACGACCGTGAGCCCTACGCGCGCGGCATCGGGATGCGGCCGGCCGAGGTCAGGGCCAACGCGTCCCAGCGCGTCGAGGAGTTCGACATCCGCACGCCCTCGCCCGAGGCCGCCGCCGGGACCCTTTCGGGCGGCAACCAGCAGAAGGTCGTCATGGCCCGCGCGCTCTCGCGCCCGCTCAAGCTCTTCATCGCCTCCCAGCCCACACGCGGCGTCGACGTCGGCTCGGTCGAGTTCCTGCATCGCCGCATCGTCGCCGAGCGCGACGGCGGCACGCCCGTGCTCATCGTCTCGACCGAGCTCGACGAGGTGCTCGAGCTCGCCGACCGCATCGCCGTCCTCTACAAGGGCAGGCTCGTGGGGATCGTGCCCGCCGGCACCCCGCGCGACGTGCTCGGCCTCATGATGGCCGGCGTGACCCCGCCGAAGGCAGAAACAGACGCAGAAGCAGCGGCAGAACACGCGGCCGAGGCCGCCGCCGCGGACGCGGCCCAGGCCGAGGAATCCCCGAGGCCCACCCGTGACAGCGAAGGAGGGACCCTGTGAGCCAGCTCGACCCGTCGAGCAGCGCCCCGGTGGAGGACAGCCCGGCGACCGCCCAGGCCCCGCCTCCGGTGCCCGTCGCGGCGACGACGGCCGCGAAGACCGAGGGCGTGAGCGTCCTGCGCGAGATCGTGGCTGGCAGCGGCCTCGTGTCGCTGCTCGCCGTCGTCGCCGCCCTCGTCCTCGGCGGGCTGCTCATCGCGAGCACCGACCGGCAGGTCGGCCGGACGCTCGGGTATTTCCTCGCGCGGCCTACCGACTTCTTCCAGGCCCTCTGGACCGCCGGCACGAGCTCCTACGTCGCGCTCTTCCAGGGGGCGGTGTTCAACCCCCGGCAGGGTTTCGCGCCGCTGCTCGAGACGCTCACGGTCGCGACCCCGCTCATCTGCGCCGGCCTCGGCGTCGCCCTCGCCTTCCGGGCCGGGCTGTTCAACATCGGCGCCCAGGGGCAGATCATCATCGGCGGCACGCTCGCGGCCTACGCCGGCTTCGCGTGGCACCTCCCGTTCGGGCTGCACCTGCTCCTCGTCCTCGTCCTCGGGATCGTCGGCGGTGCACTGTGGGGTGGGCTCGTGGGCTACCTCAAGGCCCGCACCGGGGCTCACGAGGTGATCCTCACGATCATGTTCAACTACGTGGCCCTGTACCTCGTGGACTTCCTGCTCAACACGAGCGCCTTCCAGCGCCCCGGCGAGACCAACCCCATCTCGCCTCGGCTCGACGAGACGGCCGTGTTCCCCTCGCTCACGGGCTCGCGCCTGCACCTCGGATTCGTCGTCGCGATCGCCCTGACGGTCGCTGTGTGGTGGATCCTGTCCCGCTCGACGGTGGGCTTCGAGTTCCGCGCCGTCGGGGCCAACCCCTCCGCCGCCCGCACCGCGGGGGTCGACGTCGGCCGCTCGACGATCCTCGTCATGGCGCTCGCGGGCGCCCTCGCGGGTGCGGCCGGGGTCGCGCAGGTCGCGGGCACCGAGAAGGTGCTCACGACGGGCGTCGCGGCGAGCTACGGCTTCGACGCCATCACCGTCGCGCTCCTGGGCCGCTCGAGCCCCTGGGGCACGTTCGCAGCGGGCCTGCTCTTCGGCGCCTTCCGTGCCGGGGCGGTCCAGATGCAGATCCAGACGGGGACCCCGATCGACATCGTGCTCGTCGTGCAGTCACTCATCGTCCTGTTCATCGCCGCGCCGCCGCTGATCCGCTCGCTCTTCGGGTTCGGCCGGCGGGCGAAGCGGCGCGGACCGCGCGCCAGGCACGCCCAGGGCACGACCGCAGGAGGTGCCGCATGAGCGCCACAGCCGCCCCCGCCGTGAGCGCGCCCGCGATCTCCCCGGGTGCCCCCGTGGGCTGGAAGGTGCCCGCGACGCTCTCGGTGCTCGCCGTCGTCGCCCTCGTGGTGTTCGGCTTCCTCGGGTCGGCCCAGACGGCCGAGTTCGGGATCAGCGCGAGCGGCGACGCGTTCGCCCTCCCGGCGCTGCGCGTGCCGGGCATGGCGACGTCGATCGTGCTCGGCGTGCTCATGGCGGGCCTGGCCGCGTGGTCCGTGTGGCTCAAGCTCCAGGGCCGCAGGACGCCCGGCTGGGCCGGGCCGGTGTTCGCGGTGATGTTCGTCTTCTCGTTCCTCGTCTGGGTCGTGGCCAGCGCCCGGACGCCGTCGATCTCGCTCGCGGGCCTCATCGCCGGCGCCGTCACGCTCGCGGTCCCGCTCGTGTTCGGCTCGCTCTCCGGCGTGCTGTGCGAGCGCTCGGGCGTCGTGAACATCGCGATCGAGGGCCAGCTCCTCGGCGGGGCGTTCACGGCGGCGATCGTCGCGTCCGTCACCCGCAGCCCGGCCCTGGGCCTCGTGGCCGCGGCGGTCGCCGGGGCGCTCGTGTCGATGGTCCTGGCCGTGTTCTCGATCCGCTACCTCGTGAACCAGATCATCGTCGGCGTCGTCCTCAACGTCCTCGTCTCGGGGCTCACCGGGTTCCTCTTCACGACGGTCATGCAGGAGGACCCCGAGCTCTTCAACAGCCCGGGCCGCCTGCCGATCCTCGAGATCCCCGTCCTGAGCGCCATCCCGATCCTCGGCCCGATCCTGTTCAAGCAGTCGGTGGTCGGCTACCTCATGTACATCGCCGTCGCCGTGGTCTGGCTGGGCCTGTTCAAGACCCGCTGGGGGCTCCGCCTGCGCGCCGTCGGCGAGCATCCCAAGGCCGCGGACACGCTCGGGATCCGGGTCAACGCGACGCGCTTCTGGAACGTCACGCTCGGCGGCGCGATCGCCGGCATCGGCGGCTCCTTCTTCACGCTCGTGGCCATCGACAGCTTCACGAAGGAGATCTCCGGCGGGCGGGGGTTCATCGCCCTCGCGGCGCTCATCTTCGGCCGCTGGAACCCCATCGGCGCGTTCTTCGCCGCGCTCCTGTTCGGCTTCGCGGACAACCTCCAGGCCATCCTGACCATCATCGGCACCCCGGTCCCGAGCCAGTTCATGGCCATGATGCCGTACCTGGTGACGGTCTTCGCCGTTGCGGGGCTCGTGGGCCGTTCACGGCCGCCGGCCGCTGAGGGCATCCCGTATGTCAAGGGCTGACTCTTTTGGGCCGGACGCCGTCGACTGGGACGCCCTCGTCGCGGCCGCGACCGAGGCGATGCGCCGCGCCTACGCGCCCTACTCGCGCTTCCCCGTCGGCGCGGCGGCGCTCGTCGATGACGGGCGCATCGTCTCGGGCTGCAACGTCGAGAACGCCTCGTACGGCCTGACCCTGTGCGCGGAGTGCTCGCTCGTGAGCGCGCTCGCCATGGGCGGGGGCGGGCGGATCGTCGCGTTCGCGTGCGTCGACGCGGAGGGTGAGACCCTCATGCCGTGCGGGCGCTGCCGCCAGCTCCTCTACGAGTTCCGCGCCCCCGGCATGCGCCTGCTCACGACGCGCGGGGTGCGCACCATGGACGAGGTCCTCCCCGACGCCTTCGGACCCGAGAATCTGACCCCGACCGGAAGGAAGCCTGAGTGACCGCGAGCAGCCCTGGCGTCAGCGCCGAGCCCTACGACGCCGTCGACGTCATCCGCGCCAAGCGCGACCGCCGCGAGCTCGCCGACCCCCAGATCGACTGGGTCGTCGACGCCTACACGCGCGGCGCCGTCGCGGACGAGCAGATGTCCGCGCTGGCGATGGCGATCCTCCTCAACGGGATGACGCAGCGCGAGACGGCGCGGTGGACGACGGCGATGATCGCCTCGGGCGAGCGGCTGGACTTCTCCTCCCTGCGCACCCCGGGCGGGGGACGGAGGCCGACGGCGGACAAGCACTCCACCGGGGGGGTGGGGGACAAGATCACGCTCCCGCTCGCCCCGCTCGTGGCGGCCTTCGGCGTCGCCGTCCCCCAGCTCTCGGGCCGAGGCCTCGGCCACACGGGCGGGACCCTCGACAAGCTCGAGTCCATCCCTGGCTGGCGCGCGCAGCTCGGCAACGACGAGATGATGTCCCAGCTCGAGAGAGTCGGCGCCGTCATCTGCGCTGCGGGCGCCGGCCTCGCCCCCGCCGACAGGAAGCTCTACGCGCTCCGGGACGTGACGGGCACCGTCGAGGCGATCCCGCTCATCGCCTCGTCGATCATGAGCAAGAAGATCGCCGAGGGCACCGGGGCCCTCGTCCTCGACGTCAAGGTCGGCTCCGGGGCGTTCATGAAGGACGAGGCGCGGGCGCGGGAGCTCGCCGAGACGATGGTGGCCCTCGGGCAGGACGCTGGCGTGTCCACGGTCGCGCTCCTGACGGACATGGAGACCCCCCTCGGGCTCACGGCGGGCAACGCGATCGAGGTCGAGGAGTCGCTCGAGGTGCTCGCCGGCGGCGGGCCCGAGGACGTCGTCGAGCTCACCGTGCGCCTCGCGGAGGAGATGCTCGCCGCGGCGGGCGTCCACAGCGCAGACCCGGCGCGCGCCCTCCAGGACGGCCGCGCGATGGACGTGTGGCGGAAGATGGTGGCCGCGCAGGGCGGCGACCCGGACGCGCCCCTGCCGCGGGCGAAGGAGAGCGAGACCCTCTATGCGCCCGCCGACGGGGTCCTTGTGGGCCTCGACGCGCTCTCGGTCGGGGTGGCGGCCTGGCGCCTCGGTGCCGGGCGGGCGCGCAAGGAGGACGCCGTCCAGGCCGGGGCCGGAGTGCGGCTGCACGCCAAGCCCGGAGCGAGCGTGCGCGCCGGGGAGCCGCTCATGACGCTTCTGACGGACACCCCTGAGCGGTTCTCCCGGGCCAAGGAGGCCCTTGAGGGCGCGGTGACGATCGCCCCCGCCGGCTCCCGGCCCGCGCGCCGCCTCATCCTGGACCGGATCGCCTGACCCGGCGGGGGCCAGATCTGGGGGAGGTCCCTGAGCCGCCCCTGAGGGCGCCCTGAATCGCCGTACCGCGGGGACCGTGGGACCGGTTCCCCATGGGACACTGCAGGGGTGATGGAGCAGATCAACGAGGCGATCCTGGCGGCCGCCGGGCAGGGATGGGTGCCGATCGTCCTCTTCGCGTTCTGCACCATCGACGGGTTCTTCCCGCCCGTGCCGAGCGAGTCGCTCGTCGTCGGGCTCTCCTCCGTCGCGGCGTCGGCCGGGCTGCCCAACGCGTGGGCCCTGTTCTGCGCCGCCGCCGTGGGGGCGTTCGTGGGGGACAACATCGCCTACACGATCGGCCGGGCCGTCGGCGTGCACCGCTGGCGGTGGATGCGATCGCTGCGCATGCAGGCCGCGTTCCGCTGGGCCGGGCGCGAGCTGCGCAAGCGCGCGGCCTCCCTCATCATGGTGGCCCGCTTCATCCCCGTGGGCCGCGTCGCGGTGAACTTCACCGCGGGGGCCACCCACTATCCGCGCAGCCGCTTCGTGCCGCTCACGGCGCTCTCCGCGGTGCTCTGGGCGGGCTACTCGGTGTTCATCGGCCTGTTCTTCGGGCAGTGGTTCAAGGGCAACCACCTGATCGGCGCGACCATCGCCATCGTCTGCGCCGTCGCGCTCGGAATCGCCATCGACATCGTCATCTCCCGGGTGCGCGGCACGCTCCCCATCGAGGAGGAGCCGGAGCCCGCCACGCCCGCCGAGACACGCCTCCCGACGGATCCTCCCCAAGGCTGATGACGGGTCCAAACACAGCGTGCGACACTGAATCAAGTCACATTCGTCAAGGAGCGCCCCGGCATGCTGGACAGCATCAATGAAGTGATCCTCCATGCCGCAGGGCAGTGGTGGATCTACCCGATTCTGCTCGGCTTCTTCTTCGTTGACGGGTTCGCCATGGTCGCTCCGAGCGAAACGCTCATCGTCGCCCTCGCGGCCTACTGGCGGCACAGCGGCGAGCCGAACCTGTGGATCCTGGGCACGACCGCGCTCATCGGCGCCATCGCGGGCGACAACATGGCCTACCTCCTCGGGCGCAAGATCGGCACCGACCGCTGGAAATGGATGCGCCGGCGCAAGGTGCAGAAGGTCTTCGCCTGGGCACGGCACGAACTCGACAAGCGCGGCGCCGTCCTGATCTTCACGGCGCGCTACGTCCCGTGGGGCCGCGTGGCCGTCAACTACGTCGCGGGCACGACCCGTTTCCGCCACCGCACCTTCTTCTGGCTCGACGCGTTCGCGTGCCTCACGTGGGTCGGCTACTCCGTGGGCGTCGGGCTCCTCGCCAGCTCCTTCCCGTGGCTGCACGACAGCCCGCTCCTGGGCGTCCTCGTTGCCGTCGTGTTCGCCGTCGTCCTCGGTGTGGTCCTCGACCACGCGATCACCCTGTTCCACCGCTGGCGCGATACGGTCGACGCGCGCAAGGCGGCCGCCGAGGCCACGGCGGAGCACGAGCGCGAGCAGGCGGCCCGCCCGAGCGCCGCCCCCGACGACTACGCTCCGCGCGTGCCTGAAACGTCCCGCTCCATCGGTGACTAGAGTTGGAGCGTGACTGAGCCGAACATCCACGCTGCGCCGGACCTGACCTTCGACCTGCGGAGCCTGCCCAAGGTCTCCCTCCACGACCACCTCGACGGCGGCCTGCGCCCCGCGACGATCATCGAGCTTGCCGCCGAGATCGGGCACACGCTCCCGTCCACGGACCCGGTGGCCCTGGGCGAGTGGTTCCGCGAGGCGGCCGATTCCGGCTCGCTCCCGCGCTACCTCGAGACCTTTGACCACACGATTGCCGTCATGCAGACCGAGGCCGGCCTGCGGCGCGTGGCCCGCGAGTTCGTCGAGGACCTCGCGGACGACGGCGTCGTGTACGGCGAGGTGCGCTGGGCGCCGGAGCAGCACCTCACGCGCGGGCTCAGCCTCGACCAGGCCGTCGAGGCCGTCCAGGCCGGGCTCGAGGACGGCATGGCCGCGATCGAGGAGACCGGGCGCGTCATCGCCGTCGGCCAGCTCATCACCGCCATGCGGCACGCCGACCGCGGCCAGGAGATCGCCGAGCTCGCCGTCCGCCACCGCGACCGCGGCGCCGTCGGCTTCGACATCGCGGGCGCCGAGGACGGCTTCCCGCCCTCGCGCTTCGCCGAGGCCTTCACCTACCTCGCGCAGAACAACTTCCCCGCGACCGTGCACGCGGGCGAGGCGGCCGGTCTCGGGAGCATCCAGTCCGCGCTCGTCGACGGCCGGGCCCTGCGCCTGGGCCACGGCGTGCGGATCGCCGAGGACATCACCGTCGACTCGACCGACGAGGTCGACGACGACGGTGTGCCGATCCTCGACGTCACCCTCGGCTCGCTCGCGTCGTGGGTGCGCGACCGCGGCATCCCGCTCGAGGTGTGCCCGTCGTCGAACCTCCAGACCGGTGCGATCGAGCAGTGGGGAGAGGACATCCTCGACCACCCGATCGACATGCTCTTCGAGCTGGGCTTCAACGTCACCGTGAGCCCGGACAACCGCCTCATGAGCGGAACGACGCTCACGGATGAGTTCGAGCTGCTCATCGAGGCCTTCGACTACGACCTCGACGATCTGCTCGAGCTCACGCTCAACGCCGCCGAGGCCGCCTTCCTGCCGCTCGAGGACCGCGAGGACCTCGTCGAGTACATCAACCAGGCGTACGCCAACCTGGCCGAGTAGGCAGGGCGAAGGGTGAGCGCCGCCGTCGACCGTCTCGTGGAGGTCATCCGACTCCTGCGCGAGCACTGCCTGTGGACGGCGGCGCTCACGCACGCCTCGCTCGTGACGTACCTCATCGAGGAGTCCTACGAGCTCGTCGAGGCGATCGAGGACGGGCACCCCGAGGAGGAGCTCCGCGGCGAGCTCGCGGACCTGCTCCTCCAGATCGTCCTGCACGCGGAGATCGCCCGGGAGCGCGGCGCGTTCGACCTCGACGGCGTCGCGGAGGCGCTCACCGCGAAGATGGTGCGCCGCAACCGGCACGTCTTCACGCCCGACGGCGGGCTCCAGCCGAGCTTCCCGGCGACGATCGAGGAGATCATCGCCTCGTGGGACGAGGCCAAGCGGCAGGAGAAGGCGGCCAAGGCAGTCGGGGCCGACGAGCGCGACTCGCCCCGGCTCGTCGGGCCGGGGACGCTCGAGGGGCTCCCGCGCCACCTGCCCGCGCTCGCGCTCGCGCAGAAGGCGCTCGGGCGGGCCGAGCGACGCAGGGCCCTCGATGCCGCTGCCGCTGCCGAACGGGTCCAGGGCCCGACCCCAGTGTCCCAGGACCCCACTTGGGCGTCAGAGGCCCCCACCTCGGCGTCTCAGGCCCCCACCTCGGCGGGGTTGGGTGCGGCGTTTGCCACAGAGGACCAGCTCGGGGACTTCCTCCTCGACGTCGTGCGGGCGGCCCGGGCGCGTGGGCTCGACGCCGAAAGGGCGCTGCGCGCCGCCGTCGCCCGCCTTTGAACCGATCCAAGCCGCGGTAGGTCCGCAGGGGGTGCGTCACAAGGTCGCGGCTGGCGCTGCGGGCCGACTAGTCTGGGGACCGACACGGGTGGTCACCCTGAATTGCCCCGTTCGTCTTGCACGTTCCATTTACCGAGGAGCACATCCATGGCGCTTATCGATGCCATCCACGCCCGCGAGATCCTGGACTCCCGCGGCAACCCGACGGTCGAGGTCGAGGTCCTGCTGAGCGACGGTTCCCTGGGCCGCGCCGCCGTGCCCTCGGGCGCCTCGACGGGCGAGTTCGAGGCCGTGGAGCGCCGCGACGGCGACAAGGGCCGCTACCTCGGCAAGGGCGTCCAGCAGGCCGTCGAGGCCGTGCTCGACCAGATCGCCCCGGCCCTCGAGGGCTTCGACGCGACCGACCAGCGCGCGATCGACCAGGCGATGATCGACCTCGACGGGACCGCCAACAAGTCCAACCTCGGCGCGAACGCGATTCTCGGCGTCTCCCTCGCCGTCGCCAACGCGGCCGCCGACTCGGCCAACCTGCCGCTCTACAAGTACCTCGGCGGCCCGAACGCGCACGTCCTGCCCGTGCCGCTCATGAACATCCTCAACGGCGGCTCGCACGCGGACTCCGATGTGGACATCCAGGAGTTCATGATCGCCCCGATCGGCGCCGAGACCTTCTCCGAGGGCCTCCGCTGGGGCGTCGAGGTCTACCACAACCTCAAGAGCGTCCTCAAGGACAAGGGCCTCTCCACGGGCCTCGGCGACGAGGGCGGCTTCGCCCCGAACCTGCCGAGCAACCGCGCTGCGCTCGAGCTCATCACCGAGGCGATCCAGAAGGCCGGCTACACCCCGGGCAAGGACATCGCGCTCGCCCTTGACGTCGCCTCCTCCGAGTTCTACAAGGACGGCGCCTACCAGTTCGAGGGCAAGTCCCTCTCCGCCGCCGAGATGAGCTCGTACTACGCCGAGCTCGTCGCCGACTTCCCCCTCGTCTCGATCGAGGACCCGCTCGACGAGAACGACTGGGAGGGCTGGAAGGTCCTCACCGACACGATCGGCGACAAGGTCCAGCTCGTGGGCGACGACCTCTTCGTCACCAACCCCGAGCGCCTCCAGCAGGGCATCGACGCGAACACGGCGAACTCGCTGCTCGTGAAGGTGAACCAGATCGGCTCGCTCACCGAGACGCTCGACGCCGTGTCCCTCGCCCAGCGCTCGGGCTACACCACGATCACGTCCCACCGCTCCGGCGAGACCGAGGACACGACGATCGCGGACATCTGCGTGGCCACGAACGCCGGCCAGATCAAGACCGGCGCCCCGGCCCGCTCCGAGCGCGTCGCGAAGTACAACCAGCTCCTGCGCATCGAGGAGGAGCTCGACGACGCCGCGCGCTACGCCGGCCGCAGTGCCTTCCCGCGCTTCAAGGGCTGACACTCCCGCTCGACGCTGGGGCGGATGATGCGCCGCGGCGGCTATGGTTGAACGAGACCACTGCCGCCGCGGCGCTGCCGTTGTGGCGCCCAGCCCGTGACAAGGAGCTCTATGGCCACGCGTCGACCGGCCGTGCCCCGCACGACGGGCAACGCGCGCGCCGCGAAGCGCCCCGAGCCCTCGCCCGGGCCCCCCGAGGGCGCCGCATCCGCCGCGGGCATCCACCCGCGCGGCACCTCGCCCGGGCGTCCCCGCGCCACCCGCGCGGCCGCGCCGCCCCCGCGCACGGCCGCGGCGCCGCCGTCGTCCTCCGATGCGGCGCACGACGCCGGGCCCGTCCCCGCGCGGGCCTTCTCCGGCCGGATGCTGGCCCTCGCGGTCGTGCTCGTGGCGATCACGGTCATGCTCGCGCCGACCGTGCGCGTCTTCCTCAACCAGCGGGCGGAGATCAGCGCGCTCGAGGCGGACATCGCGTCGAAGCGGGCGGAGCAGGAGGGCCTGCGCCAGGAGATCTCCCGCTGGGAGGACCCGAACTACGTCAAGCAGCAGGCCCGGGACCGCATTAACATGGTCATGCCCGGCGAGACCTCCTACTGGGTGTTCGGCGACGCGGGCAGCCCGTCCGCGGCCAGCTCGGGCCCGTCCGCGCAGGGCGACCAGGATCAGCCCTGGCTGGCGGGCGTCTGGGACTCGCTGCGCCGCGCCGCGACCGACTGACGTCCCCGACCGGGCGCGGCGGCGCCCCCTGCGGGCCCGCCCGCCACCGACCGACAGCAAGGACCTCCAGAGAAGTGACCGAGTTCCCCATGACGACCGCCGACGAGCCCAGCGCGGACGACCTCGAGGTGCTCAGCCGGCAGCTCGGACGGCCCGTGCGCGACGTCGTCGCGATCCCCGCGCGGTGCGTGTGCGGCAACCCGCTCGTGGCCGCGACGGCGCCGCGCCTGTCCAGCGGCACACCCTTCCCGACGACCTTCTACCTCACGCACCCCGTCGTCACCTCCGCGGTCTCGCGGCTCGAGGCCGCCGGCGTGATGAACGAGATGAACGACCGGCTCACCGCGGATCAGGACCTCGCGGCCGCGTACCGCGGGGCCCATGAGGCCTACCTCGCCGCGCGCGCCGAGATCGGCCGCCGCGCCGGGACGGGCCCGGTGCCGGAGATCGACGGCGTCTCGGCCGGCGGCATGCCCACCCGCGTCAAGTGCCTGCACGTCCTCGTCGGCCAGTCGCTCGCGATGGGGGAGGGGGTCAACCCCCTCGGCGACGAGGCCATCGCGGGCATCGCCGAGTGGTGGACGCGGGACCGCTGCTACTGCGAGGGCGCGTGGGACACCGCCGGCCCGACCCCGGACAAGGACCTGTCGCGGCACGGGCCGCAGGGCCTGCCGTCGATGACCGGCCGGCCGGCCCCGGTGCGCCGCGCGGCACAGGATGCAGCGCACGACGCAGCAAAGGAAGCCGTGCAGGACGGCACAGCACACGAACGAGCGGGGGAGGCCCCGGGCCAGGAGGGCACAGCATGAGGGTCGCAGGCATCGACTGCGGGACCAACTCGATCCGTCTGCTCGTCGCAGACACCGTGTCGGAGCCGGGCGCGGCCGCGCAGGGCGGTCCGGAGAGGCTCGTCGACGTCCACCGCGAGATGCGCATCGTCCGGCTCGGCCAGGGCGTCGACGCGAGCGGCGTCCTGGCTCCCGAGGCCCTCGAACGCACGTTCGCCGCGACTGAGGACTACGCCGCGGTGATCCGCGAGCTGGGGGCCGAGCGGGTCCGCTTCGTCGCGACGTCGGCCACCCGCGACGCCCGCAACCGCGACGAGTTCGCCGCCGGCATCCGCGCGCGCCTCGGCGTGGCCCCCGAGGTGGCCAGCGGGGCCGAGGAGGCCTCGCTGAGCTTCGCCGGCGCCGCGAGCGTCCTGGGCCTCGCTGCCGGGCAGCCCGTGCTCGTCGTCGACCTCGGCGGCGGCAGCACCGAGTTCGTCCTCGGCGACGCCGCCGGCGTGATCGCGGCCCGCTCGGTCGACATCGGCTGCGTGCGGCTCACGGAGCGGCACCTCCGCTCCGACCCACCCACCCCGGAGGAGATCGCGGCGGCGGAGCACGACGTCGACCGCGGCATCGACGAGGCCCTCGCCGAGGTGCCCCTCGGCCGCGCGACGGCCGTCATCGGCGTCGCCGGCTCGATCACGACCATCACCGCGCACGCCCTCGGCCTGCCCTCCTACCAGCCCGAGCGGATCCACGGGGCCGAGTTGCCGCTCGCCGACGTGGCCGACGCGTGCTCGTCGCTCCTGTCGCTCACCCACGACGAGCGGGCCGCCCTGCGGTACATGCACCCGGGGCGGGTCGACGTCATCGGCGCCGGCGCCCTCGTGTGGCGTCGCATCCTCGTGCGCCTGGCCGAGCTCACCGAGGGACGCATCGCGACCGCCGTGACGAGCGAGCACGATATCCTCGATGGCATCGCCCTGAGCGCCGCGGCAGGTGCCGGCCTGTGATCCGCCGCGCGCTCGCAGTTCTGGCAGTCTTGGCAGCCCTGGTCCCGCTCGCGCCGCTGGCCCTCCTCGGGGCCGCCCCCGCGGCGGCGGACAGCATCAGGGACCGTGAGTACTGGCTCGCCGAGTATGGGATCGAGAAGGCCTGGGCGGTGTCCAAGGGCGCCGGGGTCAAGGTCGCCGTGATCGACAGCGGCGTCGACGGCGCCCACCCGGATCTGCGCGGGGTCGTCGTCGGCGGGCACGACGCCTCCGGCGCCGGGAACCCCGACGGCCAGAAGCCCATCGGCTCGCGCACGGAGCACGGGACGCTCGTCGCGTCGATGCTCGCGGGCCGCGGGCACGCCGGGAAGGCCAAGGAGGGCGACCCCGCGGGCGGGCCTGACGGCGTCATCGGCGTCGCTCCGGAGGCCCAGATCCTCGCGGTCTCGGCCTGGCTCGGCTCCCCGAACCCCGGGGGCCCCTCGGACCAGGAGCAGATTCCCGCGGCGGTCCGGTGGGCCGTCGACCAGGGCGCCAAGGTGATCAACATCTCCCTCGGCAGCGCGCAGCCCGCATGGCCCCAGAGCTGGGACTCAGCGTTCCTGTACGCCGAGCAGAAGGATGTCGTGATCGTCGCCGCGGCCGGCAACCGCGAGGGCGGCAACGTCCAGGTGGGCGCCCCCGCCACGATCCCGGGGGTTCTGACCGTCTCGGGCCTCGACCGCCAGCGCGTCGCGAGCGTCGACTCGTCGTCTCAGGGCATCAGCATCGGCGTCGCGGCCCCCGCGGAGAACCTCGTCGGCGCATTGCCCGGGAACGGCTACGCCGAGTGGGCCGGGACGTCCGGCGCCGCGCCGATCGTGGCCGGCGTCGCGGCGCTCATCCGCTCGAAATGGCCGGACATGAGCGCCGCGCAGGTCATCCAGCGCATCATCGGCACGGCGAAGGACGCGGGCTCTCCCGGCCACGACCCTCTCTACGGATCGGGCGTTCTCGACGCCGAGGCCGCCCTGACCGCCGACGTCGGGCCCGTGGCCGCGAATCCGCTCGGCTCCATCGCGGACTGGATCCGCGTGCACCGCCGCGGCGCTGCCGCCTCACCCGCCCCCGCCGGGGGCGAGCCGGCGGCGCCCCCGCAGGGCGCGGAGGCCATCCCCGAGGCGGCCGCGCCCGCCCCGAGGGAGCCGTCCTCGGCGGACAACGCGTGGCCTCCCGTCGTCGTGCTGGGCAGCGCCGCAGTGATCGCCGCAATCGCCCTCGGCGGGGCGCTCCACATGCGCCGCGTCGCCTCCGAGCGGGGCTCCACGGACGACGGCGGCTCGCCCCGGCGGCGCCATCTCGCGCCGTCGGGAGGGGGCGGTCTGGGGGATTCAGACCCGAGCTAGTGAATATTTTCACAAGCTGCTACGCTTAGGCCATGCCTTCCTCGCTCCAGCTTGTCGACCGCCCCCGCGTCCTCGTCGTCGGTGGCGGCTACGTCGGCCTCTACGTGGCCCTCAACCTCCAGAAGAAGATCGCCACGGCCGGCGGCATCGTCACGGTCGTGGATCCGCTTCCCTACATGACGTACCAGCCGTTCCTGCCCGAGGTGGCCGGCGGCAACATCGAGGCGCGCCACGCCGTCGTCTCGCTCCGCGAGCACCTCAAGGAGTCCGAGGTGATCCAGGGCTCCGTGACGGCCATCGACCACGCGAACCGCAAGGCCGTCGTGGCGCTGCCGGGCGGGCAGGGCTCGGTCGAGATCCCCTACGTCGACGTCGTCCTCGCTGCGGGCGCCATCACGCGCACGTTCCCGATCCCCGGCCTGGCCGAGAAGGGCATCGGCAACAAGACGATCGAGGAGGCCGTGGCGCTGCGCAACCAGGTCATGGAGCGCATCGAGTTCGCCTCGACCGCGACCGACCCGGCCGAGCGCCGTCGCGCGCTGACCTTCGTCGTCGTCGGCGGCGGCTTCGCCGGCATCGAGACCATCGCCGAGCTCGAGGACCTCGCCCGCGAGGCCGTGCGCAACAACGGCCGCGTCCGCCAGGAGGAGGTCCGCTTCGTCCTGGTCGAGGCCATGGGCCGCATCATGCCCGAGGTCACCGCCGAGCAGGCCGAGTGGGTCGTCGAGCACCTCCAGAGCCGCGGCGTCGAGGTCCTTCTCAACACGTCCCTCGCGAGCGCCGAGGGCGCCCTCAAGCTCATCAACATGCCGGACAAGTCCCCGGCCGACGAGTTCGAGGCCGACACGCTCATCTGGACCGCCGGCGTCCAGGCCAACCCCATGGTCCGCTCGACCGACTTCCCGCTCGAGCCGCGCGGCCGCGTCCGGGTCCTTCCCGACCTGCGCATCGCCGGCGACGAGGGAATCGTCGACAACGCGTGGGCCGCCGGCGACATCGCCGCCGTCCCGGACCTCACCGGCCTGGGCCTCCCGGACGGCACGTGCGTCCCCAACGCGCAGCACGCCCTGCGCCAGGCCCAGCAGCTCGCGAAGAACCTGTGGGCCTCCCGCTGGGACAAGCCGATGGGCGACTACAAGCACAAGAACCTCGGCGCCGTCGCGGGTTTCGGGCCCTGGAAGGGCGTCGCGAACATCAACCTCGTGGGCCGGATCGGCCTCAAGGGCCCGCTCGCGTGGCTCGCCCACCGCGGCTACCACGGCATGGCGATCCCGACCTTCGAGCGCAAGCTCCGCGTTGTCCTCGACTGGTTCTCCTCGCTCTTCGTCGGCCGCGACACGACCCCGCTGCAGGGCCTCGACAACCCGCGGGCGGCCTTCGAGGCGGCTGCCAGCCCGGCGCCCAAGCCGGCCGCCGCGGCCCCCGCTCCGGTTCCCGCCAGCGCGCCGGAGAAGGAGAAGGTCGGCGCCTAGGCCAAGGAGCCTGGCACCCGTTTCCACGGCATCCACGACGGCGGCCGTCGCCTCACGCTCGAGGCGGCGGCCGCCGTCGTCCTCCCCGCCGCCAGCCCCCTCGGGTGCCCAGGGCCGGTAGGCTGGATGCGCGCCCCAGTAGCCCAATCGGCAGAGGCAGCGGACTTAAAATCCGCTCAGTCAGGGTTCGAGTCCCTGCTGGGGCACTGCGTCAAACGGCCCGTTCCCGCCCCGGGGGAGCGGGCCGTTACGCATGCGTAGCCCCCACAAGGAGCCGTTACAAGGATGTGACCTGAAGCACTGTATTCAGGGTTAAGCGTTCAATTAGCCTGTGTCCATCAGGAGACACCTGTGATTCGCATCCGGGGGGGTGCTGCCCTCCCATGGAGGAGAATACGCATGATTCCACGTCATTCGGCACTGCCGCGAGCCGGGAAGCTGACCGCGCTCGGAATGGGAGTCGCTCTCTTGGCCACCGCATGCGGAGGCCCTACGGGAACTCCGCCCGGCACAGGTACCACGACCGCGGCTCCCGCGGGGGTCGCCTGCCCCGTGCCCTCTGAACCGGTCGGCGCCGGCACGTCTCCGGCGGAGCCCACGAGCGTCCCGGCTGCGACGACCACGTCCGAGACGCCGCTGAAGATCGGTTCGCTCCTGCCGGTCACCGGCAACCTCGCGTTCCTCGGCCCGCCCGAGATCGCCGGGGTGAACTACGCCATCAAGCGCATCAACGACGTCGGCGGCGTGCTCGGCCACCCGGTCGAGGTCATCCACCGCGACTCCGGCGACACCAAGACCGACCTCGCGACCCAGTCGGTGACCAACCTGCTCGGCCAGGACGTGGGCGCGATCGTCGGCGCGGCGTCGTCGTCCGTCACGCGCACCGTGATCAACCAGATCACCGGCGCCGGGGTCGTGCAGATGTCCCCGGCCAACACCGGAACCGACCTCACGACGTGGGACGACAAGGGCCTCTACTGGCGCACCGCCCCCTCGGACGTCCTCCAGGGCCGCGTCCTGGGCAACTACATCGCCTCGTGCGGCGTGCAGACCCTCGGCATGATCGTCCTGAACGACGCCTACGGCACGAGCCTGCAGAGGACGGTCACCGAGGCCTTCGAGGGCGCCGGCGGCAAGGTCGTCGCGGCCGAGCTGTACAACACGGGTGACTCACAGTTCAGCACGCAGGTCGACAAGGTCCTCGCGGCGAAGCCCGACGCGGTCGCGGTCATCAGCTTCGACGAGGCCAAGCAGATCCTGCCGCTCCTGACGGGCAAGGGCATCAAGGGCAACCAGCTGTTCCTCGTGGACGGCAATACCCTCGACTACAGCAAGGACTTCCAGCCCGGAACGCTTGTGGGCGCGCACGGCACGCAGCCGGGCACGTTCGCCAAGGCGGACTTCCAGGCGGCCCTCAGGGAGATCGACCCGGCGCTCAGGGACTACAACTACGCCGGCGAGTCCTATGACGCCGTCAACGTCATCGCCCTCGCCTCCGAGGCGGCCAAGAGCGTCGATGGCACGGACATCGCCCAGCAGCTCAAGGCGGTGTCCCAGGGCGGGGAGAAGTGCACGGGCTTCGCCTCGTGCGTCACGCTCCTGCGCGAAGGCAAGGACATCGACTACGACGGCTACTCCGGGCCGATCTCGTTCACGGATGCGGGCGACCCCTCCGAGGCGTTCATCGGCATCTACGAGTTCGGCGAGGACAACAAGAACAAGCCGATCAAGTCCGAATTCGGCAAGCTGGGCTAGTCGCCTCGGCCGAGAGGGACAGCACGCAGAGGAAGGCCCCGGTCCCGTGAGGGATCCGGGGCCTTCCCCGTGTCAGCGCTACCGGCCCTCCTCCTCGAGCGTCTGCGCGAGCGTGCCGAGGTACAACTGGATGACCTTGGGGTCGTTCAGGAGTTCCCGGCCCGTGCCCGTGTAGGCGTCGCGGCCCTGATCGAGGACGTAGCCGCGGTCGCAGATCTGCAGGCAGCGCCGGGCGTTCTGCTCGACCATGATGACCGAGACTCCCGCGCGGTTGATCTCGTGCACGCGCAGGAACGTCTCGTCCTGCTTGACGGGGGAGAGGCCTGCCGAGGGCTCGTCGAGCAGGAGCACCGCGGGGTCCATCATGAGGGCGCGGCCCATCGCGACCATCTGCCGCTCGCCGCCCGAGAGGGAGCCCGCGCGCTGGGCCCGCCGCCGCCCGAGCTCGGGGAAGAGCTCGGTGACGAAGTCCCACCGCTCCTTGAACGCCTTGGGCTTCTGGAAGAGGCCCATCTGCATGTTCTCCTCGATCGTGAGCGTCGTGAAGACGTTGTTCGTCTGGGGGACGAAGCCCACGCCCCGGCTCACGAGCTTGTTCGCCTTGAGGCCAGTGAGTTCCTTGCCGCGGACGACGACCGATCCGGAGTGCACCTTGACGAGCCCGAACATGGCCTTGAGGAGCGTCGACTTGCCGGCGCCGTTGGGGCCGATGATGCCGATGAGCTCGCCGCGGCGGGCCTCGAGGTTGCAGCCGTTGAGGATGTTCACGCCCGGGAGGTAGCCGGCCACGAGGTCAGTGACGCTGACCACCACCTCGTCGCCCGGGGTCGCGCCATCCTTCGCGGCGCCCGTCCCCGTGGGGCGGGGCTGGGCTGCGCCGCCTGCCGGCCCATTTGCTGCTGCTTCGTGCTTCCCGCTCACCTGCTGCCCTCCTCGCGCTTCTCGGTGTCCACATGGAGCACCTCGGCGTCGCCGAGGACCGCCTCGGGGGCGATGATCCCTGCGTCCTCCGTGCCGACGATGGACTCTTCGTCCAGGGCGAGCTCCTCCTCGAGGGCCTTGACGCCGCCCGCGGCGCCGAGGTCGACCTCGTGGTGGGCGCCGAGGTAGGCGTCGATGACGGCCTGGTCGCGCATGACCTCGCCCGGCGGGCCCTCGGCCACGATCTTGCCTTCGGCCATGACGACGACCCAGTCAGCGATGTGCCGGACCACCTGCATGTCGTGCTCGACGAAGAGGACCGTCATGCCCTCCGCCTTGAGGCCCTTGATGTGGTCCAGGAGGCTCTGAGTGAGAGCGGGGTTGACGCCGGCCATAGGCTCGTCGAGCATGACCAATTTGGGGTCTGCCATGAGCGAGCGCGCCATCTCGAGGAGCTTGCGCTGCCCGCCCGAGAGCGAGGCCGCGTAGTCATCCCGCTTCGCGTCGAGCTTGAACTTGGCCAAGAGCATCTCCGCGTGGGCCGTGATCTCCTTTTCCCGCGAGCCCCAGATGCCGCGGAAGAGGGCGTTGCGGAGCCTCTCGCCCGGCTGGGCCGAGCCGCCGAGCCGCATGTTCTCCATGACCGTGAGCTTGCCCATGACCTTTGTCAGCTGGAACGTGCGAATCATGCCCATCCTCGCGACCTTGTACGAGGAGACGCCCGCGAGGTTGTTGCCCTCGAACTGCCACCTGCCGCTGTTGGGCGTGTCGAAGCCTGTGAGCAGGTTGAAGAGCGTGGTCTTGCCCGCGCCGTTGGGGCCGATGAGGGCGGTGATCTTGTGCCGCGGGATTTCGAGATGTTCGACGTCGACGGCGTTGATGCCGCCGAAGCTGCGGCTCACGTTGTCCATGACGACGATCGGGTCCCGCTTCTTGCAGCCGGGGCCAGCAGGCCCGGTGGCGATGGGCCGGGTGTCCGTCATGTGGTCCGGGACGCCCTCGGGCTCCGTGCTTCCCGCGGACCGCGGGGACTCTGCAGCGCTGCTCATGCGAATGCCAGCTCCTTCTTGTTGCCGAACACGCCCTGCGGCCGGAAGATCATCAGCAGCATGAGCGCCACGCCCACGAGGACGTAGCGGAGCTGCCCGGCCTGGGTCGTCGAGAGCCACGTGACGGCGCCCGACTCGATGAGGCCCGTGAGGAGCCCCTGGGTCAGGGACAGGACGACCCAGAAGATCATCGCCCCCGCCACGGGGCCCAGGATCGTGGACATGCCACCCAGGAGCAGGCACGTCCACAGGAAGAACGTGAGCTCGGTGCCATAGTTGCCGGGCTGGACGACGTCACGCGGGAGCGTGAAGATCATGCCCGCGAAGGCCCCGAGGATGCCGCCGATCATGAGGGCCTGCATCTTGTACTTGTACACGTTCTTGCCGAGCGAGCGGACGGCCAGCTCGTCCTCCCGGATGCCCTTGAGGACCCGGCCCCACGGGCTCCGCATGAGGAGCCACATGGCGATGCAGGCGACGATCACGATGCCCCAGCCGAAGAAGCGGTAGAAGAAGTCGTTGCTGCTGTAGCCGAGGTAGTTCCCCTCGGGGAACGGGTTGAGGCGCAGGAAGTCCTCGCGGAACGCCGCAAGGCCGTCAGCCGACCCCGTCACGTCGGTCAGGGCGTTGGTTGTGACGACGTAGCGCACGATCTCCGCTGCGGCGATGGTCACGATGGCGAGGTAGTCGGCGCGCAGCCGGAGCGTCGGGATGCCGAGGATGAGCGCGAAGACCACCGACGCCACGACGGCCACGAGGAGCCCTATCCAGAAGCTCGCCCCGAAGTGGATCGTGGTCATCGCGAACCCGTAGGCGCCGACCGCCATGAAGCCCGCCTGCCCGAAATTGAGAAGGCCGGAGTAGCCGAAGTGGACGGCGAGGCCGAGCGCGGCCAGCGCGTACGCCGCCGTCGTCGGGGTTGCAATCTCCCCGAGGGCGCTGCTGAGAACGAATCCGTAGTCCATGGGAGCCTCCTTCAGCCCACTCGCTCGCGGCGGCCGAGGATGCCCTGCGGCCGGAAGAGGAGCACGACGATCATGATCACGAGGGCGCCGACGTACTTGAGGTCGGCCGTGAGCCCGAAGACCGTCGTGAGCTCGACGAAGACGCCGACGATGACCGAGCCGACGAGCGCGCCGAAGATGGTTCCGAGGCCCCCGAGGGTCACGCCGGCGAACATCATGAGGAGGATCTGCTGCCCCATCTCGAAGTTCACGCCGGGGCGGTAGTACGCCCAGAGGATGCCGCCGAGGCCCGCGAGCAGGCCGCCCGTGACCCACACGAGCCGGATGACGCCATCGACGTCGATGCCTGACGCCGCGGCGAGCGCGGGGTTGTCCGCGACGGCCCGCGTGGCCTTCCCGAGGCGGGTCTTGAGCAGGACGAAGCCGATCGCGCCGATGACGATCGCCGAGATGAGCAGCGACCAGAGGTTGTTCGGCGAGATCGAGATCGGCCCGAGCTGGATGTCCGGGCTCTGCGCATAGGGCAGCTGCTGGGTCGAGCCGCCGAAGAACAGGAGGATGACGTAGCGGACCGCGAGGGCGAGGCCGATGCTGACGATCATCATGGGCACGAGGCCCGTGCCGCGTCGCCGCAGGGGCTTCCAGAGCCCGGCGTCCTGGATGTAGCCGTACGCGGCGCTGCCCGCGAGCGCGAGCAGGATCGCCAGCCAGAAGGGCAGGCCTGCCGCGCTGAGGCTGAACACGGCCACGGCCCCGAGGGTGACCATCTCGCCGTGGCCGAAATTGGTCAGGCCCGTGGTCCCGAAGATGAGGGAGAGCCCGACGGCGGCCAGGGCGAGCAGGAGCCCGAAGCTCAGTCCAGCGACGAGGCGGTTGAGCAGCTGCTGCCCGAAGTCCGCCTGGACGATCTGGATGCCCCTGCCGAAGGTGAAGATCGAGCTCACGTTCGAGGTCCCGGTGAAGGTCACCGTCCTGGGGTTCTCCTGCCCCTCGGCGAGCTTGATGCCCTGCGGGAGCGTGGACTCGTCGAGTTCGAGCGTGTAGGTGCCCTGGGTGGGGACGCCGATGGACCACGAGCCGTTCTGGGTGGAGGTCGCTGTTCCCTCGAAGCCCTCGCCGGAGACCTTGATCTCGACGCCGGAGAGCGGCTGCCCCTCGTTGCGCAGGAAGCCCGTGATGGTGTTCTGGAACTGGGTCGGTGAGGGGCTGGGGGACGGGGAGGGCGTGGTTGTCGCCACGGCCGCCGGTGCCAGCGCCAACAGCACTGCAAGGATGGCGCCGAGGAGGGCGCCTGCGGCCACGAGCATCCGCGGCGTACGCGGCGGATGGGCGGCCAGGGCTGTGCTTTTCACGTAGGGGCCTCCGTCTTCCCGGGGGTTCTGCTGGCCGTGGCCAGCCTGCGTTCGGTGCGGCGGGCGCGCCGCATCGACCCCCTGGGTGTGATACGGCTCACCCGTTGGAACGTCATGTTACTCGCGGTAAACCTCATGGGATGAGGGCATGGGCCCGCGCTAGATCGCGATCCGGTAACAACTGTGGAGCCCAGCCTGCGCTGAGGCGTAGCCGGGCCTAACGAATCGCGGGAAACGGAGGCTGGGCGCTAACCCTTGGGGGCGGGACGCCGTCCGCGGAAGCCTCAGAGGTAGAGGAGGCTCAGAGGTAGAGGCCGAGGGAGCTCGAGGGCTCGTCGCGCTCCGCGACGGCGTGGAGGTCCCGCTCGCGCAGGAGGATGTAGTCGTGCGCCGCGACCTCGACCTCGGCGCGGTCCTCGGGATCGAAGAGGACCCTGTCGCCCAGGGCGACCTGGCGCACGCTCGGCCCCGCGGCCACGACGGTCGCCCATGCGAGCCGCTTGCCGAGGACGGCCGTGGCCGGGATGACGATGCCCGAGGCGGAACGGCGCTCGCTGGCCTCGCGGTCGAGCTCGACGAGGATCCTGTCGTGGAGCATGCGCAGGGGCAGCCGCGCCGGGCCCCCGTCCGCGGGGGACTGGGCTGGCGTACGGACGGCGGACTCTTCGCGTGGCACCGCACCATTCTAGGGAATCCCGGGGAGCCCTAGGGAATCCCGGGGAGCGTCGGGGAACTTTCGCCCCGCTCCGGTCGTGGCATTGGTAGCGTTGACGCACGAGAACGTCTCGCAATCTCACGAGTGAGTGCCTGCCCACCCGCAGGCCGTGGACAAGGAGCCGACACATGGCATTTGGGGGCAACCCGGTCTTCCGGGGGAAGAACTTCAAGGAGGCCGTGGCCACCGCGCCTCCCATTCCGCACGCACCGTATGGCCAGCAGCCCTACGGGCAGCAGCCGTATGGGCAGCCCTACGGCCAGCAGCAGCCCTATGGCCAGCAGCAGCCCTACGGCCAGGCGCCGTACGGGCAGCAGATGACGCCCGAGCAGCTCGACCAGCTCTACAAGGCGCCGTCCGCCGGCCCGGTCGAGACGGGCCGCCTGACGTACGACGACGTCATCATGAAGACGCTCGCGTGCCTGGGCCTCGTGGTCCTCGGCGCGGCTGTGACGCTCGCCGTCCCGGTCGGGGCAGCCCTCGGCCTCATGGTCCTCGGCGCGATCGGCGGCTTCGTCCTGGCCCTCGTGAACTCGTTCAAGCGCGAGCCTGTCGCGGGCCTCATCCTCGCCTACGCCGCGCTCGAGGGACTCTTCCTCGGCGGCCTCACACGCCTCGTCGACGCGTTCGCGCCCGGCGTGGGCCTCCAGGCCGTGCTCGGCACGATCGTCGTCACGGGCGTGACCCTCGCCCTGTACAAGAGCGGCAAGGTCCGCGCGACGCCGGGCCTGATGAAGTTCTTCCTCATCGCCATCGTGGGCTACCTCGCGTTCAGCCTCGTGAACCTCGGCCTCGTCCTCTTCGGCGCCGTGGAAAGCCCATGGGGCCTGCGCGGCATCGAGGTCATGGGCATCCCGCTCGGCGTGATCGTGGGCCTCTTCGCCGTGGTCCTGGCCGCCATCTCGCTCATCTTCGACTTCAACAGCATCGAAGAGGGCGTGCGCGCCGGCGCCCCGCGCCGCTACGCGTGGACGGCCGCATTCGGCCTGACCGTGACGCTCGTCTGGCTCTACACGGAGATCCTGCGCATCCTCGCCATCTTCAACAGCAACGACTGACCCTCTGGCCAGGTCGGCGGGGATCCCTCGCCTCGCCGCCTTCTTCAGTGAGCAGATGCCCCGGACCGCATGGTCCGGGGCATCTGCGTTCCGGGGCGTCGGTGAGGGGGCGGCCTCGCGGGCGCCGCCGCCCTGGGCAGGTGGTCAGCCGACGCGGCGCGCCCCGTCGGCCGGCGAGACCGCGAAGAGGTCCGGGGCCCGGTAGCCGGCCGCCGCGAACGCGGCGGTGACGGCCTCGCGCACGCGGCCCTCTGCCGTCGTCGGCACGAGGGCGATGGCCGAGCCGCCGAAGCCGCCGCCGGTCATGCGCGCGCCGATCGCGCCCGCCGAGCGGGCCGTCTCGACGGCCAGGTCCAGCTCGGGGCAGGAGATCTCGAAGTCGTCCCGCATCGAGGCGTGGCTCGCGTCCAGCAGCGCCCCGATCGCGGCGGGGCCCTCGGACCGCAGGATCTCCACAGTCCGCAGCACGCGTTCGTCCTCCGTCACGACGTGGCGCACGCGGCGGAACGTGACGTCGTCGAGTAGCCCCTGGGCCTCGGCCAGATCGGCCGAGGAGACGTCGCGCAGGGCGGCCACGCCGAGGACCTCGGCGCCGAGCTCGCATGCGGAACGGCGGCTGGCGTAGCCGCCGTCGGCGTGCGAATGCGACACTTTCGTGTCGACGACGAGGACGGTGAGCCCGGCCGCGGGGGCGTCGAACGGGATGAGCTCGACGCTCTGGTCCCGGCAGTCGAGGAAGACGGCATGGCCGGCAGCGCCGCGCAGGGACGCGGACTGGTCCATGATCCCTGTGGGGGCCCCGACGAACTCGTTCTCGGCGCGCTGGGTCAGGAGCACGAGCTCCTCGGGCGCGAGCTCGGCCCCGGCCAGCTCGGTGAGCGCCGTCGCCACGGCGCACTCGATCGCGTGCGAGGACGAGAGCCCCGAGCCGAGCGGCACGCCCGAGTCGAGGACCAGATCGAATCCCGGGACGTCGACCCCGTGCTCCGCGAGGGCCCACACGACGCCCGCCGGGTAGACGGTCCAGCCCGTCGCGGACTCGCGCGAGAGCGCGTCGCGGTCGAGCTCGACGACGCCCTGCCGCCCGTAGGTGGACAGGAGCCGGACGGTCCGGTCGGGCCGCACGCGCACGGCGACGCGGGCGGCGAGGTCGATCGCGAAGGGCAGGACGAAGCCCTCGTTGTAGTCGGTGTGCTCGCCGATCAGGTTGACGCGCCCGGGTGCCTGCCACACGCCGTCGGGCGCTCCGCCGAACGCCGAAGAGAAGGCGCCCAGCACCTTCTCGGTGCCGGGGGCTGGGGTCTGGGTGTTCATGCGTGGGCCTTTCCTGCGAGGTCGGCGCCCGGCTCCGCGGCGACGGGCCGGACCGGCTGAGCCCCGACAGCGGCGCGGAGCCGGGCGGCGACCTCCTCCGGCGTCGTGTCGTTGATGAAGGCGCCCATGGCGGCCTCGGAGCCGGCGAGGAACTTGAGCTTGTCCGCGGCGCGGCGCGGCGAGGTCAGCTGGAGGTGGAAGCGCCCGGCGGGGCGCAGCGACGCCTCGAGCGGCGCCTGGTGCCACGCGGCGATGTAGGGGGTGGGGGTGTCGTAGAGCGCGTCGAGGCCGCGCAGGAGCCGCAGGTACACCTCCGCGAGCTCGTCCTTCTCCGCGCCCGTGAGCTCGGCGAAGTCGGCCACCTGCCGGTGCGGCACGAGGTGGACCTCGAGGGGCCAGCGCGCCGCGAAGGGCACGTAGGCGCTGAAGGCGCCTCCTTCGAGGACCATGCGCTCGCCCGCCGAGCGCTCGCGATCGAGGAGGCTCCCCAGGAGCGTCTGGCGTCCGCCGGCGTCGTCGTAGAAGCGGCGCGCGACGGCGCCGAGCTGCGCCGCGCGGGGCGTGACATAGGGGTAGGCGTAGATCTGCCCGTGCGGGTGGTGCAGGGTCACGCCGATCTCCGCCCCGCGGTTCTCGAACGGGAACACCTGGCGCACGCCCGGCAGGGCGCTCAGGGCCGCGGTGCGGTGCGACCAGGCCTCGACGACGGTGCGCGCCCGCTCGTAGGGCAGCTCGCCGAAGGAGCCCGTGTGCGAGGACGTGAAGGACACGACCTCGCAGCGCCCCACGGCTGGGGCCGTCTCGCCCCAGGGGAGCGCCGCGGGCAGCTCGGCGGCGTCCGGGCCGAGGGACGGGAAGCGGTTCTCGAACACGATGACGTCGTAGTCCGGGTCCGGGATCTCGGAGGCGTTCGCGGGGGTGGTCGGGCACAGCGGGCACGCGTCGGCCGGGGGCAGGTGGGTGCGGCTCTGGCGGTGCGCGGCGACGGCGACCCAGTCGCCGCTGAGCTCGTCGTACCGCACGTGGCCGGGGGCGGCGCGCCCGGCCAGGGGCCGCGCGTCGGGGACCGGCGTGCGGGGCCCCGTGCCGGGGTCGTCGAAGTAGATGAGTTCGCGGCCGTCGGCGAGCCGCGCGCTCGTGACGTGGGGGGAATGGGGGCTCATGGCGGTCCTCAGGGTGGGAGGGTGGGAGGAAGCGGGGGCGGGATCAGGGGACGGGGGCGACGATCAGCTCCGGCACGCTCTGGCGCAGCTCGTCGAGCGCCGCGGCGGAGAGGCCGTCGTCGGTGATGAGGGTGTCGATCGCGTCGAGCGGGAGGATGCGCGAGAGGCTCACGAGCCCGTACTTGCTGTGGTCCGCGAGGACCACGAGCCTGGCCGCGGCCTCGGCGGCCGCGCGGTTCACCTCCGCCTCGAGCATGTTGGGGGTCGTGAGGCCGGCGCGGGGGTGCAGTCCGTGGACGCCCATGAAGCAGGTCTCGACGTGCAGCTGCGCGAGCGTCGCCGTCGCGAGCGGGCCGACGAGGGCCTCCGACGGCGTGCGCTCGCCGCCCGTGAGGATCGTCCGGACGCCGTGGCCGGGCTCGCCGAGCGCCTCGGCGACCTTGATCGAGTTCGTCGCGACCGTGAGGTCCGGGACCGCGGCGAGGAGGTGGGCGAAGGCGTAGGTCGTGGTGCCCGCGGTCACGAAGATCGTGGCGCCGGGGCGCACGAGCTCGAGGGCGCGGTCGGCGATCGCGCTCTTGACGTCGGGGCGCTGCTCGCTCTTGACGGCGAAGCCGGGCTCGCCGAAGCCGACGTCGGTCGGCCGGGCCGCACCGCCGTGGACGCGGCGCGCGAGCCCCTGCTGCTCGAGGTGCTCGATGTCGCGCCGGATGGTCATCTCCGAGACCCCGAGCGCCGTCGCGAGCTCCGCCACGCGGACGGCCTCGCGCTGCTCGAGCTCGGCCACGATCCGTGCGTGCCGCTCCGCTGCCAGCATGGCCCTTCCTCCCCCCAGTGCTCGCCGCCGAGGGGCGGCGAGTGGTTCACATAATCAACATGTTTCTAACAAAAGATAACATCGCCGACGGGAGAAGGGAAGGGGTCGTGCGCGCCTTCCCCGGCTGTCCCCAGGGGCCTGCCTGCCGCTACGGTGGGCCTCATGACCGCCTCGTCCGTCCCCGCCGCGTCACGGATCGCCAGCCCCACGTCCGCCACCGCCCGCGCCTGCGCCACCGGCCGCCAGTACGAGCTCCGCCGCGGCGGCGGGGTCGCCGTCGTCACCGAGCTCGCGGCGACCCTCCGCTCCTACGAGCGCAACGGCGTCGCCCTCGTCGAGACCTTCGGCGACGCCGACCTCCCGCCCGGCGCCGCGGGCATTACGCTCGCGCCCTGGGCGAACCGGATCGAGGACGGCCGCTGGACGCTCGACGGGGCCGTCCAGCAGCTCGACATCACCGAGCCGTCGCGCGGCCACGCGAGCCACGGGCTCCTGCGCAACACGGGCTACGAGGCGGTGGACCGCTCCGCGGGCTCGGTGGCGCTCGAGGCCGTGGTCTTCCCGCAGCACGGCTACCCGTTCCTCGTCCGCCACCGCGTCGAGTACGCGCTGGACGACGACGGCGGGCTCAGCGTGCGCCAGACCCTCGCCAACGATTCGGCGCGCGAGGCCCCGTTCGGCCTCGGTGCGCACCCCTACCTCCGGCTCGGGGACGTCCCGACGGAGGAGCTCGCGCTGCAGGTGCCCGCGTCGACGCGACTCGTCGCGGACGGCCGGCTCATCCCGCGGGCCTCTGAGCCCGTCGCGGGGGACGCGGACCTGCGCGGCGGCCGCGTCGTGGGCGGCCTGGGCGGCGGCCTTGGCATTGATGCCGCCTACACGGGGCTCGCGTTCGAGGGAGGCCGCGCGCGCAGCGTGCTCAAGGCCCCCGACGGGCGATCGGTGTGGCTGTGGCAGGACGACGCCTGCCCGTATGTGCACGTGTTCGTCAGCGACCGCTACCCGGGGCGTCTCAAGGCCGTGGCCCTCGAGCCCATGACCGCGCCCGCCAACGCCTTCAACAGCGGGGCGGGCCTGCGCTGGCTCGCGCCCGGCGGGGAGGCCTCGATCCGCTGGGGGATCGGCTCGGATCTCTGACAGGATGGGGCCATGGAGCACACCGGCCCAGACCCCGTCGACGTCCACCATGCCCGCCATTCCCGGCATGCGGCCGCGGAGGCCGCCCGGCGCCGTCGCTCCTCCCGGCCCGTCACCGACTCGGACCTGCCCTTCGCCCTGCGGATCGCCGCGGCGTGGTCCTGGCGGCTGGGCATCGTCATCGTCCTCGCCGCCGCCGTCGTCTGGGCCCTCGCCCAGCTGAGCTTCCTCGTGATCCCGGTCCTGGTTGCCGCCCTCCTCGCGGGCCTGCTCCTGCCGGCCGTGGGGTGGCTCCGCCGGGTCGGGGTCCCCAGAGGCGCTGGGGTCGCGATCACCGAGATCGGCTTCATCGCGCTCGTCGCGGGCCTCCTGACGCTCGTGGGCCGGCAGCTCACGGCCGGCTTCCGGGAGCTCTGGGACCAGGCGCTCGCAGGCCTCGGCGAGATCCGGCAGTGGCTCGCCGACGGGCCGCTGCAGGTCTCCGAGAGCGAGCTGGACAGCTACATCCGCGACGCCCAGAACTTCCTGTCGACGAACCAGGGCACCTTCGTGAGCGGCGTCCTGAGCGTGGGCAGCTCCGCCGGGCATATCGTCACCGGCACCCTCATCTCCCTCTTCGTGCTCGTCTTCTTCCTGCTCGAGGGGGAGCGGATCTGGTCCTTCCTGGTCCGGCTCCTGCCATCGCAGGCCCGCATCCCGGCCGACGGCGCGGGCCGCAGCGGGTGGGCCTCGCTCGTGAACTACGTCCGCGTCCAAGTCTTCGTCGCGGCGGTCGACGCCGTCGGCATCGCCGCGGGAGCCGCGATCCTGGGCGTCCCGCTCGTCATCCCGCTCGGCATCCTCGTCTTCGTCGCGTCCTTCATCCCCGTGGTCGGGGCCCTCGTGAGCGGCGCCGTCGCCGTCCTGCTCGCGCTCGTCGCGAAGGGGCTCGTCCCCGCCGTCATCATGCTCATCATCGTCCTCGCGGTCCAGCAGCTGGAGAGCCACGTGCTCCAGCCGCTCGTCATGGGCCGGGCGGTCGCCCTCCACCCCGTGGCCGTGATCCTCGCGGTCGCGGCGGGATCGTACCTCGCCGGCATCCCCGGGGCGCTCTTCGCGGTGCCCACGCTCGCGGTCGCGAACGCCGCCGTGCGCTACATTGCCTCCCGGGCATGGGACACTGAAGTGGTGCCCGCGGCAGCACTCGACGCGCCGGCGGGTCCGGAGTCCCCCCAGGAACCCTAGGAGCCATGAGCATGGAAGCCCTCTCGACACTCGCTGTGACGCTGGACGACGTCCTCGCCGCACAGGAGCTGCTCGAGGGCATTATCGCCAAGACCCCGATCGAGACCTCCAGGGCACTCGGGCAGCTGGTCGGCGGCGAGGTGTACTTCAAGTGCGAGAACCTCCAGCGGGCGGGCTCGTTCAAGGTCCGCGGCGCCTACGTGCGCATGGCGCGCCTCAGCGACGCAGAGAAGGCCCGCGGCGTCGTCGCCGCGTCGGCGGGCAACCACGCCCAGGGCGTCGCGGTCGCCGCCAAGCGCCTCGGCATCCGCGCGCGGATCTACATGCCCATGGGCGTCGCCCTCCCGAAGCTCCAGGCCACGCGCAGCCACGGCGCCGAGGTCGTCCTGCACGGGCACAACGTCGACGAGGCGCTCGCCGAGGCGAAGAAGTACGCGGAGGAGACCGGAGCCGTCTTCGTCCACCCCTTCGACAACGCGGACGTCGTCGCGGGCCAGGGCACCCTCGGCCTCGAGATCCTCGAGCAGATCCCCGACGTCGACACGATCCTCATGGGCGTTGGCGGCGGCGGGCTCCTGGCCGGAGTCGCCGTGGCGGTCAAGGCACGGGCGCGCGAGCTCGGCCGCGAGATCCGCGTCATCGGCGTGCAGGCGGAGAACGCCGCCGCGTACCCGCCCTCGCTCGCGGCCGACGCCCTCGTGCCGCTGCAGAAGGTCGCGACGATGGCGGACGGCATCGCCGTGGGCCTGCCGGGCCAGATCCCGTTCAGCATCATCCGCGAGCTCGTCGACGACGTCGTGACGGTGAGCGAGGACTCGCTCGCGCGCGCCCTCATCTTCCTCCTCGAGCGGGCCAAGCTCGTCGTCGAGCCCGCGGGCGCCGTCGGCGTCGCCGCGCTCATGGACGGCAAGCTCGCCGAGCTCGGCATCGACGCGAAGAAGACCGCCGTCATCCTCTCGGGCGGAAACATCGACCCGATGCTCATGCTCAAGGTCATCCAGCGCGGCCTCTCGGCCGCCGGCCGCTACTTCACCGTCCGCATGATGCTCGACGACCGTCCCGGCTCGCTCGCGACGATCTCGCGCATCATCGCGGAGAACGACGCGAACGTCACCGGCGTGGACCACACGCGCGTCGGTGGCTCGATCAGTATGGGGGACGTGGCCATCACCATCGACATGGAGACCAAGGGCCACGAGCACTGCGAGCAGGTCCTGCGGGCACTGCGCGCCGAGGGCTTCCAGCCCATCGTGATCCACGTCTGACGTCGGGCCGGCACAAGGAGGGGGCATGGAGGCAGGGCTGGCAGGCAGGGCGCGGGCGGGGCTCGTCACGATGGCCACGGCGACGGCGGTCCTGTACGCGATCCAGGTCGCGAACATGGCCACCCTCGGCTTCCTCAGCAGGACCTTCGGGATCCGGCCCCGCGACCTCGGGAGCCTGCCGGACATCCTCACGTCCCCCCTCGTGCACGACCCGACGAACTGGAACCACCTCGTGGCCAACACGCTCCCGCTCGTGGTCTTCGGCTTCCTCGCCTTCCTCGCCGGGCTACGACAGTTCCTCACCGCCGTGGCCCTGTCCTGGCTCGCCTCGGGTGTGGGCGTGTGGCTCTTCGGCGGGAGCCTCTTCGGCTTCCCCTCCGTCACGGTCGGCGCGTCGGGGGTGATCTTCGGCCTCTTCGGCTTCCTGCTCGTCCGCGGCTTCTTCAACCGCAGCTGGGGGCAGATCCTGCTCGCCGTCGTGCTGTTCGTCGCCTACGGCGGCGTACTGCTCGGGGTGCTGCCCAGCGTGGGCCGGGGCATCTCGTGGCAGGCTCACGTCTTCGGGCTCGCGGGAGGCGTCGTCGCGGCGCTCGTGCTGCGCCCGCGGGAGCGCGCCGCCGCCTGACGAGTACCACCCCGCCGTCGCCTCCGCGGGATACCCCACGCACGACGACGGCGCCGCACCCCGGGGCGGGGAACGGCGCCGTCGTGCGCGCGGCGGGTGCCGGCGCGGGTGCGTTGTTGGCGGGGGTGTCAGCCGTTGTACGGCGTCGCCGAGATGATCTCGACGGGGATCTCGCGGCCGTTGGGGGCCGTGTAGGAGAGCTTGTCGCCCTGCTTGTGGCCCACGATCGCGGCGCCGAGCGGGGACTTCTCGCTGAACACGTCGATGTCCGAGCCGTCCGCGATCTCGCGCGAGCCCAGGAGGAACTTCTCCTCCTCGCCGGCGATCTTCGCGACCACGAGCATGCCGGGCTCCACGACGCCGTCGTCCGCGGGCTTCTCGCCCACGTGGGCGTTGCGCAGGAGGTCGCTCAGCTGGCGGATGCGGGCCTCGATCTTGCCCTGCTCCTCCTTGGCGGCGTGGTAGCCGCCGTTCTCCTTCAGGTCGCCCTCCTGACGGGCGGCCTCGATCTTCTCGACGATCTCATGGCGGCCGGCGCCCGAAAGGTGGTCCAGCTCCGCCTTGAGGCGGTTGTACGCCTCCTGGGTCAGCCAGGGGCCGCCGTGGGTAGTGGTGGACATGTCGTCTCCTCGTCGCGTCTCCATGCAAAGACCCCGCCGCGGCCTGCGCGCACCCCCTGAGGCGGGTGCCTCGGGAGCGCTTCTGGCCACCGGCGGGGCAGTGGGTATTAGTACATTCTAGTGACCGCCGGGTCCGAACCCAAGCCGGGCGATTGGCGTGTCACGTTCGCCCTCCGCCGAACCGCGGCTCAGCCGGCGGCGATCCAGCAGGAGTCCACGACGGCGGAGACGGCCGCGCTCTCGGTGCGCAGGGGCACGGTCAGGGACGTCGTGACGGTTCCGCTGCGCTCCGGCTCGGGGCCGATCCGGACTTCCTTCCAGCCCACGACGGCGTAGGTCTCGGAGAGGGCCTTGATGGCGCACACCGCCGTCGCGGAGGCGTCCTTCGAGACCTCGAAGTCGATCTCCGCCCGCGTGGCGCCCTCGGTCCGGAAGCCGACGTCCTTGAACGACACGCCCGGCGCGCTCACGCCCGCGGCGAGCCACACCGCGACCGCGATGCCCGCGAGCAGGCCCAGGACGATGAGGATCCGCGCCGTCCTCCGGGAGAGGGTTCGCCGCGGGGCTCCGTAGCGCGCGGCGAGCGCAGGGTTCTGGGTCACCCGTCTATTCTAGGAGGCGTGCGAGAGAACCCCGGACCCCTGCGGCTCCTGGCCGTCCACGCCCACCCCGACGACGAATCGAGCAAGGGCGCGCCCATGATGGCCAAGTACCTCGCCGAGGGCCACGAGGTCATGGTCGTCTCCTGCACTGACGGCTCGCGGGGGGACGTGCAGAACCCCCACCTCGTCGACGCCCCGCATCCGTCCCGGGATATGGCCGGGGCCCGGCGCCTGGAGATGGCGGAGGCGCAGCGCATCATCGGCGTCCAGCACCGCTGGCTCGGCTTCACCGACTCGGGCCTGCCCGAGGGGGACCCGCTCCCGACCCTGCCGTGGGGCTCCTTCGCGACGCTCCCGCTCGAGCAGGCCGCGGCCCCGCTCGTGCGGCTCATGCGCGAGTTCCGGCCGCACGTCGTCGTCGCCTACGACGAGAACGGCGGCTACCCGCACCCCGACCACATCATGGCGCATCGCGTCGCCGTCGAGGCGTTCCACGCCGCGGCCAAGCCGGACGCGTACCCCGGCACGGGCGAGCCGTGGGAGCCGGCCAAGCTGTACTACGACGTCCCGTTCAACCCGGAGCGAGTGCGCAGGATCCACGACGCGCTCGCCGCGGCGGGTCTCGAATCCCCGTACGCGGATTGGATCGCGCGCGAGGCGGAGAACGACGCCGAGGGGCACCAGCCGTGGCGCTCGCGCCACCCCGTGACGACCCAGGTCGAGTGCGCCGAGCACTTCGGCGTCCGGGACCGGGCCCTCCTGGCCCACGCGACGCAGATCGACCCGGACGGCTGGTTCTTCGCCGTCTCGCTCGAGCTGCGGCAGCGGGAATGGCCCTGGGAGGACTATTCGCTCGTCTCCTCCTCCGTGGGCGCCCCGGCCGAGGGGGAGACCGAGACTGACCTGTTCGCCGGACTGCGCTAGCGCCGGGCTAGGATAGACCGGTGCACAACCTCCTCATCGCCCTGACGTCCACCCCTGCCCCCGACGGGACGCTGCGGCCGGGCGTGACGGAGGACCAGATCAGCCCCGGGACGTGGGGCTTCCTGCTCACGGCGTTCGTCGTCGTCCTGACCATGCTGCTCATCATCGACATGGTGCGCCGCCTCCGCCGCGTGCGCTACCGGGCCCAGGTCGAGGAGCAGCGCGGGGCGGCGCGGCGCGGCGCGGACAGCAGCGAGGGGGAGGAGGCCGACGGCGGCCACTCGCCCTCCGCCGGCTAGGACCACGTGCGGGGCGTGCCCGCACCGGCCGCCGGGTGTGTCACCGGACGTGTTCGCGCCGGCCCGTGCCTGAGGTGCAGACTCGGACTATGACGAACCGCCTCGCCGGACAGGCCTCCGCCTACCTGCGCCAGCACGCCGACAACCCAGTCCACTGGCAGCCCTTCGGCGACGAGGCGTTCGCCGAGGCCGCCCGGCGCGACGTGCCGGTCTTCATCTCGATCGGCTACGCGGCCTGCCACTGGTGCCACGTCATGGCCCACGAGTCCTTCGAGGACCCGGCCACGGCCGAGGTGCTCAACGCGGGATTCGTGAGCGTCAAGGTCGACCGCGAGGAGCGCCCCGATGTCGACACCGCGTACATGGCCGCGTGCCAGGCCACGACGGGGGAGGGCGGCTGGCCCCTGAGCATCTTCGCGCTCCCGGACGGCCGCGCGTTCTACGCCGGAACCTACTTCCCGCCGCGCCCGCATCCGGGCCGGCCGAGCTTCCGGCAGGTGCTCGAGGCGGTCGGCGAGGCCTGGCGCGAACGCCGCGGCGCCGTCGAGCGCCAGGCGGCGGGCCTCGCCGAAGGCCTCGGCGGGATCTTCTCCGCCCAGCTCCTGCGCCTCGACGAGGCCGGTGGCGGCCCCGACGACGCCCAGCTCGCTGCGCTCGCGACCGCCGCGGTCGTGGGCCTCGGACGGGCGGAGGACGGCACCCACGGCGGGTTCGGCGCCGCGCCGAAGTTCCCGCCCTCGCCCGTTCTCGAGTTCCTCGTCCGGCACGCGGCCGGCGGCTCCCCGACGGCCGCGGCGGCCCGCGCGCTTGCCGGGCGCACGCTCGCCGCGATGTGCCGCTCGGCGCTCTTCGACGCGCTCGGCGGCGGTTTCGCGCGGTACTCCGTCACGGCGGACTGGTCCCTCCCGCACTACGAGAAGATGCTCTACGACAACGCCCAGCTCCTGCGCGCCCTCGCGCACTGGGCGCGGCTCGGCGGGTCCCCGGAGTTCCCCGAGGCCGAGGCGCGCGATGCCGCGGCGCTCACGGCGGACTGGCTCGTGCGCGAGCTCGGGCTCCCGGGCGGCGGCCTCGCCTCCTCGCTCGACGCCGACTCCGAGCGGGACGGCGCCCACGTCGAGGGCGGCTACTACGTCTGGACCGAGGCCGAGCTCGCCGAGGCGGCGGGCGCGGATGACGGCGCGCGGCTGGCCCGGATGTTCGGTGTCGCCGCGGACGGGGCGGGCCAGCACGGCGCGGGACAGCACGGCGCCGGGCAGCACGGCGCCGGGCACGGGCACGAGCCCTACGGCGGCCCCCTGCACGCCGGGCGTGAGCTCGGCGCCGAGGAGCGGGGGCTGCTCGAGCGGCACCGCGCCGCGCTGCTCGCGGCCCGGGCCCGGCGGGCCGCGCCGTCGCGCGACGACAAGGCCGTGGCCGGCTGGAACGGCCTCGCGGTCGCGGCGCTCGCGGACACCGCCGTGGTCCTCGACCGGCCGGACCTCCTCGTGGAGGCCCGCCGCGCCGCGCACCTGCTCGCGGACGCGCACTGGGACGGCACCCGCCTCGCGCGCGTCACGCACGACGGCGAGCCCGCGGGCGTCGAGGGCCTCCTCGCGGACTACGCGGGGTGCGCCGAGGGGGCGCTCGCCCTGTACGCCGCGACCGGCGAGGAGCGCTGGTTCTCGTGGGCGGGGGAGCTCCTCGCCGCCGCCCGCGCGCGGTTCATCGCCGACGGGCTGCTCTCCGACGTCGCCGCCGCGGACGGACCCGCCGGAAGCGCTGCGGCGCTCAACGGCGCCCGGATGCTCGACGCGACGGACAACGAGGCTCCGAGCGGGACGTCCCTGCTCGCCGGAGCGCTCCTGGGCCGCGCGGCGTACACCGGCTCGGCGGAGGACCGCGCCGCCGCCCGGGCCCTCCTCTCTGGCCTGCCGGGGCTCGTCGGCCAGTCCCCGCGCGTCGCCGGCTGGTTCCTGGCCGTCGCGGAGGCCGCCGTGGCGGGGCCGCTCGAGGCGGCCGTCGTGGGCCCGCTGGAGGGGGCCCGGGCGGCGGAGACGCTCGGGCTGCACCGCGCGGCGCTCCTGTCCCCGAGCCCCGGGCTCGTCGTCGCGCTCGGGGTCCCCGAGGCCGGTCCCGGAGGAGACCGTCCCGGAGGCGCGCCGCACGCCGTCGTGCCCCTGCTCGCGCATCGCCCCGCGGCGCCCGACGGCGGACCGCTCGCCTACGTGTGCCGCGGCTTCGCGTGCCGTCTGCCCGTGGCGACGCCCGAGGCGCTCGAGGCGCAGCTCGCGGGGGAGCAGCGGACGTAGTCCCGGGCCCCACGGGCGCGGACCGGTCAGCCCGCCGGCGTGCCGAGCACGGCGAGGGCGATTGCCACGAAGTGGGTCGCGTACCCGGCCACGGTGAACGCGTGGAAGACCTCGTGGAAGCCGAAGTGGTGGTAGCTGGGGTTGGGGCGGCGGATGCCGTAGGACACGGCCCCGGCGATGTAGAGCGCCCCGCCTGCGCAGATGAGTACGGCGGCCGGGACGCTCGCGGTGAAGAACTGCGGCAGGAAGAGCAGCGCCGCGCAGCCGAGCACGACGTACGCCGGGACGTACAGCCAGCGCGGCGCCCCGTGCCAGAGGACGCGGAAGGCGACCCCGAGCAGCGCGCCCGCCCACACGGCCGTCAGGAGGGCCGCGCCCGCCGGGCCGGGGAGGAGCACCGTCGTGAGGGGCGTGTACGTCCCCGCGATCACGAGCATGATGTTGGCGTGGTCGAGGCGCTTGAGCACGGCCCGGACCCGCGGGGACCACGTGCCGCGGTGGTACAGGGCGCTCACGGCGAAGAGCAGCAGGCCGGTCACGGCGTAGACCGCGCACGCGGCCTTCGTGGGCCCGGGCGCGAAGGCGACGAGGACGATGCCCGCCGCGAGGGCGAGGGGCGCCATGGCCGCATGGAGCCAGCCGCGCCACGATGGCTTGAGGGCCAGGAGCTCGGCCCGGGTCTCGAGAGGGGGCTGCATGGCGGACCAGTCTACCGTACCCGCGGGTAGCAACGGCCGAAGGGGGCTGGGGCGCTGCGGTAGCCTTAGGAGCGACATTGGCACGCCCGGCCAGGGCGCGGATTCCTACGGGCGGGAGGGGCATGGAACTGCCCGGATTCCTCTACGGCTACTACGAGCGGCGGCTCCAGCGCTCGCTCAGCCGGGACAGCATCCCCGGGCACATCGGCGTCATGGTCGACGGCAACCGCCGCTGGGCCCGCCAGTTCAACGCCCCCACGAGCCAGGGCCACCGCGCCGGGGCTGACAAGATCCACGAGTTCCTCGGCTGGTGCCGCGAGCTCGGCGTGCGGGTCGTGACCCTGTACATGCTCTCGACCGACAACATGAGCCGCTCGAGCGACGAGCTCTCCGAGCTCACGGCGATCATCGCCGAGACGCTCGACCGGCTCGACGAGGACCCCACGGTCTCCGTCCACGCGATGGGCGCCCCCGAGCTGCTCCCGGACCATCTCGCCGAGCGGCTCGACCGGCTCACTGCCAAGCCCAGCCCCTCGGAGCCGCTGCACGTCAACGTCGCCGTCGGCTACGGCGGCCGGCGCGAGATCGTCGACGCCGTCCGGCTGCTCCTGCGCGAGGCCGCCGCGAACGGCGAGGACATGGAGGCCCTCGCCGCGCGGCTCGACGTCGAGGACATCTCCCGCTTCCTCTACACGGCGGGCCAGCCCGATCCCGACCTTGTGATCCGCACCTCCGGCGAGCAGCGGCTCTCCGGCTTCCTCATGTGGCAGAGCGCCTACAGCGAGTTCTACTTCTGCGAGGCACTCTGGCCCGCCTTCCGCAAGGTCGATTTCCTGCGCGCCCTGCGCGACTACGCCGGCCGGCAGCGCCGCTTCGGGGCCTGACGTCACAAACCCCCGGTTCACGGGACACTCCCCTCCAGTTCACGCCCGCGTCACGCCCCCGGGCGTACTGTGGCCGCATCGGAGGGCACCCGCCCACCGACGGGGAGGCCGTACATGGACGCTGCGCAGCAGTTCCGCCGAGGCCGGCACGGCCTCGCGGCCGATCCGGTCCTCGAGGAGAACTGACCGGGCCTGGCCCGGGGGCTGGAGTCGACGTGACGAGCACTGAAGTACTGGCCGGAGGAACGGCGCCGCAGGCGCGAGGGGGCGCCTCAGGCCACACGGCCACCACGACCGAGAGCCCCATGACCGGCACCGCGCGGACCGCAGCGGAGGCCGGTCATTCCGTCTCCGGGCAGCCCACACCGCGCAGCACCCACAGCAGCGGCGTCCGCGTGAGCTACGTCCTGGACACGTCCGTCCTGCTGTCCGATCCCCGCGCGCTCCTGCGCTTCGCCGAGCACGAGGTGGTAGTCCCCGTCGTCGTGATCACCGAGCTCGAGGGCAAGCGGCACGATCCTGAGCTCGGCTACTTCGCCCGCAAGGCGCTGCGCCTGCTCGACGAGCTGCGCCTGCAGCACGGGAGCCTCAACCGGCCCGTGCCGCTGGGTGCCGACGGTGGGACGCTCGTCGTCGAGCTCAACCACATCTCGGCGGACGTCCTGCCCGCGGGGTTCCGCAGCGGCGACAACGACGCGCGGATCCTGGCCGTCGCGCAGAACCTCGCCAACGAGGGCCGCACGGTCACGCTCGTGTCGAAGGACCTGCCGATGCGCGTCAAGGCCTCGGCCATGGGCCTCGACGCGGACGAGTACCGCAACGAGCTCGTCAAGGACTCGGGCTGGACCGGCGTCGCCGAGGTCGACGCGGGCGAGGAGGAGGTCTCCGCGCTCTACGGGCACGAGCCGGTCTTCATCCCGGCGGCCGCCGAGATGCCCGTCAACACGGGCCTCGTGATCCTGTCGCCGCGGGGCTCCGCCCTCGGCCGGGTCGGGGCGGACAAGCAGGTCCGGCTCGTCAGGGGTGACCGGGACGTGTTTGGGCTGCACGGCCGGTCCGCCGAGCAGCGGCTCGCGATCGACCTGCTCCTGGACCCCGGCGTCGGGATCGTCTCCCTCGGCGGCAAGGCCGGCACCGGCAAGTCGGCGCTCGCGCTGTGCGCCGGGCTCGAGGCCGTCATGGAGCGCCGCGAGCACAAGAAGGTCGTCGTCTTCAGGCCGCTGTTCGCCGTGGGCGGCCAGGAGCTCGGCTACCTGCCCGGCTCCGAGAGCGAGAAGATGAACCCCTGGGCGCAGGCGGTCTTCGACACGCTCGGGGCGCTCGTGGGCTCGGACGTCATCGACGAGGTCATGGACCGCGGCATGCTCGAGGTGCTGCCCCTGACGCACATCCGCGGCCGATCGCTGCACGACTCGTTCGTGATCGTTGACGAGGCGCAGTCGCTCGAGAAGAACGTCCTCCTGACGGTCATGAGCCGCATGGGCCAGAACTCGAAGATCGTCCTGACCCACGACGTCGCCCAGCGGGACAACCTCCGGGTGGGCCGGCACGACGGCATCGCGGCCGTCGTCGAGACGCTCAAGGGCCACCCGCTCTTCGGGCACGTGACCCTGACCCGCTCCGAGCGCTCGCCCATCGCGGCCCTCGTCACGGAGCTCCTCGAGGGCGCCGAGATCTAGCCCTCGGCCGTGGGGATGCCGAGGAAGGTGGCGGCCTCCGGGCCGCCGCCGACTTCGAGCTCCCACTCTGGGCGGCGGAAATCCTCCGCGAGCAGGCGGAGCTTGAGCTCGCGTTCGACGACGCCGGGCCGGGTCGCGTGCCGCGTCTCGCCGTTGGGCCCGTACCCCAGCCTCCGGCTCACGCCCAGCGACGCCGCGTTCCAGTCGAAGGCCGCCGTCTCGGCGACCTCGGCTCCGAGGCAGTCGAACGCCCACAGCAGGACGGCCGCCCGCATCTCTGCCCCGTAGCCTCGGCCCTGCGCGTCGCGGCGCAGCCAGGAGCCGGTCTCGATCGTCCTGCGGTCCGTGAAGCGGGCGGCGCTGACGTCCTGCGCACCGAGCAGCGCGCCGTCGTGCGCGAAGACGCCGAATTGGACCGTCCACGCGTCTGCAGCCAGCTCCGAGCGGCGCCCCCACACCCAGCGGGCGGTGTTCGCGGCGAGCTCCCCGGCCGGCGCGTCCGTCCACGGCGCCGCGAAGGGCGTGCGCGCCGGGTCGTGGATCCCGGAGGCTGCGGCCTCGGCGAGGGCGGGGAGGTCCTCGTCGCGCAGCGGGCGTAGGGCGAGCCTCGGGGTGGCGAGCCGGAGCCTGAAGAGCGGCCACACGTCGTCGAGCGTCAGCATCCCGCCACGCTAGCGCATGCCGTGGTGGCTGCCGCGACAGGCGGTGGGTCCGGTAGGGTCCGAGCATGACCCACCGTCTCCCCGAGCTCTGGCTCGAGAGCCCCCTCGCGTTCTGGCTCGTCGTGGCATGCCTGTGCTACTTCGCGTGGATGGCCGCCCGACTGGCTGTCATCGACATCCGCAGCCACCTGCTGCCCAACCGGATCGTGCTGCCGAGCTACTGGGCCGGCGTCCCGCTGGCGGTCGCCGCGGCCATCGGCTCGGGCGCGTTCGAGCTGGCGGGGCTCCTCCGGGTCGCCGGCGGCGGGGCGCTCCTGTGGGTCGTGTACTTCGTCCTGCGGGTCGTGTATCCGGCGGGGATGGGGTTCGGGGACGTCAAGCTGGCCGGCGTGCTGGGCCTCTACCTCGGCTTCCTGAGCTGGAGCCACCTCTTCTGGGGCACGGCGGCGGCGTTCATCCTCGGTGGCGTCTACGGGATCGCGATCATCGTGGCCCGGCGGGGGACCGCGAAGTCCGCGATCCCCTTCGGCCCGTTCATGCTCGCGGGGGCCGCGCTCGCGCTCCTGCTCCCAGCCTGAGCCACCCGCGACACCTCCCCCTGCGATGCGGGGTCACGTGTCAGCGTTGCGGGGTCACGTTTCAGCGCTGCGGGGTCACGTTTCAGCGTTGCGGGGTCAGTTGACGGGCTCCACGAAGTGGGTGCGCCCTGCAGGATCACGCGACCATTCGATCGCGCGGCGATGCAGCGGCGGGAGGTCCGGAAGTTCGTCTGGCGAGAACCAGCTGACCTCGAGGTTCTCGTCATCGGCGACCCGCGCCTCGCCGGAGACGTAGCGGCATCCCATCACCACGTCGAGGTACTGCGCGTGGTCGCCGTTCGGGTACACGACGGGCGCGGTCGTCCCGACTCCGGCCACATGCGTGACCTCGACGGCGACGCCAGTCTCCTCGAGCACCTCGCGCACCGCCGTGGCGGCCGGCTCCTCGCCAGGCTCGACGATGCCGGCAGGGACCGTCCACCGGCCGTTGTCGGCCCGCCGCACGAGGAGCAGCCGCCCGTCGTCGTCCGTCACGACGGCCTTGACCCCGGGGAGCCACAGGGGATGGCCGCCGATCTTGTCGCGGAGGGCCAGGATGAAGTCGGGAACCGGCATGGTCCCAGCCTAGGGGAGGACGACGGCGGCCGCGGCCTCGTGCGTGAGGACGCGGCCGCCGTCGTGCTCGCCGCGGTGACCCCGCAACGCTGGGAGGTGACCCCGCAACGCAGGGAGGTGACCCCGCAACGCAGGGAGGTGACCCCCGATTGTGGGGGGAGGGTCAGGCCTTGGCCGGGCCCGTCATCGTCGTGACGTCGAGGGCCTTGTCGAGCTCAGCCTCCGAGACCTTGCCCTCGCCCTCGCCGACGAAGCCGAGCTTCTCGGTGGCCTGGCGGATGGTCAGGCCCTCCTTGACGGCGGTCTTGGCAATCTTGGCCGCGTTCTCGTAGCCGATGTGCTTGTTGAGCGGCGTCACGATCGAGGGCGAGGCCTCGGCGAGGAAGCGGGCGCGGTCGACGTTGGCGGTGATGCCGTCGATCATCTTGTCCGCCATGACGCGCGAGGTGTTCGCGAGCAGGCGGATCGACTCGAGCAGGTTCGCGGCCATGACCGGGATGCCGACGTTGAGCTCGAAGGCGCCGTTCGTCGAGGACAGGGCGATGGTCGTGTCGTTGCCGATCACCTGGGCCGCGACCATGATCGCGGCCTCGCAGATGACCGGGTTGACCTTGCCCGGCATGATCGAGGAGCCCGGCTGGAGGTCCGGGATCGCAATCTCGCCGAGGCCCGTGTTCGGGCCCGAGCCCATCCAGCGGAGGTCGTTGTTGATCTTCATGAACGAGTACGCGATGTTGCGCAGCTGGCCCGAGGCCTCGATGAGGCCGTCGCGGTTGGCCTGAGCCTCGAAGTGGTCGCGCGCCTCGGTGATGGGCAGCTTCGAGTCCGCGGCGAGGAGCTCGATGACGCGCTGCGGGAAACCGGCCGGGGTGTTGATGCCCGTGCCGACGGCCGTGCCGCCGAGTGGTACCTCGGCCACGCGCGGCAGGGAGGCGTGGATGCGCTCGACGCCGTAGCGCACCTGCGCGGCGTAGCCGCCGAACTCCTGGCCGAGCGTCACAGGGGTCGCGTCCATGAGGTGCGTGCGGCCGGACTTCACGACGTCCTTGAACTCCTCGGCCTTGCGCTCGAGCGAGGCTGCGAGGTACTCGAGGGCGGGCACGAGGTCGTTCAGGAGGGCGTCCGTGGCGGCGACGTGCACTGAGGTCGGGAAGACGTCGTTCGAGGACTGCGAGGCGTTGACGTGGTCGTTGGGGTGGACCGTCGTGGTGCTGCCGGCGTCCTCGAGGGCGCGGCTCGCGAGCTCGGCGATGACCTCGTTCGTGTTCATGTTGCTCGACGTGCCGGAGCCGGTCTGGAACACGTCGATCGGGAAGTGCGCGTCGAACTCGCCGGACGCGACGCGGTCGGCGGCGGCCGCGATCGCCTGGGCGCGCTCGTCGTCGAGCACCCCCAGCTCGGCGTTGGCGAGGGCGGCGGCCTTCTTGACGCGCGCGAGCGCCTCGATGTGCTTGCGCTCGAGGGTCTTGCCCGAGATCGGGAAGTTCTCGACGGCGCGCTGGGTCTGGGCGCGGTAGAGCGCCGACGCGGGGACGCGCACCTCGCCCATCGTGTCGTGCTCGATGCGGTAGTCGGAGGCAGGGGCCTGCACTGCAGAGTCAGTCATGCGACCCAGAATAGTCCCGCGCGGGTCGGCCACGGCCGGCGTGCGACGGAGATCACCGACCCTGCAGACGCGGGGGCGGACGCCCGACTCAGGCGGCCGCCGTCAGACGTCGCCGAAGCCTGAGACGAGCTCGGCCTTGCCCTCCTTGAGGCGGTAGCACACGCCGAGGACGGCAGTGCGGCCCTCGTTGACGGCCGCCGCAATGACCTGGGAGGTCTCGAGGAGCCGCTTGCCGGTCTGCTTCACGTGCTCGACGACGGTGGTGTTGACGTCGGTCACGCCGTTGCGCTGCGCCGTGATGACGGAGGGCATGATCCGTTCGACGAGGTCCCGGACGAAGCCGGTGGGCATCTTGCCGGTCTCGTACGCGCCGACCGTCGCCGCGACGGCGCCGCACGAGTCGTGGCCGAGGATCACAATGAGCGGGACGCCGAGCGGGTCGATCGCGTACTCGAGGGAGCCGAGGACGGCCTCGTCGATGACCTGTCCGGCCGAGCGCACCACGAAGGCGTCGCCGAGCCCGAGGTCGAAGATGATCTCTGCCGCGAGGCGCGAGTCGGAGCAGCCGAAGATGACGCAGAAGGGGTTCTGGGCGTAGACCAGCTCGTCGCGGCGCGCGGCGTCCTGATTGGGGTGGCTGGTCGTTCCGTCCACGAAGCGCTGATTGCCGTCGCGCAGGGCGCGCCAAGCCTGGGCGGGGGTGAGAGTCTCGGGCACGGGGGCCACTCTAGCCCGGCCCGGAGGAGCATGGCCTCAGCCGGCGGCCGATGTGACGACGGCCTCGGCGAGGACGTCGAGCTCCGCGAAGCCGGCAGAGCCGCTGAGGACCACCGTCGTGCCGTCGACCTGGCCCACGAGGCTCCTCTCGATCCCGGGCTTGTCGTAGAGCGTCCACTCCACGCCGCCGACCGCCCGGGTGCCGGTCACGGGGGCCTGCTTCACCTGGGTCAGGAGCCACGTGGGGTTCGCGGTCGCAGTCTGGACGAGCGAGACGAACTGCTTCTCCGGTGTCATCCACCCGACGTCCCAGTGGGCGACGCCGTCCGCGCCCGCGGCGTTCCAGCGGGCGTAGTTGGGGGAGTAGCCCTCGGGCAGGGCCGGCGCCACTGGCTCGAACCCGGCCACGGGGGCGGCGTTGCGGGCGACGGCGGCGACGTCGACGGCGGGCCGGTAGCCGTCCGTCGTGGGCGCAACATTGAGCAGCACGATGGGCACGAACGCGAGGACGCTGACCGCGAGGGCCATGATCATGCCGATCACGGAGGCGTTGGCGCGCTTGGCCGCGGCGGCGCTGATGACGGGCTTGACGGGGACATCCTGCTGGGACGCCTGGGAAGCCTGCGGCGTCTGGGAAGCCCGCGGCGCCTGGGGGGAGTGGTCGGTGCTGCTCACCCCTCCATGGTCCCGCACTTGTGCCGCCGACCGCGAACCGGGCACCGGGGTGTGAGCGGCGTCATCGGCTCGGACCTGAGGGATGCGGAAGACTATGATCATCACAAAGCCCGCTCGAAGAAGAGGTCACCGTGCCCGCATCGCCGATCGACAGCAAGTACTCGACCCTGTCCAGCTCCCTCAACGTCGGAGTCGACGAGCCGGACCGCAACCTCGCCCTCGAACTCGTCCGCGTCACGGAGGCCGCCGCGATCGCGGGCGGCCACTGGGTGGGCTTCGGCGACAAGAACAAGGCTGACGGCGCTGCCGTCGACGCCATGCGCTCCTTCCTGCACACCGTGCACTTCAACGGCGTCGTCGTGATCGGCGAGGGCGAGAAGGACGAGGCGCCCATGCTCTTCAACGGGGAGCGCGTCGGCGACGGCACGGGCCCCGAGGTGGACGTCGCCGTCGATCCGATCGACGGCACGCGCCTGACGGCCATGGGCATCAACAACGCCCTCGCCGTCCTCGCGGTCGCCGAGCGCGGCACGATGTTCGACCCCTCCGCGGTGTTCTACATGGAGAAGCTCGTCACGGGCCCGGAGGCCGCGGACCTCGTGGACCTGCGCCTGCCGGTCAAGCAGAACCTCCACCTCATCGCCAAGGCCAAGGGCGTCAAGATCAACCAGGTCAACGTGTGCGTCCTCGACCGCGACCGGCACAAGCCGCTCGTCGAGGAGATCCGCGCCGCGGGCGCGCGGACGAAGTTCATCATGGACGGCGACGTCGCCGGCGCGATCGCGGCGGCCCGCTCGGGCACCGGCGTGGACGCGCTCATGGGCATCGGCGGTACCCCCGAGGGCATCGTCGCGGCCTGCGCGATCAAGTCCCTCGGCGGCGTCATCCAGGGCCGGCTCTGGCCCACGAGCGACGAGGAGAAGCAGAAGGCGCTCGACGCCGGCCACGACCTCGACCGCGTCCTGACCACGAACGACCTCGTCAGGAGCGACAACTGCTACTTCGCCGCGACCGGCATCACCGACGGCGACCTGCTCCGCGGCGTGCGCTACGAGAAGAACCGGGTCAAGACCCAGTCGATCGTCATGCGCTCGAAGTCCGGCACCGTCCGCTTCGTCGACGCCGAGCACCACGCGAGCAAGTGGGAGCCCTGGGCCCGCCAGGCCTGATTCTGGCGAGGATCTGACCCCTCAAGGGGCGGCCCGAAGGCCCTGCTGCAGCCGGTTCACCCGCGCCGCAGCAGGGCCTTCCCGCGTGAGAGCACCGTCCGGGCCACGGAGCGGACGACTCCGCGCAGGCTCCGCATGCCCTGATAGGCGGCGTAGCGGGACCGGTTGACGGGCAGGTCCCACGTGCCCGTGCGGACGACCTCATGGCCGCCGAAGGACTTCTTGAACGCGCTGAACCCCGCCCAGCGGTGGTCCGGCCGCTCCGTGGGCGCGATCCCCCAGAGGTCCACCCACGTGAGCCCCTTGGCCTTCGCGTCGAGGATGAGGGCCACGACGAGCGGGATGCCCGCGCTGAGGCGGCGATGGGTGTCGTCGATCGCCGCGTGGGCGTAGGTCCGGGTGTCCGCCGTGTCGTAGACGAGCGCCGCCGCGATGGGGGCCCCCTCGAGCTCTGCGACCCACAGGCTCGCGCCCCCGGCGGGCATGAGGATCTCCGCGACGGTCCGCAGGTAGGAGTCGCTCTGCGGCGTGAAGTCGCCCCGCGCCGCCGTCGCGTGCAGGAACCCGAGCAGGATCTCGAGCTCGGCCGGGTCCTGGCTCGAGCGGATCGAGACGCCCTTCTTGTGGATGTTCCGGTGCAGGTTCCGGTTCGTGGGCTTCATGGCCCCGAGGATGTCCTTCTCGTCCCCGCGGAGGTCGATGACCCACGTCCGCTCGGGCTGCTGGTCCGAGGGGGCGCGTGTGAGCCCGAGGGCGCGCAGGCTGGCCACGTCCTCGTCCAGGGGCGCCGCGACCGGCTCGACGCGCACGGCCATCGCCCCGAGCCGGTGTGCCTCGCCCGCGAGGGACGCGAGGGCCGCGCGCAGCGCCTCGGGGGTCTTGGCCACGGGCCCGTAGGGGGCGTACAGGATGGTCCCGAGGGCGTTGCGCTCGAGGATCGCGAGGTAGCGCCAGCCGGACCCGGCCCGCTCGACGACGGTGCGGCCGAGGGCACGCTGGACCTCGCCCCACAGGGGGGTCTGGAGGAAGTGCTCCATCACGCGCCCACCCCCGCGTCCCGCGCCTCGAGCGGGTTGACGGCGAGGCCTGTCGTGACCGCGAAGGCGAGCGTCCCGTCGGCGCCGGGGTGGACGACGGCGGGGGCCTCCGAGGCGGGGACGAAGGCGCTGTCCCCGCGGCGGAGGGCTAGGTCGCCGCGCGGCGAGTCCAGCGTGAGGCTCCCGCTCACGCACAGGACGACGGCGGCCCCGGACTGGGCGACCGGCACGGGCTCCGCGCCCGGGGCGGCCTCGATGCGCTGGAGCTGGAACTCCGCGAAGGGCGGGCGGTACAGCTCCTGTCCGAGCTCGGTCTCCTCGGCCTCGAGGCGGGGCGCACTGCTTGCGGCGAAGACGATCGTGCGCAGGAGCTCGGAGATGTCGACGTGCTTGGGCGTGAGCCCTCCGCGCAGGACGTTGTCCGAGGACGCCATGACCTCGATCGCGAGGCCCCTGAGGTACGCGTGCACGTTGCCCGCGGCGAGGTAGAGGGACTCGCCGGGGGCAAGCGAGACGCGGTTGAGCATGAGCGAGATGAGCACGCCCGGGTCCGAAGGGTACTCGGCCGCGAGCAGCGCGACCGTGAGCAGGCCCGGATCGGCGGTACCCGAGCCGGGCAGGGCTGCGGCGGTCGCGTCGACGCATGCCCGCACCTGGTCCCCGCCCGCGATGAGCCGCGCGAAGGCGCTGCGGAGCGCCTCCGCCTCGTCGGGCGTGCGCAGGAGCTCGGCCACCTGCTCGGTGACCTCGGCCGCCTCGTCGGCACCCTCCGACGTCAGCAGCGCCGTGAGCTCCTCGAAGAGGACGGCGGACTCGCCGGGCCGGCGGAAGCCGGAGAGCGCCTCGAACTGCGTGATCGCGAAGACCATCTCTGGCTTGTGGTTGTCGTCACGGTAGTTGCGGTGCGGCGCCGAGCGCTCCACGCGCGCGGCCTCCTCGGCCGCGAAGCCGGCCCGCGCCTGCTCGAGCGTCGGGTGCACCTGGAGGGAGAGGGCGCCGTCCGCGGCGAGGACCTTGAGGAGGAACGGCAGCCGCGCCCCGAAGGCCTCGACGCTCTCGGGCCCGAGCGTGCCGGCCGGATCGGCGGCGATGAACTCCTCGAGCGTCGTCCCTGCGGCACCCTGGCCCCCGTCAGCGAGGACCGACGGCGAGTCCGGGTGCGCGCCGATCCACAGCTCGGCCTCGGGGCCGCCGCTGGGGACCCGGCCGAGGAGGGCGGCGATCGCCGTCCGCGAGCCCCACGCGTAGGTGCGCAGGGTGTTGTGCAGCAGGTGCATGTGGGGTGTCCTCGCTGTTTCAGGCGGTGTCAGAGGCAGGCGGATCAGAGGCTGGCGGTGTCAGAGGGGTGTGCATTCCCCGTTGCCGGCGACGATCGCCGTCAGGAGGTCGTTCTGTCCGGTGGTGAAGAGGTGGTTGAGCCGCTCCGCCGTGACGGGCACGCCGTCCGGGCCGATGTCGTTGTACGGTCCCTCGGGTACGAGGACAGGCGCCGCGAGGGCAGGCGCCACGAGCCCGGGGACGGCGAGCCCGACGCCGCCCGCGAGCCCCGTGCCGCCCGCGAGCCCCGTGCCGCCCGCGAGCCCCGGGCCGCCGGCGTGCGGCGCCGTCGTGCGCGCCTGGGCATGCGCCGAGTCCCTCGAGCCGTCAGCGGAGGGCGACGAGTCGCCCGCCGAGCCCGTGCTCGCTGACACCACCTCGTCGACCTTGGCATGGATCGCCTCGAAGTCGGGGTAGGTGGGGAAGGAGGCGTCGAAGTCCGGCGGGCCGATCACGAGGCGGTTCACGGGCTCGCCCTTGCCCTGGAGGGCGAGGTCCACGAAGCTCCCGAGCTGGGTCGAGGAGATGTTCGACTCGACGACCTTCGTCCCGGCGTCCGCGATCTCCTGGAACTTGGTCAGCACGCTGGCCGGGTTGAGCTGGTTGATCATGGCCTGCTGGATGCACTGCTGCCGGGCGATGCGGTCGTAGTCGCTCGCGAACTCGCGGCTGCGCCCGTACCAGAGCGCGTGGAAGCCGTCGAGGGTCTGCTCGCCCGGGGCGATCCATCCCTCGGGCTGGGCGTGGGTCCCCGCGTCGTCCAGGGACGCGCCGCTGATCGGGACCCAGCCGCCGGCCTTGACCCGCACCCCGCCGAGGGCGTCGATGAGCTGTTCGAAGCCGCCCATGTCCACGATGACGTAGGCCTGGATCGTGAGGCCCAGCGTCCCGGAGACAGCCTCCATCGTGGCCTGCGCGCCGGGATCATCCGAGCCGGGGTAGAGGTCGCGGTAGTTCTCATTGACCTCGGTGTTGATCGCGTTGATGAGGCACGCGTCGCCGCAGCTGTAGCCGTTGGGGTAGACCTCGAGCATGGGCGAACCCTCGGCGAACTGGGCGTTCTGCAGGTTGCGGGGGATCGAGATGAGGGCCGTGCGGCCGGACGTGGCGTCGACGCTGACGACGGAGAGGCTGTCCGGCCGGCGGCCGAGCCGGTCGGCGCCGGCGTCCCCGCCCAGGACAAGGAAGTTGTACCGGCCCTCCACGGGATCGATGGCCGGCCCGCTGCCGAAGATGCTGCCGATCGCCCCGCGGCCGACGCCGATGAGGTACGCCGCGTAGGCGAGGCTCCCGCTCGTGAGGATCATCGAGGCGACGAGGGCGACGACGATGACGGGCCGCATGCGCCGCGCGAGGAGCGGGACGCGGATGAGACGCAGGGTGTCGAGGAACAGGGCGGCCCACGCCACGGCGAGCAGCACGAGGACCGCGATGACAGCGAGCGAGATGACCGGGTGCGTGACGATCGTCAGCGCCGCGGCCCGGTTCACGAGGCTGACGACGAGCACGACCAGGAGCACGGCCCACGCCGCGAGCGTCACGGCGAGGGCCCGGCGGCCTGCCCGGCGGCTGCCCGCCACGAGCTGGGCGCTGCCGGGCAGGACGACGGTGAGGACCAGGAGCATGACCGCCCGCTTGGTCAGAATCGACGGCGGGGCCGTCTCCGGGTAGCGGATCGGCTCCGTCTGGTGCATCCGGCCGGGGCTGTGCAGGGCCATGCTCCTCCTCGGTGTCCTGGCTGCTGCCCTAGCGGGCGCTCCGGGCCTGGGCGTGGTCCGCTGAGAAGACGTCCGCGACCTTGAGCCGCAGGGCCTCGCCCTTGCGGGTGGCCGTCGCGTTGAGCTCCGCGGCGAAGTCCGCGAGCTCGACGGCGAGCCGCTCGCCGAGCTCGTCAGGCGCCGAGGCGAGGAGCCGGACCGCGAGGAGTCCGGCGTTGCGCGCGCCGCCGATCGAGACGGTTGCGACAGGCACGCCGGCGGGCATCTGCACGATCGACAGGAGGGAGTCCATGCCGTCGAGCGTCTTGAGCGGCACGGGGACGCCGATCACGGGGAGGGTCGTGACGGAGGCCAGCATGCCCGGGAGGTGCGCGGCGCCGCCCGCGCCGGCGATGATCGCGCGGAGCCCCCGCTCGCGGGCGCTCTTGCCGTACGCGATCATCTCCTCCGGCATGCGGTGCGCCGAGACGACGTCGGCCTCGAACGGGATGCGGAACTCAGCGAGGACGTCGGCCGCGGCCTCCATGACGGGCCAGTCCGAGTCCGAGCCCATGACGAGCCCGACAAGGGGCTGGGCTGCTGTCTCGTGCGTGCCGTGCCCTGCGGGCGTGCTCATGCGTTCTCCTGGGTCGTGGCTTCTGTGGGGGCGGGGGCTCCGTCGCGGACGATCGCGGCCACGCGGGCGGCGCGGGCGCGCAGGTCCTCGGGGTCGGAGCCGGGCCCGCCGACGAGGTTGACGTGGCCGATCTTGCGGCCGGGGCGCACGGACTTGCCGTACGCGTGGACCTTCGCCCGCGGGTCAGCGGCGAGGGCCGCGGGATAGGCGCTGTAGAGGTCCTGGTTCGCGCCGCCGAGGTAGTTCTTCATGACGGCCCAGTCGCCGAGGACGTCCGTCGCCCCGAGGGGAAGGCCCAGGACGGCGCGCAGGTGCTGCTCGAACTGGCTCGTGACCGACCCGTCCTGTGTCCAGTGGCCGGTGTTGTGCGGCCGCATCGCCAGCTCGTTGACGAGGAAGCCCGCGCCGCGGCCGGGCGTCTCGAAGAGCTCGGCGGCCATGACGCCGGTCACGCCGAGCTCCTCGGCGATGCGCAGGGCTGCCGTCTGGGCCGCCTGGGCGACCTCCGGGTCGAGCCCCGGGGCGGGGGCGATGACCTCGTCGCACACGCCGTCGACCTGGATCGTGTGGACTACAGGCCAGGCCCGGGACGCGCCGTCCGGCGTGCGGGCCACGAGGGCGGAGAGCTCGCGGGAGAACTCGACCAGCTCCTCGGCCAGAAGCGGAGTCATGGTGCCGAACCAGTCGATGGACTCCTCGGCGTCCGACGGCGAGCGCAGCACGCGCACGCCCTTGCCGTCGTAGCCGCCGCGCGGCGTCTTGAGCACGACCGGCCAGCCGACCCGCTCGCCGAACTCCACGAGCTCCTCGACGTGGTGCACGGCCGCCCAGCGCGGGTTCGGCAGGCCGAGCTCCTCGATCGCGGCGCGCATCCGCAGCTTGTCCTGCGCGTGCACGAGGGCCGAAGGACCGGGCTGGACGTTGACGCCCTCGTCGATGAGCTCCGCCAGGTGCTCCGTGGGGACGTGCTCGTGGTCGAAGGTCAGGACGTCGACGCCGCGGGCGAACGCGCGGAGGTCCTTCAGGCTGCGGTAGTCGCCCACGGGGGCGGTGGGGACGGCGGGGACGGCCGAGACGTCCTCCGCTTCGGCGAGGACGCGCAGTTCGAGGCCGAGGGCAGTCGCGGCGGGGGCCATCATGCGGGCGAGCTGGCCGCCGCCGACGACACCGATCACAGGAAAACTCACCCCCACAGCCTACCCAACCGGCCGCGGGCCCTCGGCCCCCTCCAAGGGGGCGGCGGTACAATTCACGAGCCCCGTGCCGCGTCTGGCGTGCCTGCGGGGGACCGGACACCACCTGTGGAGGATCATGATCAGCACCATCTCCGATCGACTGCGCGGCCTCGTCTCGCTCTTCTGGCGTGAGGTCGCCAAGTTCGGAACGGTCGGCGGGATCGCCTTCGTGATCGACTCGGCAGTGTTCATCTGGCTGCTCAACGGTCCGCTCCACAGCGGCGAAGTGTGGGCCAAGTCGCTCGCGACCGTCGTCGCGAGCATCTTCTCCTGGGTGGCCAACCGCTATTGGACCTTCCGCCACCGCAAGCAGGCCAACGCCGTACGCGAGGCCATCATGTTCGCGATCATGAACGGCATCGGCCTGCTCATTGCGGCCGGCTGCGTGGGCTTCACGAAGTACATCCTCGATATGACGGACAAGGTCTCGATCTTCGTGGCGGGATCGATCGTCGGCCTCATCCTCGGGACGATCTTCCGCTTCTTCGCCTACCGCTTCTGGGTCTTCAACGAGGAGCTCGACGCCGAGCCCGGCTTCGAGGGCGACCACGAGCTCATCGAGCTCCACCACCACCACGCGGAGCACCGGGCTGCGTCCGGCGCCCCGGAAGCGACCGTCGAGCGCGGGGCCGTGGACGGGGGCTGACCCGCGCCGCTCAGCCCGTGACCTGCTCGATCCGGCGGAGGTGCTCGGTGGCCTCGACCTCGGGGTGCAGGAGGACTGCCGAGCCGTCGGCCGCCCACGCGCCGAGGAGGCCCGCGAGGACGGCGGGGAGCCCGTCGCCCGCCGTGATCAGGACACGGGCCCCGGACGGGGTGGGCGTCGCGAAGCCGCTCAGGAGCGAGGACTGCGTGAAGGACCCGTCCTGGGTCCTCAGGGCCTCGTCGCCGGGGGCGGGCACGTCGAAGGGGTCGAAGGAGTCCGCGAACTGGCGCACGAGCGCCGCGTAGTCGAGGGCACCACCGGGCAGGGGCCCGGGGTAGGCCGTCTCGAGGGCCCCGAGCGCGACGGCGATCAGGCTCCCGCCGTGCGCCGCCGCTCCCCCGGAGGGAGCGTCCGAGGAAGAGGTTCCCGCGGCGCCGGGCGGGCCGACAAAGGTGACGTCCGCGTCGCCGTCGTCCACGATGACCGCGCCAGCCTGCCACGCCGCGAGGGCGACGACGGCTGTCTTCCAGTGCGGGGGCAGGCCGAGGCGCACCCGGGTGCCCGGCTCGGCGTCGAGCTCTTCGGTGAGGAAGTTCGACGTCTTGGAGACCCAGTTGTCCAGGACGCGGCCGGAGAGCTCCACCCGCTCGCCGCCGGGGCCGTACCAGGTGAGCCGCGGGGCGCCCGAGTTGCCGCTGCGCAGGTGGTGGAGCAGGTCGAGGATCGTGGAAGCCATGGACCCCATTCTTGTCCGTCTCCCTGCCTGCGCGGAACGGTGCGGCGAACGTCGCGAAATTGCGCCGACGGGAAACGCGGGGAATTTGCAGGCTCGTGGGCTGTGGAACGGGCGGGGAACTCTTCCGGGAGTGAGCGCGTTGGCCCCGTTGCCGGGAGTGCTTCTCTCGGGTTTTGCCCCCGTGACGGGGTAATTCCCGCGCCCCGCATATTGTCCGCGACTCCCGCGGGACCGCGGGCCCGTTGCGCCGTCTCCGGCGCCCGAGCGACGTCTTGGCGTGTTGCCTCGGAAAAGGCGGCGGCCGCATCGCTAGAATTCGCCGCCGCGGCTTGACGCGGCCGGACTTACAAGCATGTAATTAGCAGGGACAGTAATTACGCCGGCGGTCCTCGGATGAAGCGTTCATCCGGTGGACTGGGGGGACCCGGCACCGGGATTCCTCCCGGCGCTGGTCAACTGCGGCACGCCCAGCAGAAGACGACCCGAGGAGGAGCACCGTGGGACAGGCGGAGCGTATCCACTATGAGTCGGCCGTTGCGCGAGAGGCATCGGCTACGTATCGGTCGAGGGGGATTCCTGCGGACTGGTATGTCGACCCGGCAGACCCGGAAGCACGTGAGAGGTACACGGCCATGTCCGTGCAGTCGCTCGAGGATGCGGCGACGGCCTTCCTCACGGCGCACGAGGACGACGAGCCCGAGGACCTCGACGACGATGCCGAGGAAGACGCTGAGGAAGACGCCGGGGACGACGCCGTCGAGCGCGCCCTCGCGCTCCTCGCAAGCCCGGAGCGGCACGGGGTCCAGCCCGTCCTGATCGGCCTGGCGCAGCCGGGCGAGCCCGAAGAGGGCGAGCTCGCGTGGCAGGCGGACGCGCTGTGCGCCCAGACGGACCCGGAGGCGTTCTTCCCCGAGAAGGGCGGATCGACCAGGGACGCCAAGAAGGTGTGCGGATCCTGCGCCGTGCGGGCCCAGTGCCTCGAGTACGCCCTCGCGAACGATGAGCGCTTCGGGATCTGGGGCGGTCTCTCCGAGCGCGAGCGCCGCCGGCTGCGGAAGCGGGCGGTCTGATCCTGGAGTCCGTCAGCGTCACCGCCGTCGTCGTTGCGCACGACGGCGAAGCCCACCTTCCAGCGACCCTCGCCGCTCTCGCGGCCCAGACCCGCCCCGCGGACGCGGCCATCGGCGTCAATGCCGGCTCGCGGGACGGCTCAGCGGCCCTCCTGCAGGGCGCTCTCGGCCCGGAAGCCCTCGTGGTCTCCCGGGGCCCGGGCGGCTTCGGCGGGGCGGTGAGCCGGGGCCTCGGGATGCTCTCACCCGCGGGGCCCGACCCCGCGGCCGAGTGGGTGTGGCTCCTGCACGACGACTCGGCGCCCGCCCCGGACGCGCTCGCGGAGCTGCTTGCCGCCGTCGAGCGCGCCCCGAGCGTCGCCGTGGCCGGCTGCAAGCAGCTCGACGCGGACGAGCCCCGTCGGCTCCTCGACGTCGGCCTCTCCGTGAGCCGCTGGGCCGAGCGGCTCGCGCTCGTCGATGTCGACGAGCAGGACCAGGGCCAGCACGACGCCCGCAGCGACGTCTTCGCCGTGAACTCGGCGGGGATGCTCGTCCGCCGCGACGTGTGGGAGCGGCTGGCGGGCTTCGACCCCGCGCTGCCCGCGACGGGCGACGACGTCGACTACTGCTGGCGCGTGCGCCTCGCCGGGCACCGGGTCGTCGTCGTCCCCTCGGCCCGCATCTACCGCGCCCAGCGTCCCCACGCGGCGGGCACGGCCTACTCCGCGCGCCGCGCCGAGGTGTACTCGCGGCTCAAGCACGCGCCCCTGTGGCAGCTCCCGTTCCAGTCCATCGGGGCGCTCCTCGGCGGGCTGTGGCAGCTGCTCGCCGGGATCATCCTCAAGGAGCCCGGTCTCGGCGCCGCGCGCCTCGGGGCGAGCCTCGCGGCCCTCGCGGCCGTCGGCCCGCTGCTGCGGGGCCGGCGCCGCGCGGCCCGCACGCGGACCGTCTCCCGCTCGATCCTGCGCGCACTCGCGACCTCCCGCGCGGAGATCTGGGCGTACCGCCGAGCGCTCCTCGAGTCCGCCGCCGCCGAGTCGGACTCGGTCGTCGGCGACGGCAGCGGCAGCGCGGATGGCCCTGACGAGCCGACGGGCGACTCCCAGCACGACTTCGCGGCCCTCGCCGTGGCGACCCGGGTGTGGGTCGGGACGGGCGCCCTCGTCGCCGCCGGCGCCGCGCTCCTGGCCTCGGCGATCGCGCTCGCGCCACTCCTCGGCGCCCCGGCCGCCGCGGGCGGCGCCCTCCTCCCCGTCTCCGAGGCCATCCCCGACCTCTTCGCCCACGCGACCGGCTGGTGGACGCAGGCCGACGCCGGCCACCCCGGCCACGGCGACCCCTTCGGGCTCCTCCTCGTCCTCCTCGGGCTCCTCGGCTTCGGCGACGGGAACCGGGCGGTCGTCGTCGCCCTCCTCGCGGCAGCGCCGCTCGCGGCCCTCGGGGCGTGGGGCCTCGCGGCGTCCTTGACCTCCCACCGCTCGCCCCGCGCGCTCGCAGCCCTCGTGTGGGCGTCAGCGCCCGTCCTGCTCGTCGCCGTCGGTCAGGGCCGGCTCGGCGCTGTCCTCGCGCATGCTGCTCTGCCGTGGGCGCTCCTCGGCATGCTGCGCGCCGTCGGCGCCGCGCGCGTGCGCGGCACTCTCGGGCCGGACCGCGCGCCCCGGCCCGGATCCGGGGGGGTGCCGTCGTGGACGGCCGCGGCAGCCGGCGGCCTTGCCCTCGCCGTCGTGACGGCGGGCGCGCCGTCCCTGCTCCCCCTCGCGGCAGGGGTCGTCCTCGTCGGGACCGTCGCCCTGCGGTCCCGGGCCCGCTCGCTCTGGTGGACGCTCGTCCCCTCCGTCGCCCTGTTCCTGCCGGTGTGGTTCTCCGCCCCGGAGGATCCACGCGCGTGGATCGCCGACCCCGGGGTTCCGCTCGCCTCGGCGCCCGCGGCCCCGTGGCAGCTCGCGCTCGGCCAGCCCGCCGCCTTCGACGCCGGCGCAGGGCTGGCGGGCATCGGCTGGCTCCCCGCCGGCATCCCCTGGTCCCTCGTCGCGGCCCTCGCTCTCGGCGCCCCGGTCCTCGCCGGCGCCGCCGCGTCCGCAGTCCTCCTGCAGGGGCGGCGCGGCGCGGCCGCCCGCGCGCTCGTCGGCGCCGGCGTGCTCGCCCTCGCCTACGCATGGGCCGTCTCCCGCATCCCGACCGCCGTGTCCGGGGACAGCCTCGTGGCGCCCTTCGCGGGCCCGGCGGTCGGCGCGGGGATGCTCGGCTTCCTCGCCGCCGCGGTGCTCGGCGCCGACCGGGTCCTCGAGCACCGCCGCGCCCTGGCCGCCAGGCCCGCTTCGCACCCCGGCGACCGGCGCCGCCTCGCGGCCGCGGCCGGCGCGGCCGCCGCGCTCGCCCTGGCCGGCATTGGCCCGGTCGCGGCCCTCGCGCACTGGGCATCCGCGGGCGTCCTGCCCGCCGCCGAGCCCACGGCAGGGCTCGGGCCCGACCTCCTCCTCGCGCCGTCGCGCGAACGCACCCTCCCGGCCACCGCCTCGGACCTCGGCGTCGGGACCCAGCAGACCCGCACGCTCGTGCTGCGCACGACCGACGGCGGCGGGGTCGTGGCCTCGCTCATGCGCGGAGGCGGCACAACCCTCGACGCGCTCTCCGCGGCCGCCTCGGCGAGCCGCATCACGGGGGAGTGGGGCGAGGAGCGCATCGCGGACGACGACGCCGCCGACGCCTCCGTCCGCGGGGCGGCCGCCACCATCGCGGCAGCCCAGGGCGTGGACCCCGGCGCCGCGCTCGAGGACCTGGGCGTCGGCTTCGTCGTGCTCCAGGAGCGCGACGCCTCGGACGCCCTGCTCGCCTCGCGCGTCGACGCCGTCCCCGGGCTCGTCACCGTCGGCCGGACCGACGCCGGCTGGCTCTGGCGCGTGACCCCGCGTTCCGGCGAGGCCGCGGAGGGCCTCGCCATCGCCCACCGGGCCCGGATCACTGACTCGCGCGGCAGGACCCTCGCCTTCGTCCCCTCGGGGCCCGAGCGGATCTCGGCGGACATCCCGGCGGGCGCCGAGGGCCGGCGTCTCGTGCTCACCGAGCGTTCCAGCACGGGGTGGGCCGCGAAGCTGGACGGCCAGCCCCTCCCCGAGGGGAGGGACTCTGCCGACGGCTGGGCCCAGGCGTTCAAGCTTCCCGCCGCCGGCGGGCGCCTCGAGGTCCGCTACACGCATCCTGCCGCGGGGCCCCTCGGCCTCATCGCCGCGGTCGTCCTGGTCGTGACCCTGCTCCTGTCCGTCCCGGCCCGCACGCGGCGCAGCGCGACGACGCCGGGACTCGGCGGGGGGTCTCTGCGGGTCGAGCTCGCCGCGAGGGCCCGCGCCGCCCACGCGGCGCCCGGGCCCGCCCGGCGCGCCACGGGCCCCGCCCGGAAGGAGACCCGGCGCGGCCCGGGCGCGGGGCACGACGCCCCGCGCGGGCAGGGGGCCAGCGCACTCGACGACATCCTGCCCGAGACCCGGCAGACCGCCGCAGAGGGGAAGGAGGCCCGCGGCCATGAAACCCGCGTCTGAGGGCACCGCCCGGAAACGCCGCCGAGTCCGGGCGGCCGTCTCGTCCGCCGTCGGCACGCTCCTCGTCGCCGCCGGGGCCGGGCTGGCCGTCGCCGGTTCGGCGCTGCCCGCGCCGTCGTCCCTGTCGCCGGGTGCGCCGCGGGCCGCCGAGGTGCCGGCGGGCAACACCGTGCGCACGTGCCCGGGGCCAGCGCGGCTGCTCGAGGGCACGCCCGTCGCCGGGGACGCGCAGTTCAGCCCCGTGAGCACGACGGCGGAGAGCTCGCTGAGCGCCGTCATCCCCTCCTCGGCCACGGGAGCCATCCCGCCCGGCACGCTCGAGACCCCGGACGGGGACGTGCTCCGCACCGTCGATGAAAATCTCGCCGACACCGGCGGCGGGTCCCTGCCCCGGGCCTCGGTCATCCCGCGCGAGGCCGTGGACGCCCCCACCGCCCTCGACGTGGACGCCGAGGGCGGCCGGGCGTCGTCGGCCGCGGCGCTCTTCCGCTTCTCGGCCGGCGACGGCGACCTCAGGGGCCTCGCCACGGCCTCGTGCACGCCGCCGTCGAACGACCAGTGGCTCGTGGGCGCCTCGACCCTCGTGGGCCGCACCTCCGTCCTGACCCTCACGAACACGAGCGGCACGCCGTCGACCGTCGACCTCGAGTTCTTCGGGGACGCCCGCCTCGAACAGGCGCCCCCGGGCAGCCGCGGTCTGCAGGTCGCCCCCGGGTCGTCGAAGTCGGTCGCGCTGGCGGGCTATCTGCCCGGGCAGTCGAGCCTGTCGGTGCACGTGCGCAGCCGCGGCGGCCCCGTCGCCGCCTCGGTCCAGCAGTCCACGCTGCGCGGCCTGACCCCGGGCGGCGTCGAGTTCATCACGCCGGCCGTCGCGCCGGCGACCCGCCAGACCGTGACCGGGATCGAGCTCCAGGACCCTGACCGTGCCCGCGAGCTCGCCTCCCGCAGGGGCTTCGCCGACGCCGGGGCGTCCGTCCAGCTCACCGTCCCGGGCGCCGTCGACGCCGTCGTGCAGCTGCGCGTGTACGGGCGGAACGGGCCGGTCGCCCTGCCGGGCGGCGGCGTCGTGACTGCCAAGGCTGGCGCCGTCACGACCGTCTCCCTCGCCGGGCTGCCGGCGGGGACGTACTCCGTCTCGGCGGCCGCCGACGTGTCCTTCACCGCCGGCGCCCACGTCCCGCGGGGGCTCGACGCCGCCGAGCCCCTCGACTTCGCCGCGCCAGGGGCGTCCGTCCGCCTCGGCGACACCCACGTCCTCCCCGTCGGAAGCCTCGGCTCCCGCTCGATCGTGCTCGGCGTTCCCGAGGGCCGCGCGCAGATCCGCGCCGTCCCCGTGACCGAGGACGGCCGCCAGCACCCTGCCGTCACGATCGACGTGGCGGGAGGGACGACGGCGGTCCTCGACGCAGCGGACTCGCTCGACGGATCGCCGGTGGCCGGCTACATCGTCTCGGCGTCCGGGGACCCCGCCTTCGGATCGCTCCTGACCCGGGGCGACGGGAACCAGATCGCCGGGGCGGCCTTCGTCGGGCCCGTCGCCGGGTCGCAGTCGCTCCCCGTCACGCTGGGGCACTGAGGGCGGCCCGGTCCAGCCGGTGCCTGGTCAGCGGAAGCGGTAGTAGGGGTCGAGCGTCTCGGGGGCGACGTTGAGCATGAGGGCCGTGTACTCCACGACGACGTCGTGCACGAGGTCCTGGAGCTCGGCCTGGGTGCCCGCGGCGGTCTCGACGACGCGGCGGTAGACCGTGATCCGAGGGGCCCTGCCCCGGCCGCCCGGGGTGAAGTGTCCCTGCGGCGGCCGCCCGCCGTCGCGCAGGAGCTGCTCGAGTCCCGGGGGGATCTCCTCGACGGCGTACTCGACGCCGTCGAGCTCGGAGCCCCGGATGTCCTGGAGCCGGTCCGCGGCGTCGAAGACCCAGTCCTCGAAGCGCTCGGCCCGAGTCCGGCTCGCGGGGAGGACGGCGGGGAGGATCTCGCCGCGCAGCCCCCGGCCATGCCGGTTCCGGCGCCGGCTGCGGAAGCCGCGGCTCTGGCCCGCCCCCGGCTCTCCCGCGGGGGGAACGGGCCGGATGCTGAGGCTGTGCCCGGGGAGGGGTTCCCGCGGCGCCGCCGGAGACGAACGATCCTGCATACATCGACTGTAGTCGCCCTCGGGCCGACCGGCGAGCCGCTCACCCCGGCCGGGCCGCCCGAGCGGGGCCCGGGACCTCAGGGGGAGCGCGGCGCGGAGGCCCTGTGCAGGGGTCAATGCCCGCGGTTCGTCCCGGCGGGCGGTAGGGTTCTGTGCCGTGGGCCCACTACGCCATTGTTCTCGATCTGCCTGCCGCCAGGCTGCGGTGGCCACGCTGACCTACGTCTACGCCGACTCGACGGCGGTCCTCGGCCCGCTCGCGACGTTCGCGGAGCCCCACAGCTACGACCTCTGTGCCGCCCATGCCGAGCGCCTCACCGTCCCGAGGGGCTGGGAGGTCCTGCGGCTCGCGCTCCCGGCGGGCACCCCCGTCGCAGCGGACGACATCCTCGCGATCGCCGAGGCCGTGCGCGAACCCGAGCCCGTCCAGGCCGCCGAGGAGCCCCCGCCCGCCGAGCGCGGCCCGCGCGCCCCGCTCGAGCCGCCGGCCCCCGGCGAGGCGATGACGCGCCGGCACCTCAGGCTCCTGCGCGAGCCCTCCTGAACCGCTCGCACTGGACGCCCTCGCGCCCGGACCGACCGCGCTGCACGCGGCTGTAGGCTAGTGCGCATGCCGAATCTCAGCCCCTCGCTGCTCGCCGTGCTGCGGTGCCCCGTGACGGGATCAGCCCTCGTCCAGGACGGCGACGAGCTCGTCGCGACCGCCCCCGGGCCCGACGGCGCCGCGCCGCGCTACGCGATCGAGGACGGCATCCCCGTCCTGCTTCCGCCGGAGCACCTGCAGGCCGCCCAGAGCGCAGGCAGCGGCCAGCACGGTCCCGGCATCCCCAGCGCCCAGCACGACGACAGCACCGCCCAGGAGCACGCATGACCCTCGAGTACAAGGTTGCCGACATCTCCCTCCACGAGGCAGGCCGCCACCAGATCCGCCTCGCTGAGCACGAGATGCCCGGCCTCATGGCCCTGCGCGAGGAGTTCGGCCCGTCGCAGCCGCTCGCGGGCGCCCGGATCGCCGGGTCCCTCCACATGACCGTCCAGACCGCGGTGCTCATCGAGACGCTCACCGCGCTCGGCGCTGAGGTCCGCTGGGCCTCGTGCAACATCTTCTCGACCCAGGACGAGGCCGCGGCCGCCGTCGTCGTCGGCGACGGGACCCCGGAGGATCCCCAGGGCGTCCCGGTCTTCGCGTGGAAGGGAGAGACCCTCGAGGAGTACTGGTGGACCGCCGAGCAGATCCTCACGTGGCCCGGCGCCGCGGAGGATCCTTCGCTCGGGCCGAACATGATCCTGGACGACGGCGGCGACGCAACCCTGCTCGTGCACAAGGGCGCCGAGTTCGAGGCGGCCGGGGCTGTCCCGCAGGCCTCCGCGGACGACCCGGAGGAGTACCGGATCATCCTCGACGTCCTGCGCGCCGGCCAGGCCAGTGACCCGAAGAAGTGGACCCGCGTCGCCGCGGGCATCAAGGGCGTCTCGGAGGAGACGACGACGGGCGTGCACCGCCTCTACCAGCTCGCCGAGCAGGGCAAGCTCCTCTTCCCGGCGATCAACGTCAACGACGCCGTGACGAAGAGCAAGTTCGACAACAAGTACGGCATCCGCCACTCCCTCCCGGACGGCATCAACCGGGCGACGGACGTGCTCATGGGCGGCAAGGTCGCCGTCGTGTGCGGCTACGGCGATGTCGGCAAGGGAGCGGCCGAGGCGCTGCGCGGCCAGGGCGCGCGCGTCGTCGTGACCGAGATCGACCCGATCTGCGCGCTGCAGGCCGCCATGGACGGCTACCAGGTGGCCCGCCTCGAGTCGGTGCTCGGGCAGGGCGACATCTTCATCACGACCACCGGCGGCAAGGACATCATCCTCGCCGAGCACATGACCGCGATGAAGGACAAGGCGATCGTCGGCAACGTCGGCCACTTCGACAACGAGATCGACATGGCGGGTCTGGCCAAGGTTCCCGGCGTCCGCAAGGTCGAGATCAAGCCCCAGGTCCACGAGTGGGTCTTCCCTGCGGCGGACGGGCGCCCGGAGCGCTCGATCATCCTGCTCTCCGAGGGGCGGCTCATGAACCTCGGGAACGCGACGGGCCACCCGTCGTTCGTCATGAGCAACTCCTTCGCGAACCAGACGATCGCCCAGATCGAGCTGTGGACCAAGCACGACCAGCCCGAGGCCGAGCGCGAGTACGGCAACCGGGTCTACGTCCTGCCCAAGGTCCTGGACGAGAAGGTCGCGCGCCTGCACCTCGACGCCCTCGGCGTCGAGCTCACGGAGCTGACCAAGGACCAGGCGGAGTACCTCGGCCTCGACGTCGCGGGCCCCTACAAGCCCGACCACTACCGCTACTGAGCGGAACCGGGCAGGACAGTGCGCCCCTTGCGCGCTGCCCACAGCCGCCCGCCCGCAGGCGTGCCCCGATCGTGCCCGGACAGCATTCCGGGCGTGACCGGGGCACGCGTGCTGCTGCCTTACGCTTGAATGAGTCATTTCGAGCCGATCAGGGGGACAGCACTGTGGGACAGCACCGTACTGTGCACGGACACGCCGGGACCGGGCCTTCGGGGCAGCCGGGGCGCGAGGCCGCCGCGGGCAGGCCCCGTGGCTGAGCGCCGGCGGCTGGGCCGAGGCTCCAAGATCGCCCTCGCCGCCCTGCTCGTCGTCGGCGTCCTCGGCGGGGCCGCCGGCGTGGCGACCGCCCCCACGTGGGCCCGCCCCGCGCCGTCGTCCGAGGCCGGCAGCCCGCTCCGCACGGAGCCGGGGCTCGTCGTCCCGGTCATCAAGCCGCTCGAGCTCGGCGTCACGCCCACCGACGGCGCGCAGGAGGTCAATCCGGCCATCAGCCCGCAGGTCAAGGCCGTCAACGGGACCGTCGAGTCCGTGCGGCTCGTGGACGCGAACGGCACCGTGGTGCCGGGGGAGACGAGCGCGGACGGCTCGACGTGGACGGCCACGGGCGCCCTCGAGTTCAACATGTCCTACACCTACGAGTTCACGCTCGCCGACGGCGCGGGGCGCACGACCACGAAGAAGCAGTCGTTCCACACGGTCACTGCCGCGAACGAGGCCGATGCGGCGGTCTTCCCGCGCACCGGCGCGACGGTCGGGACGGGCCAGCCGATCCAGATCACGTTCAGCGAGCCGGTGATGAACAAGGAGGCCGTCGAGAAGGCCGTGACCGTGGCCTCGACCTCCAACCAGCCCGTGCGCTGGCACTGGTACAGCGACAGGATGGTGCGCATCCGGCCGGAGACCTTCTGGGCGGGCAACGCGCAGGTGACTGTTTCGCTCAAGCTGTTCGGCGTCGAGTTCGGCGGCGGCATGGTGGGCAACTTCGACGCCGAGGTGAGCTTCACGACCGGCCCCTCCCGGCTCGCCGTGGTGGACGACGCGACCAAGACCATGAAGGTGTTCATCGACGGGGCCCACGTCAGGACGTTCCCCGTCACCCTCGGCGATCCCGACTGGCTCTCGCCCACGGGCTACGCCGTGATCATGGAGCAGCAGCGCCACTCGAACTTCAACGCGGGCAGCATCGGCCTCAAGCCGGGGGACAAGGGCTACTACCCGCCGCTCACGGTCGAGCACGCGAATCGGCTCACGACCTCGGGCGTCTATGTGCACCAGGCCCTCGAGTCGGCGATCCCGTATGTGGGCGTGCGGAACGTCTCGCACGGCTGTGTCGGGCTCCTGCCCGCGGACGCGGCCTGGTTCTTCGCCACCTTCAAGCCCGGCGACGTCGTCCAGACGCTCAACACGGGCGCGCCGGCCGTCGAGCCGCTCGAGGGCTGGGGCGACTGGAACATGGACTGGGCCACGTACGCGAAGCGCTGACAGTAACGCTTCGGCCACACGTGCATGCCGTGCCCGGGAGCCACGGCGGCCAACGGGTACGGTGGAGTCAGACCATGCTGACCGAGGTCCCTGGAGGGCCGTGACTGGACGGTGACTGTGTTGACCGACAAACGATCCGGATCAGAGCCTGGGACCGGGTTCGACGAGTCCCAGGACAGCGACGAGCCCGCCTTCGAGTGGATGCGCGGGGACGCGCGCGTCGGCCGGCATGCGGCACCCCCGGCCGGCGGGAGGGGCGGGGCCGACGGGCAGGCCGCGGCCGGCGCCGACGGGCTCGATGCCCCCGGGTCGGAGAGGATTGAACCCTCGCCCACGGGCATGCTCAATGCCCGCCCGCCCGAGGAGGACGTGCAGCGGCGCAGCGCCGAGCGCGACGCCGCGGCCCGGGCCAAGCCGATCGCCCCTCGCGTCCTCCAGGTGCTCATGGCGGCGCTCTTCCCGTTCCTGATCCTCATCGCCGCCGTGCGGATCGTCGCGAGCCCGCTGTTCCTGTGGGCCGAGTACCACAGGCCGGGCTTCCCGGGCGACGGCTACGGCTTCTCCGCCGACGACCGGCTCACCTACGCCTCCTACGCCGTGGACTACCTCGCCAACCTGTCCTCGTCGCGGTACCTCGGCGACCTCGTGTTCTCGAACGGGGACCGGCTCTTCACGTCCGGGGAGGTCAGCCACATGGCGGACGTCAAGCTTGTCGTCCTCTCCGCCTACGGGGCCGGGGCCCTGGTGCTGCTCTTCTTCATCCTCGCCTTCTTCGGGCTCCGCAAGGCACGCGGCGCGTTCGGGCGCGGCCTCTTCGCCGGGTCCCTCGTGACGGTCGGCCTCATCGCCGCCCTCACGGTCCTCGCCTTCCTCGGCTGGGAGCAGTTCTTCACCGAGTTCCACCGGATCTTCTTCGCTGACGGCACGTGGACCTTCCGCCTCGAGGACACGCTCATCCGGCTCTTCCCGGGGCAGTTCTGGATGGATGCCGCCGTCACGGTCGGCGTCCTGGTCCTGCTGACCTCGGTGCTCGTGTCGATCTTCTGCTGGCCCACGCCCAAGCGGCGCGCCTCGCGCGCCGGGGCGCCGGTGGTCCCTGAGGGCGCCGAGTCCTAGTCGGCGTAGAGACGTCCTCGACGGCGTCGGGGAACGCCGCGAGGACCGACTGCCGGCGCAGCTTGAGCGACGGCGTGAGGTCCCCGTCCTCGAGGCTCAGAGCTCGGACTCGCGCAGCGCCTCCTCGAGCGGGCCGGGCACGACGTTCTTGCCGCCGGCGGTCACGAGGATGTCCTTGACCCGTCCCGTGATCCTCAGGTACCCGTCCGCGTCGAGCTGCCCGAGGTCGCCCGTGGCGAGGAAGCCGTCCGGGCCGAAGGCCTGGGACTCGGGCGAGCCGGGCGCGGCCCCGCGGTAGCCGGCGGCGACCCCGATCCCCTTCACGAGGACCTCGCCGGAGTCGGAGATGCGGATGGCGGTGCCCGGCACGGGGCGGCCCACCGTCCCGACGCGCGTCGCCTCAGGGGTGTTGACGGTGCACGGTGCCGTGGTCTCCGTGAGCCCGTAGCCCTCGAGCACCGTGAGGCCGACCCCGCGGAAGAAGTGCGCGAGCGCGGGGCTCAGGGCGCTGGCGCCCGAGACGATCGTGGTCAGGCGGCCGCCGAACGCGGCGCGGAGCTGGCCGTAGACGAGGCGGTCGAAGACGGCGTGGCGCACGCGCAGCCGCCGACCGGGCCCGTCGCCGAGGCCCGACGCCGCGTCGTCGAGTGCCTGCGAGTATTCGCGGGCTGTGCGGGCGGCGCGCTCGAACACGGCGGCACGCAGCCCGTGCGACGCCCGCGCATGCGCCCCGGCATAGACCTTCTCGAAGACGCGCGGCACCGCGAGCAGGAACGTGGGGCAGAACGTGCCGAGGTCCGCGGCGAGGTCCGCCTGGCGGGAGTGGCCGACGACGACGCCCGCCGCCACGCAGGTGACCTGGACGGCGCGGGCGAGCACGTGGGCGAGCGGCAGGAACATGAGCGTCCGCGCGCCGGGCCCGACGACGGAGGGCAGGTGCGCGCGGAGGTTCACCGCGAGCAGGGCGAGGTTGCCGTGCGTGACCTCGCAGCCCTTCGGCCGCCCCGTCGTCCCGGACGTGTACACGAGCGTCGCGACGGCGTCGAGCCCGGCGGCCGTCCGGTGCCGCTCGAGCTCGGCCTCGCTCACCCCGAGCCCCGGCCCGGCGAGGCTGCGCAGCGTCGCGCCCTCGCCGTCGTCGGCCATGACGGTGATGGGCAGCAGCGTGTCTGCGAGCTGGGGGTGGCCGTGAACGGCGTCCTCGACCCGGCGGGCGAGGTCCGCGTCCTGGACGAAGACGCGTCGGGCGCCCGAGTCCGCGAGGATGGACGCGATCTGCGAGGCCGAGGAGGTCTCGTAGACGGGCACCGGGACGCCGCCGGCGAACCACACGGCGAAGTCGACCAGGGCCCACTCGTAGCTGCTCGCCGAGACGATGGCCACGCGGCCGCCCGTGTCGAGGCCGCTCGCGATGAGGCCGCGGGCGAGGGCGCGCACCTGGTCGAGGAACTCCGCGGCGGTGACCGCGGTCCACCCGGCGTCCGTGCGGCGGGCGAAGAGCTCGGCGTCGGGGGCGGACGCGGCGCGCTCGAGGAGCAGGTCCGTGACGTTGACGGACGGGTCGAGGCCGGCGACGGCGTCCGTGGCCTCCTCACGTCGCGGGGAGTCAGTTCCGTGGACGTCCTGGGCGCTCATGTGCCCTCTCCTTCCTGCATGCCCCCCGCGGTCCTGTAGGCGCGCTGCGCCGCGTCCCATCCTGCCACTCGTGCTGCCGCCGGAGCTTCCCGGCGCTGCCATCGGCGCTGCCTACGTCCAGCTGGGCATCCACATCCGCAGGCGCCATTCGAGGTAGGGGATGGGTTCGGCGTTCCAGATCGGCATGAGGTATGCCGAGACGGCGAGGACGGAGAGCAGGAACACGCCGACGGCGAGTAGGCCGGCCTGGCGCCGCCACGCGGGGTCCGCGCGCCGGCCCAGCAGGAGTCCGAGCGCGAGGGCGAGGGCCAGGACGAGGTAGGGCTCGAAGGCCACGGAGTAGAACGCGAACATCGTCCGGGTCGGGTACAGGAACCACGGCAGGTACCCCGCCGCGATTCCCGCGAGGACCGCCCCGGCGCGCCAGTCGCGGCGGCCCACCCAGAGCAGGGCCGCGATCCCGAGCGCGATGGTCCCGCCCCACCAGACGAGCGGGTTGCCGACCGAGAGGACGGTCGAGGAACAGTGGTCGGTCCCGCAGGCCCCCGCCGGCTCGGTGTAGTAGAAGGACGTGGGCCTGCCCTGCACGAGCCAGCTCCACGGCGTCGAGGCGTAGGGGTGCGGCGAGGACAGGCCGCTGTGGAACGAGTAGGCCTCGGCGTGGTAGTGCGCGAGCGAGCGGACGGCCTCGGGGATCCAGGCCCACGCGGGGTCGGGGTGTTCGGCCGCCCATGTGCGGAAGTAGCCGATGTCCGAGGCGAACCAGCCGCACCACGAGGCCGTGTACACGGCCGCCCCGAGCAGCACGATGCTCGCGAACGCGCCGGGGGCGTCGCGCAGGACTGCGGCCGGGAGCCAGCCGTGGATGCCCGCCACGCGTCGGGCCGAGGCGTCCCAAAGCACGGTCAGGAGCCCGAAGACGGCGACGAACGCGAGTCCGGACCACTTGACCCCGACGGCGAGCCCGAGGCACACCCCGGCGGCGAGCCGCCACCAGCGCACGCCGAGCCACGGCCCTCCGGCGAGCGCCGCGGGCCCCAGCCGGCCGTCCGGGCCGGCGAGCGCGCCCAGCCGCGCCGCGAGCCGCCGTCGCCCGTCCTCGCGGTCCAGGAGCAGGGCGCAGAAGGCCGCGAGCACCCAGAAGGAGAGGAAGATGTCCAGGATCCCGGTGCGGGACAGCACGATGTGGTGCCCGTCGACGGCGAGCAGCAGCCCGGCGGAGGCAGCGAGCGTGTGCGAGCGGAAGAGCCGGTGGGCGGCCCAGGCCGTGAGGATGACGGAGAGCGTCCCGACGAGGGCCGCGGTGAAGCGCCAGCCGAACGAGCTGCCCGGCCCGAAGATCGCCAGGCCGAGCGCGATCATCCACTTGCCCACGGGCGGGTGGACGACGTACTCCGGAGTCTCGAGCAGCCCGCTCGTGTCGCCGCGGACGAAGAGGTCGTTGGCCTTCTCGGCCCAGTTCCGCTCCACGCCGGAGACGAGGAACGAGTAGGCGTCCTTGACGTAGTAGGTCTCGTCGAAGACGAGCGCGTGGGGGCGGTCGAGCGACGTGAACCGGATGATCCCCGCCACGAGGCCCACGGCGAGCGGCACGAGCCAGACGAGCAGCTGCTCGCGCCGGGCCAGCTCGCGCCACGGCGTGAGGGGGCCAAGGAGCCGCTCCCGCAGGGCGTCCGCGGCGCCGCGCCCGCCAGATGGGCTGGGGTCCACGAGCCACTCGCGGCGCGAGTTCCAGCCGTGCGAGGGCGGGCGGGTCTGCGTCGGGGTGCTCATCCCGGCCCATGCTACCCGCGCGGGGTGGCTGGCGTAGGCTGGGGCGCGTGCAGCAGCCCGAGGCCCTCGACCCCGATCCCCACGCCACCGCGGGAGCCGAATCGGCGGACGACGCCGGCGCGCACCGCGCGCTCCCGGGCAGCGGCGGGGCCGTGGTCCTCGCCGCGACGCCGATCGGCAACCTCGGCGATGCGAGCCGCCGTCTCGTCGAGTTCCTCGCCGAGGCCGACGTCGTGGCCGCCGAGGACACCCGTAGGCTCCAGCGGCTCGCGAGCGGCCTGGGCGTCCGGCCGCGCGGCCGCGTCGTGAGCTACCACGAGCACAACGAGGCGTCCAAGACCCAGGAACTGCTCGAGGAGGTGCGCGCCGGCCGGACCGTGCTGCTCGTGACCGACGCCGGCATGCCTGCCGTCTCAGACCCGGGCTACCGGCTCGTCGAGGCGGCCGTCGCCGAGGACCTCACCGTCACCTCGCTCCCCGGCCCCTCGGCCGTCCTGACCGCCCTCGCGCTGTCGGGCCTGCCGACGGACCGCTTCTGCTTCGAGGGCTTCCTGCCGCGCAAGGCGGGGGAGCGGGCACAGCGGCTCGCCGAGCTCCGGGGCGAGCGCCGCACGATGGTCTTCTTCGAGGCGCCGCACCGGCTCGGGGCGATGCTCGCTGCGGTGGCCGAGGTGTTCGGCGCCGAGCGTCGGCTCGCCGTCTGCCGCGAGCTCACCAAGACGTACGAGGAGGTCCTGCGCGGCGCCGCGGGGGAGCTCGCCGCGTGGGCCCAGGCGCACGAGGTCCGCGGCGAGATCGCCGTCGTGGCGGAGGGCGCGCCCGAGGCCGCGCCCGCCCGCACCGAGGACCTCATCGCGAGCGTCGAGTCGCTCGTCGCGGCGGGAACGCGGCTCAAGGAGGCCGTGGCGCTCGTGGCCGAGGAGGCCGGGGCCAGCAAGCGCGAGCTGTACGCGGCGGTGCTCGCAGCGCGGTAGCCTCCGTGTCGTCCCCCCTCGCCTTGGGACAGCCGGGGGCAAAAACCCCGGAATTCCGCGGAAGCTGATTGTGCAGATGTCCAGTTGCGCCCTCGGATCGTGGTGGGGCCATACATGGACATGCGCAAGCGCGCGGGCCTAGCGTGGAAGCAGTCCACCCACGCTCGCCGGTGAGCGTGCTGCGAAAAGGAGCCCGACGTGTCCGAGAACACTGCTGTCACCCGTGAGCGCGAGCAGGAGCTGCTCGCGTCTGTTCCGACCGGCCTGCTGATCAACGGCGAGTGGCGCGAGGCCACCGGCGGCGGCACGTTCGCCGTCGAGGACCCGGCCACCGGCGCGACGCTCCTCGAGATCGCCGACGCGACGAGCGAGGACGCGCTCGCGGCGCTCGACGCCGCGGACGCCGCCCAGGCCGCATGGGCCCGCACGGCCCCGCGCGAGCGCGCAGAGATCCTCCGCCGCGCCTTCGACCTCGTGACCGAGCGCGCCGAAGACTTCGCCCTGCTGATGACGCTCGAGATGGGCAAGCCGCTCGCCGAGTCCCGCACCGAGGTCACCTACGGCGCCGAGTTCCTGCGCTGGTTCTCCGAGGAGGCCGTGCGCGACTACGGCCGCTACCTGACCACCCCCGAGGGCAAGAACAAGATCCTCGTGACGCGCAAGCCGCTCGGCCCCTGCCTGCTCATCACGCCGTGGAACTTCCCGCTCGCGATGGCCACGCGCAAGGTCGGCCCCGCCCTCGCGGCAGGCTGCACGGTCATCATCAAGCCGGCCAAGTTCACGCCTCTCACGACCCAGCTGTTCGCTGGCGTCCTCGTTGAGGCCGGTGTGCCGGCAGGCGTGGTCAACGTCGTGTCCTCGTCGAGTGCCTCAGGCATCTCCGCGCCGCTCATGAAGGACCACCGGCTCCGGAAGATCTCCTTCACGGGCTCGACGCCGGTCGGGCGCCGCCTGCTCGCCGACGCGTCGCAGAACGTCCTGCGGACCTCGATGGAGCTCGGCGGCAACGCCCCGTTCATCGTGTTCGAGGACGCGGACCTGGACAAGGCCGTCGAGGGCGCCATGGCCGCCAAGATGCGCAACATGGGCGAGGCCTGCACGGCCGCCAACCGCTTCCTCGTCCAGGAGTCCGTCGCCGAGGAGTTCACGGCAAGGTTCGCCGAGGCGATGGGCGCGCTCAAGCTGGGGCGCGGCACCGAGGCGGACTCGAAGGTCGGTCCGCTCATCGACGGCGGCGCGCGCAAGGACGTCCACGCGCTGGTGACCGAGGCCGTCGAGTCCGGCGCCACCGTCGCCACGGGCGGCGCCCCGGTCGAGGGCGAGGGCTACTTCTACGCCCCGACGGTGCTCGCGAACGTACCGAACGACGCCGTGATCCTGCAGAACGAGATCTTCGGCCCGGTGGCCCCCGTGACCACGTTCGCCACCGAAGAGGACGCGATCCGCCTCGCCAACTCGAGCGAGTACGGCCTCGCCTCGTACCTGTACACCCGCGACTACGCCCGCATGTTCCGCGTGGCCGAGCATCTCGAGTTCGGCATGGTCGGCTTCAACGCCGGAGTCATCTCCAACGCGGCGGCCCCGTTCGGCGGCGTCAAGCAGTCCGGCCTCGGCCGCGAGGGCGGCGCGGAGGGCATCGCGGAGTACACGACGACGCAGTACATCGGCATCGCGGACCCCTACGCGCAGTAGCAGCGGCAGCCGGCCACAACGCCGCATCGCGACACGCCGCAATGCCGGTCGCATTGCAGCGTGTCGCGATGCGGCGTTTGGGGGGAGGCGGGCCTCGTGCCTGACGCTCACCCTCCACGCAGCCGCCGCCAGGCGGCCGCCGTCCTGGCCCCCGCAGCCCTCGCTGCGGGGGCCAGCGGTGTCAGGCCGCGCACGACGGCGCGCCCCGCCCGCGTGAGCCCCCGCCTGGAGGCCCGCAAGGCCTTGGCGAGCGCGGCGAAGGACGACGGCGGGAGCGCGGCGATGCGGGCCCGGTGCACGGGCCGCTGGGCGCGCCGCCCGGCGCGGTGGACGTCCGCGACCGCCCGCCGGGCGGCGTCCTCGTCCGGCTCGTAGCCGGGCCGGCCGAACTCGTGCCGCTCGTACTCGCGGGTCAGGGTGGCGAGCGCGTGGCGGAGCCGGCCGTCCTGGCCCTCCCACGCCTCGAGCCGCTGGGCGTACGCCCTCGGGGTATCTGCCGGGTGCGGAGCGAGCCCATGGTCGACGCCGACGGCCTCGAGCTCCTCCCAGATCCCGCCGAGCCCGCGCGCGAGCCTCCTGCGGCGCTGGGCGGCGCGTGCCGCGGCAGGGAGGACGGCGAGCAGCACCGCGCCGAGCACGGCGAGGGCCGCGAGCGCCGCGGGCACCCAAGGCGTCCCCTGCCCGGCCCCGCCGGCACCGGGCAGCGCAGGCGGGGACGTGACGCCCGGCGTCGGGGCGATCGCGCCCGGATTGAGGCTGTCGTTGAGGTCGTCGAAGTTCGTGCCCGTGCCGGTGCCGAGCGCGTCGGTGAGCGCGTACGACGGCGTCACGCCGCGCGAGGGCGTGGGCTCGAACGGAACCCAGCCGAGGCCCTCGAAGTACAGCTCGGGCCACGCATGGGCGTCGCGGCCGTCGACCGAGAACTCGGGGAGGGCGCCTGGGCCGGGCACGGAGATCGTCTGGCCCGTGGGCCGCCCGGGCGCGAAGCCGACGGCGATCCGGCTCGGGATGCCGACGATGCGGGACATGACGGCCATCGCCGCGGAGAAGTGGATGCAGTAGCCCGAGCGCTTGTCGAGGAAGGTCTCGAGCACCTCCATCCCGGTCCCGTCGTAGCCGTCCTCGACCGGTGTCTGCTCCGAGTACTGGAACGTGCGCAGGTATCCCTGAAGGGCGAGGGCTCGCCCGTACGCGCTCGCGGCTCCCGAGGTGACCGTCTCCGCCGTCGTGCGCACGTTGCCGGGCACGCCGCGCGGGACGCTCTGGACGGCCTGGCCGATCCCGCGCGGTGGTGCGCCGGCCGTTGCCAGCGCCGCGGGGGTGAGCTCCGGCATGGCGGAGCGGACGAGGTAGAACTGGTCGCGGCTCGAGGCGGGCTCGCCCTTGATGCTCAGATCCTGGGGGTCCCAGCCGAACCGGCCGCGCGCGCCCTCGACGGCGACGGGCGCGTACGGCGCGGGCAGGTACGGGCTCGTGAACCCGCCAGTGGCGACGACGGTCGTCGTCGACGCGGTCGCGCTGGCGCCCGCGAGCGAGACGCGCGCGGAGATCGACTCGAGCGGGTACTCGAGCTGGTCGTCGCGGTTCTCGGGGCCCCACGACCCGCCGTCGAAGTCCTCGACCGTGACCGTGCGCAGGTAGACGGGACCACGCGCGTCGGTGGCGTAGCGCAGGACGCCCACGCCCTCGGCGCTGCGCAGGTCGTTGCCGAGGCTGATGAGCGGGTTGAGGCCAACGTTCTGGCCGAGGCTGCGCAGCCGCGAGCCCTCGGGGAAGAGCCCCCTGTCGAAGCCCGGGACGACCTGTGGGAGCACGAGGGTCCCGGCGACGATCGCGGCGGCGAGGGCCGCGACCCGGCCGGGGGAGACGGCGGCCGCGGCGCTCTCGTCGGGCGGGCGCGGGCCCCCGAGCGCGGTCGCCTCGTCGGGGCGTGCCGTCGCGAGGAGCCCGAGGTAGCCTGCCGCCGCGGCGGCGAAGCCCGCCGCGCCGACGCTCTGCGGCTTGAGGACTGCCGGGACGACGAGGGCCGCGAGGACGGCGATCCCGGATACGGCGGGGAGCCGGCACGAGAGGGCGATGGTCTCGGCGATGAGCGCGATGAGCCCGAGCGTCCCCGCGAGCACGGCGGTGATGCCGACGTTGGGCGCCGCCGGCACGGTGTCGTAGACGACCGTCTCCCAGGCCTGCGCGAGCGCCTCGCGGACCGCGCCCGGCGTCTCTGGCCCCGGGATGACGCCGCCGATGCTCTGGGTGCGGAAGAACATGAAGCACATCGCGGCCGTCCACCCCGCGAGCCCCGCGATGGCCACGGCCACGGGATGCCAGCGCAGGGATCGTGCGACGGCGGCGCCGCCCAGGGCGCCGCAGGCCACCACGGCGACGGGGTACAGCCAGCTGTAGCCGCGCACGACGCCGCCGTAGGCGATGGATCCGCCCACGACCGCGAGGGCGAGGGAGAGCTCTGCGCCGCCATGGCTCCACCGCCGGGGCCTCACGACGTCCTCCGGACCTGCGCTGTGCCCTGCGCGTCTGGCTCGTCGACCGTGAGCGCGAGCCACGCGGCGTCGACCGCCGTCCGCGGCGTGGCCTCGGAAACGCGCCACCCGGCGTCCCGGAGCACCTCCGCGGCCGCCTGACTGGCGCCGGGGCGGGAGGTGACGACGAGCGCGAGGGCGCGGTCGGCGAAGGCCGCGGCGGGGGCGAGCATCGACGCGGCGGCAGCGTCGGTCGCGCCGAGGACGACGACGATCGGCCCGCGCGAGCGGTGGGCCTCGAGCCGGTCGAGGAGGAGCTCGGAGAACCCCGCGGACGCAGTCGAGGCACCGGGCTCGTCGGCGGCGTCGGTCGTCCGGTGGCCCGGCTGGCCGGGGCCGGGGGAGCGGGGCGCGATCGCGGCGAGGCCCTCGGCGATCGAGGCGAGCCCGTCGGGCCCGGAATACGAGGGCGCCTCCGGCTCGGGCGCGGACTCCGAATGCGCGAGGGCGAGCCCGCCAGCGGTGTCGAGGAGCCTCAGCGAGTAGTCGCGCTCGGCGAGGTGGGCGGCGACGGACATGGCGGCCGTGACGGCCCACTCGAAAGCCGGCGACTCGTGTCCTTCGCCGGGGGCGTGGCCCACGGCGGGGAAGGCCTGGCGGCGCACGTCGAGCACGAGCGTCGCCTCGGGAGAGGTCGCGGACTCCTCCTGACGGACCATGAGCTCGCCATGCCGAGCGGTCGCCGCCCAATGGACCCTGCGCATGGGGTCGCCGTGGCGGTACTCGCGGGTCATGACGTCGTCGTCGCTCGGCGTGGACTGGACGCGGGTTGCGACGACGCCCTCGGCGCCCCGGGTGCCGGACAGCACCGCGGCGGCGAGGGCGACGGAGGCGGGCGTCACGACGAGCCGGGTCGCGTCCCCGAGCCGGCTGTGCCGCTCCGCGAGGCCGAAGGGATCCGTGTACCGGGCCTCGACCGGCCCGAGGCGGTACAGCCCGCGCCGCGGGCAGCCGAGCTGGTAGCGATAGCTGCTGAAGCCGTCCCGAGCGACGGACCGCCCGGGGTAGAGGAAGGCCGGGCCGGTGCCGAGCGTGGGGGGAAGGTGCTCGGCCATCGACATGCGACCGGCGAGGAGGCCGCTGTGCTTGAGGCGCAGGCTCACCTCGGTCGTGGACCCCGCCTCGACGACGTCGGGCCGGGGAGCCCGCCGGACGTCCATCGAGGGGCGGAACAGCAGGTTGGACGCGAGGGCCGCGACGGGGACGAGCGCGAGGAACACGGTCAGCTGCAGGAGGTCCCGCCGGCCCATGACTTGGGCCGCGATCAGGGCGAGGACTGCGGCCGCGACGAACCCCCACCCGCGGGGCGTGAGGGTACCCTGCCAGTCGGTCCGTGTACCCGTGCCCATCGCGCGCCTCCCTCAGCTCCTGCGCCGCGGGGAGGGCGCGCCGGGTGTCGGCACGGGCACCGAGGCCACGATCCCCTCGAGGATCGCCGCCGGAGTGAGGCCGCTGCCGGCGGCCCTGCGGTCGGGGACGAGCCGGTGGGGGAGCACGGCCGGGGCCATCGCGGCGACGTCGTCGGGGAGGACGAAGTCGCGGCCTGAGAGGGCCGCGCGGGCCTTCGCGGCGCGCAGGAGCTGCAGGACGGCGCGCGGGCTCGCCCCGAGCCGCAGCCGCTCGCTCGCTCGCGTCGCCCGCCCGAGGGCCACGGTGTACTCCTTGACGGGGGCCGAGACGAACACGGCCCTGACGGCCGAGGCCATCGCCCGGACGTCGTCCTCGCTCACGACGGGCTCGAGCCTCACGAGCGGCGAGACCGACTGGTGGTTCTCGAGCATCTCGGCCTCGGCGGCCGCGTCAGGATAGCCCATGGAGATGCGCGCCATGAAGCGGTCCCGCTGCGCCTCCGGGAGCGGGTAGGTGCCCTCCATCTCGATCGGGTTCTGGGTGGCGACGACCATGAAGGGCTCGCTCAGGGCGTAGGAGGTGCCGTCGACCGTGACCTGGTGCTCCTCCATGCACTCGAGCAGCGCGGACTGCGTCTTGGCGGAGGCGCGGTTGATCTCGTCGCCGATCACGATGTTCGCGAAGACCGCGCCGGGCCGGAACTCGAACTGCCGTGTGGCCTGGTTGTAGACCGAGACGCCCGTGACGTCGCTCGGCAGGAGGTCGGGCGTGAACTGGATCCGGCTGACCGTGCAGTCGATCGTGCGCGCGAGGGTCTTGGCGAGCATCGTCTTGCCCACCCCCGGAACGTCCTCGACGAGGAGGTGCCCCTGCGCGAGGAGCACCGTGAGGGCCAGCTCGGCGGCCTCCGACTGGCCGTCCATGACCTGCCCGATTGCCGCGAGGATGCCCGTGCACAGCGAGCCGAAGCGCTCCGGATCCATGGGCTCTGCGTCCACGGAGGCGCCCGCGGGGGAGCCGGCCGCGCCGTGGCCCGGCCTGCGGACGGGGCGCAGGGCGGTGACGTGCTCGCCGATCCCGGCCTGGCCGCTGTGGTGGACGTCCATGGGTCCCCCTCCTGGGAAATGCACTCGTGACCCAGGTCACGCTATGAATTACGTTACCTTCTGGCCGCCGGACGGGCACCCGGCGTGGGGGGCTCCGCCGAGCTGGGCCCGGTCCGTGGCGTGGTCTGTGCCGCTCGTCTGTGCTGTGGCCGGCTGCCAGAGCCGTGGGGGAGGGCCGGTCTCAGTGCGGGACCGGCTCTTGGCTGCGAGACCGGCCCTTCCAGCACCGGTCTCGCGGCTGCGCACCGGTCTCGCCGCGGTTCGGGCCCGCGGCGGTTCAGGCCCGCCGCGGTTCGGGTTAGAACGGTGGCGGTTGGGGCGGCGCGGGTTCCTCCCGCCGGGGCGGCTCGTGGTCTGTGGGGTCCGGCGGTGGGCTCGGGATTGTGGGTTCGGGAGCGGGGTCCACTGTGCTGGGCTCCGGGGTGCTGGGCTCTGGGGTGTCGGGCTCTGGGGCGCGGGGGTCTGGGATGCTCTCGCGCAGGGGGCCGAGGATGTGGCTTCTGTCGAGGGGTTCGGCTGGGTGCTCGAAGCCGAGGAGCGTGCGCCACAGGAGTTCGCCGCTGATCGGCGCGGAGGGGTCGGCGCCCTCCTGTTCTGCCTTGCGGCGCAGGGTGAAGAGTGCGAGGGACTTGAGCGCGTGGTGCTTCGGGCACAGGAGGGTGAGGTTGTCGGCGTCGGTGGGGCCGCCGTCCTGCCATTCGATGGTGTGGTCTATCTCCGCGCGCCGGGCGGCGCACGTGCACCCGGGCACGAGGCACACGCCGTCCCGGTACCGGATGAACCTTCTGAGCGGTTCCGGGGGGCGGTACGCGGTTCTGCCGAGCCGGACGGGCACGCCGTCGGCGTCGGTCCAGATCCGCTGCCACGTGGGCGCGGCCGCGGCGAGCTCCCGGGCTGTCTGGGCGTCGATCACGCCGTAGCCCTCGAGCTCGGCGGCATCGTCGGAGGCTCCGAGCAGCACGGCCGCGGGAAGGTGGACCACGATCTCCGCCCGGACGAGATCCGCCAGACCCTCCGGCACCGGGACAGGCGTCGGATACACGGCCTCGACGAGCGTGGCCTGGGGTCCGTCGTTGGGTCCGGCGGGGGCGTCGGTGAGCAGGGCCTGGGCGAGGGCGTCGGCGCGCAGCTGGGGTGTGGTGCGGGCTTCGCCGTCCTTCCCGTGTGCGGCGTGGGCGATGGCGTCGATGCGCTGGTAGGCGGCCAGCCCGATCTCGGCCGGCAGGAGCGCGGTCAGCGTGCACATTCCGTCGTCCTCGGCCTGGAACCAGACCCCGCGGTCGGCCTGGGCGCGGATCCGCCGCTTCGTGATGGACTCCGGGTGCAGCCGTTCCCGGAGGGCGCGCACGATGGCGCGGAGCTCGCCCGGGGTCCGGAGGTGGCCCCTCCGGGTACGCAGGCGGGCCAGGGCCTCGAGCCCGAAGGGCTCGGCGGCCTCCTCGGGGAGGGTCGAGGCCTGCTCGACGATGACCTTGGCGTGGGCCTCGGTGATGTCGCCGGAGAGGAGCGCCTCGTGGACGGCGGGGTGGACCGCGACGAGCGCGTCGGAGAAGTTCACGGTCCGGGCGGCCGCGGCCTCGGACGTTCCCTGGAGCAGGGCCACCTCCGAGACGGTCACGGCGTGGCCGAGGTCCCCGCCCAGTCGGGTGGGCTGCCCCTGGCGGCCCTCGAGCGGTTCGTCGGCGATCTGCTGGCCGAGCAAGTTCACGAGGAACGCCCTCAGGGCCGCGGTGTAGGCATCGAAGTCGGCCAGGGCCTTCAGCGCCCGTGCGGTGCCCCCGGGGCCGGCGAGGGTGTCAGGGTCGATCCACAGCGATCCGCGCAGGACAGCCGCGTCGCGCGAAGTGAACGCGGGGAGCGTCTCCGGCCGTGCGTCCACGGCGGTGCCCGTGCCAGTCACCTGCGCCCTCCCAGTTGTCGAATCTTTGTTCGATGATAATGGGGGTGCGCTGCGATATCTAGACATCATCTACGACAAATTCCTCGGCAGCCTGCGAACGCGGCAGGCACTCCCGTCATCGGAGCCCAGCCGCGCCGGATGGCTAGAGTGGAGGCCATGTGCGCCTCCCTGCCCCCCGCCGCCTACCGCTGGACCGACGACGACGCCGACACGCGCGCTGACGGCACTGCTGCGGACGGCACCGCAGGCCGGGGCGAGCGGCGGTCCGCGACGGACGAGGAGGGGCGCCGGCGCCGGCTCGACTATCCGCCCGCCCCCGAGCCCCTGCCCGTGCCGGTCGTGGACAACCACACCCACCTGAACTTCCGCGACGGGCTCGTCGAGGTCGGGGTCCGCGACGCGCTCGACGCCGCCGAGGCCGTGGGCGTGGGCCGTGCCGTCCAGGTCGGCTGCGACCTCCCCTCGTCCCGCTTCACGGTCGAGGCCGTCGAGGCGGACGCCCGGTTGCTCGGCGCCGTCGCACTCCACCCCAACGACGCCCCCCGCTACGCGGCGCGCGGCGAGCTCGAGGCCGCCTACGCCGAGATCGAGGCGCTCGCGGCCCACCCCCGGGTCCGGGCCATCGGCGAGACGGGGCTCGACTTCTTCCGCACGAAGGGCGAGGCCCTCACGGTCCAGTTCGACTCGTTCCGCTGGCACATCGACCTCGCGAAGCGGCTGGGCAAGACGCTCCAGATCCACGACCGGGACGCGCACGACGACGTCGTCCGCGTCCTCGCGGAGGAGGGCGCGCCCGACCGGGTCGTGTTCCACTGCTTCTCGGGCGACGAGGAGCTCGCCCGCGTGTGCAACGAACACGGCTGGTTCATGTCCTTCTCCGGGACCATGACGTTCAAGAACGCCGACGACCTGCGCCGGGCCCTCGCGGTCGCCGACCCCTCGCGCCTCCTCGTCGAGACGGACTCGCCGTTCCTCACGCCGCATCCGTACCGGGGCCGGCCCAACGCGAGCTACATGGTCCCGTATACGGTCCGCGCCATGGCCGAGGAGCTCGGCGCCGACCTTGCCGAGCTGTGCGGGCGGCTCACGGCCAACACCGAGGAGGCCTACGGCAGCTGGGACTGAACATTCCCAGTCCGTCATCATTCTGTGACCTGGTTTGGCCCTGCATAACTTTTTGATTACAGTGGGTCCAATAGCCGGGGTCGGGGAAGGCCGCCGGACGCTCGCCCTCGGCCATCCGGCCAGTGCTCCTCCGGGCGGGAAAGCAGCACTGGCGCTCAGTCCTCCGTCAACGACGTCGGACTGATGAGCCACGCCTGTGCCGCCCCGTCCGTCGCCCGCCGTGCCCGGGTCGACCGACGATCGGGCCCCTGTGAAGAGAAACTCCGCGCACCGCGCACTGACGACGCCGACCGCACCGCGCCCCAAGCGCTCGCCCGTCCAGATCGCCGGGCAGGCCGCCGTGGTGGCCGCCCTGGTCCTCGGGACCACGGCATTCGTGGCCAACAGCAAGACCGTCACGCTGACCGTGGACGGGCAGGCCAGCACCGTGACGACCTTCGCGGGGACGGTCGGCCAGATCGTCGACAGCGCAGACGTGGAGGTCTCCGACGGCGACCGCATCACGCCGTCCCTCGACACCTCGCTGGCCAACGGCTCCGTCATCACCGTCAGCCGGGCCAAGCAGGTCACGGTCCAGCTCGACGGGGCCGAGCGCACCGTCGAGACGACCGGCGCGAACGTCGACGAGCTCGTTGCCGAGCTCGGGGTCGCCTCGAGCGCCGTCGTCTCGCTCGACGGCGGCACCCAGCTCGCGACCCAGGGCACCGTCGTCGAGATCACGACGCCGAAGGACGTCACCGTCGTCGTCGACGGCCACCCGGTGACGCGCACGACGACGGCGGCGACCGTCGCCGAGCTCCTGACGGAGCTCGAGATCACCCCCGGCCCGGGCGACCGAATCTCGGTCCCCGGCAACTCCCCGGTCGTGGCGAACATGACCCTCAAGCTCACGCGCGTCGACGTCTCCGAGGCCCCCGTCGTCAGCGAGACGCTCCCCTTCAGCACGGAGAAGACCGAGTCTGCCGAGCTGACCCAGGGCGAGACCAAGGTCGTCCAGAAGGGCGTCGCGGGCACGGTCGAGAAGCAGTACCGCGTCGTGACCCTCGACGGCCGCGAGGCCACCCGCACGCTCGTCTCCGAGAAGGTGACGAAGGAGCCCGTCGCGGAGAAGGTCCTCGTCGGCACCAAGCCCAAGAGCCAGAACACCGGGGCCGCGGCGCCGCCCATGGACCGCCTCGCAATGTGGGAGGCCATCGCCCAGTGCGAGTCCGGCGGGCGCTGGAACATCAACACCGGCAACGGCTACTACGGCGGCCTCCAGTTCGACATCCCCTCCTGGCTCGCGAACGGCGGCGGGCAGTACGCCCCGAACGCATCGCTCGCGACGAAGGAGCAGCAGATCGCCGTCGCCAATACGTATTACGACAAGGCCGGCCTCGCCCCGTGGGGCTGCCGCCATGTCGTCGGCGGCTGAGGCCGGCGAGACGAACGCCAGCCTCGCCCCGTGGGGCTGCCGCCACGTCGTCGGCGGCTGAGGCCGGCGAGACGAACGCCAATGGCCCCGGCCGGGATCCTGCCCGGCCGGGGCCTTGGCGCGCCTCGGCGGGTGCCCGCGTCGGTAGGATGCTCGGGTGACGCACGCACCAGGCTCCCGTGACGGCCGTGATCTGCTCAGCCCCGCCGACATCCGCGCCCTCGCGGGAGAGCTCGGGATCCGGCCCACGAAGACGCTGGGCCAGAACTTCGTGATCGACGGCAACACGATCCGCCGCATCGTGTCCGCCGCGCATCTCGAGCCGGGGGAGACGGTGCTCGAGGTCGGGCCCGGGCTCGGCTCGCTGACCCTCGGGCTGCTCGACGCCGCGGAGCACGTCGTCGCGATCGAGATCGACCCCGTGCTCGCCGGGCGCCTGCCCGCGACGGTCGCCCGGTGGCGGCCGGACGCCGTCGGCCGCTTCGACCTCGTGCTCTCCGACGCGCTCAAAGTGACCGGACTGCCCCAGGAGCCGAGCGCGATCGTCGCGAACCTCCCCTACAACGTCGCCGTCCCCGTGGTGCTGCACCTGCTCGAGCACTTCCCGAGCCTGCGGCACGGCCTCGTCATGGTGCAGGAGGAGGTCGCGGACCGTCTCGCGGCGGAGCCCGGCTCGAAGGTGTACGGCGTCCCGAGCGTCAAGGCCGCGTGGTACGGCACGATGCGCAAGGCAGGCGTGATCGGCATGAACGTCTTCTGGCCCGCCCCCAAGATCCACTCGGGCCTGGTGGGCTTCGTCCGCACCGAGCCGCCCCGGACGACGGCGACGCGCGCCGAGGTGTTCGCCGTCATCGACGCCGCGTTCGCCCAGCGCCGCAAGACCCTCCGCGCGGCCCTCGCGGGCTGGGCAGGCAGCGGCGCCGAGGCCGAACGAATCCTCGTCGCCGCCGGCATCGACCCCAAGGCCCGCGGCGAGGTCCTCGGCATCGCGGAGTTCGCGCGGATCGCCGAGCAGCGGACGGCATCGGACCCGGCCGGCGCACCGTCCGATGAGCCGGTTCCGGGGGCCGGCCGCTAGCGTGGGGGGCATGCACACACCACCCCCAGGGCTCGGCACCGGCCAGCCCAGGCGGCAGCGCTCCGTGCGAGCCAAGGCCCCCGGGAAGGTCAACGTCTCGCTCCAGGTCGGCCCGCTGCGGCCCGACGGCTACCACTCGGTCGCGAGCGTGTACCTCGCCGTCTCGCTCTTCGAGGAGGTCACGGCCACGAGCACGCTGGAGCCGGGCATCACCGTGAGCCTGAGCCCGGAGAGCACCCTGGAGCTCGAGGGCGTCGAGATCCCCCTCGACGAGAGCAACCTCGCCGTCAGGGCCGCGCGCCTCATGGCGGACGTGTCCGAGAGGGCCACGGGCGTGCACCTCGAGATCACCAAGCGCGTGCCGGTCGCCGGCGGCATGGGCGGCGGATCGGCCGACGCCGCCGCGACCCTCCTCGCGTGCGACGCCCTATGGGACAGCGGCCTGTCCAAGGAGGAGCTCGCGCACCTCGCGGCCGAGCTCGGCGCGGACGTGCCGTTCGCGCTCCTGGGCGGCGCCGCCGTCGGCCTCGGCGTGGGGGACCGGCTCTCGCCCGCGCTCGCCACCGAGCGCCTCGACTGGGTGCTCGTCCCCGCCGACTACGGCCTCAGCACCCCGGCCGTCTTCGCCGAGCTCGACCGGCTCCGGGACGCCGAGGGCATCGCCGCGCCCGAGCCCACCGAGGTCGAACCCGAGATCCTCGCGGCCCTGCGCAGCGCCGACGCCACCCGCCTGTCCCACCTGCTCGTCAACGACCTCCAGCGCGCCGCGATCCAGCTCGCCCCAGGCCTGCGCGAGACGCTCGGCTGGGCGGACTCGCACGGCGCGCTCGCCTCCCTCGTCTCCGGGTCCGGGCCCACCGTCGCCCTCCTCGCGCCGGACGGGGATGCCGCGGCCGGGCTCGTCGAGGCCCTGGCCCACCGCGGCGTCGAGGCCCTCGCGGTGCACGGCCCGGTTCCTGGGGCGAGGATCCTGAGCGATACCCTGCTGTAGTCCATTTTTTCCGGCCCACTCTAAGGACACGCATCCCTTGGCACACCTGCTCGGCGGTGAGAACCTCTCCATCTCCTTCGGCACCCGCACGGTGCTCGACGGCGTCACGGTGGGGCTCGACGAGGGCCACCGGATCGGGGTCGTGGGCCGCAACGGCGACGGCAAGTCCACACTCATGCGCCTGCTCGCCCAGCGGCTCGAGCCCGACGCCGGCCGCGTCACCAAGCGCCGCGACGTGAACATCGGCTACCTCGACCAGGGCGACGTGCTCGACGCCGACCTCACGGTCGGCGCCGCGATCGTCGGCGACCGCGCCGACTACGAGTGGGCGTCGAACCCCGCGATCCGCGACATCATGGGCGGCCTCGTCGAGGACGTCGACTGGCACGCACGGATCCGCTCCCTCTCGGGCGGCCAGAAGCGCCGCGTCGCGCTCGCGAAGCTCCTCATCGAGCCGCACGACGTCATCATGCTCGACGAGCCCACGAACCACCTCGACGTCGAGGGCGTCGCATGGCTCGCGCGGCACCTCAAGACCCGCTGGCGCGCGAACGAGGGCGCCTTCCTCGTCGTGACCCACGACCGCTGGTTCCTCGACGAGGTCTGCACCGACACGTGGGAGGTCCACGACGGGATCGTCGACCCGTTCGACGGTGGGTACGCCGCCTACGTCCTCGCCCGCGCCGAGCGCGACCGCGCGGCCGCCGTCGTCGAGTCCAAGCGGCAGAACCTCATGAAGAAGGAGCTCGCGTGGCTGCGCCGCGGCGCGCCCGCCCGCACGTCCAAGCCCAAGTTCCGCATCGAGGCCGCGAACGCGCTCATCGCCGACGTGCCCGAGCCGCGCGACACCGTGGCCCTGTCCCGCATGGCGACGGCGCGCCTGGGCAAGGACGTGATCGACCTCGAGGACGTGAGCCTCGCGTACGCGCGTCAGGACGGCGGCGCGGACGACGGCGGGAACGCGCCCCTCTTCGACGGCATCACCCTGCGCCTCGCGCCCGGGGAGCGCGTCGGCATCGTGGGCGTCAACGGTGCGGGCAAGTCGACGCTCCTGCGGCTCCTCTCGGGCGACATCGCCCCCACGGCGGGTCGGGTCCGGCGGGGCAAGACGGTCGTGCCCGCGGTGCTGAGCCAGGAGGTCCGCGAGCTCGACGACGTCGCCGAGCTGCGCGTCGTCGAGCTCATCCAGCGCGAGAAGCAGACCGTCAGAGTCGGCGGCAAGGAGCTCACGGCCGGCCAGCTCGTCGAGCAGCTCGGCTTCACGAACGAGAAGCAGTGGACGCGGATCTCGGAGCTCTCCGGCGGCGAGCGGCGCCGCCTCCAGCTCCTGCGCCTGCTCGTCGGCGAGCCCAACGTGCTCATGCTCGATGAGCCCACGAATGACCTCGACACCGACACCCTGACGGCCGTCGAGGACGTGCTCGACGGCTGGCCCGGCACCCTCGTCGTCGTGAGCCACGACCGCTACCTCCTCGAGCGCGTCACCGACCACCAGCTCGCCCTCCTCGGTGACGGCCGCATCCGCGACCTGCCCGGCGGCGTCGAGCAGTACCTCGCCCTCCGCGAGGCGGCCCTGGCAGGGGCGACGGGCGCAGCGAACGACGGCGGGGGGTCGCTGGCCGGTGCCACGGGCACCTCGGGTGCGGCCCCGGCGTCGGCCTCGGGCACCGGAGGAGGCGCCGGCGCGGCCGCCGCGACCCCGTCCCGGTTCAGCGAGGCTCAGAAGCGCGAAGCGCGGAAGGAACTCGCCAGGATCGAGCGCCAGCTGGGCAGGATCGCCCAGCGCGAGGAGGAGCTCCACGCCCAGATGGCGGCCTCTGCGGAGGACTACGCGCGGCTGGGCGAGCTCAACACCGAGCTTCAGGACCTCGTCGCGCAGAAGGAGGAGCTCGAACTGGCCTGGCTCGAGGCCTCTGAGATCCTCGAGTAGCCCATCCGTGGCAGAATTGAGCACTGTGCCGCTGCGTTCTGCGCGCGCCCGCCCGCGGGCCCGCCGGACGCACTGCACTCCGCCCTGGTGTAACGGCAGCACGCCGGCCTTTGGAGCCGTGCAGTCTAGGTTCGAATCCTAGGGGCGGAACGTGGCGCCGCCGTCGACGCGCGCACGGGCGGGACCCGTCAGGGGCCCGATGTGGGCCGTCGATAGAATGGCGAGCAGCCACACGCCGGAGCCGATCGACCAGGAGAGCCAGCGACAGTGAATGCGGACATCCCCGGACAGAGCGCACCCGCACCACAGGCGCCGGAAGCGCAGAGACCGGAGGGGCCGCATCCCGCGGCGGTGATCGTGCTCGCGGCCGGCGCCGGCACGCGCATGAAGTCCCGGACCCCGAAGATCCTCCACCCGCTCGGTGGGCGCTCCATGGTCGCGCACGCCCTCGCGGCCGCCGCCGGGCTCGCGCCCGGGCGGCTCGCCGCCGTCGTCCGCCACGAGCGGGACCTCGTGGCGGAGCACATCGCGGCCCTCGACCCCGGCATCCTCATCGTCGACCAGGACGAGGTCCCCGGTACCGGCCGCGCCGTCGAGGTCGCCCTCGAGGCGCTCGACGCCGAGCAGGCGGCCGCAGGTGACCACAGCGGACTCACCGGGACCGTCGTGGTCACCTACGGCGACGTCCCGCTCCTGACCACGGAGCTGCTGACCGAGCTCGTCGCGGTGCACGAGGCCGACGGCAACGCCGTGACGGTCCTGACCGCGGTCCTTGACGACCCCACCGGCTACGGCCGCATCCTGCGCGGCGAGGACGGCACGGTCGCGGGCATCCGCGAGCACAAGGACGCGACCCCGGCCGAGCGCGCCGTCCGGGAGGTCAATTCGGGCATCTACGCGTTCGACGCGGAGGCGCTCCGGACGGCTCTGCGCAAGGTCACGACCGAGAACGCCCAGGGCGAGAAGTACCTTACGGACGTCCTCATGATCGCGCGCGAGGCCGGCGGCCGCGTCGAGGCCGTCGCGACCCACGACCGCTGGCAGGTCGAGGGCGCCAACGACCGCGTCCAGCTCGCGGCCCTCGCCCGCGAGCACAACCGGCGCACCGTGGAGGCCTGGATGCGCGCGGGCGTGACCGTCGTCGACCCGGCCACGACCTGGATCGACGCGACCGTCCGCCTCGCCGAGGACGTCACCGTCAAGCCGAACACGCAGCTGCACGGCGCGACCGTCGTCGAGCGCGACGCCGTCATCGGCCCCGACACGACGCTCACCGACGTCGTCGTCGGCGAGGGCGCGACAGTCAAGCGCACGGACGGCACGAAGGCCGAGATCGGCCCCGGAGCCACGGTGGGCCCGTTCACCTACCTCCGCCCGGGCACGCGGCTCGGGGCCGAGGGCAAGATCGGAGCGTTCTACGAGACCAAGAACGCCGAGATCGGCCGCGGCGCCAAGCTCTCCCACCTCGGCTACGTCGGCGACGCCGAGGTCGGCGAGGGCACCAACATCGGCTGCGGCAACATCACCGCCAACTACGACGGCGTCCACAAGCACCGCACCGTGATCGGCGCGCACGTGCGCACGGCGTCCAACACCGTCTTCGTCGCCCCCGTGACCGTCGGCGACGGCGCCTACACGGGCGCGGGCGCCGTCGTGCGCAAGGATGTCCCCGCGGGCGCGCTCGCCCTCTCCATCGCCCCCCAGCGCAACGCCGAGGGCTGGACCGAGGCGCACCGGCCCGGCTCGCCATCTGCCGAGGCTGCTGCGCGGGCCCGCGCCGCTGTTCCTGATTCTGCCGCGGGCAACCCCGAACCTTCCTCCGTCGCATCCCCCCTGAAGAAAGAAGAAGGCAAGTAGATGACCGAGATCACGGCCCACGGCGAGAAACGGCTGGTCCTCGCCTCCGGGCGGGCCCACCCGGAGCTCGCGCAGGAGATCGCCAAGGAGCTCGGCACCGAGCTGCTGCCGACCTCGGCCTACGACTTCGCCAACGGCGAGACCTACGTCCGGTTCGAGGAGAGCGTGCGCGGCACCGACGCGTTCGTGATCCAGGCGCACCCGGCGCCGATCAACAACTGGATCATGGAGCAGCTCATCATGATCGACTCGCTCAAGCGCGCGAGCGCGAAGCGGATCACGGTGGTCTCGCCCTTCTACCCCTACGCCCGTCAGGACAAGAAGCACCGCGGCCGCGAGCCCATCTCGGCCCGCCTCGTCTCCGACCTCTACAAGACCGCCGGCGCCGACCGGCTCATGAGCGTCGACCTCCACACCGCGCAGATCCAGGGCTTCTTCGACGGTCCCGTCGACCACCTCATGGCCATCCCGCTCCTCGCTGACTACGTGCGTACCCGCGTGGACCTCAACAAGGTCACCGTGGTCTCGCCCGACACCGGCCGGGTGCGCGTCGCGGAGCAGTGGGCCGAGCGGCTGGGCGGCGCGCCGCTCGCGTTCGTGCACAAGACGCGCGACGTCAACGTGCCGAACTCCGCCGTGTCCAAGACGGTCGTCGGCCAGGTCGAGGACCGAGACTGCGTGCTCATCGACGACATGATCGACACCGGCGGCACGATCGCCGGCGCCGTCGCCGTGCTCAAGAACGCCGGCGCCCGGTCCGTCATCATCGCGGCGACCCACGCCGTGTTCTCCGACCCGGCCTCGCAGCGGCTCGCCGAGTCCGGCGCGCGCGAGGTCGTCGTGACCAACACCCTGCCCGTCCCGCCGGAGAAGCGCTTCGAGCAGCTCACGATCCTCTCGATCGCCCCGCTCATCGCCCGCGCGATCCACGAGGTCTTCGACGACGGCTCGGTCACGAGCCTCTTCGACGGCCGGAGCTGAGCGCCCAGCGCAGCTCAGCGGCGGCGAGCAGCGCACGACGGCGAGGATCACCACGGCGGTGAGCCTCGCCGTCGTGCGCTGCTCTTCCGGGCTGGTAGACTCGACGGCGAACCTTGGCGAGGGAGCGCCCGCTCCGTGATCGACTGGGTCTGAGAACTCCTTCGCGATGCCCCCGGGCTGGCCGCTGGAGGTCGTGCAGACCTCGCGCCAACGACTCAAGAACCGAAGGAGACCCTCATGAGCGAGAAGCTCGCAGCCGAGCTGCGCACCGAATTCGGCAAGGGCTACGCCCGCCGCGCCCGCGTCGCCGGCAAGATCCCCGCCGTCATCTACGGCCACGGCGCCGACCCGATCCACGTCGCCCTCCCGGGCCGCGAGACCACCCTCGCCGTCCGCGTCGCCAACGCGCTCCTGACCCTCGACATCGCGGGCGAGGAGCACCTTGCGATCGTCAAGGACATCCAGCGCAACGCCGTCCGCCAGGCCATCGAGCACATCGACCTCCTCACCGTCCGCCGCGGCGAGAAGGTCACGGTCGACGTCCCCGTGCACGTCAACGGCGAGGTCGCCGCGGGCGCCGTGGCCAACCAGGAGGCCGTCACGGTCTCGGTCGAGGCCGAGGCCACCCACCTCCCGACCGCCCTCGAGGTCAGCATCGAGGGCCGCGAGGCCGGCCAGCACGTCCACGCCTCGGACATCGTGCTGCCCCAGGGCGTCACGCTCCTGACCGACCCCGAGACCCTCGTGGTCAACGTCTCCGAGGCTCTCGAGGTGGCCGAGGAGGAGGCTCCCGCCGAGGCCGCGGCCGAGGCCGCAGCCGAGGAGGCCCCGGCCGAGGCTCCTGCCGAGTAGTCTCTCGTTTCGAGCATCGAGCGTTTCGAGCGTTCGAGGCGGCCCGTCCCAGCCGGGGCGGGCCGCCTTCTGCGCTCAGGCGAGTGTCCAAGGAGAGAACATGACTGAGACGTGGCTCGTCGTGGGCCTGGGCAACCCAGGGCCCGAGTACAGCCAGAACCGCCACAACGTGGGCCAGATGGTGCTCGACGAGCTGGCCGGCCGCGTCGGCGGCAGGTTCGCCTCGCACAAGGGCGCCCGCGCGGCCGTCCTCGAGGGGCGCCTCGGCATCGGCGGCCCGCGCGTCGTCCTCGCGAAGCCGCTCACCTATATGAACGTCTCGGGCGGCCCCGCCTCGGCCCTCGCCAAGTACTACGGCATCTCGCCCGACCACGTCGTGGCCGTCCACGACGAGCTCGACATCCCCTTCAACACGGTCCGCCTCAAGCTCGGGGGAGGGGAGGGCGGCCACAACGGCCTCCGCGACATCTCCAAGGCCCTCGGCACGAAGGACTACCTGCGGGTCCGCGTGGGCGTGGGCCGGCCGCCGGGCCGGATGGACGCTGCCGACTTCGTGCTGCGGGACTTCGGCGCGGCCGAGCGCAAGGAGCTGCCGTTCCTCCTCGACGAGGCGGCCGACGCCGCCGAGATGCTCCTCACCGAGGGCCTGCCCGCCGCACAGCAAAAGTTCCATCCTGCCAAGGGCTGAGCCTCCCAGGTTCTGGCGTCCTGCGCGCATGGTGCGCTACCGTCCGGTAGTGACCATGGCCTCTGCCTCTGTCGCAGGGCCCGATGTATCGTGTCCCCCAGCGACGTCTGAGGAGACGTGCCGACGCTGGGGGCGGAGGTGATGAGGGTTTGGCAGCAGGCCTGTCGGATGCCGATGAGCTGGTCCGCGGCGCGAAGATGCGCGCGAGTGACAGGCTGCGCTGGGCCAGGACCGTGCGCCATCGCGAGATCACCCAGGGAGCCGCCGTCCTGGCCGATCCCCGCAGCTACGGGATCGTCATCTCGGGGGAGAACACGCTCGGCAAGTCCGCCGTCGCATCGGCCCTGCTCGCCGATGTCGAGGGCTCGATGCACGCGGTGCGCCTGCGGAGCACGATCGTGGGGAGGGAGACGCCCTACGGTGCGCTCGCCCTCCTGCTCGCGCGCCTGCCTCCCGATGCCCAGGCCGATCCGGGCTCGACGATGCGGGGGATCCTGCAGATCCTCGCCGCTGACGCCGGCGGCAAGCAGACGGTCCTCGCCCTCGAGACGGCCAACAACCTCGACGAGCTCAGCACCGCGACCCTCATCAACATCATGATCACGGGGACGGCGAAGCTCGTCATCGTCGCGGACCGGACGAGCGACCTCCCGCCTGACTTCCACTGGATGCTCACCGAGGATCGCCTGCGGGACATCCCGCTCACCGCGATCTCCCCGGAGGCGACGCTCGAGGCGGTCGGCGAACTGCTCGGCGGGCTCGTGCCGAGGACCGTCGGCCTGCAGTTGCACGCCCTCTCCCGCGGCAACCCGCAGATCCTGCTGCTGAGCGTCTCCGAGCTCCTCGAGACGGGCGGCCTGCGCCCCGCCAACGGCGTGTGGACCCTCGCGCCCCACGCAGACACGAGCGGGAGCCGGCAGCTCGACGACCTCGTGCGCGCGCGCCTCGAGCGCGAGCCCGCCGAGGTGCAGACCGTCATCGAGGCACTCGCCTGCGCCCGGCGGATGCCGCTCGAGGGGCTCACCGCCGTCTTCAGCCCCGCGGTCGTGGCGGACATGGACGAGTCCGGCCTCATCACGGTCGACGAGGGAGGGCGGCACTCGGTCTCGCTCACCGACCCGTTCGTCGGCGACGTCGTGCGCGGCTGGCTCTCGGTGCCGCGGCGGCGCCAGCTGCGCCAGATGCTCCTCGGCGACAGCACGCCGCCGCTCGAGGTCCTCTCGACCGTCGAGCTTCTGGGCTTCGCCGCGTGGACCCGCGAGTGCCATGCGATCCTGCCCGTCCGCCACGCCATTGCAGCGGCGTCCGCGTCGCTGCGCCTCTTCGACCCCCAGTTCGCGCTCGAGTGCCTGGAGGGGGTCGAGCGCGAACCCGGCTCCTGGGGGATGGTCCAGCGGCTCCGCGCCCGCGCGTCGCAGATCCTCCAGCTCCCGCGCCAGGCGCTCGCCTACCTCGACGAGGTCACCGAGGCTGAGCTCGAGGCCGAGTCCCCGTCCGACCTCGCGCGCTACGTGGCAGCGCGCGCCGAGTCCATGTCGTGGATCGAGGGCTCCAGCAAGAGCATCCCGGCGATGATCGACGAGGCGAGGGCCGCGCTGACGGTCCGCGCCACGGCCAGGGAAACCGACGGCCTCGAGCTGAGGCGTGCGGCCGAGATCCTGGACCTGGCCGAGTTCGAGCACTTCGCGTTCATCGGAGAGTTCGCGGAGATCATCGACCGGCTCGAGGCGGTGGTCGCCGCCCCAGAGGTGGCCAACCCCGAGCTGCGGGTCGTCTTCCAGTGCATCCTCATGGAGGCCCGCACCGTCATGGGGCGCGAGCAGGAGGGCCTCGCGCTCATGCACGAGGTCGCGAGCGAGCTCGACACCTCGCTCGGCGCCGCCCGGGCCCGCCAGGAGTTCTCCGTGCGCGGGTTCAGCGTCTTGCTGCTCAACGGGCACTGGCGCCAGTGCCTCGCGCTCCTGCGGGGCTCGCCGTCGTGGCCCCTGGCCAGGACCAAGAGCATGGGAGCGGCCGTCGAGCTCGGGATCGGCATCGCCTATGTCTATGCGGGCCGCGGCCACGAGGCCGTGCCCTCGCTCCTGTCCGCGATCGCGATGCTCGAGCAGTACCCCGTCCTCAACACGCTCGGCTCCGCCTACGCGGCCACCGCCCTCGCCTACGCGCAGCAGGGCGAGGCCGCCTCGGCGCGTCAATACCTCGCGAAGCTCGACTCGTGGTCCGGCGTGTGCAGCTACGCGACGCAGGCCTCGATCGAGTTCTGCGCCGAGATGGCCCGCCACTGGATCGGCGACGCGGACGCCGCGGGCCGGCTCATCGAGTCCGCGCGCGAGGACATCCGCAAGGAGCGCTGGACCAGGGCCGGGGTCAAGCTCGTGGGCGCGAGCGTCGGGGCGGGTGAGGACGTGCTCGAGCTCCTCGAGGACGTGTGCACCCACCGCCAGGGCGCCTTCGCGAAGCTCGGCCTGCTGCTCGCACGCGGGAGCCGCACGGGCAGCCTTCCGGACCTCACGGGCGCCGCCGACATCGCCGCGAGCCTCGAGCTCGACTCGCTCGAGGCCCGCTGCGTCGCCGTCGGCATCGACTGCTCGCGTGCCTCCGAGGACGCCGTGGCCGCCCGCATCATGCAGGCGCGCCTCGACCGGCTCGCCGGTCGGGTGCCCGTGCTGCCGGTCGTGCCGAGCCGCGCCCTGCCCGTGCTGACCGTGCGCGAGCGCGAGGTCGCGATCCTCGCCGCGCGCGGCACGTCCAACCGGCAGATTGCCGAGGACCTGGGGCTGAGCGTGCGCACGGTCGAAGGGCACCTCTACCAAGTGTTCGCGAAGCTCGCGGTGTCGACGCGCACCGAGCTCTCAGAGGTGCTGTGAGGGGGCGGCGATGAAGACGGAACGAACCTTCGGGCGGACCAAGGACACGGATCACTGCGCGGAGATGCTGCGCCGGCGTGGGACGGCGGCGGTGCTCGTCATGGGCGAGTCGGGCGCGGGCAAGTCGGTGCTGCTCGAGGCGGCGGCCAGGGCGCTCGGGGACGAGATGGAGCCGCTGCGCATCCACGGCAGCCCGGCTCTGGGCAAGGTCCCGTTCGGGGTCCTCGCCCCGTTCCTGGGGGGCCTCCCCGCCGAGCAGGCCGATTCGCGCGTGGCGGTGCTGCGGGCCTTCTGGCGCGAGGTCGAGACGCTGCGGCGGGGCCGCCAGCACGAGCTCCTGCTCGTCATCGACGACGCCCACGAGCTCGACTCCGCCTCGAGCGAGATCGTCGCGGAGCTCCTCGGCGCGCGCTGGGCCAAGGCCATCATCGCCTCCCCGAGCGGCGCGGCCCTGCCCAGGCCGCTCCTCGAACTCTGGCTCGACGGCGGCGTCGAACGCGTCGACCTCGCGCCGCTGACCCTCGAGGAGGCCACCGAGTACCTCGAGTCGACGCTCCTGGGCCGCTTCCTTCCCTCGGTCGTGCAGCTGTTCTGGCGGGAGTCGGAGGGCAATCCGCTCGTGCTCGGCCAGCTTGTCGACGAGGCCCGGCGTGCCGGCTCGCTCGAACTGCGCGGCGGCACGTGGGTCCTCACCGGCGAGCTCACGCGCCGGGGAGACGGGCTCGTGGGGCTCGCCCGGGAACAGCTCACGCGCCTCACGCCGCAGGAGCGCGATGCCCTGAGCCTCATCGTCGTGGCCGAGCCGGCGCCGCTCGAGCTCGTCGAGCGCCACTGCGGTCCCGACGTCGTCCGCCAGCTCGTGGCCAAGCGCATCATCCGGCCGCCGGACGGCCCCGACGGCGTCCTGCGCCTCCGCCACCCGATGTACGGGGACGCGATGGTCAAGCTCATCCCGCTCGCCCGCTCGGTGCAGCTGCGTCAGTATGCGACCGGGTACGTGACGCAGCAGACGGCGACGGCCGAGGGCCTCCTGCGGGCGGTCTCGTGGGCCCTCGACTGCGGCTTCGGGATGGACGACGCGACCCTGCTCAAGGCCGCCGAGCTCTCGGTCCGCCTCTTCGAGAACTCCCTCGCCGTGCGTGCGGCCGGCGCCGTTCAGGACCCGGAGCTGCGCGGCGCGGCCCAGGAGGTCCTCGGGTGCGTGGCCTACAACCGCGGGCGGTACGCAGAGGCCGCCGCCATGCTCGAGCCGTCAGTACGGCGCGACGGGCGCGTCCGTCCGGGGCTCGCGGGCTGCCTCCTGTGGGCCGTGAGCCGCTCGGCGCTCGGCCATGACCCGGCCGCGATCAGGCGGGACGCGGAGGAGCTCGTCGCGACGGCCGTCGAGGCCGGGCCGCGGGGGGCGGACGACGCCGGCGGCCCGGCCTCGACGGCCGTCGGGGGTGGCTCCGCCGTCGGCGGTGGCTCTGCCGTCGGCGGTGGCTCTGCCGTCGGCGGTGGCTCCGCCGTCGATGGTGGCTCCGCCGCCGTCGGGCGTCTCCTCATGGTCCTCGCGGACACCCTCGCGGGGGACTACCGGGACGTGGCCGTGTGGCTCGAGGAGGACGGCGACGGTCCCGGCGCCGAACGGGTGCCCGTCGCCGCCGAGAGACCGTCCGCTGAGAGACCGTCCGCCGACGGACCGCCGGAGGGCGACGCCACGGCGGACGTCCTGCGGGCCACGCTCATGGCGGAGCTGCTCGTCGCTCGCGGCGAGCCCCACCGCGGCATGGCCGTCGTCGCGGCAGCGCTCGAGAGGCTCGCCGTCGGCGGTGCCGAGCACCCGTTCGTCGTCGGGTTCGCGGCGGCCCGCTTCGTCCTCGCCGCGTGCGCGGCGGGGGAGTGGGCGGCCGCCGACCGCGCCCTCGGCCGCTTCCTCTCCGAATCCAACGCGGGCCTCATCTCCGTCGGCGCGGCCGCCGAGTCCGGCCGCGGGCTCGCGCTCCTGCGCCAGGGTAAGCACGCCGAGGCGTGGGCCCGGCTCGTCCCCGCCGTGGACAGCCTCCGCGAGCGGGACCCCCAACAGGTCCTGTGCGTCACGGCGGCGATCGCCGCCTACGCGGGCGCGCTCCTGGGCCACCGCGACGACGCCGAGGCGCTCCTGCTCGACGCGCTCGATCCCGAGCGGCCGACGACGGCGTTCCTGCGCCCGCTCGTGGGCGTGTTCGCCGCGGCGGCGGAGCTCGTGGTCAATCCCGCCGAGGAGTCGCGAGAGGCCCTCGCCGACTGCATCCGTGACGCCGCGGAGAGCGGGCGCGCCGACGTCGAGCTCCAGGCGGAGGTCCTCTGGTTCGAATCAGGGGGCAGGGACCGGTTCGACGAATTGCTCGCGGCCGCGCGCGCCGTGCGCGGCCCGTGGCCAGACCTCGTGGGGCGGCTGGCCGTGGCGCTCGCGGACGGGACGCCGGAGGTCCTGCTGGAGACGGGCGAGTGGCTGCGGGCGGTCGGCGCGATCCGCTACGCCCGTGAGTGCTTCGCCGAGGCCTCGCGCGTGCTCGACCGGAACCTGCGCCGCAGCGAGGCGAAGGCCGCATGGACCGCGAAGGCCGAGTGCGACGCGGAGCTGGGCGAGGAGGGGGCCGCGGCCGCCGCGACCGAGACCAAGACGCTCACGCGGCGCGAGCGGCAGATCGCCGCGCTCGCTGCGGCGGGGCTGAGCGACCGCGAGATCGCCGAGCGCCTCACCGTCTCGGTGCGCACCGTCGAGGGGCACCTGTACCGCGCCTACGCGAAGCTCGGGGTGACGCGGCGGGAGCAGCTCGCCCCCGCGTTCAGCATGCTCTCGGGCTGACGGGCGGGCCCCACTGGCGCGGGTCGGGACGGCTCCGTTCGCAAACCGAGTACACGCCGCGCGTACCCAAGTAGTCGCGTCCCCCGCGACGTTCCAAACACGAGTACTGACTACCCGTGCGGGGCCCCTCCGGCGGGTGACAGAGTTGTCCCAGTAGCCCAAGTCACGCTGGCTACAGGCTCCCCAGGACAGAGCCGGCGACGTCGGAACCTCCCCGAGACCAAGGTTCCTCCCCCCAGCCGTCGCCGGCTCTCTGGTGCGCGAGCCCCGTGAGGCCGCGCCCTCACCCCCATGGGACAATGAATTGCGGCACGCCCACGTGCCGTATTCGCCGCAGGCTGTCCCAGGCAGCCTCGATCCGTCCCGCGAAGGAGCCCCAGCCGTGGCCCTGGTGAAGACACCGAGCACCCTGCAGCACGCACAGCCGGCACTCGACGACGCCGAGGTGGAGCGCATCCGGAACGACTTCCCCGCGCTCGCCCAGGAGGTCAACGGCCACCCGCTGGTGTACCTCGACTCGGGCGCCACGAGCCAGAAGCCTCGCAGCGTCCTCGAATCCGAGCAGGAGTTCTACGAGCAGCGCAACGCCGCCGTGCACCGGGGGGCGCACGAGCTCGCGGTTCGCGCGACGGAGGCCTTCGAGGACGCCCGGGCCGCGGTCGCCGCGTTCGTGGGCGTGGACCCCGACGAGCTCGTGTGGACGTCGAACGCGACCGAGGCCGTCAACCTCGTCGCCCAGTCCCTCGCGACGGCCACGGTGTGGGCCGAGCGCGGCCGCGGCGGGGCCGAGACGCGCCGGCTCGCGCTCGGGCCGGGCGACGAGATCGTCGTGACCGAGCTCGAGCACCACGCGAACCTCATCCCGTGGCAGGAGCTCGCCTTCCGCACGGGCGCGACGCTGCGCTGGATCCCCGTGGACGATGCGGGCCGCCTCCGCCTCGAGGACGCCGCCTCCGTCATCGGGCCGCGCACGCGCGTCGTCGCCTTCGCGCACACCTCGAACGTCCTCGGCACCGTGGCCCCGGTCGGGGAGCTCGTCGCGCTCGCGCGTCGCGCCGGCGCCCTCGTGGTCCTCGACGCGTGCCAGTCCGCGCCGCACCTGGCTCTGGACCTGAGGGCCCTCGACGTCGACTTCGCGGTGTTCTCGGGGCACAAGATGCTCGCCCCGACGGGCATCGGCGCCCTGTACGGGCGCCGTGAGCTCCTCGACGCGCTCCCGCCGTTCCTTGTGGGCGGGTCCATGATCACGACCGTGACGATGGAGCGCGCCGAGTACCTGCCCGCGCCCCAGCGGTTCGAGGCGGGCACGCAGCGCATTTCCCAGGCGATCGCCTTCGCGGCCGCCGTCGACTACCTCGCGCACACGGGCATGGACCGGATCCACGCCCGGGAGGCGCAGCTCGGCGAGCGCCTCGCCGAGGGGATCGCTGGGATGGACGGCGTGCGGCTCCTTGGGCCCGGGCCGGGCGAGGAGTGGCATGGAAAGGGCCGGATCGGGCTCGCCGCGTTCGACGTCGACGGCGTGCACGCGCACGACGTCGGCCAGTACCTCGACAGCCGCGGCGTCGCCGTCCGCGTGGGGCACCACTGCGCGCAGCCGCTGCACCGCCGGCTCGGTCTCACGGCGTCGACCCGCGCGAGCGCCTACCTGTACACGACCACCGAGGAGGTCGACGTCTTCCTGGACGCCCTCGCCGACGTGCGCGCCTACTTCGGGGTGGCCTGATGAGCCTCGACTCGCTCTACCAGCAGCTCATCCTCGAGCATGCCAAGGCCCGCCACGGAAGCGGCCTCGACGCCTCGACCGGGAGCGTGGCCCCCGGCAGTGCCGGCGAACTCCCCGTTCCGGGTGTCGGGCAGTCGCACCAGCTCAACCCCGTGTGCGGCGACGAGGTCACGGTGCGCGTCGAGGTGTCCGACGGCGCGATCCGCAGCCTGCGCTGGGAGGGGCAGGGGTGCTCGATTTCGATGGCCTCGGCCTCCGTGCTCCACGGCCTCGCCGAGGGGGCCGGTCTCGGGGAATTCGACGAGCTCGTGGCCGCGTTCCGCGACATGCTCCGCTCTCGCGGGGCTGTGCAGGCGGATCCCGAGGTCCTCGGGGACGCGGCCGCGTTCGAGGGCGTTTCGCGCTACGCGGCCCGGGTCAAGTGCGCGATGCTCGCGTGGGTCGCGGCGGAGGACGCCGCGCGGCAGGCGCGGGCAGAGGACTAGCCACCTCGGTGCCCGGAGGCGAGTACTCGGGATGCCGGGTACTTGCGGGCGCCGGGGGTGTACGCAGCGCATCCCTCGGCCAACTACTTGGCCCCCGCGGGCGAGTACTTGAATTCCCCGCGAACGGCAAACAAACGCTTGTTATAAGAGCGTGCCTGAGTAGCCTTGGAGCCCTAGTCCGTCAGCCAGTGGAGGACCGGGGGCTATGTCCATTGAGCATCTGCCGATGAGGGCAGCGCGCACCGCGTTGGTTGACGCCGCGTTGGTTGACAGTGAGCCGAGCGGCGCGGGCCGGGGCGACGTGGTCGCCGCGAAGCGGCCCGTCGCCCAGGGCCCTTGGCTCGCATCTGGAGCCGACCGGCAGTCCGAGCGGATGCGCTGGGCCGCCCACGCGCGGCGGCGGGAGCTCGAGTCGGCCCTGACGGAGATCTGGCGACCTGGCGTGCTCGGCGTCGTCGTGACGGGCCCCCCGGGGGTCGGGAAGTCCTTCCTCGCCTCCGGCATCGTCGCGGCCCTCGGCCCCGAGACCCACGTCCAGCATGTCCACGCGTCCACCGCGCCGTCGTCCGGCGCCTATTCCGCGCTCGGCTTCCTGCTCGCCCGCGTCGCCCCCGCGTACCTGGAGTCCCCCCTCGGCATCCTGCTGGGCGTCGACGAGCTCGTCCGGAGGGACGCGGCAGGGCGCCAGACGGTGCTGCTCGTCGACACGTCGGCGCCCCTCGACGAGGAGAGCACCGGAGTCATCGCCCACCTGCTCCACGACGGCACAGCCAAGCTCGTCGCCGTCGCCCCACGGCCCGCGGACCTGCCCACGGATCTGGGCCGGCTCGTCCGGGAGGGGAAACTCCGCACGATCCAGCTCGGCACGCTCACGCCACTGCTCACGCGCGAGCTCCTGCTGACGCTCCTCGGCGGCATCGTCTCGCTCTCGGCCGTCTCGTCCCTGTACGAGGCCTGCGCGGGGCACGTCCTGGCCCTTCCGACCATCGTCCGCGGACAGATCGAGCGCGGGAACCTCGTCTCCCGGCGCGGCGTGTGGACCCTGCGCGGGCCCATCGAGTCACCCACGAGCTCGGGTGCGGACGAGCTCCTGCGGGCGCGCTGGGCCAAGGAGCCCCGCGACGTGCGGGAGGTCATCGAGCTGCTCGCCGACGCTCGCCGCGTGCCCCTCACGACTCTCGCCGGCGTCTTCGGCGTCAACGTGATCGTCCACATGGAGGACGCCGGGCTCGTGCGGATCGACGCCACCGCCCAGCGCGGCGTCGCCCTCGCGGAGCCGCGCATGGCGGACATCGTGCGCGAGCGGCTCACGCAGGAACGCCGCCGGCGCCTGCGCGACATGCTCGATCAGGGCACAACCCCAGAACCGTGCGAGGCGCCCGGGGACCTCGTCGCCTACGCGGACTGGTCCCTCGACTCGGGGGCGGGCATCGGCGGCGACCTCCTGGCCTCCGCCGCGGGTGCGGCCATCTCGCTCGCCGACCCCGAGCGCGCCCTCAGGTTCGCCGGGCTCGTCCCGGCGGACCACACCGCCGCCCCCGAGGCCCTGCTGCACCGCGCGGAGGCCCTCGCCCAGCTCGGCCGCTTGGAGGAGGCGCTCGAGGCGCTCGACTCCATCCCGGGCGACAGCGGAGGGCCGGTCGGCGCGGCCAGGCGCGTGCTCCTGCGCTGCAGGATCCTCCGCTGGCTGCCCGGGCGCGAGGATCCGCTCGACGCCATCGCCGCCGTGCGCTCCGAGCTCGCCGCGTCCAGTCGCGAGGCACCCGAGGCGTCCGAGGCCCTCGAGCTGCTCGAGCGCGCCGAGTTCGAGCAGCGCTGCTTCACCGGCAGCTACCGCGGGCTCGCCGACAGGCTGCGGTCAAGCTGGCGCGGTCACGGTGGCAGCGCCGCCTTCCGCGCCGCATGCGGGTTCATGCTCGCCGACGTGTGGTCGGCCACCGGCCGCGCGGACGACGCCGTCGCCCTCGCGGAATCCCTCGTGCAGAGCGGTCCCCGGGGCGTGCTCGGCGCCTTCGATTCAGGCTATGCCGTCCTGCTCGAGGCCTGCCTCCTCGCGGGGCAGTGGTGGCGCTGCCACGACGTCGCAGGCCTGTTCGCCGGGAGCGGGTCGTCCCAGCTGAGGCTCCACGGGGGCGACGTCGAAATCGGGCAGGGCCTGGCCCATCTCCTGGCCGGCCACGGGGAGCGGGCGCTTGAGCCGCTTCTGGCGGGGACTGTGCACCTCGAGGACGCCGGCTTCGGCGGGCGCCTGAGCCTCGCCTACGCCGCGACGGCACTCGCCTTCGCCCAGCTCGGAGACGGGCCAGAGGCGCGCGGCTACCTCGACCGGGCAGCGGCGGCGGACCGCTCCCCGTCCTGGCGGGTCGCGTGGGCCGCAGACTTCTGCACTGCCCTGGCCAAGCGCTGGCTGGGCGACCCCGAGGCCGCCGGGCTGCTCCGGGCGCTCGCGGCGGAGGAAGAGGCTGCAGGGCGATACACGACAGCCTGCCTGGCGCTCTTCGAGGCCACGGTCCGAGAGGATGACGGCCTCGGCCATGTCGAGGCCCTCGCCCGGCACACCGGCTCGCGCTTCACCCGTCTCCTCGGGGCCGTGGCCCGCGGGCGGCGCCTGTGCGACCCTGACGCCCTCCTCGCCGCCGCGGACGACGCGGCAGCCCTCCGGCTCGAGGGGATCGAGGCCCAGGCGGCGGCGCAGGCCGTCGACGTGGCCCGCGACCTCGGCCGCCCCGGTGCCGCGGCCCTCGCCCAGTCCCGGCTCGACGCGCTCGCCGAACGCCTGCCCTCCCTGCCGCTCGTGCCCCGCACGCCCGCCCTCTCACTCACCGCGCGGGAGCGGGAGGTTGCGGCGCTCGCCGCGCGGGGGGCGAGCAACCGGGAGATCGCGGACTCCATGGGGGTCTCGGTCAGGACGGTCGAGGGCCACCTCTACCAGATCTTCACGAAGCTCGGGATCTCCTCCCGAGCCGGCCTGGCCGGGCTCATCTAGGGCGGGGACACGACGTCATGGAGGGGCGAGAGCACAGAGGCCAAGACCGCCGTCGGAGAGCCCTCAGCGCCGCCCTGGAGGACTCCCTCGGCGGCAGCGATTCCGTGAGCCTCCTCATCACCGGCGAGGCAGGGTCCGGGAAGAGCACCCTCCTGAACAGGGTCGTCAGCTCGCTCCCGCCCCGCGAGGCCGTCCGGCGCGTGATAGCGAGCCACGCCCTCCGCTCCGTTCCCTACGGGGCCCTCGCCCCCCACCTCCGGAGCAGTGGGCCCCTCCCGGCGCTCGACCCCGTGAGCGTGCTGCGAGCCGTCTGGGCGGATCTCGGCTCCCACAGCGCCGAGGGGCGCGGCGTCGTCGTCGTGGTGGACGACGCCCACGACCTCGACGAGGCGAGCGCCGGCATCCTCGCGGAGATTGCTGCCTCCTCGCAGCTGCGACTCCTGGCCGCGGCGCAGACTCACCCCGGCCTGCCCCATGCGCTGCTCAAACTATGGAACGACGGCATGGCCGAGCATCACGAGCTCGAGCCGTTCTCGGTGGAGGAGACCGCCGAGGCCGCCGAGCAGCGGCTCGGCGGCCGGCTCAGCCGGCTCGCCGCCGCCGTCCTCCAGCGGATCAGCGGGGGCAACCCCCACCTGCTGGCGCGGCTCCTCGAGGAGGCGAGCTCCGGGGGAGGGATCGTGGCGGAGGACGGAGTCTGGGTGCTCCGGCCCTCCTTCGAGAGCACCGGCGCGGCTCTCGCGGAGACGATCGGGGCCGAGCTGGACGTCTTGGCGCCCCGCGAGCGGGACGCCGTGGTCCTGGTCGCGCTCGCCGAGCCGCTCGCGGAGGCCGGAGTGCTCGACGCCGACGTCGTGGCGCGGCTCGTCGAGACCGGCTGGCTCAGGCAGACAGCCGACGGCCTCCGCGTGGCCCAGCCCATGCGCGCCGATGCCATCTGCCACGTCACGACAGCGTCCCGAAAGCTCCAGATGCGCGAGCGGATCGCACTTCATGCGGTCCCGGCCGGGCTCCATTGGCTGCGCCGGCTGGAGCTCGACCTCGACTGCGGCGTCCACGTGCCCGATGAGGTGATCGCCAGGGGGCTCGCGGAGGCGCTCGCGGGCGGCCGACCAGGCCTCGCCCTCACGTTCGGCCGCTTCCTGCGCTCCCCCGCGGAGCGCTTCCGCCTGCGCGTCGGCATCGCACGCGCCCTTCACGACCTGGGCGACACGAGCGTCGCGATCGAGGTCCTCGAGCAGAAACCCGATCAGGCAGCCTCCCCGGGCGCGCTCCTGTCCGGCAGCCTCCTGCTCGCCCACCTCCGGCTGGCCTTCCGCCAGGACGGCTCGATTGCCGGCGACCTCGGCCGCCTCCGCGCGCGTGCGGCGCTGCTCGCTGCCCGAGGCCAGGCGGATCCGGCCCTGCTGGAGTCGGTCGAGGAACACTGCGCCCTCGTCGATGCCCTGTGCGCCGCCGACCGCGGCGACTACGGCGTCGTGGATTCGCTCTTGGCCGAGGCAGGAGGGAGGGATGCCCCCGGGGCCCGCCCGGCGGACACGGCGCCCACTCTGGCCGGGCGCGAGGGGCTCCCCGGCCAGCGCGCGACAGGCCAGCTCCTGCGGAAGCTCCTGGATGCCGAGAGCCGCTTTGCCGAGGGCCGCTTCGCCGCGGCCGCGGAGACCTCGACGGCACTGCTGGGGGCGACGGACGCGGACGGCGAGTTCCTGCCCATCGCCGAGAGTGCGTTCGCGCTGCGCCTTCTGGCGGGCCTGCACTGCGGGGGCTGGGACCTCGGCGACGAAGAGCTCGGGCACGCCCTCGAAGCGAGGTCCCGCAGTGCGGTCGCGCGCGGCCCGGCGCTCCTGTGCGGCCGGGCCTATGGGCTCGTGCGCAGGGGCCGCTTCGGCGATGCCGCGGCGCTCCTGCCCGAGGCCGTCGCGAGTCTGCGGGTCCACGACCCGCACCAGCTCCTCGGGGTCGCGACCGCCCTTGCCGCCGTCGCCGCGGCCGCCGTGGGCGACGAGCGCCGCGCCGTCGCCTGGCTCGCTGAGGCCGAGTCCGCCGCCGGGCGGGGAAACCACGTGCGGCGCGTGCTCGCGGAGCTGCACCGCGCCGTCGCCCGCCATCGGCTCGGGGAGCCGCATGCGCTCAGCGGCCTGCACGCCACTGCGCGCCGCGAGGGCGGCGCGGGGCTGCCAGGCCTCGAACTCGTCGCCGAGATCCTTGCGCTCGAGCTCGGGGATACGGCGCCGGCCCAGCGCGTGGTCGAGCTGATCCCCGCCGCGGAGGGCGCGTGGGCGCACGCGTGGGGCGCCTGGGCGCGGTCCGTCCTCGACGCGAGCGCCGGAAGCTATCTCGAGGCGGGGCAGGCCTTGGTGCGCCTGGGGCTCCCCCGGCAGGCCCGCTCGGCCTACGCCCGCGCGGCACAGGCCCTCGACCGGGACGGCGACCGGGTCGCCGCGCGACGCGCGGGCTCCCTCGCCAGGCAGTGCGCCGCCGACGGCGGCCAGGGGCTGCCCGTCTCGCCCGAGGAGCAGTTCCTCACCGCCCAGCAGCTCACGGCTCGGGAGCACGGCATCGTCCTCCTCGCCCTCGAAGGGCTTGCCGACCGGGACATTGCCGAGCGGCTCTCCATCTCGGTCCGCACGGTCGAGGGGCACCTCCACCGCAGCTACGTTAAGCTCGGCGTGCGCGGCCGGGACGAGCTGCCCGAGGCAGTGCTCGACTGACCCCTCCCCATCGTTTCGGGTACGGATCTCGACGCCAAAAGGCCGTTCCGGGTACGCGACCGCATACCCGGAACGCCCTTTCGCGGTCGAGATCCGTACCCGAAACCTCAGGAGAGGTCCTGAGGCCGCACGGCTCCCTCCGAGTAGTCCGGCGCTGGCGGCCCGGCGCAACTGAGTACCGCCCGGGTGCCGCCGGCCTCTCGGCTCCGCGCAGATCGCGTACCCGGTACTCGTGTGCCGCCGGGCACCGCCCGATGTACTTGAACGAGAAACAGGGCAGCTCCCATCCGTTCCTCTCGGAGGCCCATCATGGTGGCACAGCACACCGAGCACCGGCGCCAGGCAGCTATGGGCGGCCTCGGCATGATGTCGACGCACGCGTCCTGGTCGCCCAGCCGAGTGTCCGGGCTCATCCCGCCCCCACGCCCGCGCATCGCCCGGTCGGCCGCAGCCGAGGCCTGGCCACGTCGCTATGCGAGGTTCCTGCGCGTGACAGACGCCGCCGTCGTCCTCTCCTGCATCCTGGGCAGCTACGCGTTTGCCCCCTCATGGCTGACCGACGGCGCCGGCGCCGAGCCTTTCCCCGGCATCCTCGCGGTCCTCGGGCTCGCGTGGATCGTGGCGCTCGGGGCCTACCGGAGTCGTGAGGCCTCGGTGTTCGGCGTCGGTTCGGACGAGTACAAGCGCGTCGTGACCGCCACGATGCACGTGTTCGGCGGCGCCGCGATGGTCATGTTCATCCTCCAGGTCGAGTTCCCGGGGGCGCTGTTCGGCGTCGTGCTCTCCGCGGGGATCCTCGGGCTGCTCGCCTCGCGCTGGCTCAGCCGCACCTGGCTCAAGCGCCAGCGCCGGGACGGGCTGTACCTGACTCCCGCCGTCGTTGTCGGCAAGCCGGAGGACGTCCGCTACGTGGCCCGCCGCATCGCGGAGTACCCCGGGGCCGCGTACAACGTGCTCGGCGTCGCCCTCCCCGGCGGACGGCGTGGCCAGAGCCTCACGGTCCAGGGCGAGCGGCTCCCGGTGCTGTGCTCGACGGACGACGTCGTGCGGACGGTCGCGCTCAAGCATGCCGCCGCCGTCATCGTCGCCGGCCACGTCCCCGGCGGCACCCAGTACATCCGGGAGCTCGGCTGGCGCCTCGAGGAGCACGGGGTCGAGCTCGTGCTGTCCTCGGGCCTGACGAACGTGGCCGGCCCACGGATCCACTGGCGCCCCGTCGAGGGGCTTCCCCTTATGGAGGCCGAGCTGCCCTACTACTCCGGCGCCAAGCACTGGGCCAAGCGCGGCCTCGACATCGTGCTCGCCGCGTGCGCCCTGCTCGCGCTCTCGCCGCTCCTGCTCGCGCTCGCCCTCGTCGTCCGGCTCGACTCCGGGGGGCCGATCCTGTTCCGGCAGGAGCGCATCGGCCGCGGCGGGGCACCCTTCAGGATGGTCACCTTCCGCACCATGGTTCCCGGCGCCGAGGCCCTGCCCGAGGGCCTGACGAACGGCAGCGACGCCCACGGCGTCCTGTTCACGATGCGCGACGATCCACGGATCACCCGCTGCGGGCGCTGGATGCGCCGGTACTCCCTCGACGAGCTCCCGCAGCTGTTCAACGTCCTCGAAGGCACCATGAGCCTGGTCGGGCCGCGGCCCCCGCTGCCCCGCGAGGTCGCCGACCGCGAGGGCTATCCGCACCGGCGGATGCTCATCAAGCCCGGCATCACGGGCCTGTGGCTGAGCAACGGCCGCTCCGAGCTCTCGTGGGACGACGCCGTCCGCCTCGACCTGTACTACGTCGAGAACTGGTCCCTGACCGGAGACCTGAGGATCCTCTGGCGTGCCTTCCGGGCAATCGTCGACCCCGTCGGGGCGTCGTGAACAACCCCCTACGTGACACCCATGGAAGTGAAGGAGCACAGTCTGATGCCAGATCATCTGCTCGCCGACGGACGCTTCACCGTCTCCGAGGCGGCCGCCGAGCACGGCGTGGACAAGGTGGTCTTCGCTTCGAGCGCGTCCGTCTGCGGGCGGCGGCCCCTGCGGGACGAGATCGCCGCGGCGAGGGCGGTGGCGGTCCCATGAGCATCCAAGACGGCCAGGTCGAGCGGATCAGCGTCATGAAGCCGTGGCTCGGCGAGGATGAGGCCGAGGCCGTGAGCGAGGTCATCGCCTCTGGCTGGCTCGCGCAGGGCCCCCGCGTGGCGATGTTCGAGGAGGCGTTTGCGGCCGCTCATGGCGTGCCGCACGCCGTCGCCCTCTCGAGCTGCACCGCGGCGCTGCACCTCGCCCTCGTCCTCGTCGGCGTCCGCCCGGGCACCGAGGTGGTCGTGCCCTCGCACTCGTTCATCGCCACCGGCAACGCGCCGAGGTATCTCGGCGCCGCGACCGTGTTCGCCGACGTCGAGCCGCTGCACGGGAATGTCACGGCCACCACGCTCGTGCCGCACCTGAGCGAGCGGACGTCCGCTGTCGTCGTCGTCGACCAGGGCGGCATGCCCGCCGACATCGACCCGATCCTGCGCCTCTGCCACGCCCGTAGGATCCCCGTCATCGAGGACGCGGCGTGCGCGGCCGGCTCGGAATACCACCACCAGCCCGTCGGGCGCAGGGCGGACGTGACCGTGTGGTCGTTCCACTCCCGCAAGCTCCTCACGACGGGGGAGGGCGGAATGCTCACAACCTCCCGGGGCGACTGGGCGCAGCGCGCCCGGCGCCTGCGGCAGCACGGGATGGACGTCTCCGCCGAGTCCCGCCAGTCGTCCCTCCCAGCCCCGCAGGAGCGCTACCTCGAGCTGGGCTTCAGCTACGGGATGACCGACCTCCAGGCGGCGGTCGGGCTCGTGCAGCTCAGCCGCCTCCCGGCGATCGTGGCCCGTCGGCGCAGCCTCGCCGGGCTCTACCGCCGCCGTTTCACCGGTGTCCAGGGCCTTGTGCTCGCTGGCGACCCGCTGTGGGGGCGGACCAACTACCAGTCGCTGCGGCTCGACGTCATGCCCACGTTCTGGGCCTCCCGCGAGGACGTGCTCGAGCAGCTCGCGGCGGACGGCGTCTCCGCGCGGCGCGGCCTCATGTCCGCGCACCGCGAGCCGGCCTTCTCCCGGAACGCCCACCGGCCCCTGCCCGTCTCGGAGTGGCTGAGCGACAACTCGCTCATCCTCCCGCTGTACCACGAGATGACGGAGGACGACGTCGACCGCGTCGTCGCCTCGGTCCTGCGCACCGGCCGCCACGGATGAGCGAGCTCCTGCTTCTGGCCGCGAGCGGGCTCGCGCGCGAGGCGATGGCCATGGTCCGCGAGGGCGACGACTACGACGTCGTCGGGATCCTCGACGACGATAAGTCCCTGAGGACCACCGAGGTCGACGGCGCCCACGTCCTGGGGCCGTTCGAGCTCGTCCAGGCCTACCGCCACGCGCAGGTCGCCCTCTGCATGCGGTCGGGCGCGGCACGGGAGCGGGCCGTGGACCGGCTCGCAGGGCTCGGCTTCGACGCAAGCCGGTACGCGACGCTCGTCCATCCGAGCGCCGTCATCCCGGAGGGCTGCATCGTCGGGCGGGGGAGCATCCTGCTGGCCAACGTCGTGCTCACCGCCGACGTCTTCCTGGGCGAGCACGTCGTGGTGATGCCCGGCGTCGTCCTGACGCACGACGACGTCGTCGACGACTTCGCGACCCTCGCCGCGGGCGTGTGCCTCGGAGGGTCGGTGCGCGTGGGCCGGGGGGCGCACCTCGGAATGAACGCGAGCGTGCGCGACCGGACGCTCGTCGGGGCGTATTCCATGGTCGGGATGGGGGCATCTGTGGTCAGAAACGTGCCGGAGCGCGAGACGTGGGTCGGCGTCCCCGCGGCCCGGCTGGACGAAGGAGGTGATGTGGCATGACCGAGGCCGTGCCGGCATTGCGGGTCCCGCTCGTGGACCTCGCCGCGCAGTTCGCGGACATCGAGGAGGACGTCGTACCCGACCTCCTGCGGGTGCTGGAGTCCGGTGCCTTCATCGGCGGGCCCGAGGTGGCGGCGTTCGAGTCCGAGTACGCAGCCTTCCTCGGCACCCCCCACTGCATCGGGGTCGCGAATGGCACCGATGCGCTCGAGCTCGCCCTGCGCGCCGTGGGCGTGCGGGCAGGGGGAGAAGTAGTCCTGCCCGCCAACACGTTCATCGCCACGGCGGAGGCCGTGGCACGGATCGGCGCGCGGCCCGTGCTCGTAGACGTCGATCCGGATCACCTGCTGATCGACCCGGACAGGGTGGCCGAGGCAGTGGGTCCTAAGACGCAGGCCATCGTCCCGGTCCACCTGTTCGGCCAGACTGCCCCCGTCGAGCGGATCATTCCCCTGGCGCTCGGCGGGGGCGCCGCCGTCGTCGAGGACGCCGCGCAGGCGCAGGGCGCGCGCCGCCACGGCCGGGCGGCCGGATCCCTCGGCCACGTGGCGGCGACGAGCTTCTACCCCGGCAAGAACCTCGGCGCGGCCGGGGACGCCGGGGCCGTCGCGACCCATGATCCGGGCATCGCCACGGACGTGCGGCTCCTCGCCGCGCACGGCAGCCGCGAGAGGTACGTCCACGAGCGCGTCGGGGTGAACTCCCGCCTCGACGCTCTCCAGGCCGTCGTGCTCCGCGCGAAGCTGCGCCTGCTCGCGGAGTGGAACGCACGACGGCGGGCGGCGGCATCGCGGTACGCGCAACTACTTGCGGGGGTGTCCGAGATCGCCCTGCCCCGGAGCCTGCCCGGTAACGAGGACGCCTGGCACCTGTACGTGGTGCGGTGCCTCGAGCCAGGCCGCAGGGACACCGCCCTGTCCTCCCTGCACGCGGCGGGGATCGGCGCGGGCGTGCACTACCCCGTGCCCGTGCACCTCACCCGCGCCTTCGCGCACCTCGGGTACGGGTCGGGTTCGTTCCCCGTGGCTGAGGGCGCCGCGAAGCAGATCCTCTCGCTGCCCATGCACCCTCACCTGACGGTGGAGCAGCAGGAGTTCGTGGCCGAGGTGCTCACGGCATGCTGAGAGGTGGGCTGGGTGAACGACGGAAGGCCATCGGGACTAGGTACCGGCGCAGGATTCCCCACGTAGGACGCGAGATAAGAGGAACCATAAGCGAGTACTCACTACTGGTGTTTACCTTGCCGGCCGACGATACGCTCAAATTTCGGGCAGAGTCAGCTCTTACACGTTCTCGGTCGGGGTTCGCATCCCTGGCGCTGAGCGCTGGTGCGGCTCTCCTGCGGCAGGGCGTCCCATTGGGCAGAGTCTACACACGCCATGAAGAGGTGAGGCATTTGTCTCTTGCCACCGAGCCCCCGCCTTCGTTCGCCAAGCCATCGGCAGCTGCCTGCGCGTTCGCGTCGACACGGGTCCACTCGTCACCAACCGCCACCGCGACGACACCGCGGACACCGTCGACACGGCCGACACGGCCGACACGGTCCACACCATCCAACTGACACCACCAAGACAGGGGACGACCATGCGCACCCGGCAGACCAAGGCATTGCACTTCGACATCCACGGCCGCGTCACGATCAACGTCGATGCGAAGGCTCCGGCCGCGGCCCAGCTTCAGACCATGTTGGCATGTTTCGCCACCGACACCGAACGGCAGGCCGACATCGTCGTCGATGACCGGCCGGAGCCCATGCCGGATGCGGGTCTGCTCGAGCACGAGCTCGCGTACACGGAGAAGAGCGCGCGTTTCAATGCCGATCGGGTCCAGGTCGTGAGGGACGCAGAGCAGTGGCGCATTCACGGGCCGGGCGAGCTGTTGACCTCCGTGGTGCCTGTTCTCGATGCCGCCATGGTCGGTCGGGGAGCAGGCATGATCCACGCGGCAACAATGGCGTACCGGGGTCACGCAATCGCGCTTCCCGCCGCCGGAGGGACCGGCAAGACGAGCACGGTCGCCAAGCTGATGCGGCGCGAGGGGTGGTCGTTCATGGGCGACGACTGGGCCTTCCTCTCCGAGGACGCCACGCTGCTCGGCTACGCCAAGCCGATGTTCATCAAGCCGCACCACCGGACCATCTACCCGCACCTGTTCCAAGGTGTCCGGAAGCCCCTCGTTCCGTCACAGCTCTCGAACAGCGTCAGCCGCCTCACCACCGTGGTGCACCCGTACGTCATCCGCTATCCGCGCCTCGCGGACTTCTCCCGGCGATGGTCGCCGGAGCACCGCATGGTCGCCCCGGGGACCGCGTTCCCGGGGCGGGAAGTGACGACCTCGGCCCCGCTCGCGGCTGCCGTCTACGTCGAGCGCTTCGAGGGCACCCGGTCTAGGATCGTCGAGCGGACGAGCGAGTGGATGGTCGACCGCATGCTCGGCAACTTCCACATCGAGATGGCCGGCTTCTCGCAGCGGGTCGTGACCGGCCTGGCGGCAACGTCCGTCGTCCCGTGGCGCGAGCACTTCACGGCGAAGGGGGTCGTGCTGAACAAGGCGCTCGACGGACGGCCCTGCCACTTGCTGCAGGTGCCCTCCGCGTACACGGCGGACGAGGCGTCGGACGACATCGTCCGGTATCTCGACGAGCTGCTGCCGTCAGTCCTCGACGAGCAGGCCTGAGGGGTGGGAGACAGTGGGTAACAGCTCTGCCGAGGTCACCGCCGTCGTTCCGGCCCGGAACGCGGAGCGCCTGCTCCCGCGCTGTCTGGAGGCCCTGCGCCAGTCCGGTGTCGCCGAGATCATCGTGGTGGACGGATTGTCCACCGACGGCACCGTCGACCTCGCCCTCGCGGCCGGTGCTCGGGTCCTGAGTGACGAGGGCCGCGGCCTGCCGTGGGCCCGGACGCTCGGTGTGCGGAGCAGCAGCACTCGCTGGGTCCTGCTCGTCGACGCCGACGTCGTGTTCGGGCCCACCGGAGTCGCCGACCTGCTCACGGAGCTGGTCGAGGGCGGCTACGACGCCCTCCAGGCCGGTCTGGAGAGTGTCGCTGGGCCGGGCTACTGGGGGCAGGCGCTGGCACACCACCATCGCACCGGGCGCAGCCGCAACTGGTTCGGGCTCGTGGCGACGATGGTCGACCGAGACCTGATGCTGGGTATGGGTTTCGATGACTCGTTCAAGTCGGGGGAGGACATCGAGCTGCGTTGGCGGATGCGGGAGTCAGGGCTGCGGACGGGAGTGTCACGACGGGTCGTCGTCGAACATCGTTTCGCCTCAGACGACTTCGACTTCGCGCTCGACCAGTTCCTCATGGACGGAACGGGATTGGGACGGATGATCCGCAAGCACGGCTGGCGCGGTGCCAGGTTGGCGCTGCTGCCCGCCGCCGCGGCAGCTCGGGGCAGCGCCTTGAGCCTCGCCGCGGGCCAGCCTCGGTGGCTGCGCTACTACGTGGCCTTCTGCTGGTACAACTACGCGGGCATGGCAAGGAGTCTCGGTCGTGAGCACTGAACTGGGAAACGCTGTCACGGAGGTCCCAACGGTCCGGCACTCCGCCCTGCGCAGCTCCCTCGGCCTCATCGTGGCCAAGGCCGCCCAGACGGGTGCTGGCTTCGCCTTCTGGATCATTGCCGCGCATGCGACGTCTGTCCGTGAGGTCGGGCTTACCACGGCCGCGGTCTCGGCCGTGATGATCTGCACGCAGCTGGCAGTGCTGGGCGCCGGGTCGGCCGTGATCGTCTCGGTGGGACGAGGGGAGTCGCCCGCGCGAGTGCTGGACGCAGCGTTCGCCATCGTGGGGATAGCCGGCACCGTGCTGGCCCTCGGCTACCTCGTGCTGCAGTCGGTGGTGGCGCCGGACACGGCCGTGACATCGGTTCTCTTCTGGCTCACGTTCCTCGTGGCTGCCGTCACCGGCACTCTGGTCATCGTGCTGGACCAGGCGCTCGTGGCGCTGGGACGCGGCGCCAGTGCGACCTTGAGGTACGCGCTGGGCGGCGGGGTCTCACTCGGGGCTGCGGCGCTCGTGGCCTGGCTGGCGCATGGCGCCTCCGCCGACGTGCTGATGGCCTGCTGGACCCTCGGGTCGACCGTGACGTGCGTCGTCGGTGCGGTCCAGCTGCGAAGACTGGTCGGCTACCGGCCGCGACCGTCCTTGCGCTCGGCGCGCGGCCGTCCCCTGCTGGCGCTGGGCATTCCGCACCAACTCCTCACCCTTACCGAGCGGGCCCCAGGGCTGGTGCTGCCGCTCCTGCTCGCGCACATGGTAGCGCCGGAGGCCGCTGCCTACTGGTATCCCGCATGGATGGTGGCCTGGGCCGCCTACACCGCTCCGACGCTGATGGGCATCGTCCAGTTCTCCGAGGGTGTCCGCGACCCGGCCCGCCTGGTGTCGACCACCATGGCGAGTCTTCGTTGGTCGCTCGCCATAGGAGGTCTGGCTGCCGCCGTCCTCGCCCTCTTCGCTCACCCGCTGCTCAGTCTGCTGGGGGAGCGGTACGCCGACTCGTCCGCCGGCGCTCTTCAGTGGTTGGCGGCCGGACTGGTGCCTTACGCGGTGCTGCAGGCCTACAACGCCGTATGCCGGGTCCGCGGTCACTCCGTGGAGGCGATCGTGGTCGGCGTGATGCTCGGCGTCGCCCTCTGCGCCTCGGCGCTGTCGGCCGCCGAGAGGGGCGCCAGCGCGATGGCCCTGACATGGCTGGTGGTGCTCTCCATCGGGGCCGCGGCGGTCGGCGTCCGGCTGGTCGCCGTCCTTCGGCGCGTCGCGCGGGAGGCGCGATGAGTCGCGTGATCACCGGAAGGCTCGATGCGACCATCCGCACCATGGGGCGCTGGAAGCCCCGTGAGGTGTGGTGCGCAGTGGCGGGCGCTGTGTCGCTGGCGCTTGCTGTGGGGGCTGCATCCACGGTGGCCGTGCCGGTGAGCAGCGATCTGGGCCTCGTCGCCGTGCTGCCCTACCCGTTCTGGATCGGGGTCCTGCTCCTGAACATCGCCTTCATTGTGGCGCTGCGGGGGGATGCCGCGGGTCCGGCGCGCCGACTGGTCATGCTGTGGCTCATCGTGGCGCTCGTGCTCGTGCTCTTCGGGACCGCGGCCTTCGTGACGGACGTGCCGCGGGGGGAGGTCGCGTTCCGTCATCTTGGCGTCGCGGATGCTCTCACGAACAGCCAGGGGATCAACCCAAGAATCGACGCGTACTTCAACTGGCCGGCCTTCTTCGCCCTCCTGGCGACGGTGCTCCAGGCAACCGGTCTCGACCCCATAGCCGTTGCCCTGTGGGCGCCGGTGCTCAACATGGGTCTGTGGCTCGCTGCCCTGGGCGTGCTGGTGCGCTACCTGACGAGCGATCCGCGCCGGCGCTGGCTCGTGCTGTGGATCTTCTGCCTTGGAAACTGGCAGGACCAGGACTACCTGTCTCCTCAGGCCTTCGGCTTCTTCCTGTACCTCGTCGTGGTCGCGCTCATCATCGGCCCTTTGGCCGCGCGGCCGTCCGAGTTCCGCGGCTTCCGACGCGCCGATCTGGCGGCGTGGTGGCGAGGGCGGACGCCCGCCGATCCCCGGCCGGCGCACAGGGTGAGCGCCCTCGCGGTGACCCTCCTGCTCGTCACGGTCATCTGCGCGAGCCATCAGCTGACGCCGTTCATGGTGCTCATCGCCCTGACCGCGCTCACCCTGACTGGACGTCTCTGGCCCAGCCGGCTGCCTCTGATCACCGCGGTCATTCTGGGGCTCTGGCTCGCCTTCCCCGCGAGCACCTTCCTCGCCGGGCACCCGCCGCTGCTTGACGCAGGGATTCCGGCCGCGCTCGAGGCGAACGTCGTCGACCGCTTGAGCGGGAGCGCTGGGCATGTGATCGTGGTCCAGGTCCGGATCGTTCTCACCCTCGTGCTGTGGGCGCTGGCCGTCGCGGGGGCAGTGCGCGACTGGCGCAGCGGCCGTCTAGACCTCCGCGTGGTCCTCCTCGCGGTCACCCCACTGCTGCTCTTCCCCGTTCAGTTGTACGGCGGGGAGATGCTCATCCGCGTCTCGCTGTTTGCCCTGCCTTTCATTGCCTTCCAGGCGTGCTCGGTCCTGCTTCCCACGGGCGGCAGCACACGCCCCTCCTTCCGCGCCGCGGGTGTCCTTGTGCTCACCGGGTTCCTGCTGGCTGTGCTGACCGTGACGGGCCGGTTCGGGAACGCCCAGTATGACGTCTTCACCGACGGTGAGATCGCCGCCGTCGCCGCCGTGCAGCGTTTCGCGCCCCCCGGCTCGGCGATCATCTCGGCTGCCCACCCGACGCCGTGGCGCAGCGAGGCCTACCTCGAACACCGGTACCGGACGATCGACGATCTGTGCCGGAACGACTTGGCGACGGCGACGTGCGGCCCCCTCGTCTACGACTACGCCCGGCGCAACCCTGCCGGCGCCGTCGTGCTGCTCACGCGCTCGTCGAAAGCGAGTCTCGTGCTCCAGGGCGCCAGCAGCGCGGGCGGCCTGGCCGAGCTGGAGGCGTGGCTGAGCTCGCAGGACGGCGTGGAGCTCGCGTTCGGCAACGCCGACGCACGCGCGTATCGGGTGACGCCATGAGCGGCGTCAGCAGGCCCACCGTGGCGCTCGGTCTCGCGGCCGTGGCGCTGTCTCTGGTGACGCTCGTCGGGCTGCCGACACCGCTGCAGGCAGCCGCCGCGATAGCCGTCCTCATCCTGCTCCCGGGGCAGGCACTGACCAGGCTCACGCCGGTGACCGACCCCACGCTCGGCGCGCTGCTCGTCCTGGTGCTTGGCCTCGGCGCGCTCACGGCGGTGTCCACGGCCATGTTCTACCTCGCTGTGTGGTCGTGGCAGGCGTGTGTCGTCACGATGGGCGTCACCACCGTCCTGGCCTGCGTGGCACGCGGACGGAAGGAGGTTGCGTCATGATCGATCTGGCCGGGCTGCTCGTGGCTGCCGCCCTGCTCATCACCCTCGTCGCGATCGAGGTGCAACGTGCCGGTGCGGACAGCGCGGGATCGGACAGCGCCGGACCGGACACTGGGCGGCCCACACGCGCGAGGCTCCTCAGCCGAACAGCGAGCCGCAGCATCGTCGCCGTCCTCTGGGCGATGTGCCTGCTCCTCGTCCTTCCACGCGTGCTGGGACTGCTGGTGTGAGCCGCGCGGCGCGGTGGTGGCTCCTCAGCGACCTCCATCTGGGCGCGTTCGACGACGACCCCCGCCGCCCCGGCAGAGTGCTGAGCGAGTTCCTCCGCCGCGAGGTGCTGGCAGCCTCCGGGCCGCTGCAGCACGTCGCCTTCGTCGGTGACACGTTCGAGCTGGTTGGGTTCGCCGAGGATGAGAGCCTGGCCCGGCTCGAGTCCATCCTCACCCGCCACGTCGACACGTTCCGGGCGCTGGAGGCGTGTGCGGCGCGTGGCGTGCAGCTGCACTTCGTGTGCGGCAACCACGACGTCGAGCTGGCCCGGCCCGCGGTTGCCTCCCGTCTGTCGGCGCTGCTGTCACCCGTCGAGCCCACGCGGGTCCGGGTGCACCCGTGGTTCCTGCACGTGCCCCACGTGCTCGTGGCCGAGCACGGGCATCAGCACCACGCGCTGCACCGGATTCCCGAGCTGCTCCGAACGGCGATCAATGGCACCGACGAGCTGGATCCACCACCGCTTGCCGCCTGGAACGCTCCTCCGAGGTCGCGCCTGAGGCGTGCCGGGGCCGTCGCCCGGGCGTGCCTGGCCTCCGAACGGGCGGAACGACGCATCCGGGAGCTCGCCTACGACGAGCTATTGCAGGCCGAGTCACTGCGACTCGGCCTCGATGGGGCTGCCGTCCGGGACCTGGCGCGCCTGTCCAGGTTCCGGACGGTGTCGGCGCTACCGCTCGCCGGGACTCGCATGGTGCTCGCGGCCGCCGGGCGCAGAGTCACCGGCGAGAAGGCTCCTGCTGCAGCGGGCCGGTTCGCGCGTACCCTCGAGGCGCACGGTTCCGGAGTGCCCTGGTACGTCTCGGGCCACACCCATCGGGCCGTCGAGTCGGCCCTCGAGGCGTGCCCCACCCGGTACGTCAACACCGGCACGTGGTCTTCAGACGTCCGCGGTCGCGGACCTGACCAGTCGGACCGTCTGGCGTTCCCGTACGCCGTGGTAGACGTCGCCCCCGACGGCGCCACCAGCGGCGGTCTGCGGTACTGGCGCCCGGACGGTGGCTGAGCCGTACCGGTGTCAGCGCCACCGCCCGGGCGGGCTGCTCCGCGAAGTGTTCGAAGTCCTCTGCGGAGCGGGGTCTGCTCTGGGTGCCGGGCGCCGGTGTGGGCTTCGGCGGTCCGTCGCGCGGAGGTGACCGGGCCTCTGGCGGCCGGCTCAGAGAGGAACTGGGCAGATCTCATGGCCGCCGAAGGTCCGTTCTTCTGGCCGCCAGCGGACACTTCGTGGCCGCCTAGGGCGTGTTGCTAAAGCTGGCGTTGAGCCATGCGAGTGATGCGGCGAGGGTGATTGCGG
>NZ_KV908324.1:185321-298731 GCF_001999765.1 Sinomonas mesophila | reverse complement strand
CACCAACAACCGCAGGCATCAACACACCCAAGCCGTCACAGACAGCTTGATTTACACCGGATCTCGTCGCCATATTCGGATTCCGGGTACGGCGACGGCCTCCTTCCGTGTACCCGAAACCCGATTTCCGCGTCGAGATCCGTACCCGCGATGCCTCCCGCCCTGAGGGACGGAGGCCTCCTGCGAGACAGGTGCCGACAGACCGGCTTCGCGGCCCAGGAACGTGAGACCGGCGGCTCCTCGCGAGACCGGTCCCGACAGCCCCGGTCTCGCGGGCAAGGTCCGGTCTCGTGGACCCTCACGGCGCGGCAGCGCCCCTAAATCGCTAGCCCCCCGATCCTCAGCCGAGCGGGGCCCGGACCGATCGACTCGGTCCGGGCCCCTCGGCCGTGCTGGGGTCCCGCCTACTCGGCGAGGGAGTGGTGGATGGCGACCTGGAGCGCCGCGCCGACGATGCCGGCCTCGTTCTTGAGCTCGGCCGGGACGATCGGGGTGCGCAGCTTGAGCCGCGGCAGGTACTCGTCCGCGCGCTTGGAGATGCCGCCGCCGACGATGAACAGCTCGGGCGAGAACAGGAACTCCACGTGCGAGAAGTAGCGCTGGAGCAGCACCGAGTACTCCTCCCAGCTGAGCCCGTCCCGTTCGCGTGCGACGGCGGAGGCCTTGGTCTCGGCGTCGAAGCCGTCGATCTCGAGGTGGCCGAGCTCGGCGTTGGGCACGAGCCTGCCGTCGAAGACGAAGGCCGAGCCGATGCCGGTGCCGAGCGTGATGACGAGGACCGTGCCGTCGACGCCCTTGCCGGCGCCGTACCGCACCTCGGCGAGCCCGGCTGCGTCGGCGTCGTTGATCACCTCGACCGGGCGACCGAGGCGCTGGGTGAAGAGCGTGTCGATGTCGAAGTCGAGCCACGATTTGTCCACGTTCGCCGCAGACCGGGAGACGCCGTGCTGGATGATGCCGGGGAACGTCACGCCGACGGGGGAGTCGGGCTCGGGCGCGTCCTCGCGGGCGCCGAGGGCGCCGACGATCTCGGCGACGACCTCCGCGACGTTCTCGGGGGTCGCCGGTCGGGGGGTGTCGATGCGCACCCGGTCGCCGAGGAGCTTGCCCTTCTTCAGGTCGACGATGCCGCCCTTGATGCCGGTGCCGCCGATGTCCACGCCGATGACGTACCGGGACTTCTTCTTCTCGCTCTTGGCCATGCGTTGTGCCTCTCGCGGGTTCAGGGGAGGGTGAGGACCTCGGCGCCGGAATCGGTGACGACGAGGGTGTGCTCGAACTGGGCGGAGCGCTTCCGGTCGCGGGTGACGACGGTCCAGTCGTCCTCCCACATGTCCCACTCGATCCCGCCGAGGGTCAGCATCGGCTCGATCGTGAAGACCATCCCCGGCTCGAGCGTCTGGCTGTAGCCTGGCGCGGCGTCGTAGTGCGGGATGATCAGGCCCGTGTGGAAGGCCTCGCCCACGCCGTGGCCCGTGAAGTCCCGAACGACGCCATAGCCGAAGCGACGCGCGTAGGACTCGATGGCCCGGCCGATCACGTTGATCTCGCGTCCGGGGGCGACGGCCTTGATGCCGCGGCGGAGGGACTCCTGTGTCCGCTCCACGAGCAGCCTCGACTCGTCGTCCACCTCCCCCACGAGGAAAGTGACGTTGGTGTCCCCGTGGACACCGTCCTTGTAGGCAGTGATGTCGATGTTGACGATGTCGCCGTCGGCCAGGACGGTGGTGTCCGGGATGCCGTGGCAGATGACCTCGTTGACGGAGCTGCAGAGCGACTTCGGGAAGCCGCGGTAGCCCAGGGTCGACGGGTACGCGCCGTGGTCGAGCACGAACTCGTGCCCGATCCTGTCGAGCTCGTCCGTCGTCACGCCCGGCCGGATGTGTCGGCCGACCTCGACGATCGCCTGCGCGGCGATCCTGCCCGCGGCGCGCACGAGCTCGATCTTCTCGGGCGAGAGGACCGAGGAGCCCGTGTGCTTGGCCGGGGCCGCCTTCCCCACGTATTCGGGTCGCGGGATCCAGTCCGGCACGGGCCGCAGGGGGCTCACAGTGCCGCGGACCAGAGTGCCCACGGGTGCCGTGGAGGGGGAAGAAGGCATAGGGTTGAGTGTACTAGGGAGGAGGCTCACGTGGTCGAGTACTGGTACAACGTGCGGACCCATGAAGTCGAGGTCGACGCCCAGAGCGACTGGACCCAGCTGATCGGCCCCTACGCGACACGCGAGGAGGCCGAGCGGGCGCTCGAGAAGGTCAGGGAGCGCAACCGCGCGTGGGATCCGTCCGACGCCGACGGGGACGGCTGGTCGGACAACGACGACTGACGCGCGGACAGCTGCTGGATCGAGGGTTCTCTAGAACGAGTGCTCGGGGCCGGGGAACTCGCCCGAGCGGACCTCGTCGCGGTACTGGCGTGCGGCGTCGAGGAGGGTCGTCCGAAGATCGGCGTACTTCTTGACGAACTTCGCGACCTTCATGCCCTCACCGCCCCGCAGCCCGGCCATGTCCTGCCACACGAGCACCTGGCCCGTCGTGGAGCTACCCGCGCCGATCCCGACGGTGGGCACGGCGAGGGCAGCGTCGACGGCCGCCGCAGTGTCCGCGGGGACCATCTCCATGAGCACGCAGAATGCCCCTGCCGCCTCGAGGGCGCGGGCGTCCTCGATGAGCCGTTCGGCGTCGTCGCCCCGCCCCTGCACGCGGTAGCCGCCGAGCGCGTGCTCGCTCTGCGGGGTGAAGCCGATGTGGGCCATGACGGGGATGCCGGCCTGGACCATGGCGCGGACGGTCTCCACGTAGTACGCGCCGCCCTCCATCTTGACCGCGTGTGCGAGGCCCTCCTTGAGGAAGCGCACGCCCGCCGCGACGGCCTGCTCGGGCGAGGCCTCATAGCTGCCGAAGGGAAGGTCCGCCACGATGAGTGCACGGCGCGCGGCGCGGGAGACGGCGCGCACGAGGGGCAGCATCTCGTCGACGGTGATGGGCAGCGAGGTCTCGTAGCCGTAGACGTTGTTCGCGGCCGAGTCGCCGATGAGGAGCACCTCGACCCCGGCCTCGTCGAAGATCTGCGCCGAGTACTGCTCGTAGGCTGTCAGCATCGCGAACCGCTCGCCCCGCTCCTTGGCCTGGGCGAGGTGGTGCACACGCACGCGGCCGGTCCGCGCGGCGGGGGCGGCGCCGCTGCCGTACGGCGCGGCGCCCTCGGACGGGCGCGGCTCAGGGGAGATCGTGGGGGCCATGGACCGAGCCTAGCCGACCGTGCGGTGCGCTGCTTAGCGCAGGCCCAGTTGCTGAGTAGAGTGGGAGGCACCGGCCGCGGTGCCTCCTTAGCTCACGCACCGGCCCAGCACTGAGAAGGCGAGGGACTGCCCCCCATGAACCGTCAGCAGGAGTTCGTGCTCCGCACCATCGAGGAACGCGACGTCCGTTTCGTCCGCCTGTGGTTCACCGACGTCGTCGGCTCGCTCAAGTCCGTCGCGCTCGCCCCGGCCGAGGTCGAGGGTGCCTTCGAGGAGGGCCTCGGCTTCGACGGGTCCTCGATCGAGGGTCTCGCCCGAGTCTCCGAGTCGGACATGCTCCTGCAGCCGGACCCCTCGACCTTCCAGATCCTGCCCTGGCGCGGGGAGACCGAGCCGACCTCGCGCATGTTCTGCGACATCCTCACGCCGGATGGCGAGCCGTCGACGGCGGACCCGCGCAACGTGCTCAAGCGGACGCTCGCGAAGGCCGCCGAGATGGGCTTCACGTGCTACACGCACCCGGAGATCGAGTTCTACCTCCTCGAGTCGGACCAGCTCGGGCCTGACGGCGCGCCGGTGCCGATCGACCAGGGCGGCTACTTCGACCACGTCCCGGGCGGTGTGGCCCAGGACTTCCGACGCACCGTGGTGAACATGCTCGAGTCGGTCGGGATCTCCGTCGAGTTCAGCCACCACGAGGGCGGCCCGGGCCAGAACGAGATCGACCTGCGCTACGCTGACGCCCTCCAGACGGCGGACAACATCATGACGTTCCGCACGGTCGTCAAGGAGGTCGCGATCCAGCAGGGCGCCTATGCCACCTTCATGCCCAAGCCGTTCACGGTCCACCCCGGCTCCGGGATGCACACGCACTTCTCGCTGTTCGAGGGGGACACGAACGCGTTCCACGAGGCGGGCGCCGAGTTCCAGCTCTCCCGCACTGCTCGGCACTTCATCGCGGGCCTCCTGCGGCATGCGAACGAGTTCTGCGCGGTGACGAACCAGTTCGTCAACTCCTACAAGCGACTCTGGGGCGGCGGGGAGGCCCCGAGCTACCTCAGCTGGGGGCACAACAACCGCTCGGCGCTCGTCCGGGTCCCCCTCTACAAGCCGGGCAAGCACCAGAGCGCTCGGGTCGAGTACCGCGGCATCGACTCCGCGACGAACCCGTACCTCTCCTACGCCGTCCTGCTCGGTGCGGGCCTCAAGGGCATCGAGGAGGAGTACGAGCTGCCGCCCGCGGCCGAGGACGACATCTCGATGCTCACGACCTCCGAGCGCCGCGCCCTGGGCCACTCGCCGCTCCCCGCGAGCCTCTACGACGCGGTCAACGCGATGGAGGAGTCCGAGCTCATGGCCGACATCCTCGGCGAGCAGGTGTTCGAGCACTTCCTGCGCAACAAGCGCCAGGAGTGGAACGAGTACCGGCTCGAGGTCACGCCCTACGAGCTGTACCGCAACCTCGGCATCCTGTAGGGGACTGCATGGCTCCGAGCCTCGCGCGCAGGCTGATCGCCCTCGGCTCGTCCGACCCTGAGCGGGCCGAGCGGTTCTTGGCGGCCGAGGAGCTCGACGGCGTCGGCACGGATGCCCTCCTCGAGGGCCTCTCCGTCGCGCCGGACCCGGACACCGCGCTTCTGACGCTCGTGCGGCTCCTCGACCGCAGGCCCGAACTCAAGTCTCTGCTCGAGGGGGGCCCCGAGCGCAGCGAGCCGCTCTTCCGCCTCCTTGGCGCGTCCGAGGCCCTCGGCGAGTTCCTCCTGCGCCGCCCCGAGCACTTGGACGTGCTCGAGATGCCGCTCTCAGCCGAGCCGCTCGGCGCGGACCCGGAGGAGCTGCGCGCCTTCCTCCTGCGCGCCGTCGGGGCCGACCCGCACGCGGCCCGGCCGGTCGCCGGGGTCACGGGCGGAAGCGCGTACGAGGCCCTGCGCGTCGCCTACCGGAGGCGGCTGTGCGAGCTCGCCCTGCGCGACCTCGGCGCCGCCTCGCCCACCGACTTCCTGCCCATCGCCGCCGCCGAGCTCTCCGACCTCGCCGCTGCGGCCCTCGAGGCCGCCCTCGCCGTCGCGCGGGCCGAGGCCGCGGCGACGTTCCCTGCAGACGAGGTCGCCGCCGTCGGGCTCGCCGTGATCGGCATGGGCAAATGCGGGGCGCGCGAACTCAACTACATCTCCGACGTCGACGTGGTCTACGTGATCGAGGCTGATTCGAGGGATTCCGAGGGACCCGTCGACGACACCCGGGCCGTGCAGATCGGCACGTTCCTGGCCACGGGGCTCGCCCGTGCGGTCTGGTCGACGGGCCGCGAGCCGGCCCTGTGGCAGGTGGACGCGAATCTGCGCCCGGAAGGGCGGGACGGCCCGCTCGTGCGCACCCTCGACTCGCATCTGGCCTACTACGCGCGCTGGGCGGAGAGCTGGGAGTTCCAGGCCCTCCTCAAGGCCCGCTGCATCGCGGGCGACAGGGAGCTCGGCGCCCGATACGAGGCGGCCATCGCCCCGCTCGTGTGGGCCTCCGCGGGGCGGGACGGCTTCGTCGACTCGGTCCAGGCCATGCGCCGCCGCGTCACCGACAACATCCCCGCGGGGGAGGCCGACCGGCAGATCAAGCTCGGCGTCGGCGGGCTCCGCGACGTCGAGTTCACGGTCCAGCTCCTCCAGCTCGTCCACGGCCGCGCGGACGAGTCGCTGCGCGTGCGCGACACGACGTCGGCCATCTCGGCCCTTGCCGCGGGCGGGTACATCGGGCGCGGGGCCGCGGCGGAGTTCGACTCGTCCTACCGCTACCTGCGGCTCCTCGAGCACCGCATCCAGCTCTTCCGGCTCAGGCGCACCCACCTCATGCCCGTCGGCCAGGACGCCCTGCGTGCCCTCGCGCGCTCGGCGCAGGGCATCTTCGAGGTGGGCCGCTCGACCCCCGAGCAGCTCCTCGAGCGGTGGCACCGCACCAAGCGCAGCGTCCGCGAGCTGCACGAGCGCATCTTCTACCGCCCGCTGCTCAACACCGTCGCGAACCTGAGCCCCGACGAGGCACGGCTGACGCCGGAGGCGGCCCAGGAGCGGCTCGCCGCGCTCGGCTACCGCGACCCGCGGGGGGCCATGCGGCACATCGAGGCCCTCACGGCCGGCGTGAGCCGCCGGGCCGCGCTCCAGCGGCAGCTGCTGCCCGTCCTGCTCGGCTGGCTCGCCGACGGCGTGGACCCCGACGGCGGGCTCCTCGGCTTCCGCCGCGTGAGCGAGGCGCTCGGAACGACGCACTGGTACCTCGGCCTCCTGCGGGACTCCGCGGCCGCCGCCGAGCGGCTGTGCCAGGTCCTCGCCGACTCCCGGCTCATCGCCGACCTCCTCGAGGTCTCGCCGGAATCCGTCGCGTGGCTCGGCAACGACGTCGACCTGCGGCCCGTGCCCCTCGACACGCAGTGGCAGGAGATGCAGGCCAAGCTGTCCCGCCACGATGACCCCGGGGCCGCGATGCGGCTCGTCCGGCTGATCCGCCGGCGCGAGATCCTGCGTGTCGCCCTCGCGGACCGTGCGCGCCTCCTCGACGTCGGAGCGGTGGGGGAGGCCCTCGCGGACACGGACCAGGCCGCCGTGCTCGGCGCCCTGCGCGTGGCCGAGGGCATCGCGGCCGCCTCCGGCCCGCTCCTGACCCAGGTCCTCGTCGTCGCGATGGGCCGGCAGGGCGGGCGGGAGATCGGCTACGGCTCCGATGCCGACGTCATCTACGTCCACCGTCCGCTCCCGGGGGCCGACCCGACGGCGGCGCAGAAGCAGGCGCTCGAGATCGTCGGGAGCCTGTCCTCGCTCCTGACACAGCCGCTCAAGCCCCCGGTCCTCGCCGAGCGGGTCCTCGCGCTCGACGCCAACCTGCGCCCCGAGGGCAAGAGCGGGCCGCTCGTGCGCTCGCTCGAGTCGTTCGCGGAGTACTACCGCCGCTGGGCCCTCGTGTGGGAGGCGCAGGCCCTGCTGCGCGCCCGGCCGCTCGCGGGGGACGACGACGTTGCCCGCGAGTTCATGGCGCTCGTGGATTCCGTGCGCTACCCCGAGAAGCTCGAGGCCGCGGACGTCCGGGAGATCCGGCGCATCAAGGCACGTGTCGAATCGGAGCGGCTGCCCCGCGGGGCCGACCCTTCGCGGCACCTCAAGCTCGGCCGCGGCGGGCTCAGCGACGTCGAATGGCTCGTCCAGCTCCTGCAGCTCCAGCACGCAGCGCGGTATCCGGAGCTGCGCACGACGGCGACGCTCCCGGCGCTCGCGGCGGCCGCCGCGGCGGGGCTCGTCCCCGGAGACGAGGCGGAGCTGCTCGCCGAGACCTGGACCCTCGCGAGCCGCGTGCGCAGCGCCAACGTCGCATGGACCGGCAGGGCGTCCGATCTCCTGCCGTCCTCGAGGCGGGACCTCGAGGGCGTCGCGCGGTGGTGCGGCTACCCGCCGGGCCAGGCGAGCGCCCTCGAGCAGCAGTACCTGAACCTCACGCGCCGTGCGCGGCAGGTCTTCGAGCGGCGGTTCTACGCCGCCGGATAGGGGAGGGACATCACATGGAGCACGTCAAGGTTGACCTCGCGGCAGAGGCCGAGCGGGAGCTTGCACGGGCCCGGGCGGACGCCCATGGGCACAGCGCCGCGGCCGAGCTCAGGGACGGTCGGCTCCGGCACACGCTCGTCGCCATCCTCGACGGCCGGAGCCTCGGGGAGCACGCCAAGCCCGAGGCGGCGACGCTGCACGTCCTGCGGGGACGCGCCGTCGTGCGATCGGGCGAGGACGGGGCCGAGACGACCGTCTCCCAGGGGGAGGTCATGGTGCTGCCCGGAGCGACGCACGACGTGCGCGCCGAGGGCGACCTCGTGGCGCTCCTGACGTCGATCGCAGGCTGAGGCGGGCCGTCGGGCGACAGCGCCGCCGCACGCGCCGGGGATGCGGCACGTGCCCCGGCCCAAAAGGCCGGAGGGCGCGGAAGAGCGCCCGCCCGGGCACGGCTTGGCCGTCCCGGGCGGGCGCTGTCGCAGCGGTGTCGGCTGTGCCGATCAGACGCCGTAGTAGAGCTCGAACTCGTACGGGTTCGGGCGCAGGGAGAGCGGAGCGATCTCCTTCTCGCGCTTGTAGGCGACCCAGGTGTCGATGAGGTCCTGCGTGAACACGCCGCCCGCCTGGAGGAACTCGTTGTCCGCCTCGAGGGCCTCGAGGGCCTCGTCGAGCGAGCCCGGAGCCTTGGGGATGTCGCGGGCCTCCTCGGCCGGGAGCTCGTAGAGGTCCTTGTCAATCGGAGCCGGCGGCTCGATGCGGTTGCGGATGCCGTCGATGCCGGCCATGAGCTGAGCGGCGAACGCGAGGTACGGGTTGCTCGAGGGGTCCGGCGCGCGGAACTCGATGCGCTTGGCCTTGGGGTTCGAGCCCGTGATCGGGATGCGGATGCCGGCCGAGCGGTTGCCCTGCGAGTACACCATGTTCACCGGGGCCTCGAAGCCCTTGACGAGGCGCTTGTAGGAGTTCACCGTCGGGTTGGTGAACGCGAGCACCGCCGAGGCGTGCTTGAGCAGGCCGCCGATGTACCAGCGGGCGGTGTCGGAGAGGTTGGCGTAGCCCTTCTCGTCGTAGAAGAGCGGCTCGCCGCCGTTCCAGAGCGACTGGTGGCAGTGCATGCCCGAGCCGTTGTCGCCGAAGATCGGCTTCGGCATGAAGGTCACGGACTTGCCCCACTCGAGCGCCGTGTTCTTGATGATGTACTTGAACTTCTGCAGGTCGTCGGCGGCGCGGACGAGCGTCGAGAAGCGGTAGTTGATCTCGGCCTGGCCGGCAGCGCCGACCTCGTGGTGCGAGCGCTCGACCTCGAGGCCGGCCGCGTCGAGGTTCAGGCACATCGCGTCGCGGAGGTCGGCCTGGTGGTCGACCGGGGCGACGGGGAAGTAGCCGCCCTTGAACGGGGTCTTGTTGCCGAGGTTGCCGCCCTCCTCCTCGCGGGAGGAGTTCCACGGTGCCTCGATGGAGTCGACCTTGTAGAAGGAGCCCTGCGGGGAGGACTCGAACTGGACGTTGTCGAAGACGTAGAACTCGGCCTCGGGCGCGAAGAACGCGGTGTCCGCGATGCCGGTCGAGGCGAGGTAGGCCTCGGCGCGCTCGGCCACGCCGCGCGGGTCGCGGTGGTACGGCTCACCGGTGCGCGGGTTGACGATGGAGAAGTTGAGCGCGAGGGTCTTCTCGACCCGGAACGGGTCGACGAACGCCGTCGTGACGTCCGGGATGAGCTGCATGTCAGACTCGGCGATGCCCTGGAAGCCTCGGATCGAGGAGCCGTCGAAGAGCTGGCCGTTCTCGAAGAAGTCCGCGTCGACCGTCTTGGCCGGAACGTTGAAGTGCTGCTGGACGCCCGGGAGGTCGGTGAAGCGGATATCGACGAACTTGACGTCTTCGTCCTGGATGTACTTGAGGACTTCGTCCGCAGACTTGAACATCTATGCTCCTATACACAAGGGGGGTGGCAGTCTGGCCGGGCGCAATCACGGCGCGCGCAGCCTGCGCGGCGCCGGACGCCTCGCTGCAACGGGCTCCAGCCTACGAATGAGGCATTTCCCGGCCGTGTCCGCATTGTTTCGGGCAGGTTACAGAAGGCTGTCGTGTGTAAACGCTAGCGGTGACCGCAGCGCGAGGCCAGCGCGCCACGCGCCCTAGACTGGACCGGTGATCGACCGCAAAGACCTTGGCTCCTGGCTCGGCGGCACGCCGTCGTCCGAGGGCGACTATCCAGGCCGGCGCCTCGGCAAGCCCGCCGCCGGCCCCGGCTCCATCGGGCGGCCCGGCCGGCGGGTGCTCGCCCTGTGCATCGACTGGGCCGCATGCTACGCGATCGCGGCGGCCTTCTTCGGCGCGAGCCAGCTCGCCATCCTCGCGGTGTTCGCCGTCGAGCAGATCCTCCTCGTCGGGCTCGCCGGCTACGGACTGGGCCACCGGATCGCCGGGCTGCGCGTCGAGCGCCTCGACGGCCGGCGGGCCGGCCTGCTGGCGGCGGTCATTCGCACGGTCCTGCTGTGCCTCGTGATCCCCGCGGTCATCTTCGACCCTGACCAGCGCGGCCTGCACGACAAGGCGGCCGGAACCGTCGTCGTGCGCCTCTGAACCCCCGTCCCCGGCGTCGACGGAACCACGATGGACGCCGAACACGCGCGAGGACCCCGGGCACTGCCCGGGGTCCTCGCGTATGCCGCGGGTTCGTCCTCGTCAGCGGCCACGCATGGCGCGGCGGTCGGGCCGGACGCGGCGGGGGTCGATGCCCTTCGGGATGGGGAGGCGCGGGCCGAGGGAGGCGATCCGCTTGCTGACGGTCGCGACCTCCACCTTGGACAGCTCGGGCTTGAGCTTCTGCATGGCCTTCGCCACGCCGCGCAGGGGGGTCTGGCCCTCGTCGCGGCCGGTCTCGATGACATGGATCGGCACGTTCGGCAGGATGCGTGTGAGGCGCTTGCGCTCCTCGTCGACGAGCTGGCGCACGCGCGAGCTCGGGCCCTCGGTCACGAGGACGACGCCCGGGCGGCCGATCGCGCGGAACACGACGTCCTGCATGCGGTTGACGGCGACCGGCTCCTCGGCCACGATCCAGCCGCGGCGGAGCGTGCCGAGCGCGGCACCGGCGGCGCCGGGCTGGCCCTCGATCTGGCTGAAGGCCGCGCGTTCGGCGCGGCGGCTCAGGATGAAGACGGCGCCGAGCAGGCCGAGCGGGAGGCCGATGAGGAGGCCGGTGATCCAGTTATCGAGCAGGAAGCCGATGAGGAGGCTCACGCCGGTGACCGCGAGGAACACGAGTGCCATGAGCCACACGGAGTTCGGGTCGGCCTTCCGGGTCATCTGGAAGACCTGGATGAACTGCTTGATGCCGTTCGTGAAGCCGTTCGGCTTCTTCGCCTTCTTCGGAGACTTGTCCGAAGGCGTGCTGGAGGTGTCGGTGCTCTTCGCCATAGTCCCTCAATTCTACGGGACAACGCGCGCGCGGCGCCCGCCGGGCGGCCCCTCGGGGGCCGGGCGGGCGCCGCGGTCGGCAGGTGCTGGGCTCAGCCCTGACGGGAGGCGACGAGGGTCGCGGCCTCCTGGCGGGTCGTCCCGGAGCTCTCGATGTGGGCGAGGTGCGCGGGGATCGGCAGGCCCTTCTTGCGCATTGCCGTGGCCCAGAGGCGGCCGGCGCGGTACGACGAGCGAACGAGCGGGCCGCTCATGACGCCGAGGAAGCCGATCTCCTCGGCCTCCTGGGACAGCTCGACGAACTCCTCGGGCTTGACCCACCGCTCCACCGGGTGGTGGCGCTCGGAGGGGCGCAGGTACTGGGTGATCGTGATGAGGTCACAGCCCGCGGCGTGCAGGTCGCGCAGGGCCTCCGAGACCTCCTCGCGGGTCTCGCCCATGCCGAGGATGAGGTTCGACTTCGTGACCATGCCGCGGTCGCGGCCCTGCGTGATGACGTCGAGCGAGCGCTCGTAGCGGAACGCGGGGCGGATGCTCTTGAAGATGCGCGGGACGGTCTCGACGTTGTGCGCGAAGACCTCCGGGGCGGCGTCGCAGATCGCGGTGATGTGCTCGGGCTTGCCGGAGAAGTCCGGTATGAGGATCTCGACGCCGGTGCCCGGGTTGAGCTCGTGGATCTTGCGGATCGTCTCGGCGTAGAGCCAGGTGCCCTCGTCCTCGAGGTCGTCGCGCGCGACGCCGGTGACGGTCGCGTAGCGCAGGTTCATCGACTGCACCGAGCGCGCGACCTTGGTCGGCTCGAAGCGGTCCAGCGGGGAGGGCCTGCCGGTGTCGATCTGGCAGAAGTCGCAGCGGCGCGTGCACTCGGAGCCGCCGATGAGGAAGGTGGCCTCCTTGTCCTCCCAGCACTCGAAGATGTTGGGGCAGCCGGCCTCCTCGCAGACCGTATGCAGCCCCTCCTTCTTGACCTGGTTCTTGAGCTGGACGAACTCGGGTCCCATCTGGACCTTGGCCTTGATCCAGTCAGGCTTGCGCTCGACGGGCGTCTGGGCGTTGCGCGCTTCGATGCGCAGCAGTCGGCGTCCTTCGGGGGCGAGGGTCACGCGAGGGCTCCTTCCGGCGAGGCGATCCCGGCCGCGACGAACTCGTCTTGGCGTCGGGAGAGCTCCTCCGTGATCCGGTCGACGATGTCGCGGGGGCCGACGTCGCGCCCGCATTCGGCCGAGATGGTGGTGGTCCCGGCATCGGTGATGCCGCACGCGATGATCTGCGCGTACGGCTCCAGGCTGTTGTTGCAGTTGATGGCGAAGCCGTGGCCCGTGACGCCGTCGCGGACGCTGATGCCGATCGCGGCGATCTTGCGGTCCCCGCCGCGCTCGTCCGCGCGGACCCAGACGCCCGAGCGGCCGTCCACGTGCTCTGCCCTGATCCCGTACTCGTTGATGACGGTGATCATGACGTCCTCGAGGAGTTCGACGTACGCGCGGATCCCGCGCGGCTCCCTGAGCCGTACGATCGGGTACCCGACGAGCTGGCCCGGGCCGTGCCACGTGAGCTTGCCCCCGCGGTCGACGGGGATGACGGGGGTGCCGTCGAGGGGTCGCTCGTGGTCCTCCGTGCGCTTCCCGGCCGTGTAGACCGCGGCGTGCTCGAGGAGGAGGACGGTGCTGGGGGAGTCGCCGGCCACCACGTCGTCGTGGAGCTGGCGCTGCGCCTCGAGGCCGGCTTCGTAGTCGACGTAGTCCGGCGCGAACCCCAGCTGGGTGAACGCAAGAGTCATGCCGTCCAGCTTAGCCCTCAGGCCGGGGCCCAGGCCCGGCAGTGTGGCGAAGGTCGCACTGGCCTGTGGATAACTTCTGCGGCCCCCTGCCTGTCTGCGGTAGACATGAGCCATGGAGACCCAGCCGCCTACCGCGCCGCCGGGCGGGGGCCAGCCCGAGCCGCCCGCCCTGCCGGGCTACGACCTCGTGCGCCACCTCGGGACGGGGGCCGCGGGGCACGTGTGGCTCGTGCGCGAGGCGGCGACCGGCCGCGCCCTCGCTGCCAAGGTCATCGTCCCCACGGTGGGGGATGATCGCGACGTGCTCGCGGCGGCCCGTCGGGAACTGCGCATCGCCGCGGCCCGGCCGCACGAGCACGTCCTCGCCGTGCGGGACGCCATTGAGGTGCGGGGTACAGAGCCGACGACGGCGCAGGGGCACGGGAGTGAGGCAGCCGGCGCCGAGGCGAGGCTCGGGCAGGGCGCGATCGCGCTCCTGGCCGACTACGCCGCGGGCGGCTCGCTCGGGCGGCTCGTCGCGGCCCGCGGGCGGCTGGCCGTGGGGGAGACGGTGACGTCGGTGGCGCCCGTGGCCCAGGCCCTCGGCATGCTGCACGCAGAGGGCACGGTCCATGGCGACGTCTCGCCGGGGAACGTCCTCTTCACGGCCCGGGGCAAGCCCCTGCTCGCCGACTTCGGCCTCGCGCGCATGGTGGGCGACTCGTCCGCGGGCGGCGCCGGCACCCCCGGCTTCGTCGACCCGGTGCCGAGGCCCCCGGAGGAGGAGCACGTGCGCACCGCCGCGCGGGACGTCTTCTCGCTGGGGGCCCTCGCGTGGTTCTGCCTTACGGGCTCGCCCCCGCCGCCGACGGCGGGGCGCCCCCCGCTCAGCCTCCTCGTCGAGGACGTGCCGGCGGAGCTCGCCGCGGCCATCGAGGCTGCCCTGCGGGACGATCCGCTCGCACGACCGACGGCGGCCGAGTTCGCCCACGCCCTCCTGCGCAGCGCCCGTGCCGAGCCCGTCGACCTCGCCCCTGCGGTGGACGCCGCCGTCATCCCCGAGCTGCTCACGCGTGTCCAGGCGCCCCCCGCGGGACGCTGGCCGTTCGCGGGCCTCCGCCGGTCCCGGCGGCGGCCGCTGTTCGGCGCCGAGCCGGGCGACGGCGGCACCGCGTCGAGGCCGCGCCGTGCCCCGCGCGCCCGCCGCCTGCCCGTGCGCATGGGAGTGCTGCTCGCCTGCTCGGCCGCGCTCGTCCTCGTCGCCGTCGCTGTCGGGGCATGGTGGGCGGCGTGGCCCGGGGAGGCCCGCACGACGGCGGTGCACGGGTCGTCGGCAGGCGACGCTGAGGCGCCAGGATCCGCGGGCGGCTGGGCGTCCCTCCCGGAGCGGCTGCGCACGGCCGCCGGCGCGGACGACCCGGTGCGCGCGGTCCAGGCCCTCTCTGACATCCGGTCCCAGGCCATCGCCGCCTCCGACCGCGCCCTGCTCGAGGCCGTGAGCGTCCCCGGCTCCGCGGCCGCCGCTGCCGACGCGGCCCTCCTGGACGCCCTTGAGCGGGACGGCCAGCGGCTCGAGGGCTTCCGTGCGAGCGTGACCACGGCGTCTCTGGACCCGAAGCCGGCGCCCGGAGCGGCGGAGGGCAGCGCCGTGGTGCGCGTGCGCATCGTCACGAGCGGCTACACGGTGCTGGACGCTGCGGGCGGCCGCGTGGGCGAGCAGCCCGCTGGCCGGGACCAGGACCTGAGGATCGTGCTCGAGCGGGTCGACGGACGCTGGCGCGTGGCCAGCGTCCTCGGTGCGTGAGCGAGCTGCGTCACACTTCGCAGGGGCGGGGCGGACGGACGATGCGCCCGCGCTCTGCCACTGCGCGGCCTGCCTATGATCGGAGGATGACTGGCTCCAGCTACTTCCGCTATCCCCATGTGCACGGGGACCTCGTGGCCTTCGTGGCCGAGGACGACGTCTGGCTCGCGCCCCTGGCCGGGGGCCGCGCCTGGCGGCTGTCCGCGCTCCGGCTCCCGGCCCGCAACCCGCGCTTCGCCCCGGACGGGTCGAAGGTCGTGTGGACTGTCGTGCAGGGCAGCGCTCCCGAGGTCGTCTCGGCGGACGTGGACGGCGGCGGCTTCCGCCAGCTCACCTACTTCGGCCACTCGACCACGCGGGTCAAGGGCTTCGAGCCCGGCGGCCGCGTCGTCGTCACGAGCGCCCACAACCAGCCGGACTCGCGCCACACCCACGCGTACACCGTGCCGCTCGACGGCGGCTGGCTCGAGGAACTGCCCTACGGGCCCGTCGACTCCGTGGCCTTCGGCCCGCGCGTGGGGGATGAGCGGCCAGTCGTCGTCGCAAGCGTCGTGACGCGCGAGCCCGCCTCGTGGAAGCGGTACCGCGGCGGCGCGGCGGGGAAGCTCTGGATCGACCCCGACGGCGGCGGCGAGTTCCGCCGCCTCCTCCCCGGCCTCGAGGGCAACCTCTGCGACCCGATGTGGGTCGACGGCAGGATCGCCTTCCTCTCCGACCACGAGGGCGTCGGCAACCTGTACTCGGTGGACAGGCTCGGTCAGGACCTGCGCCGGCACACCGACGCGGACCGCTTCTACGTGCGGCACGCGAGCACGGACGGCTCCCGCATTGCGTTCGAGTCCGCCGGCGAGCTGTGGCTCCTCGACAGCCTCGACGCCGAGCCGCGCCGCCTCGACATCGCCCTCGCGTCCGCCTCGACCTCACGCCGCGCCGTCCCCCTCGCGGTGTCCCGCCACCTCGGCGAGGTCGTGCCGGCCCAGGACGGGCACGCGAGCGTCGTCGAGTCCCACGGGACGGTGCACTGGCTCGCGCACCGGGATGGGCCCTCCCGGGTCGTCGAGGCGACCCCGGGCGTCCGCGCCCGGCTCGCCCGCCCGCTCGGCACGGACGCCGTGGCCTACATCGCGGACCACGAGGGCGAGGAGGGGCTCTTCGTCAAGCGCCTCGCCGACGCCGAGGCTGCCGCCCGTGCCGCGGCGGGGATCCGCGGCGCCGCGGCTGTCGCGTACGACGGCGGGCCCGCGCGCGCAACGCACGACGGCGGCGAGGGCCTCCCGCAGCCCGTCTCGGCCCTGGCCCGGACCGGGCAGGCCGGCAACACCATGGCCGGCGCCGACGCCGAGGCTGCTGCGGCAACCGAGGCTGCGGCGGCCCTCGCCCCGTTCCCTGCCCCGGCGGGTGCCCGCTCGTACGTCGTGCCCGCTCGGGAGAGCGTGCCCCCGAACCCCGATGACACGGCGGACTCCCTCCCGCGCGTGCGCCGCATCGCACTCCCGACGCCGAGCCGCGCCGCGGAGCTCGTGCCGAGCCCGGACGGGACCCTCATCGCGGTCGGCACGGCGTTCGGGGAGGTGCACCTCGTCGACGTCGCCGCGGGTACCGCGACGACGCTGAGCAGCGTCGAAGAGGGCAGCATCGAGCAGCTCGCGTGGAGCCCCGACTCGCGCTGGCTCGCCTGGAGCGAGCCCGTCACGGCGTTCGGCGCGCGTTCGAAGATCCGCCTCGCCGAATGCGCGACCGGCACCATCGCCGACGTCACCGACGGCCGCTTCTGGGACGCGTCCCCGGCGTTCACTCCCGACGGCTCGTATCTCGCCTTCCTCTCGGGCCGCAGCTTCGACCCGGTCTACGACGGGCACTCGTTCGACCTGTCGTTCCCGAGCCCGATCAAGCCGTACATCGTCCCGCTCGAGGCCACCGCGGCGAGCCCCTTCGGGCCGCGCGTGGCGGACTTCGGGGCCTCAGGCCGCGGGTCCATCGCCTCCGGTGACGGAGCCGACGGCGCCGGCCAGTCGCCGTCGTCCGCGCCCGCCCCGGTCACGGTGGACCTTGAGGGGATCCAGCACCGCATCGTGGCCCTGCCCGTCCGGCAGGGCAACTTCTCGCACCTCTCCGCGGCACCCGACGCGCTCCTGTGGCTCTCCCAGGACCTCTCGGGGGCCACGGGCGAGGGCAAGGCGAAGCCGGGGGACAAGGACACGCCGCCAACCCTCCAGCGCCTCGACCTCCTCACGGGCGTCGAGACGACGCTCGTCTCCGCGCTCGACGCGTACCGGCTCAGCGGCGACGGGTCGCGGGTCGTGTACGTGCGGGACCGGGCTGTGCACAGCGTGCCGAGTTCGTCGGCGGCCGAGGACGGGCACAGCGAGCACATCGCCGTCGACCTCGACCGGATCCGCGTCCGGCTCGACCCGGTATCCGTGTGGTCCCAGGCCTTCGACGAGGCCTGGCGGCTCCAGCGCGACTTCTTCTGGACCGCGGACATGGCCGGGACCGACTGGGACGAAGTCGCGGACCGATACCGTCCGATCGTCTCCCGGCTCGGCTCCCACGACGACCTCGTCGACCTCCTGTGGGAGGTCCACGGCGAGCTCGGGACGTCCCACGCCTACGTGACCCCCGCGCTCGTCACCGAGCCCGGGGCGGGCGGCCAGGGCCGCCTCGGTGGCGAGTTCGACTTCGACGGCGGCTGGGTCGTCCGGCGCGTCCTCGCCAACGAGTCCTCGGACCCGCTCGCGTCCTCGCCGCTGGCGTCGCCCGGCGCAGACGTGCGCGCGGGCGACCGGCTCCTCGAGGTCGACGGCGTGCCGCTCACCCCCGAGTTCGGTCCGGCCATGGCCCTCGTCGGAGCGGCGGGGAAGGTCGTCGAGCTGACCATGCTCAACGGCCCGGCCCACGGCGACGAGTCGGGCGAGAGCCGGCGCATCGCCGTCGTGCCCATCCTCGACGAGGAGCGGCTGCGCTACCAGGACTGGGTCCAGGCCAACCGCCGGCTCGTGCGCGAGGCATCCGAGGGCCGCTTCGGCTATCTCCACGTGCCGGACATGGCCGCGCGCGGCTGGGCGCAGCTGCATCGGGACCTCGACACCGAGACAGCGCTCGACGCCCTCATCGTCGACGTGCGCCGCAACCGGGGCGGGCACACGTCCCAGCTCGTCGCCGAGCTCATCGGGCGCCGCGTGACCGGCTGGAGCATGCCCCGTGGCGAGCAGCCGCGCACCTACCCGCGGCACGCCCCGCGCGGCCCGGTCGTGATCCTCGCCGACGAGTTCGCCGGCTCGGATGGGGACATCATCACGCAGGTGTCCAAGCTGCGCGGCATCGGCCCCGTGGTCGGGACGCGCACGTGGGGCGGCGTCGTCGGCATCGACCACCGCTTCCGTCTCGCCGACGGCACAGGCGTCACCCAGCCGCGCTACGCGACGTGGTTCGAGGACGGCGTCGGCTGGGGCGTGGAGAACGCCGGCGTCGAGCCGGACATCGAGGTGCCGTACCCGCCGCATGCCCACGCCGCCGGCATCGACCCGCAGCTCGAGCAGGGGATCGGGGTGCTGAAGGAGATGCTCGTCGAGATCCCGACGCAGCGCCCGCCCGCGCGCGAGGGCTACCGGTCGCTCCGCCCGGCGCCGCTGCCCCCGCGCCCGCAGGCCCGGGCCGGCGAAGAGGCGGTCCCGGCCCTCGAGGGCTGAGCCGGCCGGGACGCACGGAAGGCCCCTGAGGCACCATGTGGTGCGTCGGGGGGCCTTCCGTGCGTCCCGCGCCCGGGGCACTCCGGGCGCTGCGGTCCTTCCGGGCCGGCTGGGATCAGGCCTCGAGCGTGGCCTCGAGCGTGATCGGGATGGAGAGCGCCTGGCTCACCGGGCATCCGGCCTTGGCGGCGTCGGCGATCTTCTGGAACTCGTCCTCGGCGATGCCCGGGATGCGGGCCGCGACGGTGAGCTTGCTGCCGGTGACGCCCTCGCCCGGCTGGAAGCCGACCTCGGCCTTGGTCTCGATGTGCTCGGCCTTGTAGCCGGCCTTGTCGAGCTCGTTGCTGAAGGCCATCGAGAAGCACGCGGAGTGCGCTGCTGCCAGGAGCTCCTCGGGGCTCGTCTTGCCGCGGGCGTCCTCGGTGCGCGCCTTCCACGTCACGTCGTAGGTGCCGATGCCCGAGTAGTCGAAGGTGGTCTCGCCAGAGCCCTCGAAGAGGTTGCCCTGCCAGACGGTGTGCGCGTTGCGGATGGTAGCCATGCGTGCTCCTTGCGTGCGTGGTCGGTGTGCCGCGGCGCAGCCGGAAGGACTGCGCCGTCCTCGCCCATCCTAGGCACAACTGAGGAACTATCCGGGCACAAGGCGGCCCCGGCCGCCACGCGTGGCGCTGGCTGCCGGGGCTCGGTGCGGCGCCCTGGAGACTAGTTCCAGATGGTCGCGATCGCGACGTTGAGGAGGGCCAGGCCGCCGACGGCGTGGGCCAGCCCGGGCGCGACCGCCTCACCGGACTTGCGCTTGCGGTTGCCGACGAACGCAAGGGCGCCGACGATCACGGCGACGGAGAACTTGACGATGAGCTTGGGATAGTTCGGGTCAGCGAAGGCCTCGTCCGTCTGGCGGAGGACGGGGATGAGGCCCATGAGGATGACGCCCGTGAGCAGCTGGGTCATCGCGCCGTCGAACTGCCGCGGCCCGACCGTGGGCTGCTTCATGTTCGCGATCCATGGGCCGATGATCATGGCCGCACCGACGATGTGCACGAAGACGACGATGTTGTAGACGAGGGTCATGGGTCCGAGTCTAGCGGCGGGCCCCCGCTCGATCCGCCGGGCGCAGGCGCGGCGGGTCCCAAGTCCATAACGAATGCCCTCTGCCCCGTGGCGGCCCCGCGCGGCAGCAGCCCGGGTGAGGAGACGCCGACGGCGCCCGTCCGGGGGGACGGGCGCCGTCGGCGTCGTGCGCGCTGCTCAGAGGCCGAGGTCGGCCTCGAAGGCGCCCTCTTCGAGGCGTGCCTTGAGCGTCTGGAGGAAGCGGCCTGCGTCCGCGCCGTCCACGAGGCGGTGGTCGTACGTGAGCGAGAGGTACATCATCGAGCGGATGGCGATGACGTCGTCGCCCTCGGCGTTCTGGGTGACCCACGGGCGCTTCACGATGGCGCCCGTGCCCAGGATCGCGACCTGCGGCTGGTTGATGATCGGGGTGTCGAAGAGCGCCCCGACCGAGCCGATGTTCGTGATGCTGAACGTGCCGCCGGAGAGCTCGTCCGGGCCGATCTTGCCCTTGCGGGTGCGGTCGGCCACGTCCGCGATCTTGGCCGAGAGGCCCGCGAGGTTGAGGCTGCCCGCGTCCTGGACGACCGGGACGAGGAGGCCCTTCTCGGTGTCGACGGCGATCGCGAGGTGCTCCGCGCTGTGGTACACGATCTCCTGCGTGTCCTCGTGGTACTCGGCGTTGAGCTTCGGGTGCTGCTTGAGCGCCTCGGCGACGGCCTTCGCGATGAACGGCAGGAAGGTGAGCTTGGTGCCGTTCTGCGCGAGGAACTGGCCCTTGGCCTTGTCCCGGAGCTTCGCGATCTTCGTCATGTCGACCTCGTGGACCTGCGTGAGCTGGGTCGAGGTGTCGAGCGACTCGCGCATGCGCCGGGCGATGACCTGCCGGATGCGCGGGGCCTTCTCGGTCGTGCCGCGCAGGGACGACGCCGCTGCGGCGGGGGCCGCCTTCGCCGGGGCGGCGGCCGGGGCTGCCTGTGCCGGGGCGGCCTGCGCTGCCTCGGCGGCCTCGGCGGCTGCGAGCACGTCCTGCTTGCGGATGCGGCCGCCGACGCCGGTGCCCGTGAGGGTCGAGACGTCGATGCCGTGCTGGTTGGCGAGCTTGCGCACGAGCGGGGTCACGTAGCCGGCCTCGGCACCCTGGGCCGGGGCCGCCTGGGCAGGAGCCTCCTGGACGGGCGCCGGGGCCGCCTGGGCCGGGGCGGCCGGGGCAGGCGCCTCCGCCGGGGCGGGGGCCGCCGGTGCCTCCTGGGCGGGGGCGGCGGGTGCCTCGGCGGCGGGCGCTGCCTGCGCCGGGGCGCCGGAGCCGACGACGGCGAGGACGGCGCCGACTTCGGCGGTCTCGTCCTCGCTCACGCGGATCTCGAGGAGCGTTCCGGCGACGGGGGAGGGGACCTCGGTGTCGACCTTGTCGGTGGAAACTTCGAGGAGGGGCTCGTCGACCTCGACGGTGTCGCCGACGGCCTTGAGCCAGCGGGTCACCGTCCCCTCGGTGACGCTCTCGCCCAGGGCCGGGAGTGTGACCTCGTGGCCCTCCGCCGCGGCCTGCGCCGAGGCCGGCTCGGCCTGCTCCTGGGCCGGGGCTGCCTGCTCCTGCGCCGGGGCTGCCTGCTCCTGCGCCGGGGCCGGGGCCTCCTCGGCGGGGGCTGCCTGAGCCGGCGCCTCCTGCGCGGCGGGCTCGGCCTGGGCCTGGGCGCTGCCCGCGCCGGCGCCGTCGCCGATGCGGGCCAAGGGTGCGCCGACCTCGGCGGTCTCGTCCTCGCCGACGAGGATCTCCTCGAGGACGCCCGCGACGGGCGACGGGATCTCGGTGTCGACCTTGTCGGTCGAGACCTCGACGAGGGGCTCGTCGAGCTCGACGCGGTCGCCCACCTGCTTCAGCCAGCGGGTGACGGTTCCTTCGGTGACGCTCTCCCCGAGCGCAGGCAGGTTGACGGTTTCAGACATGGGTCCCCGTACTCCTTAGTTCTCTTCTCGTGCGAATGCTGTCGGGGCTTCTCAGCCGTGGAGCGGCTTGCCGGCGAGGGCGAGGTGGACCTCGCCGAGGGTCTCGTTCTGCGTCGGGTGCGCGTGGACGAACTGCGCGACGTCCTCCGGGTAGGCCTCCCAGTTGACGATCAGCTGCGCCTCGCCGATCTGCTCGCCCATCCGGGCGCCGATCATGTGCACGCCGACGACGGGGCCGTCCTTCTGGCGCACGACCTTGACGGTGCCCGACGTGCCGAGGATCGAGCTCTTGCCGTTGCCGGCAAGGTTGAACTCCTGCGTCTGCACCTGGTCGTCGCCGAACTTGGCCTTCGCGCCCTTCTCGGTGTATCCGACAGTCGCGATCTCGGGATCGCAGAACGTGACCTTGGGGATGTTGACGTCCTCGACGACGATGGGGTTGAGTCCCGCGATCTCCTCGGCAACGAAGATGCCCTGCTGGTAGCCGCGGTGCGCGAGCTGGACGCCGGGGACGATGTCGCCGACCGCGTAGATGTTGCCCACACCGGTGTGGAGGCGCTCGTTGGTGATGACGAAGCCGCGGTCGATCGTGACGCCGGCCTCCTCGTAGCCGAGGTTGGCCGTGACAGGGCCGCGGCCGACGGCCACGAGCAGGAGCTCGGCCTCGAAGGTCTTGCCGTCGACGAGGGTGACCTTGACGCCGTTCTCGCTCTGCTCGACGCCCTGGAAGAACGTGCCGGTGGAGAACTTGATGCCGCGCTTCTTGAAGGCGCGCTCGAGCTGCTTGACGATCGTCTCGTCCTCGTTCGGAACGAGCGAGGGCAGGCCCTCGACGATCGTGACGTCGACGCCGAAGGACTTCCACACCGAGGCGAACTCGACGCCGATCACGCCGCCGCCGAGCACGATCGCGCTCTGCGGGATGTAGTCGAGCTCGAGGGCCTCGTCCGAGGTGATGACCCGGCCGCCGATCTCGAGGCCCGGGAGGCTGCGGGAGTAGGAGCCCGTCGCGAGGACGATGTTCTTGCCCTTGTACGCCGTGCCGTTGACGCTGATCGTGTCCGGGGCGGTGAGGCGGCCCTCGCCCTCGATGACCGTGATGCCCTTGGACTTGATGAGGCCCGTGAGGCCCTTGAACTTGCCGGCGACGATGCCGTCCTTGTAGGCGTTGACGGCGGTGATGTCGATGCTGTCGAGCGTGACGTTGACGCCGTACTTCGCGGAGTCGCGGGCGTGGTCGGCGAGCTCGGCCGAGTGCAGGAGCGCCTTGGTCGGGATGCAGCCGTTGTGCAGGCACGTTCCGCCGAGCTTGGCCTTCTCGACGAGGCCGACGGTGAGGCCGAGCTGGACGGCGCGCAGCGCCGCGGCGTAGCCGCCACTGCCGCCGCCGAGGACCAAGATGTCGAATTCCTGCGCAGTTGCCTGGTCGGCCACGTGGACGCTCCCTCGCCTTGTGGACGGCGTTCCGCCGTCAGATGTGACAGTTTGTGCCTGCGGCGGTCCGCGCAGGCCCGGTATCAGGGGAAACCCTATCCCCCTGACGGACTATGCTCCACCTTCCCGGATTGAATGTCACCGGGCTTGTGGCCAGAGTCACGGGAACTCTAGCACTTCCACTTAGCGGATTTTGAATTTCGCATTATGAAAAGCTGCCCGAGGCCGTCTGCGTCGGGCCCGCTGGGTCAGGCGTCTGCCTCGCCCGCGAGGGCCTCGAGGTACGCCACGAGGGTGCGGACAGTGGCCCCCGTTCCCTGCTTGGGCGTGTGGCCGTAGGCCGACCCCGTGTTGAACGCGGGGCCCGCGATGTCGACGTGGGCCCACGGGACCGCGCTGCCATCGGCGCGGGCTCCGACGAACTCATGGAGGAAGATCGCCGCGGTCAGCATGCCCCCTGGGCGGTCGCCGATGTTCGCGATGTCGGCCGTCGGCGAATCGAGGCCCGCGCGCAGCTCCTCCGGGAGCGGCATCGGCCAGGCGGGCTCGCCCGCGGCGGCCGCCGCGTCGAGCAGCGGGCGCGTGACGGCGTCGTCCCCCATGACGCCCGCGGTCCGCGTCCCGAGCGCGATGAGCGCGGCGCCGGTGAGCGTCGCGACGTCCACGAGCACGTCGGGCTCCTCGTCGCTCGCGGCGGAGAGCCCGTCCGCCATGACGAGCCGCCCCTCGGCGTCGGTGTTGAGGACCTCGACGGTCTTGCCGCCGCGCACCGTGATGACGTCGGCGGGCCGCTGGGCCGTGCCCGAGGGCATGTTCTCGGCCATGCACAGCCACGCAGTGACCGAGACGCCGAGGCCCAGCCGGGCCGCCGCGAGGAGCGCGGTCAGCACGGTCGCCGCGCCCGCCATGTCGCTCTTCATCTGGTCCATCTGCGCCGAGGGCTTGATCGAGATGCCGCCGGTGTCGAACGTGATGCCCTTGCCCACGAAGTGGACCCGGCGCGCGGACTTGGCCGGCGCGTACTCGACCTTGACGAGCCGCGGCGGGCGCGCAGAGCCCTGGCCGACGGCGAGGATCCCGCCGAACCCTTCCTTCGCGAGCCGCTTCTCGTCCCACACCGTCACCTTGACGGGGAGCCCCTTCGCGAGCTCGCGGGCGGCCTCGGCGAACGTCTCGGGGTAGAGCTGGCTCGGCGGCATGTTCACGAGCGTGCGCGTCACGTTGACCGCGGAGCCGACGACGGCGGCACGGGCGAGCGCGTCGTCGGCCGCCGTCGTGCCCGCTGCCGGCGAGTAGACGACGGCGCGGCGGACGTTGGACTTCGGGCCGTCCTGCGTCGCGGTCTTGTGCTCGGTGTAGGCGTAGGCGCCGAGGGCCGCACCCTCCGCGACCGCACCGAGCTCCTCCGCGGTCGGGGCGGGGAGGGCCAGGACGACCGTGTCGCTCCCCGCGAGCTGCCGCACGGCGGATCCCGCGGCCCGCCGCAGCTGCTCGGCGCTCGGCGCAGCCCCGTCGTCGATCTTCCCCACGCCGGCGAGCGCGATGACGTCGGTCCCCAGCTCCGGAAGCCCGGGGAGCCGATGGAGCTGGTCGGCAGCACCCGTCACCCCGAGTGACCGCAGCGTCGAGGCAATGGCCTCGGCGCTGCGGGGGCTGAGCGGGCTCTCGAGCAGGACAGGCCCGTCGGGGCCCACCGCGACGCCCACGACGAGGGCGTCGCTCGGGGTCTTTCGCGGGTCCTTGGCGATGGCGCTCAGGGTGACTTCGCGGTTGCTGAACACTTCGGTGGCCTCGATTCTGCGCGGCGGCCGTCGTCCTCGTCGCGCGCTGGAGTATTTCGCTGCGGTTGCTTCAGGTCCTAACGATCGTAGTCGCTCGTGGAATGATCGAAGGCTGGCCCACGTTGGACTCTCCAGCCTTCCAGCGAGGGCTCCACAGCATGGCCAGAGAGGATTCCGGCCAGAGAGGATTCCACAGTGATAGACCCCGTGACCGGACCCCTGCAGGAGCCGGCCGGACTGTACACCGCCGCCCGAGAGCTGAGCGAGGACGCCAGGCTGCGCGGCCTGCCGCTCATCATGGGCTTCACCGGCTTCGCGGACGCAGGGCACGCCGTGCGGCAGATCGTCGACGAGCTCGTGGACGCTCAGTCCGGCGGCGCACTGGCCGCGTTCGACGTCGACCAGCTGCTCGACTACCGCTCCCGCCGGCCCAGGATCCGGTTCGTCGAGGACCACCTCGAGGGCTACGAGCCGCCGCGGCTCGCCCTGTACCGCCTGACAGACGGGCTCGGCCGGCCGTACCTCCTCCTCGCAGGTCCCGAGCCTGACCTGCAGTGGGAGCGCTTCGCGCGCGCCGTCGTCGGCCTCGTCGAGCAGCTCGACGTCTCGTCCGTGCTGTGGCTCCACGCCATCCCCATGCCCGTGCCGCACACCAGGCCCCTGGGCGTGACCGTCCACGGGACCCGGCAGGAGCTTGTCGAGCGGATCTCGCGGTGGAAGCCCACGGTCGAGTTCCCAGCGGCCATCGGCCACGTCCTCGAGCTGCGCCTCATCGAGGCCGGCCGGGACGTGACGGGCTTCGTCGTCCACGTCCCCCACTATCTGGCCGACGCCGAATACCCGGCCGCCGCCGTGACGGGGCTCGAGCACCTCGGCGCCGCGTCCGCGCTCATGCTCCCCAGCGACCGCCTGCGCGAGGCGGCGCGGGAGGTCGAGCGCCAGGTCGCGGAGCAGGTGTCCGCCTCCGCCGACGTCCGCGAGCTCGTCGCCGGTCTCGAGAAGCGCTTCGACGACCGCTCCGAGGAGTTCCCGCTGCGCTCGCTCCTCGCGGGCCCAGAGGACGAGCTGCCGACGGCGGAGGACCTCGGCGCCGCGGCCGAGGCCTTCCTCGCCTCGCACGGCGGATACGACGCCGGGAATCCCGGGAGGGGCCGCCCGGCCGACTAGGATCGAGCGGGTGAACAGCTGGCGGGCGTGGATGGTGTGGGGGATCGGCATCGCCGCCTACCTCGTGGCCGTCGTCCAGCGGACGTCGTTCGGCGTCGTCGGCCTCGAGGCCACCGAGCGCTTTCACGCCGGCGGCGCGCTCCTCTCGGCCTTCACCGTCATGCAGCTCGTCGTCTACGCCTCGCTGCAGATCCCTGTCGGCCTGCTCGTGGACAGGTTCGGCACGCGCATCATGGTCACGGTCGGGGCCACGTTCATGGCGCTGGGACAGCTCCAGATCGCCGTCGCCGAATCCGTCGTGACGGGCATCATCGGCCGGATGCTCGTGGGCATGGGGGACGCGATGACGTTCGTCTCGGTGCTCCGCCTCGTGCCCGTCTGGTTCGAGGGCCGCCGCGCGCCGCTGCTGAGCCAGCTCACGGGCACCATCGGCCAGCTCGGCCAGCTCGTGAGCGTCATCCCGTTCCTGGCCTTCCTGCACGTGTGGGGGTGGACGCCGGCCTTCCTCGGGCTCGCGTCGCTCTCGGTCCTCGTGATCGTGCTCGTCCTGGCCCTCCTGCGCAATGCCCCGCCCGGGACCGAGGCGCGCCGCGACGGGCCGCCCGAGGGCACGCGGGACGTGCTCGCGGCCGCCTGGCGCCAGCCCGGCACGCGCCTCGGGCTGTGGAGCCACTTCACCGTCCAGTTCAGCGGCAACGTCTTCGCTCTCGCGTGGGGGTTCCCGTTCATGCTGGCAGGCCACGGGTACAGCACGGCCGAGGCGGCCGGCCTCATGTCCTTCTTCGTCATCGTCTCGCTGCTCGCGGGGCCGCCGATGGGGCGCTTCGTGTCCCGGCATCCGCTGCGGCGCTCGACCCTCGTCCTCGTCATCACGGGTCTCACCGCGACGGCGTGGGCCGCCGTGCTGATCGTCCCTGGGAGGGCGCCTCTCTGGCTCATGGCCGCGCTCGTCGCCGTCCTCGCGCTCGGCGGGCCGTGCTCGATGATCGGCTTCGACTTCGCGCGCACCTTCAACCCCTCGCACCGCCTCGGCACGGCGACGGGGATCGTGAACTCCGGGGGGTTCGCGGCCGCACTCGCGACGATGTTCCTCATCGGCTACCTGCTCGACATCCAGCACGCTCTGGGCCTCAGCCCCGAGGGCCTCTACAGCCTCGGCGCCTTCCGGGTCGCGCTCGCGGTGCAGCTCGTGGTCATGGGCGTCGGGACGGCCGCCCTGCTCGGCGTCCGGCGGAAGGTCCGCAGGGACCTCGCCGCGCAGGGGATCCGCGTGGCGCCCATGCGCGAGGTCTGGGCGGACTTCCGCAGCCGGAGGGGCTGACTTCTCCTCCCCAGCGGTCCGCATCGGCGTGTCGTCCACATAGGAGTCCCAGGCCGGCCGCCCCTTCCCGCGCCGCCCGAGACTGGCGGCATGGACAGCATCAAGCAGCCCGAGCCCGCCAGCCATCCCTCCGATTCCCAGCTGCAGCCTGCCGAGGAGCCCCTCACGATCCGCAGCCCGGGGGACGTGCTCGCGTACATCCCACATGCGCTCGGCGAGTGGCCGTCGGAGAGCCTCGTTGCGGTCAGCATCGGGCGCGGCAGGCTCGGGCCGACGCTGCGGGTCAGCCTGCCCGGCCAGAACCCCGGCGGACTCGGCCAGTATGCGGGGATGGTCGGGGACTACGTGTGTTCCGATTCCGAGGCGGAGGGCGTGGTCCTGGCCCTCTACACCGACGCCGAGTGGCCGGCCGTCGACAGGCCCCCGCATGCCCATCTCCTCGCGGCTGTCGGCGAGCGGCTCGACGGATCCGGCCTGCCCGTGCTGGATGCCTGGATCGTCGGTCCGACCCACTGGCGGACCATCCTGTGCACGGACCTCACGTGCTGTCCCTGGCCGGGCCGCAGCGTCGAGGAGCTGCGAACGGGACGCATCGGCGCGGAGATGGTGTACCGCGGGAGCGCCTACGGGCCGACGGAGATCCCCGAGCCGCTCGAGCGGCTCCTGCCGCCGGCCGCGCTCTCCGCCGAGCTGCAGCGCTACCGGGAGGACCCCGGCCGGTGGTGGGATCCGCTCGCCTTCACGGCGGCGCTCGCCGCGTGGGACGAGGTCTTGGGCGGCGCCGTTGCCGTCGGCCCTGAGCGGCTCCGGCTCCTCGGCGTGACTCTTGCACGGCCGGCCCTGCGGGACGCCGTCATCGTGGCCGCCGCCGCGGACGCCAGCACGGCCTGGCGTGGGAGCCGCGCCACGGCCGGACTGCGCGCTGCGGGGGCGAAGGCAGGGCCCCCGGCAGCGCCGCCGGCCCTGCCCGGTGGCGTGAGCGCGGCGCGGGCCGCCGTGGCGCTCGACGTCTGGCGACGGGCGGACCGGGAGGCGCAGGGCCTGAACGGTGCCGCCGCCGAAGCCGATCCGCTCGGACCCAGCGGCCCCCGCGAGGACTCCCTCGGCGGCGGGGCGGACCCGGCCTTCGGCGCCGTGCTCCTGGGGCATACCGCCGGCCCGCCGGACTGGGGGCGCGTCGAGCAGCTCGAGCGCATCTGCCAGCGCCTCACAGAGATGGAGGAGCCCGAGGTCCGGGCCCCCGCCCTGTCCCTGCTCGCGTGGGTCCAGTGGGCGCGCGGCAGGGGAGGGCGGTCCATGCGATACCTCGAGCGCGCCCTGAGCGTCGACCCGGACTATCGTCTCGCGCAGCTGCTCCGGCGCTTCGTCGACCACGGCGAGCTCTCGGGCTGGGCCCGTCGCGGGGACGCCGCCTGGCGCCGTCCCTCGGCCGCATGAGCCCGCACGCGCCCGGGCGGCCCGCCGGGGCGTGGCGGGGGCGCCGCCGCGCGCGCCATGACGCGGAGAGGACGATGCCATGAAGCGGCAATGGGGAACGAGGCGCCGCCTTCGTGAGAGAATGGACGCCAGACCCGGTTGGGTCCGAACACCGGAAGCCGATCGCTGCCCCCTGTGGGGAACGAATTCGGACGCCGGAGGGTTAACCAAGACGACCCTTCGGTCCGGTGGAGGCGCTTGCGCCGCACTTCGGACTTGACAGGGTCATAGTGGTGTTGCCCGCAGGGTTGCACCGGCACTGCGGCAGGAAGGTAATCGTGACGCCCCCCACGGATAAAGAGACCGCCGAGACGGCGACGGTGAACGGCTCGGCCCAGAGCGCTGGCGCGCGCACCGCGACCAAGCGGTCGGCGGGCAGGGCCGCCGCGGCCAAGGCGAAGGCTCCGGCCCGAGGGGCCGCGGCCAAGGACGCCAAGGGCAAGGCGGACGAGACCAAGGCCGAGGGCGACGCCGTCGAGGACACCGCCGAGGAGGACCTCGACTCGGTCACCCCCGACGAGGGCGAGATCGCCGCCGAGGACGAGGCCATCGAGAGCGAGGGCAAGGAAGGCAAGCCCTCATCGGCCATGGTCATCTCGGATGCCGACGAGGACGACGCGCCTGTCCAGCAGGTGACGAGCGCCGGCGCGACGGCCGACCCGGTCAAGGACTATCTCAAGCAGATCGGAAAGGTGGCCCTGCTCAACGCCGAGCAGGAGGTTGACCTCGCGCTCCGCATCGAGGCCGGCCTGTTCGCGCGGCACAAGCTCGACGAGGAGGGGGAGACGTACGACCCCCAGCACCGGCACGACCTCGAGCGGATCGTCCACGACGGCGAGCGGGCCAAGAACCACCTGCTCGAGGCGAACCTGCGCCTCGTCGTCTCCCTGGCCAAGCGCTACACCGGACGCGGCATGCTCTTCCTGGACCTCATCCAGGAGGGCAACCTCGGCCTCATCCGCGCCGTCGAGAAGTTCGACTACACGAAGGGCTTCAAGTTCTCCACGTACGCCACCTGGTGGATCCGCCAGGCGATCACGCGTGCCATGGCGGACCAGGCCCGCACGATCCGCATCCCCGTGCACATGGTCGAGGTCATCAACAAGCTCGCTCGCGTCCAGCGCCAGATGCTCCAGGACCTCGGCCGGGAGCCCACCCCGGAGGAGCTCGCCAAGGAGCTCGACATGACCCCCGAGAAGGTCGTCGAGGTCCAGAAGTACGGCCGCGAGCCGATCTCGCTCCACACCCCGCTCGGCGAGGACGGCGACTCCGAGTTCGGCGACCTCATCGAGGACTCCGAGGCCGTGGTGCCGGCCGACGCGGTCAGCTTCACGCTCCTGCAGGAACAGCTGCACTCCGTCCTCGACACGCTCTCGGAGCGCGAGGCCGGCGTCGTGGCCATGCGGTTCGGGCTGACCGACGGGCAGCCCAAGACCCTCGACGAGATCGGCAAGGTCTACGGCGTCACGCGTGAGCGGATCCGCCAGATCGAGTCCAAGACGATGTCGAAGCTGCGCCATCCGTCGCGTTCCCAGGTGCTGCGCGACTACCTCGACTAGCGGCGGGGCGGACGGCAGGAGGCCCGGACACCATGGGTGTCCGGGCCTCCTTCGCATGTCCCCTGGCCGCTGGGCCGGGGCGACGTCTGTTTCAGTCCTCGGGGAGGGCGGCCTTCTCGGTCAGCCTGCCGGTCTCATCCTGCCAGTGCGACGCGAGCGGCCGAAGGGTTCCCTCGACGGCGCGCGCGTGGTGTGCGCAGAATTGGAGCTCTCCACCGGACGATTCCAGGACCACTCGCACGTAGGCCTGGGCGCCGCAGCGGTCACAACGATCCGCCGCGGTCAGGGTGCGGTCCGCCAGTGCTGCAGTCATCTCAGCCTCCTTCACAACAACCGGGTGGTTCTTAGCACGGTCACTACATCTAACACCGTCCTTCCCCGCAAAGGTGCCAAGAATACGCAACTTTCGCTCGAGGCGTATTGCAGTTCGGCAACGGACCGGGACCGGCAGTACCGTTTCGCGGCCTGACGCCCGGGTCGTGTGCGCTTCCGGGCGCCGAAGCCGACTAGCCTTGACCTGTACCCTGCCATCCTGCAGCAGGCCTGTTCGACCTCCCAAGAAGGAGTTCCCACCGCGTGGCACCGAGTTCTGAATACACCGCCCGGCACCTGTCCGTCCTCGAGGGGCTGGAAGCGGTGCGCAAGCGCCCGGGCATGTACATCGGCTCGACGGACTCGCGTGGCCTCATGCATTGCCTCTGGGAGATCATCGACAACTCCGTGGACGAGGCCCTCGCCGGGTTCGGCCACGAGATCGCGGTCATCCTGCACCCTGACGGCTCCGTCGAGGTGCACGACGACGGCCGCGGCATCCCGGTCGACGTCGAGCCCAAGACGGGGCTCACCGGCGTCGAGGTCGTCTTCACGAAGCTGCACGCGGGCGGCAAGTTCGGCGGCGGCTCCTACACGGCCTCGGGGGGCCTGCACGGCGTCGGCGCGTCCGTCGTCAACGCCCTCTCGGCGCGCCTCGACGTCCAGGTGGACCGGGGCGGCAAGACCTACCAGATGTCGTTCCGCCGCGGCGAGCCCGGCCGCTTCAAGGACACGGGCCGGCCCAATCCGACCGCGCCGTTCGAGCCGTTCATCGAGGACTCCGTGCTCGACGTCGTGGGCAGGGCCAAGCGCGGCGTCACCGGGACCCGGATCCGCTACTGGGCGGACTCGCAGATTTTCACCCCGGATGCGAAGTTCTCCTACGAGGAGCTCACCGCCCGCGCGCGCCAGACCTCATTCCTCGTGCCGGGCCTGCGCATCACCGTGCGCGATGAGCGCCGCCTGCCCGGGACGCCGGGGGAGTCGGGCGTGCACGAGGAGGTCTTCCACCACGACGGCGGGATCTCCGAGTTCGTCGACTTCCTCGCCATCGACGCCCCCGTCACGGACGTGTGGCGGCTCCACGGCTCGGGCACCTTCAAGGAGACCGTTCCCGTCCTGGACGAGCAGGGGCACAGCCGCATCGCGGAGGTCGAGCGCACCTGCGAGGTCGACGTCGCCCTGCGCTGGGGCGTCGGCTACGACACCACGATGCGCAGCTTCGTGAACATCATCGCGACCCCGAAGGGCGGCACGCATCAGGCCGGCTTCGAGACGGCGATGCTCAAGGTCTTCCGCAGGACCGTCGAGGCGAACGCGCGCAAGCTCAAGGCCGGCAACGACAAGCTCGAGAAGGACGACGTGCTCGCCGGCATGACCGCGGTCCTCACCGTCCGCCTCGCCGAGCCGCAGTTCGAGGGGCAGACCAAGGAGATCCTCGGCACGCCGGCGGTGCGGCAGATCGTGGCCAGGGTCGTCGAGAAGGAGCTCGGCGCCAAGCTCAGCTCCACGGCGCGCGGCGAGAAGAACCAGAGCGCCGTGCTGCTCGAGAAGGTCGTCAACGAGATGAAGTCGCGCATCACCGCGCGGGTCCACAAGGAGACCCAGCGGCGCAAGACGGCCCTCGAGTCCTCGACGCTGCCGTCCAAGCTCATCGACTGCCGCACGGACGACACCGAGCGTTCCGAGTTGTTCATCGTCGAGGGCGACTCTGCGCTCGGCACGGCCCGGCACGCGCGCTCGAGCGAGTTCCAAGCCCTGCTGCCGATCCGGGGCAAGATCCTCAACGTGCAGAAGGCCTCCGTCGGCGACATGCTCTCGAACGCCGAGTGCGCGGCCCTCATCCAGGTCGTCGGTGCGGGCTCGGGCCGCAGCTTCGACCTCTCGGCGGCGCGGTACGGCCGTGTCATCCTCATGACCGACGCCGACGTCGACGGCGCCCACATCCGCACGCTCCTGCTGACGCTCTTCTTCCGCTATATGCGGCCCATGGTCGAGCAGGGCCGCGTGTTCGCTGCCGTCCCGCCGCTCCATCGCGTCGAGGTGGTCCACCCCGGATCCAAGCCGAACGAGATGGTCTACACCTACTCGGAGGCCGAGCTGCACCGCCTCCTGGCCCGGCTCGAGGCCGACGGGAAGAAGTACAAGGAGCCGATCCAGCGCTACAAGGGCCTCGGCGAGATGGACGCCGACCAGCTGGCCGAAACGACCATGGACCCCCGCCACCGCAGCCTGCGCCGGGTCACGATCGAGAGCGCCCAGCGGGCCGAGGAGGTCTTCGAGCTGCTGATGGGCTCGGACGTGGCCCCGCGCAAGGACTTCATCGTGACGGGGAGCTCACAGCTCGACCGCGAGCGCATCGACGCGTAGCGCTCGGCCGCGAGCGGGGACCACAGGAGCGCATCGACGCGTAGCGCTCGGCCTACGCGATCCCCGGGGCGAGCAGCAGCACGGTGGGCACCGCGAGGAGCAGGGCCGAGGCCGTGAGCACACCGGCGGTCGCGGTCCGGCCCAGCGGCGGGCGGGGCGTCAGGAGCCGGCTCAGCCGGGCGGCGACGTCCACGTCCTCGCCGTTGTCCATGGTCGCGGGTAGGGAGCCGCCGTGCGCACCCGGCGGCCGCTCGCCGTCGTCCGCGCTGCCGACGGCGACGAGCGCGATCGCCCGGACGAGGACGGCGTCGGGGGTCGAGCGGCGGGCGACGTCGTCCGCGAGCATCTCGACGAGCGAGTTCACGGCGGCGCGCGCGAGGCGGCTCGTGGGCAGCCAGGGGAGCGCGGCGCGCCACGCCTCGAAGGCCCACAGGAGCAGGTGGTGCCGCTGGGTGAGGTGGGCCCTCTCGTGGCGGACGACGGCGGCGAGCTCCTCGGGCGCGAGCGCCTCCATGAGCCCGTCGGAGAGCACCGTGACCGAGCGCGAGCCGCCGGGGAGGCAATAGGCCACCGGGGCGGGGTGGTTGATGACCCACGTCCTGTCGAGGGCGCCGGAGGGCGAGCTCAGGAGCGCGAGGAGCTCGCGGTGGCGACGCCGCTGGGTCACGATGCGCGCGTAGGTCAGCAGCAGCGTGAAGACGAGGTGGACGGTCAGGAGCGCCGCCGTGCAGAGCGCGAAGAGGTGCCAGAAGTGGAGCTCGCCGGGGCTCTCGTTGCCCAGGACGATCGTCGTGGCACGGCGCAGCGCGGCGAGGAGGTTGCCGCCGAGCGGCTCGAGCCCGTACACGAGCATCGCGCCGATCATGGACAGCCCGCCGGCGAGGGCGATGGACTGCCACAGGACCATGGCGGCGAAGGGGGAGCGGGCCGTCCAGCGGGCGCGCGACAGCGCCACCGGGACGGGCCATGCCAGGACCAGCGCCAGCAGGGCGAGGAGGTAGGCGGTCAGGAGCACGCGGGGCTCCCGGCGGCGAGCATCAGCCCCGGGCCAGGAGCCTGCGCAGCGTCGCGGCCTCGGCGTCGGAGACGGCGCCGATGAACCTCGCGAGGACTGCCTCGCGGTCCGGCGCAGTGCCGAGTGCCTCGTGCATGAGCGTGGCGGTGTGCTCCTCGCGGGTCGAGACGGCCCGGTAGCGGTGCGGGCGCGTGCCGCGCTCGCGCTCGACGAGGCCCTTCTTCTCGAGGCGCGAGAGCACGGTCAGGACGGTCGTCACGGCGAGGTCCTTGCCCGCGTGGTCAGGGCCCTCGTTCGAGGCGAGCCGATCGCGCAGATCGTTGGCAGTGGACGCCTCGGGCGCCGACCACAGCAGGTCCATCACCGAACGCTCCAGTTCACCCAGGCTTGCCATCGTCCCTCAGTCCTCACCCTCTTCTGCCGCCGCGCCACCCCTTGGCGCGCGGCGGGCGTCCATTGCGCCCACGATCCATTCTACGCGGGGTAGAACACTTCGGAACACACCGCGCGGGTTCCGTTCGCTGTGAGCTGGACGCAGACTGGTGCCGAGGCGGGGGTCCGTGTTCTACACTTTGTAGAACTCAAGATTTCTACGGGACGTAGAAGTCGACCTGCGAGGGGAGCATGCGTGGACGCTGTAGAGATTGCGCGCTGGCAGTTCGGCGTCACGACGGTCTACCACTTCATGATGGTGCCGCTCACGATCGGCCTCGGCCTCGTGGTGGCCATCATGCAGACCATGTGGCACCGCACGGGCAGGGCCGAATACCTCAGGATGACCAAGTTCTGGGGCAAGCTCTTCCTGATCAACTTCATCATGGGCGTGGCCACGGGCATCGTGCAGGAGTTCCAGTTCGGCATGGCCTGGAGCGAGTACAGCCGATTCGTCGGCGACGTCTTCGGGGCGCCGCTCGCGATGGAGGCCCTGCTCGCGTTCTTCGTCGAGTCCACGTTCCTCGGCCTCTGGATCTTCGGGTGGAAGCAGCTGCGGCCCGGCCTGCACCTCGCCGCCCTGTGGGCCGCAGTGCTCGGCTCGGTGGTCTCGGCGTACTTCATCATCGTCGCGAACAGCTGGATGCAGCACCCGGTCGGCGTCACCGTGGTCGATGGGCGGCCCGTCATGACGGACGCGTGGGCCGTGTTCACGAACAACACCGCCCTCGTGGCCTTCCCGCACACGCTCATGGGCGCGCTCGGCGTCGCTGGCGCGTTCCTGCTGGGGATCGCCTGGTACCACCTGTGGCAGCGCCGGCACGACGGCATCGATACGGTCGGCGAGGACGGGCGCGTCGTTGTCGGCGAGGCGCCCGACGTCCCCGGCCGCGACCGCACCGACCACACGGTCTGGCTGCGCTCTCTGCGGATCGGCGCCGTCGTCGCCATGATCTCCTTCGCCGGGACCGGCATCACGGGCGACCTCCAAGGCAAGCTCATGTTCGAGCAGCAGCCCATGAAGATGGCCGCCGCCGAGGCCGCCTGCCACGACGGCACAGGCTTCTCGGTGCTGTCCATCGGCAACGTCGGCGCGCGGGACTGCGACGACATCGTCGCCGTCATCGAGCTTCCCGGCCTGCTCTCCTTCCTCGCCAAGGGCGACTTCACGACCGAGGTCAAGGGCGTGAACAGCCTCCTCGACGAGTACCGCGGGCAGTACGGCGCGAGCCTCCCCGACAACCCGCGCTACGGCGAGCGCGCCGGAAGCGAGGTCCAGTACGTCCCCGTCATGGAGGTCACCTACTGGGGCTTCCGCATGATGATCGGTTTCGGCGGGCTCGCGGCCCTCGCCGCCGCCGTCGCCCTCTACGCGACGCGCCGGGGCACGGTGCCGAGGTCCCGCTGGCTCATGCGGCTCGCCGTCGTGGGCATCCTCGCCCCCTTCGGCGCGAACGCTGCGGGCTGGATCTTCACCGAGATGGGCCGCCAGCCCTTCGTCGTCGCACCGAACCCGGCGATGGCCGGCAGCGTCGACCAGGTGTTCATGTTCACCGCAGCCGCCGTCTCGCCCGGCGTATCTTCGGGGGAGATCCTCACCTCGCTCGTGGTCCTCACGGCCATCTACGCGGCCCTCATGGTCGTCGAGGTGCGCCTCCTGGTCACCTACGTCCGCGGCGGCGTCGCCTCGGCCATGCCCGGGCTCGCGCCCGCACAGCACAAGGACGACGACGATGCCTCCGGCGGCAAGCCCGCCGACGACGTCCTGGCCTTCGCCTACTAGGAGCCTGACTGTGGAATCCCTGCCCGAGACCCTCCCCGCCCTCCCGACCGTCTGGTTCTGGGCCGTCGCCGTGCTCTGGATCGGCTACCTCTTCCTCGAGGGGTTCGACCTCGGCGTCGGCATGCTCATGAAGCTCTTCGCGCGCGGCGAGCAGGAGCGCCGCGTGCTCCTGAACACGATCGGCCCCGTGTGGGACGGCAACGAGGTGTGGCTCCTCACCGCCGGCGGAGCGACCTTCGCCGCCTTCCCGCACTGGTACGCGTCCCTGTTCTCCGCCCTCTACCTGCCGCTGACCCTCACGCTCGTGGCCCTCATCTTCCGCGCGGTCGCCTTCGAGTACCGCGGCAAGATCCACAGCGACCGCTGGCGCGCCGGCTGGGACTGGGCGATCGCGCTCGGCTCGGGCGTCGCGGCCTTCTGCGTCGGCGCGATGCTCGCCCTCACGACGACCGGCCTTCCGCTCGACGCCAACGGCGACCGCGTGGGCGGGCCGTTCGCGTGGCTCAACGGCTACGCGGTCCTCGGCGGGCTCGCCGTGGTGGCCTTCGCCCTCGTGCACGGACTCGCCTTCATGGCGCTCAAGACCGACGGCGACATCCGCTCCCGCGCGCACGCGGCCTTCGTGCGCTGGCTCCCGGCCGGGGTCCTGCCGCTCGCCGCGTGGGCCGTCGCCGTGCAGCTCGGCACCGGCGCCTGGTACAGCTGGGCCCTCACCGCCGCCGCCGTGGTCGCGGCGGCCACGGCCTGGGCGCTCGGCCGGCGCGGCTCCGAGGGGCGGGCGTTCATCGCCGTCGCGCTGTTCCTCGTCGCGGGCGCCGCGGGCATCTTCACCGCGGTCTTCCCCGTGGTCCTGCCCTCCACGATCGACCCGGCGAACAGCCTCACGATCGCCAACGCGTCCTCGTCGGACTACACGCTCGGCCTCATGACGGTCGTCGCGCTCGTCGGGCTCCCGCTCGTGATCGCCTATCAGGCCTGGACATACTGGGTGTTCCGCCGCCGGCTGACCGTGGGCAGCATCCCGACCGCCCACTCGGTCGTCCCCGCGACCGTCCGCCGCCTCGTGACGGGCTCGCCGGCCGGCGGGAGCTAGCCCGTGCGGCCGGACATCCCGCTGGGCCCCACGACGCGGCGCGCGCTCGTCCTCCTCGGCGCGCTCGCCGTCGCGAAGGCCACGGGCCTCGCGCTCATGGCCCAGGGGGTGGCGTCCGGGCTGGCCGCTCTCGCCGCGGGAGGCGTCCAGGCGAGCGCCCTCGCGGACAGCACGCTCCTGGCCGCGGTCGGCGTCCTCGTCCGCGCCGCGGCACACTGGGGGACCGCCGCGACCGGCCGGTGGGCCGCCGTCGGCGTCAAGGAGGAGCTGCGCGCGCAGCTCCTCGAGGCCGGCCTCGCGACCGGGGCCGCGGGCCCGGGAGGAGCCGCGCACGACGGCGAGGCGCGGGTCGCGTCGTCGGCCGCGGCCACCGCGGTGCTCGCCGTCCGCGGGCTCGACGCCCTCGACGCGCTCTACACCCAGTACCTGCCCGCCGTCGTCCAGTGCGCCGCCGTGCCGGTCCTCGTCGGGGCCAGGATCCTCGGGGCGGACTGGGTGAGCGCGCTGGTCCTCGCCGCGACCCTCCCGCTCGTGCCGCTCTTCATGGTCCTCATCGGCCGGCACACGCTCGAGGCGGTGTCCGAGGCCCAGCAGTCGCTCCTGCGGCTCGGCTCGCACCTGGTCGAGCTGGCTCAGGGCCTGCCGGTGCTCGTCGGCCTGGGCCGCGCCGCCGAACAGCGCGCAGCGCTCGCGGGGCTGTCGCTCGCCTACAGGGACCGGACGATGTCGACCCTGCGGGTCGCGTTCCTCTCCGCGCTCGCGCTGGAGCTCGTCTCGACGATCTCCGTCGCGGTGGTCGCGGTGTTCATCGGCGTCCGGCTCGTGCACGGGGACATGCCGCTCGAAGCCGGCCTCCTGGCCCTCATCCTCGCGCCCGAATGCTTCCAGCCGCTGAGGGACCTCGGCTCGGCCCACCACTCGAGCGAGGACGGGGCGGAGGCTCTCCGCCGCGCGCGGACGCGCATCGGCGCCGCCCGCGGCACGGCCCTGGCCGGGCAGGGTCGGGGTGACGCTGGACCGGGCTTCGGCGCCGCCGGGTCGGGACTCGGCGCCGCGGCGCCGATGCGTGAGATCAGTGTCGAGGGCCTCGGCGTGCGCTACGCAGGGGCCTCCCGGGACGCCGTCGCGGACCTCACCTTCACCGCGCCCGCGGGCCGCGTGACCCTCCTCGCCGGTCCGAGCGGCTCGGGCAAGACGACCGTCCTCGCGGCGCTGGCCGGTCTCGTGCGGGACGGGGCCGGGGCCCGGGTCTCGGGGAGCGTCCGCGGCATTGCGGCGGACGGGATCGCGTGGGTCCCGCAGCATCCGCAGTTCACGGAGCCGAGGGCGGCGGGCGAGCTCGCCCTTTACGCCGGGCACGCCGGGGCGCATGACCCGGCGCTGGCGGGCCGGCTCCTCGCGCAACTGGGCCTCGGAGGGCTCGGCGATGCCGACCCGGCGGAGCTGAGCCCGGGGCAGCAGCGCAGGCTCGCCGTGGCCCGCGGCCTGGCCAGGGTCGCGGACGGCGCGGACACGGTCCTGCTCGACGAGCCGACGGCCCACCTCGACGCCGCCTCGGCCGCGCTCGTCGAGGATGCCGTCACCTCGCTGCGCGGCCGGGCGACTGTCCTTCTCGTCTCCCACGAAGGGCGCACGGCGGCGCTCGCGGACCATGTCGTCCGGCTTGAGACCGGCGGCGCCGGGCGGGAGACGGCGTCCGAACGGTTCCGGGCCGACGTCGCCGACCTCGTCGACGGCCGGCCGGCCGACCGGCAGGCACCGTCCGAGGCCGGGGCCTCGGACCTGGCCTGGCTGCGCGAGCTCGCCCGCCTCGTCCGGCCCGACGCCGGGAAGTACGTCCTCGCGGCGCTCGCGGGCCTCGGCGCGGCGGCGGCGGGCATCGCGCTGGCCTCCCTGTCCGGCTGGCTCATCGTGCGCGCGAGCGAGCAGCCGCCCATCCTCTACCTGCTCACCGCCATCACGGGCGTGCGGTTCTTCGGCATCGCGCGGGCCCTGCTGCGCTACCGGGAGCGGCTCGCCGTGCATTCGGCCGTCCTGTCAACACTGACGGTCCTGCGCGACCGGCTCTGGGGCATCCTCTCGGCGCGGGGGCTCTCCGCCCGCCGCCTCCTCGTGCCCGGGGCGGCGCTCGAGTCTCTCGTCGGCGACACCGAGGCCGTCAAGGACCAGCTCCCGCGGGTCGTGCACCCCATCGCCGCGGCCGTCCTCGTCGGGCTGGGCTCCCTCGTCGCCGTCGGGCTCCTGCTCCCGGCACAGGTTCCCCTCCTCGCCGCCGCGCTCGCGGTGGCCCTCCTCGCCGCGCCCGCCGTGGCCCTCGCGGCCGACCGGCGCGCCGCGCGCCGGCTCCAGGCGGGCCGGTCCCGGCTCCTCGCGCGCGTCGGCCAGGCGCTCTCCGCCGCGGCGGACCTTGCGGCCAACGCCCGAGCGGGCGCCGTGCTGTCCGGGCTCCGGGCCGAGGACGGCAGGCTCACGCGCCTCGAACGGCGGGGGGCCTCCGCCGAGGGCCTCGCCCAGGCCCTCGTCATCGCCGCCACCGCCACCGCGGCCGGGCTCACGCTCGTCACGGCCGGCGCCGCCGGGGTCCCGGGAACGACGGCGGCGGCCGTCCTCCTCCTGCAGTTGGCCCTCGCCGAGCCGCTCGCCGCCGCGAGCACGGCCGTCCAGCAGCTGCCGGCCCTCCGCTCGGCCCTGACGAGGGTCGCGGCCGAGGAGGCGGGCCGCCGTGGCGACGCCGGAGCGCAGACAGCGCGGTGGGGGCAGGCCGCGGCCGCGCCTGCCCCGACAGCCGCGGCGGGAGCGGTGGCCGCCGAAGAGGGGGCCGCGGCGCCCGGCGTCCGGCTGCGCGGCGTCAGCGTGGGCTGGGCCGATGGCCCGGATGTCGTCGCGGGCCTGGACCTCGAGGCCGGCCCGGGGGACTGGGTCGTGCTGGCGGGCCCCTCGGGCAGCGGCAAGTCGACAATGCTGGCGCTCCTGACAGGCTTCCTGCCCCCGCGCGCGGGGACCGTCGAGGTGGGAGGGCCCGTCGCGTGGTGCCCCCAGGAGTCGCACCTGTTCGACTCAACGGTGCGCGGCAACCTCGCCGTCGCACGGGAGCGCGACGGCGCGCCGTCGGACGCCGAGTTCGAGGACGTCCTGGCCCGCGTCGGCCTCCTCGAACACGTCCGCTCGCTGCCGGGGGGCCTCGACGCGCGCATCGGCAGCCGCGGATCGTTCCTCTCCGGCGGCCAGCGCCAGCGGCTCGCGGTGGCCCGCACCCTGCTGGCGGGGGCTCGGGTCGTGCTCCTCGACGAGCCGACGGCCCACCTCGACCCGGGGTCCGGCCTCGAGCTCGTCGACGCCCTGCACCGCGCCCTGGCTGACCGGACGGTCGTCATGATCACGCACCACGCCACGGAGCTCATGCCGGGGGACCGGCTCGTGCGGCTCGGCTGGCCCGCAGCGTCGGCGGCGGACGACGGCGCCCGGCCGGCCCAGCTCGTCGGCTGAACAGCCGGGGCCTGCGTGAGGGCGCCCGGGCCCCTATGGCGTCCCGGCAGCCGGCTGGAACAGCTCGACGACGTTCCCGGACGGATCGACGAGCAGGATCTGCTGGCCCCCGGGGCCGGAGACGATCTCGTTCCGGAACGTGACCCCCGAACCCTTCAGCCGCCGCACCTCGGCGGCGATGTCGTCGACAATGAGGTGGATCCGGTTCCAGCCGCCCGGGGCAGGCTCCTCGCCGTCGGGCATCGGGCGCGCGGCCGAGCTCGTCGGGCCGCTCAACAGGAGCCGCAGCGGGCCCCGGACCACGTCCGCGAACGCCGGGGCGAAGTTCCGCCGCACCGTGAACCCGAGGTGCTCGGTGTAGAAGCCGATGGCCGCCTCGACGTCGTCGACCAGGTAGCGGACGCTCACGAAGTCCCTGTCGTCTGCCATGTCACTGCCTCCCCTGTCTCGGGCTTTGGTCCATGTCCCGTCCCACGGCGTCAGCCGCGGACGTCGTGCAGGTGGTGCTCGACGTCGTGCAGGAAGTACCGGGTGAGCGTCACCACGGTGAACTCGCTGCCGTTGCTGCGCAGGCCGCGCCGGCCGTGCGCCTCCTCGGGGACGGCCGCGAAGGCGTCCCGTGTCGCGGCGCCCTGCTTGGCGAGCTCGGCGCGCACCGCCTCCGGATCCGCGGCAGCGTAGTCCTTCTCGCGGGCCGTCGCGTCCTGGTCCCAGTCGGCGAACCGGGCGCGGTCCTCGGCGAGCATGAGCCCGAGGCGGTGGCGGAAGAGCTCGCACACGTCCCGGACGTGGAAGCCGTACTCGAGCGGCGACCACGTCGACTCGTCCGGGCGCTCGCGCACGTCGTCCCTCCGCAGCACGGCGTCCCAGCGGGGCAGCGCCTCGCCGAGGCGGCGGGCGACGTCCGCCGGCGTGAGGCCGTCGGCCTCGAAGCCGCACTCGGGGCAGGGCCGGTCGAGGACCCATGTCCAGTCCTTGGTGTCAGGCGTGATCGCCATGCCCGCAGTCTAGGCCGGGACGGCGGCGGGCGTCTGTTCCCGGAAGGCCGGAAGGGCTGCGAGATATGTACCCGAAAGGACTGAAGGGCGTCGAGATACGTACCCGACACGGGGGGTCAGGGGAAGGACGGGCCGATCTCCTCGACCGCCTGGGCCAGGGGTACGCCCGAGCCGTCCCGGCGGCCGTGCTCGGTCGGGAGGGACCGGGCCACCCCGGCCCGCGAGGACGCCTTGGCCGGGCCGCGGCCCACCCACGCAAGCGTGAGCCGGTCCTCGCCCTTGAGGAAGCGGTGCGAACGGACGCCGCCGGTCGCGCGCCCCTTCGCCGGGTACTCGGAGAGCGGGGTGACCTTGACCGTGCCCGGTGACGTGCCCGGGAGCGCCGAGGCGCTGCCAGCGATCGTGACGACGACGGCGGAGCCCGCGTCCCCGGAGCCGGCCGGCTCGCCGTCGTCGGCCAGCGCCGCGCCCGCGTCGCCCGCCGCGACCACGCCGAAGAACACCGCCGAGTCGCCCTCGGCGAGCTTGATCCCGGCCATGCCGCCCGCGGCGCGGCCCTGCGGGCGCACGGCCGAGGCGGCGTAGCGCAGGAGCTGCGCCTGGGCCGAAACGAAGACGAGCGTGTCCTCGTCCGCGGCCGGGCCCGCGCCGATGACGGCGTCCCCGGCCTTGAGCGAGATGGCCTCCCAGTCCTCACGGTTGAGCGGGTAGTCCGGGCTCACCCGCTTGACGATGCCCTGCGCCGTCCCGAGCGCGACGACGGTGTCGAGCGGCACGAGGGCCACGAGCTCCTCGCCCTTGGCCAGCTGGACGAAGTCGGCCGCGGCCACGCCCGCGGCCATGTTCGGCAGGCCAGCCGAGGGCTCGAGCACCGGCAGGTCCACGGTCTGGAGCCGCAGCATGCGCCCCGCCGTGGTCAGCGCGCCGAGCTCGCCGCGCGCTGTCGTGCGCACGACCGAACGGTACACGTCGTGCTTCGAGCGCGGGCCGGCCTCGGCCAGCGGCTCGCCGGTCTGCGTCCGGGCGACGAGGCCGGACGCGGTGAGGATCGCCCAGCACGGGTCGTCGGCGATCTCGAGCTGCAGGGCCGGCGCCTTGGCCGAGGCCTTTCCCGCCACCGCACCTGCCGCAGCGCCCGCCGCGGCGGCCAGGGCCTTCGAGGACGTCGGGGCGACGTCCTCGGACTCGAGCAGGACGGTGCGGCGCGGCGTGCTGTGCTTCGCCGCGACGTCGCCCAGCTCGCGGGAGACGAGCTCGCGCAGGAGCGTGTCCGAGCCGAGGATGGCCTCGAGCTCGGCGATCTCGCGCCGCAGCTCGTCCTGCTCCTTCTCGAGCTCGATCCGCGAGTACTTGGTCAGCTGGCGCAGGCGCAGCTCGAGGATGTAGTTGGCCTGCACCTCGCTCAGGTCGTAGATCGACATGAGCCGCTCGCGCGCGGCGGCGGCCTCGTCCGAGGTCCGGATGATCTGGATGACCTCGTCGATGTCCATGATGGCCACGAGGAGGCCCTCGACGAGGTGCAGCCGGTCCTTGCGCTTGCCGAGCCGGAAGGCCGTGCGGCGGCGCACGACGTCGAGCCGGTGGTCCACGTAGACGCGCAGGAGGTCGAGCAGGCCCAGCGTCTGGGGCTGCCCGTCGACGAGCGTGACGTTGTTGATGCCGAACGAGTCCTCGAGCGGCGTGTAGCGGTAGAGCTGGGCGAGGACGGCGTGCGGGTTGAAGCCGTTCTTGACCTCGATCACGAGCCGCAGGCCGTGCTTGCGGTCCGTGAGGTCGGTGACGGCACTGATGCCCGTGAGCTTCTTGGACCCGACGGCGTCCTTGACCTTCTCAATGACCTTCTCCGGGCCCACCATGTAGGGCAGCTCGGTCACGACGAGGCCGGTCCGGCGCGCGGAGAGCTGCTCGACGGCGACCTTCGCGCGGGTCTTGAAGGAGCCACGGCCCGTCCGGTAGGCGTCCCGGATGCCGTCGAGGCCCACGATCCGCCCGCCCGAGGGCAGGTCGGGGCCGGGGACGAGCTCCATGACCTCCTCGAGCGTCGCGTCGGGGCGGGCGACGACGAGCTGGGCCGCCGCGATGACCTCGCCGAGGTTGTGGGGGGCCATGTTGGTGGCCATGCCGACCGCGATACCTGTCGTGCCGTTGACGAGCAGATTCGGGAACGCGGCCGGGAGCACCTCGGGCTGCGTGAGCTGGTTGTCGTAGTTGGGGACGAAGTCGACGACGTCCTCGTCGAGGTCGCCCGTGAGCTCGAGCGAGGCGGCCGCCATGCGGGCCTCGGTGTAGCGCGGCGCCGCGGGGCCGTCGTCGAGCGAGCCGAAGTTGCCGTGGCCGTCGATGAGCGGCAGGCGCAGGGAGAAGTCCTGGGCCATGCGCACCATCGCGTCGTAGATCGCGGCGTCGCCGTGCGGGTGCAGCTTGCCCATGACCTCGCCCACGACGCGGGCGCTCTTGACGTGGCCGCGGTCCGGGCGCAGGCCCATCTCGCTCATCATGTAGAGGATGCGGCGCTGCACGGGCTTAAGTCCGTCCCGGGCGTCGGGGAGCGCGCGGGAGTAGATGACCGAGTAGGCGTACTCGAGGAAGGAGGACTCCATCTCCTCGGCCACGTCGATGTCGGTGATGTTCTCCGCGAAGTCGTCCGTTCCGGGGAGAGTGTCCGCTCCCGAGGAGCGGGGGTTCTGTCGACGTGCCAAGACTGCCTGGATCCTTACCTCTGGGTCGAGCCTCTTCTCGTCAGAGGCCTGATCTAGGCTAACCCTATGGTGGAACCGAGCACGGCCGGCGCACATCAGGCCAGCGCACATCCGGCCAGCGCATATCCACGGCATTGGGAGGCCGACGTCGTCCTCCGCGACGGCGGCACCGCGCACCTGCGGCCCATCCGCCCCGAGGACGCCCCCGCGCTCGAGGCCTTCCACAGCCAGCAGTCCGAGGGCTCGATCTACCTGCGCTTCTTCAGCTACAGGGCCCGGCTCACGGGCGCCGAGCTCACGCACTTCACCACCGTCGACCACCGCGACCGGGTCGCCCTCGTCATCACGGTCGGGGACGAGATCATCGGCATCGGCCGCTACGACAGGCTCAGCGACCCCGACGAGGCCGAGGTCGCGTTCAACATCTCGGACCGGCACCACGGCCGCGGGCTCGGCTCGATCCTCCTCGAGCACCTCGCCGCCGCCGCGCGGGAGAACCACATCCGCCGCTTCACGGCCGAGGTCCTGCCCGAGAACCGCAAGATGCTCGCGGTGTTCGCCGAGGCCGGCTACGCCGTCGACCGGCACTTCGACGACGGCATCGTGAGCGTCGAGTTCGAGATCGACCCGACCGAGAAGTCGCGCGCCGTCATGGAGTCCCGCGAGCACCGCGCCGAGGCGCGCAGCGTGCTCGGGCTTCTCGCGCCGTCGTCCGTCGCCGTCATCGGCGCGAGCCGCACGTGGGGCGCGCTCGGCCAGCAGCTCCTCGAGCACGTCGTCGAGGGGGGCTTCGACGGGCGCGTCTACGGGATCAACCCCGAGGCCTTCGAGCTCGGCGGCATGATGGCCTACGCCCGCATCGGGGACGTTCCCGAGCCCGTGGACCTCGCCCTCGTCGCCGTGCCGTACGAGGAGGTGCCCGGCGTCGTCGCGGAATGCGCCGCGGCGGGTATCCACGGCGTCCTCATCGCCTCCGCGGGCTTCGCCGAGCGCGGCGAGGACGGCCTCGCTGCCCAGCGTGAGATCGTGCGGCACGCCCGCGCGCACGGCATGCGGGTCGTCGGCCCCGGCTCCCTCGGCATCGCCAACACGGACCCCGATGTGCGCCTCAACGCGTCCCCTGCGCCCCGGCTCCCGCGCCAGGGTGGCCTCGGGCTCTTCAGCCAGTCGGCGTCGATCGGCGTCGCGCTCTACGCCGCCGCCGAGCGCAGGCACCTCGGCTTCTCGACCATTGTCTCGGCGGGCAACCGCGCCGACGTGTCCGGCAACGACGTCATGCAGTACTGGGAGGACGACGTCGCGACGGGCGCCGTCGCGCTCTACCTCGAGTCCTTCGGCAACCCCCGCAAGTTCTCCCGGATCGCCCGGCGGCTCGCCCGGTCCAAGCCGGTCATCGTGGCCAAGGGCGAGGGCCTCGGCCTGCGCCTTCCCCCGGGCCACTCGGGCCGCACGACCCAGGCCCCCGCGGGCGCCCTCGACGCGATGCTGCGCCAGGCCGGCGCGATCCGCGTCGCGACCGTCGAGGAGCTCGTCGACGTCGCCCAGATCGTCGCGGGGCCGCTCCCCGCGGGCCCGGGGGTCGCCATCGCGAGCAACTCGCCCGCGCTCGCGCGCGTCGCCGCCGACGCCGCCGAGACGCTCGGGCTCGCCGTCGCCGCGACCGAGCACGTGGACCTCTCGGGGGGCCAGTCGGTCGCCCTCGGCACCCTCCGCGACCGCGTCCGCGAGCTTGCGGGCCGCGAGGGCGTCCACGCCGTCGTCGTCCCCGTGCTGCCGGTGCAGGGACTCAGGGTCGAGGCCGTCGCAGCCGTGCTCGCCGACCTGGCCCAGGCCACGGGCCGGACCGTCGTGGCCATCTTCCCCGGAGTCCTCGACCGGCGCGTCCAGACCGAGGGGCTCCTGCCCGAGGCCGGCGTCGACGCCCAGGGCGCGACCGTGCCCAGCTACGCGAGCGCCGGGGCGGCCGTCGCGGCGCTCGCCGCCGTCGTCCGCTACAGCGAGTGGCTCGCCCAGGAGCAGGGCGCGCCGTTCGAGGCCGCGCACGACGGCGACACCGCCGAGGCGCTCATCGAGGCGCACCTCGCGCGGGTGGCCGGCACCGAGCTCACGCAGCTTGACGCCGGGGCCGCCGCCGAGCTCCTGTCCTGCTACGGGATCTCCGTGCTGCCCTCGCGGCGCATCGCGACGGCGGACGAGGCCGTCGCCGCCGCAGACGAGCTCGGCTGGCCCGTCGCGGTCAAGTCGGCCAGCGCCAACCTGCGGCACCGGCTCGACCTCGGGGCCGTGCGGCTCGACGTCCCGGACGCGGCGTCCCTGCGCGCCGCCGTGGAGCACATGGGCCACTCGCTCACCCCGTACGGCAGCGCCCCCTTCGAGGTGCAGAGCATGGCACCCGTGGGCCAGGCATGCGTCGTGCGCGCGATCGAGGACCCGCTGCTCGGGCCCGTGCTGTCCTTCGGCCTCGCGGGCGACGCCGTCGACCTCCTCGACGACTGGGCGCACCGCATCACGCCCCTCACGACCGGGGACGTGCGCGAGATCGTCCGCTCGCCCCGGACGGCGGTCAAGCTCTTCGGCCACGGGGGCATGCCGGCCCTCGACGTCGCGGCCCTCGAAGACCTCGTGGGGCGGGTCTCGCTGCTCAAGGACCGGCACCCCGAGGTCGCGCTGCTCGAGCTGCGGCCCGTCGTCGTCAGCGGCGAGGGGCTCACGGTACTCGCCGCCGACGTCCGGATCGGCAACGCGGCGCGGCGCACCGACAGCGCCCGCCGCGCAATGCTCACCCAGTAGGGCACAGCGGCGCTCATCCGCCAGCGCGCGCCGCTGCCCGCCGGTCACGTCCCGCAGCCGCTTTGGGGCGCCCGCTGGCCATCTGGGAGAATGTGGCCCATGACCCACAATGCGCCAGAGGACCACGGCCGCCAGACCCGCCGGTCCTCGGGGGAATCCCTCACGGCCGCGCTCGAGCGGACGGGGTTCTACCCCCGGCTCGTGGGCGACGTCGTCGAGGACGCCCTCGACGGACGTGCACCCCTCGCGCAGCTGACCCACCTCGAGACGCACTTCGAGCGCTCCGAGGTCCGCCGCCACGTCACCGTCCTCGTCCTGACCGAGGACATGCTCGTCGTCACCCACGTGGACGAGACACCCCTTGACGACACGGGCCACCGGGTGTCGGCGCAGGTCTCGACCGAGTCCGTCCCGGTGTCCCAGATCGCGACGGTCGTGCTCAGCTACGTCTACAGCGAGCCCGCCGAGTACACGCCCGAGGACCCGGTGCGCGAGGTGACCCTCGCGATCGCGTGGAGCGGGGGCCAGCGCCTCGACATCGTCCCCGCCGGCTGCGGCGACCCGCAGTGCGAGGCCGACCACGGCTACACGGGCACGATGGCCCAGGAGGACCTCGTGCTGCGCATCAGCGCCGAGGCCGACGGCCCGCGCGCCGTCCAAGACGCGAAGCACTTCGCGCGCCTCCTGCGTGCCGTGAACACCGGCTCGGCCCCGGCCTCGGGGGCCGGCGCGGCGGGCGGCCCGCAGCGCCCGCGCCTCGCGTTCGCCGGGCGGAGCCTGCGCGGCCACGGGGGTCGCCAGTGACGGCCGCGCCCACCGGCCAGCCCCTCCCGCCGCCGCCCGCGTTCGGCTCGCGCTCCCTCGCCGACGTCCTGCCCAGCTGCGCCGCGGCGCTCGGGGCACCCGGCTTCCAGAACGTGCTCGGCCTGCCGGAGGTGCCGCGCATCTGCCTCGTCATGGTCGACGGCCTCGGGCGGAGCCTCCTGACGAGCCGCGCCGCCCACACGCCGTTCCTGCGCGAGCGGATGCAGGCGGGGCAGGGGGCGATCCCCGACGTGCTCGATGCGTCCTTCCCGAGCACGACGGCGGCCTCGCTCGCGAGCCTCGGCACGGGCGTCCCGCCAGGCCAGCACGGGATGGTCGGCTATGACGTGTACTCCCCGACACTCGGCCGGGTCGTGAACCAGCTCAACGGCTGGGACCCTGACGTGGACCCGCTGGCGTGGCAGCCCTTCCCGACGGTTTTCGAGCGGCTCGAGGGCCACGCCCACGTCGCGACGGTGAGCCTCCCGCAGTTCGAGGGCTCTCCCATGACGCGCGCGGCCCTGCGCGGCGGGGAGTTCATCGGCGCCACGACGCTGCACGCGCGAACGACGGCGGCGGCCGCGGCGATGGCCGCCCATCCGCGCATGATCGCGTACTTCTACCTCAACGAGGTGGACAAGGCCGGGCACGACTACGGCTGCGACTCGCCCGAATGGGAGGCCGCGCTCGAGGAGGTCGACGCGTGCGTGCGCCGGCTCGGGTCGCAGCTGCCCGCGGGGACCCTCGTGCTCGTCGTGGGCGACCACGGGATGGTGGACATCCCGCCGGCCCGGCGCATCGACTTCGGTGCCGAGCCCGAGCTCACGCAGGGCATCCGCCACACGGCGGGGGAGCCGCGCATGGTGCACCTGCACCTCGAGGACGGCGCGGACGACGACGCGCGGTCGGCGGTCATGGACCGCTGGCGAGCGCGCTTCGGCGGGCAGGCGTGGATCATGACGCGAGATGAGGCGATCGGCCACGGGCTCTTCGGTCCCGTCGCCGAGCAGGTCCGCGAGCGCATCGGGGACATCCTCGTCGCGGCGCACGGCGACCTCGCCCTCTTCGACGGACGCCGCGCCCGGCCCACGGCCTTCAGCATGGTGGGCCAGCACGGCTCGTGGACCAAGGCGGAGCGGCTCGTGCCGCTCGTGGCCTTCCGGGCCGGCGGACCCATGCAGCCCAAGAGGCGCCGACGTGGCTGAGCTCGCCTTCTTCACCGGCACGATGGACAGCGGCAAGTCGACCCTCGCCCTCCAGATGGACTACAACCATCGGGCCGGCGGCCGCCGGGGTCTCCTCTTCACGCGGCACGACCGCTCCGGCGAGGCCGCCATCACGAGCCGGCTGGGGCTGCGCACGCCCGCGATCGAGGTCACCGGCACTACGAGCTTCTGGGACGAGGTGGTCACGCGGCGCACCCACGCGGCCGAGGTGGACTACCTCATCTGCGACGAGGCGCAGTTCTACCTCGCAGCGCAGGTCGAGGAGCTCGCCCGCGTGGTCGACGAGCTCGACGCCGACGTGTATGCCTTCGGCATTTCGACCGACTTCCGGGGCCGCCTCTTCGAGGGCTCGCGCCGGCTCGTCGAGCTCGCCGACCGCGTCGAGGTGCTCCAGGTGGAGACCCTGTGCTGGTGCGGCCGCCGGGCCACGCACAACGCCCGCACAGTCGGCGGGCGGATGGTCCTCGAGGGCGACCAGGTCCTTGTCGCGGACATCGCGGCACCTCACGAGCACCGCCACGAGGGCCAGGTGCCGGCCGAGGTGGGGTATGAGACCCTGTGCCGGCGGCACTACATGGCGGGGCAGACCGCGGCCCACGTGCGCATCCTGCACGAGGGGGACCAGCTCCTTCCCTTCGGCGACTAGGGCCAGCCGGAGGGCGTTGGCGCGGGCCTGCTGACGGCGTCAGACGGCGTCAGTCGCCCTTCGTGCCGAAGACGATCTCGTCCCAGCTCGGCACCGAGGACCGCTTGGGCCGGCTCGAGCGGCGCGTCGGCTCGGGCGGCGGGGCCGCGCCGCCGTCGTCCTGGTCCCCGGAAGCGGTGCTCCCGGCCGCCGCCGGCGGTTCGGCCGGCACGGCGGGTGCGGGAGTGATCGAGATCTCGCGCGTGGCTGTGCTCACCCCCGGGAACAGCCCGAGATGGCCCTCGGTGCCGTCGCCCCGCGGCTCGAGCCGCGAGAACAGCGAGGTGATCCCGCCCCGCGGCATGGGGGAGTGCTCCGCCTCGCGCGCCCCGGCGCGCGGCGCGGGCAGGTCGTGCGCTGCGTCACGGGTTGCCGGCAGCGCCGGGCCGTGCACCGCTCCGTCCTCGCCCGGGCCGGAGTCCGATGCGTGAGCCTCCGAGGGGCGCGGATGGGCGGCGGGAATGCCGTTGGTCAGCAGGAGCGCGAGCGCATCGTCTCCGTCCTCGTCGACGCCGAGCCGCTGGCCGCGGCGGGCCCGCAGCATGTCGAGCAGCTCGCCCTCGCGGTCCTCGTCCTGCCGTGGCGCGCCGTCCCGGCCCGGGCTCTCGCGCACGACCTCGGCCTCGACGTCGAACGGCCGGTCCGAGACGGCCGCGAGGCGGCGCCTCGGGGCGGGGCCGTCGAGGGGCTCGAGCTCGCTGAGCTGCTGGGCCCAGCGGTTCGCATTCGCGACTGTGCGGTGCATGGGGTGGTACGTCCACATCGCCGGGGGTTCCTCCCCGATCGACAATGGCGCGCCGTCAGGGAGCTCGAAGCGGGCCACGACGGTCCACTGGCCGTCCGGCCTGCGCCACGAGTCCCAGACGACGGAGGAAGCATGCACTCGGTGGAGGGAGAGCCGGTACTCGACCATCTCGCCGAGCGAGACGGGCTGGGACGCCGCGGGCCCGCGCAGGACGTCGTGCGAGGGCAGCCGGCCCGGGACCTCGACGGCCTGGGCGCGGCGCACCATGTGCTCGCGCTCGGCGAGCACGGGGCCCTCGTACCGCTGCACGCGGGCGAGCGGGACGCCGGAGGACTCCGCGACCTCCTCGGCGGTCGCCCCCGCCCGGATCTCCGCCTGGATCTGACGGGGGGACATCATCGGGCCGTCCGCACCCCCGGCCGGGGGACGCTGCGGAGCCGGCCGCGAGACGGCGCGCCGCAGCGCCTCGTCCAGCGGCAGCCGGAACACCTCGCCCGACGCAGCGCTCACGAGCAGGTGGGCGCCGTCGTCGTGCACCCCGACGAGCCGGAGCTGCTGCACATGGTCCTGCGGTTGCTCCCGCATAGAAAGCCTCCAGCCTTGCATTGATCCTGCACAGCACTGTGCCATCCGCGTCCCCGTTTCCCGCTGCACACGCCCGGTGTGCCGCGAAAATTCGGGCGCCCCCGCAAGGCCAGGAGGGCGGGCGGCGGGAGCCTTTTTCGTGTCCGGCGGGGACTCGAGTGGCGTTTTGGGCGCACATCGGGAACAATCTCCCCGTCACTGGGCACAAAATGGGGGCCGAGTGCGTTGGAGTGGACTACGTGGGATGCCACGTGACATGGCTAGCAACCGGAGCGTGAACGAATAACTATGGCGACCGACTACGATGCGCCGCGCAAGAACGAGGAAGAGCTCAGCGAGGATTCGCTCGAGGAGCTGAAGACCCGCCGCACCGACAAGCAGTCCGCGGCGGTCGACGAGGATGAGGCCGAGGCCGCGGACAGCTACGAGCTGCCGGGCGCCGACCTCTCCGGCGAGGAGCTCCTTGTCCGAGTGCTGCCCGCGCAGGCCGATGAGTTCACCTGCGCGTCGTGCTTCCTGGTCCGTCACCGCTCCCAGATCGCCAGGGAGAGGAACGGGCTCCTGTTCTGCAAGGAGTGCGAGGGCTGACATTCCCAGCCGCACTGACAGACCGACAGACCGAGAGGCCCCCGGCGCACCAGCGCCGGGGGCCTCTGTTGGTTCCCGGGGCCTCTATTGGTTCCCGGGCCCCTGGCTCTTCGGCGCCGACCGGGGCTGTGCAGCACGTCGGCCTCCCTGGGCCGCGCGTCTTCCCTGTGATCAGGACGGCGTTCCCGGTGATCAGGACCGTGCTGGGCGTCCCCCCGCAGCCTCGGCCAGGGTCGCGGCGAGCCGGGCGGGCCGCCGCGTGGAGACGAGCCAGTACGGCGTCGTGTCCTCCGGGTCGGTCAGCTCGACACGCACGACGGCGGGGATCCAGCCGCGGATGCACAGGTAGGCGAGCGCGTTGAGCCGCGGCCCGCGCTCGGCGGTGGCGTCCTCGCCGTCGAACGCCTCGACGGCGCCCACGAACTCCAACGGCAGCGACGCTCGGCCCGCCCGGAAGCCCTCGGCCGTGACGGCGACGACCGGCGTCGACGCCACGAGGCCGCCGGCGAGGAGGGCGAAGATCACGGCGGCGGCGATGTAGCCGGCGGCGAGGCTGATGGGCGCGAAGATGAGGATGCCCGCGCCCGAGATGCCGAGGGCGACGAGCCAGACCCACCATGCCGGCCACAGTCGCTCGGAGTAGAGGGCGGGCTGGCCGGTGGGCGCGGATCCGCCGAGGGCCGGCGTCGGGTCGTGAGGCATGGCACCAGCTTTCCATTCCGCGCTCCGGGGGACAAAAGCGCGCACAGCGCCCCCGTGGCCGTGGACGCCAGCGCGGCGCCGACCCGCGGATGCGCGGCCCCGACCGGCGGATGCCGCGGCGCCGGGCTAGAGTGTATGGGTGACAGCGCAGCAGCAGGCCCCCACCGCCCCCGCCGCCGACCGGGAGATTCCCGAGGGTGACTTCCCCGTCTGGGAGCCCACCCTCGACGTCCAGCTCCGCATGCTCGACGACGGCCTCGAGCCGCCGTCGTACGCCCACCCGGGCGACGCGGGAGCCGACCTGCGCGCCCGCGTCGACGTCACGCTCGCCCCGGGCGAGCGGGCCCTCGTGCCGACCGGGGTGAGCATCGCCCTGCCCTTCGGCTACGCCGCGCTCATCCACCCCCGCTCGGGTCTCGCGACCAAGCACGGCCTGACGGTCGTCAACGCCCCCGGCACCGTCGACGCGGGCTACCGCGGCGAGATCGCGGTGACGCTCCTCAACACCGACTCGGCGGTCCCCCTGACACTGCGCCGCGGCGATAGAATCGCCCAGATGGTCATCCAGCGCGTCGAGCACGCGCGGTTCGTCCCCGTCGACGAGCTCTCGGGTACGGTGCGGGGCGCGTCGGGCTTCGGCTCGACCGGCGGATATTCAGCCCAGTAGCGCATGATGCGTCGGCCCGTCATGGCCGCCGCGGGCGGGCCCGAGGCGGGCCGGCAAGACTAAGGAGTTGTGTGGTGCTGTTCGGACGCGGCAAGAATGCCAAGCTCACTGCCGAGGATCCCTCGGTGCTCGGCCAGCCGAATGCCCGGCGGACCGAGCCGGACAAGAGCGGCTATGGCCGCGCCCAGAGGGGGCCCTTCGACGCGAGCGAGGCGAGCACCGACACGGGCTACGTGGACCTCGGCTCGATCCTCGTGCGTCCCACCGAGGGCCTCCAGCTCCGGCTCGAGCTCGAGGAGGCGACGCAGCGGGTCGTCGCCGTCACGATGGACCTCAGCGGTTCGAGCCTCCAGCTCCAGGCCTTCGCCGCCCCCCGCTCCGAGGGGCTGTGGGGCGAGATCCGCGCGCAGATCGCCCAGTCGGTCGCGAGCCAGGGCGGCACCGTCGAGGAGGCCGAGGGCGCCTTCGGGACCGAGCTGCTCGCCCGCCTGCCCGTGGAGTCCTCGGGGGAGCGGCGCACCTACCGGGCCGCGCGCTTCATGGGCGTCGACGGGCCGCGCTGGTTCCTCCGCGGCGTCATCGGCGGGCCGGCGGCTGAAGACCACGGCGCCTCGGCGGCGCTCGAGGAGCTCTTCCGGAACATCGTCGTCGACCGGGGCGAGTCGCCGCTCCCGCCGCGGGAGCTCCTGCCCCTGCGGATCCCCGCTGAAGCCGCGCAGCACGAGGCGAACGGCGCCCCGGGCGCCGGGCCGCGCGCGCCGGAGCCGCCGCAGCGCGGCCCGGAGATCACCCATCGTGGCTGATGGCGGCCGCGTCACCGTGCTCGAGGACTTCCGGTCCCTCCCGCAGCGGGGCCCCGTCTCGGGCCATGGGATCGTCCGCTCGATCACGTATGTCCCCGTCACCGAGCCGCCGCGCGTGAGCGCCGTCGTCGCGGAGGACACGGACCGCCCCGGGCTCGGCCCCGCCCTGTCGCTCATCTGGCTCGGCCGCCGCCGCGTGAGCGGGCTCGGCGCCGGGACGCGGCTGCGGTTCGCGGGCATGCTCGCCCATTACAACGGGGTGCCCACCATCTACAACCCCCGCTACGAGATCCTGGCCCAGGAGGACTGACGTGATTTCCCGCGACGACGGAGCGTCCATCCCGCCGAAACCACCCCACGGCCCCGAAGGGCACGAGCCTTCTGCCCGCGGCGGCGTCCCCATCTCGGGCAGGCCCAGCCCCGAGGACCTCGCGGCGGCGTACGCGGCGAAGGCCGGCCTCCACCGCCACCACGACGGACGCATCGACGTCCTGCGCAGCGCGGGCGGGCTGCGCGGCGTGCTCGAGAGCATCCTGCCCGGGTTCGTGTTCCTCGTGGCCTTCACCATCGCGCGGGACCTCGTGCTCTCCGCGGTCCTCGCCCTCGCCGTCGCGGCCGTGTTCGTCGCCGTGCGGCTCGCCGGCCGGACGCCGCCGACCCAGGCCTTCGCCGGCATCGTGGGCATCGCCGTCTCCGCCGCGCTCGCGCTGTTCACGGGCCGGGCGGAGAACTTCTACGTGACGGGCTTCCTGACCAACGCCGCCTACATCCTCGCGCTCACCGTGTCGATCGCGGTGCGCTGGCCGCTCATGGGGGTCGTGTTCGGCTTCCTCCGCAACGAGGGCGTCCACTGGCGCCAGGACGCCCAGCGCATGCGCCAGTACCGGCTCGGCACGTGGATCATGGTCGCCGTCCTCGGGCTGCGGCTCGTCGTGCAGGTCCCGCTCTACCTCCTCGGCGACGCCGGCCTCGTGGCGCTGGGCGCGACGCGGCTCATCATGGGCGTCCCGCTGTACGCCGTTGGGATCTGGCTCGCTTGGCTCGTCTCGCGGCCCCTGCCCGGGGCGTCCCGGACCTGACGCCAGGGACGTGGGACTCAGCCGTCGAAGGCGTCGTCCTCGTCCTCGGGCTCGGGCACGCGCTCCTCGGCCGGGGCCGCCGTGGTCCTCGGCGCGAGGAGGCGCCGCAGGGCGTCCTCGGCCTCGAGCGTCGTGATGAAGAAGAGCTCGTCGCGGTGGTCGACGACGTCGTCCCGGCTCGGCGAGATCGGCACCTGGTCGCGCAGGATCGCCACGAGCGTGCAGTCGGCTGGCCAGTCGACCTCACCCACCGTCCGCCCGACGATCGAGGCGTCGGCGGGAACGGTGAACTCGACGAGCGAGGCGACCCCCGTCCGCAGCGTCAGGAGGCGCACGACGTCGCCGATCTCGACGGCCTCCTCGACGAGCGCCGTCATGAGCCGCGGCGTGTTGACGGCGACGTCGACGCCCCAGGAGTCGTCGAACATCCAGTCGTTCTTGGGGTTGTTGACGCGGCCGACGGTGCGGCCGACGCCGAACTCGGTCTTGGCCAGGAGCGAGACGACGAGGTTGACCTTGTCGTCGCCGCTCGCGGAGACCACGACGTCGGCCTCGGCGATCTGGGCCTCCTTGAGCGTGCTCAGCTCGCACGCGTCGCCGATGAGCCACTTGGCGCCGCGCAGGCCGCTGCGCCCAATCACCTCGGGCTTCGGGTCAATGAGCAGGACGTCGTGGCCGTGCGCCAGGAGCTCGCGGGCGATCGAGCTGCCGACGCTCCCGGCCCCGGCGATGATGACCTTCACTCGGACTCCTTCGCGGGCGGAGCGGACAGGGCGCGGGCGACCTCGGCGGCGTCGGCGATGTCCATCATGACGTGTACCGTGTCGCCCTCCTGGTAGCTCATCGAGGCCGTGGGGAGGAGCCCCTCGCCGAAGCGCGTGAGGTACGCGACCCGGACGCCGGCGGCCTTCTCGATCGCCGAGAGCGAGTGCCCGAACCATGCCGGGTCGACGTCGACCTCGGTGAGCACGAGCCGGCCGGACGGCTCGCGGAAGTCGCCGGCCACCCCTGACTCGGGGAGGATGCGGCGCAGCACCTGGTCGGCGCTCCACCGCACGGCGGCGACCGTCGGGATGCCAAGACGCTGGTAGATCTCCGCGCGGCCGGGATCGTAGATGCGGGCGACGACGTGCGGGACGTGGAAGGTCTCGCGCGCCACGCGCGTGGCGAGGATGTTGGAGTTGTCCCCGCTCGAGACCGCGGCGAACGCGTAGGCCTCCTCGATGCCGGCCTGCTTCATGGTGTCGCGGTCGAAGCCGATGCCCGTGACCTTGCGGCCCGCGAAGCTGCGGCGGAGCCGGCGGAATGCCCGGTCGTCCTGGTCGATGACCGCCACCGAGTGGCCGGAGTCCTCGAGGGTGTGGGCCAGCGTCACCCCGACACGGCCGCAGCCCATGATCACGTAGTGCGCCATGTCCCCAAATCTACCGCGCCATGACACGGGTGCTCCTTTGCGCATAACGTGTCAGGGTGCTGACGCTTCTGAACTCGGTCAAGCGTGTCTTCGTCGGGAGGGCACTGCGCAACGACCGCCTGGGGCAGACACTCCTGCCCAAGCGCGTCGCGCTCCCCGTCTTCGCCTCCGACGCGCTCTCCTCGGTCGCGTACGCCTCGGACGAGATCCTCCTCACGCTCGCCCTCGCGGGCGTCGCCGCCGTCGCGCTGTCGCCGTGGGTCGGCCTTGCGGTCATCGTGGTCCTCCTCGTCGTCGTCGCCGCCTACCGCGAGAACGTCCGCGCGTACCCCTCGGGCGGCGGGGACTACGAGACGACGACGGTCAACCTCGGCCGCACGGCGGGCCTCACGGTCGCGAGCGCCCTCCTCGTCGACTACGTGCTCACCGTCGCCGTGTCGATCTCCTCGGCGGCGACCTACCTCACGGCGGCCGTCCCCACGCTGCACGGCCGGCAGGCGCTCATCGCCGTCGTCGGCGTCGCCCTCCTCGCGCTCGCCAACCTGCGCGGCATCACGGGCATCGGCGCGCTCTTCGCCCTGCCCGCCTACATCTTCGTCGCGGCCATCCTCGGCATGACCGCGGTGGGCCTCGTGCAGTGGCTCACCGGGACGCTGCGCCCCGCGGAGAGCGCGGCGTTCGACATCGTGCCCGTGCCGGAGTTCGAGCAGGGCCTCGTGGGCGTTGCGGGGGCGCTCCTGCTGCTGCGCGCGTTCTCCTCCGGCGCCGTGGCGGTCACCGGCGTCGAAGCGATCAGCAACAACGTCCCGAGCTTCCGGCCGCCGAAGAGCGCCAACGCGGCCATTACGCTCCTGCTCGTAGGGGCGGTCGCCGCGGTGATGCTCGGCGGTGTGATCTTCCTCGCCAACGCCGCCCAAGTGCACATCGTCCAGGATCCCGCCCGGGAGTTCCTCCTCGACGGACAGCCCCTCCCCGCGGGGTACCTCCAGATGCCCGCGATCGGGCAGATCGCCGAGGCCGTGTTCGGGTCTGGGCACGCCCTGTTCTACATCGTGGTCGCCGCGACGTGTGCGATCCTCGTCTTCGCCTCGAACACGGCCTTCACCGGGTTCCCCGTGCTGGCCTCGATCCTGGCCCAGGAGGGCTACCTCCCGCGGCAGCTGCGCACGCGCGGGGACCGGCTCGCGTTCAGCAACGGCGTCCTCGCCCTCGCGGCCGGGGCGGCGCTGCTCATCCTCGCCTTCAACGCGGACGTGACGAGGCTCATCCAGCTCTACATCGTGGGGGTGTTCGTCTCGTTCACCGCGAGCCAGCTCGGCATGGTGCGGCACTGGGGCCGCGAGCTGCGGCGGCAGCGGGACCGGCCAGGGCGCGTGCGGATCATGCGGTCCCGCGCCGTCAATGCGATCGCGTTCGTCCTCACGGGCCTCGTCCTCGTGATCGTGCTCGTGACGAAGTTCGAGCACGGGGCGTGGATCGCGCTCCTGTCCATGGTCGTCCTGTACCTCATCATGTGGAGCATCCACGCGCACTACGAGAACGTCGCGCGGGAGCTCGCGGTGGGCGACGACGTTTCCGCGCGGGCCCTGCCGAGCCGCGTCCACGCCGTCCTGCTCGTCTCGCACGTGCGCAAGCCCGTCCTGCGGGCCCTCGCCTACGCCCGCGCCTCGCGGCCCTCGACCCTCGACGCCGTGACCGTGGACATCAGCTCCGAGGAGACGGCGCAGACGCTCGCGGACTGGGAGAAGCTCGAGATCCCCGTCCCGCTCACGGTCCTGGCGAGCCCCTTCCGCGAGACGATCACCCCGCTCATGGACTACATCCGCGGCATGCGGCGCGATTCCCCGCGGGACCTCATCGTCGTGTACATCCCCGAGTACGTCGTGGGCAAGTGGTGGGAGCAGCTCGTGCACAACCAGACGGCCCTGCGGATCAAGACCCGGCTCCACTTCGAGCCCGGGGTCATGGTCGCGAGCGTGCCGTGGCAGCTGAAGTCGTCGGAAGAAGCCAGGAGGCTGCAGGAGCTGTGAGCGCCCAGACACCACGCCCGAGAACCGGGGGGAGCGCGGAAGACCGCCAGGACGGGGGAGAGGCCCGGGTCCTTGAGCTGCGGCTGGGCCCCGTGGCACACGGCGGCCACGTCGTGGCCCGCCACGAGGGTCGCGTTGTCTTCGTCCGGCACGGCCTGCCGGGCGAGCTCGTCCGCGCTGCCCTGACCGAGGCCGAACCCGCCGGGAAGTTCTGGCGCGCCGACGTCGTCGAGGTCCTCGAGCCGTCGCCGCACCGCCGCGAGCACGTGTGGGACCTCGCCGACTCGCTGCGGGCCTACGCCGAGGGCCGGCTGCCCGTGGGCGGGGCCGAGTTCGGCCACATCGAGCTCGCCGAGCAGCGCCGGCTCAAGTCCGCCGTCGTGCGGGAGCAGCTCGAGCGCCTCGCGGGGCTCGCGTGGGACGTCGAGGCGGAGGAGGTGCCGCTCGGCGCGGCCGGGGCGGGCGACGGCGGGGGGCTGGGTTGGCGGACCCGGTGCAGCTTCGCCGTCACGCCGGGCGGCCGGCTTGCGATGCACGCCCACCGGTCCGACACGCTCATCCCGGTCGAGGCCATGCCGCTCGCGACCGATGAGATCAACGCCCTGCGCCTGTGGGAGCTGGACCTGCGCGGCGTCGAGCGGCTCGACGTGGCCGCGCCCGCCTCAGGCACGCCGCCGCTCATCGTCTTCATGCTCGCCGACGGGGTCACGCCCGGCCGGCTCCAGGAGGCCCTCGCGGGGCTCGACCCCGCGGTCTCGGCGAGCGCGCTCGCCGCGGGCAGCCGCACCCCGCTGACCATCCGGGGGCGCGGCTGGGTCGCGGAGAACGTGCTCGGCCACCACTACACGGTCACGGGCGACGGCTTCTGGCAGATCCACCGCCGCGCGCCCGAGACCCTCGTCGGCGCCGTGCTCGAGGCGCTCGACGGCGCCCTCGCCCCGGGCGCCCAGGTCGCCGACCTCTATGCCGGCGCGGGGCTGTTCACGGCGCCGCTCGCGGAGGCCGTCGGGCCCTCGGGGCACGTGCTCTCGGTCGAGGGCGCCCCGGGGACGAGCCGCGACGCCCGGCGGACGTTCAAGCGGCGCGAGGAGATCGCCGTCGTCCAGGGCCGGGTCGAGCGGGTGCTGCGCGAGCACGGCCGCCGCGGCGCGTTCGACGCCGTCGTCCTCGACCCGCCACGGGCGGGGGCGGGCAAGGAGGTCGTCCGGCAGCTCGTCGCGGCGGCGCCGCGCGCGATCGCGTACGTCGCGTGCGATCCGGCCTCGTTCGCGCGCGACGTCGGCTGGTTCCGCGACGCGGGCTGGCGGCTCGAGGGGCTGAGGGCGTTCGACCTGTATCCGCAGACGCACCACGTAGAAGTGGTAGGACTGCTGCTGCCCGGCACGTGAGCCGACAGGGATCAGGGAGGGGGAAGGGCGGGTGGTAGGACTGCTGCTGCTGCCCGGCACGTGAGCCTGGCTACATCCCCTCCTGCTGCCAGAAGCCGGGAACTAGGATGGTCGGCGAAGCCATGCGTCCCCCCTCGAGGGCGCACGAGCCCGGGTTAGGCGTGCCTAACTAGAACCGCCATGGTACCGGGACAAAGATGGCTGTGTTGCGAGAGGAGTCCTGCATTGAGCACTGTGGACAGCTTCGGAGCCAAAGGCGTCCTGAACGTCGGCGGAACCGAGTATGAAATTTTCCGGCTGAACTCTGTGGAAGGCCACGAGAGCCTCCCCTTCAGCCTCAAGGTCCTTCTGGAGAACCTGCTCCGCACCGAGGACGGTGCGAACATCACCGCGGACCACATCCGCGCACTCGCCGGCTGGGACCCGAACGCCCAGCCGAACACCGAGATCCAGTTCACCCCCGCCCGCGTCATCATGCAGGACTTCACCGGTGTCCCCTGCGTCGTCGACCTCGCGACAATGCGAGAGGCCGTCAAGGAGCTCGGCGGCGATGCGAAGCGCGTCAACCCGCTGGCACCCGCCGAGATGGTCATCGACCACTCGGTCCAGATCGACGTCTTCGGCAACGCGTCCGCGATCGAGCGGAACATGGAGATCGAGTACCAGCGCAACGGCGAACGCTACCAGTTCCTGCGCTGGGGCCAGACGGCGTTCGACGACTTCAAGGTCGTCCCCCCGGGCATGGGCATCGTGCACCAGGTCAACATCGAGTACCTGGCGCGCACGATCATGACCCGCGAGGTGGACGGAAAGGTTCGCGCCTACCCCGACACGTGCGTCGGCACCGACTCGCACACGACGATGGTGAACGGCCTCGGCGTGCTCGGCTGGGGCGTCGGCGGCATCGAGGCCGAGGCGGCCATGCTCGGCCAGCCCGTCTCGATGCTCATCCCGCGCGTCGTCGGCTTCAAGCTCTCCGGCTCGATCCCCGCCGGGGCGACCGCAACCGACGTCGTCCTCACGATCACCGAGATGCTGCGCAAGCACGGCGTCGTCGGCAAGTTCGTCGAGTTCTACGGCGAGGGCGTCGCGGCCGTGCCGCTCGCCAACCGCGCCACGATCGGCAACATGAGCCCCGAGTTCGGCTCGACCGCGGCCATGTTCCCGATCGACGACGTGACCCTCGACTACCTGCGCCTCACCGGCCGCTCCGAGGAGAATCTCGCCCTCGTCGAGGCCTACTGCAAGGAGCAGGGCCTCTGGCACGACGCGGCCCGCGAGCTGCGCTTCTCCGAGTACCTCGAGCTCGACCTCTCGACCGTCGTGCCCTCGATCTCCGGCCCCAAGCGTCCCCAGGACCGCATCGAGCTCTCCGATGCCAAGGAGCAGTTCCGCAAGGACCTGGACAACTACGTCTCGATCGAGGACGGCAGCATCGACGAGACGATCGCCGAGTCGTTCCCGGCGTCGGACTCGCCGACGACGACCGAGGCCGACAGCCACGTCCACGAGACCGCACGCCTGGCGAACCCGGTCGAGTCGGCCGCGTCCGGCGCGTTCGGACGCCCGTCGCAGCCCGTCCACGTCGCCATGGAGGACGGTCGCCAGTTCGAGCTCGACCACGGCGCCGTGACGATCGCCTCGATCACGTCCTGCACGAACACCTCGAACCCCTCGGTCATGCTCGCGGCGGCCGTCCTGGCCCGCAACGCGGTCAACAAGGGCCTCGCGTCCAAGCCGTGGGTCAAGACCTCCGTTGCCCCCGGCTCGAAGGTCGTCACCGACTACTACGAGAAGTCCGGGCTCATCCCGTACCTCGAGAAGCTCGGCTTCTTCACGGTCGGCTACGGCTGCGCGACCTGCATCGGCAACTCGGGCCCGCTCGAGGCCGAGATCTCCGAGGCCATCCAGGCCAACGACCTCTCCGTCACCGCCGTCCTCTCGGGCAACCGCAACTTCGAGGGCCGCATCAACCCGGACGTGAAGATGAACTACCTCGCGTCCCCGCCGCTCGTCATCGCGTACGCCCTCGCCGGCACGATGGACTTCGACTTCGACGCCGAGGCCCTGGGCCAGGACCAGGCCGGCAACGACGTCTTCCTCAAGGACATCTGGCCGAACCCGTCCGAGGTCCAGCAGGTCATGGACGCCTCGATCGACCAGGACATGTTCACGAAGTCATACGCGACCATCTTCGACGGCGACGACCGCTGGAAGTCCCTCCCGACGCCGACCGGCGACACGTTCGAGTGGGACGACAAGTCCACCTACGTCCGCAAGCCCCCGTACTTCGAGGGCATGAAGGCGCAGCCGGACCCCGTCACCGACATCGAGGGCGCCCGCGTGCTCCTCAAGCTCGGCGACTCGGTCACGACCGACCACATCTCCCCGGCCGGCTCCTTCAAGTCCGAGACCCCGGCGGGCCAGTACCTCCTGGCCAACGGCGTCGAGCGCAAGGACTTCAACTCCTACGGCTCGCGCCGCGGCAACCACGAGGTCATGATCCGCGGCACCTTCGCGAACATCCGCATCAAGAACCAGCTGCTCGACGGGGTCGAGGGCGGGTTCACGAAGGACTTCACGCAGGACGGCGCCCCGCAGGCCTACGTCTACGACGCCGCCATGAACTACCAGGCCGCCGGCACCCCGCTCGTGGTCCTCGCGGGCAAGGAGTACGGCTCCGGCTCCTCCCGCGACTGGGCCGCGAAGGGCACCGCGCTCCTGGGCGTCAAGGCCGTCATCGCCGAGAGCTACGAGCGCATCCACCGCTCGAACCTCATCGGCATGGGCGTCCTGCCGCTGCAGTTCCCGGCGGGGGAGTCGGCCGCGACGCTCGGCCTCACCGGCAACGAGGTCTTCTCGGTCCAGGGCGTGACCGCGCTCAACGAGGGCACGACCCCGTCGACCGTGAAGGTGACCGCGACGGCGGAGGACGGCAGTTCGACGTCCTTCGACGCCGTCGTGCGCATCGACACCCCCGGCGAGGCGGACTACTACCGCAACGGCGGCATCCTGCAGTACGTGCTGCGCCAAATCTCGGCTAGCTGAGAAAACGCGGCCAGCTGAGTGAGCTGACGCCGCGCCAGCGCGCCGCGCCAGCGTGCCAAGGGGGCCCCTGCCTGTGAGGCCGGGGCCCTCGCTGCGCCTACTCCCGCTGCGCGGCAAGAGTGCCGGGGAGGGATGCCGCGAGGCGCTAGAGTGGTTCGTGCACGTTTCGAGCAAGGAGTCGCCCTTGGGCATCTTGGAGTCTGTCGAGGGTCCGCGGGACCTCGCCCGCCTCAGCGCCGAGGACCTCGCGGAGCTAGCGGGGGAGATCCGCGAGTTCCTCATCCGCAACGTGGCGCAGACGGGCGGACACCTCGGCCCGAACCTCGGCGTCGTCGAGCTGACCCTCGCCATCCACCGCGTCTTCGACTCCCCGCGGGACAGCATCGTGTTCGACACGGGCCACCAGTCGTACGTGCACAAGCTCCTCACGGGCCGCAAGGACTTCTCGTCGCTGCGCAAGGAGGGCGGCCTCTCGGGCTATCCGTCGCGCGCAGAGAGCGAGCACGACATCGTCGAGTCCTCGCACGCCTCCTCGTCGCTGTCCTGGGCCGACGGCATCTCGCGCGCGCGCCAGCTCACGGGCGAGGGCGACCGGTACACCGTCGTCGTGATCGGCGACGGCGCGCTCACCGGCGGCATGGCGTGGGAGGCGATCAACAACATCGCAGCGGACAAGCGCCGGCGTGTCGTCATCGTCGTCAACGACAACGGCCGCTCCTACGCGCCGACCGTCGGCGGCATCGCCGACCACCTCGCCTCGCTGCGCCCCACGATCGACAGGGTGCGCACCGCGCCCGCCTACGAAAGCCTTCTCGAGCTCGCCAAGCGCCGCCTCAAGGAGGGCGGGCCCGTCGCGCAGCTCGTGTACAAGAGCCTCCACGCCACGAAGAAGGGCATCAAGGACTGGTGGGCCCCGCAGGGCATGTTCGAGGATCTCGGCCTCAAGTATGTCGGCCCGGTCGACGGCCATGACGAGCGCGCCCTCGAGGAGGCGCTCGCGACGGCGAAGAACTACGCCGGGCCCGTCATCGTCCATGCCCTGACCGAGAAGGGCCATGGCTACGCCCCGGCCCGCAACCACGAGGCCGACCAGTTCCACGCCGTGGGCGTCATCGACCCCGAGACCGGCGAGCCCGCCGAGCCCGGCGGGGGCACCTCCTGGACCTCCGTCTTCGCCGACGAGATCGCCGCGATCGCCGACGAGCGCGAGGACGTCGTCGGCATCACCGGGGCGATGCTCATCCCCGTGGGCCTGCACAAGTTCGCCGCGCGGCACCCGGACCGGGTCTTCGACGTCGGCATCGCCGAGCAGCACGCCGTGGCCTCGGCCGCGGGCCTCGCCTTCGGCGGCCTCCACCCCGTCGTCGCCGTCTACGCGACCTTCCTCAACCGGGCCTACGACCAGCTGCTCATGGACGTGGCCCTCCACCGGGCAGGGGTCACCCTCGTGCTCGACCGCGCGGGCGTCACCGGCCCCGACGGCGCGAGCCACCACGGCCAGTGGGACATGGCGCTCGTCCAGAGCATCCCGGGCCTGCACCTCGCCGCCCCGCGGGACGCGACCCGCCTCCGCGAGGAGCTGCGCGAGGCCGTCGCGGTCGACGACGCCCCCACGGTCGTGCGGTTCTCGAAGGGCACCGTCGGGCCCGAGACCGAGGCGATCGAGCGGCTCGCCGACGGCGTCGACGTGCTCGCCCGGGTCGGGCAGGGCACGCACGACGGCGACGAGGGCGCGGCGGGTGCTGCGGGCACCGCTGACGCCGCCGACGTCCTGCTCGTCTCGGTCGGGGCGATGAGCGAGACCGCCCTTGAGGTCTCCCGCCGGCTTGCCCAGCAGGGCATCAGCTCGACGGTCGTCGACCCGCGCTGGGTCCTGCCGGTCCCGCACAGCGTCATCCGGCTCGCGGCTGCGCACCGGATCGTCGTGTGCCTCGAGGACGGGGTGCGCACGGGCGGCGTCGGGTCCCGGATCCGCCAGGAGATGCGCGCGGCGGGGGTCGACACGGCCCTCAACGAGGTGGGACTCCCGGCGGAGTTCCTCGACCACGGCACCCGCGGGCAGGTGCTCGAGCGCGTGGGCCTCACGCCGCGCCAGATCGCGCACGACATCGTGGCCCAGGTGCTCGGCACGAAGGTGCCCTTCGCCCGGCCCCTCCCGGGCCAGCCGGCCCCCACGACCGGCAGCCTCCCGCAGCTGTGACGGCTGGCACCGGCGACGGCGCGCACCCCGTGCGGACGACCCCCGCGAGCGGCTGGGCCCCGGCCCCGCCCGCCGGAACGGGCACGCCCCGCCCGGGAGAGCTCGTCGTCGCGCGCAACCGCAAGTGGGACGGCTCCGCCCATTGGGTCGTGCCGGGCTTCAGCCTCGGCGAGGACGAGCACGGCTGGTGGATCTACCAGGGCCGGGGCGAGTTCATCTCCCGCCCCGGGGCCGCGCTGCACACGCGCTCCGACGCCGTCCTGCTCGTCCCGCGCATGGGCGGCTACGCCGCGACGTTCTACGACGAGACGAACCCGGGCGACTTCCGCGTCTACGTCGACCTCGCGTGGGATCTCGCGTGGAAGCGCATCGGCGAGCCGGCCGGCGAGGGCCACCCCGGCGTCGTCGAGTTCCACATGGTGGACATGGACCTCGACGTCATCCGCTCGGCCCGCCACGGCGTCTTCGTCGACGATGAGGACGAGTTCGACGAGCACCGCCGCACCATGGCGTACCCCGGCCCGCTCGTGGCCGCGGTGCGCGCCGAGTGCGCGCGCCTCCACCGGGCCGTGCTCGAGGGCACGGGCCCGTTCGACGGGGCCGCCGACGCCTGGATGGCGCGCGGCCGGAAGGAGCACCCATGAGCTACGCCCGCATGTACCGCCGTGCCGAGGACGGCACGCTCGAGTTCCGGGAGGCCTGGCACGACGACGAGGCGCGCCAGTTCGTCGTCAACCACGGCAAGGTCGGCCACGTCTCCGCGACGGAGTCGACGGACGACGTCGGGGCCGAAGCCGCCGAGGGGCTCCTGGCCGCGTTCGAGGCCCAGTGCGACGCCGACGGCTTCGCACTCCTCGGCGAGGACGAGCAGTGGCGCGTCGTCGCCCAGTTCGCGCTCAAGACGGCGTACGGCACCGAGCGGGACCGCCACCTCGAGCGCCAGGCCATCCAGGCCCTCTCGGCCCACCTCGCGTGGCGCGGGCTCGGCACGGTCGAGGGCAGCAGCATCGCCGGGGGGAAGCTCAACGTCTTCACCACGTGCGTCGACGCGGCCAAGGCCGTCGCCGCCGTCAAGACGTGCCTGCGCGAGGCCACGAGCGACTTCACGAAGCTCTCGATCGCGGTCGCCCCCGCCAGCGATCCCGAGGCGTTCAAGCTGCGGCACGCGCCCGCGGGCGTGCGCGGATTCTCCCTCTGAGTACCGCCCGCTCCCTATCCCGCGCGCGGGACGGGCACGAGTAGTCTGGCTGCATGACTGACTACCGCCGCCTCGGCCACTCCGGCCTGACCGTCTCGACCGTCGGCCTCGGCTGCAACAACCTCGGCCGCGCGAACACCCCGACCGCGACGCAGGAGGGCACGGACGCCGTCGTCCACGCCGCGATCGACGCCGGCATCACGCTGTTCGACGTCGCCGACGTCTACGGCGCGGTTCCCGGCCTCAGCGAGGAGATGCTCGGCAGGGCCCTGGCCGGCCAGCGCGACGACGTCGTCATCGCGACCAAGTTCGGCATGGACATGCACGGGGCCAACGGCCGTGACTTCGGCGCCCGCGGCTCGCGCCGGTACATCCGCCAGGCCGTCGAGGCCTCGCTGCGCCGCCTCGGCACCGACCGGATCGACCTGTACCAGTACCACACCCCGGACCCGTCGACGCCGATCGAGGAGACGCTCGCAGCCCTCGACGACCTCGTGCACGAGGGCAAGGTGCTCTACATCGGCCACTCGAACCGGGCGGGCTGGCAGATCGCCGAGGCCGAGTTCGCGGCGCGCATCGGCGGCTGGACCCCCTTCGTCTCGAGCCAGAACCACTACAACCTCCTCGACCGGCGGGCCGAGCTCGAGGTGACCGAGGCGGCGGAGGCGTACGGGCTCGGCGTCCTGCCCTACTTCCCGCTCGCGAACGGCCTGCTCACCGGCAAGTACTCGCGCGGGAGTGCCCCCGAGGGGTCGCGCCTGTCGCACACGCGCACGAATCTCGTGCACGACGCCGACTGGGAGCAGCTCGACAGGTTCTCGGCCTTCGCCGAGGAGCGGGGGCTGACCGAGCTGCAGGTCGCGTTCTCGTGGCTCGCCGCCCAGCCGTCCGTCGCGAGCGTCATCGCGGGTGCCACCAGGCCCGAGCAGATCCGCGAGAACGCAGAGGCCGCCTCCTGGCAGCCGAGCGACGAGGACCTCGCCGAGCTCGACGACATCTTCCCGCGCATCCCCAAGGTCGCGCTCTTCTAGCCGTGGCCGCCCGGACTCCTCCGCCGGCTCCTCCGCCATGGCCGTGATGAACGAGGCGTCCCGCCCCGTGGCGCAGGAACCCTCGCGGGCGCCCGTGTCGCTGCTCGTGGACTGCGACACCGGCATCGACGACGCCCTCGCGCTCGTGTACCTGTGCAGCCAGCCGCACGTCGAGCTCGCCGCGGTCACGGCGACGCCCGGCAACGTCGGCGTGGACCAGGTGGCGCGCAACACGCTCGCGGTCCTCGAACTGTGCGGGCGGGGCGACGTCCCCGTCGCCGTCGGGGCGCGCGCCCCGCTGCGCGTGCCGCTCGTCACGTCCCCCGAGACCCACGGCCCCCAGGGCATCGGCCACGCCGAGCTCCCGCCGCCGCGCCGCGCGCCCGAGCCGCGCGACGCCGTCGGTCTCTGGGTCGAGCTCGCCCGGGCGCGCCCGGGCGAGCTCACCGCCCTCCTGACGGCGCCCCTGACCAACTTCGCCCTCGCCCTGCGCGCCGAGCCGCGCCTGCCCGAGCTGCTCGCCGGCGTCGTCATCATGGGTGGCGCCTACAACCACCAGGGCAACACGACGCCGACGGCCGAGTGGAACACGCACGTCGACCCGCACGCGGCCGCCGAGGTGTTCGCCGCCTACGCGGGCCAGCCGCCCGGGCGGCTCCCGGTCGTCTGCGCGCTCGAGGTGACCGAGCGGATCGAGATGCGCCCCGAGCACGTCGCGGCCCTCGCCGAGGCGGCCCGCTGCGCCGGGCCCGAGCTCGTCCTCCCGGACCAGGCCGAGGGGACGCGCAGCCGCGCGTCCAGCCCGCTCGTGCGTCACGTGAGCGACATGCTCCGCTTCTACTTCGAGTTCCACCGCCGCTACGACCAGGGCTACATCGCGCACGTGCACGACTACTTCGCCGCGAGCGTCGCCGCCGGGACCGCCCGCTACGCGGCGCGGGCCGCGGCGGTGCACGTCGAGACCGAGGCGCGCCGGCTCGTCGGCACGACCGTGGCCGACTTCCGCGGACTCTGGGGCGAGCCGCCGAGCGCGCGGATCGTGAGCGAGAACCATCCCGAGGAGGCCTTCGCCGAGCTCGTCTCTGCCGTCGGGGCCCTCGCCCGGCGGCTCGGCTAGGCCGCGGCTCGGCTCGCCCGGCTCGGCTCGCCCGGCGGCTCCGCGAGGCGGGCCCTCGGCTAGACTGTGGCGTGCGCGCGAGCGCACCGTCGCCGAGGTGACATAGGCGTCCCGCCCCTGCCAGCACCCACCGCAAGGACGTGCCCGCCATGTCGCACCCCCTGACCGCCGAGGCACCCCGGCGCTCGCCCCTGAGGACGGTCCTGACCGTGCTCGGCGCCCTCGCCGCGGCCGCCACCTTCGTCTTCCTCATCCTCACGCAGCCCGGCGAGCCCGTGGACGCGCCGTCGGCCTCCGCGACGCTCATCGCGCTCACGGGCTACGGGATCGCGACCGTGCTCCTGTTCGTCGGGATCCTCCCGACGCTCCCGACCGCGACGCTCGCCCTCATCCCCGTGGCCCTCGTGCTCAACATCGTCCTGGGCCAGTTCGTCGGCACGGCCCTCGTGCCCATCTACCTCGACTCGATCGGCACGGTCCTCGTGGCCTTCCTCGCCGGGCCCGCGGCGGGAGCCGCGACCGGCCTCCTGAGCACGATCGTGTGGTCGTTCTTCAACCCGACGCTCATCCCCTTCGCGGCCGGCGCGGCGGTGATCGGCTGCCTGGCCGGGCTCGCCGCCCGCTGGGGCGCGGTCCGGCGCCTCTGGTGGCTGCCCCTCGCGGCCCTCGCGACGGGCTTCGCCGCCGCGTTCATCGGCACCACGGTCGCCCTGGCCGTGTACGGCGGGACCGCCACCGGGGCGACCGGGGCGGTCATCGCCGTCTTCCGCGCGGCCGGTGACGGGCTCGCCGAATCCGTCCTCAAGGGCGCGATCCTCTCCGACCTCGTGGACAAGCTCGTGACGTTCGCCGCAGCGGCCGCGCTTGCCTACGCCCTCCCGCGCCGCGCAACCCAGCGGTTCGAGTTCGTCCGGCGCCACCGGGTCCTCGCGGCCCCGCGCAAGGCCCGCGACTCCGAGGCGGCGCCCGCTGCCTGACGTCCCCACGCCGGCGGCCCCGCCCGAGGCAGAGCCCGCGGGCCGCGGCGGGCTCAACCCCCTGACCGGGCTCGCCCTCGCGGGGACCGGCGCGGTCGCGTGCCTTGCGTGGGCGCATTGGTCCGTGTGGCTCGCCGCGCTCGCCGCGGCCGGAGCGGCCGCCGTGCGGGCTGGCACCGCCAGCAGGGTCGCCGCTGCCGGCGCGGCCGTCGTCGTGCCGTTCGCGCTGTGGGCCCTAGCGATCCACGGCCTGTTCTTCCCCGAGGGCCGCACCGTGCTCGCCGAGCTCGGCCCCGCCCGCGTGACCGCCGAGGGCCTCGCCTACGCGGCGGCCTTCGTCCTGCGCACCGCCGCCCTCGCCGCCGTCATGCTCGCCTTCTCGCTCTGGGCTGACGTGGGCCTGCTCCGCGCGGCGCTCGTCCGCCGCGGCGTCCCCGCGCAGCTCGGCTACGTGCTCGCGGCCACGCTCGGGCTCGCGGCGGCGGTCTCGGACAGGCTGCGCCGCATCCGCGAGGCGCAGGAGGCCCGCGGGCTCGTGGTCCGGCGCGGGCCGGGCGGGCGGCTCCTCGCGGCGCGGCTGCAGGCCGTGCCCCTCGTGCTCGCCCTCGTGGACGAGGCGGGCGAGCGCGCGGTCGCCCTCGAGGCGCGCGGCCAGTCCCTGCCCGGGCAGCGCACGGCGTACCGCGCCGAGCCGGACTCACCGGCCCAGCGCGCTCTGCGCTGGGCCCTCGCCGCGGCGAGCGCGGCGATCGTGGCCTCCGTCGTCGTCCCCGCCATCGCCGGGGCGGCGGCGTGAGCGGACAGGCCTCAGCCGATGCGGGCGGCGCGGGCCAGCCCGCGCTCTCGGCGCACGTGCGGCGCTTCGCGTACGACGACGGCGGGCCGGCCGTGCTGCGCGACCTCCGGCTCGCGCTGTGGCCGGGGACGCTGACCGCAGTTCTCGGCGCGTCGGGCAGCGGGACGTCGACGCTCGCGAAGATCCTCGCGGGCTGGGCCCTGGCGGGCGGGCACGGGCGGCTCGAGGGGAGCCTCGAGCTCGCGGCCTCGGGCGCGGCCGGCGCGCTGGCCTTCAGGGGCGGCCCCGACGATCCACGGCTCCGGCTCGGCGCCTGGGGCGCACATGTCGCCTACGTCCCGCAGCGCGCCGCCGACCTCCTCACGGGTGCCGCGCCCACCGTGGGGGAGGAGCTCGCCTTCTCGCTCGAGCAGCGCGGCGTCCCCCGCCCCGAGATGCGCGCGCGCGTGGCGGACGCGGCCGATGCGGCGGGCCTCGCGGACCTCCTCGGGCGGAGCCCGCAGCGCCTCTCGGGCGGCGAGCAGCGCCGGCTCGCGATCGGCTGCGCGCTCGTGGACCGGCCCGGGGTCCTGCTCCTCGATGACCCCGAGGCGTCCCTCGATGCCGCCGGCCTCGCGGCCCTGGCCGCCGTCGTGGACGGCGCCCTCGCCGCCGGCACCGCCGTCGCGGTCTTCGGCGCGTGCGCGGGGGCGCTCGCGCGGCGGGCACGGCACATGCTCGTGCTCGGCGGCGGGACGGCGGTCGCCTCTGGACCCCCGGGCGAGGTCCTGGTCTCCCGTGCCTTCGCGAGCTCGGGCGTCCTGCCCCGGGACCCCGGGGACGGCGGGTCCGACGGGCCCGCCATCCGCGAGTCCGACGCCGCAGCCGAGCCGCCCGGGCAGAACCGGGCCGGGCAGAACCGGGCCGGGCAGAACCGGGACGCACCGGCGGGGACCGATGGCACGCCTGCCGCCCGTCCCGCGGGCGGGGAGCCATTCGCCGAGCTCGAGGCCGTGCGCTTCGCCTACCCGGAGCGCGACGGCGGCTCCCGCCCGCGCCGCCGCGGCCTGCGGAGGCCACCCGGACGGGCCCAGCACTCCGTGCGGGCGGTCCTCGACGGCGCCTCCCTGGCCGTGCGGCCGGGGGAGGTCGTGGCCCTCACGGGCCCGAACGGGGCCGGGAAGTCGACGGCCCTGCGCACCCTCGCCGGCCTCCTGCGCCCCGACGCCGGGACAGTCAGGATCGCTGGCCGCGACATCGCCGGGCTGCCCGCGGGGGCCGTCGCCGCGCACGCCGGCACCCTGTTCCAGGACCCGCGGGACCAGCTCTTGGAGCGCACGGCCCTCGCCGAGGTCACGTTCGGCCTGGGCCGCCTCGGCCTCTCCCGCGACGCCGCCCGCGCCCGCGCGCTCGAGGCCCTTGCCGCCGTCGGGCTCGCCGACGAGGCTGGCGCACACCCGTACGAGCTCCCAGCGGCCCGGCAGCGCCTGCTCGCGCTCGCGACGGTCCTCGCCCGCCGCCCCCGCGTCCTGCTCCTCGACGAGCCGACCGCCGGGCTCGACCGCCCGGGCCTGCGGCTGCTCGAGGCGGCGGTGGCACACGCCGCCACGGAGGGCGCCGCCATCGTCCTGACGACCCACGCGCTGCCCTGGGCGCAACGGATCGCCCACCGCGTGCTCACGCTCGAGTCCGGGCGCCTCACGCGCGTGGAGTCCGGGCCCATCCGGTAGGGTCAATCGCTGTGGCACCCCCACGCGCGGCGGGGCCCGGAGGAGGGGATCGTGGAGGCGGCGTGGGAACGCTGGGAAGGCTTCTGGGTTGCCGGGGAGCGGCGCGGCGCCGTGCTGCGGGCCTTCGACGGCGACGTCCTCGTCACGCGGGTCGGGTTCGAGGATGGCTTCGGCTCGCCCTTCGGAAGCGAGTCCCTCATCCGGCTCAGCAAGGACGGCGACACGTGGCACGCCTTCCGCTACCGCCAGGAGCCCGGCGGCCTCCGCTCCGGGGCCCGGCGCGAGGAGGCGGGGCTCGGCGTCGACACGCTCCCGGCGGCGGGGGAGCATCTGCTCGTCGCGCGGCTTGCCGCCTCGTCGCGGCAGCGCGCAGCCTACCGGCGCGTCGACGATGCCTGCCCCGAGGAGCCCCCCGCGCCGGCCGAGGTCCGGCGCGCCGGCACCGAGACAGTCGAGCTCCCCGACGGGAGGAGTCTCGCGGCCGAGCGGCTCGACGTCGTGGCCGGCGGCCTGCGCACCGCCTCGCACTGGGCGCACGACGGCGCGCTCGTGCGCAGCGCATGGGCCGGCGCGCTGAGCTTCCCCCTCGGCGGCGAGGCCGAGGCCATCGACGGGCTGGGCCCGGCCCTCGCGCAGTTCCTCCGCGAGGGGTTCGGAGGGGACTGACGCGGGGGCCGGGCCCCGGGTCAGCCCCGCGCGTGGAACGCGCGCCCGTTGACGCGCTGGGAGGCGCCGACGCGGTCGAGGTAGGGCGTGATGCCGCCGAGGTGCAGCGGCCACCCCGCCCCGAGGATCATGCACAGGTCCACGTCCTCGGGGCCCGCCACGACCCCCTCGGCGAGGATGAGGCCGATCTCCTCGGCGAGCGCGTCCTGGCAGCGGGTCAGGACCTGCTCGGACGTCGACGGCGCGTTGCCGCGGCTCAGGAGGGCGAGGGTCGAGGCTCGGACCTCGTGCCCGCCGCCCGCGGTCCGGGACCAGAGCCCTGGCAGGCCCGCGTCGATCAGCGCCTGCTGGTTCGCCGAGACGTGGAAGCGCTCGCCGACGGCGGCGTGGAGCGACTCGGCGACGTGCTGGGCGACCGGGAGGCCCACGAGGGCGGCGAGCTCGAACGGCGTCATCGGCAGGCCCAGCGGCCCGAGGGCGCCGTCCGCCACCTCGGCCGGGGTCCCCTCGTCGAACGCCGCCATGACCTCGCCCATGAGACGCAGGAGGATCCGGTTGACGACGAACGCCGGGGCGTCCCGGACGAGCACCGCCGTCTTCTTCAGGTCCCTCGCGAGCGCGAACGCCGTGGCGAGGGCGGCGTCGTCCGTCCGGGGCGCCCGGACAATCTCCACGAGGGGCATCGCCGCGACGGGGTTGAAGAAATGGAAGCCGACGACGCGCTCGGGGTGGGCGAGGCCGTCGGCCATCGCGGCGACCGACAGCGACGACGTGTTGGTCGCGAGCACGCACTCGGGCGAGACGGCCGCCTCGGCGCGGGCGAGGACGTCCCGCTTCACCGAGAGCTCTTCGAACACTGCCTCGATCACGAGGCCCGCGCCCTCGAAGGCGTCCATCGAGACCGAGCCCGAGACGAGGTCCTTCACCCGCGCCGCCTCCTCGGCGGGCATCCGGCCCTTGTCCGCGAGCCGTTCCAGCGCGGCCCGGACGTGGCCGACGCCTCTCGCGACCCGGTCCTCGTCGAGGTCGGTGAGGACGACCGGGACCCCGAGCCGGCGCGCGAAGAGGAGCGCGAGCTGGCTCGCCATGAGGCCCGCTCCGATGATCCCGACCTTCGCGACCGGCCGGGCGAGGGATGGCGCCGGCGCGCCGGCGGGGCGCTTGGCGCGCTTTTGGACGACGTCGAGGAAGGCATAGACGGTGTCGCGGAACTCGGGGGACTGCATGAGTCGCGTGAGCGTGGCGACCTCGAGCTCGGCCGACTCGGCCTGCGTCGCGCTGGTCCCGGCCTCGAAGACGTCCAGGAGCGCTGCGGGGGCGGGGGCCGCGTCGCCGACCTTGGCGGCGACGACCGACCGGGCCCGCTCCGCGGCGGCCCGCCACCGACCGGCCGCCGCGGCATCCGTGGCGGGCTCGACGGCGTGCGGGCGTTCGACGGCGGTGTCCCCGGCGAGCACGGCGGCGGCCCACTCGAGGGAGCGCGCGAGGAAGTCCCCCGCCGGGAAGAGGGCGTCCGCGATGCCGAGGCCGAAGGCCTCCCGGCCGCCGAGCGTCCGGTTGCCGCCGAGCGGCTGGTCGATCATGACCTGCAGGGCGGCCTCGGGCCCGATGAGCCGTGGGAGCCGCCACACCCCGCCCCAGCCGGGGATGAGGCCGAGGTGCGCCTCGGGCAGCCCGATCCCGTCGGCGGCCTCCGAGACGGTGCGGTAGGTGCACGCGAGGGCGATCTCGAGGCCCCCGCCGAGGGCTACGCCGTTGATGAACGCGAACGTCGGGACGCCGAGGTCGGCGAGGAGGCCGTAGGCGGCGTGGCCGAGGCGGGCCATCTGTGCCCCGTGCGCGGGGTCGCGCAGCGCCCTCACGGTCGAGAGGTCGGCGCCCGCGACGAGGAAGCCCGGCTTGCCGGTCACGGCGACGGCCTGGACCTCGCCCGCGGCGGCGCGGGCCCGGAGGCCTTCGAGCGTGCGGCCGAGCTCGACGAGCGTGTTCGGCCCGAGCGTCGTGGGCCGCCTGTGGTCGAGCCCGTTGTCGAGGGTGATGAGGGCGATGGTCGCGCGCCTGCTGCCGTCTCGTCCTTCCCTCCTGGGCAGGACGACCTCGGTCAGGGGCGAATGGGTGACTGTCTCATCAGGGACCTGCGCAGCAAGCCCGGCGAAGGCGTCGAATCGCGAGGCAGACTGCGCCGCGGGGATGGACTCGGATGCAGTGGTCATTCACTCGCCCTTCGGATGGTCGGGGTTCCGGTCGCCCAGAGGGGGCGGGCCGTCCCGGCCAATGTTACTCACTGGTAACTTAGCGGGCAATGCCCGGGCTCCCCTCCCGCCCCTCCGCTCGGCCTTGTGGTTCGGGTCCGTTCATCTCGCGTCCGCGGCGGGACCCTTCGCCCTGACCGGCAGCGGCTCCGGGTCCAGGAGGGCGCCCAGGAGGTCGGGAAGCACCTGGGCGATCTGCCACTCTCGCGCCCCGACCCCCCGGAGCGCCTCGGCGAGCGAGTCGGCGTCGAGCGTCGATGGCGGGCGCCACGCGATGCGCCGCAGGTGGTCGGGGGTGAGGACGTTCTCGGTCGGCATGCCGAGCCGCTCTGCGATCGCCGCGACGCGCGCTCTGGCGGTCTTGAGCCGGGCAGCGGCCTCCGGGTCGCGGTCCTCCCACACGCGCGGCGGCGGGGGAGCGGTGCTCGGCAGGTGCAGCGGCGGGAGCTCGTCGAGCTGGCGCGCCATGGAGATCGCCCGCAGCCATCTGGGCGCCTCGCGCTGGGCGGCCCGGCCGTGGAAGCCCTTCGTGCCCAGCAGCTGCGGGACCGTGCTCGGCATGGCGCGGGCGACGGCGACGAGCGCCGAGTCGGGGATGAGCTTGCCGGGGGCGATGTCACGTTTGGCGGCGAGGGCGTCGCGCTCGAACCAGAGTTCTCGCACGGCGGCGAGCTGGCGCCGGTCGCGGATCTGGTGGACCCCCGAGGTGCGCCGCCAGGGGTCGGGCTTGGGCTGGGGCAGGCCGGCCGCGAGGATCGCGGCGAACTCCTGCTCGGCGAACGCGAGCTTGCCCTGGTCGGCGAGCAGCTCGAGGAGCTCCTCGCGCAGCTCGACGAGGACCTCGACGTCGAGGGCCGCGTAGCGCAGCCACGGCTCGGGGAGCGGCCGCGTGGACCAGTCCGCTGCCGAGTGCTCCTTCGCGAGGCCGAAGCCGAGCATGTGCTCGACGACGGCCGCGAGCCCGACGCGCGGCAGCCCGGCGAGGCGCGCGGCGAGTTCGGTGTCGAACAGCCGGTCGGGCCACATGCCGAGCTCGGCGAGGCACGGCAGGTCCTGGGTCGAGGCATGCAGGATCCATTCGACCCCGCGCAGGGCCTCCTGGATGATCCCGAGGTCTCTGAACGGCTCCGGGTCGATGAGCCACGTGCCCGAGCCCTCGCGCCGGATCTGGACGAGGAACGCCCGCTGGCCGTACCGGAAGCCGGAGGCGCGCTCGGCGTCGACGCCCGCGGGTCCTGTCCCCGCGGCGATCGCGGCCGCGGCCCGCTCGAGGCCTTCCTGGGTCGAGATGACCAGCGGGACGCCGTCGCGGGGTGCGTCGAGGCCGATGACGGCGGGGACCGGGACCTCGAAGCCCTCCACGGTGATGTGAGTCGGCTGCCGGTCGTCAGTGTCGGGCGTTCCCACGAGGGGCCTGCCCTCCGATTCCGGCGCTGTTGCGTCCTGTGGCTGTGCGGTCATGATCCCGCCAGTTTACCGCCGGGGCGTTGCGGGCCTCGGGCGGCGCCGGCGCGGGAGCGCCGCGACGCCGTCCGGCAGGGGAGGGATGCCGGCGAACGTGCACACCATGTCGCACCATGCCTCGAGGTGCTCGCGCAGCGCCGGGCCGGTGGGAGTCCACGAGGCGCGCAGCTCGATGTCGATCGTGTCGCTGCGCCCCGCGAGCGTCCCGTAGCTCTCCGACAGGACGCGCGTTGCGGTGCCGCCCGCGGCGGTGTAGCCGGCGCCGTGCTTCTCGAGGGCCTCGACGAGCCAGGTCCAGGCCACGGAGCCCAGGAGGGAGTCGTTGCCCATCTCCGGTTCGAGCTGGGCACGGATGTAGGTCACGATCCGGAAGGTCCCCTCCCACACCGCCGGCGGCTGGGGGTCGTGCAGGAGGATGAAGCGCCCGGTGGCGAGCTCACCCGCCTCGTCGTCTGGCACCTCCGCCTCGAGCGCCACGGCATAGGGGGCCAGACGGGCGGGGGCAGGGATCTCCTGGAGTGTGAGCTCGGGCCTGCTCGCGGCGCTGCGGAGTGAGCGGAGGGCGCCCGAGAATTCCGCAGGCAGGTGTGCTAATGCGGTCACCTTTCCAGATTACGCTTGGGGCTGTCGGCGGCCGGGGAAGGCACGCCGGGCACGCCTCACGGCTAGTGCGCGAGTTCCTCGCGCAGCCTGGACACTAAGCCTCGCGGCTAGTGCGCGAGTTCCTCGCGCAGCCTGGACACTAAGCCTCGCGGCTAGTGCGCGAGTTCCTCGCGCAGCGCGGCTGCAAACGCGTCCACGTCCTGCTCCGTCGTGTCGAACGAGCACATCCAGCGCACCTCGCGCCGGCCAGGATCCCAGTCGTAGAAGCGGAATCGTCCCCGCAACCGGTCCGCGACGCCCTCGGGCAGGATGGCGAAGACGCCATTGGACTCGGTCGGCTGGGTGGGCTCGACGCCGTCGATCCCCTCCACGGCGGCCCGCAGTCGGGCCGCCATCGCGTTCGCGTGGGCGGCCGAGCGCAGCCACAGACCGTCCTCGAGCAGCGCGAGGAACTGGGCCGAGACGAAGCGCATCTTCGAGGCGAGCTGCATGTTCATCTTGCGCAGGTAGGTCAGGCCGCGCGCCGCGTCGGGGTTGAGGGCGACGACGCACTCGCCGAAGAGCATGCCGTTCTTCGTCCCGCCGAAGGACAGGACGTCGACGCCCGCGTCCCGCGTGAACTCGCGCACGGGCACGCCCAGGCCCACCACGGCGTTCGCAAGGCGGGCCCCGTCCATGTGCACGCTCATGCCGAGCGAGTGCGCGTGCTCGGCGATCGCGCGGACCTCCTCGACGCTGTACCGCGTGCCGAGCTCAGTGGTCTGCGTGATCGAGACGGCGAGCGGCTGGGCCCGGTGCTCGTCCCCCCAGCCCCACGCCTCGCGGTCGATGAGCTCGGGCGTGAGCTTCCCATCCGCGGCCGGGACGGCGAGGAGTTTGATGCCGCCGACGCGCTCGGGCGCGCCGTTCTCGTCGACGTTGATGTGCGCCGTGGCGGCGCACACGACCGCGCCCCAGCGCGGCAGGAGGGACTGGAGCGACAGGACGTTGGCCCCCGTGCCGTTGAACACCGGGAAGGCCTCGACGCCGTCGCCGAAGAGGCCGCTCATGGCCTCCTGGAGCCGCTCGGTGTACTGGTCCTCGCCGTAGGCGGTCTGGTGCCCGCCGTTCGCGGCGGCGAGGGCGGCGAGGATCTCGGGGTGGGCACCCGAGTAGTTGTCGGAGGCGAAGCCGCGCACGGACGCGTCGTGCAGCGGCCAGCCCGCCGGGGCAGGGGGAGGTGCAGAGGCAGCGCCACCCGGCGTTGTCGGGACGTGGGGAACAGAGGTCACGGTCACAGTATTGCCTAGGGGTAGGGTCTGACGGGGAAGCGGTCTCACGCGGTCAGGTCGAGGCGCGCGCCGTTCACCGCCGCGGCGTCCTCGGAGAAGAGAGCCACAGTGCGCGCGGCGAGCTCGTCGACGTGGGTGAAGCCTGCGAAGCGGCGCTCGGGGTGCTCGGCGCGCATCGACTCGTCGAGGAGCGCCTTGACGGCGAACACGACGGCGGCGCTCGTCTGGGGGGCCGGCGCCTCCACGCGCTCGGACTGGTCCGCGGCCAGGCCCCTGGCCATGGCGCGGACCCAGGCCTCGGCCGCGGCCTTGGCCGCTGCGTAGTTCGCATAGCCTGCGCGGGGGCGGTCGACGAGCGTCGAGGACACGATGACGAACCTGCCCCGGGGCGAGGCCTCGATGTCGTCGTAGAAGGCACGGCTCGTGTTCCGCAGCGTCGCGATCGACGTCCGGGACAGCGCCTCCCAGTCCTCGTCGGACTGGTCGGCGAGCGTCTTGCCGCCGCGCCACCCGCCCACGAGGTGGACGACGCCGTCGACCGCGCCAAACGTCTCGCGCAGCTCCTCCGCGAGCGCGCGGACGGCCGCGAGGTCGGCGAGGTCGCACGCGCGCTGGGGCACCCCGCCGTCGGGCGCGGGGCCGGTCTGCGCCAGCGCGGGCACGGCCGACGCGCCCTCGAGCGGGTTCTCGCCGAACGCCGCCGCGAGCCGGCCGGCGTCGCTGCCGACGGCGACCGGGATGGCGCCGGCGGCCCGCAGGGCGTGGACCATCGCCACGCCCGAGGCCGAGGTCGCGCCGGCGACGACGACGACCGCGCCCTCCGCGCCGCGTGCCCGCCGCGCCGCGGCGTCCTGGCGGGCGCTCATGCGGCCCCGCCCTGCGTCGGCGCGAGCGGCGTCTCGCCGGTGATTCCTGCCGTGGACCCGATGACCGTGCGCATCTTCTTCTCCAGAGCCTCGAAGAACATGGACAGCGGGAACTCGTCGTCCAGCACCGTGTCCGTGATCTCCCGCGTCGTCCCCGTCAGGGGGAGGGCGTCGGGGCCCTTGGCCCACACGGAGGCGGGGTGCGGGGTCACGGTCGAGGAGACGAGCCCGTATGCTGCGAGCCAGTGTGCCACCTTCGGACGGTCGATGGAACGCCAGTACAGCTCGTCGATCGCGTCGCCGAGCGCGCTCACGACCGCGGGCACCTCGTCCCAGTCGATCGTGAGCTTCGTATCGGTCCAGTGCAGGACGCGGTGCTGGTGCATCCAGGCGAAGAGCAGCTGGCCCCCGAGTCCGTCGTAGTTGCGCACGCGGCTGCCCGAGATCGCGAAGCGGAAGATCCGGTCGAAGACGACGGCGTACTGGACGAGCTTGGCGTGCCGCCGGGCCCCGGGCACCGCGTGCTCGTCCCGCTCGAGCTTGACGCACTCGCGGAAGGCCGTCAGGTCGCAGCGCAGCTCCTCGAGCGAGTAGAGGAAGAACGGCATGCGCTGCTTGATCATGAACGGGTCGAAGGGCAGGTCGCCGCGCATGTGGGTGCGGTCGTGGATGAGGTCCCACATGACGAAGGTCTCCTCTGTGAGCCGCTGGTCCGCGATGAGCGCGGCGGCGTCCTCCGGCAGGTCGAGGTTCGTGACCCGCGCCGCGGCGTCGAGCACGCGGCGGAAGCGCGCGGCCTCCCGGTCGGCGAAGATCGCGCCCCACGTGAAGTGCGGGACCTCGCGCATCGCGACGGTCTCGGGGAAGAGCACCGCCGAGTTCGTGTCGTAGCCCGGGGTGAAGTCGAGGAAGCGGATCGGCACGAAGAGCCTGTTGCTGTAGTCGCCGGCCTCGAGCTCCGCGACGAACTCGGGCCAGATGACCTCGACGAGGACCGCCTCGACGAGCCGGTCCGTGCTGCCGTTCTGGGTGTACATGGGGAAGACCACGAGGTGCGTGCGGCCGTCCACGCGGTCCAGCTGCGGCTGGAAGGCGAGGAGGGAGTCCAGGAAGTCGGGCACGCCGAAGCCGCCCCCGGCCCACGCGCGGAAGTCGGCGACGGCGCGGCGGAGGTACTCGGCGTCGTGCGGGAAGCGCGGTGCGAGGGCCTCGATGCCCGCCGTGATCGCGGCGACCAGGGCGCCGGCCTCGCCGCGGTCAGCGCCCTCGGCAAGGGCGCCGTCGTGCGCCTGGAGGGCGCGCAGGGACACCGCCGCGGCCTTGAGCGAGAGCCACGCGGGATCGTTCTGGACGGGGAGGCCGGGGTTCGAGGCGTTCGTGGTCGCGACGGCGGTGGCGGACATGATTACTCGCTTCCTGATCGTGGCGCCGCAGGTGCGGGGCCGGCGTGGTTTCGCTGCTGCCACGAGCGTAGCGAGAGGCCTTCATTGCTGCCGCTCGGAAGCATCATTCGTCAGGAAGTCTGTTGCTCGCAGCCCGAGAAGAGGGCGGCGGAACGGCCCGCGCTGATCCTCAGTGCCCCGCCCTTGCCGCCCTCCGCGTCCGGTGGCCGAGAGCCTTCGCCGTCAGCCCTCGTCGGGGACGAGCGTGAGCGAGATCGAGTTGATGCAGTACCGCTGGTCCGTCGGCGTCCCGTAGCCCTCGCCCTCGAACACGTGCCCGAGGTGCGAGTCGCACGTCGCGCAGCGGACTTCAATGCGGTCCATGCCGAGCGTGCGGTCGTGCAGGTAGACGACGGCGTCCTCGGCGAGCGGTGCCCAGAACGAGGGCCAGCCGCAGTGCGAGTCGAACTTCTCCCGGCTCGTGAAGAGCTCGGTGCCGCACGCGCGGCAGCGGTAGCTGCCCTTCGTGTGCGTGTCCCAGTACTCGCCCGTGAAGGCCCGCTCGGTGCCGGCCTGCCGCAGGACGCGGTACTCCTCGGGAGTCAGCTGGGTCCGCCACTCGTCGTCGGACTTGCGGACTGTGGGGCGGGGCGCCGGGCCGGCGCCCGTCGTGGTGTTCTCCATGCCTCCTCCAACGATCAGGAATCGCCGATGAATCCCGTGCCCGCGTAGAGGTGCAGGACCGGGATCCCGAGCTTCCGCTGGGCCTGGTTGGCCCAATCCGTGTGGAAGGTGTCCTCGATGGCGTGCGGGAGGGTCACGACGACGGCCTGTTCGGCGCCGGAGCCCGCCACGCGGTCGGCGAGGGCCTGCACCGGGTCCCCCTCGACGACGGTGCCGGTCACGCCGTCGCCGAGCCCCTCGAGGGCGGAGATCGACGTGGCCAGCGCGGTCTCGGCCGCGAGGTGGGCCTCCTCGGGGTCCGGGCCCTTGTCCGTGAGACCGTCGACGGCCTTGCCGAACTCGAGCATCGAGAGGTGGTCGAGGAAGTCGACGATCAGGCGCCGCTTGCGGCCCGCGGGCACGAGGACCTCGAGCGGCGCGCTCGCGCCCTCGAGGAGCCCCTGCACGGCCTTGCGCTCGCTCGGTCCGAGGGCGACTTCGGTCAGGATCAGGATCGGCGCGCTCATGCACTCAGACTAGCCTCCGGCGCACGGCAGCGGCAGGCCGCGACGCCGTCCCGGCGCGGGCGCCCGGGTGGGCGCCGGCTGGGGAATCCTTGCCACAATGGGGGCATGGCCACCCGAGCGCCCCGCGCGCAACCGCACCCGAGAAGCCCGGCCGGCTTCCCGCCGTCGTCCGCAGAGCCGCTTCCGCTCAGCGTGTGGGCGCTCGGCGGGGCGGGCGCCGCGCTCGTCCTCGCCTCCGGCATGGCAGCGCTGAGCTCGGGGCTCGCCACCTACTTCGCGCGGCGCATCGTCACCCCGGACCGGGTCAAGGAGGAGAACCAGGAGATCCTCGCGGTCCAGGGGGCTGGGCCCGCGCGGCGGGTGATCCTGCGCGCGACCCCGGAGACCCGGGTCGACGGCGAGTACAGCCTCTTCTTCCACGCCGGTGCGGGCCACGCCCGGCTCGGCCCCATCGAGGACGCCGCGCCCGGCGACATGACCGTGACCCGTCCCGTGCTCGCCGAGTATTCCGGTGACCTCACGACCGCGGTCCGTGCGCGCTGGAGCGGCGTCGTCTACAGCACGCCGCGGGATGCCGGGCTCGAGTTCGAGGAGGTCGTCCTGCCGCTCGACGTCGGGCCCGGGCCCGCGTGGCTCGTCCCCGCCGGGGAGCCGGCCGGGACGTGGGCCATCATGGTGCACGGCCGCGGGGCCTCGCGGCTGGAGGGGCTGCGGGGCCTGCCGGTGGCGCACTCTCTCGGCCTGACGAGCCTCGTCATCTCGTACCGCAACGACGGCGAGGCGCCCTCGGCTCCCGACCGCCGCTACGGGCTCGGGATGACCGAGTGGCGCGACGTCGAGGTGGCCATCCAGTACGCCCTCGACCACGGCGCCAAGGACGTTGTCCTGTTCGGCTGGTCCATGGGCGGGGCGATCAGCCTCCGGGCCGCGGACTTCTCGACTCTGCGCCAGTACATCCGGGCCCTCGTCCTCGACGCCCCGGTCGTGGACTGGGTCGACGTGCTCGCGCACCAGGCCCGCGTGAACCGGATCCCCTCGCGGGTCGGCACCTTCGGGCAGTTCCTCCTCGGCCACCCGTGGGGCCGCTGGCTCACGGGCCTCGCGGCGCCGCTGGACTTCAAGGCGATGGACTGGGTCACCCGCGCCGTCGAGCTGCGCACGCCGACGCTCATCCTGCACAGCGTCGACGACGAGTTCGTGCCGATCGGGCCCTCGCTCGAGCTCGCGAAGCGGAACCCCGAGATGGTCACGCTCGCGACCTTCCACCGGGCCCGGCATACGAAGGAGTGGAACTGCGACCGCGAGCGGTGGGAGGCCATCGTGTCCTCGTGGCTGGCCGAGCAGCTCGCCCCGCGGCAGGCGGCGGGCGGCGTCGTCTGACGCCGCGGCGCGTGGCGGGAGGCCCGGGCGACAGTCAGTCTGCCCGGATCCGGGCGACGACCGCCTCGGTCAGCCGGACGAGGTCCGCGGGCGCCAGCTCGATGTCGAAGCCCCTCCGGCCGCCCGAGACGAGGACGGTCCCGTGCTCGAGGGCCGAGTCGTCGAGGGCCGTGGGGGAGGGCTGGCGCTGGCCCAGGGGGGAGATGCCGCCGACGACGTAGCCCGTGCGCCGCTCGGCCGCGGCGGGATCCGCCATGGTCGCCTTCTTGCCGCCGAAGGCCGCTGCCGCCGCCTTGAGGTCGAGGCTCCCTGTGACGGGCACGACGGCGACGCACAGCCGACTGCCGGTGCCCTCGGCGACCTCCACCATGAGCGTCTTGAAGACCCGCGCGGGGTCCACGCCGAGCGCCTCGGCGGCCTCGAGCCCGTAGCTGTGCGCGGCCGGGTCGTGCTCGTAGGCGCGGGCCGCGTAGGCTACGCCCGCGGCGTCGAGAGCCGTCGTGGCCGGTGTCCCCGGCCCGCCGCGGCTCTTCCTGGCCACGTCAGGAGCCCAGGTGGCACTCGCCGGAGACCTTGCGCTTGATGCGCGCGAGCATGGCCGCCATGCCGCGCATCCGCAGCGGCGTCACGGCCCGGGTCAGGCCGAGCTCCTCCGGCATGTCGTCGGGGACCGCGAGGATCTCCGCCGCCGTGAGCCCGTCGAGGCCCTCGTGCAGGACCGAGGCGAACCCGCGCGTCGTCGGCGCCTCGGCGGGAGCCGAGAAGAAGAGCCGTACGACGGGGCCCGAGCCGACGGCCGCGCCCGCAGGGGCGGGCTCAGTCTCGATCGCGATGAAGAGGGGCGACTGGCACTCGACGACCTGCTCGAGCATCTCCGGATGGTTCTGGAGCCGCTCGGGCAGCTCGGGCAGCGACTGGGAGAACTCGAGCAGCAGCTGGAGCCGCTCGCGCTCGCTCACGGCCTGGAAGTCATCGACGATCTCCGCCAGCGCGGAGGGCATGGTTTTCGTGCTCATCAGTATCCAGCGTACGCGCAGGGCCCCACCGGGCGGCGCGTGGTCGCCGTCGGTGGGGCCTTGTATGACGCTGGGTTGCGCCCCTCCCCCCTGGTTTCGGGTACGTATCTCGTCGCCCTTTTCGCATTCCGGGTACACGGACGACGGCGGCCGTCCCCTCCGCGCGTGAGGTGACCGGCCGCCGTCGTACCCGATGTCAAGGATCGGGGGCGAGATACGTACCCGAAAGGTGGGAGACCCGAAAGATGGGAGACTAGGCGCCGCGCCCTAGCTCAGCGGCCAGGTGCCGCGCTGCTCACCCTTCACAATCGGGACCCGCACCGCGTTGCCCCACTCGGTCCACGAGCCGTCGTAGTTGCGGACGGTGTCGAAGCCCAGCAGGTACTTGAGCGCGAACCACGTGTGGCTGGAGCGCTCGCCGATGCGGCAGTAGGCCACGACGTCGTCGCCCTCGGTGAGGCCCGCCTCGCCGAGGTACAGGTCCTCGAGCTCCTGGCGCGACCTGTAGGTGCCGTCCTCGGCGGCCGCGCGGGCCCACGGGATCGACGCTGCGGTCGGGATGTGGCCGCCGCGGAGGGCGCCCTCCTCAGGGTAGGCGGGCATGTGGGTGCGCTTGCCCGTGTACTCGTCGGGGGAGCGCACGTCGATGAGCGGCTTGCCGAGGTGGGCAAGGACATCGTCCTTGAACGCGCGGATCGGGGCGTCGTTGCGCTCGATGACGGGGTACTCGGCCCGCTCGGGGGAGGGCACCTCGGTCGTGAGCTCGCGGCCCTCGGCGATCCACTTGTCGCGGCCGCCGTCGAGCAGCCGGACGTCCTCGTGGCCGAAGAGGGTGAAGACCCAGAGGGCGTAGGCGGCCCACCAGTTGGACTTGTCGCCATAGATGACGACCGTCGCGTCCCGCGATATGCCCTTGGACGAGAGCAGCTCCGCGAAGCCCTTGCCGTCGACGTAGTCGCGGGTGACCTCGTCGTTCAGGTCCGTGTGCCAGTCGATCTTGACGGCGCCCGGGATGTGGCCGGTCTCGTACAGGAGCACGTCCTCGTCCGACTCGACGACGACGAGGCGGGCAGCGCCGTCAGCGCCCACCGCGCCCGCGGCGATCTGCTCGGCGAGCCACTCGGTGGAGACGAGACGCTCGGGGTGGGCATAGGCGGCGAACTTCTCGCTGCCGTCGACGGGGTAGCTCATGGTGTGCCTTTCGCTCGGCTGAGCCAGGGCGCGCGGGTCCATTCCCGCGCTCCTGAGTGGTCGGCACCAGAGTAGCCACCGCGGCCCGAGTGTGGGACTGCTTCCCCGTAGTGCCTGTCACGCGGCGCAACATCCCGTCGGGATATCCTTGTCTCTGGCCCGAAGACCCCCATAGACCGGACGGAATCCTTGGCGACTGTCGCACACCTCACCACCCGCACGCCCAGAGTCTCCGTCGATGAACTGCTCTCGGGCTTCCACCCGTCCCCGCGCTTCGGCGAGGTCTCCTTCGAGAGCTACCGCCCGGACCCTGCGCAGCCCTCCCAAGCCGCCGCCGTCAAGGCGCTCCAGCACTTCGGCACGACGGTCGGGACGAGGAAGGGCGGCGGGCTCTTCTCGAAGCTCTTCGGGCAGAAGGACTCCGCGCGGGCCGGGATCTACCTCGACGGGGGCTTCGGCGTGGGGAAGACCCACCTCCTCGCCTCGCTGTGGCACTCGGTCCCCGGCCCGAAGGCGTTCGGCACCTTCGTCGAGTACACGAACCTCGTAGGCGCCCTCTCGTTCCGCAAGACGGTCGAGGCGCTCAGCGGCTACCGGCTCGTGTGCATCGACGAGTTCGAGCTCGACGACCCTGGCGACACTGTCCTCATGTCCCGCCTCATGCGCGAGCTTGCCGACGCCGGGGTCAAGCTCGCGGCGACGTCGAACACGCTTCCCGGGGCGCTCGGCGAGGGCCGCTTCGCGGCCGTCGACTTCCAGCGCGAGATCCAGGTGCTCGCCGACCAGTTCGACGTCGTGCGCATCGACGGCGAGGACTACCGGCACCGCGGCCTGCCGGCCGCTCCGTTGCCGCTGCCGCCGCACGAGCTCGACACCCGGATGAAGGCGGAGTTCGACGGCGGGGTCGTCGCCGTCGACGACTTCGCCGACCTCATGAAGCACCTCGCGGGAGTCCACCCGAGCCGCTACCGCCAGCTCATCGACGGCATCGACGGGATCGTGTGGCGCGACGTGCACACGATCGAGGAGCAGTCCGTCGCCCTGCGCTTCGTCGTGCTCGCCGATCGGCTCTACGACAAGGACGTGCCGATCCTGGCGTCGGGGGTGCCGTTCGACCGGCTGTTCACCTCGGACATGATGGCCGGCGGCTACATGAAGAAGTACTTCCGGGCCGTCTCCCGCCTGACCGCGCTCGCGCGCGAGGGGCAGACGCACGAGCCCTCCTGAGGGCAGGCCGGGGGTGCGCTCAGGCGAGCGGTCGGGGGAGGGCACCTTCGGAGTCTAGGGCCCAGACGCAGAAGGTGCCGGTCCCGCCTCGCGGCGGTACCGGCACCCAGCAACAGACGTCAGGGAGGCATCAGCCTCTCACGGCGGCTCCCTCCGGAGACCGGAGTGCTCCGTCGATATGGGCTTCAGCCTTGCCCTTGATGTCGTTGGGTAAGGACACGGCCACCTCCTTTCAGTCCGCGGGGCCAGATCGCCCCTCGTGACAACGATGGTAGCGCAGATGCGAAAAGGCGCCCCCGAGGGGGCGCCTTGCTGTGGGCGATACTGGGATCGAACCAGTGACCTCTTCCGTGTCAGGGAAGCGCGCTACCGCTGCGCCAATCGCCCGTAGTCCCCCGGCAGAGCCGGAGAAAGGGGTTTAAGCAGAAAGAGAGCGGACGACGAGACTCGAACTCGCGACATCCACCTTGGCAAGGTGGTGCTCTACCAACTGAGCTACGTCCGCATGGGGGAGCCTTGGCTCCTCCGTGGGCGATACTGGGATCGAACCAGTGACCTCTTCCGTGTCAGGGAAGCGCGCTACCGCTGCGCCAATCGCCCGCTGCTCCTGCAAGGGAGCCAGGGTGTCCACCGAGGTGGGGACGGGATTCGAACCCGCGTATACGGCTTTGCAGGCCGCTGCCTCGCCTCTCGGCCACCCCACCGTGTTGGCATCCGGTATGGATGCTTCCGACAGTGTCCTGCGAGCGGACGACGAGACTCGAACTCGCGACATCCACCTTGGCAAGGTGGTGCTCTACCAACTGAGCTACGTCCGCATGCTGTCTGCGCTCCGGTCGCGGTCGACGTCCCTGTCTGCCTTGTGGGCTTTCCGGGTCTGTCGTCCGCGGCTTTCGGCCGCGCTTCAACGAGTAAAGACTCTATAGGACCGCCCGGGTTTGCACAAATCGGCCGACGGCGCGGCGAGGCTTCCCGGGGCGGCTCGGCGCGGGACGGGAGGCGCCCCCTCGCGCGCGGGCGCGCGTTCTCCTTCCACCCACTCTGGGCCGCTTCCACCCGCCGCGCGATGGGCCTGGGTGATTTGGGTTCTCGGCCCCATGTGGGCTAAAGTCGTAGAGCGCCAGGGGCCGAGAGGCCGGCATGGCGACGCGGGCGATTGGCGCAGTGGTAGCGCGCTTCGTTCACACCGAAGAGGTCACTGGTTCGAACCCAGTATCGCCCACCTGCTGGACCCCCGGACGCGCGTCCGGGGGTCTTTCCGTTTCCGGGCGCCGCGGCGCCGGCGACGGGTGCGCTGCGCGGACAGCGTGCCCGCGCAAGAATTGTCGGTCCGTCATGAAAGGGTGACCCCATGACAGCCCCGGAACTCGCGGTGGCCTCCCCGGACGGCTTCGGTCGCATGTACCGGCGTTCGTTCCACGAGCAGCCCACCGTGCCATCGATCACGACGGTGATCTCCCAGCAACCCCTCGATCTCGACGGGTGGCGCAGCTACATGGCCGCGAAGCACGTCGCCGACCATCCAGAGCTGCGGGCGGCGCTCGAGCGCCCCGCGCAGCTGCGCCAGCTCGTCCGCACCGCCGTGGACGCGTCGGAGGCCTACGCCCGCAGCGCGGCCGAGCGCGGCGACCGCGTCCACTCGTACGCCGAGCAGCTCGCCCTGCGGGCCCTCGGCAGGCCCCACGCGGTCGCCGAGTCGCGCGAGTCACTGCGCGAGCACGGCGAGGAGGCCTACGCGGCGAGCGTCGACACGTGGTGGGAGTCCTTCGACGTCGAGCCCCTCGCCGCCGAGCTGACCGTGTGGAACCACGAGCTCGGCTACGCGGGCACCCTCGACCTCGTCGCGAGGATCAACGGCCGCATCTGCCTCATCGACTACAAGACCAAGGGCACGACGCGGGACGGGCGTGTCAAGCCCCTCGACGACAAGGTGGCGATGCAGCTTGTCGCTGGCATGAAGGCCGAGGAGAGCGTCGTCGACCCCGAGGCCGGGACGTGGGAGCCCTGGGCCTACGGCGAGGACCCGCTCCTGATCGCCGTCGCGGTGGGCGAGACGGAGGCGGCCACGGTGCGGGTCAATCCCGAGGTCCGCAGGAGCCACTGGATCACGTTCTGCCAGCTCCGCCGCGTGTGGGGCGCCAGGGTCGAGGCCGCCGGCGCGGGCAGGGTACTCCTGCCCCTCGCCCCGCCGCAGAGGCCTCTGCCCGGGAGCCCGGACGCCCTCGTCGGCCCGTCCCAGGCCGTCGGCTGAGCAGGCCCGCGGGCATCCCGGGATCCACACCGCCGTGGGCCGTGGATGGGCCCGCCGCCTAGACTGGTGTCCACAGCCCCTCAGCCCCGGCGACCGCCGGGGCGCCGCCCGCGCGCACGCCGCGCCGGCACCCGCCTTGCGACCACGAAAGGTTCCCGCGCCCATGGCCGTCTTGCCCATCAGGATCATCGGCGACCCCGTGCTCCGGACCGTCGCCGATCCCGTGACGGACTTCGGCCCCGAGCTGCGCCGCCTCGTGGCGGACATGATGGAGACCATGGAAGACGTCGACGGCGCCGGTCTCGCCGCGCCGCAGGTCGGCGTGGGGCTGCGCGTCTTCACCTACCAGGTCGACGGCCAGCGGGGCCACATCGTCAACCCCGAGCTCGAGCTCTCCGAGGACTTCCAGGACGACGCCGTCGAGGGCTGCCTGAGCATCCCCGGCGTCGCCTTCGCGGTGCGGCGCCGCCGCACCGCGACCGTGCGGGGCGTCGACGCCGACGGCCAGCCGGTCGCGTTCGACGCCGAGGGCCTCCTCGCGCGGTGCGTCCAGCACGAGACCGACCACCTCGACGGGATCCTCTTCCCCGACCGCCTCGAGGGCGAGGACCGCAAGGCGGCCCTGCGCGCGATCCGGGCGATCGACTACCGCAGCGTCGCCGGCTCGACCGTGGCGCAGCGTGCGCAGCACGTCGGCTCGAGCTTCGGCACGGGCCGTCGCGCATGAGGGTCCTCTTCGCCGGGACCCCGGCCGTGGCCGTTCCCTCCCTCGACCGCATCGTCGCGGCCGGTCACGAGGTCGTCGGCGTGCTGACCCGCCCGGATGCGCCGTTCGGCCGCAAGCGGGTGCTCACCCCGTCGCCCGTCGCGGCCCGCGCCGCCGAGCTCGGGCTGCCCACCGTCAAGGCCAGCCGCATCGGTTCCGAGGTGACGGAGCAGCTGGCCGCGTGGGAGCCGGACGTCGCCGCGATCGTCGCCTATGGAGGCCTCGTCCCGCCCGCCGCGCTCGATGTGCCCCGGCACGGCTGGGTCAACCTGCACTTCTCCCTCCTGCCCGCGTGGCGCGGTGCCGCGCCGCTCCAGCACTCGGTCATCCACGGCGACGACGTCGTGGGCGCCTCGACGTTCCGCCTCGAGGAGGGCCTCGACACGGGACCGGTGTACGGGACCCTCGCCGTGACGCCGGGTCCCGAGGCAACGAGCGGCGAGCTCCTCGACGAGCTCGCGGTGAGCGGCGCCGAGCTCCTCGTCCAGACGCTCGGCGGCATCGCGGAGGGCCGGCTCGAGCCGCTTCCGCAGTCCGGGCCGGCCACGCTCGCCCCCAAGCTCACGCTCGAGGACGGCAGGCTCGACTGGGCCCAGCCCGCCGTCGCCCTGCACCGTCGCGCCCGGGGCGTCACACCGGAGCCGGGGGCGTGGACGCTCCTCGACGGGCAGCGGCTCAAGCTGGCCCCGCCCCGGCTGCGGCCGGACGTCGAGGGGCTCGCACCCGGCCGGCTCGCGTGGGACGGCACGAGCGTCCTCGTCGGCACGGGTACCCACGCGCTCGAGCTCGTGCGGCTCCAGCCCGCGGGGAAGAAGATGATGGCCGCCGCCGACTGGGCGCGCGGCGCGGGAGACGTCGAGGGGAAGGTGCTCGGATGAGCGAGCGCGGCAGCGACAGCTCGGGCCAGGGCGGCCAGGGCGGCCGAAGGCAGGGCGGCGCAGGCCGGGGCGGCCAGGGCGGCGCGCCCCGCCGGGACGCGAAGGGACGCGAGCGCAACAGGGGAGAGGGCCCCCGCCAGCGGAGCCGTATGGCCCCCTCGGAGCGCACACGCCGCGCCGACCCTGCACGCCTCGTCGCGTTCGAGGTGCTCCGCGCCGTCTCGGGCGAGGACGCCTACGCCAACCTCGTGCTCCCGGCCCGGATCCGCCACCACAGGCTCGACCGCCGCGATGCGGGGTTCGCGACCGAGCTCGCCTATGGCGCGCTCCGCAGCACCGGCACGCTCGACGCCGTCCTGGCCCGCTGCGTCGACCGGCCGCTCGAGGCGCTCGACCCGGCCGTCCTCGACGTCCTGCGCCTCGGCGCGTACCAGCTCCTCTCGATGCGCGTCCCCGCCCACGCGGCCCTGGACGAGACCGTCGGCCTCACGCGCGCCGTCGTCGGCGCGGGCCCCTCGTCGCTCGTCAACGCCGTCCTGCGCCGCGTGAGCGAGCGTGGGCTCGACGACTGGCTGGACGAGCTCACCGCCGGCGCGGCGGACGAGACCGAACGCGATGCCATCCGGCACGCCCACCCGGCATGGATCGTCAGGGCCATGCGCCAGTCCCTCGTCGCCCACGGCCGCCCCGCGGGCGAGATCGGCGAGCTGCTCGACGCGGACAACGCGGCCCCTGTGGTCAACCTCGTGGCCCTTCCCGGCCTCGGCTCGCTCGAGGACGCCCTCGAGGCCGGCGCCGAGCCGGGGGAGCTCGTCGAGGGCTCGGCGCTCTCGGGCGGCGGCGACCTCGGCCGATGGTCGGCCGTGCGCGAGGGCACCGTCCGCGTCCAGGACGTCGGCTCCCAGCTCGTCGCCCGGGCCGTGGCGGGCGTGGCTGTCGGCCCGCACGACGGCGCCGGCTCGCCCGAGCGGTGGCTCGACCTGTGCGCGGGGCCCGGTGGCAAGGCGGCCCTCCTGGGTGCCATGGCCGCGCAGCGCGGCGCGACCCTGCTCGCCAACGAGGCCGCGCCGCACCGGGCGGACCTCGTCCGCCAGGCCCTGCGGCCCGTCCCCGAGGGCGTGTGGGAGGTGCGGACGGGCGACGGCCGCGACGCCGGGCGCGAGTTCCCGGGCCAGTTCGACCGCGTCATCGTCGACGTCCCCTGCACGGGCCTCGGCGCCCTGCGCCGCCGCCCCGAGTCCCGGTGGCGCCGCACGCCGTCGGACCTCGCCGAGCTCGGCCCGCTCCAGCGCTCCCTCCTCGACGCCGCGATCGACGCGACGGCGCCCGGCGGCGTCGTGGGCTACGTGACGTGCTCGCCGCACCCCGCCGAGACGACGACGGTCGTCGACGACGCGCTCCGCCGCCGCGCCGACATCGAGCCGCTCGATGCCGGCGCCGCCCTCGACGCCGTCGCGCTCCGCCCCCTCGGAGCAGGCCACGGCGAAACCGCGCAGCTGTGGCCCCACGTGCACGGGACGGATGCCATGTTCCTGGCCCTGTTTCGCAAGCTGCCCGCGCCCGAGAAAGAGGACTGAGTGAGCCCCTGCATCCACCCGAGCATCCTGTCCGCGGACTTCGTCAACCTCGAGGCCGAGCTCGCCCGGATCTCGGCCGCCGACGCCGTGCACGTCGACGTCATGGACAACCACTTCGTGCCCAACCTCACCCTCGGGCTCCCCGTCGTCGAGCGGATCCAGGCGGTGAGCCCGGTCCCGGTCGACGCGCACCTCATGATCGCCGACGCCGACCGCTGGGCTCCGCTGTACGCGGACCTTGGGATCGCGTCCGTCACCTTCCACGCCGAGGCGGCCACGGCGCCGATCAAGCTCGCCCGCGAGCTCCGGGCCCGCGGCTCGAAGGCGGGCATGGCGCTGCGTCCGGCCACGCCCGTCGAGCCCTACCTCGACATGCTCACCGAGCTCGACATGCTCCTCATCATGACCGTCGAGCCCGGCTTCGGCGGCCAGGCGTTCCTCGACCTGACCCTGCCCAAGATCCGCCGCGCCCGCGCCGCCGTCGAGGGCAGCGGGGCGTCCGTCGCGATCCAGGTCGACGGCGGGATCTCGGACTCGACGATCGCCCGCGCCGCCGAGGCGGGGGCCGACGTCTTCGTCGCCGGCTCGGCCGTCTACGGGGCCGCCGACCCGGGCGAGGCCATCGCCCGCCTGCGGGCGAGCGCCCAGGAAGCGGGCGGGCAGTCGGCCGGCGCCCGGTCCACGGCGGGCTGAACGCCCGGGTCGCCGCCGGCTGCGCCGTCATGGCCGCTCTTCATGGCGGTGCGTGACGGGAATGGCATGAGCACCCTGCGTGTTGTGCCACAATGTCAGTGGCCTATCGGTTGACCCGGCGACAAGCGGGCACCTGAGAAGCCAGTACCAAGTAAACGTGCTCCGGGGTCGGTGAAAGTCCGAACCGGCGGTGATAGTCCGCGACCCTGAGGCAACGCTCGATGAGAGCGCGGCCGACGGTTGAACCGGTGGAATTCCGGTACCGACAGTCAAAGTCTGGATGGGAGAAGCACGTGCAGCCTGTGGTGCGCCCCGAGGGGGCGCGCCCCATCTGTCGCAACCCCGGAGCCGCTGCAGAGCGGAAAGGAAGAGTGCGATGGATTCGCTGCAGTGGCTCTCACCCGTGCGCGCACAGCCGCCCGCATGGACAGCATCTGACTCGGCGCACATGGCCGAGGCCCTCAACCTCGCGACCCGCGGTCCGCGGGGCGCGAACCCCCTCGTCGGAGCCGTCGTCGTCGCCTCCGACGGGCGCGTCCTGGCGACGGGCTGGCACCGTGGCGCCGGGAGCCCCCACGCGGAGGCGGACGCCCTCGCGGCGGCCTCAAGGGACGGCGTCGACCTCGAAGGGGCGACGATGTACGTCACCCTCGAGCCGTGCAACCACGTGGGGCGCACGCCGTCCTGCGCGCACGCGATCGTCGCGACCGGGATCGCCCGCGTGGTCTACGCGATCGACGACCCGCACGACGCCGCCTCGGGCGGCGCCGCGACGCTGCGGGCCGGCGGGGTCGCCGTCGAGAGCGGGCTCCTGTCCGAGGAGGCGACCGAGCTCAACCGCCGGTGGCTCGAAGCGGTCGGCGCCGGCCGCCCCTACGTGACCGTCCACATCGCCCAGACCCTCGACAGCCGCATCGCCGCCGAGGACGGCACGAGTCAGTGGATCACGTGCCCCGCCTCGCTCGAGGACAACCACGCACTGCGTTCCCGCGTCGACGCGATCCTCGTCGGGAGCCAGACCGTGGCCGTTGACGACCCGCGGCTCACGGCCCGTGCGCCGGACGGGTCGCTCGCGCCGCACCAGCCCCTGCGCGTCGTCATGGGCCTGCGCGACGTCCCAGCGGACGCCGCCGTGCGCGGCGGTGACGGGCTCTTCCACCACGAGCGCACCCAGGACCCGGCCGAGGTCCTCGCGGCCCTGTTCGCGCGCGGCGTCCGGCACCTCATGGTCGAGGGAGGATCCCGCGTCATCGGCGCGTTCCTCGCCGCCGGACTCGTCGACGAGCTCATCGTCTACCAGGCGCCGATCCTGCTCGGCTCCGGCCGCTCCGCCGTCGCCGACCTCGGCATCCGCACCCTCGCCGACGCCCAGCACTGGGACTGGGACGAGGCCAACGGCGGCGCCGTGCGCCGCCTCGGCGCCGACGTGCGCCTGACGTTCAAACCCGCGGCCAGCGCCGCCCGCACCGCCAGCATTGCCCCTGAGGAGATCCACTGATGTTCACCGGAATCATCGCCGAGCGCGGCACGGTCGAGGCTGTCCACAGCACCGGCCGGAGCGCCGTCATCACGCTCAGCGTGCCCACGCTCGCACGCGACCTGCCCCTCGGCGGGTCCCTCGCCGTCGACGGCTGCTGCCTCACGGCGGTCGAGAACGACGGGCAGCACGTCACCGTGGACGTCATGGGGGAGTCCCTCGACCGCACGACCATCGGCCGCCTCGCCGCGGGCGACACGGTCAACCTCGAGCGCTGCGTCCCCGCCGGCGGCCGCCTCGACGGGCACGTCGTCCAAGGCCACGTCGACGGCGTCGGGACGCTCGTCGAGCGCGAGCCGCTCGAGAACTGGCACCGCCTCAGGTTCTCCGTCCCGCCGGCGCTCGCCCCGTACATCGCGGAGAAGGGCTCGATCGCGGTCGACGGCGTCTCGCTCACCGTCACCGCGGTGAGCCCGGCCGGGGAGGCCGGGCCGTGGTTCGAGGTCGGGCTCATCCCCGCGACGCTCGCAGAGACGGGCCTCGGCGCCAAGGAGCTCGGCGGCGCCGTCAACCTCGAGGTCGACGTCCTCGCGAAGTACACCGCGCGGCTCCTCTCCTTCTCCCGCGAGGGGGTCGCGCTGTGACCGCCCCCGCACAGGCCATCCGCCTCGAGCCCGTCAGCGCCGCCATCGATGCCTTCCAGGCCGGCCGTCCCGTCCTCGTCGTCGACGACGAGAACCGCGAGAACGAGGGCGACATCATCTTCGCGGCCCAGCACTCGACCCCGGCGCTCATGGGCTGGACGATCCGGCACAGCTCGGGCGTCGTGTGCGTCCCCATGGACGGCGCGACGGCCGAGAGGCTCGCGCTGCCGCCCATGGTCGCGGACAACCAGGACGCCAAGGGCACGGCCTACACGGTCTCGTGCGACCTCATCGGCACGGGCACTGGCATCAGCGCGACCGCCCGGTCGCGGACTGTCGCCGCGCTGGCGTCCGCGTCCTCGACCGCCGCGGACTTCAGCCGGCCGGGGCATATCTTCCCGCTGCGCGCGGTTGACGGTGGTGTGCTGGCCCGCCCGGGCCACACGGAGGCGGCCGTCGAGCTGTGCCGCCTCGCCGGCCTCGCGCCCGTGGGCGTGATCGCCGAGGTGGTCCACGACGACGGCGAGATGATGCGGCTCCCGGCCCTGCGAGAATTCGCGGACGAGCACGGCTGCCCGCTCATCTCGATCGAGGACCTCTCGGCCTACGTCGCCGCGCAGAGCGGCGCTCAAGGAGGAGTTCGATGACGCACCGGCCAGCACACGGCCACCACCGCCCCCACCCCGTCAGCGGCGGCCCGGTCGTGAAGCTCCCCACGGCGTTCGGCGAGTTCGTCGCCCAAGCCTGGACCGACGAGGAGACGGGGGTCGAGCACTTCGCCGTCAGCGCGCCGGACGCGCCGGCCGATGGCCTCGCGCCCCTCGTGCGGCTCCACTCGGAGTGCCTCACGGGCGACATCTTCGGCTCGTACCGCTGCGACTGCGGAGAACAGCTGGCCTATGCCCTGGGCCTGATCCGCGAGCAGGGCGGGACCCTCCTGTACCTGCGCGGGCAGGAGGGGCGCGGCATCGGCCTCGCGAACAAGATCAAGGCGTACTCCCTCCAGGAGGCCGGCTTCGACACGGTCGAGGCCAACGAGCAGCTCGGCCTGCCCGTCGACGCGCGCTCCTACCGGGCGGCCGCGCAGATCCTCGTCGAGATGGGCCTGACCCGCATCCGGCTCCTGAGCAACAACCCCGACAAGCAGCACCGCCTGGCCGACGCCGGCGTCGAGATCGTCGCCATGGTCCCGACCGAAGTGCCCTCGCGCGTCGAGAACATCCGCTACCTCCAGACCAAGAAGGAGCGGATGGACCACCGCCTCACCCTCGGCATCGAGGCCGCCGCCGCGCGCGCCGTCGCCGAGGGCGAGTGACCCAGGCCCCTCCCGCCGGCCCTGCCCGGGCCCAGGCATGACCCCCCCACCGACCACCTGCAGACAAGGAAGAGACCACCACGTGAGCGGACACGGCGCACCCACCCTGACACTCGACAACCCGGACCTCGCGACGCTGCGGCTCGCGATCGTCGCGGCCAGCTGGCACACCCAGATCATGGACGGCCTCCTCGACGGGGCCCTGCGCGCCGCGAAGGAGGCGGGCATCGCCGAGCCGACCGTCGTGCGGGTGCCGGGCACCTTCGAGCTCCCTGTCGCCGCCGGGAAGCTCGCCGGGACGCACGACGCCGTCGTCGCGCTCGGCGTCGTCATCCGCGGCGGCACGCCGCACTTCGAGTACGTGTGTGAGGCAGCGACGGTCGGCCTCACGGATGTGAGCGTTCGTTCGGGCGTCCCCGTCGGGTTCGGCGTGCTCACGTGCGACACCGAGCAGCAGGGGATCGACCGGGCCGGCCTGCCCGGCTCGGCGGAGGACAAGGGGCACGAGGCGACCACCGCCGCCTTGCTCACGGCGCAGACGCTCCGCTCGCTCTGACTGCCTCGACGTTGACCGACCACCCGGCGGCCTGTGGGGTGCCTCACAGGCCGCCGGTCACACACGGCCCCGTGTGCGGGCGGCCCTCCGCGCTCCAGTAGGCTTGGGCGCGTGAAGGATTTCGAGACACTGTTCGCCGAGCTCAGCGAGAAGGCCGAGAAGCGCCCGGCCGGATCGCGCACCGTCGCCGAACTGGAGTCCGGAGTGCACGGCATCGGCAAGAAGATCGTCGAAGAGGCCGCCGAGGTCTGGATGGCCGCCGAGTACGAATCGGACGACGCCGCGGCCGAGGAGATCTCGCAGCTGCTCTACCACGTCCAGGTGCTCATGCTGGCCAAGGGGCTCTCGCTGCAGGACGTCTACCGTCATCTGTAGCCGCGGCGCGCCGGCCCCTGTGAGCCGGCGTCTGACCGCGGCCCGTGCCGCCCCGACCCCTCCCGCATCAGAAAGCCCCTCCATGCTCCGTGTAGCCGTCCCCAACAAGGGATCCCTGTCCGAAGCCGCCTCGTCGATGCTGTCCGAGGCGGGCTACCGCCAACGCCGCGACAGCCGCGAGCTCGTCATGATCGACCCCGACAACGACATCGAGTTCTTCTTCCTGCGCCCGCGCGACATCGCGGTCTACGTCGGCCGCGGCACCCTCGACGTCGGCATCACGGGCCGCGACCTCCTGCTCGACGCCGAGGTCGAGGCCGAGGAGCTCCTCGGCCTGGGCTTCGCGGCGTCGACGTTCCGCTTCGCCGGGCCGGTCGGCCACTTCGGCGCTGTCGATGACCTCGCGGGCAAGCGCATCGCGACGAGCTACGACGGCCTCCTGCGCGGCTACCTCGCCCAGCGGGGCATCGACGCCGGGGTCGTGCGCCTCGACGGCGCGGTCGAGTCCTCGGTGCGGCTCGGCGTCGCGGACGCGATCGCTGACGTCGTCGAGACGGGCAACACGCTCAAGGCCGCCGGCATGGAGATCTTCGGCGAGCCGATCCTGCGCTCCGAGGCCGTGCTGATCGGCCGCTCGGGCGAGGGCGGTCCCGCGAACGGCACCGTGCGCGAGATCGACGTCCTGATCCGCCGCCTCCAGGGCGTGCTCGTGGCCCGCCAGTACGTCCTCATGGACTACGACATCCGCAAGGACCTCGTCGAGCAGGCCGCCGCGCTCACGCCCGGCCTCGAGTCGCCGACCGTGTCGCCGCTGCGCGACTCCGAGTGGGTCGCCGTGCGCTCGATGGTGCCCAAGCGCGAGACCAACCGCATCATGGACGAGCTCTACGACCTCGGGGCCCGCGCGATCCTGGTCAGCAGCATCCACGCCTGCCGGATCTGAGGGGACCCACGATGTCTGTTGCCGTCCGCGTCATCCCGTGCCTCGACGTCGACGCCGGCCGCGTCGTCAAGGGCGTGAACTTCCAGGACCTGCGCGACGCCGGGGATCCGGTCGCGCTCGCGCACCGCTACGACGCCGCGGGGGCCGACGAGCTCACGTTCCTCGACGTCACCGCGTCCTCGTCCGAGCGGGAGACGACGTTCGACGTCGTGCGGCGCACCGCCGAGGAGGTCTTCATCCCGCTCACGGTCGGCGGAGGCGTCCGCGGCGTCGCCGAGGTCGACCGCCTGCTGCGCGAGGGCGCGGACAAGGCTTCGATCAACACCGCGGCGATCGCGCGCCCCGACGTCATCGACGAGATCACGCGCCACTTCGGCTCCCAGGTCCTCGTGCTCTCGGTGGACGCGCGACGCGTCCAGGGGGACACCTCGACCCCGTCAGGCTTCGAGGTCACGACGCACGGCGGGCGCCGCGGGACGGGCATCGACGCGGTCGCGTGGGCGAAGGAGGCCGCTGACCGCGGGGTCGGGGAGATCCTGCTGAACTCGATCGACGCGGACGGGACGAAGGAGGGCTTCGACCTCGAGCTCATCCGGCTCATCCGCGGCGCAGTCACGGTCCCGCTCATCGCCTCGGGCGGCGCCGGCGTGCCGGAGCACTTCCCGCCCGCGATCGAGGCCGGCGCGGACGCCGTCCTGGCCGCGTCGATGTTCCACTTCGGCCCGGACGACATGATCGCCCAGGTCAAGGCCGCGATCCGCGACGCCGGCTTCCCGGTCCGCTAGCGGGAAGAGGGGTCTACCCCCACTCCCACGGCGCGGTGGCGCCCCTGAGTCGCCAGCCCGTTCCTAGTACGCATCTCGTCGCCCTCTGCGGATTCCGGGTACAGGCGAGGGCGCTGTCTGTGCACCCGAAACGCCGGATCCGCGTCGAGATACGTACCCGAAAGGCTACGGTCGCGGATAGGGTCACTCGCCGATGTCGGCGCTGGCGAGGAGGGCGACGGCGTCCGGCTGGCCCTCGTAGGTCACGAGCGCCTGCGCGGTGCGCCCGTAGGCATGCAGGAGGAGCTCGCCCGGCTCCCCGACGATCGCGACCGAGACGGGAGCCCGCTTCGCCACGTGCCGGGGCCCGGAGCTGTTGACGAGCACGACGCCCAGGTCCACGCCCCGGTACAGGAGCGCGGCGCGCTTGAGGACCTCGTCCCACAGCGCGGAGGCGTACGCGGCGTCGAGGGCGCGGGGCGCCCAGCGGTCCACCGCGCGGCGCACGTCCTCGGTGTGGACGAAGTACTCGGCCAGGTTCGCCGTCTCGTCGACGGCGGGGATGCGCAGGGGAGAGAGGGCCGGCGGCCCGGACCGGAACGACCCGACGAGCTCGGCGTAGCGCTCCGGCGAGGCGTGCGTCGCGGCGAGCCGCGCCACGGCACGGTCCGAGGCACCCCGGAGGCGCTTGAGCACGATGCCGAGGCCGACGCGTGGGCTGCGCTCGCGCAGGTACAGGTGGGCGGCGAGGTGCCGCGTCCGCCACCCCTCGCAGAGCGTGGGCGCGTCGGGGCCGGCCGCCAGCAGCGTCTCGGCCAGGACTTCGCGCGACAGGTCTACGAAATGCATCACTAGCGAACCTAGCACGCGGCACGGCCCCGCGCAGGCAGGCCTCCGGGCCCCGGCCCAGCTGCCGCCGGGGAGGGGCGCCGACGACGGTGCGGGAGCCGGTTCCGCGCCGTCTAGACTTGAGGGGATGTCTGAGCAGAGCGCCCCCACGTCCCCGGCCCCCGGCCGCAGCCCCGGCCGGCCTGCGCCGTCGAGCCCCCTGCCCGTCGAGCTCGCCGCGCGGCTCAAGCGGGACGACGCCGGGCTCGTCGCCGCCGTCGTGCAGCAGCACGACTCGGGCGAGGTCCTCATGGTGGGATGGATGGACGACGAGGCGCTGCACCGCACCCTCACGAGCGGCCGCGTGACCTTCTGGTCCCGGTCCCGCCGCGAGTACTGGCGCAAGGGCGACACGTCCGGCCACGTCCAGTGGGTCAAGTCGGTGGACCTCGACTGCGACGGCGACGCCCTGCTCGTCAGGGTCGACCAGGTCGGGGCCGCGTGCCACACCGGCACCCGGACCTGCTTCGACGGGCGGCGCCTCGACGCCGTCGTCGGCGAACGAGCCTGACCGGCCCCCGCCGCACTCCCTGATGGACCGGGAGCGCGGCCTCCACGAACCGAAAGCGAAAACGCACCCCATGAACGACCTTGGAGTCATCAGCCCCACGCTCGAGGAGTTCCGGGCCGTCGCGGCCCACCGCCGCGTCGTGCCCGTGCACCTCCGCGTCCTGGCCGACGCCGAGACCCCCATCGGCCTGTACCGCAAGCTCGCCGACGGCCGGCCGGGGACGTTCCTCTTCGAGTCGGCCGCCGTGGGGGGCTCGTGGTCCAGGTACTCCTTCATCGGCGCCGCCTCCCGGGCGACCCTCACGAGCCGCGAGGGCCAGGCCCACTGGATCGGCGAGCCGCCCGCGGGAGTGCCCATCTCCGGCAACCCGCTCGAGGCGCTGCGCGACACCGTCGCGGCGCTGCGGACCGAGCGCTTCGAGGGGCTCCCGCCGCTGACCTCGGGCATGGTCGGCTTCGTCGGCTGGGAGGCCGTGCGGCGCTGGGAGAAGCTCGTCTCGCCGCCCGAGGACGACCTGCACCTGCCGGAGCTCGCGATGAACCTCGTGACGGATCTCGCGGTGCACGACAACGTCGACGGCACGGTCACGCTCGTGGCCAACGCGATCAACTTCGACAACAGCGACGAGCGCGTCGACGACGCCTGGCAGGACGCCGTCGACCGCCTCCACGGCATGCTCGAGGCCCTCCTGCGACCGGCGGAGGCCGCCCTGAGCGTCCTGAGCCCCGTCGTCGACTACCAGGACAAGGTCATCCACGACTGGGCCGAGGACGGCTACCTCGCGGCCATCGCGCGCGGCAAGGAGGCGATCGTCGACGGCGATGTCTTTCAGGTCGTCATCTCGCGCCGCTTCGAGCTCGACTACGACGCCGAGCCCCTCGACGTCTACCGCGTGCTGCGCACGTCCAACCCGAGCCCGTACATGTACCTCATGACGCTCGCGGACGCCGAGGGGCGCGAGTACTCGATCGTGGGGTCCTCGCCGGAGGCGCTCGTCACGGTCACGGGCTTGCAGGTCGTGACCCACCCGATCGCCGGGTCCCGGCCCCGCGGGGCCACTGTGGAGGCGGACAAGAGCCTCGCCGACGAGCTCCTCGAGGACGAGAAGGAGCGGGCCGAGCACCTCATGCTCGTCGACCTCGCGCGCAATGACCTGTCCAAGGTGTGCCGGCCGGGCACGGTCGAGGTCAGCGAGTTCATGGAAGTCGAGCGCTTCAGCCACATCATGCACCTCGTCTCGACGGTCGACGGCAAGCTCCGCCCCGACGCGACCGCCTACGACGTCCTCGCCGCGACGTTCCCCGCCGGGACCCTCTCGGGCGCCCCGAAGCCGCGCGCCCTCCGGCTGCTCGACGAGGTCGAGCCGCACCGGCGCGGCGTCTACGGCGGCGTCGTGGGGTACTTCGACTTCGCGGGGGACATGGACATGGCGATCGCGATCCGCACGGCGCTCCTGCGCGAGGGGCGCGCGTACGTCCAGGCCGGCGGCGGCATCGTCGCCGACTCGGACCCGGCCGCCGAGGCCCTCGAGTCCGTCAACAAGGCTGCCGCGCCCCTGCGCGCCGTCCACACGGCGTCCGCCCTGCGCCCCGCCGAGACGCTCGCGCGGTCGGCGCCGGCGCCCGGAGCCGGGCGTGGCTGACGCTCCCGCCGTGCCGCGCTGGGCGCGCAAGTCCCTCGTCGTGATGCTGTGCGTCGCGTTCGCCCTGGCGGCGTTCGGCGCGACGACCCAGACGTGGCTCGACGCCGACGTCAGCGGCGCCGCCGTCCGCACGAGCCACCTCGAGGTGCAGGGCAGCAAGGCCGCGACGGCCGTCTCCGCGCTCGCCCTCGTGGGCCTCGCCGGGACGCTCGCCGCCGCGGTGGCGGGCCGGATCGGCCGCGTGGTGGCGGGCGCCGTCGTCGTCCTCGCCGGCGCGGGCGTCGTCGCGGCATGCCTCGCGGTGCTCGGCGACCCGCGGGCCGCCGCGGAGGGCACGATCGCGCAGGCGACGGGGCTCGCCGGGTCGCAGGCCGACGTCGTCCTCACCGCGTTCCCGGCCCTCGCGGCCGCCGCCGGCGGCCTCCTCGCGGCGGGCGGCGTGCTCCTGCTCGTCGCCTCGCGCCGCTGGGCGCTGCGCACGAAGTACGACACCGCAGCGCATGGCGCGTACGGTTCCGCGCCGGCCGCGCCGGCCGCGCCTGCCATTCCGGGAGCGGGCGGCCGCGCCCCGGACGGGCGGCCGGCCGGCGACGGCGGCACGGAGCACGGGCGCGTGGACCAGATCGACGGCTGGGACCGGCTCAGCCGCGGAGACGACCCGACGCGCTGAGCACGGCCGGGCCCGCGGGGCGCGGCCGGAACGCGACAGCCGCGATCGGAGTTGATGGCAGAATGGCACTAGTACCCCACGTCAGGAGATTGAGATGAGCAACACCCCCGGTTCGGCGAACACGAAGGACGTCCTCCACGGCGAGGACCTCGGCCACGGCAACAGCCCCGCGGCCTGGACCTGCGTCTTCGTCATGATGCTCGGCGCGATCGTCTCGTGCGTCGGCTTCGTGATCGCGTCGAACCCGGTGTTCTGGGGCGGCGTCGTCGTCATGGTCCTCGGCCTCGTCGTGGGCTGGGCCATGCGCAAGGCCGGCTACGGCGTGGGCGGCAGCAAGCTCAAGACCAACCACTGATGGCCACCGTCCTCGACGAGATCATCGCGGGCGTCCGCGAGGACCTCGCTGAGCGGGTCCGCCACGTCCCGGCGGCCGAGATCGAGGCCGCCGCGGCGGCCCGGCCCGCGGCGCTCGACGCGTGGGCTGCCCTCGGCGGCGGCCAGCCGGCGGGGGAGCTGCGGGTCATCGCCGAGGTCAAGCGGAAGAGCCCGTCGAAGGGCGCCCTCGCGGACATCCCCGACCCCGCCGAGCTCGCCGCGCTCTACGCGCGCGGCGGCGCCTCCGTCATCAGCGTCCTGACGGAGCAGCGCCGCTTCGGCGGGAGCCTGGCGGACTTCGACGCAGTCCGCGGCGCCGTGGGCGTGCCGCTCCTGCGCAAGGACTTCACCGTCGAGGAGTACCAGGTCCACGAGGCGCGGGCCCACGGCGCCGACCTCGTCCTGCTCATCGTGGCAGCGCTCGACGACGCGCGCCTGCGCGGGCTGCTCGAGCTCGCCCAGGGCCTCGGGATGGAGGCGCTCGTCGAGACGCACACCGAGGAGGAGATCGACCGGGCCGCGGCCGCCGGGGCCCGGATCGTGGGCGTCAACGTGCGCAACCTCAAGACGCTCGACGTCGACCGGGGCATCTTCGGCCGCCTCGCGGACCGACTCCCGGCCGGCGCGGTGGCCGTCGCCGAGTCCGGCGTGCGGGGGCCCGAGGACGTCGCGTACTACGCCGGGCTCGGCGCAGGCGCGGTCCTCGTCGGGGAGGCGCTCGTGACCCATGGGGATCCGCTGGCGCGGATCCAGGAATTCAAGCGCGCGGGAGCGGCGGCCATCGCCGAACGCCTCGCTGCACACTAGGCATTCGGCGGCGCCGGCCTCGGCGCGCCAGGAAGGTAGGACTCGTGGGCGAGAGCACGCCGGCATCGGCCCCGCAGCACGCGGCTGAGGGAACAGGACAGGGCACGGGGGAGGCGGGCGAGACGACGGCCGACGCCTTCCTCGCGGGCGGGAGCCTGCGCCACGCGCCCGGGCCGTACTTCGGTTCGTACGGCGGCCGCTGGATGCCGGAGTCCCTCATCGCCGCGCTCGACGAGCTCGAGGAGACCTTCGAGAAGGCGAAGTCCGATCCGGAGTTCCTCGCGCAGATCGCCGAGCTCAACCGGACCTACTCGGGCCGCCCTTCGCTGCTGACCGAGGCGAAGCGCTTCTCCGCGCATGCCGGCGGCGTCCGGGTCTTCCTCAAGCGCGAGGACCTCAACCACACCGGCTCGCACAAGATCAACAACGTGCTCGGCCAGGCCCTGCTCGCCAAGCGCATGGGCAAGACCCGCGTCATCGCCGAGACGGGCGCCGGCCAGCACGGCGTCGCGAGCGCGACCGCAGCGGCCCTCCTGGGCCTCGAGTGCGTCGTCTACATGGGCGCCGAGGATGCGCGCCGGCAGGCCCTCAACGTCGCGCGCATGCAGCTGCTCGGCGCGACGGTGGTCCCCGTGACGAACGGCTCCCAGACGCTCAAGGACGCGATCAACGACGCGCTGCGCGACTGGGTCGCCAACGTGCGCACGACCCACTACCTCCTCGGCACCGCCGCCGGCGCCCACCCCTTCCCGGCCCTCGTGCGGTTCTTCCACGAGGTCATCGGGGACGAGGCCCGGGAGCAGATCCTCACCCAGACCGGGCGGCTGCCGGACGCCGTGTGCGCGTGCATCGGCGGCGGCTCGAACGCGATCGGCATCTTCCACGGCTTCCTCGACGACCCGTCGGTGCGCATCTACGGCTTCGAGGCCGGGGGAGAGGGAATCGACACCGGCAGGCACGCCGCGACGATCACGCTCGGCCGCCCGGGGGTGCTGCACGGCGCCCGCTCGTACCTCATGCAGGACGAGGACGGCCAGACGATCGAGTCGCACTCGATCTCGGCGGGCCTCGACTACCCGGGCGTCGGTCCCGAGCACTCCTACCTGCACGACATCGGGCGCGTGACGTACGAGCCCATCACCGACGCGGAGGCCATGGACGCCTTCCGGCTCCTGTGCCGCACCGAGGGGATCATCCCGGCGATCGAGTCCTCGCACGCCCTCGCCGGCGCCCTCAAGGTCGGCCAGCGGCTCGCCGCCGAGGGCGGCGACCCCGCAGAGAAGATCGTGATCGTGAACCTCTCCGGGCGCGGCGACAAGGACGTCCAGACCGCCGCCGACTGGTTCGGCATGCTGGACGAGAACGGCAACGTCAAGGGCACGACGCTCTCGACCCGCTCGGCCAAGGGCGGCCAGCCCCAGGCCGCAGGTCAGGGCGAAGCGAAGGAGCAGCAGTGAGCAAGTCCGCCGCCAAGATCGACCAGGCCCTAGCCGGGGGCCGCGCCGCCCTCATCGGCTACCTCCCGGCCGGCTACCCGAGTGTCGAGGAGAGCATCGAGGCCGGCATCGAGCTGGCCCGCGGCGGCGCCGACCTCATCGAGATCGGCGTCCCGTACTCCGACCCCGTCATGGACGGCTCGGTCATCCAGGCCGCGACCACCGAGGCCCTCGCGCGCGGCTTCCGCGTGGCGAGCGTGTTCGACGTCGTCCGCGGCATCACCGAGGCCACCGCGGACCTCGGCACTGCCGTGCTCGTCATGACCTACTGGAACCCGGTCGTTCGCATGGGCGTGGACGAGTTCGCCCGCCGGCTCGCCGAGGCCGGCGGAGCGGGTCTCATCACCCCCGACCTCATCCCGGACGAGGCCGAGGAGTGGTTCGAAGCCTCCGACAGGTACGGCCTCGACCGCGTCTTCCTCGTCGCACCGTCCTCGACGCCCGAGCGCATGGCGATGACCGCCAAGGCCTGCCGCGGGTTCACCTACGCCGTCTCGCTCATGGGCGTCACCGGCGCCCGCACGGCCGTCGATGCGGCGGCGCGCGACGTCGTCGAGGCGGCCCGCGCGGCCGGCGCCGAGCGCGTCTGCGTCGGCCTCGGCGTCTCGACCGCGGAGCACGTGCGCGAGATCGCCGACTACGCGGACGGCGTCATCGTCGGCTCCGCGCTCGTGTCGGCGCAGCGCGACGGCGGGCCCTCCGCCGTCGGCCGGCTCGCCTCCGAGCTCAGCGCCGGGCTCTCGCGCACGACGGCGGCCGGGGCCTGAGCATGACGGGCTCGCTCGCCGCCGTGGTCGCCCCGGCCGCCGCAGCTGCCATCGCGCCAGCCGCCATCCCCAGCCCGGACTGGTCCGGGTTCGACATCCCCCTGCCGTGGGGGTCCCTCCGCATCCACGCCTACGCCCTGTGCATCCTCGCGGGCATCGTCGTGGGCCTGTGGCTCACGGCCCGCCGGTGGGCCAAGCGCGGGGGCCCGGCGGACGCCATCTGGGACATCGCGATCTGGGCCATCCCCGCTGGCATCATCGGCGGGCGGCTCTACCACGTGTTCTCCTCCCCGGACCGGTACTTCGGACCGGGGTACGACGGCACGGGCGATCCGAGCGCCATCTGGCGCATCTGGGAGGGCGGCCTCGGCATCTGGGGCGCCGTGCTCCTCGGCGCGGTCGGAGCCTGGATCGGCTGCCGCCGCTCCGGCGTCCGGCTCACGGCCTTCATGGACGCCGCCGCGCCCGGGCTCCTGCTCGCCCAGGCGATCGGCCGCTGGGGCAACTACTTCAACCAGGAGCTCTTCGGCGGCCCCACCGACCTGCCCTGGGGCCTCGAGGTCGACGCCGAGAACGCGAACTTCCCGGCGGGCTACGACCCCCAGACGCTCTTCCACCCCACGTTCCTCTACGAGTCGCTGTGGAACCTCGCCGGCGTGGGCCTCCTGCTCGCCCTCGACGCGCGCTTCCGATTCCGCGGCGGGCGCCTCTTCTGGATCTATGCCGCCTACTACACGCTCGGCCGGGTCTGGATCGAGGCCCTGCGCATCGACGATGCCCAGATGATCACGGTGGCGGGGCTCACCGCGCGGCTGAACGTGTGGACGTCGGCGCTCGTGTTCCTCCTGGCCGTCGCGGTCTTCGCCGCGCTCACGATCGTCCGCCGCCGCGCGACGGACAGCGTCCTGCTGCCCGGCCGAGAGGCCGGTGCCGGGCGAGAGGCCGAGGCTGGGCGAGAGGCCGAGGCTGGGCGGGCGGAGGACGCCGACGGCGGCACCGGCCGCCACGTCGATCGGGGTGCCGGTGCCGGCTCCCCGGAGGAGCCCACGGACCGCTAGCACGGCGTCTCGGGGGCGGATCATTTCGCGACCGGGACCCGTGTAACAACCGCGTCCCGGAATGCGGACGATACCGTCTCGGAATGCGGCTCCGTGGTAGTCTGGCGGACAGTCGAGAAGGCTCTGACGCTCCGTGGCCCGCATCTATGGCCGCACAGGATGCCTGAAGAGGCCGACCGGAAGGCGGACCCCCATGCCGCCGGCCGACCAGACCGGGCTACCGCCTGGAAGGCTCGCCTCCACAACGACGTGGACCATTCCGACGCCCGGCAGAGTCCCGGGCGCATCGGCACCTGAGTATGTCCGTCCCAGGTGCGGAAGGCTGTTACGCCTGACGCGGGCCAGCCATACTGTTCCAAGTAATCAGCGCCTTGCTGTGCCCTCGCATGGCCAGCATTGCGGGGCCAACGTTGTCCCCTGTCGCGAAACCGACCAGGAGGAAGGACGTTACGTCATGACTCATCCGACACACGGCGCCGCCGAGCAGGGGTCCGAAAGGGCGCTCTCCCCGTTTGAGCGATTCTCCTCCCTGCCCGCCTCCGCAGGCATGTACCGCGCCGACACCGAGAAGGATGCGTGCGGCCTCGCCATTGTCGCGACGCTCCGGGGCGAGGGCGGCCACGACATCGTCGATGCGGCACTGCACGCACTGCGAGCGCTTGAGCACCGCGGCGCCGTCGGCGCCGACGAGGGCACGGGCGACGGCGCCGGCCTCCTGACCCAGATCCCGGACGAGTTCTTCCGCGCGGTCGTCGACTTCGAGCTCCCGGCTCCGGGCCAGTACGCGGCGGGCATCGCCTTCCTCCCCGCGGAGGACCGCGAGGCCGCGACCGCCCGCGCGGGCGTCGAGGCGCTCGCCGCCGCCGAGGGCCTCACCGTCCTGGGCTGGCGCGCCGTCCCCGTCGTCGCGGAGCTCGTCGGCGCGATGGCGCGCGCGTGCATGCCCCGCTTCGAGCAGCCCTTCCTTGCCTCGGCCACGGGCGAGGAGCTTACCCGCAACGAGCTCGACGCGCGGGCCTGGCGCATCCGCAAGCGCGCCCAGAACAAGCACGGCGTCTACTTCCCGTCGCTGTCCTCGCGCACCATCGTTTACAAGGGCATGCTCACGACCGCCCAGCTCGAGCCGTTCTACCCCGACCTCTCGGACGACCGGTTCACGACGAAGCTCGCGATCGTGCACTCGCGCTTCTCGACCAACACCTTCCCGTCGTGGCCCCTCGCCCAGCCGTTCCGCACGATCGCGCACAACGGCGAGATCAACACGGTCAAGGGCAACCGGAACTGGATGCGCGCACGCCAGTCGCAGCTGAGCAGCGCGCTCCTGGGCGACGCCCCCGAGGAGCTGTTCCCGATCTGCACCCCGGGCGCCTCCGACTCGGCCTCGTTCGACGAGGTCGCCGAGCTCCTGTGGCTCTCCGGCCGCCCCATCACGCACTCGATCATGATGATGATCCCCGAGGCGTGGGAGAACCACGTCTCGATGGACCCGGCCCGCCGCGCCTTCTACGAGTACCACTCCCTCCTCATGGAGCCGTGGGACGGCCCCGCCGCGGTGTCCTTCACCGACGGCACCCTCGTCGGCGCGACCCTCGACCGCAACGGCCTGCGCCCGTGCCGCTACTGGGTCACCGAGGACGGCCTCGTCGTCTTCGCCTCCGAGGTCGGCGTCGTCGACGTCGAGCCCGCCAAGGTCGTCAAGAAGGGCCGCGTCGCGCCCGGCAAGATGTTCGTCGTCGACACCGACGCCGGCCGGATCATCGACGACGAGGAGGTCAAGGCGGAGATCGCCGGGACCAACCCGTGGGCCGAGTGGGTCGAGGAGAACGTCATCCGCCTCGACGACCTGCCCGAGCGCGAGCACGTCGTGCACACGCCGCAGTCCGTCAACGTCCGCCAGCGCACCTTCGGCTACACGCAGGAGGAGCTGCGCATCCTCGTCGGCCCGATGGCCCGCACGGGCGCCGAGCCGCTCGGCGCGATGGGCTCCGACACCCCCGTCGCGGTGCTGTCCAAGCGGCCGCGGCTCCTGTTCGACTACTTCGTCCAGTCCTTCGCCCAGGTCACGAACCCGCCGCTCGACGCGATCCGCGAGGAGCTCGTGACGAGCCTCAACAGCGCGATCGGGCCCAACGGCAACCTCCTGAGCACGGGACAGGTCTCGGAGAAGCAGGTCACCCTGCCCTTCCCCGTGATCAACAACGACCAGCTCGCGAAGATCGCGAACATCGAGGCCGCCTCAGGGCACAACGCGGGCGACCGGATCGCCGTCAAGATCCGCGGCCTCTACCGCCCCGAGGGCGGCGAGCAGGCCCTGCGCGCCCGCCTCACCGAGATCTGCGAGCAGGTCTCCGGCGCGATCAACCGCGGCGTGCAGTACATCGTGCTCTCGGACCGCGACTCGAACGCGCAGTGGGCGCCGATCCCGTCGCTCCTGCTGCTCTCCGCCGTGCACCACCACCTCCTGCGCAGCGCCAACCGCACCAAGACGGCGCTCGTCGTCGAGGCCGGCGACGTGCGCGAGGTGCACCACGTCGCCGTCCTGCTCGGCTACGGCGCGGCCGCGGTCAACCCGTACCTCGCAATGGAGAGCGTCGAGGAGCTCATCCGCTCCGGCGACCTCCCGGGCGTGACCCCCGAGGACGGCGTCTACAACCTCATCAAGGGCCTCGGCAAGGGCGTCCTGAAGATCATGTCCAAGATGGGCATCTCGACGGTCGCCTCCTACTGCGGCGCCCAGACCTTCGAGGCACTCGGCCTGTCCCAAGAGCTCGTCGACGAGTTCTTCGCCGGCACGCACAGCCAGCTCGGCGGCGTCGGCCTCGATGTCATCGCCGCCGAGGTCGCCGCGCGCCACGAGATGGCGTACCCGTCCTCGGGCATCGAGCAGCCGCACCGGCCTCTCATGAACGGCGGCGAGTACCAGTGGCGCCGCGACGGCGAGCCGCACCTGTTCAACCCGGAGACCGTCTTCCGGCTCCAGCACGCGACGCGCGAGCGCCGCTACGACGTCTTCAAGGCGTACACGAACGGGATCGACGACCAGTCGAAGAACCTCATGACGCTCCGCGGCCTGCTCACGTTCCACGAGGGCCTCCGCCCGGCGGTGCCGATCGAGGAGGTCGAGCCGGTCTCGAGCATCGTCAAGCGCTTCTCCACCGGCGCGATGAGCTACGGCTCCATCTCGAAGGAGGCGCACGAGACCCTCGCGATCGCGATGAACCGCCTCGGCGCGAAGTCCAACACGGGCGAGGGCGGCGAAGACGTCGACCGCCTCCTGGACCCCGAGCGCCGCTCGGCGATCAAGCAGGTCGCGTCGGGCCGCTTCGGCGTCACGAGCCTGTACCTGACGAACGCGGACGACATCCAGATCAAGATGGCGCAGGGCGCCAAGCCCGGCGAGGGCGGCCAGCTCATGGCCCAGAAGGTCTACCCGTGGGTCGCGCGCACGCGCCACTCGACCCCGGGCGTGGCCCTCATCTCGCCGCCGCCGCACCACGACATCTACTCGATCGAGGACCTCGCTCAGCTCATCTACGACTGCAAGCGGTCCAACCCGGGCGCGCGCGTGCACGTCAAGCTCGTCTCCGAGGTGGGCATCGGCACGGTCGCCGCGGGCGTGACCAAGGCGAAGGCCGACGTCGTGCTCGTCTCCGGGCACGACGGCGGAACCGGCGCCTCGCCGCTCAACTCGCTCAAGCACGCGGGGGTTCCGTGGGAGCTCGGCCTCGCCGAGACCCAGCAGACTCTCATGCTCAACGGGCTCCGCGACCGCGTCGTCGTGCAGGTCGACGGCCAGCTCAAGACCGGCCGCGACGTCGTCATCGCCGCTCTCCTGGGCGCCGAGGAGTACGGCTTCGCGACCGCACCGCTCGTCGTCTCCGGCTGCATCATGATGCGCGTGTGCCACCTCGACACGTGCCCCGTCGGCGTGGCCACGCAGAATCCCGAGCTCCGTTCGCGGTTCACGGGCAAGCCCGAGTTCGTCGTGAACTTCTTCGAGTTCGTCGCGGAGGAGATCCGCGAGCTCCTCGCCCAGCTCGGCTTCCGCAGCCTGGACGAGGCGATCGGCCGCAGCGAGGTCCTCGACGTGCGCGACGCGATCGAGCACTGGAAGGCCGAGGGCCTGGATCTCTCGCCGATCCTCGCGAGCCTCGACTTCGACGAGGACGCTCCGCTGCGCAACATGACGGGCCAGAACCACGAGCTCGAAAAGCACTTCGACACGCCGCTCATCGAGATGGCGTCCGAGGCCCTCGCGGACCGCAGCCCGGTCAAGATCAGCCTGCCCGTCGTGAACACCGATCGCTCGGTGGGCACGATGCTCGGCCACACGGTCACGAAGACCTTCGGGACGGAGAACCTCGCGACCGACACGATCGACGTGACGCTCACGGGCACGGCCGGGCAGTCGCTCGGCGCGTTCCTTCCGGCCGGCGTGACCCTGCGCCTCTTCGGCGACTCGAACGACTACGTGGGCAAGGGCCTCTCGGGCGGCCGCGTCATCGTGCGCCCGGACCGCACGAACGTGTTCCCCGCGGAGCACAACGTCATCGCGGGCAACGTGATCGGCTACGGCGCCACGAGCGGTGAGATGTTCCTGCGCGGCCAGGTCGGCGAGCGGTTCCTCGTGCGGAACTCGGGCGCGACCGCCGTCGTCGAGGGCATCGGCGACCACGGCTGCGAGTACATGACCGGCGGCCAGGCGCTCATCCTCGGCCGCACGGGCCGCAACTTCGGCGCGGGCATGTCCGGGGGCACGGCGTTCGTCCTGGACCTCAAGCCGGAGCGCGTGAACAAGCAGGCGCTCGACTCGGGCGAGCTCCAGCTCCTGCCGCTCGACGACGAGGACCGCGACATCGTCCGGAACCTCCTCGTGAAGCACATCGAGGAGACCGAGTCCGCGCTCGCGCAGCGGCTTCTCGAGAATTTCGACGACACGGCGGCGAGGATCACCAAGGTCCTTCCGCGCGACTACGCAGCAGTGCTGCAGACCCGTCTGTCGGCCCTCGAGGAGGGCCTCGACCCGGACGGTGAGGAAGTTTGGTCTCGCATCCTGGAGGTGACCGGTGGCTGATCCACGCGGATTCCTGAAAGTCCGGCAGCGGGAGACGCAGCCGCGGCGCCCCGTGCCCGTCCGCATCATGGACTGGAAAGAGGTCTACGAGGCGCAGGAGCGCGGCGTGCTCAAGCGCCAGGCCGGCCGCTGCATGGACTGCGGCGTGCCGTTCTGCCACCACGGCTGCCCGCTCGGCAACCTCATCCCCGAGTGGAACGACCTCACCTGGCGCGGCAAGGGCCGCGAGGCCAGCGAACGGCTGCACGCGACGAACAACTTCCCGGAGTTCACGGGCCGCCTGTGCCCGGCCCCGTGCGAGACGTCGTGCGTGCTCGGCATCAACCAGCCGGCGGTGACGATCAAGCAGATCGAGGTTTCGATCGCTGACGAGGCCTTCGACGAGGGCTGGACCGAGCCCCTTCCGCCGGCGCGCCTCACGGGCAAGACGGTCGCCGTCGTCGGCTCCGGGCCCGCGGGCCTCGCCGCCGCCCAGCAGCTGACCCGCGTCGGCCACACTGTCGCCGTGTACGAGCGCGACGACCGGATCGGCGGCCTCCTCCGCTACGGCATCCCCGACTTCAAGATGGAGAAGGAGGTGCTCGAGCGCCGCCTGACCCAGATGAAGGCCGAGGGCACCCGCTTCCGCACGGGCGTGAACGTCGGCAAGGACGTCAGCTGGGACCAGCTGCGCCGCCGCTACGACGCCGTCGTGGTTGCCACCGGCGCCACCGTCCCGCGCGACCTGCCCATCCCGGGCCGCCACCTCGAGGGCGTCCACTACGCCATGGACTACCTCGTGCAGGCCAACCGCGTCGTCGCCGGGGACACGGTCCCGGACCAGATCGACGCCCGCGGCAAGCACGTCGTCATCCTCGGCGGCGGCGACACCGGCGCAGACTGCATCGGCACGGCCCACCGCCAGCAGGCCGCGTCCGTCACGACCCTCGCGATCGGCAAGCAGCCCCCGAGCGAGCGCCCCGCCCACCAGCCGTGGCCCATGTTCCCGAACCTCTTCGAGGTCGCGAGCGCCCACGAGGAGGGCGGCGATCGGACCTACCTCGCCTCGACCGTCGAGTTCGTCGGCGAGAACGACCGGCTCACGGGCATCAAGGTCGCCGAGACGGAGTTCGTCGACGGCAAGCGCCTGCCCAAGGCCGGCACGGAGCGCATCATCCCCGCTGACCTCGTCTTCCTCGCGCTCGGCTTCACCGGCGCCGAGCCGGCGGGCATCACGGAGCAGGTCAAGGCCGGCTTCGACGAGCGGGGCAACGTCGCCCGCGACGGCGACTACATGACCGGGACGCCGGGCATTTTCGTGGCCGGCGATGCCGGACGCGGCCAGTCCCTCATCGTCTGGGCCATCGCGGAAGGCCGCGCGTGCGCGGCCGCCGTCGACCGGCACCTCACCGGAGCGACGATCCTCCCGGCGCCGGTCGCGCCGACGGACCGAGC
>NZ_KV908324.1:0-185311 GCF_001999765.1 Sinomonas mesophila | reverse complement strand
GGGCCCCCCCCCCGCCCCCCCCCGCCATCGCCGTCGAAGGCCCCTTGCCCCATCTGTTCATCCCCCCGACACCCCAGACCACCACACGAGACCTAGGGTAGGTATATGAGACGCGCGAAGATCGTCGCCACATTCGGCCCGGCCATCTCCAGCTACGAGAACACGCTTGCGGTCATCGAGGCCGGCGTGGACGTAGCCCGCATGAACATGAGCCACGGCGACCACTCGGTGCACGACAGCACCTATGAGAATGTCCGGAAGGCCTCCGCCGAGCTCGGCAAGGCCGTCGGCATCATGGCCGACCTCCAGGGCCCCAAGATCCGTCTGGGCCGATTCGTCGACGGCCCGCACGAGCTTGCCGTCGGCGATGTCTTCACGATCACGACCGAGGACGTCCCCGGCACCAAGGAGATCTGCTCGACGACGCTCAAGAGCCTCACCGAGGACGTGAAGGTCGGCGACACCCTCCTCATCGACGACGGCAAGGTCGGCCTCCGCGCCACCGCGGTCGACGACGTCAAGGTCGTCACCGAGGTGACCGTCGCCGGCACGGTGTCCAACAACAAGGGCATCAACCTGCCGGGCGTCGCCGTCAACGTCCCCGCCCTGAGCGACAAGGACGAGGTGGACCTCCGCTGGGCGCTCAAGCGCGGCGTCGACTACGTCGCCCTGTCGTTCGTGCGCGACGCGAGCGACGTCGAGCGCGTGCACCAGATCATGGACGAGGAGGGGCGCCGCGTCCCTGTCATCGCCAAGATCGAGAAGCCGCAGGCCGTCGACCAGCTGCACGAGATCATCGACGCGTTCGACGCGATCATGGTCGCGCGCGGCGACCTCGGCGTCGAGCTGCCCCTCGAGGAGGTGCCGCTCGTCCAGAAGCGCGCGATCGAGCTCGCCCGGCGTTGGGCCAAGCCCGTCATCGTCGCGACCCAGGTGCTCGAGTCGATGATCGAGAACCCCCGCCCGACGCGCGCCGAGGCCTCGGACTGCGCCAACGCCGTGCTCGACGGCGCGGACGCGGTCATGCTCTCGGGAGAGACGAGCGTCGGCGCATACCCGATCGAGACCGTGCGGACCATGGCCAAGATCATCGAGTCCACGGAGGAGCACGGCCTCGAGCGCGTCCCGCCGCTCGGCTCGCAGCCGAAGACGCGCGGTGGTGCCATCACGCGCGCGGCCGTGACCATCGCGGACCAGCTCGATGCGAAATACATCTGCACCTTCACGCAGTCGGGCGACTCGGCCCGCCGCCTCAGCCGCCTGCGCCCGCAGAAGCCCGTCTTCGCGTTCACGCCGCTCACCTCGACGCTGAACATCCTGAGCCTGTGCTGGGGCATCCAGCCGCGCATGGTGGACTTCGCCGAGCACACCGACCAGATGATCGCCCAGGTCGACGAGTACCTCCTGCGCGCGGGCCTCGCCGAGCCGAACGACCTCGTCGTCGTCGCTGCCGGCTCGCCCCCCGGCGTCGCCGGGTCGACCAACGCCCTGCGCGTGCACAAGGTCGGCGACCTCGCCGACGCCGGCCAGCTCGTCGGCGGCGCGGCCGTGCCCGAGCGCGAGAAGGTCGGTCCGTGGCCCGTCAAGGACAAGAACAAGGCCAAGCCCATCTAGCTCTGGCTGGCCCAGGCACACGGAGGGCGGCATCCCCAGGGGGATGCCGCCCTCCGTGTGCATTCAGCGGTGCCGGCGCGTGCCGGCCCCGCGCGGCCCGCGCCGGGCCTCCCGGTCAGGTGACCTGGTTGATGATGGTCTCCGCGACCTCGCGCATGCTCAGGCGGCGGTCCATCGAGGTCTTCTGGATCCAGCGGAACGCCTCGGGCTCCGTGAGGCCCATCTTCGTGATGAGCAGGCTCTTGGCGCGCTCGACGAGCTTGCGCGTCGCGAACTGCTCCTGGAGGTCGCTGACCTCGGCCTCGAGGGCCTTGATCTCCTCGTGCCGGGAGAGCGCGATCTCGATGGCCGGGATGAGGTCGTTGGGTGTGAACGGCTTGACCACGTAGGCCATGGCGCCGGCGTCCCGGGCGCGCTCGACGAGCTCCTTCTGGCTGAAGGCCGTGAGGAGGACGACGGGCGCGATGCGGGCCTTGGCGATCTTCTCGGCCGCGGTGATGCCGTCCATGACTGGCATCTTGACGTCCATGAGCACGAGATCCGGCTTGTGCTCCTCTGCCAGCTCGACGGCGCGTTCGCCGTTGTCCGCCTCCGCGACGACGTCGAAGCCCTCTCCGCGCAGGATCTCGATGATGTCGAGGCGGATGAGGGTCTCGTCCTCGGCGACGACCACGCGGCGGGTGGGTGCGGCGCTCGGGGACGTCTCGTCGGCTGGGGCAGCCTTGGCGGTCTTGTCGGACACTCGGGCTCCTAGGGGTTCGGGGGGTTGGTTCTGCCTCCGATCCTACCGGCGCGGCGCCGTCCGCGCCCTTCGGAAGGGACTGCTTGGCAACGCGAGCGTCGTCGGGAGGGTACAGTGGTTCCGCAGGCGCCCGTGTCCCAGCGGGCTGCGCATGCCCGAGTGGCGGAATTGGCAGACGCGCCGCACTCAAAATGCGGTACCGAAAGGTGTGTGGGTTCGAGTCCCACCTCGGGCACGAGTTTTCCCCTCGGCTGGGAGCGGTTTTTGGTGCTTCCCTTCTCCTGGGTTGGCGATGGCTTCGATGTACTTCTTCCGTTCACTCTGAGACTGTGACAGTCCCTTCCTGGACACCCGCGCAGTGGATACGATCGTGTTCCACCACGATCTGCTCGGTGCCGATGACCCGAGTCACGATGCGTGGTTCATCGTCCAAAATTAGGGCTGACAGACTCGTACATAGATGCGGAACCGTTTCATCATCGTCTCCGAATCTCGCTTGTTTGCCGTCGTCCGGAAGCAGAAACTGAACGCGTCACACCGCGCGAAACGGGAGCGGGGGTCCCATCCCACTGCATGGCCACGGAGGCCATCGACCCCCAGTGAATGCTTTTCACTCCCAATCCCTTGAGTAAGCAGGACGCACCATGAGCATCAACTTCCGGGCACCGTGGGGACGGCGGCCCAAGCATTCCGGACTCGGAAACGAGATCCTGGCCACCCGGACCACGTCCCGGACGCCGCCGAATGCCGCACAACCGAAGCGCCGACTCATCACGACGAAAGTACCTGGCGTACTGGCGGCCCTTGCGCTGACCGCGGGACTGGGACTCGTCGTGCCCGGCACGGCCTCGGCGGCCCCCTTCTGCGGAATCACCTGGGGTTCGCTGGCCAAGTCGACCGCCACGCTGGCGTTGGGTCCAAGCCAGGATCCGATCACCAATATCCGCTCCGGGCGCCACGCCTGCTTCGACCGCCTGGTGGTGGACGTCAACGGCGAGGCCCCTAAATACACAGTGCGTTATGTCAGCGCCGTGACACTGGATGGCTCGGGCTTTACCCTTCCGCTGCGGGGCGGCGCGTTCATAGAAGTGACAGTCATGGCACCGGCCCATGACCAGGACTACAACCCGACCTACACCCCGGCGAACCGGGACGAAGCGGTGAACGTGGCCGGCTTCCAGACCTTCCGCCAGGTGGCCTTCGCCGGCACCTACGAGTTTGTAACCGAGATCGGGCTGGGCGTCCGCGCACGGCTGCCGTTCCGCGTCTTCACGCTGGCCGGCCCGGGCGCCGGGTCCCGGCTGGTGATCGATGTGGCACACCGCTGGTGACGCCTGGGACCAGCCATGCGGGGTGCCGAAGAACGACGATGGCGCCCGGGTTCGCACAAGCAATTCCTCGGGTCGTGGCGTCGGGCTGCCAAAGGCTAGCCCTGCTGCGCGGCCCATTCCTGGACACGTCGGTTGCTTTCCTCCTCGGAAAGGTCCTCGACGCGGGTCATGACTGACCAGCGGACGCCGAAGGGGTCGCGGATGCTCGCGTAGCGGTCGCCGGAGACAAAGGTTGCCAGAGGTTCGCGGATGGCGGCTCCAGCCTCCTCGGCTCGCTGCACCAGAGCATCCGCATCCGCGCAGTACAGGCCGATCGAATAGCAGTCGTCGTCGCCCGCCGGCGCCGGAACAAGGCGGTACTCCGCGTTGGGTTCGCCGAGCTGGAGGTGGCCGTTCCCGAAGTCGAGCTCGGCATGGACAACAACCCCGCCCATCTCCGTAGCGCTGATGAGGCGGGCGTCGAACACGTCCTGATAGAACGCGATGGCGTCCTTGGCGTTGGCCACGGCAAGGAACGGGGTGAGGCTTGTGAGTCCCTTCGGGATCCCGTGGACGGTGTGCTCGCCGTGGGCGGCCGTGCTTGCCGGGGTACTTGTAGTATCTGTCATGTTCATGACACTAGGCGCTGGGTTGGTGACGGCGCTTGAAGATTCGCGACAGTCTGAGGTCCGGTGGAGGGTTCGTTCAAGGGCATCCTGTACCCGGCCCGGCTGCCTGTATTTCACCGGTTCCCGGCCCCTCCTTCTGTTGCCGACCTGGTCCAGTGGTTCTGGATCCCCGAGTGGGACATCGAACCCGGCCGCACCTCTCGCCAGCACGTGATCGCATATCCGGGTTCGAATCTGGTGGTGCAGCCCGACAACGTGGTGCTTTCCGGTCCGACAACCCGCGCCTCGTACCGCGACCTGAGCGGCCGCGGCTGGGCCGTAGGCGCACTGCTGCGCCCGGCGTCCATGCCGCTGTTCACGGATGACCCGGCCGCGCTGCGCGATGCGGAAAGGGCTCTGACTCTGGAAGAACTTCACCGTCCCGTCGCAGCAGCCATGAACGCGGGCGACGGCGACACTCGCCGGATGCAGGCAGTGGACGCCTTCGTGGCGTGGCTGGGTCCCATGGCGGGCGGCTCTGTGTCAGAGGAGGGTTTGCTGGCGAACCATCTGCTGGACGTGGTGGATTCCGATGCGTCACTGGGTCGGATAGAGGAGGTCGCTGAGCGGTTGTCGGTCTCTCCGCGGACCGTGCAACGTCTGGCCAGGAAGTACATCGGCCTCAGTCCCGGAGCCCTGATCCGCCGTCGACGGCTTCAAGACGCTGCCGAGCGTGCACGTCTGGATGCTTCAACGGATGTGGCAGCGATAGCTGCCGAACTCGGCTACGCCGACCATGCCCATCTGACGAACGATTTCCGGAAGCATCTGGGGTTGACGCCGAGTTCGTACCGGCGGGCGGTTGGTGGTGAGGAGTCCTCGTCGGAGTGTGCTCCGGGCGTCATCCAGCACCCCCTCCATACGGACGCGTGATCGCCTCGAGGAGATGTCCGTCGGGATCCGCGAAGTAGACGCCGCGTCCGCCGTCGTTGTGGTTGATCTGCCGTGGGCGGGACCGTCCGGGGTCCGCCCAATAGGGGATGCCCTGGGTCTGGATCCTTGCGAAGATTCCGTCGAAATCCTCTTCACTGACCAGGAAGGCGTAGTGCTGCGGGGAGATGGGCCGGCCCGCCGTGGCGAAATCGAGGGTCACTCCATGGTCAAGGGGCACGGTCATGAAAGACCACATGGCTCGGGGTTCCGGCAGTCCGAGAACGTTGGCCAGGAACTCTGCCGAACGCCGCTTGTCCGTTGCGTACACGATGGTGTGGTTGAACGTGACCGTCATGGTGACCTCCTCGGCGATGGGCGCGAAGGTGTGATCAGGACTCGGCGAGCGGCAGCACCAGCAGGTAGCCGGTCGGTATGTCGCTGCTCCAACGGCGTGGCTCGCGGACGACGAATTGCGTCGCCAACTGCTCGGGGGTGAGCAGGGCGTTGGGCGCGGGGGACGGTCCCCACTGCGCGCTGCCGTAGGGGTGGAGCGGATCTTGGACGCGGATACCGGTGACGGAGAACTCGGGGAACCGGTTGGGATCGCCGAGCGACTCGAAGCCGCTCATCACCGCTACGTGGCGACCGCGCCACAGGACCAGCCCGACCGGCCGGTCCGTGGCGGTGATGGCGCGCGCCGCGGTCTGCAGCGCTTCATCGTAGTCGGCGATGCTGACGACCGCGTACGGCCCCATCCCGATCTCGTTCAGCACCTGGGCCCACCCCAAGGGGTTGGCACCGTTGAAGGAGTTGGACGACCGTGCCCGGGCCATCTCCCACAGCTCGCCCTGCTGTGCGCGATCGGCCCACGTGCTGGCGGCCGCGTCGTCCGTGAGGTTGTGCATCATCTGGATGCTCGCCGCCACGCACCAGTCAAAGGTGTACTGCGGCACGAAGTCCCCCTCTTCGTAGAGGTTGTGGGCGAACGCCTGCGGCACGGGGGGCGGCGTGGGAACCGATGTGGCGGTGGGGGAGGGGGCCCCGTGAGGGGCGAGGCCATCGCGCGCGGCCGGCGGGGCCGAGGAGGTCTGGATCGGCCGATCGGTGGCGGCCTCGTCGACTCTGGCCACGGGCGCGCAGGCCGTGAGGAGGGTCGCCAGGATGACGAACCAGGTCAGACGACGGAGCGGGGCACCGATCATGACCGATCCAGTTTATCGCGGCCTATGGTGGCCTGGCTCGTATACCGGCCGGACCTCGGATGGGCGATGCGTCACCAGCCGCCGCGCGTCGGCGTGTGTCCCTTTCGGGCGTCGTCTGGCATGGCCATCTCGGCCCGCAGGCCCAGGAGCCGGATCGGGCGCCCCGGTTCGATGTGGGCTGCGAGGTCCAGGGCCCGCGCGAGGACTTCGTCCCGGTCGAAGGTCTCAGGAATCTTCTTCCCGTGGGTCGTGGTGACGAAGGGGGCGTACCGAATCTTGAGGGTCAGCCCGATCACGGGCCGTCCATCGGCCACGACGTCCTCGAGGACGTGCGCCGTCAGCTCCCTGACGGCGTCGTCCACCTGGGCGGGCTCGGTCAGGTCGCGCTGGAAGGTGGTCTCCCGGCTGTGCCCGCGGGCCACCCACGGGGTATCGTCCACCACGCTGGCGCCGTCCCCGCGTCCGAGCGATGCGTACCAGGGACCCATCCTGGGGCCGAACTCCGGGACCAGGTCCTGGGGGTCGCATGCGGCGAGCTCGGCCACGGTGGTGATGCCGAGCTTGGCCAGCCGGCCGGACACCTTGGTCCCGACGCCCCACAGCTCCCTGGTCGGCCGGCCGCCCATGACCTCGAGCCAGTTCCCGGACGTGAGGCGGAAGACGCCGGCCGGCTTGCCGAAACCGGTAGCAACCTTGGCCCGGACCAGGGTGTCGCCGATGCCCACGCTGCAGTGCAGCCGCGTCCGCTCCAGGACGGCGGCCTGCACCTGCCGGGCGTAGGCCTCCGGATCCTCCGTCTCCACGCCGACGAAGGCCTCGTCCCAGCCCAGCACCTGCACGGTGGCGCCGGGCTGCGCGCGCAGGGTGGCCATCACCGTGTCCGACGCCGCGAGGTAGGCCTCGTGGTCGACGGGCAGGATGACGGCGTCGGGCACCTTCCGGGCCGCAGTGCGCAAGGGCATCCCGGAGCCCACGCCGAACGCCCTGGCCTCGTAGGACGCGGTCGAGACCACTGCCCGCTCCGTGGGGTCGCCCCGGCCGCCGACGATGATCGGCCTGCCCGCGAGCTCCGGCCGCCGGAGCACCTCGACCGCCGCGATGAACTGGTCCAGATCGACGTGCAGCACCCACCGGATTCCGCTCACCCCACCAGTCTGCCCCAAACATCCCTGGCAGGCATCGGCTCTCTGCCGAGAGCGCAGGGGGCTTCCCGGCAGGAGCCGAGGCGCCCCGCGCTGTGCTCTCGACTTCTGCGATCGGCGGCGCGCCCCCTAGGATGGTCACGCCGCGCCAACACCAGATCCCCCCGATCCGTCAAGGACTGTTGCGTGGCCAGTCGGTGAACACTCTGTGAACTGGGCGGCTGCGAGCGGCCCCGGGCATGGGCCGTTCCCCACGTCAACCGTCACACGACCCCGAAGGGGACCCCCGGGTGGATATCACCGCCATGATCGTGCTGGTCATCGTATTGGCACTCTTCTTCGACTTCACGAACGGCTTCCACGACACGGCAAACGCGATGGCGACGCCCATCGCCACCGGAGCCATCACGCCCCGCCTGGCCGTCGCCCTCGCGGCCGTGCTCAACCTCGTGGGCGCCTTCCTCTCCACGGAGGTCGCCAAGACCATCTCCGGCGGGCTCATCCGCGAGGGCGAGCAGGGCATCCACATCACCCCCGAGGTGATCTTCGCGGGCCTCATGGGCGCCGTGCTGTGGAACGTGTTCACGTGGCTGCGCGGGCTCCCGTCGAGCTCCTCGCACGCCCTCTTCGGCGGCCTCATCGGCGCGGCGGTCGTGGGCATCGGCTTCCACTCGGTCAACTTCACGACCGTCGTGGCCAAGGTGATCCTGCCCGCCGTCGCGGCCCCGCTCATCGCCGGCTTTTCGGCCTGGCTGTGCACGCGTCTCGCCTACGGAATCACCGCCCGCCGCACGGTCGAGGGCGCCAAGCTCCATCAGGGCCGCGCGACGTTCCGCATCGGCCAGATCTTCACCTCGAGCCTCGTCGCCCTCGCCCACGGCACGAACGATGCGCAGAAGACCATGGGAATCATCACGCTCGTGCTCATCGCCGGCGGTCTCCAGGAGACCGGGTCGGGCCCCCAGTTCTGGGTCATCGCCGCGTGCGCCGTGGCGATCGCCGTCGGAACCTACGCGGGCGGCTGGCGGATCATCCGCACACTCGGCACGGGCCTGACCGAGGTCAAGCCGGCGCAGGGCTTCTCGGCCGAGTCGAGCACCGCGGCCGCGATCCTCGCCTCGTCCCATCTCGGCTTCGCCCTGTCGACAACCCAGGTGGCCTCGGGCTCCGTCATCGGCTCGGGCCTCGGCCGCCGCGGCACCACGGTGCGCTGGGGCACGGCGGGACGCATCGGCGTCGGCTGGCTCCTGACGCTTCCGGCGGCCGCCGTGGTCGGCGCCCTCGCCGCGCTGCTGGCCGGGCTCGGCACCCCCGGCGTCCTCGCGACCGCCGTCCTCGGCAGCGGAGCCGTGCTCTGGATGTTCGTCGTGTCCCAACGGGACAAGGTCGGCCACCACAACGTCGTCGAAGTCCAGGACGCCGGCGAGGCCGTCGAGTTCCCCCGCCGCCGCCCGTTCGCCCGGAAGGGATCCAAGTGACCATCAAGTGGGCCGAGCTGGCCATCGTCGCCATCGCGACCATCTTCAGCGCCGGGACGGTCGTCCTCCTCTACGGCCTCGGCGTCCGGCTCGCCGCAGTCGCGGCCGACCGCCGCCCCAAGGGTGCACTCCAGAATGCCGTCTCGAAGGCATGCTTCGGGCTGTGCGGCCTGGCCGTCGTCGTCGGCGTCTACCTCATCGTGCCCTACTTCCACTGAGCCCGCCGCCCTCGCTGAGCCCGCCGACCCCGGTGCGCCAGCGCTGGGCAGCCCTGCCGCGCCGGGCTAGGGTGGGCGGATGGCTGAGTTCGTGTACTACGTGGGCAGCAGCCTCGACGGCTACATCGCGGCCCACGGCGGCGGGCTGGCCTGGCTCGAGCAGTTCAGCCGTGTCGAGGGCGTCGGCGGTTCCTACGGCGCGTTCGAGAAGACGGTCGGGTGCGTCGTCATGGGCGGCGGGACCTACGCGTGGATCCGCTCGCACTCCCCCGGGACGTGGCCCTACTCCGTCCCCTCCTGGGTGTTCACGCACCACGAGCTGGGCGTGGACGACGACGCCGACGTCGTCCTCGTGCGGGGGGATGTGGTGGAGTTCGCGGACGAGCTGCGGCACTCCGCGGGCGGGAAAGACGTCTACATCGTCGGCGGGGGCGTGCTCGCTGGGGAGTTCCTCGCTGCCGGCCTTGTCGACCGGATCGTCCTGACGATCGTTCCCGTCGCCCTCGGCGGGGGAGTGCCGCTGTTCGGCGGAAGGCCGCTCCCGGAGCCCGCCGGCTTCGCCCTCGCGGCGCTCGTCGAGCGCGGCGGCACGGTCGAGCTGACCTACCGGCGCACCTGACCCTGGCTGGGATTGTCGCGCAGGAGGTTCGTGATCCTCGCCGTGGCGAGGCGGCGCCCGTCCTCGTCGGTGATGACGATCTCGTGCGTCGTGAGCGTCCGGCCCAGGTGCACGGCCGTGCACGTGCCGCGGACGAGGCCGCGGGCGCCCGGCCGGTGGTGAGTCGCGTTGAGGTCGACGCCGACGGCGTGCCGGCCCGGCCCCGCGTGCAGGGACGCCGAGAACGAGCCGAGGGTCTCGGCGAGCGCGGCGGAGGCGCCGCCGTGGAGGATGCCCGCGACCTGGGTGTTGCCTTCGACAGGCATCGTGGCCACGGACCGCTCGGGCGTGAGCTCCTCGAAGACGATCCCGAGCTTGACCACCAGCGCCCCGACGCCGCGCTGCGAGAGCCAGCCCCGCAGGTGGGCCGGGATGCCGGCGGCCTCGAGCTCGTCCGCGAGAGCGACTGAGAGCTCCGCGTCGGAAGAGTCCGGGAGGCCCGGGCGCCGCATGAAATTGTCCGCCATGGGAACTAGGCTGACACCCGTGACTGAAACCAGCAAAACCACCCCCCTCCCCGGCCCGACGAACACCACGGGGGGTGCGGCCGGGGGACGGCCTCGGCTGCTGGTCCTGGACGGACACTCCATGGCATTCCGGGCGTTCTTCGCACTGCCGGCGGAGAGCTTCCAGAACTCGGAGGGCCAGCACACGAACGCCGTGCACGGCTTCACGTCCATGCTGATCAATCTCGTCCGGGACCAGGAGCCCACCCATGTCGCCGTCGCCTTCGATGTGAGCGACGAGACGACGCACCGCAGGACGGAGTACAGCGAGTACAAGGCCGGCCGCAACGCCACACCGGCGGAGTTCGCGGGCCAGATCGACTACATCAAGAAGGTCATGGCGGCCCTTGGCATCCGCACCTTGGAGCTGCCCGGCCATGAGGCCGACGACATCCTCGCGACGCTGGCCGCCCTCGGCTCCGGGGCGGGCTTCGAAGTCCTCCTGGTCTCGGGTGACAGGGACACCTTCCAGCTCGTCAACGACGACGTCACCGTCCTGTACCCGCGCAAGGGCGTCTCCGACCTGCCCCGCATGGACGCGGCCGCGATCGAGGAGAAGTACTTCGTTCCCCCGGCACGCTACCCGGACCTGGCCGCCCTCGTCGGCGAGTCGGCCGACAACCTGCCGGGCGTCCCCGGCGTCGGGCCCAAGACGGCGGCGAAGTGGATCGCCCAGTACGACGGCGTGGAGGGCGTCCTGGCCCACGCGGACGAGATCAAGGGCAAGGCAGGTGAATCCCTCAGGGCGAACCTCGAGTCGGTCGAGCGCAACCGCAAGCTCAACCGGCTCCTGACGGATCTCGAGCTCCCGCTCTCGCTCGAGGACCTCGCCCAGCCGCGCCCCGAGCGCGCGGCCGTCGAGTCGCTCTTCGACGAGCTCGAGTTCAAGACCCTGCGCACGCGCGTCTACGAGATCTTCGCGATGAACGCCGCGGAAGCGCCCGAGGACAGGTTCGAGGTGCCCGCGCACACCGTGCCGGCGGACGACGCCGAGCTCGCGGCAGCGCTCTCGGCGCTCACAGCCGACACTGTCGGTGCCGAGGAGGCCCCCGTGGCCGTGGCCCTGCGCGCCTCGGGCGCGTCCCCGCGGCCCGCGGCCGAGGCGATCGCCCTCGCGACGGCGGACGCCGCCGTCGTCCTCACGCTCGACGGCGAGGTCCCCCCGCCGCTTGCCCAGTGGCTGGCCGACCCCGCTGTGCCCAAGGCGATGCACGAGTACAAGGAGGCGGCCAAGGCACTCCGCGTTGCGGGCGCCGAGGTCGCCGGAGTCGTCGACGACGTCTCGGTCTCCGGCTACCTCGCCGAGCCCGACCGCCGGTCCTACGCCCTCGCGGACCTCGCCCAGCACCATCTCGGCGTGGACCTCGGGGCGGGTCAGCCCTCGACCGGCCAGCTCGCCCTCGACCTCGAGGGCGGCGACGCCGCCGCAGCGGCGCTCGTGAAGGAGGCCGCCGTCGTGCACGCGCTGCACGCGCACCTCGCCCCGGCCCTGGTCGAGCGCGGGGCCGCCGGCCTGCTCGCCGACCTGGAGCTTCCGCTCTCGCGGGTGCTGCTCGACATGGAGTGGACCGGGATCGCGGTCGACAGCGGGCACATCGCCGGCCTCATGGACCAGCTCGGCGCCGCGAGCGAGGCGGCGGCCCAGGAGGCCTACGCCGCGATCGGCCGTGAGGTGAATCTCGGTTCGCCCAAGCAGCTCCAGACGGTCCTCTTCGACGAGCTCGGCCTCCCCAAGACCAAGAAGATCAAGACCGGCTACACGACCGACGCGGCCTCGCTTAAGGACCTGCTCGACCGCACTGGCCACCCGTTCCTTGCGGGCCTCATGGCACACCGCGAGTCGAGCAAGCTGCGCCAGATGGTCGAGACGCTGCAGAAGTCGGTCTCGTCCGACGGCCGCATCCACACGACCTACGCCCAGACGATCGCCGCGACCGGCCGCCTGTCCTCGAACAACCCGAACCTGCAGAACATCCCCATCCGCTCCGAGGAGGGCCGCAGGGTCCGCGACGTGTTCGTCGTCGGCGAGGGCTACGAGTCGCTCCTCTCCGCGGACTACTCGCAGATCGAGATGCGCATCATGGCGCACCTCTCGGGCGACGAGGGGCTCATCCAGGCCTACCGCGAGGGCGAGGACCTCCACCGCTTCGTCGGCTCGCGGATCTTCCACGTCGAGCCTGCGGACGTCACGTCCGAGATGCGCTCGAAGGTCAAGGCCATGTCCTACGGCCTGGCCTACGGGCTGACCTCGTTCGGCCTGTCCAAGCAGCTCGAGATCTCGGTGGACGAGGCCCGGTCGCTCATGAAGGACTACTTCGACCGCTTCGGCGGGGTCCGCGACTACCTCCGCGGCGTCGTCGAGCAGGCGCGCCAGGACGGCTACACGTCCACGATCTTCGGCCGCCGCCGCTACCTGCCGGACCTCACGAGCCCCAACCGGGTCCACCGCGAGCTCGCCGAGCGCATCGCCCTCAACTCGCCCATCCAGGGCTCGGCGGCGGACATCATCAAGCGGGCCATGCTGGGCGTCGAGGGCCAGCTGCGCGAGCAGGGCCTCGGCTCCCGGCTCCTGCTGCAGATCCACGACGAGCTCGTCGTCGAGGTCGCCCCGGGGGAGGAGGAGCGTGTTCGCGCCCTCGTGGCCGAGCAGATGGGCTCCGCGGCGGAGCTCACCGTCCCGCTCGACGTCCAGATCGGCGTCGGCCGGACGTGGAACGAGGCGGGGCATTGACCGTGCCCCGAGAGCCGGATCCCGCGGACGAGGCGCGCGGCGCCGGCGAGCCTTTCGACGACGGCACGTACGTGCTGCGCCGCTTCGCGCCCGGCCTTCCGGGGGAGCCGGGGCACGCCGCGACCCGGGACTGGCTCCGCGCCGTCGGGGCGGGCTTCTACGACAAGGCCCGCGACGACGCGTACCTCGACGCGGTCGCGGCCATGTACGCCGCCGACGAGCGTGAGCTCACGGGGGTCTACGCCCGCGGCCCCGTCCCGCCGGGCACGCTCGGAGAGCACATTCCCGTGGCGACCTTCGCGACGCTGCGCAAGACCCTCAACGCGGGGTTCGGGCGGCTCGTGCCCGCCCACCTCATCACTGCGGTGACCGTCCGGACGAGCCACCGCCGGCGCGGCCTCCTGCGCCGGCTCATGAGCGCAGACCTCGCCCGCGCCAAGGCCGGCGGCGTCCCCATCGCCGCGCTCACAGCCTCCGAGGGCAGCATCTACCGGCGCTTCGGCTTCGGCGTGGCCACGTCCGAGCGCAGCGTCACGGTGGACACAACGCGGCGCTTCGCGCTGTCCGCGGCGCCCGAGGGGCGCGTCGAGGCCGCGGACCCGGCCGTCCTCCTGGACCTCGGCCCCCGCATCTTCGCCCGCGTCCACCGGCTCACGCCTGGTTCGATCGACCGGCATGACTGGTACCGGCTCGCCGCGGCGGGCCGGTTCTCGCACGACGGCGGGCCCGACACGGCGATCCGGGCGGCCCTGCACCTCCGCGCCGACGGGCAGGCGGACGGCTATGTCGCCTATTCATTCCGCGGCTGGGACGCCAAACCGTACACGGTCGAGGTCAAGGACCTCGTAGCGGCGACGCACGCCGCCTACCTTGGCCTCTGGGAGTTCCTCGGCTCGCTCGACCTCGTCGAGCGCGTCGTGTGGCGTGAGGCGCCCGCCGATGATCCGCTCGTGTGGGCGCTCGAGGACCCGCGCTGCGTCGGCGCCAAGGCGGCGCAGGACATGCTGTGGCTGAGGATCCTCGACGTCGAGGCCGCCCTGTCCGCGCGGGCCTACGACGCCGACGGCGGGCTCGTCCTGACCGTCACCGACCCGCTGAGCCTTGCTTCGGGCACCTACCGGCTCACGGTCGACGACGGGGCGGCGCGGGTCGAGCGTCTGGCGCCCGGCGACGCGGCGGGGGCCGACGCCCGGCTCGACGTCGCGGACCTGTCCTCGGTCTACTGCGGCGGGGTCAGCCCGGTGACCCTCGCGGCGGCCGGCCGGTTCACCGAGCTGCGGCCCGGGGCGGCCCTCGAGGCGATGCGGCTCTTCGCCGTCGAGCGCCCCGCACACTGCCTCACGCACTTCTGAGCGGCCGCCACAGCCCCTCCCGGCCGGTTCTCAATGAGGCGCTGCGGTTTTGACCGTCGTTGCGGGCCGCGACTAGACTGGACGGGCGCGTAGTACGCGCGTGCACGACACAATCCACACTCAGGCAGACTCCTGCTTGCGGCTGAACCGCGGGCCCCGGGGACTGGCTGACCGACCACCTATCCACATCGGAGCCCCTACTACATGACCATCACCTCCACCTCGACGTCCGCTACGCCGCAGGTCGCCATCAACGACATCGGCACGGCCGAGGACTTCCTCGCCGCAGTCGACGCCACCATCAAGTACTTCAACGACGGCGACCTCGTCGAGGGCACCGTCGTCAAGGTCGACCGCGACGAGGTCCTGCTCGACATCGGGTACAAGACCGAGGGCGTCATCCCGTCCCGCGAGCTCTCCATCAAGCACGATGTCGACCCGGGCGAGGTTGTCGCCGTCGGCGATCAGGTCGAAGCCCTCGTCCTCACCAAGGAGGACAAGGAAGGCCGCCTGATCCTCTCCAAGAAGCGCGCCCAGTACGAGCGTGCCTGGGGCGACATCGAGAAGATCAAGGAGGAGGACGGCGTCGTTACCGGCACCGTCATCGAGGTGGTCAAGGGTGGCCTCATCCTCGACATCGGCCTCCGCGGCTTCCTCCCGGCCTCGCTCGTCGAGATGCGCCGCGTCCGCGATCTGGCGCCGTACATCGGCCAGAAGATCGAGGCCAAGATCATCGAGCTCGACAAGAACCGCAACAACGTGGTCCTGTCCCGCCGCGCGTGGCTCGAGCAGACCCAGTCCGAGGTCCGCTCCTCCTTCCTCAACAAGCTCGAGAAGGGCCAGGTCCGCCCCGGCGTCGTCTCCTCGATCGTCAACTTCGGTGCGTTCGTGGACCTCGGCGGCGTCGACGGCCTCGTCCACGTCTCGGAGCTGTCCTGGAAGCACATCGACCACCCGTCCGAGGTCGTCGAGGTCGGCCAGGAGGTCACGGTCGAGGTTCTCGAGGTCGATCTCGACCGCGAGCGCGTCTCCCTCTCGCTCAAGGCGACGCAGGAGGACCCGTGGCAGACCTTCGCGCGCACCCACGCGCTCGGCCAGGTCGTCCCGGGCAAGGTCACGAAGCTCGTTCCGTTCGGTGCGTTCGTCCGCGTCGAGGACGGCATCGAGGGCCTCGTGCACATCTCGGAGCTCGCGGTCCGCCACGTGGACCTCGCCGAGCAGGTCGTCTCCGTGGGCGACGAGCTCTTCGTCAAGGTCATCGACATCGACCTCGAGCGCCGCCGCATCTCCCTGTCGCTCAAGCAGGCCAACGAGGGCGTGGACCCGGACTCGACCGAGTTCGACCCGGCGCTCTACGGCATGGCCGCGGAGTACGACGAGGAGGGCAACTACAAGTACCCCGAGGGCTTCGACCCGGAGTCCAACGAGTGGCTCGAGGGCTACGAGACCCAGCGCGCCGCGTGGGAGCAGCAGTACGCCGACGCCCAGTCCCGCTGGGAGGCGCACAAGAAGCAGGTCGCCCAGCACCTCGCCGACGACGCCGCCGCTGCGTCCGGCCACGAGGCACTGCCGACGACCTACTCCTCGGAGGCCCCGGCCGCCGAGGCTGGCACGCTCGCGTCCGACGAGGCCCTCGCGGCCCTGCGCGAGAAGCTCACCGGCAACTGATCGCGTCCTGGCCAACTGATAGTCCGGCCGACTGATCGCCTGAAAGGGGCGGGTCCTGCACCGCAGGGCCCGCCCCTTTCGCATGTCCCCGGATCAGCGCAGGTCCGCCCGGACCAGCGCAGGCCCGCCCGGACCAGCGCAGGCCCGCCCGGATCAGCGCAGGTCCACCCACTCCGTCCCGAGCCCGACGGCGGTGCCCGCCCCGCCCGTGAGCCCGGCCAGACGCTCGGCGAAGCCCGCCACGGCGGGCTCGCTGTCCTCGACAGCGATCCGCAGGAGCGCGGCCCGCGGCCCGTAGTCCGTGCCGAGGACCTCGACGCCCGCGGAGCGCAGGTCGTTCTCGAGCCGCCCAGCGCCCGCGTGCGGAGCCTCGACCCCGAGGATCCGCAGCCGCTCGCGCCGCACGAGCGGGGCCGTGCCGAGCGCCGCCGAGACCGACTCCGAGTACGCGCGCACGAGGCCGCCCGCGCCGAGCAGGATCCCGCCGAAGTACCTCACGACGACGGCCGCGACGTCGCTCAGGTCCGCGACGCCGTCGTGCATCTCGCGCTTGAGGAGCGCCTCGAGCATGGGGATGCCGGCGGTGCCCGCTGGCTCGCCGTCGTCGCTGCTGCGCTGGGTGTCCCGATCGGGGCCGAGGACGAAGGCGCTGCAGTGGTGCCGCGCGTCGTGGAACTCGCGCCGCAGCCCGGCCACGAGGGCGCGGGCGTCCTCCTCCGTCTCGGCCCGGCGCAGGACGGTGATGAAGCGGGAGCGCTTGACCTCGAGCTCGTGGCGGTGCTCGCCGTCGATGGTCGTGTAGCGCACAGCGCGGCTCGGGGCAGGGCGGCTCTCGGCGTGACTCACCGCACAAGTCTAGGCGGGCGCTAGGCTGGGCCCGTGCTGAGAGTGGGTCTGACGGGCGGGATCGGGTCCGGGAAGTCCGAGGTCGCGCGGCGTCTCGCCGAGTTGGGCGCGATCCTCATCGACGCGGACGTGCTGGCCCGCGAGGCCGTCGCGCCGGGGTCGGAGGGGCTCGCCGCGGTGGCCGCGGCGTTCGGGCCGGGCGTCATCGCGGACGACGGCGGGCTGGACCGGGCGGCGCTCGGCGCCGTCGTCTTCGCGGACCCCGCACGGCGGGCCGAGCTCAACGCGATCATCCACCCCCGCGTCCGTGCCCGCGCCGCCGAGCTCCTGGCGGAGGCGCAGGCCGCCGACCCGCGCGGCGTCGTCGTGCAGGACATCCCGCTGCTCGTCGAGACGGGCCAGGCGGGGGGCTTCGACCTCGTCGTGGTCGTGGACGCGCCGGACGAGGTGCGCGTGGAGCGCCTGCTCCGGCGCAGCGGAATGGCCGAGGAGGAGGCCCGCGCCCGCATGGCCGCGCAGGCCTCCCGCGAGGAGCGCCTCGCCGCCGCCGACCACGTCGTGGAGAACGCCGGCACGCTCGAGGAGCTGCGCGCCGCCGTCGACCGCCTCTGGCACGGCGTGCTCGCCCCCGCCGCCGCGCGCACGGCCGGGGCGGGGAGCGGGGGCTAGGCGTGCGGACCTGGCCCGGGACGCGGACACCTCCTGTCCGCAGCCGGGCGTAGATTGGTTCCATGAGCCTTGCGCAGGAGATCAACCGCGTCGTCGCGCCCTTCGAGGTCGTCAGCGAGTACCGGCCGGCAGGCGACCAGCCGACGGCGATCGCCGAGATCGCCGAACGCATCACCAACGGGGAGAAGGACGTCGTCCTCCTCGGCGCCACCGGCACCGGCAAGAGCGCGACGACCGCGTGGGTCATCGAGAAGCTCCAGCGGCCCACGCTCGTCCTGGTGCAGAACAAGACGCTCGCCGCGCAACTCGCCAACGAGTTCCGCGAGCTCCTGCCGAACAACGCCGTCGAGTACTTCGTCTCGTACTACGACTACTACCAGCCGGAGGCGTACGTCCCGCAGACGGACACCTTCATCGAGAAGGACTCCTCGATCAACGAGGAGGTCGAGCGGCTGCGGCACTCCGCGACCAACTCCCTCCTGACCCGGCGGGACGTCGTCGTCGTCGCGACCGTCTCGTGCATCTATGGCCTCGGCACGCCCGAGGAGTACGTGGCCGGGATGGTCACGCTTCGGCGGGGGATGGAGCTCGACCGGGACGCGCTCCTGCGCCAGTTCGTCGCGATGCAGTACGTGCGCAACGACGTCGACTTCCACCGCGGAACGTTCCGCGTGCGCGGCGACACGGTCGAGATCATCCCGATGTACGAGGAGCAGGCGCTGCGGATCGAGTTCTTCGGCGACGAGGTCGAGTCGATCCACACCCTCCACCCGCTCACGGGCGAGGTGGTCCGCGAGGAGACGGAGATGTACGTCTTCCCCGCGAGCCACTACGTCGCGGGGCCGGAGCGCATGAACCGCGCGATCAAGGCCATCGAGGACGAGCTCGCGGAGCGGCTCGAGGTCCTCGAGTCGCAGAACAAGCTCGTCGAGGCCCAGCGGCTGCGCATGCGGACGACGTATGACCTCGAGATGATGGAGCAGATGGGCTTCTGCAACGGCATCGAGAACTACTCGCGGCACATCGACGGCCGCGGCGCCGGCACCGCCCCGCATTGCCTCCTGGACTTCTTCCCCGACGACTTCCTCCTCGTCATCGACGAGTCCCACGTGACCGTGCCCCAGATCGGGTCGATGTACGAGGGCGACATGTCGCGCAAGCGCACGCTCGTCGAGCACGGCTTCCGGCTGCCCTCGGCGACGGACAACCGCCCTCTCAAGTGGGACGAGTTCCTCGAGCGGATCGGGCAGACCATCTACCTCTCCGCGACGCCGGGCAAGTACGAGCTCGGGAAGTCCGACGGCGTCGTGCAGCAGATCATCCGTCCCACCGGGCTCGTGGACCCCGAGGTCGTGGTCAAGCCGACCAAGGGGCAGATCGACGACCTCCTCGGCGAGATCCGGGACCGGGTCGAGAGGGACGAGCGCGTCCTCGTCACGACGCTCACGAAGCGCATGGCCGAGGATCTCACCGAGTACCTCATGGGCCATGGCGTGAAGGTCCAGTACCTGCACTCGGACGTCGACACGCTGCGCCGCGTCGAGCTGCTGCGCGAGCTGCGCCTCGGCGTCTTCGATGTGCTCGTGGGCATCAACCTCCTGCGCGAGGGCCTGGACCTGCCCGAGGTCTCGCTCGTGAGCATCCTCGACGCGGACAAGGAGGGCTTCCTGCGCTCCTCGACGTCCCTCATCCAGACGATCGGCCGCGCGGCGCGCAACGTTTCCGGCCAGGTGCACATGTACGCCGACAAGGTCACCGACTCGATGGCGCAGGCGATTGACGAGACCAACCGGCGCCGCGAGATCCAGATCGCCTTCAACCGCGAGCACGGCGTCGACCCGCAGCCGCTGCGCAAGCGGATCGCCGACATCACCGACCAGCTCGCGCGCGAGGACGAGGACACGCAGAAGCTGATCAAGCAGTTTGACTACGGAAAAGGCAAGCGTGGCTACTCGGTTGCGAAGGCTGCCGTGGCCGGGCAGGCGGCCGTCCGGAAGGAGGGCCTCGCCGCCGCGCCCGCAGAGGACCTGATGGGCCTCATCGAGCAGCTCACCGAGCAGATGCACGGCGCCGCGGCCGAGCTGCAGTTCGAGCTTGCCGCGCGCCTCAGGGACGAGGTCGCCGACCTCAAGAAGGAACTCCGCCAGATGCAGGCGGCCGGGCATGCCTGAGCCAGAACCGCGGCGCGAGCCGCAGGCCCGGCGTCCCGCTCCGGAGGGGCCGCCCCCGCGCGGCCCCGTCTCGGGCGCTGTGGCGGACGACGTCGAGCGGCGGCGGATCCAGCGACGTACGGTCACGGTGCTCTCCGTCGCGCAGCTGCTCAGCGGCCTCGGCAACGGCGCGACCTTGGCGATCGGCTCGCTCCTGGCCGTTGAGTTCGGTGGCTCCCAGGCCTGGGCCGGGGCGGTCATGACCGTGCTCACCCTCGCCGCCGCCGTCGCGGCCCTCCCGCTCAGTGGCTATGCCGCGTCCCGCGGACGCCGCCGGGCCCTCGTCGCGGGCCTCGCCGCGGCGGCCGCCGGGTCCCTCCTCATTGTGCTCTCGACCATGGCCTCCTCGCTCGGCCTGCTGCTCGCGGGCAGCGCGCTTCTCGGCGTCGGAATGGCCGTGAACCTCCAGTCGAGGTTCGCAGCGGTTGACCTCGCCGACCCCACCCACCGCGGGCGAGACCTGTCGCTCGTCGTGTGGTCCATCACCGTCGGGGCCGTCGCGGGCCCCAACCTCATCAAGCCCGGCGCCGCCCTCGGCCAGGCCCTCGGTCTCCCGGAGACGGCCGGGCCGTTCGTCATCTCCGTGACGGGCATGGTCATCGCCGCCGTGCTCCTCGCCGCAGGCCTCAGGCCCGATCCGCTGCTCGAGGCCCGGCGGGCCGCGGCCGGAACGGCGGGGACCCCGGTCCTCGAGCCCGCAGGCCCGCTGCCCGGGCCCGTCAGGGGCGCGGTCCTCTCCCGCGGACTGCGGGCGATCGGGTCGTCCCCGGGCGCCGTGCTGGCCGCGTCCGGCATCGTCGCGGCCCAGGGCGTCATGGTGTCCATCATGTCGATGACGCCGCTGCACCTCCAGCAGCTCACGGTCGGGGACGTCGCCGGAGCGGGACCGGGCCATGAGGGCCACGTGAGCACGGACTCGTTCGCGCTCATCGGCTTCACGATCTCGCTGCACATTGCTGGCATGTTCGCGCTCTCGCCGCTCATGGGCTGGCTGTCCGACCGCTTCGGCCGGCGGGCGATGCTCGCCGTGGGGCATGGGCTCCTGCTCGCGGCGGTCGCTGTCGTGTCCCTCGGGGCCGGGAATGCCGCCGCCGTGACCGTCGGGCTCGTCCTGCTCGGCCTCGGCTGGTCCGCCGCGGCGATCTCCGGGTCGGCGCTGCTCGCCGAGAGCGTCGCCGAGGCGAACCGGGTCGAGGCTCAGGGCGTGAGCGACACGGCCATGGGCCTCGCGGGAGCCACAGGTGGCGCCCTGTCCGGGGTCGTCATGGCACTCGTCGGCTTCCCCGGGCTTGCCGCGATCGCCGGGCTCCTGAGCATCGCCGTCCTCCTCGCAACTGCCGTCACCGGGGCAGCCCGCCCGGCTCAGGTCTAGCAGAGCAGCGTGTCCCTCGAGGGACGGCATCAGAACGGTGGAGGAGGGGGCTGCTCGTCGGGTGGCCTGTTCGGCGGGCGAGGCGGGCCCGGTGACGTGATGTGCTTGCGGTCGAGCGGTGAGGTCCAGACGATGGCCCCGTCGGTGCTGGGCTGGGAGGCGGTCCAGTATCCCAGGGTCTTGAGCCGGTGGTGCTCGCTGCACAGGAGGGCGAGGTTGGTGGTGTCTGTCGGGCCGCCGCGGGACCATTCATGGGTGTGGTCGGCCTCGGTGTGAGGGTGGGTGCGGTCGCAGGCGGGGAAGCGGCATCCGGTGTCCCGGGCGGCGAGGAAGCGCCGCAGTGCCGGGGGCGGTTTGTAGCGCGTCCGTCCGAGGGCGAGGGGAGCCCCTGTGTCTGCGTCGGTGAGCATGCGCATCCACGTGTCCGCCTGCGCGGCCAAGCGGCGGGCGGTGGCCGCGTCGATGGGGCCGTAGCCCAGGATCTCACCGGGCGCGTCGCCGAAGGCCAGGCCCGCCGCGGCGAGCTCGGCTGCCGGGCCGGCCGAGGAGTCGTCGGAGGGGCTGTCGGCGGGTCGCTCGGCGGGGGCAGGTAGCGGCAGGGGGACGAGTGTCGTGGCGGGGACGGTCACGACGATCTCCATGCGGACTCCGCCGCGAGGCGAGCCACCGGCGGGGGAACCACTGGTCGGGGCGCCGGCGGCCGAGGCGCCGGTTGGGGCGAGGAGGATGTCGGTGAGGGCATCGGCGCGGCGCTGGGCTGTGGTGCGGGGGTCGTCCGGGGATGCCTGGGCTCGGGCGGCGGCCTGGAGGCGGGCGTCGATGGCGGCGCCTGCCTCGAGTGGGAGGTAGGCGGAGAGGTGGCACATGCCGTCGTCGCCGGGCTCGATGTCGAGCCGGCGGTGTTCCCGGGCCTGCCGGGCCCTCGTCGTCAGGGTGTGCGCGCTGTGCTCCTCGGCCATGCGCCGGAGCGCCCTCGAGAGCGCTGGCACGGACGGGCGTTCGGGGGCGTCCGCTGCCGAGCGGGCCGGGTCGCTGGCCGGTGCGGCCACCGCGACGGCGCGGTCGAGGAACCCCTCCACGGCGTCGGAGGGGATGGGGGCGGCGGCCCGCAGGATGGTCTGCGCCCGGGGCCGGTCCAGCCGGCCCTCCTGGAGCGCCATGAGCACGGGCCGGGCCTCGGGCGCCGTCAGAGCCAGCGACTCGGTAACCAGGGCCCTCGCGGCCCTTGGCGGCAGGGACCGTTCTGCGGCGATCTCGGCCGCGGTCAGGGACGGTGCCTGGCTCCGCTCGAGGGCGTCGGGGGCGTCGGCGCCCAGGAGGCTCGCGATCCCGCGGACCATGAGGACCCGCAGGGCGTGCAGCTGGGCCTCGGCGGCATCGACGCTGGCCAGGCCCGCGAGCAGCGCCTCGACAGAACGCTGCCGGGCGCGGGCAGCGACCGCCGCCGGATGGAGGAGGATCACGGGGCCGCCGCCCTCGGCGTCGTCCTCCTCCTCGGCTTCCCAGTCCCGGCACTCATAGTCGGCACGGCCGGGATCGGAGGAGGGGTCGTCAAGATAGGCGGGGTAGTCGCTGCCGGCCCACTCATCGGCCTCGCCGGGTAAGGAATCCGGGCCGTCAGTCACGAGCGGATCCTCAGAGCAGTCAAGGCATCCGTCGGGCTCCCAGGCCCTGGATTCGAAGTCGGCGCGGCCGGGATCGGAGGCGGGGTCGTCGAGGTACGCGGGGTAGGGAGTGGACGTCGCGGGCTCCGGCACGTCGATCAGCGACGGCGGCCGCCCGCCGTCGTGCGTCCCGTCCCCGAAATCCTCCATAGCCCCACCCCATCACGGGGGTCCGACATTTCTCGCGACGGCCGGAGGCGGCCAACCAGGTTCAGCCCCCGACGTGGCCCAGACGGGCGGCAGGGGGCCCCCCGCGCTCCCCGTCGGCCATGGCGAGGAGCCGCGCGAAGATGCCCTCGCCGTCGTCCGCGATGCCGTCGTGGTGGAAGTCCGCGGTCTCCCAGACCTCGAGCCCGCGGACCCGCTTGGCTGTGCCGAGGGAGAGGTCCCGGTCCACGTAGATGTCGTCGCGGTACACGGCGGCCGCGGCGGGGACGTCGTTGAGGGCCAGCCGGCCGGGGTCGTAGAGCGGCCCCCAGTCGCCCTTGCGGGCGAGCTCCTCGGCGGTCTCGGCGAGCGGAACGAGCGCGGGATCCTGCTCGAAGTACCAGGGCATGACCATCTCGCCGAGCAGGAGCGGGGCGTCCGCGTCCGGGCGGAAGGCCGGGAACTCGTCGAGGACGCGCCACGCGGCCCAGTCCGTGGCGGCTCCCTGCGCGTAGATCGATTCGTGCAGGAGCGCGTAGAGCGGGTTCGGCGCGCGGGTCACGAGCTGGTGGATCTGGGCGAGGAAGGCATCCGAGAGCCGCGGCCCGTCCGCGCCGCGGGTGAAGGCGTCCTCGAGCAGGTAGTGCAGCATGTCCACCCGGGTGTTCCCGCCGAGGAGGTTCCCGACGAGCTGGAACCGCTCGGGGGTGAGGCGCTCGCCGCTCGGCAGCCGCTCGTCGCGCCCGTGCAGGTGCTCGACGACGGCGGTCACCGCCGCGCGGTCACCCGGGTACCAGCCGAAGTACTGCTCGTTGCGCTCGGCGACCCTCGCGTACGTGGCCCGGTAGACGTCGTCGGCGGCCGCGTCGAGCGGCGCGAGCCCGCCTGCGATGAGTGCCCGGCGCAGGCCGTGCGGCGCGAGCGAGAGGTACGTGAGTGTGCAGAAGCCGCCATAGCTCTGCCCGAAGACGGTCCACGGGCCCGAGCCGAGCGCGCGCCGGATGGCCTCGCAGTCCAGCACGATCGAGTCTGCCCGGAAGTGCGCGAGGTAAGCGGCCTGCTCCGCGGGGCCGCCCCGCGCCGGGAGGGTCACGCGGTCCGCCGGGGCGGAGAGGCCCGTGCCGCGCTGGTCGAGCATGAGGATCCGGAAGTCGCGGGCGGCCTCCTTCATCCACCCGCTCAGCCCGGTCACGCGGTTCCCCCGGCCGCCGGGACCGCCCTGCAGGAACACGAGCCAGGGCAGGCGTTCGACGGCCGCGGGCGGGTGCGTGGCCGAGCTGTACTCGCGGGCGAAGACCTCGAGGTGCTCCCCGCCGGGCCGGCCGTGGTCGAGCGGCAGGCGGAAGACGTGCTCGGCCGTGCGCAGGCCCCGGAACTCGTGGCGGCCGAGGACGCGGTGCCCCGGGGCGGTGCTCATGCGGTGGAGCCGAAGCCGGCGAGCGCGTCCCCCGTGAGGCGGAACGTGTCCCACTCCTCCATCGGGTGGGCGCCGAGGCCGCGGTAGAAGCCGATCGAGGGCTCGTTCCACTTCAGGACGCTCCACTCGACCCGCGCGTACCCGCGCTCCACGGCGATCCGGGCGAGCTCCCGCAGGAGGGCCTTGCCGTAGCCGAGTCCGCGGGCGGCGGGGCGGACGTAGAGGTCCTCGAGGTAGATCCCGTGCGTTCCCTCCCACGTCGAGTAGTTGAGGAACCACAGCGCGAACCCGGAGATCTCGCCGCCTGATGAGTCCTCGACCACATGCGCGAAGATCGCCGGGTTCTCCCCGAAGAGCTGCTCCGTGAGCATCTCCACGGTGTTCTTGACGGCGTCCGGCTCCCGCTCGTAGGCGGCGAGCTCGCGGATGAGCTCGAGGATAGCGGGCACGTCGGCGGGCTCAGCTGGACGCAGGGTGGCCACGGTGGAAGGACTCATGGCACCAACCTAGCCGCCGAGGCGGCCGATCGCGGTGACGCGGATGACGGCGGTGCCGGACTCGTCGCTCGCGTCGAGGTCGACGTCGGCGGAGAAGCCCCAGTCGCGGTGGCCCGCCGGGTCGTCGAAGATCTGCCGCACGTGCCACACGCGGGGCTTGGCCTCGATGACGAGCAGCTGGGGGCCCCTGGCATCCGGGCCCGTGCCGATGTCCTCGTGCTCCTCGAAGTAGGCGTCGAGGGCCTCCTCCCATTCGGGCACCCCGAACCCGGCATCCCCGTCGAGCTCGGCGAGCGCCGCCGAGTCCTCGTCGGCGAACAGCTCGACGCGGCGGAAGAGCTCGTTCCGGACCATGACCCGGAAGGCGCGCAGGTTGGACGTGAGCGCCGGGGGAGGGGGCGGCGGGGCGTCGTGGGTGTGCAAGTCGCGGCCGCTCGTGAGCTCCTCCCACTCGTCTAGGAGGCTCGAGTCAACCTGCCGGACGAGCTCCCCGAGCCACGCGACGAGGTCCTCGAGGTCCTCGCGGAGGGCGTCCTGGGGGACGGTCTGGCGCAGGGCCTTGAACGCGTCCGTCAGGTACCGCAGGACGATGCCCTCGCTGCGCGCCAGTCCGTAGAACTGCACGTACTCGCCGAAGTCCATGGCGCGCTCGTACATGTCTCGGACCACGGACTTCGGCGCGAGCTCGAAATCGCCCACCCAGGGGGCGTGCCGGCGGTAGGTCTCGAAGGCGGCCTCGAGGAGCTCCTTGAGCGGCTCGGGGTAGGTGACGGCGTCGAGCTGTGCCATGCGCTCGCTGTACTCGAGCCCCTCGGCCTTCATCGCGGCGACGGCGTCGGCCCGGGCGCGCTTGAGCTGGGCAGAGAGGATCTGCCGCGGCTTCTCGAGGGTGGCCTCGATGACCGAGACGACGTCGAGGGCGTACGAGGGCGACTCGGGGTCGAGAAGGTCGAGGGCAGCGAGCGCGAAGGGCGAGAGCGGCTGGTTGAGCGCGAAGTTCTCCTGCAGGTCCACCGTGAGGCGCAGCGAGCGCTGGCTCGCGACGTCCTCGGCGGTGAGCTCGGCGGCGGGGATCCGCTCGACGACGCCGGCGCCGAGGAGCTCGCGCAGGATCCCGAGCGCTCGGCGCATGAGCCGCAGCTGCGCAGGCCGCCCCTCGTGGTTCTCGCCGAGGAGCCGGCGGGCCGCCGTGAAGGGATTGCCCGGGCGGCCCATGAGGTTCAGGAGCATCGCGTGGGAGACCGTGAAGCTCGAGGACAGCGGCTCGGGCTGCGCCTCGACGAGCCGCTCGAACGTCGGCTTCCCCCACGAGACGAAGCCCTCGGGCGGCTTCTTCTTCACGACCTGGCGCAGCTTGCGCGCGTCGTCGCCGAACTTCGCGCGCGCCTTCTCGAGCGCCCGGGTGTTCTCGACGACGTGCTCGGGCGCCTGCACGACGACGGTGCCCGCCGTGTCGAAGCCGGCCCGCCCCGCGCGGCCCGCGATCTGGTGGAACTCGCGGGCGTTGAGCAGCCGCGTCCGGTTCCCGTCGAACTTGCTCAGGGCCGTGAGCATGACAGTGCGGATGGGCACGTTGATGCCCACCCCGAGCGTGTCCGTGCCGCAGATGACCTTGAGCAGCCCCGCCTGCGCGAGCTGCTCGACGAGCCGCCGGTACTTGGGCAGCATGCCCGCGTGGTGCACGCCGATCCCATGCCGGACAAGCCGGTTGAGCGTCTTGCCGAAGCCGGCGGAGAAGCGGAAGCCGCCGATGAGCTCGGCGATCCTGTCCTTCTCCTCGCGCGTGCACATGTTGACGCTCATGAGCTGCTGGGCCCGCTCGATGGCCTCGACCTGGCTGAAGTGCACGACGTACACGGGGACCTGCCTCGTCGCGAGGAGCTCCTCGAGCGTCTCGTGGACGGGCCGCTCCTCGTAGTAGTAGTGCAGCGGGATGGGGCGCTCCGCGTGGGCGACGGTCGTCGTCGTCCGCCCCGTGCGCTCGGCGAGCTCGTCCTCGAAGCGGCTCACGTCACCTAGCGTCGCGCTCATGAGGAGGAACTGGGCCTGCGGGAGTTCGAGCAGCGGGACCTGCCACGCCCACCCGCGCTGCGGGTCCGAGTAGAAGTGGAACTCGTCCATGACGACCGGGCCGAGCTCGGCGTCGGCACCCTCGCGCAGGGCGTGGTTGGCGAGGATCTCAGCGGTGCAGCAGATGATGGGGGCCTCGGGGTTCACCGCCGAGTCGCCCGTGACCATGCCGACGTTCTCGGCGCCGAAGATCTCGCACAGCGCGAAGAACTTCTCCGAGACGAGGGCCTTGATCGGCGCCGTGTAGTACGAGCGCCGGCCCGTCGCGAGCCCGTGGAAGTGGGCCGCGATCGCCACAAGGGACTTGCCCGAGCCCGTCGGGGTCGCGAGGATCACGTTCGATCCGGAGACGATCTCGAGCACCGCCTCGTCCTGCGCCGGGTAGAGGGACAGTCCCCGGCCCTCGGCCCAGCCGAGGAACGCCTCGTACACCGCCTCGGCTAGGTCGGGGCGGCCGGAGGGAACGGGGAGGAGGGTGTCGAGTCGCATGGCGCCTCCAGCCTATCGGCACTAGCGTTGTCCCATGAGCTCGCTGACGTGGGACCCGGCCGTCTACGCCGCCTTCAACGACCACCGCACGCGGCCCTTCTTCGACCTCACGTCGCGGATCGCCGCCGGGGCGCCCCGCCGCGTCGTGGACCTCGGCTGCGGCACGGGGCAGCTGACGGCGGCGCTCGCCGAGCGCTGGCCGGACGCCGACGTCGAGGGCGTGGACGGCTCGGAGGCGATGCTCGACGCCGCCCGCTCCTCCGGCGGCGGCCTCGCCAACCTGCGGTTCACCCGGGGCGACATCGTGCACTGGGAGCCGGAGGACGACGTCGACGTCGTCGTCTCGAACGCCGCCCTCCAGTGGGTCCCAGGCCACCAGGGCCTCATGGGCCGCTGGCTCGAGCAGCTCGCCCCAGGGTCCTGGCTCGCCGTCCAGGTGCCCGGCAACTTCCAGTCGCCCTCGCACACGCTCATGCGCGAGCTCGCCGAGTCCTCGCAGTGGGAGCACCGGCTCCGGGGGGTCCTGCGGCACCACGACGCCGTGTCCGAGCCCGCCGAGTACCTCCGCCTCCTCCGCGAGGCCAGCTGGGAGGCGGACGTGTGGGAGACCACCTACCACCACGTGCTCGCGGGCGAGGACGCCGTGCTGAACTGGGTCCGCGGGACGGGCCTGCGCCCGGTCCTCGACGCGCTCACCCCGGAGGAGGGCCGGCAGTTCGAGGAGCAGTACAACCAGCTCCTGCTCGACGCGTACCCGCCATCGGAGCGCGACGGCGTCACGACTGCCGTCTACCCGTTCCGGCGCATCTTCTGCGTCGGGCGGAGGCCCTAGGGGAGACCCGAGGGCCTGGTCCGGGGTCAGGCCGTCTGCAGTTCTCCGCGGACCAGCCCGCGGGCGACCTCGGTGAGGAGCCCGACGCCGCGCACGGCGTCGTCGTCGCGCGTGTGCTCGGCCTCGTTGTGCGAGATGCCCTCGACGCTCGGCACGAACAGCATGACAGTCGGCACGGCGTCCTTGAGGTTGGTGGAGTCGTGCCCCGCCACCGTCATGATGGTCGTGTGCGTGAAGCCGAGCCGCTCGGCGCTCGCGGTCCCGAGGGCCACGCCGTCCGGCTGGTACGCCACGAGGCCCCATCGGTGCGTCTGCTCGACGCTGATCTGGGTCCGCGAGCGCGCCTCGGCGTCGGCGATCCCCTTGCCCAGCAGCTCGGTGGCCCGGGCCAGCACGCCCTCGTCGGGCGAGCGCAGGTCCAGGTTCATGACCGCCTGGCGGGCGATCGTGACCGGCGAATTCGGGAGCACGTACATCTCGGAGACCGAGGTGTGCAGGAGGCCCGGCTCGAACTCGTCGGCCAGGTCGCGCGCGGCGGCGATGAGGAGGGCGGCCCCGTAGAGCGCGTCCCGGCGGTCCTCCATCCGGGTGGCCCCGGTGTGCGACTGGGCGCCGTCGACGATCACGCGGTACTTCGCAGCGGCCCACGTGCGGTCCACGATGCCGACCTGGGTGCCGCTCTCCTCGAGGTTGCGGCCCTGCTCGACGTGGATCTCGGCGTAGCAGGCGACGTCGGCGAGCACCGGCGCGCTCCCGTCGGGAGCGCGGTGCCCGGCGGCGAGCGCCTCAGCCACCGTGACGCCGGTGGGGTCTGCGGTGGCGAGCGCGTCGGCGACGGGGAGCTTGCCGGTGAACACGCCGCTGCCCATCATGCTGGGCGTGAAGCGGCTGCCCTCCTCGTTGAACCAGTTGACGACGGCGACGTTGTAGACCGCGTCGAGGTTCCCTCCGCGTGCCTCGGCGGCGACGCTCGCCCCGGCGTGCGCCGCGGCGAGCACGCCGTAGGCGCCGTCGTACCGGCCGGCGAGGGGCTGTGAGTCCAGGTGCGAGCCGAGGAGGACGTAGGGGGCGCCCGGGACCAGCTCGAGGGTGCCGAACTGGTTGCCCGCCTCGTCCACGGATTCGGCGTAGCCGTGGCGGGCGAGCCATTCGCCGAACCACCGCCGGGTTTCATGGTCTGCGGGGGTGCCCGCCTGCCGGTCGACGCCGCCGCCCGGGGTCGCCCCGAAGCGCGACATGGCGGCGAAGTCGGCGAGGAACTCGGTGTCGGTGGTGCTCATGCAAAATCCCTTCCTGCCAGGGCTGCGGCGGAGTCTGGAGTGTTCGTCAGAGTGGGGAAGTTCTCCCCGCCGAAGCGGAGCTCGCCGTCCACCATCGTGCCGAGCACGCGGGTCGCCCCGATGCGCGAGGGCTCGACGGCGGTGGGGTCCTGGTCGAGGAAGACGAGGTCGGCGAGATACCGGGGCGCAAGCACACCCTTGAGGTGCCCGGTTCCCGTCGCCTCGGCCGAGCCGGTGGTGTAGGCGGCGAGCGCCTGAGCCGCGGTGATGCGCTCGTCGGGGCCGTAGACCTGGCCCGACGGCGTCACGCGCTCGACGAAGGACTGGATGACATCCAGCGGCCTGCCGTTGGACACCGGCCGGTCCGAGCTCCCCGGCAGGACCGCGCCCCGGTCGAGCAGGCTCTTCGCCGGATAGGACTGGGCCGTGCGCTCCGGGCCGAGGAGACGGGCCATGCCGTCTCCGAACTCGGTGATGAAGTGCGGCTGCGGGACGAGCACGATGCCGGCGGCGGCGATCCTGTCCAGCTGCTCGGGGCGGACGACGCCGCCGTGCTCGATCCGGTTGGGGAGGGCGTTGGGGCCGTACGTCCGGTGCGCCTCCTCGATGATCTCGATCGCGTGGTCGACGGCGCGATCCCCGATGGCGTGGATCGCGAGCGCCCAGCCGGCGCGGTAGGCCTCGAGCGCCGCCGTACGCAGCTTTTCCGGGGCCGTCTGCAGGTAGCCGTGGTTGTGCGGGCAGCCCACGTACTCCTCGCTCACGTAGGCCGTGCCGCCCAGGAGCGAACCGTCGCTGAACACCTTCACCGATCCGAGGCGGAGCCAGTCGTCGCCGAGGCCCGAGCGGATGCCGCCGTCCAGCCCCCGCGACGTGGGGTCCGAGGCGTGGCCGGGCACATGGTGGAGGGCGTCCAGGACCACCATCGGCTGCATCCGGACACTGAGCAGCCCCTTGTCCTTCGCGTTCTGGTAGGCGGCGAACTCGCGCGGGGAGTAACCGATCCAGCCGCCAGCGATCCCGGCGTCGGTCACGCTCGTGATGCCCTCGGAGAGGTAATGCGTCGTGGCCAGGTCCAGCGCCCGCTCGATGGTCTCGAGGGGGTAGGGCAGCATGAGGTCCTGGACGAGGCGCATGGCGTTCTCCTCCAGCAGCCCGGTGGGGCGGCCGTCGTCGCCCACGACGACGACACCGCCGTCGATGGGGGCGGCGAGGTCCGCACCGGCCTGCGCTACGCGCTCGAGCGCGACGCCGTTGAGCGTGCAGGCATGGCCGGAGGAGTGCTTGATCCAGACGGGGCGGCCTGCGGCCGCCGCGTCGAGGCGGTCGCGCTCAGGCTGCTGGCCTCGGAGCAGCAGGGGGCTGAAGCCCGAGGCGATGACCCACTCGTCGGGGTCGAGCGTCTCCGCGGCCTCGGCAATGATCCGGTACACGTCGGACAGGCTCGTCACCGAGCCGAGGTTGGCCTCCATGAGGCCGAGGCCGAACCACACGCTGTGGGCGTGGACGTCGTTGAAGCCCGGCACGATCGTGGCGCCCCCGGCGTCGATGACCCGCGCGGGGGTCATTCCGGGGCCGGACTCGGGATCCACCGCCAGAATCCTGCCGTCGTGAACGAGCAGGCTGGTCGCAAGGGGGTACGAGGGGTCCTGGGTCAGGATGCGAGCGTTGCGGATCAGCAGGTCGACGAGCATGGAGACCATTCAACGCTGGGACTTTGCCCCCTGCAATGGACAAAGGCCGCCGCTTCGGCGGGCAGGCTTAAGCATTTGCATAAAATGGAAGGATGATCGCTGATCATCGCGGGAGCCCCTCGGCCGTGACGCGCCCCGAGAGGGCCTTCCGGCCGGGAACCACGGTCGAGCCGGAGTGGGCACGCCTCCTGGAACGGCTGTGGCAGGAGAGGGACCTGCTCGTCGACGACTTCCTGCAGCGCTTCTCGGAGATCTCGTACGGCGAGGCGCGCGTCCCCGAGCAGGACGTCCAGCGGACCGCGGCGGACACGATGGACCATCTGATCCTCCAGATGGGCGGTGCCGAGCTGCCCCTCGACCTCCGGGCGCTGCCGCGGGAGATCGGTGTCCGCCGGGCCCGCCAGGGCGTGCCGCTCGAGGCGTTCCTCAGGGCAATCCGCAATGACTTCCGCGTCCTGTGGAAGGGGCTCGAGCGTGTTGCCGGTCCGGACAGCATCGGGACCCTCGTCGGCAACATGGACTGCGTGCTGGACATGGTGGAGGGCTACGTCAGCAGCATCCAGCAGGCCTTCGCCGAGGAGGAGGCGCGGCTCGCCCGCAACAAGCACCTGTATCGGCAGCGCCTGCTCGCGCGGCTCTTCCACGGCGGTGAACTCGATGCGGCCGACATCCAGGAGATTGCCGCCGCCCTCGAAGTCCAGCCCCACGGCACCTTCGAGGTGCTTGCGGCCGTCGACGACGCCGTGCCCCTGGCCCAGCGGAGGTACGGCTCCGCCCACGATGCCTACTTCTACGAGAACACCGGAGCGGCGTACGTCTTCCGGCCGCTCCGCAGGAGCCGCACGTGGCTCGACGAAGGGCCGGGCTTCCCGGCCGGGTACGTGCCCGGCGTCGAAGGGCTCGCGGCGCTTCCCGCAGCGGCCGCGTCGGCACTCGTGCTCGCCCAGCACCGCCGGACAGGGGCGCTGGCCACCGTGGAGGCGGCGTGGATGCCGATCGCCGCCGGCCTGCTGGAGACGACGCTGCCGGGCTTCTCCGACCGGGTCACCCGAGCGCTGGACGCCTGCACGCCGCACGAGCGCGAGCGCCTGCTCCAGGTGGCCCGCAGCTATGCGCGGACGGGATCGATCAAGGCGACCTCGGAAGAGCTCTACTGCCACCGCAACACCGTGGTGAACAGGCTGCGCAGCCTGCAGGAGGTCATCGGGCTCGACCTCACCGTTCCCGCCCAGGCGGCCTGGGCGCTGGTCTCGCTCAGCCGGTACGGCGACGACCATCACTAGCCGAAAACCAGTCGGCTTGTGGATTTGCCCAAGCGAGTCCGCCGAAGTGAGTGGAAATAGCCATTGTTCAGGGAATTCGCACCGATTTAGGCTCGAAGAACCGTCAGCGCAGACTCCCCCCAGTTCGAAAGGCTCACCCCGTGACGTCACTCAACGGCACCCAGAGCGCACCGCCGGTCGTCTCCGGCAAGGACGCGGGCAAAATTGCCCGCGCCGCCTTCGTCGGGACGGCACTCGAATGGTACGACTACTACCTCTTCGGCACCGCTGCCGCGCTCGTCTTCAACCGGCTCTACTTCACTGACCTGAATCCGACCGCGGCGCTGCTGGCGTCCTTCGCGACCTTCGGTGTCGGCTTCGCCGCCCGCCCGATCGGCGCCATCGTCTTCGGCTACGTCGGAGACCGCTACGGGCGCCGGCCGGCGCTGCTGGCGACCATCGTGATGATCGGCGTCGCCACCGCCCTGATCGGCATGCTCCCCGACTTCTCGAGCATCGGGCTGGCCGCGCCCGTCCTGCTCGCCGTCCTGCGCCTCGTCCAGGGCCTCGCGGTCGGCGGCGAATGGGGCGGCGCGGTGACCATGGCGGTCGAGCACGCACCGGCGGAGAAGCGCGGCCGCTACGCGGCGATGGTCCAGATCGGCTCGCCGGTCGCGACCCTCATGGCCTCGGGTGCGTTCGCCCTCGTCCTGCTCCTCCCCGCCGCATCCTTCGACGCGTGGGGCTGGCGCCTGCCGTTCCTCGCGGCCATTCCGATGCTGCTCGTCGCGCTCTGGATCCGCCTCAAGGTCGAGGAGTCCCCGATCTTCAAGGACCTGCTCGCCCAGGAGGAGACGGTCAAGGCACCCGCGCTCGAGGTCTTCCGCCGGGCCGGCGGGCGCCTCGTGGTGGCAGTCCTCGCCGCCCTGCTCGGCGTCGGCGGGTTCTACATGATCACCACCTTCGCGGTGAGCTACGGTGCCAACACCCTCAAGGTGGACCGCAGCGTCATGGTCAACGCGACGCTCATCGCAGCCGCCGCCCAGATCGTTGTCACGGTCTTCATGGGCCGCCTCGCCGAGAAGATCGGCTCCGGCAAGGTCACCATGTGGGGCGGAATCGTGAGCGCGGTCCTGGCGTTCCCGCTGTTCGCCATGATCGACACGAAGTCCCCGCTGCTCATCACCCTCGCCATCACGATCGGGATCATGCTCATCGCCGTCGCGTATGCCGTCAACGGCGCGCTGCTGACCGAGCTGTTCCCGCCGAAGCTGCGCTACTCCGGCGTGGCCCTGGGCTACAACATCGCCGGCGCCACGAGCGGCTTCATGCCGATGATTGCGACCGCGATGCTCGGGGTGTCCGGCAACCAGTCCTGGGGCGCTGCCCTGATCCTGGCGGGCATCTCGCTGCTGACCGCCGTCGGCGGCTACCTCGGCGGCCGGCTGCGCATCGAGGACAAGCACCTCGTGGCGGACAACGCCTAGATCCGGCCGTCGTCCGGAGCATGGTCCCGGGAGCGGCGCCGGTGAAGGCCTTGGGCGAGGAGCCACACCGTCCTCGGGACTGGCCAGACGACCGCCAGGGCCAGCGCCGGGACCAGGGTGACGCCGATGTCGGGGAATTGGCGGACGATCACTGCCAGCTGGGTCTCGAAGTGCGCCGGCGCGTAGCCGACGCAGAGCCACAGCACGAAGGCGTCGAGCCCCAGTGCGGCTGCTCCCACCAGCGCGAGGCGCCAGCGCCGCCGGCTAGCTGAGGATGCGGCCCGCCGTCGCCTTCCCGTCCTCGCGAGGATGGCCCCGGTGAGCACGAGGCTCGCCAGCTCGGCCAGGAGGAGGGCCGATGACACCACCCAGCCGTTGCGCTGCAGCCAGTCCTCGTGCACCACGGTCGGGGCGGGGGGTTGCCCATGGAGGATGCGCAGGACGTTGCTGTCCAGCGCCTTGAGGCGCGACGGCGCGGAGGTGTCGTTGGCGTTGATGACGAGCGCCACTCCGAGGCCGGAGGCCGGGACCATGGCCGTGTAGGTGTGCGTGTTGCCCCATTCCCCCTGATGTTCCAGGAGCAGGGGGAGGTCGCGGCCCTCTGCGGGGGATCCTGCGCCCGCCGGGGAGGCCTCGCTGAGCGGCCGCGTGAACCAGGCCATGGCGTACTGCTTGGACTCGTCCACCCGGACCCCGGGCGTGTGCATCACGTCGACGCTTTCTGGGCGGAGGATCCGGTGGTTGCCGTAGCTCCCTCCGTCCAACAGGGCGACCAGTTCGTGGCCGAGATCCTCGGCCGAGGCGTACATCGTGGTGGACGACATTCCCGACGTCGGGGCGGGCACCTCCGTCTGGCGCCAGAACGAGCCGAACCACAGCGAGTGCCCGCGGGCCATGCTGTCCGCCTCGGCCGAGGCGCGGGTGGTGTGGGCATGGTCCATCTCCAGCGGGCGGAAGACGTGGTCGCGCATGTACTCCCCGAATGGCTGACCGCTCACGGTCTGCACGAGGAGGCCCAGGATGTTGTAGTTCGCGTTGGCATACCCGAAGGCGTCCCCGGGATTCCCCTCGAGCGAGGCCCCCGCCAGGTCGCGGACGCCCTGTTCGAGAGCGTCCGGGGCCTGGGTGTCGGACCCCTCGAAGGCCGCGTCCGCGGAGGACAGCCCGCTCGACTGGTGGAGCAGGTGCCGGACGGTGATCGCGGAGGCCCGGCTGTCCTCAAGGCTGAACCATGGCAGGTACGTCACCACCGGCTCGTCCAAAGCGAGCCGGCCGGCCTCGACCTGCTGGAGCACGGCGATCGCCGTCAGCGACTTGCTGGTCGAGGCCAGGAGCACCGGAGTCTGCGCAGTCATCGGCCGCCCTGAGTCGTCGGCCCGGCCGAAGGCGCGCTCGTGGACCTGCTCGCCGTCCCTGACGATCACGACGGCGGCCCCCGGGAGGCCGATCGAGTCCAGCTGCTCCTGAAGGTAGGTGTCGACCCCCTGGAAAGCAGGGTCCGCGGCGGTCTCGTGGGCGGCAGCGGCGACGCCGGACGGCGGTGCCAGGAGACCGAGGCCGACGAGGGCGGCGGCCTGGAGAGCCGCGAGGACCGCGCAGAACCGGGCAACGGCCTTCATGCGCCCTCCCGATGCTGTGTACCGTGGATTCAGGTGCCGTCTACCAGCCGCGCTGCTTCCACTCGGCGAGGTGCGGGCGCTCGGCGCCGAGCGTCGTCGGCCGCCCGTGGCCGGGGTGCACCTCCGCCTCGTCGGGGTAGACGTCGAAGAGGCGCTCGGTGACGTCGGCGTAGAGCAGCGCGAAGCGGTCCGGGTCCTTCTGCGTGTTGCCCACGCCGCCCGGGAACAGCGAGTCACCGGAGAAGATGAGCGGCGGCCCATCGCGCTCCTGGAGGACGAACGCCATCGAGCCGGGCGTGTGCCCGCGCAGGTGGACGGCGGCCAGGTCGAAACCGCCGGAATCGCTGGAACTGCCGGAGCCTGTGGAGACGGGCACGACGTCGCCGTGGTCGAGGACGACGTCGACCGGCACCGGGATCCCGGAGACGTCCTGCCGGCCCGCGGCCACCTGCGCCCCGGTGGCCTCGACGAGGCCCTCGAGCGCGCGCACGTGGTCCCAGTGCTGGTGCGTCGTCGCGACGAGGGCGAGCCGCGCGGGGGTCTGCGCGTCCGCGGCGCCCTCGGCGAGGAGCTCCCGGATGGCGGGAAGGTCGTCCGCGGCGTCGATGAGGACCTGCGCCCCGGACGCCTTGGCGGTGATGAGGTAGACATTGTTGTCCATCTCGCTCACGGCGATGCGGCGGACCGTGACGCGCTCGAGATCGTGGAGGAGGCTGCCCATGCGGCCAGTGTAGGCGCGCCGCCGGTAGGCTGAGCCGCATGTCACATCCCGACTTCCCCGGGCGCTGGCGGCCCAACGCCGAGCTGGCAACGCCGCTCTTCGAGCAGCTGCGCCGCCGCATCATCGGCCTCGCGGACGACGGCGCGCTGCCGGCCGGGCACCGGCTCCCGCCTGTGCGGGCGCTCGCCACCGAGCTCGGCGTCGCCCCGCACACCGTGGCGCGCGCCTACCGCGAGCTCGAGGAGGCCGGCGTCGTCGTCACGGCCGGCAGGGCGGGCACGAGCATCGCGCCGCGGGGGGCGCGCGAGGAGGAGCTCGCCGCGGCGGCCGCCGCGTTCGCGTCCGCCGCCCACGCGCGCGGCTGCACGCTGGGAGAGGCCGTCGAGCTCCTCACCGCCGCGTACGCCCGGCTCTGACCCGCCCGGCTCCGAGGCCGCCGGGGTAACCGGCGCTATCGAAGACGTTTTCGAAATGTCGGCGCCGTCGACTAGCATGGATGGGTGCAGAGTCTCTCGACGCTCAACGATGCCCCCTCGCCCCAGGCCTCCGCGTCCGCGTCCCCGCGCGTCCTGTCCGGCGCCACCGGCGGGCCGGCGCACCACAGTGACCTGACCCGGATCGTCGTCAAGGGCGCCCGCGAGCACAACCTGCGCAACGTGGACCTGGACCTGCCCCGCGACGCGATGATCGTCTTCACGGGCCTCTCCGGCTCGGGCAAGTCATCGCTCGCCTTCGACACGATCTTCGCCGAGGGCCAGCGGCGCTACGTCGAGTCTCTCTCCGCCTACGCGCGCCAGTTCCTGGGCCAAGTGGACAAGCCTGACGTCGACTTCATCGAGGGCCTCTCGCCTGCCGTCTCGATCGACCAGAAGTCCACGAGCAAGAACCCGCGCTCGACCGTCGGCACGATCACCGAGATCTACGACTACATGCGTCTCCTCTGGGCCCGCGTCGGGCGCCCGCACTGCCCGATCTGCCACGAGCCCGTCACGAGGCAGACCCCGCAGCAGATCGTCGACCAGCTGCTCGAGCTCCCCGACGGGACCCGCTTCCAGCTTCTCGCGCCCGTCGTGCGCGGGCGCAAGGGCGAGTTCGTCGACCTCTTCAAGGAGCTCGCGGCGAAGGGCTACGCGCGCGCCCGCGTCGACGGCGAGCTCATCCAGCTCTCCGAGCCGCCCAAGCTCGGCAAGCAGTACAAGCACACGATCGAGGTCGTCGTCGACCGCCTCGTGGTCAAGGAGGGCATCCGCCAGCGCCTCGCGGACTCGGTCGAGACTGCGCTCGGGCTCGCAGAGGGCCGGGTCCTCGCCGATTTCGTGGACCTCGAGGCGGACGACGACGGCCGCGTGCGCGCGTTCTCCGAGAATCTCGCGTGCCCCAACGAGCACCCGCTCGCGATCGACGAGATCGAGCCGCGCTCGTTCTCCTTCAACAACCCCTTCGGCGCGTGCCCCGCGTGCACGGGCATCGGCACGAAGCTCGAGGTGGACGAGGAGCTCGTCGTCCCGGACCCCGCGCTCTCGCTCGCCGAGGGCGCCATTGCGCCCTGGTCCCTCGGCGCCGCGACGCAGGAATACTGGACCCGCCTGCTCGAGGGCCTCGCCGACGACCTCGGCTTCTCGGTGAACACCGCGTGGCACAGCCTCCCGCAGTATGCGCGGGACGCGGTGCTCTACGGCAAGGACCACAAGGTCGTCGTGCAGTACCGCAACCGGTTCGGCCGCGAGCGCAAGTACAGCACGGGCTTCGAGGGCGCCGTCCAGTACATCCAGCGCAAGCATCTCGAGACGGAGTCGGACTTCGCCCGGGACCGCTACGAGGAGTACATGCGCGAGATCCCGTGCCCCGAGTGCGGCGGCGCGCGGCTCAACCCGGCGTCCCTGTCCGTGCTCGTGGGCGGGAAGTCGATCGCCGAGACCTCGCGGCTCCCGCTCCGCGAGGCCCGGGACTTCCTCGCGACGCTCGACCTCACGGCGCGGGAGGAGCAGATCGCGCACCAGGTGCTCAAGGAGATCGACGCGCGCCTGACGTTCCTGCTCGACGTTGGCCTCGAGTACCTCAACCTCGAGCGCTCCGCCGGAACCCTCTCGGGCGGCGAGGCGCAGCGCATCCGGCTCGCGACGCAGATCGGCTCAGGTCTCGTGGGCGTGCTGTATGTCCTCGACGAGCCGAGCATCGGCCTGCACCAGCGGGACAACCGCCGGCTGATCGAAACGCTCACTCGCCTGCGCGACCTCGGCAACACGCTCATCGTCGTCGAGCACGACGAGGACACGATCCACGAGTCGGACTGGATCGTCGACATCGGCCCGGGCGCTGGCGAGCACGGCGGCGAGGTCGTGTACTCGGGCCCGCTCGAGGGGCTCAAGGAGAGCCGCCGGTCCATCACAGGCGACTATCTCGCCGGCCGCCGCAGGATCGAGATCCCGGCCAAGCGCCGGAAGGTCGACAAGACCCGCCAGCTCAAGGTCGTCGGCGCGCGCGAGCACAACCTCCAGACGGTCGACGCGACCTTCCCGCTCGGCGTGCTGACCGCCGTGACGGGCGTGAGCGGCTCGGGCAAGTCCACCCTCGTGAACGACATCCTCTACAAGGTCCTCGCGAACAAGCTCAACAATGCCAAGCAGGTGGCCGGCCGGCACACGCGCATCGAGGGGCTCGAGCACCTCGACAAGGTCATCCACGTGGACCAGAGCCCCATCGGCCGCACGCCGCGGTCGAACCCGGCGACGTACACGGGCGTGTTCGACCACATCCGCAAGCTGTTCGCGGAGACGAACGAGGCCAAGGTCCGCGGCTATCAGCCCGGCCGCTTCTCGTTCAACGTCAAGGGCGGCCGCTGCGAGGCCTGCAGTGGCGACGGCACGCTCAAGATCGAGATGAACTTCCTCCCGGACGTCTACGTCCCGTGCGAGGTGTGCCACGGCGCGCGGTACAACCGCGAGACGCTCGAGGTCCACTACAAGGGCAAGACGATTGCCGACGTGCTCAACATGCCCATTGAGGAGGCCGCGGAGTTCTTCGCCGCGTTCACGCCGATCGCGAGGCACCTGCGCACGCTCAACGACGTCGGCCTCGGGTACGTGCGCCTGGGTCAGCCGGCGACGACGCTCTCGGGCGGCGAGGCCCAGCGCGTCAAGCTGGCCGCCGAGCTGCAGAAGCGCTCGAACGGCCGCAGCGTCTACGTCCTCGACGAGCCGACGACCGGACTGCACTTCGAGGACATCCGCAAGCTCCTGGGCGTGCTGCAGTCGCTCGTCGACAAGGGCAACACGGTGATCACGATCGAGCACAACCTCGACGTGATCAAGAGCGCCGACTGGGTCCTCGACCTCGGCCCCGACGGTGGCTCCGGCGGCGGCCGCATCATCGCCACGGGCACCCCCGAACAGGTCTCCCGCGCCGACGGGAGCCACACGGGAGTGTTCCTCGCGGAAGTCCTCGGCAAGGCCTGAGCATCGGGAAAACGCCGGGATGAACGCCGCGGCATGGACCCTGCACGCCCTCTGCGGGGCTCCATGCCCGCGTATTCATACGAGTTTCTGGCACTGAAGACGATATGGGAGACTGTCCCGGTGACAGACAGCCCCGAACTCGTGATCTTCGATCTGGACGGAACCCTCGTCGACCCAGCAGGAAGCATCACGGGCGGCATCGCGCATGCCCTCGCGGCACACGGTCTTCCGGTACCGGACGGGGCAACGCTCTCGAGCATGGTCGGCCCGCCCCTCGTCGAGTCCCTCCGCCGCCTCGCCGAGGTGCCCGCCGAGGCGATCCCCGCCGTCGTCCACTCCTACCGCCAGCGGTACATCTCCCATGGCATGGCGGAGAGCCGCCCCTACTCCGGCATCCCCGAGCTGCTCGAGCGGCTGCGCGGGCGCGGGCTGCGCCTCACGGTCGCGACGCAGAAGCCCGAGTCCCTCGCCAAGCGCCTGCTCGCGGCGCATGGGCTCGACCGGCACTTCCACAGCATCCACGGCGCGCCCGACGACGAGACGCTGCCGCCTGCCCCGGACGGCAAGACCGGGATCGTCCGCGCCGCCCTCGCCACCAACCACGGGCGTCCGGACGCGGCGGTCATGGTCGGCGACCGGCGCCACGACGCGGCCGGTGCCGCCGCCAACGGCGTGGCCTGCATCGGCGTCCTGTGGGGCTTCGCCCCCGAGGGAGAGTTCGCCGCGCTGGATCTGGCCGCCGTCGTCGGGACCGCCGACGAGCTCGAGGAAGCCATCCTGGCGGCCCTCGACGTGGGCCGCGCCGCATCGGCGCAGGAGGCCGCCGCATGGTGATCTACTCCCTCACGCGCCACAGCATCCGCGCCGCGATCGCGGGCTTCTGCCGCCCCACCGTGACCGGGCTCGAGAACGTCCCGAAGGACGGCCCGGTCATCGTGGCCTCGAACCACCTCTCGTTCCTCGACTCGGTCATCATCCAGGCGCTCATGCCCCGCGGCGTCGCGTTCTTCGCCAAGGCCGAGTACTTCAACGGCACGGGCGTCAAGGGAAAGCTCATGAAGGCCTTCTTCGAGGGCGTCGGGTCGATCCCGGTCGAGCGCGGGGAACAGGCCGCGAGCGTGGCGGCGCTCAAGACCCTCCTGGACCTCCTCGACGAGGGCCGCGGGATAGGCATTTACCCCGAGGGCACGCGATCGCGGGACGGACTCCTGTACCGCGGCCGGACGGGCGTCGGCTGGCTCGCCCTCACGACCGGCGCGCCCGTCGTCCCGGTCGGCCTCAAGGGCACCGAGAAGCTCCAGCCGGCGGACAGGAACACCATCGTCCCGCGGCACTTCGAGATGGTGGTGGGGGAGCCGCTGTACTTCGGGAAGACGGGTCCGGACCACTCGCTGCCGGCGCGCCGCGAGGCGACGGACCGGATCATGGACGCCATCGCGGCCCTGAGCGGGCAGGGCCGGGCGCCCGGCTACAATAAGCCGCCCGCCCAGGAGTAAGCGCCGCGCGGCGAGCCCCACCCCTGTCTAGACTGGACTAGTGGCAGATCCATCGAGCTACCGGCCGAAGACGGGGGAGATCCCCGCGGATCCCGGTGTCTACAGGTTCCGCGACCCGCACGGCCGCGTTATCTACGTCGGCAAGGCCAAGAGCCTCCGGCAGCGCCTGAACTCGTACTTTGCCAACCCCGCCACGCTCCTGCCCAAGACCTACGCGATGGTCCATGCGGCCGCGAGCGTCGAGTGGACCATCGTCGGCAGCGAGCTCGAGGCGCTCCAGCTCGAGTACACGTGGATCAAGGAGTTCGCTCCGCGGTACAACCTCGCCTTCCGCGACGACAAGACGTACCCCTACCTCGCCGTGTCGATGGGGGAGAAGTACCCCCGCGTGCAGGTGCTGCGCGGGGAGCGCCGCAAGGGTACGCGCTACTTCGGCCCGTACACAGCCGGCGCCATCCGGGAGACCATGGACACGCTCCTGCGCGTCTTCCCCGTGCGCTCGTGCAGCGCCGGCGTCCTGCGGCGCGCCGAGCAGAGCGGCCGCCCGTGCCTCCTGGGCTACATCGACAAGTGCTCGGCTCCCTGCGTCGGACGCGTCACGCCCGAGGAGCACCGCCGGCTCGCCGAGGACTTCTGCGCGTTCATGGGCGGCGAGGCCAAACGCTTCATCGGCGGTCTCGAGAAGCGCATGGCCGCGGCCGTCGCCGAGCTCGACTACGAGACCGCCGCCAAGCTGCGCGATGACATCATCGCGATGCGCAAGGTGTTCGAGCGCAACGCCGTCGTGCTCGCCGAGGACACCGACGCGGACGTCTTCGCCGTCGAGGAGGACGAGCTCGAGGCCGCCGTGCAGGTGTTCCACGTCCGCGGCGGCAGGATCCGCGGCCAGCGCGGCTGGGTCGTCGAGAAGGTCGAGGACACGACGCCCGCTGGGCTCGTCACGCACCTCCTCGCCCAGGTCTACGGCGAGCAGTCCGAGACGGACGGCCGGCTCCCGCGCGAGGTGCTCGTGCCGGTTCTCCCGGAGGACGCCGAGCAGCTCACCGCGTGGCTCTCCGCGCTCCGCGGAGCGCGCGTGACCCTGCGCGTCCCGCAGCGCGGGGACAAGGCCGCGCTGCTCGAGACGGTGCACGAGAACGCCGTCCAGGCCCTGCGCCTGCACAAGAGCCGCCGCGCCGGCGACATCACGACCCGCTCGCTCGCCCTCCAGGAACTCCAGGAGGCGCTCGAGCTGCCCGAGGCGCCCCTGCGCATCGAGTGCTTCGACATCTCCCACGTCCAGGGCACGAATGTCGTCGGATCCATGGTCGTCGTCGAGGACGGGCTCGCGAAGAAGAGCGAGTACCGCCGCTTCTCGGTCACGGGAGACGCGGCCCGCGACGACACCGCCGCGATGCACGACGTCCTCACGCGCCGGTTCCGCAGCTACCTCGCCGACAGGGAGCTTCCGGTCGATGAGAGGGGCAAGTTCGCCTACCCGCCGAACCTCGTCGTCGTCGATGGCGGCCAGCCCCAGGTCACGGCGGCCGTGCGCGCCCTCGCCGAGCTCGGCATCGGCGAGGAGGTGCGCGTCATCGGCCTCGCGAAGAGGCTCGAGGAGGTCTGGCTGCCCGAGGGCGACTTCCCCGTGATCCTCCCGCGTGCGTCGCAGGGCCTGTACCTGCTCCAGCGGATCCGCGACGAGGCCCACCGCTTCGCGATCACATTCCACCGGCAGAAGCGCGGCAAGTCGATGACGGCCTCGCTCCTGGACGAGATCCCGGGGCTCGGGCCCGCCCGCAAGAAGGCGCTCCTCGCGCACTTCGGCTCGCTCAAGCGGCTCAGGGCCGCGAGCCTGGCCGAGCTCGCCGAGGCACCCGGAGTCGGGCCAGCCCTCGCTGGCGCCATCCACGCGCGCTTCCACGGCCTCGGGACGGCGGGCCTCGGCACTGCGGGAGACGGCGGGCTCCCCGACCTGCCGGGGGGCGCCGATGCCGCCGGTGAGCCGGCTGGGGAGACGGTCCCCGCCATCAACTACAGCACCGGCGAAATCCTCGACTCTTAGCTAGGCTGGGGCCCATGAGCGAGACGAGCGCGGCGGACGCGAGCCCAGACACCCTGACCCCCGTCAAACCCACCGCGTCGGAGCTTCTCATCGTCACCGGGATGTCCGGAGCGGGCCGGAGCACGGCGGCCAACGCCCTCGAGGACCACGGCTGGTACGTCGTGGAGAACCTGCCGCCCCAGCTACTCGGTACGCTGTCCGAGCTCGTGGGCCACGCTTCGGCGAAGATCCCCAAGCTCGCGGTCGTCATGGACGTGCGCAGCAAGGGCCTCGACGCGGACATCCGCGGCGCCCTCACCCAGCTCGCGGCGAGCGGCGCGGAGTACCGGGTCCTCTTCCTCGACTCGAGCGACGAGGTCCTCATCCGCCGCTTCGAACAGGGCCGCCGCCCACATCCGCTGCAGGCTGGCGGGCGCATCTCCGACGGCATCGCCGCGGAACGCACGCTGCTCGCGGAGCTCAAGGAGAGCGCGACCCTCGTCCTCGACACCTCCGACTTCAACGTGCACGGGCTCGCGACGGCCATCACGGAGCTGTTCTCCGAGAAGGGCCCGGTCACGCTGCGCCTGAACATCATGAGCTTCGGCTTCAAGTACGGGCTGCCGGCGGACGCCAACTACGTCGCCGACGTGCGCTTCCTCCCGAACCCGCACTGGGTCCCGCAGCTGCGCCCGCACACGGGCCTCGACCCGGACGTGAGCGACTACGTCCTCGTGGCCAACGGCGCCCAGGACTTCGTGGACCGCTACGTCCACGCCCTCGAGCCCGTCCTCTCCGGCTACCGGCGCGAGAACAAGCACTACGCGACCATCGCCGTCGGCTGCACGGGCGGCAAGCACCGCTCCGTGGCGATCGTGGAGGAGCTCGGCAAGCGGTTCGCCCAGCAGCCGCGCGTGACCGTGACCACGTCGCACCGGGATCTGGGCCGGGAGTGAGCGCCCTGTTCACCGGCCAGCTCCCGCTCGTCCGTCCTGGTGCTGGCACGAACGGGGGCGTGCCCAAGGGACCCTCCGTCGTCGCCCTCGGCGGCGGCCACGGCCTCGCCGGCTCGCTCTCCGCCCTGCGCCTCCTCACGACGGAGCTCACCGCCGTCGTCACCGTCGCGGACGACGGCGGCTCCTCCGGGCGCCTGCGCCGCGACTTCGGCGTCGTCCCCCCGGGCGACCTGCGGATGGCCCTCGCCGCCCTGTGCGACGACACCGATTGGGGCCGCACGTGGCGCGACGTCATGCAGCACCGCTTCCGCTCCCCGGCCGGGACGAGCGGCCTCGACAACCACGCGATGGGGAACCTGCTCATCGTGACCCTCGCGGAGCTCCTGGGCGACATCGTGGCGGGCCTGCGGTGGGCCGGTGCGCTCCTCGGTGCCCGGGGCCAGGTCCTGCCGATGTCGCGCGTGCCCCTCATGATCGAGGGCGACGTGCTCGTCTCCGGCCCGCACGGCGGCGGGGACCGGCTCGAGACGATCCGCGGCCAGGCCGCGTGCGCCGTCGCCGGCCGGCTCGAGGACGTGCGCCTCGTGCCCGACGACGCCCCCGCGTGCCCCGAGGCGCTCAGCGCGATCGAGCTCGCCGACTGGGTCATCCTGGGCCCCGGCTCCTGGTACACGTCCGTGCTCCCGCACCTGACCCTGCCCGAGATGCGCCAGGCCCTGTGCGACACCCCCGCGCGTCGGTGCCTGACGATGAACCTCGCTGTGGACACGAAGGAGACGTCCGGCATGACCGCCGCGGACCACCTCCGCGTCATCCAGCGCGCCGCCCCCGAGTTCAGCGTCGACGCCATCATCGCCGACGTCACCTCGGTCCGCGACCGCGACGAGTTCGTACGCGTCGCCGCCGAGCTCGGGGCCGAGGTCCACTTCGGTAGAGTAAGGTCTTCCGGCCATCGGCCGGTCCACGATGCGCTCCGCCTCGCCGGGGCGTACCACGAGATCTTCAACGGCGGCGGGCGATGAGCCGCGCAGGCTCCGCGCCGCCGCGCGCATCCGAGCAGGAGGGCACACCATGGCACTGACCCAGGGCGTCAAGGACGAGCTGTCGCGGCTGGGCGTCAAGAAGTCCTCCGAGCGCAAGGCCGAAGTCTCGGCGATCCTGCGGTTCGCGGGTGGCCTGCACATCATCTCCGGCCGCATCGTCATCGAGGCCGAGGTGGACCTCGCCTCGACCGCCCGACGGCTGCGCGCGGCCATCCATGAGGTCTACGGGCACCAGAGCGAGATCATCGTCGTCTCGGGCGGGGGCCTGCGCAAGGGCAGCCGCTACGTCGTGCGCGTGGTGCGCGACGGGGAAGCCCTCGCGCGGCAGACCGGACTGCTCGACAACCGCGGGCGCCCCGTGCGCGGGCTGCCGTCGGTCGTCGTCAACGGCTCGGCCGCGGACGCCGAGGCCGTGTGGCGCGGCGCGTTCCTCGCCCACGGCTCGCTCACGGAGCCCGGGCGCTCGAGCTCGCTCGAGGTCACGTGCCCCGGCCCCGAGGCCGCCCTCGCGCTCGTCGGCGCCGCCCGCCGGCTCGGCATCGCCGCGAAGGCGAGGGAAGTGCGGGGGGTGGACCGCGTCGTCGTGCGCGACGGCGACGCGATCGCCGCGCTGCTGACCCGCATGGGCGCGCACGACGCGCTCATGGCGTGGGAGGAGCGGCGCATGCGCAAGGAGGTGCGGGCGACGGCGAATCGGCTCGCGAACTTCGACGACGCGAACCTCCGCCGCTCCGCGCAGGCCGCCGTGGCAGCGGGCGCCCGGGTGGAGCGCGCGCTCGAGATCCTCGGGGACGACGTGCCCGAGCACCTGCGCTACGCGGGCGAACTGCGCGTCGCGCACAAGCAGGCGAGCCTCGACGAGCTCGGTCGGCTCGCCGACCCGCCGCTGACCAAGGACGCGATCGCCGGCCGGATCCGCCGGCTCCTGGCGATGGCGGACAAGAAGGCCGCCGAGACCGGAATCCCCGGCACCGAGGCCAACGTTACGCCCGACATGCTCGACGGCTGACCGCCGTCGACGGGCATGCCCCCGGATCTGCATAGGATGGAGCAGTCATCAGCCCGTGCTTCATGGGACGTGGCGCGGGAAACCAACCGATGGAGGATGTTGTGACCTACGTACTGCCTGAGCTTCCGTACGACTACGCGGCGCTCGAGCCGCACATCTCGGCCCGGATCATGGAGCTGCACCACAGCAAGCACCACGCCGCCTACGTCGCGGGTGCCAACACGGCGCTCGAGAAGCTCGCCGAGGCCCGCGAGGCTGGCGACTTCGCCAACGTCACCCGCCTGAGCAAGGACCTCGCGTTCCACCTCGGTGGCCACACCAACCACTCGATCTTCTGGAACAACCTCTCCCCGGAGGGCGGCGACAAGCCCGAGGGCGAGCTCGCCGCGGCGATCGACGACGCGTTCGGCTCCTTCGACAAGTTCGTCGCGCACTTCAGCGCGGCGGCGACGAGCCTCCAGGGCTCCGGCTGGGCGATCCTCGCCTACGAGCCCCTCGGTGGCAACGTCGTCATCGAGCAGCTCTACGACCAGCAGGGCAACGTCCCCGTCGGCACGATCCCGCTGCTCATGCTGGACATGTGGGAGCACGCCTTCTACCTCGACTATGTCAACGTCAAGGCGGACTACGTCAAGGCGTTCTGGAACATCGTGAACTGGGCCGACGTCTCCAAGCGCCTCGAGTCCGCGCGCCAGGGCGCTGGGAGCCTCATCACCGTCTCCTGAGATTCGCGTCACATTCTGTGACATTCGGTGCGAAAGGGTCCGTCTGTTCCGAGACGGGCCCTTTCCCCGTAGGATGGTGGGCGGAAAGGCCGCGCAGGCCTTTCAGCCATGGACAATGGAGACTCGGGCTGTGGGCCTTTCCTCGTGCAAATCTCTGCCCAACGATGTGCGGACCGTCTAACAGTTCGAGCAGTCTCCTGGGTGCTCGACTGAGCATCAAGGAGATCGACCAGAGTGACCACTCGTATTGGCATCAACGGCTTCGGCCGCATCGGCCGCAACTTCTTCCGTGCCGCCCTCTCCCAGGGCGCGGACCTCGAGATCGTGGCGGTCAACGACCTCACGAGCCCCGAGACCCTGGCTCACCTGCTCAAGTACGACTCCGTGACCGGTCGCCTCGCCGAGTCCGTGGAGGCCCGCGACGGCGCCATCGTCGTCGGCGGCAAGGAGATCAAGGTCCTCGCCGAGCGCGACCCCGCGAACCTCCCGTGGCAGGACCTCGGCGTCGACATCGTCGTCGAGTCCACCGGATTCTTCACCAAGGCCGCGGACGCCAAGAAGCACATCGACGCGGGCGCGAAGAAGGTCATCATCTCCGCGCCGGCCACCGACGAGGACATCACGATCGTCATGGGCGTGAACGACTCGCTCTATGACGCGTCCGCGCACAACATCATCTCGAACGCCTCCTGCACCACCAACTGCCTCGGCCCGCTGGCCAAGGTCATCAACGACGCGTTCGGCATCGAGCGCGGCCTCATGACCACGGTGCACGCCTACACGGCGGACCAGAACCTCCAGGACGGCCCGCACAAGGACCTCCGCCGCGCCCGCGCCGCAGCGCTGAACATGGTCCCGACCTCCACGGGCGCCGCGAAGGCCATCGGCCTGGTCCTGCCGGAGCTCAAGGGCAAGCTCGACGGCTACGCGATCCGCGTCCCGGTCCCGACGGGCTCCGCGACCGACCTCACCGTGACTCTCTCGCGCGAGGTCACCAAGGAGGAAGTCAACGCCGCGGTCAAGGCCGCCGCCGAGCAGGAGCTCAAGGGCATCCTCGCCTACACCGAGGACCCGATCGTCTCCTCGGACATCGTGACGGACCCGGCCTCCTCGATCTTCGACGCCGGCCTGACCAAGGTCATCGGCAACCAGGTCAAGGTCGTCTCGTGGTACGACAACGAGTGGGGCTACTCGAACCGCCTCGTGGACCTCACCGAGCTGGTCGCCTCCAAGCTCTGAGTCCCGTAACGTTCCGGGAACTCAGATAGCCTGACCTCATGACTGCACACACTCTCGACGAGCTGCTCGCCGATGGTGTCCGCGGGCGGCGCGTTCTGGTCCGGTCGGACCTGAACGTGCCGCTCGACGGGTCCACCGTCACTGATGACGGCCGCGTCCGCGCCTCCCTCCCCGTGATCCAGAAGCTGGCCGAGGCCGGCGCCCGGGTCATCGTCATGGCCCACCTCGGCCGCCCCAAGGGCGCGCCCGAGCCCAAGTACTCGATCAAGCCAGCCGCCGACCGCCTCGCCGACCTGGCCGGGGCCGCCGGCATCACGGTGCAGCGCGCCGAGGACACCGTCGGCGAGAGCGCCCAGGGCCTCGCCGCGGGGCTCGAGGACGGTCAGGTCCTGGTCCTCGAGAACGTCCGCTTCGACGCCCGTGAGACGAGCAAGGACGACGCCGAGCGTGCCGCGTTCGCGCGCGAGCTCGCCGCCCTGACGGGGGAGCGCGGCGCCTACGTGGACGACGCGTTCGGCGCCGTGCACCGCAAGCACGCATCGGTGTTCGATATTGCGCAGATCCTTCCCGCGTACCTCGGGGAGCTCGTCCGCGCAGAGGTCGAGGTGCTGCGCCGTCTCACCGACGGCGCGGACCGTCCTTACGTCGTCGTCCTCGGCGGCTCGAAGGTCTCCGACAAGCTCGCGGTGATCGACAACCTCATCGGCAAGGCGGACAAGCTCCTCGTGGGCGGCGGCATGCTGTTCACCTTCCTCGCCGCGAACGGTCACAAGGTCGGCTCGAGCCTCCTCGAGCAGGACCAGATCGGCACCGTCCAGGACTACCTCGAGCGCGCGACGGCGGCGGGCACGGAGTTCGTGCTGCCCACCGACGTCGTGGTCGCCTCCGGCTTCGCCGCGGACGCCCAGCACGAGGTCGCCGCCGCGGACAAGATCGAGGACACGGCCTTCGGCGCCTCCGGCATCGGCCTCGACATCGGGCCCGAGACCGCCGAGGCGTTCGCACGCGAGATCGCCGGCGCGAAGACCGTCTTCTGGAACGGCCCCATGGGCGTCTTCGAGTTCCCGGCCTTCGCGGCGGGCACGAAGGCCGTCGCGCAGGGTCTGGCGGACGCCACGGGCAGCGGCGCGCTGACCGTCGTCGGCGGCGGCGACTCCGCGGCCGCGGTCCGCACGCTCGGCTTCGAGGACGGCCAGTTCGGCCACATCTCGACCGGTGGCGGCGCGAGCCTCGAGTACCTCGAGGGCAAGGAGCTCCCGGGCCTCACGGCCCTCGGCGCCTAGCCACCGCGTTTTTCATCACGGCCGGGCGTGCCGGGCGCACCCAGTGCGCCCCCCGCGCCCGGCCGTTCCCCTGATCCCACGACTCCCAGGAGGCACCGTGACCAGCTCGACCAACGGCACGTTCGACCGCACCCCGCTCATCGCGGGCAACTGGAAGATGAACATGGACCACGTCCAGGCCATCACCCTGCTCCAGAAGCTCGCCTGGACACTCGACGACGCCAAGCACGACTTCTCGCGCGTCGAGGTCGCGGTCTTCCCGCCGTTCACCGACCTGCGCGGCGTCCAGACCCTCGTTGCGGGCGACGACCTCCCCGTCGCGTACGGCGGCCAGGACCTCTCGCAGTTCGACTCTGGTGCCTACACCGGTGACATCAGCGGCGCGTTCCTGGCAAAGCTCGGCTGCCGCTACGTCCTCGTGGGGCACTCCGAGCGCCGCGAGGTCCACGGCGAGACCGACGAGGTCCTCAACGCCAAGACCAAGGCGGCGTTCAAGCACGGCCTCGTCCCGGTCCTGTGCGTCGGCGAGGGCCTCGAGATCCGCCAGGCTGGCACCCACGTGGAGCACACGCTCGCGCAGCTCCGCGCCGACGTCGAGGGCCTCACCGCCGAGCAGGCCGCCCAGCTCGTCGTCGCCTACGAGCCGGTCTGGGCGATCGGCACCGGCGAGGTCGCCGGCCCCGAGGACGCGCAGGAGATGTGCGCGGCCATCCGGGCCGAGCTCGCCCAGATCTTCGGCGCCGAGGCGGCGGCAGGCACGCGCCTCCTCTACGGCGGCTCCGTCAAGGCGGCCAACGCCGCGGCAATCCTCTCGGAGGCGGACGTCGACGGCGTGCTCGTGGGCGGCGCGAGCCTCGATCCGGCCGAGTTTGCTAGCATTGTCAGGTTCGAGAGCCACGCGGCGGCCTAGCCAGCGCCCGCACCGACGGCGAGAACCGACCCCTGCGAGAAAGGCCGGAGCACCCACGTGGAAGTCCTGACGATCATCCTGCAGATCCTGCTCGGCATCACGAGTCTCCTGCTGACGCTCCTGATCCTGATGCACAAGGGCCGCGGCGGCGGCCTCTCCGACATGTTCGGCGGTGGCATGTCCTCGGGACTCGCCTCCTCCGGCGTCGCCGAGCGCAACCTCAACCGCTTCACCATCATCCTCGGCCTCACGTGGGGCATCGTGATCATCGCCCTGGGCCTGATCATGCGCCTCACGAGCGTCGGCGATTCCTGACGCAGCGTTCCGGGCGCCAGCCGGGAACGCACCAAAGGGGCGGGAGCAGCGAATGCTGCTCCCGCCCCTTTTTCGTCTGCCTGGAACGTCCGGCCTTCAGGCCGAGGCGGGCTCCTTGCGCACGAGCTCCTGCGGGACCTTCGCGGCGGCCGCCGCGTCGATGAGCCAGAGCGTGCGCGAGCGCCCGCGGGCGCCCGAGGCGGGCACCTGGACCGGCCCGGCTCCTGCGAGCGCGAGACCCACGGCGCCGGCCTTGTCCTCGCCAGCGACGAGCATCCACACCTCGTCGGCCGACTTGATCGCCGGCAGCGTCAGGGAGATCCGCGACGGCGGCGGCTTGGGCGCGTTCTCGACGCCGACGACGATCCGCTCGGACTCGCGGATCCCGGCCATCTCGGGGAAGAGCGAGGCGATGTGCGCGTCTGGGCCGACGCCGAGGAGCAGGACGTCGAACCGGGGGAGCCTGCCGGGCACGTCCGGCCGGCTGTCCGAGTAGTCCTCGGAGTGCTCGCGGGCGGCCTCCTCGGCGAGGCGGCGCTCATAGTCCGCCGCGGCCTCGTCCGCCGTCGCGAACTCGTCCGCTGCCCCCGGCACGTGCACCCGGTCGGGATCGAAGGGGAGCCGGTCGAGGAGCGCCTCGGCCGCCTGCAGGCTGTTGCGGTCCGGCGAGCCGGGCTCGACGAAGCGCTCGTCGCCCCACCACACGTTGACCTTGGACCAGTTGACCGCGCGGCACGCGGGCGATTCCGCCACGGCGCGGAGGGTGCCGATGCCCATCGAGCCACCGGTGAGGACGACCGTGGCCTCCCCGTACTTGTCCTGCAGGTCCACGAGCTTCGTGATGAGCCGGGCCGCGATGGCCGCGAGCAGGACCGACGAGTCTGGATGGATGCTCACACGGGGATCAGCGCTCACTCGGCTGCACACTCCTCAGGTTGGTGCGCGGCAGCCCGGACGCGAGGACCTCGCCGAAGACCTCGTCCGCGTCGAGCCGCCGCAGTTCTTCGGACAGGCAGTCTTGCAGACTGCGGCGGGGCAGGGCAATGCGCTGGTTGGGCTGGTCCGGCTGCGTGAGCTCCGCGACCGTGAGGCCTGGGCGGTAGAGCTGGATGTCGCCCGTGGCCCGATGAAGGCGCACGCGCCGGATCCCGGTTCCGGCCGGGTCCGCCACGATCGTGACCGGCGCGTCGAACGCGAGCGTGAGCCACGAGGCGAGCAGGACCGTGCTGGGGGAGTCCGAGGCCCCTTCGACGGTGACGCCGGTGACCGGGCTGCCGTCGGCCTGGTCCAGCGCGGCCGCGAGCTGGATGCGCCAGTTGGTCAGGCGCGTCCAGGCGAGGTCCGTGTCCCCGGCCTGGTAGGTCTCCCGCAGGCGGTACAGGGCCGACGTGGGGTCGGGCTCGTTGCCGGAGTCGGTGATCCGCCGGTGGGCGATGCGGCCGATCGACGTGTCGCCCGCGTCCTTCGGAGCCCCGTGCGGCCACCAGGCCACGATCGGCGCGTCCGGCAGGAGCAGGGCGGCCACGAGCGACTCGGACTCCTCGGCCAGGCGGCCGTAGCCGCGCAGGACGATGACCTCGGAGGCGCCCGCGTCGCCGCCCACCCGGATCTGCCCGTCGATCCGGTCCGCGGAGTCGCGGCCCGAGTCGACGAGCACGATGATGCGGCACGGGTGCTCGCGGCTGGCCTCGTTGGCGGCCTCGATGGCCTCCTCCTCGTAGCCGTGCTTCGTGATGACGACGAGCGTCAGCACCCGGCCGAGGGCCACGACGCCGCCGCGGTGGCGCATGTTCGTGATCTCCTTGGAGATCTTCGACGTGGTCGTGTTGGGCAGGTCGATGATCATGGCCGCCTCCAGGAACGTCCGTCACGGGCCAGGAGCTCGTCGGCCGACGCCGGCCCCCAGCTGCCCGGCGCGTAGGGCTCGGGCTGGGCGCCCGTGCTGGCCCAGTACTCCTCGAACGGGTCGAGGATCTTCCACGAGAGTTCGACCTCCTCGTGGCGCGGGAAGAGCGGCGGCTCGCCGAGCAGGACGTCGAGGATGAGACGCTCGTAGGCCTCGGGGGAGGACTCGGTGAACGAGTGCCCATAGCCGAAGTCCATGCTCACGTCCCGGACTTCCATCTGGGTGCCGGGGACCTTGGAGCCGAAGCGGATCGTCGCGCCCTCATCCGGCTGGACGCGGATGACGACCGCGTTCTGGCCGAACTCCTGCTCGTGCTGGTCGAGGAACAGCAGGTTCGGCGCCCTCTTGAACACGACGGCGATCTCGGTCACGCGCCGGCCGAGCCGCTTGCCCGCCCGCAGGTAGAACGGGACACCGGACCAGCGGCGCGTGTTGATGTCGACCCGGATGGCCGCGTACGTCTCGGTCGTCGAGTCGGCGGGGATGCCCTCCTCCTCGAGGTAGCCCTGCACGAGCTCGCCGCCCTGCCAGCCGCCCGCGAACTGGCCGCGCGCGGAATGCGTCGAGAGGTCCTCAGGCAGCTTGACGGCCGCGAGCACCTTCTCCTTCTCGGCGCGCAGGTCGTCGGCGTTGAAGGAGATCGGCTCCTCCATCGCCGTGAGCGCGAGGAGCTGGAGCAGGTGGTTCTGGATCACGTCGCGGGCGGCGCCGACGCCGTCGTAGTACCCGGCGCGGCCGCCCGTGCCGATGTCCTCGGCCATCGTGATCTGCACGTGGTCCACGTAGTTGGCGTTCCAGAGCGGCTCGAACAGTTGGTTCGCAAACCGCAGCGCGAGGATGTTCTGGACCGTCTCCTTGCCCAGGTAGTGGTCGATGCGGAACACCGCATCCGCCGGGAACACCGACTCGACGATCTCGTTGAGCTGGCGCGCGGACTCGAGGTTGTGCCCGAAGGGCTTCTCGATGACGACGCGGCGCCACTTGCCGTCCTCGGCCTGGGCCAGGCCGTGCTTCGAGAGCTGGCGGCAGACCTGCTCGAACGCCTTCGGCGGGATCGAGAGGTAGAACGCGTGGTTGCCCCGCGTGCCGCGCTTGGCGTCCAGCTCCTCGAGCGTGTCCTTGAGCCGCAGGAAGGCATCGTCCTCGTCGAACGAGCCGCGGACGAACCGCACGCCCTCGCTGAGCTGCGCCCACACCGCCTCATCGAACGGGGTGCGTGCATGGGCCTTGACTGCGGCCTTGACCTCCTCGGCGAAGTCCTCGTGCTCCCAGTCGCGGCGGCCGAACCCGACGAGCGCGAAGCTCGGCGGGAGCAGGCCGCGGTTGGCCAGGTCGTACACGGCTGGCATGAGCTTCTTGCGGGCCAGGTCGCCCGTCACCCCGAAGAGGACGAGCGACGACGGCCCGGCGATGCGATTGAGCCGGCGGTCCCGCGGGTCGCGCAGGGGGTTTGCCGGCCGCTTCGCACCGCCGATGTCGTTCTCAGGCATGGTTGCTTTCTTGTCGGGCCTAGTTGCTGAGCGAGGACACGAGTGCGAGCAGCGCCTCGACGCCGGCCTCGCGGTCGGTCAGGTGAAGCCGCAGCACGGGCCGGCCGTGCTCCGCGAGGACCTGGGCGTCACCCGCGGCCTGGGCGGTGATGAGCTGGCCGAACGTGAACGGGCGCTCCGGGATCTCGACGTCGGCCTTCGCGTCGGCCGTGACCTGGAGGAACACGCCGACGGCGGGGCCGCCCTTGTGGTACTGGCCCGTCGAGTGCAGGAAGCGCGGGCCCCAGCCGAACGTCGTCGGGCGCCCCGTCACGGAGGCGAGCTGGTCGCGCACCGACTCGAGCGACGGGAAGGCGATCCGGTCGAGATAGGCCTGAACGCTGAGGTACCCGTCCGGCCCGAGCTGGGCCAGGAGCGCCTTGACGGCCTCGGCCGCGGTGGACGCGCCGCCGAGCCACTCCCCGCCGCGGACCTCGATCGGGCCGTCGATGAAGGCGGCCGGCGTCGGCTCCGGGCGCGCGTCGAGCAGGCCGCGCGCGGCGACCTTCGCCGCCTCCACGTCCGGCTGGTCGAACGGGTTGATGCCGAGCAGGCGGCCGGCCACGGCCGTGGCGAACTCCCACAGGAGCAGCTGGCTCGCAAGGCCGCCGCCCACGGCGGCCTCGTCGGCGCCCAGGCGCGGCTCGGCGTCGGCCGACACGAGGCGCACGACGAGGACGTCCTCGGCGCCGCCCGAGACCTCGGGGGAGTCGACCGATGCCACGACCGGGAGCACGCCCCGGCCGATCTTGCCCGTCGACTCGGCGATGAGCTGCTCGGCCCAGTCCGCGAAGCCCGTGATGCCCGAGCCGTCCTCGACGATCACGATCTTGTCCCGCAGCGGCGACGTGCCGCCGAGGGCCGCGCCGAGCTGGAGGCCGATGTTGTCCGCGGAGTCCTCGCGCAGGAGCTCGGCGGCCTCCTCGGCCTCATCGAGGAGGGCCTGGATGTCGACGCCGGCCAGGCCCGAGGGCACGAGGCCGAAGGCCGTGAGCGCCGAGTAGCGGCCGCCCACCGACGGGTCGGCGTTGAACACGGCACGGTAGCCGGCCTCGCGGCTGGCCGCGTCGAGCGGCGAACCCGGGTCGGTCACGATGATGATGCGACGCGTCGCGTCGATGCCGGCCGCCGTGAACGCGGCCTCGAAGGCGCGGCGCTGCGAGTCGGTCTCGGCGGTTGAGCCGGACTTCGAGGACACGACGATGGCCGTGGCCTCGAGCCGCTCGTCGAGGGCGGCGCGGACCTGCTCGGGATCGGTCGAATCGAGGACGACGAGCGGCACCCCGGCCGTGGCCGTGATGACCTCGGGGGCGAGCGAGGAGCCGCCCATGCCGCAGAGCACGATCCGGTCGACGCCCTCGCCGCGCAGCTCGTCGCGCAGGGCGAGGATGTCGGCCACGAGCGGCTGGGAGACGGTGGCGGCCTCAATCCAGCCGAGGCGCTTGGCCGACTCCTCCTCCGCCTCCGGGCCCCACAGCGTGTGGTCCTTGGCGAAGATCCGGCTGGCGATGGCGTCGTCGGAGAGGGCAGCGGCGTGCGCCTCGACGGCTGCCCGGGCCGCGCCCGTCGCGTCGAAGGTGAGTGCGCTCATGCTCAGGCCCCCTTGCTGGCGGAGGTCTGGGCGGCGAGGCCGGCCTCGATGTCGCCGAGGAGCTCGTTCCAGGAGGCGACGAACTTGTCCAGGCCCTCGGACTCGAGCACGGCCACGACGTCGTTGTAGTCGATGCCGAGCGCGGCGAGTTTGTCGAGGTGGGCGTTGGCCTGGGCGTAGGCGCCGGTGACGGTGTCGCCGGTGACCTGGGCGTGGTCGAAGGTGGCCTCGAGGGTCTTCTCGGGCATGGTGTTCACGACGCCGGGGGCGACGAGGCCGGTGACGTAGAGGGTGTCGGGCAGGTTCGGGTCCTTGACCCCGGTGGAGGCCCAGAGCGGGCGCTGCGGGCGGGCGCCGGCGTCGGCGAGGAGCCTGAAGCGCTCGGTGGAGAACTCCTCCTCGTACACCTGGTAGGCCAGGCGGGCGTTGGCCAGGCCGGCCTGGCCCTTGAGGGCCTTGGCCGCCTCGGTGCCGATCGCCTCGAGGCGCTTGTCGATCTCGGTGTCGACGCGGGAGACGAAGAACGAGGCCACGGAGTGGATCTGGGACAGGTCGTGGCCGTTGGCCTTGGCCTTCTCGAGGCCGGTGAGGTACGCGTTGATCACGGCGCGGTAGCGCTCGAGGGAGAAGATCAGGGTCACGTTGACACTGATGCCCGCGGCGATGGTCTCGGAGATGGCCTCGAGGCCCTCGAGGGTGGCGGGGATCTTGATGTGCACGTTGTCCCGGCCGACCTTGGTGTGCAGTTTCTTGGCCTCGGCGATGGTCGCGGCGGTGTCCCACGCGAGGCGGGGGTCGACCTCGATCGAGACGCGTCCGTCCACGCCCTGCGTGGCGTCGGCGACGGGGGCGAGGAGGTCGCAGGCGTCGGCGACGTCGGCGGTGGTGATCTCGAAGATCGCGTGCTCGACGTCGGCCCCGGCGGCGGCGAGCCCGGCCAGCTGAGCGTCGTAGCCGTGGGTCTTGGTGATGGCCAGGTGGAAGATCGTCGGGTTCGTGGTCACGCCCACGACGTTCTTCTCCTCGACGAGGGCCTTGAGCGAGCCGTCCGCGAGGCGGGAGCGGGAGAGGTCGTCGAGCCAGATCGACACGCCAGCGTCGGACAGTGCCTGGGTGGGGGTAGTCATGTCAGTCTCCTTGTGAGAGCCAGTGGAACTTCAGGTGGTCGGGGTCAGGCCGCGGCGATGGAGTCCCTCGCGGCGGCCGTGACGGCCTCCGCAGTGATGCCGAACTCGCGGAACAGGGTCTTGTAGTCGGCGGAGGCGCCGTAGTGCTCGAGGCTGATCGTGCGGCCGGCGTCGCCGACGAACTCGGCCCAGCCCAGGGCCAGGCCGGCCTCGACCGAGACCCGGGCCTTCACCGCCGCGGGCAGGACGGACTCGCGGTATGCGGGGTCCTGGGCGCGGAACCACTCGACGCAGGGCATGGACACGACCCGGGCCGCGATCCCCTCGGCGGCCAAGGAGGCGCGGGCCTCGACGGCGAGCTGGACCTCGGAGCCGGTGGCGATCAGGACCACGTCCGGGGTGACGTCGGCCCCGTCGCGCTGGGCCTCGGCCAGGACGTAGGCGCCCCTGGCGGTGCCGGCGGCGTCGCCGAACGCGCCGTCGCCGCGGTCCCAGACGGGCAGGTTCTGCCGGGTCAGGACGATCCCGGCCGGGTTGTCGGTGTTCTCCAGGATGGCCTTCCACGCGTGGGCGGTCTCGTTCGCGTCCGCCGGGCGGACGACGTCCAGGCCCGGGATCGCGCGCAGGGAGGCGAGCTGCTCGACCGGCTGGTGGGTCGGGCCGTCCTCGCCGAGGCCGATCGAGTCGTGCGTCCACACGTAGGTCGAGGGGATGCCCATGAGCGCCGAGAGGCGGATCGCGGGGCGCTGGTAGTCGGAGAAGATCAGGAACGTGCCGGAGAACGCCCGGGTCTTTCCGCCCAGGGTGATGCCGTTGACGATCGACGCGGCGGCGTGCTCGCGGATGCCGAAGTGCAGCACCCGCCCGTAGGGGTTGCCCTTCCACGCCTCGGTCGAGCGGGAGGCCGGGATGAACGAGGGCGAGCCCTCGATCGTGGTGTTGTTCGACTCGGCCAGGTCGGCCGAGCCGCCCCAGAGCTCGGGCAGCACGGGGCCGATCGCGTTCAGGACCTTGCCGGAGGCGGCGCGGGTCGAGACGTCCTTGCCGGCGGGGAACACCGGCAGGGACTTCTCCCACCCGGCGGGCAGCTGGCGGGCCTCGAGGCGCTCGTGCAGGGCGGCGGCCTCCGGGTTCGCGCCCTTCCAGGCGTCGAAGGACTCCTGCCACGCGGCCCGGGCGTCGCGGCCGCGCTCGAGCGCGCCGCGGGTGTGGGCCAGGACCTCGGGGTCGACCTCGAAGGACTTCCCCGCGTCGAAGCCGAGCACGCCCTTGAGCGCGGCGACCTCCTCGGCGCCCAGGGCGGAGCCGTGGATCTTGCCGGTGTTCTGCTTGGTCGGCGCGGGCCAGCCGATGATCGTGCGCAGCGAGATGATCGAGGGGCGCCCGGTCTCGGCCTTGGCCGCGACGAGCGCGTCGTAGAGGGCCTGGATGTCCTCGACGTACTCGCCCGTGGCGGTCCAGTCCACGCGCTGGGTGTGCCAGCCGTAGGCCTCGTAGCGCTTCAGGACGTCCTCGGTGAACGAGACGTCGGTGTCGTCCTCGATCGAGATGTGGTTCTCGTCGTAGACCACCACGAGGTTGCCCAGCTCCTGGTGCCCGGCCAGCGAGGACGCCTCGGCCGTGACGCCCTCCTGCAGGTCGCCGTCCGAGGCGATGACCCACACCGTGTGGTCGAACGGGGACTCCCCGGCCGCCGCCTGCGGGTCGTACAGGCCCCGCTCGCGGCGCTGGGAGTAGGCGAACCCGACCGAGGAGGCCAGGCCCTGGCCCAGCGGGCCCGTGGTGATCTCCACCCCCGCGGTGTGACCGTACTCCGGGTGGCCCGGGGTCAGCGAGCCCCACGTGCGCAGCGCCTGCAGGTCGTCGACCTCGAGCCCGTACCCGGCCAGGAACAGCTGGATGTACAGGGTCAGGGAGGAGTGCCCGGGGGAGAGGATGAACCGGTCACGCCCGATCCACGACGGGTCCGAGGGGTCGTGCCGCATGAGCTTCTGGAACAGCAGGTACGCCGCCGGGGCCAGGCTCATCGCCGTGCCCGGGTGGCCGTTGCCCACCTTCTGCACCGCGTCCGCGGCCAGCACGCGGACCGTGTCCACCGCCTTGCGGTCCAGATCCGTCCAGGTCAGTTCTTGCACATCCACTGCAGGCACGAAACCGAGCCCCTCTCCATTGCTGACGACTGGGCAGGCCTCAGCGAGCCCGCGAATGGTGGGCCTGCGGCAGTCTGCCAGCCGTTCACCATCGAAACGTTGTCTGTGGATGCCCCGAGCCCGCCGGGGTCGAGCCGTGCAGCACTGCGGCGTCCGCAGGCACGCGCCATGTCCTGTTGCAGGTCAGCCTGTAGCAGGGCAGCGGTCCGTGTTGCGGCAGCGGGGCGTCCAGCTCACATACTAGTCACGGGCATGGGGCCGAGGAGAGCCCTTGCCGGAAATTTGTCCCCATATTCCGGAGTGTGAATCACTCCACACGGCCGCCCCCGGTGACCAGTAGGACATCCGCACGATACATCCCCCGCGCACCCCCGCGAGATCTCCCGCGCGCCCGCCCGCGCGGGAGGGCGCGCGGGGGCCGGTATCATGGAGGCGGCACTGTGCGCCCGCCGTCGGGCGGCCGCCGCCAGCAGCTTCGGCAGAGTCGATCCCGACTAGTACCCCGAGTAGAACAGAGTCGCGCACCCGTGAGCACAGCAGACGCCCCCGCCACCGTCCCGTCCAGACCAGCAAAGCCGGGTCTGCGCCGCAAGGTCAAGGCGTACGTCGCACTCACGAAGCCCCGCGTCATCGAGCTGCTGCTCGTGAGCACGCTGCCCACGATGGTCTACGCCGAGCGCGGCTTCCCGTCCCTCGGGCTCATCCTCGCGACCATGGTCGGCGGCGCCTTCGCCGCCGGCAGCGCCGGGGCCTTCAACTGCTACATCGACCGTGACATCGACCGCCTCATGCGCCGCACGGAGAACCGGCCGCTCGTCACGGGCGAGGTGACCCCGCGCGAGGCGCTCGCCTTCGCGTGGCTCCTCGGCATCGCGTCCCTCGCCATCCTGTGGTTCGGCGCCAACCCGCTCTCGAGCGTCCTCGGCGCCGCGGCGATCTTCTTCTACGTCGTGATCTACTCGCTCATCCTCAAGCGCCGCACCGCGCAGAACATCGTGTGGGGCGGCGCCGCCGGCTGCTTCCCCGTGCTCATCGCCTGGGCCGCGGTGACCAACACGCTGGAGTGGCCCGCCGTCATCCTCTTCATGGTCATCTTCCTGTGGACGCCGCCGCACTACTGGCCGCTCTCGATGCGCTACGGCGAGGACTACCGCAACGCCAACGTGCCGATGCTCGGCGCCGTGGCCGGGGCCAAGATCGTGGCCGTCCAGGTCGTCCTGTACGCGTGGGCCATGGTCATCTGCTCGCTCCTCATGGTTCCCCTCGGCGGCGCCGGCTGGGTCTACACGGCGGCCGCGGTGCTCACGGGCGGCTGGTTCCTCTACGAGTCGCACGCCCTCTACGCGCGGGCCCAGCGCGAGGAGATCGAGGACAAGAAGGCCATGAAGGTCTTCCACGGCTCCATCAGCTACCTCACGGTGCTGTTCGTCGCCCTCGCGGTCGACCCGTTCGTGGGCGCGCCGATCATCGCGGGATAGATCGAAGCAGGAGACGACAGAAGGAGGGCCGCACCCGTTCGGGTGCGGCCCTCCTTCGTGCCATGCGTGGCGTCAGAGCCGCGGGCTGTGGCGCGCGAGGTCCGCGACGTTGACGGCGGAGGCCATGAGCAGGGCCGCCACGACCATGTGCGTCCCGACGAGCAGCGGCGGGATGCCCGTGTAGTACTGCGTGATGCCGATCGCGGCCTGCAGGAGCGTCAGGACGAGCAGGACGAGGACGCCCGAGCGGAAGGGGCCGTGGATGCGCCACCGGACGGCGGCCCAGACGCCGAAGAGGGCACCGAACGCTACGAGGTATGCGGGGACGGCGTGGATGTGCGAGAGGAGGTCCCAGTCGAGCCCGTTGCGCGGCGCCTCGGCGTCGCCCGCGTGGGGGCCGGCGCCGGTGACGACGACGCCGAGCACGACGGCTGCCGCCGCGGCCGCAGCCGTGGCCGCCATCGCGGGGAAGACGGCACCGGGGAGGGCGGGCAGGGTCCTGTCCATGAACCGGCCCGTGCGGCCGAAGGCCCGGTTGACGAGGAGCATGGCGACGACGACGAGGGCCATCGAGACGAGGAAGTGCAGGCCGACGACCCACGGGTTGAGCTGCGTCAGGACGGTGATGCCCCCGATCACGGCCTGGGCGGGAATGCTGCCGAGGAGCGCGGCGGCGAGCCAGAAGAGGTCCTTGCGCTCTTTGCGCAGGTTCCACAGCATCACGAGCATCGCGAGGGCGACGGCGGCAAGGGCGAAGGTCAGGAGCCGGTTGCCGAACTCGATGACGCCGTGGATGCCCATCTCGGGGGTCGCGCTGAGCGACTCCGCCGTGCAGCGCGGCCACGTGGGGCAGCCGAGGCCTGAGGACGTGAGCCGCACGGCGCCGCCCGTGCCGATCAGCAGGGTCTGGCCGATGAGCGAGGCGATGGTCAGTGCCCGGATGCGGCGGTCGACCTCGCGGGGAAGGCGCGCCGTGAGGCGCGAGAGCGGCGTGTGGCCAGTGGCGGTCATTCAGATCAGCTCCATCGGAACCAGCGGGTGGCGGCGGTGCCCGCGACGGCGGCCCAGATGGCCAGGACCGCTGCGGCGGGGAGGTTGAGGGTGCCCTCGAGGGAGGCGGCGCGCAGGGCCTCGCCGAGGGCGCCGGAGGGCAGGAACCCGACGACGGGCTCGAGGGCGGCGGGGAGCCGGGTGGCAGGCAGGACGATGCCGCCGAACACGCCGAGCAGGATCCAGACGAGGTTCGTCACGGCGAGGGTGGCCTCGGGCCGCGCAGTCCCAGCGATGAGCAGGCCGAGGGCCGTGAACGCCGCGGCGCCGAGGGCCAGCAGCGGGATCCCGAGGAGCACGCCCGACGGCGCCGGCCGCCAGCCGAGCGCGAGGGCCACGCCGCCGACGACAACAACCTGGACGGCGAGCACGACGAGCACCGCGACGACCTTCCCTGCGATGAGGCCCCCGCGGCCGAGGGGAGTCGTGGAGAGGAAGCGCAGCACCCCATAGCGCCGGTCGAAGCCGGTCGCGATGCCCTGCCCGGTGAAGCCGACGCTCATCGTGCACAGCGCCAGGATGCCAGGCGCGGCGACGTCGATGCGGCTCGCCCCGAGCCCGTCGAGGAAGGGCGTCATCGTGAGGCCCACGAGCCCGAGGAGGGGCAGGACGAGCATGAGGATGAGCTGCTCGCCATTGCGCAGCATTGCCCCGGTCTCGTAGCGGCCCTGCTGCCAGACGCGGCGGGCCAGGCGTGCGGCGCTCATGCGCGGTGCTCCTGTGGGGATTCGGCTGCCGATTCGGCAGCAATCGCGAGGAACACGTCCTCGAGGTTCTGTGCCCCGAGCTCGAGGCTGTGCGGCATGATGCCCCTCTCGTGCAGCCACGACGCGAGGGCGAGCAGGTCCGCCGTCGTGAGCTCGCCGTCGACTGTGTACTGGCCCGCGGGGCCCTCGGCGACCTCGGCGGCCGAGCCGGCGAAGGCGTCGGCAAGCGGCAGGCCCGGTTCCGCGGTGAGGGTGAGCCTGCGGGCCGCATCGCGGCGGTGGGCGAGCAGCTCGGCGACCGTTCCGCTCGCGACGACGCGGCCGCGGTCGAGGATATGCACGACGTCGGCGAGCCGCTCGGCGTCGTCGAGCAGATGGGTGGTGAGCACGATCCCGAGCCCCTCGGCCCGGAGCTCCTCGATGAGGGCGACGACGAGCTGGCGCGACTGCGGGTCGAGGCCCGCGCTCGGCTCGTCGAGGAAGACGACCTCGGGGCGGCCGATGAGAGCGGCGGCGAGGGCCACGCGCTGCTTCTGCCCGCCCGAGAGCCGGCGGATCGTGGTCGAGGCGAACTCGTCGATGCCGAGCCGCCGGGCGAGCTCGTCGACGGGCCGGGGGTCAGTGTACATGCCGGCGACGTGGCGCAGGAGGTGCAGGGGCCGCGCCGCCGGGGGCAGCCCGCCCTCCTGGAGCATGATCCCGACGCGGGAGCGCAGCTCGGCGTCCGCCCGCGCGGGGTCCTGGCCGAGGAGCCGCACCGTGCCGGCCGTGCGGGTCTGGAGGCCCTGCGCGCACTCGAGCGTCGTCGTCTTGCCGGCTCCGTTGACGCCGAGGATCACGGTGATCTCGCCCTGCCGTGCGACAAGGTCGACGCCGGCCAGGATCCGCTTCATCCGGCCGTCGAGGGACGGGATAGGGCCGACATCCTTGACGAGGCCCTCGATCTCGAGGCATGGTGAACCGGTTCTGAGCACCCGTCCATTCTACGCGGGGTAGTAGTGCCGCCGCCGCGGGCCCAGGAGTGCTAAGCCTCTCCTTACTGGAGACGCTCGCCCGATTAGGCAATGATTATTTTGTGTATTCCGTGACCACGCCGAATGCTGCCCAGCGGCCGCCCGCCGACACCGAGGACCGCACGCGCGACCGCGTCCTCAGTGCCGTGCTCGAGCACGGTCCCGTGAGCGCCGCCGAACTCGGCGACCTGCTCAACGTGACACCGGCCGCCGTGCGCCGCCACCTCGACGCCCTCACGCAGGCGGGCGTCGTGGAGGTCAAGCGCGTCGCGACCTCCGGCACGGGCGCGGGACGTCCCGCCCGGCGCTACGTCCTGACCTCGCGCGGCCAGTCCAGCATCGGCGACGACTACCTCGACATCGCGCGCAAAGCCCTCGAGCGCCTCGGCGAGCTCGGCGGCTCGGGCGCGGTCGAGGAGTTCGCGCGGGAGCGCTTCGCCGCGATGGAGCGCCGATACGAGCCGATCGTCGACGCCGCGGGCGACGACGTCGCGGCCCGGTCGCGGGCTCTCGCCGAGGCCCTCACCGCCGACGGCTTCGTGGCCTCCGCCGCGTCCGTGCAGGGCAAGGCCCCGCTCCCGGCACACCTCGCGAGCGTCCAGCTGTGCCAGGGGCACTGTCCCGTCCAGCAGCTGGCCGCCGAGTTCCCCCAGTTCTGCGACAGCGAGACCGCCGTGTTCTCCCGCCTCCTCGGCGTGGACGTGCGCAGGCTCTCGACGCTCGCGCAGGGCGGCCACGTGTGCACTACCCACATACCCACCGGACGGGCGGCGATCGCCGCGGCCCGGCCGGGCACCGCTACCGAAGAGACGACCACCCACAACACTGAGAGGCCGTGATGACGGATCAAATGGCCGAGAAGAAGGCCGTGGACGGCGAGTCCACAGTGATCTCGGAGATTCTGGAGAAGAACCCGGAGCTCCATGGGATCGGCACCTATGAATACGGATGGGCAGACGCCGACACGGCCGGCGCCAACGCGCGACGCGGCCTCGACGAGGACGTCGTCCGCGATATCTCCTCCAAGAAGGGCGAGCCCGAGTGGATGCTCGACCTCCGCCTCAAGGGCCTGAAGTACTTCGACCGGAAGCCGATGCCGCTGTGGGGCGCTGACCTCTCGGGGATCGACTTCGACAACATCAAGTACTTCGTGCGCTCGACCGAGAAGCAGGCGGCCTCGTGGGAGGACCTCCCCGAGGACATCCGCAACACGTACGAGAAGCTGGGCATCCCGGAGGCCGAGCGCTCGCGCCTCGTGGCCGGCGTCGCCGCCCAGTACGAGTCCGAGGTCGTGTACCACCAGATCCGCGAGGACCTGGAGAAGCAGGGCGTGATCTTCCTCGACACGGACACCGCGCTCAAGGAGCACCCTGAGTTCTTCCAGGAGTACTTCGGCACGGTCATCCCTGTCGGCGACAACAAGTTCGCCTCGCTCAACACCGCCGTGTGGTCCGGCGGCTCCTTCGTCTACGTCCCGAAGGGCGTCCACGTCGAGATCCCGCTCCAGGCCTACTTCCGCATCAACACGGAGAACATGGGCCAGTTCGAGCGGACGCTGATCATCGCGGACGAGGATTCCTACGTCCACTACATCGAGGGCTGCACCGCGCCGATCTACACCTCGGACTCGCTGCACTCGGCCGTCGTCGAGATTGTCGTCAAGAAGGGCGCCCGCGTCCGCTACACGACGATCCAGAACTGGTCGAACAACGTGTACAACCTCGTGACCAAGCGCGCCATCTGCCACGAGGGCGCGACCATGGAATGGATCGACGGCAACATCGGCTCCAAGGTCACCATGAAGTACCCGGCCGTCTACCTGGTCGGCGAGCACGCCAAGGGCGAGACCCTCTCGATCGCGTTCGCGGGCGAGGGCCAGCACCAGGACACCGGCTCGAAGATGGTGCACATCGCGCCGAACACGCAGTCCTCGATCGTGTCCAAGTCCGTGGCGCGCAACGGCGGCCGCGCGGCCTACCGCGGCCTCGTCCAGGTCCGCGAGGGTGCGAAGAAGTCGGCCAACACCGTCCGCTGCGACGCCCTCCTGGTCGACACGATCTCCCGCTCGGACACGTACCCGTACATCGACATCCGCGAGGACGACGTCGTGCTCGGCCACGAGGCGACCGTCTCCCGCGTGTCCGAGGAGCAGCTCTTCTACCTCATGTCCCGCGGCCTGCCCGAGGACGAGGCCATGGCCATGATCGTGCGCGGCTTCATCGAGCCGATCGCGCGCGAGCTGCCCATGGAGTACGCCCTCGAGCTGAACCGCCTGATCGAACTGCAGATGGAAGGGTCTGTCGGCTGACATGACTGAAATGACTGAAACGCCCCTGAATGAGACGCTTCTGAACGAGAAGGCGCGCATCGGGGCGCCGTCCATCCCCGGCCTCACGGAGGAGGGCGAGAGCCTGACCCCGCTCGAGCCGGCGGAGACCACCCGCCCGCAGTCGGCGTCCGCCCCCGCCTCCCCGCTGGGCGGCGACGCCGCCAAGGGCCACTCGCACGGCGGCGGCTACGGCATCCCGGACAGCTCCCGCGCCGGCCGCCTGACGTCCTACACGCTCGAGGACTTCCCGGCGATCCGCGGCACCGAGGAGGAGTGGCGCTTCACGCCGCTCAAGCGCTTCGGCGGCCTGCACACCGCAGCGCTCGACGGCGCGGCCCCGGCCGTCGCGGTCGAGGCGCCGGAGCAGGTGCGCGTCGAGACCGTCGGCCGCGAGGACTCCCGCATCGGCTCGGCCGGCATCCCGGAGGACCGCGTGTCCGCCAACGCCTGGTCGCACTTCGCCGAGGCCACGGTCGTCACAGTCCCCGCGGGGGCCGAGCTCGAGGACCGCGTCCTCGTCACGCTCACCGGCGCCGGGAAGGCCGCAGCAGCCCAGCACGTGGTGGTCGTCGCCGAGGACGGCGCCCGCGCCGTCGTCGTGCTCAACCACGTCGGCGAGGCGGTCGTGTCGGAGAACGTCGAGATCGTCCTTGGGGACGGCGCGGACCTCACGGTCGTGTCCCTCCAGGAGTGGAGCGACGCCTCGGTCCACGCCTCGAGCCAGCAGGTAAAGATCGGCCGCGACGCGCACCTGAAGCACATCGTCGTCAGCCTCGGCGGCTCCGTGGTCCGCGTGACCCCGACGGCGCGCTTCGCGGCGCCCGGCGGCGAGGTCGAGCTCTACGGCCTCTACTTTGCGGACGCCGGGCAGCACCTCGAGCACCGCACGTTCGTGGACCACGCCCAGCCGAACTGCGTCTCCAATGTCCTCTACAAGGGCGCGCTGCAGGGCAAGGACGCACGCACGGTGTGGGTCGGCGACGTTCTGATCCAGAAGCAGGCCGAGGGCACCGACAGCTACGAGAAGAACCAGAACCTGGTCCTGACCGACGGCTGCCGCGCCGACTCCGTGCCGAACCTGGAGATCGAGACGGGCCTCATCGAGGGCGCCGGCCACGCGAGCGCGACCGGCCGCTTCGATGACCAGCACCTCTTCTACCTCATGGCGCGCGGCATCCCGGAGGACGTCGCCCGCCGCCTCGTGGTGCGCGGCTTCCTGAACGAGATCATCCAGAAGATCGGCGTTCCCGCCATCGAAGAGCACCTCACCGAGGCCGTCGAGCGCGAGCTCGCCGCCGGAGACAACTGACCCCCGCTACACCTCGCCCGGTGCGACCGGGGAACAAGGAGAACAAACACACATGTCGACTCTGGAGATCAAGGACCTGCACGTCTCGATCGAGACCGAGCAGGGCGTCAAGGAGATCCTCAAGGGCGTCACGCTCACCGTGAAGACCGGCGAGACCCACGCGATCATGGGACCCAACGGCTCCGGCAAGTCCACGCTTGCCTCGACCATCGCGGGCCACCCGCGCTACACGGTCACCAAGGGCTCGATCACGCTCGACGGCGAGGACGTCCTCGAGATGAGCGTGGACGAGCGCGCCCGCGCGGGCCTCTTCCTCGCCATGCAGTACCCGGTCGAGATCCCGGGCGTGACCATGACGAACTTCCTCCGCACCGCCAAGACGGCGATCGACGGCAAGGCCCCGGCGCTGCGCACGTGGACCAAGGACGTCAAGGCGGCCATGGACCAGCTGCGCATCGACGCCGACTTCGCCCAGCGCAACGTCAACGAGGGCTTCTCGGGCGGCGAGAAGAAGCGCGTCGAGATCCTTCAGCTCGAGCTCTTCAAGCCGAAGTTCGCCGTCCTCGACGAGACCGACTCGGGCCTCGACGTCGACGCGCTCAAGGTCGTCTCGGAGGGCGTCAACCGCGCCCACGCCGAGGGCAACATGGGCACGCTCCTCATCACGCACTACACGCGGATCCTGCGCTACATCAAGCCGGACTTCGTGCACGTGTTCGTGGACGGCCGCATCGCCGAGCAGGGCGGCCCCGAGCTCGCCGACCGCCTCGAGGACGAGGGCTACGACCGCTACGTGGCCGGCGCCGGCGCGGCGAAGGCCTGAGGACGAGGGCCGCGATGACGGAGACGCAGCCTGGACAGGCGTCCCTCGACGAGGTCGAGGAGCTCCTCAAGGACGTGATCGACCCCGAGCTCGGGGTCAATGTCGTGGACCTCGGGCTCGTGTACGGCCTCGAGTACGGCGAGGACGGCGCGCTGCTCATCAGCATGACGCTCACGACCGCGGCGTGCCCGCTCACCGATGTCCTCGAGGAGCAGGTGGGCCAGGCGCTCGACGGCTCGGTCGACGAGTGGCGCCTCAATTGGGTGTGGATGCCGCCGTGGGGTCCCGAGCGGATCACCGAGGACGGCCGCGACCAGATGCGGGCGCTCGGCTTCAACATCTGATCCCGGCCCGGATTCCGAGCCGGTGACGACGACGGGCGGTTGCCTTCCGTGCGGAAGGCGACCGCCCGCCGTCGTGCGCGTCTGTCAGGGGGGTTGCGGCTAGACAGCCCCCGTGAAGGTGTTGCACTGGTCGATGTCGCCGCTGTCGTAGCCTCGCATGAACCAGGCCTGGCGCTGCTCGGCCGAGCCGTGGGTCCACGCCTCGGGGTTGACCCGCCCGGTCGCGGCCTGCTGGATGCGGTCGTCGCCGACGGCGGCGGCGGCCGAGAGCGCGTCGCGCAGGTCCTGTTGCGTGAGGGGCTCGAGGAAGGGCCGGTCCGTGCCCGGCGCCGGGGCCGAGTCCGCGTGCTGCGCCCAGATCCCGGCGAGGCAGTCGGCCTGTAGCTCGACGCGGACGGCGCCCGACTGCGGGCCCTGGGGGTCCTGCTGCGCGTAGTCGAGCGTGCCGATGATGTTCTGGATGTGGTGGCCGAACTCGTGGGCGACGACGTACTCCTGCGCGAGCGGCCCGCTCGAGGCCCCGAACTGGGTCTCGAGGACGCGGAAGAAGCCGGGGTCGAAGTAGGCGGTCGCGTCAGCTGGGCAGTAGAACGGGCCGACCTCGCTCGTCGCCGTCCCGCAGCCGGTGCTCACGGCCTGGTCGAAGATGACCGCCTCGGGCTGGGGGTAGCGCACGCCCCGCTGCGGGAGGTAGCCGGCCCAGAAGGCGTTGAGACTGTTGACGGTCCCGACGATCCGGCAGTCGATCCGCGCGTCCGCCGAGGCCCCCGTCCGGCACTCCGCGGCGGTGCCGGGCCCCGCCGGCCCCTGGCCCTGGGGCGCCTGGCCGGTGAGCTCGTTCAGGATCTGCGGGTTGATCCCGAGCAGGCTGAGGACGAGCACGAGGATTCCGCCGCCGATGCCGCCGCCGATGATCGTTCCCCGCCCGAACCGCCCCCCGCCGCGCCGGTCCTGCACCTGGGACGGGTCGAGCTGCGCGTCGTCATTGAAGCTCATGTACGCAAGGGTAGACCTCTGCCCATCGATAGACTGATCGGATGCCATTCCTCGACCGGCTGCGCTGTTGGGCTGCCGAGAAGCCGCACGAGCCCGCCGTCGTGTGCGGCCGGGAGAGGCTCTCGTGGTCCGAGCTGCACGGCGCCGCGGAGGTTCTCGCCCGCTCGGGGGAGCCGACGCGAGTGCTCCGACAGGGAAACGGCGTGGACTTCGCAGTGCGCTGGGCCGCGGGCGTCGCGGGGGAGCGCGAGTGCGCCGTCCTCGACCCGCTCTGGCCCGGGGCCCTCGCGGACGACGTCGTCGCTCGGCTCGCGGTGCGCGCCGCGGGTCGGTCCCCCGGGCGCGTCGGCGCTGCCGCCGAGGGGCCAGCCGAGCTCGTCGACGGCGACCCGGCGTCGTCGTTCCTCGTCGGCCTCACCTCGGGCACGACCTCGCTGCCCAAGGGCTTCTCCCGCACGAGGGAGTCGTGGCGGCGCTCCTTCGAGGCCTCCGTCGAGTGCTTCGGGCTGAGCCCCGGCGACCGCGTGCTTGCGCCCGGGCCGCTGTCCGCGAGCCTGAACCTGTACACCCTCTCCGAGTGCCTCTTCGCGGGCGCGACGTTCCACACCCTCGCGCACTTCGACGTCGGCGACGCGCACGCCGAGATCACGCGCCGCGGCATCACGCGGCTCGTCCTCGTCCCGACGATGCTGCGCGTCCTCGCCGAGCGCGGCCTCGCCGGGGACGTCGACGCGAGCGGGATCACCGCGATCGTTTGCGCGGGCCAGAAGCTCGACCGGCGCACGCTCGAGGCCGTCCGCCGCTGGGCGCCCCAGGCCGCCGTGTGGGAGTACTATGGCGCCTCCGAGCTCTCCTTCGTGGCGGCGAGCCGCCACGCGCCCGGCGGCGAGGCCGCCGAGGTGGGCACCGGCGTTGGCCGCGCCTTCCCCGGCGTCGAGCTCGCGATCCTCGACGACGCGGGCGCGCCCGTGCCCGACGGCGCGGTGGGCAACATCTGCATCCGCAGCCCCCTCGTGAGCTCCGGCTACGTGTGGGGCGATGATGGCGAGGCCTTCACGCACCTCGGCGGCTGGGCCACCGTGCGCGACCAGGGGTTCCTCGACGCCGGGACGCTGCACGTGCTCGGGCGACGGGCCGACATGATCAACACGGGCGGCGCGAACGTGTACCCGCACGAGGTCGAGGCCGCCCTCGCGATGCTCGACGGCGTGGCCGAGGTCGTCGTCGCGGGCGTGCCGGACGACGTGCGCGGCCAGCGCATCGTGGCCGGGATCGTGCCCTCGCACGCCGGCCTCGGACAGCTCGCCGTCCGCGCGGGGCTCGAGGGGTCCCTCGCGCCGGTCAAGCGTCCGCTCCAGTACCTGCGGCTCGACGCGCTCCCCACGACCGAGCGCGGCAAGCTTTCCCGCGCGGAGTTCCAGCGGTGGGTCCTCGAGGGGGACAGCCGTGCCCGGCCGCTCGTCTGAGGCGGGAGCGCGCCGGGGGGCGGCGTCGCGGCCCCCTCGGTTCCGGGGCCGGCCCGCGACCGAGGGGGCGCCCCTCGTCGTCGCGGGCCGCCGGACGCCGCTCGCCCGCGCCGGCACGCACTTCGCCGGGGTGCCCGTTCAGGACCTCCTCGCCCCCGTGCTCCGCGCCCTCGCCGACGCGCCGGGACTGGGGGAAGGACAGATCGCGGACGTCGTCGTGGGCAACGCCGCGGGCGGCGGCGGCAACCTCGCGCGCCTCGCCGCGCTCGAGGCGGGCCTGCCCGAGCGGATCCCCGGCATCACCGTGGACCGGCAGTGCGGATCCGGGCTCGACGCCGTCGTCCTCGCGTGCCGGCTCGCCCAGGCGGGCGCCGGCGCCGCGTTCCTCGCCGGCGGGGCCGAGTCGGTCAGCACCGCGCCCGAGCGGGGGCGGCGGACGGACGACGGCGGCATAGAGTTCTACTCCCGCGCCCAGCACGCGCCCACGCGGCCGGGCGAGGACGAGCCCGGCGACCCGGACATGGGCGTCGCCGCCGAGACCGTGGCCCGGGAGGCCGGCGTCGGCCGCGAGCGGCAGGACGCGTTCGCGCTGCGCAGCCACCGGCTCGCGCTCGCGGCGGCGGAGGCGGGGGCGTTCGACGGCGAGCTCGTGCCCGTGCGCGCGGGCGGCGGCTGGGTGCGTGCGGACAACGGGCCGCGGCCGCGGCTCGATGCGGCTCTGCTCGCGCGCTTCCCCGCCGCGTTCGTCCCCGGCGGGACGGTCACGGCCGGGAACTCGTGCGGAGACGCGGACGGGGCCGCGGCGGTGATCGTCGCGGCGCCCGGCGCCCTCGGCTCCCTGCCTCCAGATGGCGGACGGTCTCCGGGCGGGCGACGGCGGGCGCTCGCGTTCGTCGGCGCGTCCTCCGTGGGCGTGGACCCCCGGCGGCTCGGCCTCGGCGCCGCCGCCGCGGCCGAGGAGCTGCTCGGCGCCCACGGCCTCGCGGTGGCCGACCTCGCCGCCGTCGAGTTCAACGAGGCCTTCGCGGGGCAGGTGCTCGCGTGCACCGACAGGCTCGGATTCGGGGACGGGCAGCTCGAGGCGGTCCTCAACACGGACGGCGGGGCCCTGGCGCTCGGCCACGCCTACGGGGCCTCGGGGGCGGTGTCCGTCGTCCGGCTCCTCGCGCGCGCCCAGTCCCTGCCCGAGGGCTCGCTGTGCCTCGCGATGATCAGCTCCGCGGGCGGCATCGGCACGGCGGCCCTCTTCGAGGCAACCGCGCTCCCCTAACCAACGCGGGGTCACGTCCCTAGGATCCGGGGTCACCTCTCAACCTTGCGGAGTCACCTCTCAGCGTTCCGGGGTCATGTCTCAACGATGCGGAGTCATGTCCCTGCGTTCCGGGGCGAGTGACCCCGCATCGTTGGGAGGTGACCCTGCATCGTTGGGAGGTGACCCCGCATCGTTGGGAGGTGACCCCGCAACGTTGGCGGGTGACCCCGGGTCTAGTCGTCGGCGTCGCCGAGGCCCCGGGCGGCGAGGGCGTCGCCGGTTCGTCGCGCGTAGGCCACGGCCGAGAGCACGACGGGAATCGTCCGCGCCCGGACGCTGCGCTCGAGGCCCCGGGCCCGCGCGGCGTCGCCCACCTCCGCGAAGGATCCGGCGAGCACCGGGATGCTCCGCAGCATGATCGCGATCGCGAGGGCGAACCGCTCAGGGTCGGCGCCGAAGCGGCGGAACGGGCGTGCGGCGCCGGCGACGGCGTCGAGCAGCTCGCGCAGCGGCACGGTCGCCGTGAGCAGCGCCGCCGCGAGGAAGCAGAGCAGGAGGTTCAGCACGATCCGGCCCGAGGCCGCCGGGCCCTGCTGCCACCACTGGAACGCGAAGAGCACGCCCAGGAGCGGGGCGATGAGCCTCCACGGCGCGACGAGCCGCCGCACCCCGAGGCCCGCCGAGAGCCATGCCGCCACGACCGCCGCGACCGCGAGCGCCGAGGCGCGCCAGTCCAGCAGCATGAAGCTCGCGGCCCCGGCGGCGAGCACGCCCGCGAACTTGGTCCACAGCGGCGCCCGGTGCAGCCACGAGTGCCCTGGCACGTACCCGGCCAGAAGCCCCGGCGAGATCCGCGCGCGCATCAGCGGCCGCCGTCGTGCGCCGGGATGCCGCACAGCGCGCGGTAGAACGCGACGCCCTCTGCGGGTCCGCCGTCGAAGGCGATCCGGCCGGCGTCGACCACGAGGACCCGCTCGGCGTCGAGGGCCAGCTCGAGGTCGTGGGTCGAGAGGATGACCTGCTGGTCCAGCCCTGCGAGCGTGCGGCGCAGGAGCTCGCGGTTGCGCAGGTCCAGGAGGGTGGAGGGCTCGTCGAGGACCAGGACGGACGGCTCGACGGCGAGCACCGCCGCGAGCGCCATGAGCTGCCGCTCGCCGCCGGAGAGCTCGTAGACGCTCTGGTCCGCGAGGGCGGCCAGCCCGAACCGGTCCAGGACCGCCTGCGCGGCCGCGGCGCGGTCGGCGCGGGAGCGGTGGTGCCGGCGCAGCGAGAGCTCGACATCCTCCCGGCCCGTGGGCATGACGAGCTGGCTCAGCGGATCCGTGAAGACGAAGCCGACACGCCCCCGCACCGCCCGGCCCTCGGCGGCGGTGTCGAGCCCGTCCACGCGCACGCTCCCGGCGCTCGGCAGCACGAGGCCGTTGAGCAGACGCAGGAGCGTCGACTTGCCCGAGCCGTTCGCGCCGAGGACGGCGACCCGCCGCTCCGTGAGGTCCACGCCGACGCCGTCGAGCAGCACCTTGGAATGGGTGCGGCCCGACTCCGGGTCCTCGACGGCGACGGCGACGCGGACGCCGTCGAGCTCGATCCGGCTCACGCTGCGGCGGCCTCCGGCGCCTTGACGCGGCGCATGAGCACATCCGGGAAGGCGCGGTGCACCGCGACGGCGGCGACGGCGGCGACGGCGTTCTTGAGCAGGTCGCCCGGGTAGTAGGCGAGGTCCGCGAGGAACGCGGCCTGCCACGCGAGCTTGAGGTTCACCACCATGCCCACGACGCCGAGGCCGTGGATCACGACGACGAGCACCGCCGTCGCGGCGAGGAAGAACCAGAGACCCCGCCGGCGCGGGGAGGTGCGGCGGATGACGAGCTCGGCGAGGAGTCCGATCGCGAAGGCGCCGACGAGGAAGCCGATGATGTAGCCCGCCGAGCCCGATGCCAGAATCTGCAGGCCCGCGCGGCCGCCGGAGAAGATCGGCAGGCCCGCGAAGGCCAGGGCGAGGTAGAGCCCCATGGCGGCCGCGGCCCGGGCGGCGCCGAGGACGAGGCCCGTGAGCACGATCGCGAGGGTCTGCAGCGTGATGGGCACGCCGAAGCTCCCGACCGGGACGCCGGGGATGACGGCCGAGACGGCGATGAGGGCGGCGAACACGGCGACGAGGGCGAGGGACTGGGCGTCCCACGTCCGGCGTGGGCCTGTGCCCTGCGCCGCGGGCGCGGCGGGGGCGCTCTTCTGCTTCATGGGACCTCCTGGGGCTGGGTGCGGGTGCTGCGGGTGCAGGGTCTGCTGTGAAGGGTACGCATCGCAGGGCCGCTCCATTTTGTAGGGCGCCCACCAAAGGCCGGGGCCGGCCGTTGGGGGAGGGCCACAACCGCGGGCCGGTAGACTTGTCTGGGCCTGCTCGGGCCCCCGCCCACCTCGAAAGGCAAGACCCCACGTGATCACCGTCTCCGACCTCGAACTCCGCGCTGGCGCGCGCCTGCTCATGGACGAGGTGAGTTTCCGGATCGACAAGGGCGACAAGATCGGGCTCGTCGGCCGGAACGGGGCAGGCAAGACAACCCTCACGCGCGTCCTCGCGGGGGAGGGGCTGCCCGCGGCCGGCACGGTCACGCGCTCGGGCGAGATCGGCTACCTCCCGCAGGATCCGCGCACGCCGGACATGGAGCAGCTCGCGCGGGACCGCATCCTCTCCGCCCGGGGGCTGGACGTCGTCGTGCGCAAGCTCCGCGCCGCGCAGGCCGAGATGGCGAGCGACGACGCCGCCGTCCAGCGCAAGGCGATGGCGCGCTACGACCGGCTCGAGGCGGAGTTCCTCGCCGGGGGCGGCTATGCGGCCGAGGCCGAGGCCGCCGCGATCTCCGCGAACCTCGCCCTCCCCGACCGGATCCTCAACCAGCCGCTGCGCACCCTCTCGGGTGGCCAGCGCCGCCGCGTCGAGCTCGCCCGCATCCTGTACTCCGACGCCGAGACCATGCTCCTGGACGAGCCCACCAACCACCTCGACGCGGACTCGATCGCGTGGCTGCGGGACTTCCTCAAGGCACACCAGGGCGGGCTCATCGTCATCTCGCACGACGTCGAGCTGCTCGAGGCGACCGTGAACAAGGTCTTCCACCTCGACGCGAACCGCGCCGTCATCGACATCTACAACATGGGCTGGAAGCGCTACCTGACCCAGCGCGAGACCGACGAGCGCGCCCGACGGCGCGAGCGCGCCAACGCGGAGAAGAAGGCCGCCGTCCTGCTCGACCAGGCGAACAAGATGCGCGCCAAGGCCACGAAGGCCGTCGCGGCGCAGAACATGGCCAAGCGCGCCGAGCGGATGCTCGCCGGGCTGCAGGAGGAGCGCGCCTCGGACCGCGTGGCCGCCCTGCGCTTCCCCGAGCCCGCCCCGTGCGGCAAGACCCCGCTCATGGCCGAGGGCCTGAGCAAGTCGTACGGCTCGCTCGAGATCTTCACCGACGTGGACCTCGCCGTCGACCGCGGCTCGCGCGTCGTCATCCTGGGCCTCAACGGCGCCGGCAAGACGACCCTCCTCCGCATGCTGGCCGGAGTCGACGACCCGGACACGGGCGAGATCAAGCCGGGCCACGGGCTCAAGGTCGGCTACTACGCGCAGGAGCACGAGACCCTCGACCACGACCGCACGGTCCTCGAGAACATGCGCAGCGCCGCCCCTGACCACCTCGGCGACGCCGACGTGCGCGGCATCCTCGGCTCGTTCCTGTTCCAGGGCGACGACGTCGACAAGCCCGCCGGCGTGCTCTCGGGCGGCGAGAAGACCCGCCTCGCGCTCGCGACCATCGTGGCCTCGAGCGCGAACGTCCTCCTCCTCGACGAGCCGACCAACAACCTCGACCCGGCGAGCCGCCGCGAGATCCTCGGGGCGCTCAAGACGTACAAGGGCGCCGTTGTCATGGTCAGCCACGACGAGGGCGCGGTCGAGGCGCTCAACCCCGAGCGCGTCGTCCTCCTGCCCGACGGCGTCGAGGACCTCTGGAGCGCCGACTACCTGGACCTCATCACGCTCGCCTGACGAGATCACCCCGGACCGCTAGCGGACCTCGAGCTCCTCGGCCCCGGTCACGCGGGCGAGGTCGTCGTAGCCGATCGAGAGCATCGAGCGGTGGTCGCCCGCGCCGGCCCACAGGAGCGGGAACGCGCGCAGGTGCACGTCGATGAGCGTGCGCAGCGGGGCCGGGTGGCCGACCGGGGCGACGCCGCCCACGCGCTGACCGGTGTGCTCGAGCACGAAGTCGGCGGAGGCCCGGCGGATCTTCCCGACGCCGATCTGCCGCGCCACGTGCCGGGTGTCGACGCGCGCGGCGCCGCTCGCGAGGATGAGCAGCGGCTCGCCGTCGGCGTCGAACACGAGGCTGTTGGCGATCGCGCCGACCTCGCAGCCCAGCACGTCCGCGGCGGCGGCCGCCGTGGGCACGTCCTCGGCGAAGGTGCGGACGGTGTCGTCGAGGCCCGCGGCGACGAGCGCGCCGCGGACACGCTCGACCGGAGAGACAGGCACAGGGTCAGCCATGAGCCCGATCCTAGCCGGGACTACCGGTAGCCCTGGGCGTCGAGGATCGCGTCCTCCTCCTCCTCGGAGGTGGGCCGCTTCCGCTGCCGCGGCCCGAGGCGCGCCGCCCTCGCGGCGGCCCGCTCGGCGGCCTCGCGCGCGGCGCCGTCGTCCCGGCCCTCGGCCTGTGCCGCAGCGTGCGCCTCGGCGGCGTCCGCGGCCTCGTCGATCGCGTCGTTGCGCGCCTGCTGGCGGGCGGCCCAGCCGAAGGCGACGAACATGAGGACGGCGAACGCGAGCCACTGGAGCGCGTAGGAGAGGTGCGTGCCCTCGTTGGGCTGCGGCTTAGCGAGGGGCGCCGGCGTCTGGGCCGCGGGCGGGGCCTCGCTCGCGAGCAGCCCGTACGCGCCCTCGAGGATCGGGTAGGGCAGCTGGGCCGCGTAGCCGGCGAGGTCGATCGAGGCGAGCTGCCCCTCCGGCGCGCCACGGTCGAGCGCGGGCTCGGCCGGGCGGAGGCGCACGACGACGTCGACGGTCCCCGACGGCGGGGCGGGCACCGCGTCCGGCCTGCCAGCCTCGGCGTTGCCGATCGGCAGCCAGCCGCGGTCCACGACCACGGTCTCGCCGGACTCCAGGCGCAGCGGGACGACGACCTCGTAGCCGGGCTGGCCGTTGAGCGGCCGGTTGCGCACGACCCGGGTCTGCCCGACGTCGTAGGTCCCGCGGAGCGCGACGGGGCGCCACTCGTTCTCGATGTCGAGCCGCCCGAACTCGCCAGCGGCCTCGGCGAAGGGCATGGGCGCGGCGTCGTAGTTCTGCTCGACGCGGTCGACGACGGCTCTGGCCTCGTCGAGGCGCGCGAGCTGCCAGCGGCTCAGGAGCGCGCAGGCGACAGCGAAGAGGGCGGCAAGCCCGAGGTACATGAGCCAGCGGCGGGAGAAGAGGAAACGGTACATCAGGCGGACGCCTCGAGGGGGAGCGTCTCGCGCCAGAGCATGCGCGTGCGCAGGTAGTCCTCGAGCCACTCGCGGTGCTCCGCGCACGCCAGCCACACCTTGCGCCGCTCAGGGGTGTGGATGCGGGGGTTGTTCCACAGCAGCCGCCAGGAGGCCGCGGCGCGGCATCCCTTGCGGGAGCACACGTGCTGTTCTTCGGGCCGGTCGCCACCGTTGGCGCGGCTGACACCGTCGGCGCCGTCCGAGCCGGGGATCATGTCCAGCAGGTTCACGCGGCGCCGGCCTCCTTCTCTCTGGTGTCGGTCTCGTCGTGGTCCGGCTCGCTCGGCCGGGCGTCCTCCGGCGCAGTGTCCCCGGGCCGCTGGTACTCGGCCTCTGCCTCGTTCTCGACGACTTCGCCCTGGATCGTCTCGGCGTCCGCCTCGTGCGGCGCCGCGGGACCGATCTCGGCGAGCGGCGCGGCGTCGAGCATGTCGCCGTCGTACGTCTCAGCCTGGACCTGGGCGTTCGCGATGACCACAGCGACCCACGGGAGGAACACCGCGCCTGCTACCGCGATGAGCTTGAACCACCCGTCGAGGACGAAGATCAGCACGATGCACACCATGCGGATGCCCATGGCCACGGCGTAGCGGACCATGCGCTGATGCATGTCGATGCTGTGCCCGGGCGCGGCGGCGGTGATGCTGTGGACCTCCGCGGCCTCCCCGGAAGCGTCGTGGCCGGTGCGGCCTGCAGGATCTCTCGTCATCACACTCCCAAGCAGTGTCCATTGTCCCACCCGGCGCGGAGACGGGCCAATCGGCGCGGGCTGGCGCTCGTAACCGCGGACGCCGCCGGGCCGGGCTCCCGCTCGAGGTGTCCGCGGAGGCTAGGATTCTCGGTGAACAGGCGCCGGGCAGAGGCGCCCCGATCCCTTCTCAAGGAGCACCGTGACCCTGGAAGCACCCTCCCCGCGCAGCGTCCTCGTCACCGGCGGGAACCGCGGCATCGGCCTGGCGATCGCGAAGGCCTTCCTCGCCAACGGGGACAAGGTCGCCGTGACCTACCGGAGCCCGTCCGAGCTGCCGGAGGGGATCCTCGGCGTCCAGGCCGACGTCACCGACGAGGCCTCGATCGACACGGCCTTCAAGGCGGTCGAGGAGGCGCACGGTCCCGTCGAGGTGCTCGTGGCCAATGCGGGCATCACGAAGGACACCCTCCTGCTGCGCATGAGCGAGGAGGACTTCACGTCCGTCCTCGACACGAACCTCACGGGCGCGTTCCGCGTGGTCAAGCGCGCCTCCAAGGGCATGATCCGCCTGCGCCGCGGCCGCGTGGTCCTCATCTCCTCGGTCTCCGGCCTCTACGGCGCCCCCGGGCAGATCAACTACTCCGCCTCGAAGGCCGGACTCGTCGGCCTCGCCCGCTCCTTCACCCGCGAGCTCGGCTCCCGCGGCATCACGGCCAACGTCGTGGCCCCGGGCTTCATCAACACCGACATGACCGCGGAGCTGCCCGAGGAGACCCAGAGGGACTACCTCTCGAAGGTCCCGGCCGGCCGCTTCGCCGAGGCGGAGGAGGTCGCCAACGTCGTGCGCTGGATCGCGAGCGACGAGGCCGCCTACATCTCCGGTGCCGTGATCCCGGTCGACGGCGGCCTCGGCATGGGCCACTAGGCCCACCCCGGCCGCGGGTTCCGTGGGTTCGGTGGGTTCTGTAGGTTTCCTACAGGGCCGAGGCTTCGCGGCACTGGCATGATGGACCCCGGATCAGATTCTTTTGGACACATGCGACAGCGAGGAGTTCGGATGGGACTGCTGGAGAACAAGACAGCGATCGTGACGGGATCGTCGCGAGGGATCGGCGCAGCGACGGCGAAGATCCTCGCCGAGGAGGGCGCCGCCGTCGTCATCAACTACCGCCAGAAGGCGCCGCGCGCGAACAAGGTGGTCGCCGAGATCGAGGCGGCCGGGGGCCGCGCCGTCGCCGTGGGCGGCGACCTCACCAGCGCGGACGACGTCGACGCGCTCGCCCAGGCGGCGCTCGACTCCTTCGGGAGCCTCGACGTCCTCGTGCTCAACGCCTCGGGCGGCATGGAGTCGGGCCTCGGCGAGGACTACGCGCTCAAGCTGAACCGCGACGCCCAGGTGAACATGCTCAAGGCGGCCGTCGAGCGCATGAAGCCGGGCTCGCGCGTCGTGTTCGTCACGAGCCACCAGGCGCACTTCATCGACACGGTCCCCACGATGGACGCCTACGAGCCCGTGGCCCGGTCCAAGAACGCCGGCGAGAAGGCGCTCCGCGAGCTCATCCCGTCCCTGACGGAGAAGGGCATCTCGTTCGTGGTCGTCTCCGGCGACATGATCGAGGGCACCATCACCGCGACCCTCCTCGACCGCGCCGCCCCCGGGGCGATCGAGGCGCGCCGCGAGGCCGCCGGCAAGCTCTACTCGGTCGAGGAGTTCGCCGCCGAGGTCGCGAAGATGGTCACGGCGGACGTCCCGACCGGCCACACGGAGTACGTCGGCGGGGCCGGGCACTTCCAGGCCTGACCTCGCATCGCAGGGACATGACCCCGCATCGTTGAGAGGTGGCCCCGCATCGAGTCCCGATGCGGGGTCACCTTCCTGCGTTGCGGGGTCACCTTCCTGCGTTGCGGGGTCACCTTCCTAGGATGCGGGGTCACACCCCCGCGAGGTGGCGGACGATGTCCAGGTACGGCAGATCGATCGCCGCGTCGGCCGCCGCGCGGACCTTGGGCTTGGCGTTGAACGCGACGCCGAGCCCGGCCGCGCCGAGCATGTCGAGGTCGTTCGCACCGTCGCCCACGGCGACGCAGTGCTCGAGCGGGATGCCGTGCCCGCCGGCCCACTCCCGCAGCATGCGCTCCTTGACGGCCCGGTCCACGACCTCGCCGAGCACCCGCCCCGTGAGCCGGCCCTCAACCACCTCGAGCTCGTTCGCGAGCGCGTGGTCGAGGCCGAGCCGCTCCGCGAGCGGGGTGAGGATCTGGTTGAACCCGCCCGAGACGACGCACACGACGTGCCCCGCCGCGTGGAACGCCTCGATGAGCTCCTCCGCGCCGAGGGAGAGCACGACGGCGGCGCGCACCTTCTCGATGACCTCTACCGGCAGCCCGGCGAGGGTCGCGACGCGCGCGTGCAGGCTCTGGGCGAAGTCGAGCTCGCCGCGCATCGCGGCCTCCGTCACGGCGGCGACCTCCTCGCGCTTGCCCGCGTGCTCCGCGAGCAGTTCGATGACCTCCTGCTGGATGAGGGTCGAGTCGACGTCCATGATGAGCAGCTTCCGCTCGGCCGCGCGCAGGGCGGAGGGCACCAGCGACGCCCCGATCGCGAGCCCGGCGAGGGCGTCGCGCGCCTCGCCCAGCCGCGCGCCGTCGAGCGTCATGTCCGCGGCGAGCACCTCGTAGCGCGCGTCGCCCGCCCGCTCGAAGGGGCCGACGACGGCGCCCGCGCCCTCGAGGGCGCGGGCCGCGGCGGCGGCGTCGGCCTCGGACAGCGAGGCGGCATGGAGGACGGCGGCGAAGTCAGCAGGCATAGCCCAAGATTCTAGCCAGCCTGGGCGCGGTTCGCCGTGGGCGAAGCATCTGCACTAGGGTCAGAAGTCATGAGCAAAGTTCTCCGGCTGTCCGGCGTGAGCGTCGTCCGCGGGACGAAGACGCTGCTGAACGGCATCGACTGGCAGGTGCGCGAGGGGGAGCGCTGGGTCGTCCTGGGGCCGAACGGGGCCGGCAAGACCACCCTCCTGCAGCTCGCCGCCGCCCGCATGCACCCCTCGCGCGGCACCGTCGACGTCCTCGACGAGACCCTCGGCAGGGTCGACGTCTTCGAGCTGCGCCCGCGCATCGGGCTCGCCTCGGCCGCCCTCGCGGCCCAGATCCCCGAGCACGAGAAGGTGCTCAACGTCGTCGTGACCGCCGCCTACGGCGTGACGGGCCGCTGGCGCGAGGCCTACGAGCGCGACGACGAGCGCCGTGCCTTCCGCCTCCTCAACGAGTGGGGCATGGGCCCGCTCCTCGGGCGCGTCTTCGCGTCGCTGAGCGAGGGCGAGCGCAAGCGCGTCCAGATCGCCCGCGCCCTCATGACGGACCCCGAACTCCTGCTCCTCGACGAGCCCGGCGCGGGTCTGGACCTCGGCGGCCGCGAGGAGCTCGTGCACCGGCTCTCGGAGCTCGCCGCGGACGACGCCGCGCCCGCCCTCGTGCTCGTCACGCACCACCTCGAGGAGGTCCCGCCCGGGTTCACTCACGCGCTGCTGCTGCGCGACGGCGGGGTCGTGGCCTCGGGCCCGATCGCCGAGACCCTCACCGAGGCGAACCTGAGCGCGACGTTCGGCATGGCCCTCGACGTCGTCGCGCGCGACGGGCGCTACACGGCCACCGCGAAGGACGGCGCCGCGGCCCGGGCCGGTGCGCCCGCCGCCACCTGAGAATGGAGTTCTGGCGCGAGGCGCTCGTCTTCCTCGGCGGCCTGTGGGCCGGGACGATCAACACGATCGTCGGCTCCGGCTCCCTTGTGACGTTCCCCATCCTCGTGGCCCTCGGCTACGGGCCCGTGAACTCGATCATCTCGAACGCCATGGGCCTCGTCGCCGGGGGCTTCTCGGGCGCCTATGGGTACCGCCGCGAGGCCGCGAGTGCCAAGCGCACCCTGCTGCGGCTGGCGCCCGTCTCCCTCGTCGGCGGGCTTGTCGGAGCCTTCCTGCTCCTGACCCTGCCCGAGCGGGTGTTCACCTTCGTCGCGCCGGTGCTCATCATCGTCGCCATCCTGCTCGTTGTGTTCCAGCCCCGCCTCTCGGCCTGGGCCAAGCAGCGCCAGGCCCTCGGGCACGTGCCGCCCGAGGAGGCCGACCACCAGCGGCTCCCGGCGGTCCTGTACGTCCTCGTCTTCCTCATCGGCGTCTACGGGGGCTACTTCACCGCCGCCCAAGGCGTCCTGCTCATGGCCGTGCTCGGGATCTTCTTCCACGGCACGCTCCAGCAGTCCAATTCGATCAAGGTCGTCCTGACCCTCGTCGTGAACCTCATCGCGGCCGTGTCCTACCTGCTGTTCGCGTTCGAGCGGATCAACTGGCTCGTCGTGCTGCTCATCGCCGTCGGCTCCACGATCGGCGGGTTCCTCGGCGCCGGCATCGGCCGCCGCATGCGGCCGGGCGCCCTGCGGCTCGTCATCGTGCTCCTGGGCCTCATGGCCCTCGTCGACATGGTCTCAAGGCTCGCCCGTGGCTGAGCAGTCGCCGAACCCCGCTGATCGGGCGGACACGCACGACGGCGCCGCCCCGCCCGCCGTCGTCGGCCCGCCGAACGTCGTGCGCCTCGAGAGCGCCGACGACCCGCGCGTCGCCGACTACACCCAGCTCACGGACGTCCACCTCCGCAGGGTGCGCGAGCCCGCCGAGGGCCTCTACATCGCCGAGTCCACGCGCGTCCTTCGCCGCGCCCTCGACGCCGGGCACCGCCCCCGCTCGTTCTTCCTCGCCGAGAAGTGGCTCGAGGGCCTCGCGGACGTGCTCGCCGCGCACCCGGACGTCCCCGCGTACGTGGGAACGCCCGAGCTGCTCGAGGAGATCACCGGCTTCCACCTCCACCGTGGCGCGATGGCCGCGATGCACCGGCCCGAGCCCGTGCCCGTCGAGCGGCTGCTCGCGGACATGTCCGATCGCACTCGCGGACGGGGAAGGTCGAGGATCGCGGTGCTCGAGAACCTCACCGACCATACGAACGTAGGAGCGGTTTTTCGCAGCGCCGCAGCGATCGGCGTCGATGCTGTGCTGGTGACACCGCAGTGCGCGGACCCGTTGTACCGCCGCTCGATCCGCGTGTCCATGGGGACGGTGTTCCAGGTGCCGTGGACGCGGATCGAGTCGTGGCCCGAGGATGTTGAGCTGCTGAAGGAGGCGGGCTATGTCGTGGCGGGGATGACGTTGGGGGAGGGCGCGATCACGCTCGACGAGCTGGTCGCCGAGGACCACGAGAACCTGGCCCTGGTCTTCGGCACCGAGGGCGAGGGGCTTACCCCGGAGACGGATAGGGTACTCGACCGGCGGGTCACGATCCCGATGATGAACGGCGTCGACTCGCTGAACGTCGCGGCCTCGTCTGCTGTTGCCTTCTACGCGACCAGGTAGTGGCTGAGCGCGCAGGCCCATGATCTGTTGCGGGTCACCACGTCTCGGCAACTGGATCCACCTCACTGCGGTGTCCGCAGAGGCCGCCGCACGGGGATGTGTCCCCCATCCCGGCCCGGCGTGGCGGCCCACCCAGATACCCGCGACGGTGGTTGGGAAGCACGGCATCGGACAGCGTGAACAGGCTCTCCGGAATGTGAGGGGCCTCCGCTAATGTCTGGGTGAAGCGGCCGCGAGGGCCGCTGGATTGGGGGGTCCGATGGAGGCGAAGGCTTCTGCGCGGTACGCGGCTTTGGTCCGGTGGGCAGAGGCAGCGGCGGAGTCCGGGCATGACGTGCCGACAGTGGAGGTACTGGAGGTGCTGGCCGCAACGAGGTCTTTGGAGGCCCCAGGGGCGGAGCACGTTGGCGCCGTTGGAGGCCTTGTATCAGGTGCCTACTTTGACATCAGCGTCGGATGTCCGGACCCGGAGAGATAAATGACAAAACGTGAAATCATCGGATCGGGCTTAGGCCTGATAATTGTCATCGGAGTGACAGTACTCGTGATGTCCTTCATGCTTCCGCCCAGCCACCCAAATTTTCCTCCAATGGTAGGAACGATCGTGACGGTCTTCGTTCTCATCGAGGTAGCCCGCAATCTCTGGGTTCACATAAAGCGGCAAACGGGCGACAGCCACTAACCCAGGCTCTGGTCGTGTTCCAATACTTCAGAGTTTTCACGCCATGACCGATCTCATCCTGCCTCTCGATGACGTACTTTCGAGCGTGGACTCCGAGCTGTTGGGCTGGGAGGAGGCCACCGCGCACATCGATGAGGTAGCCATGGCGGTAACACTGCATTGGCGGACGTCCCCTTCGACGCGGATCCATTGGAATTCTGACGCGTGGAACGAAGGCCTGGTCCAGGGTGGGCCCGGCGAAGCTGACCCCAGTCCGAAGGTAACGATCACCGACGTCTCCGAGCGGTGGCGCGACCTTAGCGGGAAGCGCCTCACAGCGTGCACGTTCTCTCATTCGACCCGGCCAAGTGACCTTCCATGGGCGATGAATCTCCAATTCGCCTCCGGCGCGAACCTGGTCATAGCGCTGGGCGAGCTGCTGGACGGGCAGCCGAGCTACATGCCCGACACGCTGCTTGTGATTGGGACGCGGGAAGCCGCCGAATCCTACAGCCACCCGGCGGCGCTCGGAACAGCTTGGGGCGATCGCCGCGAGTAGCGTCGTCCGCAGGCCTTCAGCGCGAAGGGCATAGTGCACAGGACTTCGATCACTTGTGCAAAAGACTTCGAAAACTGACAGATGGCGTCTCTCGCACATTCATTCAGATGCCGGGCGAAATGAATGATATTGCAGGTCGCTTTGAGTGGATCTTGGACGGCGACAAATTAACCCACCAAAATTTTGTCCGACGCGGAACGATCAATGGGATTCCAATCAAGCCATGACTGAAGACTTAGTGAAATTTCGACTGACTGCAGCGTTTGTGTTGGCTCGCCTACGCCTTTTGCCATCGGAGTTGGCCTATGGATACACACATGGATGGTTTACGACCGGCAGAGATCCCCGATCTTTTGAGCCACCGGCAATTCTACTGAGCAATGACTACGATCGAGTTCCCGATTTAATTTCCGAGATTGATGAAACGACAGAGAACGCCGACCGAGTCTGGCTCTTTCTGGCACTCGACTGGCTTTATGAGCACCGAGATGAATACTCCGAGCCACTTGAGATCGTCGAAATGATATATTCAGACTTTGATTATCCGGCGGAAATCGAGGGGTTCGTCAGATTTATGCCCCCGCCCCCAGGAGCTGCGACTGGCAATACGGCCATTGAGCGGAGATGGCGCGAATACCTTCGCCAGAGATCAGAAGAGTACGCGAGTAGGCCGTAGTGGGGGTATGCGGGGATCTACGCAAGAAATGAGCGACTCGCGAACCACTTGCAGGTCGAAGGCGATGAAGCTCGCAGACCGCTGCCGCCGCGAGCTCGGCGGCGCCGCGGGCGCATTCCTAGATTGTTTCAACTGTCTGGGACAGCAGCCATTGGGTGTCGGGCACGGCCAGCCGAGATACTGCTTGGAACGATCGCCGTGAATAGCGTCGTCCGCAGGCTGGTCGGCACGGAGGCCTTGTGCACAGGACTTCGATCACTTGCGCAGACTTCGAAAACTGACAGCTGGGACCTTCGAACCCTACGGACGCCCCCGGGCCACAGGCCCGAACAACCCCAACGCCCCACCCCTGGGCTGGCTCGGCCAATACCAAGACCCCCACCGGACTCACCCACCTGCGCGCATGCCAGTACGACCCCACCGCGGGCATGTTCCTCAGCACCGACCCCGCAGCCAGCACATCCTTCTCCGGCGCCTACACCTAGCCACGGCCGACCCGCTCCGCTACCTCGACATCACCTCCTGGGACGAATTCGTTGTCGGCGTCCAGGACGTCAGCGGCATCGTCTCCGACGTCGCCGGCGTGCTCGCCATCGCTGCCGGGGCAGTCCATGCCGGCACCAAGGCCATCCAGGCCTACAGCACCTGCAGCACCGGCAAAGGCTCCTGCGGCGGCGCCGTCGCCGAAGCACTCCTCTCAACCGCCGCCATCATCCCCGGCGGCAGGCTCATCAAGGGAGCCGCCAGCGCGGCAAAGACAATGGCCAAGGCCTGCTCCTTCTCCGGAGCCACGGTGGTGCTCATGGCAGACGGCACGCACAAACCGATCGAGGACGTGAGCGTCGACGACATAGTCATCGCGACCGACCCCGAGACCGGGGAGCAGGAAGCCAAGACCGTCGAACATGTCTGGGTCCACGACGATGTCGTGATCGACCTGGTTGTGGATGGTGAGGTCATCACCACCACTGAGGACCATCCCTTCTGGTCCGTCACCGACCAGCGCGTCGAACGCGCTGACAAACTCGAGCCGGGCGTAGAGCTCCTTAGCGCGGGTGGCCAGACTGTCAGTGTCTCGGGGCTCGAGCTCGGGACATGACGGCAGACGCTCACCTACAACCTGTCAGTGGAAGGCATCCACACCTACCACGTCGGTCAATCCGAGATACTCGTTCACAACACCTGCACCGATGACATCCTGCCTACGCCTCAGGTGAGCAGCACGAAACTGCAGAACATCGCCAACAACCTCTACAAGAGGACGACCAACCCGAACAGGATCGGGAACGGCACGACAATGGATGCCATCATGAACGAAATTGCGACAAGCGCCCAAACTGGCAACAAGTGGCACACGATCAAGGGGCAAGAGTCGCTCCAGGGGCTAAATAACTGGCTCCGCAAAAACCCCGATGCTCCATACCACGACCGACTCGTTGCCCAGAGTCTTGCCGATGAGCTGTCTGTCGTTCTTGGAGGTTCTGGATGAGCGTGGCAACCGAGAACGCGATCCAGCAGCTTGTGGCGACTCACCCCGCCCTGGCGCCCGTCCTGGCCGAGCACCTCGAAGACAACTTCGGTGAGATGCTTCCACACCTTGTGATGGCGGATGTTGTCGGGTGGCTCGTGGCCCACCGCGACTCGGATCCCGCCATATGTGCATCGGTCCTGGCTTGGATGGACACGAGATTCGACGAGGGCCCGGATGATGTTCGAGGTCTCATAGCGGTCAGCGGAGTCCAGATGATCCCTGACCCAGGCCAACCTGGATCAGAATTGCGGGACTTGCTCGGGCCAGCACTCCGTGAAGTGGATCCTTGGCGCGCGTGATTGCTTTGGTCAAAGCGATCACGCGCGCTCTGCGCGCCAACCCGCCATTGGCCCTTGAACGGAGCGTCGTTGCAACAAACGACGGCGGACGCTTTCCTGCACTACATCCAGGAGAATCATTAGCTCCGCCGCCTGAAGCCCGAGCGTGATGTTCATGTGGTAATCGCACCCTTTTGACTGGTATTGCACCGATTGCAGTATCACTCTTCACAGTGTTATTCGTAGACCCCCGGGAGCGGGGAAGACCATGCTGGTCCAAAAGGGCTCTTCACAATCCGGGGTGTAGTCGGGGTCTGAATCCGCCGGTTTCGAGCAGGGACCTGGCGATGTAGTTCGTCAGGTTGCGGAAGCCCAGGGCTGAGCCGCGGAGGTGCTCGAGCCGGCCATTGATGGCCTCGGTGGGCCCGTTGCTGGTGCCGGGTCGGTCGAAGTAGGCAAGCACGTCGGCGGCGCGCTTCTTCAGCGTCCGTCCCAGGCTGATGATCTCGACCAGCGCTGCCGGGACGCCGCTGGCGACGGAGTCGATCACGGCCTGCATCAGCTCGCGGCCGCGGCACCGGTCGGGTTCGCGGTAGGCGGCGATCAGGCGCTGGTAGATTCCCCATGTAGCCTCGACCTCGACGTGGGCCTCGCCGTGGATGTCGGCGGCGAACAGGTCCGCCAGCCGGTCCTGCTGCCTGTCGGTGAGCAGGTCCGCCCCGGTGTGCAGGGTCCTGCGCGCCCGGTAGAGGGGGTCGTCCTTGCGGCCGCGGTGGCCGTGGATGGCCTGCTGGACGCGGCGGCGGCACCGGTCCAGGGCGTCGCCGGCGAGGCGGACGACGTGGAAGGGGTCCATCACCGCGGCCGCGTCGGGGAGCTCTTCGGCGGTGGCGGTCTTGAAGCCGGTGAAGCCGTCCATCGCGACGACCTCCACCCCATCGCGCCAGGCTTGGGGACGGGCTGCGAGCCAGGTCTTGAAGGCCTGCTTGGAGCGGCCTTCGACCATGTCCAGCAGCCGGGCCGGGCCGGTTCCCTAGCGCACGGCGGTGAGGTCGATGATCACGGTGACGTACTTCTCGCCGCGCCTCGTGTGGCGCCACACATGCTCATCGACGCCGATGGCCTTCACCCCGTCGAACCGGTCGGGATCCTCGATCAGGGCCCGCCTTCCCTCGGCCAGGACGGCGTCGTTGGCGGTGTTCCACGCGACCCCGAGGCCTTCGGCGACCCTGGCCATGGTCAGGTGCTGCACGACGATCCCCTCCAGTGCCCACCGCAGCCCCCGGCGGGAGAGCCTGGCCCGCGGCTCGGCCGCCCGGGTGGTGTCCTGGCTCCACACGTGCCCGCACCCCGGGCAGCGGTAGCGGCGGACCGTCACGAGCAGGGTGGTCGGCCGCCAGCCGAGGGGCTCATGCGCCAGCGGCCGTGTCACCGTGTCACGCGGCACGTCTTCGCAGCCGCAGCGGCGGCACCACTGGTCCGGTTCGACGACCCGGCAGGCCAGGACCGCGCGGTCCGGCTCGAGGCGTTGGCCGACGACTTCGCGGCCGAGCTCCTCGACGCGGGCGAAAGCGGACAGGTCAGGGCAGGCGAAGCCCACAGCAGGAGTAGCGTTGGACAAGTCGAGGTCTTCTGGATGGACGGCGTAGGAACCCCCATCATCGGAAGACCTCGACCTCTACCCCGCCACCGACGCGCCGGGCCCGACTACACCCTCATCCGTGAAGAGCCTCCAAAAGGCCTCAGTACAACCCCTGCCTAGGCATAGCCCATCGAGGGTCACCCTTGTCGGCCCCTCAATGCGATGAATACTGAGGGAGATCGACGCCAAGTCTCTCCTGTCCAAAGGCCCTCAAGCCCCCACACGCAGTGGAGTCACCAGCTCGTCAGGTGCGTGAAGATTCCGCGGTTCAGCGAATGGAAGCGCAGAACAGATTGCAACACCTACTAACGTCAGGTGTCCCAAAATATCGGGCGTCGATCCTGAGAAACGAGGGCGTTCGAGGATCGCAGTGCTTGAGAACTTGACCGATCATACAAACGTTGGCGCCGTTTTTCGCAGCGCCGCAGCGATCGGTGTCGATGCCGTGCTGGTGACGCCGCAGTGCGCGGATCCGCTCTATCGTCGCTCGATCCGGGTGTCGATGGGCACTGTCTTCCAGGTGCCATGGACGCGGATCGAGTCGTGGCCCGAGGACGTTGAGCTGCTGAAGGAGGCGGGCTACGTGGTGGCGGGGATGACGCTGGGGGAGGGCGCGATCACGCTCGACGAGCTGGTCGCCGAGGACCACGAGAACCTCGCGCTGGTCTTCGGTACGGAGGGGGAGGGTCTGACCCCGGAGACGGACCGGGTCCTCGACCGGCGCGTCACGATCCCGATGATGAACGGCGTCGACTCGCTCAATGTCGCTGCTTCGTCGGCCGTTGCCTTCTATGCGACGCGGTAGTGGCTTGGCGCGAAGACGCATCATTCGATTCGGGTCACAACCTCTGGGCAAACCGTACCCACCTCACTGCGGTGTCTGGGGAGAAGATTCCAATAATCAGCGGCCGAGTCGTCGCGGGGCACCGGCCGGCCAATCCTTTCAAGCCACCCTTCCGGCTGACCCACCAAAGCCACACCGGCCCCTAGGTAACGGCGAGCGATCGCCGGCCGCCGATGGCCGGGTCACGCCGAGGCGATGAGGCGGGGGAGGTTGGAGAGCGCTCCGGCGGCATGGGCTCGGCTGCGCTCGCGAGCCTCGGGAAGGCGTGGGTCGTCGGCGTAACGCTCCAGCTCGGCGAAAGGATACAGTCGACTCGTGCGTGACCAGGCGGACACGGCCGGATGCTGGCCGCGAGCCCGGGCGTTCGCCATCAGCGCGGCGTAGGAGATGAGGAAGTCGACATTCCGATCCCAGAGGTGCAGCGGGCGGCACAGCTCGTTCTTCTGGTCGTCGTCGTGGAGTTCGGCTTCGACGACGCCAAGCATCGCGTACTGGAACGAGACGGTGCCCCAGAACATCGGCTGAAGCGTGATGCGGCCAGGCTCGAAGATCGGACGGAGTGGCGGCCGGACGAGCCCCGACGCCGCGCAGTGGAGGTGCAGCGTGTCGCGTGTCGTGGGGATGATACCGTCGTCGAGGATGATGCGATCGCGCTCGACAGAACGCACGTGACCGAGGCGGACGACATCCTCGATTCGCCGGAGGAGGGCGATCTCGGCTTCTCCGACCATCGCGCCGTGGAACATTGTGGGCGGCACCGAGGGGTCGACCCGCAGCAGGATTCCCTTTTCGTCGAGCCGTGCGAAGAGATCGTCAACCGTCGTCGCTTGGGCCATGGCCTCGATCTGCGCGGCGTTCGCGACGTACTGGTCGACGACGAGGTCGTGCGGCTGCAGGTAGCGTCGATTCGGCCACCATCCCTCGCGCGGTTTGATCCACGTGAGGTCGGCGGGATCCACACCCCGCTCGAGAAGCCACACACACGTGTCGAGGGCGGTCTTTCCCGCGCCGATCACCGTGAAGCGTCCGGCCGGCTGGGCGAGTCGGGCGAGCCCACCGGTGGGGATGCAGCGGACTCCCTCGGCCACGGCGAACGGCGGGGCGGAGGTGGCGGGGATGCGGCCCTCGAGGTACCTCGCATCCACCACGCGGCGGCGCACGGTGACGGGCACGGTGCGGCCGTCCAGGCGGGAGACGATCCGACCCTCGTCAACGAACTCGCACTCGGGCAGGTAGACTACACGACCTGTCGGCAGGAAGACCCGCGTCATCGCCTCTTCGAAGTGCGCGCAGATCTCGCTCGGGCCGGCCAGCTCGTACATGCCTGCGTTCGTGCCGCTGACGTCGCGCCTGTCGGCTCCGAATGGCACGGATTCGACGCCGTAGAGGTTCGCGGGCTGGTGCAGCCGAACGAACGGATATGCGTCCTGCCAGTGTCCCCCGGGCGCGTGCCGACGATCGACGATCGCGACCGTGGCATCCGAATGCGCGAGGATCCGGTCGGTGAAGACCATCCCCGCTGTCCCAGCGCCGACCACCAGATAGTCGGCTTCCATGCGCCCGCGCACGCACTCACAGTAGACTCGGCCGGCTGCGCGGGGAATCCTCCGGTGCGCAAGTACGCTCGGGCGGCCGCCCGACCGGTTATCGCCCCGTCTGCGCCTGACCTACGGGCGGAAGAGCTGCTCGAACGTGTGGACGCCTGGCCGGGATCGAGCAGGGTCGTGACCAGCCGGTAGGCCACCGACTTCCTCGCCTGGCTGTCGTCGTCGATGGCGTAGTCGATGACCCGGACCAGGATCGGTTGAGCGTTGCGCTCGGCGGCGGGGGGTGTTGCGGCGCAGGTGGGCCAACGAGGTGCCGTCGGGCAGGTCTTGGACATGCTCGGGCCTGGGGCCGGACCTGTCGGTACGGATGCTCCACAGCAGGTCCGCTCCGGTCGCGGTCGCCTTTCGCCACAGCGCGTAGGAGAAGAACCCGCGGTCCGCGGTCAGCAGCATCCTTTTGCGCAAGCGAGCGGGGCAGCAGGTCCCCGGCCATGGACGCCTCGACTCCGCGTACGTGCCGACCTTGGCGGCGAAGACCACGTGCGTACCGCACTCGGCCAGTGCCAGCACCCGCGCCATCGGGACCGCGGCTTTCTCGCCCTTGTTCACCCCGGGAGCCAGGAAGACCATGCTGGCCCAAAAGGCCTGAGTACAGCCCTCTGCGTAGGCACAGCCCACCGAGGGGCACCCTTGTCGCCCCTCGGTACATGAACACTGGAGGAGAGCGACGCCAGGTCTTTCCTGTCCAAAGGGCCCTCAAACCCGGACACGCAGTGACTCGGCCAGGCCGTGAAATTCTGCCCTAGCCAGCCCTGGAGGGTTTGCCTGACGTGTACCATCCCCTCTTTCAACATTCACTGACGTTCCTGCAGTCAGATGCGCGAAGATCCCCCGGCTCTACGTCGCGACTGGACGCGCAGAACAAGTTGCGGCACTTACCAACGTAGGAGCGGTTTTTCGCAGCGCCGCAGCGATCGGTGTCGATGCCGTGCTGGTGACGCCGCAGTGCGCGGACCCGCTCTACCGCCGCGCGATCCGGGTGTCGATGGGCACTGTCTTCTAGGTGCCGTGGACGCGGATCGAATCATGGCCCGAGGACGTCGCGCTGCTGAAGGATGCGGGCTACGTGGTGGCGGGGATGACGCTGGGGGAGGGGGCGATCACGCTGGACGAGCTGGTCGCCGAGGACCACGAGAACCTAGCCCTGGTCTTCGGTACCGAGGGCGAGGGTCTGACCCCGGAGACGGATCGGGTGCTTGACCGGCGGGTCACGATTCCGATGATGAACGGCGTGGACTCGCTCAACGTCGCGGCGTCGTCGGCGGTCGCCTTCTACGCGACCAGGTAGTGGCTGAGCGTGACTGCACCCATCTGACCGCGCTGCCAGGCGCATTTTGGACCCACTTCACTGAACGCGTTGCGCCAGCCCATCAGTCCTTCACAGCAGACGGCGGGCGAGGGGAAGCCGCCGTGAGCCGGCGGCTTCCCCTCGGCCCTCGTTTCCAGGAGTCGAGGCAGCGCGCGTGCCGGGGGTGCCGGGCAGACGGAACCGGCCGAACCCTGCCAGAGGTCTGCCGTCGAGTTCTCCCTGATCCTTCCTGCAGAACGGGTGGCGGCCCGAAAGCCACCCACTTTGTCGTATCAGTGGGGTCGGATGCAAATTGCGTCGACCATATCGACTTCGTGTTTGCTTCTGCGTGGGCGTTCTGCCTAGCGTTGATGGACGTTCCGTGACCAAATTGTGATCACTGCATAGCGTGAGGTGGAGATCTGGGGGCTGTATAGGCGGCCAGCGCGCGAGCGCCCAGCCTGCGTTGGCGATGAGCGCTTGGCGTCGTCCTCGAATTGCTGACCCTTGACTGCACAGCTGTTGTTGGCATTGTTACCGGGTCATGGAGTGCACCGCTGTGTGCGCACGATGAAAACTACACATGGCCATGCCGGGGGAAGTAATGCCACGAATGAAGATTCGGGCGGCCCCCGGTGCCGCCGGAGTCCCGAAAGTTGGTTATCGCTCCCCGCCGCGTGGCAAGCCACCGAGGTCTGATCTCGATTCGGCAGGTTCGCAGGAAGCAATGCAATGCGCTGCCCACTGCGTCCTGGCCTGGTGGCTGCCCGCTACCGAAATACAAACCGAAGTGACCGGAGAGCTGCATCTTGAAATTCCGCAAACGCACACTTGCCTTGTTCACGGCAACAACACTGGCCGTGAGCGGGGGAGGCCTGCTTGCCTTGTCCGCTGCCCAGGCCGCCAATACCGCCCCAAAGCACGGCAAGGCCCTGGGGCGGATCGCTGCGGGTGTGCCGTCGACGGCGACCCCCACTCCGACGTTGACGGCCACCTCTGTACCGACGCAGACGGCCACGGCCGCTCCCGCGCCGACGGAGACGTCGACCGGGACAGCCACGCCAACGTCAGCCGCCACTCCGACGCCTACAGCAAGCCCAACGACCACTGCGTCCGGGATTTCCTCCACGGGCACCGAGGCAGCCCAAGCGCTGGGATGGGGACCCCTCCAGGCTGGCGACGAATTTGACTATATAGGTGCGCCGAACAGCACCAAATGGAGTGTTTACGACTCAGCGGGCCACGCAGGAAACGGTGTACGTTCACCCCGGGCCATCTCGGTGAACAACGGGATTATGACGATCAAGGGCGACTCAGCTGGAGTCACGGGCGGCATGAGCGCGAAATTTGCCCGCCAAAAGTACGGCAGGTACGAAGTCCGGATGCGCACCAGTGCCGCCGAACAGCAGTACCATGCCGTGAACATTCTCTGGCCCGACAGCACCTCCGCCAAGTGCTCCGAGATTGATTTCGCGGAGCAAACAAACGATCTGGCAAACATCAGTTTCTTCCTCCACTACGGCTGCGCCAGTGGCGTCCAGACCTATGCGAAGAAGCCCCTGGACATGACCCAGTGGCACAACTATGCGGTGCAGTGGTGCCCGTCCGGCGTCACCGGCTATGTGGACGGCCAGCTTTGGTTTAAGGACACTGACCCGGCGCACCAGCCGGACCAGTCCATGCACCTGACCATGCAGCTTGACTGGTTCCCGAACGGGCAACCCACCAAGCCCTCAACCATGGATGTCGACTGGGCACGCAACTACAGCATCAATGGCACAGGAAGCCCGGCCGCCGGCTCGCTTGCTTCAACCCCGCAATGCTGATGCCGATTGCCAGACCCTAGGTCGGTGGCCAAGCCCCTACGGCGGGGACGAAAAGCACCCCCGGGCCTTGATGAGCAGTTCATCAAGGCCCGGGGTGTTTCGTTTTCGGGGGGTGCTTTCCAGTCCGCTCAGGCAGCCGACGGACTCCGCAGCTCGTAGCCATCCGGGTGGTGGACCAGGCGGCGGCCCAATCCGCCCCTTGGCTGGATCCACAGCGTGGTCCCGTCCAGTGTCATGCCGTCCAGTGCGCCCTCGATGACGTTGCCGCGGCTGTCCTCCATCTGAACGCTGTGTTAGGCGAAAGTCATGGGGGTGGGTGTCGCAGCACTGCCGGCGATGCATGCCTAAGCCAAGCGGCTGTTCAGAGGGGACTTTCGCCGGCCATCCCTGAGCTAAGAGTTGGTGCGGATTCTGACGATCTCCCGCCGTGCCTATGCAGCCCGGGGGGAGGGGTTCACGACTCCAGGCCCAGCGGTTCACCAGGTCGCGGGCCAAACAAGGCGCTCTCCAGAGAATTTCACGACATCGCTGTCACAGATCGGGCGCGGCCGGTGTCTTCATGTCGTAGGACCCAGAACCGACCGCAGGAGGAGACATGACCACCAGGATCCCAGCCTCAGAAATCACCGGTTTCTACGGCGCACTCATCAAGAAGTTCAGCGCGAAGATGTTCGGCAAAGTCCCGGAATCGCTGGGCGTCATGTGGCACAACCAGCCCGTTCTCAAGGCATCCATGGGCTTCGGACAGAAGCTGCAGAAGTGGAACAGCTGCGATGAATCGCTGAAGTCCTACGCTCACATGGCCGTGGCCTCCTTCATCGGCTGCACTTGGTGCCTCGACTACAACTACTTCATGGCGCACAATCACGGCCTGGACCTGGAGAAGGCCCGGCAGATCCCATGCTGGCGTGAGTCCGACGTCTTCACGCCTCTGGAGCGGGACGTCCTAGAGTATGCCGAGGCCATGAGCGCCACGCCCGTCTCAGTGACCGACGGACTGTCGGCCCGGCTGCTCGAGCAATTGGGCGCGCCGGCGCTGATCGAACTGACCAGCATTATCGGCTTCGCCAACCTCACGACCCGCAGCAACGTGGCCCTCGGAATCGAATCCGAGGGATTCGCGGATTCCTGTGAGTTGAAGCCGCTCGCAGCGCGCAGCGGCCACGGAGTAGCCTGAGCGGGATGAGCAGCCTCGCCGCCACTGACAGGCCAGACCCGTTCGTCGCCCACCGCAGCCTGCTCTTCACTGTCGCCTACGAGATGCTCGGCTCCGCCGCGGATGCCGAGGACGTGGTGCAGGAGGCCTGGCTCCGGTGGGCTGAACTGGACCCCGACATCCGCGCGGGGGTCCGCGACCCGCGGGCCTACCTCGTTCGCATCGTCACCCGCCAGGCGCTCAACCGCCTCCGCGCGCTGTCACGACGGCGGGAGGACTACGTCGGGGAATGGCTGCCCGAGCCCCTGCTCACCGTGCCGGATGTCGCCGAGGATGTGGAACTGGCCGAAAGCGTCTCGATCGCGATGCTCACGGTTCTCGAATCGCTCACCCCTGTGGAGCGGGCGGTCTTCGTCCTGCGGGAGGTTTTCGACCTGCCCTACGAGGAGATTGCCGAGGCCGTGGGCAAGTCAGCGCCAGCCGTGCGCCAGATCGTCAGCCGTGCGCGCTCTCATGTGGCCGCCCGGCGCCCCCGCATACGCGTGGACCGCAACGAGCAGCAGGAAGTCGTCGAACGGTTCCTGAAGGCGGTCACCACCGGGGATGTGCAGGGCTTGATGGACGTGCTGGCCCCCGACGTCGTACTCATCGCCGACGGCGGCGGCGTCGCCCAGGCGGTTCGGGTGCCGGTGTACGGCGCGAAGAAGGTGACAAATCTTCTGCGGTCCTTCCCAGAGGCCGCGCTCAACCCGAAAATCGCTCTGCTCTGGCTCAATGGCGGCCTCGGCATCCGGATCGACGACGAAGCAGGCGGTCCGTCACTCATCAGCCTGGTGGTGGAGGACGGCAGGATCGCACGGATCTTCGCCATGCGGAACCCGAACAAGCTCGGCTACTTGGAGGAGGAGACCAGGCTGACGCGCTAGCTAGTACCAATATCGGCGCCCGCCGATGATGGGTCGGTTCAGCGCGCCGAGAATAAGCAGGATGACGCCGATGATCAGCACAATCCAGCCGATGGTGCTGAGGATGTCGATGCCGAGAAGCCAGCCGACGATCAGCAGAACAAGTCCGAGGACGATCATTTCTTTCCTTTCGCGATTGTCGCGGAGGAGCCTCCGCACTTGACTCTGTGGCCGAGCTGCCATGGGAGTAGACGTTAGGGTAGGTGGTCGAGGGCACTGGGGGAACAGCTGGATGATTCGTGTTGCTTGGGGATCGAGCAGCCCCACAGGCAGCGGGCAAACGCGAGAGACAGGGGCCCCGATTCTCCCGGGCTGACAGCAGGGGCGGCGGACGACTGGCGGCCTCGACACCTCGTTATGCAGCTGCCCGACATAGGGGAACGTGGCGTTGGCCAGGGCCCGCGTGGATGTCTGGGGGACGGCACCGGGCATGTTCGCAGCTGCTTTCGGCTGACGACCTTGGGGGCGGCCCTGCCGGGGACGAGGACGGCGGCGATGACGACTTCGGCCTGGGACCCGCAGCCGCGCGATGCGCGCTACCCGCTGGACGCGCTGCTGTGCGACGGGGACCCGCTCTCGTCGAGGCCGATCTTTCGCGGCCGAGGGCGATCGGGCGTCAGCCTCGGCCATAATGACCACGAAACAGTTAGTGGATCCGGCGAAGGAGACCGACGATGACTGCAGCACAAATGCCGATAGAGGGATATGTCGCCGGTACTTGGGAGATCGACCCCGTCCACACCGAGATCGGGTTCAGCGTGCGCCACTTGATGCTGAGCAAGGTCCGCGGCCGGTTCACCCGCTTCACCGGCTCCTATACCACCGCGCGCAACCCGCTGAACTCCTCGGCCACGGTCACGGTCGAGATGACCTCGATCGACACCAACAATCCGACCCGCGATGACGATCTGCGCTCGGAGAACTATTTCGACGTCGACCGGTACCCGCAGATGACCTACCAGTCGACCGGTGTCCGAATCGAAGACGGGCAGGTCATCCTCGACGGTGAACTCACCGTGCACGGTGTCACCCGGCCAGTGCCGCTGAGCGTGGAGGTGAACGGCTTTGGCAAAGATCCCTATGGCAACCAGCGCTCCGGCTTCACCGCCACCGGTTCGATCAGCCGTGCTGACTTCGGGATGACCTTCAACGTCCCGCTGGAAGGCGGCGGCGTCTTGGTCGGGGACGAGATCGACCTCCAGCTCGAAGTTGAAGGCATCCTGCAGAAGCCAGGGACCTCTGACTAGATCGCGCGCTCCGAGCCGGTGCTTGATCAGGACGCGACGACGACAGGCAAGAGACGAAAACGATCCGCGAGCTCGCCGATCCCGATTGAAGGCCCTCTTCGAGGGCATGTAGAAGGCATGAGCGGAATCTACAGCTGTCCGGCCTGCAGGATGGGCACCCCCCGCTCGCACGATTGCGAGAACCCTCACTGCCCGTGGGTGACGTGCAGTGTGTGCCGGGCGGTGTGGGACCCGAAGACGGGGATCTGGATGGTCAACGGCGAGGCTTGGGGCACTCTGAACATTCGGCTTCAGGCCGGGTCTTGATCCCGGGGTGATGGCTTACCGCTCACGGGGAGCGGGCACTGGCGTCGCCAGGATCGGGGCGAGCGCCATAGCCGTGGGACGCTGGCGCGCATATTCGGCGTTGAAGCACACGCATGAGAAGGTCGGCGACCCCTGGGAGCCCAAAGAAGGCAAGGGCCCGTCCGACGAACAGCACCTCTACGATCAGGGCCGCAGCGTTGGCGAGCCTGCTCGCCGGTGCGGCCGACGCCGTCGCCCGGCTCGCCCGCGGAATAGCGGGCGAACTCGGGCCGGCAGGCTGGTAGTATGGACTGCTGGCCCCCAAACGGGGGCGTTCACACCTTGCCCCTGGCAAAATCCAGGAGCAGCAGAAAGGTCCCATTGTGAAGTCTGAGATCCACCCGAAGTACGAGGCCGTCGTGTTCAACGACCTCGCTTCCGGCAACAAGTTCCTCACCCGCTCCACGGTCACCTCTGACAAGACCATCGAGTGGGAGGACGGCAACACGTACCCGGTCATCGACGTCGAGATCTCCTCGGAGTCCCACCCGTTCTACACGGGCAAGCAGCGCATCATGGACGCGGCCGGCCGCGTCGAGCGCTTCAACGCGCGCTTCAAGAACTTCGGCAAGAAGGCCTGAGCCAGGCCTCTCCCGCCACGGAAGGCGCCGCCCCGCAGGGGGCGGCGCCTTCCGTGCGTTCGGGGCGCGGCTAGGCTGGTGCCGTGGCTGACTATCACGGCGAGTACAAGGTGCCCGGCGGGAAGCTCGTGGTCGCGGACCTCGCCGCCGAGGACGGGATCATCACCGCGGCGAGCATCAACGGGGACTTCTTCCTCGAGCCCGACGAGGCCCTCGCGGACATCAACGGCGCCCTCGTCGGCCTCGCGACCCACGCGCCCAACTCGGCGCTCAGCGCCGCCGTGGCAGACGCCGTCGGACCCACCGCCGTCATGTTCGGCTTCGATGCCGACGCCGTCGCGGTCGCCGTCCGCCGGGCGCTCGGGCACGCGACGACGTGGGCGGACCACGAGTGGGAGCTCATCGGCCCGACCCCGCTGCCCATCACCGAGCAGGTCGCGCTCGACGAGGTCCTCACGCGCGAGGTCGGCGACGGCCTGCGGAACCCGACGCTGCGGCTCTGGGACTGGGAAGAGCGCTCGGTCGTGATCGGCAGCTTCCAGTCCTACCGCAACGAGGTGGACCCCGACGGCGTGGCCCGGCACGGCGTGACGGTCGTGCGGCGCATCAGCGGCGGCGGGGCCATGTTCATGGAGGCGGGCAACTGCATCACGTACTCGCTGTACCTCCCGGCCTCGCTCGTGGACGGCCTGTCCTTCGCGGACTCGTACCCCTTCCTCGACGCGTGGGCCATGGAGGCGCTCGCGTCGGTGGGCGTCAAGGCCTTCTACAAACCGCTCAACGACATCGCGACCGAGGCAGGGAAGATCGGCGGCGCGGCTCAAAAGCGGCTCGGGAACGGCGGCGTGCTGCACCACGTGACCATGAGCTACGACATCGACGCGGCGAAGATGACCGAGGTGCTGCGCATCGGGCGGGAGAAGATCTCGGACAAGGGCATCGCGAGCGCCGCCAAGCGCGTCGACCCGCTCAAGCGGCAGACGGGACTCTCCCGCGAGGGGATCATCGAGGCCATGATGTCCAGCTTCGCGGCCCGCTACGGGGCCACGCGCGTGGACCTGTCCGCGGCCTCGCTCGCCGACGCTCGGGGGCTCGCCGCACGCAAGTTCGGCACCCAAACCTGGACGCACCGCGTCCCCTAGCAGGAGCGCCCGATGCAGGAGACACGGGGAGCGGCCAGAGTAAGGGTCACCGTCGACGGCGGGGTCCTCGACGTCGAGCTCCTGGGCGAAGCAGCCAGGACCGGCGGGTCCCGCCGCCCGGTCCTCGTCGTGCAGACCGCCCTCGAGGCCGAGGAGCTCCTGCCCCTCGCCCGGCTGCTCGCCGCCTCCGGGTCCTGCCGGGTCGCCTACCTCCGGCGGGCGGGCTACGGCGCGCCCGGATCGCCGGCCGCCCGCGGCTCGGTCGCTGGCGACGCCGCCGACTGCGAGGCCGTGGCCGCAGCCCTCGGCTGGGGGCCGCTGCACGTCATCGGCGCGAGCTATAGCAGCGCCGTCGCCCTGTCCTGGGCCTCGGAGCACCCCGGAGCGGTCGCGTCCCTGTCCCTCCTTGAGGCCCCGCCCACGCACACCGGCGCGGGGGAGAGACTGCGGGAGCTGTCCGTGGAGCTGGCCGCTGTCCACGCCGAGTCCGGCCCGGCGGCGGCCCTCGACTCCTTCATGCGCCTCCTCGCCGGCCCGGACTGGCGCGCGGCCCGTGAGGCCGCGATCCCGGGCTCGGTCGAGGCCCTCGAGCGGGACGCCCCTGCGTTCTTCGGCGGCGACATGCCGGCGGTCCTCGGCTGGCGCTTCGGCCCCGATGAGGCGGCCCGCGTCCGCTGTCCCGTGCTCTACGTCGGGGGCGGGGACACCGGCCCGCTGTTCGCCGAGGTCGGGCCGTGGCTGGCATCGCTCGTGCCGCAGACCCAGCGGCAGACCATCCCCGGCGCGGGCCACGACCTCGACCTCACCCATGCCCGCGAGGCGGCCGAGCTTGTCCTGGGCTTCCTCGACAGCCGCCCGACCCGGACGGGCTGAGCCGGGAGCCGGGAGCCGGGCTCCGGGGCGCGGTCGTCCGGGACCCGCCTCAGGCGCGCCGGATCACCGCGTGGGCCGCCCCGCCCTCGCCCGCGATGAGCGGGTCGCTCACGTACCCGGCCGGGATGCCGCCCTCGAACAGCCGCTCGCCCGCGCCGAGGAACACCGGCGCGATCGCGACGTGCAGCTCGTCGATGAGACCCTGGGCCAGGAACTCCCGGACGGTCGACGCGCCGCCGCCGAGGCGCACGTCGAGCCCGCCGGCCGCCTCGGAGGCCATCGCGAGGGCCTCGCGGGGCGTCGCATCGACGAAGTGGAACACCGTCCCGCCGTCCATCTGGGCCGGTGGCCGCGGGTGGTGGGTGAGCACGAAGACGGGGTGGTGGAACGGCGGGTCCTCGCCCCACCAGCCGCGCCAGGACTCGTCGGGCCAAGGCCCGCGCACGGGGCCGAACATGTTCCGGCCCATGATCGTCGCGCCGATGCCGTCCTCGCCGGCGCGGAAGAACGCGTCGTCGACGCCCGACGAGCTGCCTCTGGTCCCGAACCTGCTGGCCCCGGTCTCCGTCGAGAACATCCACTCGTGCAGGCTCTCGCCGCCCACCCCGAGTGGGTTCTCGACGCTCTGGTCCGGCCCGGCGGCGAAGCCGTCGAGCGAGATCGTCAGGTTGTGCACCCTCAGCCGTGCCATGCTTCCTCCTCTTTCCCTGCGTCTTGTTCTGCGTCCCGCCCGTCGAACCCGCGCGCGCCCGCGCGGGACGTGTTCTGGGCCGTGAGCGAGCGGTGCAGGTGATCCCGCGCCTCGACGACGAGCCGGCGCAGCGCGGCCGGCGCCCCGGCGTTCTCCTCCAGCCACGCGTCCGCGCGCCGCAGGACGGGGTTCTCCCCGGGCTCCTGGCCGACGGCGAGGACCTCGTCGGCCGGGAACAGGCCCGTGACGAGCCGCGTCGCGATCTCCTGCGAGCGCTCCCCCCACAGCCGCGTGAGCGCGCCGAAGTACCGCTCGGTGAAGGGCTGCCGCAGCGCCGTGAGGCCCGCCATGAACCCCTCGACCGTCGCCCCGAGCAGCTCGTTGGACAGCCCCGTACCCTCGACGGCGGCGGCCCACGCCTCCCGCTTCACCTCGGGCAGCGGCCGGGCCGCCATCGCCACGGCGTGGCCCACGCGCCCCTTCGCGGTCCGGTCCCGGGCGAGCTCCGCATCGAGCTCGGCGGCGTCGGCCCGGCCCTGGGCCGCGAGCGCCTGCAGGAGCGGCCACCGCAGGTCCTGGTCCACGGCGAGGCCATCGATCGCCTCGGTGCCGTCCACGAGCGCGCGGACCAGGCCGAGCTGGCCCCCGCCGTACCGGCTCCCCGCCGCGAGCGCCCGCGCCCACGCGAGCTGGGCGTCCGAGCCGGGCGCCGCGGCCCGGAGCTCGCGCACGACGGCGGCGAGGCAGCGGGCGCGCAGCTCGCCGCGGGCCTCGCCGTGGGTGTAGCGCTCGATCGCGGTGCGGGCGTTGTCGAGGACCGCCAGCTGGACGCCCACCGTGGTCTCGGCCGCTGCGAAGCGCACGACGGCGTCGGCGTAGGCGCGGGCGGGCACCTCGCCGTCGCGCGCGGCGTGCCACAGCGCGGTCCAGCAGAGCGCCCGCGCGAGCGGGTCGCCGACGTCCCCGAGGCCCTCCCGGACGGTGCGCTCCGAGGCCGGGTCGAGCCGGACCTTCGCGTAGGTCAGATCGCCGTCGTTGAGCAGCAGGAGTTCGGGCACCGGGAGGCCCGCGAGCGCGGGAAGCTCGGTCAGGGCGCCCTCGACGTCCGCCTCCACCGAGTGCGTGCGCACGAGCCGCCCCCCGCCGTCGGGCGCGCCGCCGTCGCGCGAGTAGAGGCCCACCCGGAGGCGGTGCGGGCGCAGCGCGGGCCGGCCCGTGACGGGGTCGACTGCGCTCTGCCGCACGGCCACGCGAACCAGCCGCCCGCCGTCGTGCTCCACGACGGGCTCCAGGACGCTCAGCCCGGACGTCTGCAGCCACGCCGCCGCCCACGCCTCCATGGGCCGCCCCGACGCCCGCCCGAGGGCCGCGAGCAGGTCCGCGAGGGACGCCGTCGAGAACGCGTGCTCGCGGAAGTAGTCCCGCGCGGCGCCGAAGAACGCCTCTTCGCCCACGTACGCCACGAGCTGCTTGAGCACCGACGCGCCCTTCGCGTAGGTGATGCCGTCGAAGTTCTGCTCGGCCGCCTCGAGGTCCTTGATGTCCGCGACGATGGGGTGCGTCGTGGGCAGCTGGTCCTGGACGTAGGCCCAGGCCTTGCGCCGGTTCGCGAAGTTGACCCACGCCGTCTCCCAGTCCGTGGCCCGGTCCACGGCGAGGGTGCCCATGAAGTCCGCGAACGACTCCTTGAGCCAGAGGTCGTCCCACCAGCGCATCGTGACGAGGTCGCCGAACCACATGTGCGCCATCTCGTGCATGAGGGTGTTCGCGCGGCCCTCGTACTGGCTGTCCGCAGCGCGGGAGGGGAAGACGTAGGCCTCGGTGAAGGTCACGAGCCCGGGGTTCTCCATCGCGCCGAGGTTGTACTCGGGCACGAAGGCCTGCTCGTACTTGCCCCACGGGTAGGCGAGGCCGAACGCGCGGTGGTACCAGTCGAGACCACGCTTGGTGAGGGCGAAGATCCGCTCGGCGTCGAAGTGCGGCGCGAGCGAGGCCCGGCAGTACGCCGTGAGCGGCACGGACAGGGTCCCGCCGTCAGGCCGTTCGCCCGTCCACGCGTCCTCGGCCCGGTGGTAGGGGCCCGCGAGCACGGCCGCGAGGTAGGTGGACATCGGCTCCGTCTGGGCGAACTCCCAGCGCTCGCCGCCGTCGTCGTCTCCACTGGCCTCCCTGCCCGTCAGGAGGCCGTTCGCGCTCACCGCCCAGCCCTCGGGGGCCAGGACCGTGAAGCCGAAGCGGGCCTTGAGGTCCGGCTGCTCGAAGCACGGGATGAACCGCCGGGCGTCCGCGGGCTCGGACTGCGTGTACAGGTACGTGCGCCCGTCGGCCGGGTCGGTGAAGCGGTGCAGGCCCTCGCCCGAGGTGCTGTACCGGCCGCGTCCCGTGACCTCGAGCAGGTTCCGGTCCTCGAGCCCCTCGATCCGCAGCCGCGCGCCGTCGTACTCGATCCCCAGCGGGCGGCCGTTGAGGACGACGGCGAGCACCTCCTCGCCGATGAAGTCCACCCACGTGGACGCCCCGGGCCGGGCGTGGAAGGTGAGGCGCGCCGTCGTCGTGAAGCACACCTCGGAGGGGTCTCCGGCGGCGCGCAGGTCGAGGGTGACGCCATAGCTCTCCGTCGCGATCGTGCGCGCCCGCTCGGCGGCCTCCTCGCGGCCGAGGTTCGCGGTGGCCGGATTCGGTGTGCTCTCGTTCACTCTCGACACGCCGCCATTCAACCACGGGCGCCGAAACACGCCCGGGGCGGGCGCCGATATGCGCGCGGGGCGCAGAGGTGAAAAGCTGTGCTCTATGTCGGATCTCTTCGAGGACTACTCCATAGCCGCCGAACGCACGGGCGCCTATGACGAGATGTTCGCCCCGGGCCAGGCCGCCCGCCCGAGCTACCGCCAGCTTGCTGGCGCGCTCGACGGCCTGAGCCTCGCGGACGTGAGTGCGCGCGCGGACTCCATGGCGCGGACCTTCCTCGACCGAGGTGTCACGTTCGACTACGCGGGTGAGGAGCGCCCGTTCCCCCTCGACATCGTCCCGCGCGTCATCCCCGCCGGCGAGTGGACCGTCCTCGAGCGCGGCGTCGCGCAGCGCGTCCAGGCCCTCGAGGCGTTCCTCAACGACGTCTACGGAAAGATGGCGGTCGTGTCCGACGGCGTCATCCCGCGCCGCCTCGTCACGACGAGCCAGCACTTCCACCGCCAGGTCCACGGGTTCGAGCCCGCCGGCGGGGTCCGCGTGCACATCTCCGGCATCGACGTCGTCCGCGACGCCGTCGGGACCTTCCGCGTCCTCGAGGACAACGTGCGGGTCCCCTCGGGCGTGAGCTACGTCCTCGAGAACCGCCGGGCCATGGCCAAGGGTCTGCCCGAGGCCTTCAGCCAGCAACCCATCCGCCCCGTCGAGGAGTACCCGCGCCGCCTCCTCTCGGCACTGCGCAAGACGGCGCCGGCCGGCGTCGACGACCCGACCGTCGTCGTCCTCACCCCCGGCGTGTTCAACTCCGCCTACTTCGAGCACACGCTCCTCGCGGGCCTCATGGGCGTCGAGCTCGTCGAGGGCCGGGACCTCATCTGCCGCGGCAACCGCGTGTACATGCGCACGACGGCGGGCGAGCAGCGCGTCGACGTCATCTACAAGCGCATCGACGACGACTTCCTCGACCCGCTGCAGTTCCGCTCGGACTCGATGCTCGGCTGCCCGGGGCTCGTCAACGCCGCCCGCGCCGGCGGCGTGACGATCGCGAACGCCGTCGGCAACGGCGTCGCGGACGACAAGCTCGTCTACTCGTACGTGCCGGACCTCATCCGCTACTACCTCGGCGAGGAGCCCATCATCGCCAACGTGGACACCTACCGGCTCGAGGAGGACGCCGCGCGCGAGGAGGTCCTCGACCGGCTCGACGAGCTCGTGGTCAAGCCCGTCGACGGCTCGGGCGGCAAGGGCCTCGTGATCGGCCCCGACGCGACACGCGAGGAGCTCGAGACCCTGCGCTCCCGCGTGCTCACCGACCCGCGAGGGTGGATCGCCCAGCCGGTCCTGCAGCTCTCGACCGTCCCGACGCTCTCGGGCGACAAGTTCGGGCCCCGGCACGTGGACCTGCGCCCGTTCGCGATCAACGACGGCGACGACGTCTGGGTGCTCCCGGGCGGGCTCACCCGCGTCGCCCTCAAGGAGGGCTCGCTCATCGTCAACTCGAGCCAGGGCGGCGGGTCGAAGGACACGTGGGTCCTCGCCGAGTCGCCGGACGTGCCGATTGAGGCCGAGCCGCGGCACTCGATCAGCATCCGCGAGCGGACGAGCGTGTGGCCCGTCGAGAGCAGCTGGCGGGACCGCGACCGCCAGGCGGAGCAGCAGCAGCAGTGAGCTCGCGCCGTCGTGCTCTTGCACCCACCCGTCGTGCTCTTGCACCCACCCGCCCTGCCCGTACCGCCCGAGGAGGCCGCCATGCTCAGCCGCATCGCTGAATCCCTGTTCTGGATCGGCCGCTACGTCGAGCGCGCCGACGGGACCGCCCGCATCCTCGACGTCCACCTCGAGCGGCTCAACCACCTCCCCCCGGAGGAGCAGCGCAGCGTCGCGCAGGAACTGCTCGGCGTCATGGGCTCGCGGCCCGAGAAGGACGAGTTCGGACTGTCCGAGCTCCTGCACGCGCTCGCCTACGACCGCTCGCATGCGACGAGCATCGCCGGATCACTCGGGGCCGCGCGCGAGAACGCGCGGCGGGCGCGGGAGACGGTGTCCTCGAGCCTGTGGGAGTGCCTCAACACGACCTTCTACGGCCTGAGCCAGCACCGCAAGGACGTCGTCGGGACGTACCGCTTCTGCAACTGGGTCCTGGAGCGGACCGCGATGGCGCGGGGCCATGCCGACACGACGATGAGCCATGACGAGGGCTGGCAGTTCATGGTCCTGGGCCGATCGCTCGAGCGGGCCGACATGACCGCGCGCATGCTCTCGACGCGCGAGGTGCACACGGCGGGGATGTCGTGGGTCAACATGCTGCGCTGCGCGGGCGCCTACGAGTCGTTCCTGCGCACGCGGCGGGCCGCGTTCGACGACCGGCACGCCGCGGAGTTCCTGCTCATGGACCGGCTCTTCCCCCGCTCGATCGTGTACGCGCTGCGGGATGCGGACAAGGCCCTCGAGAAGCTCGACCCCTCGGACCAGCGGGTCGGGTTCATCAACGACGCCCGCCGGATCGTCGGGCAGGCGAGGACGTTCCTCGAGTTCCACCGGACGGACGACCTCATGGTCGAGCTGCCCGAGCACATGGAGCGCGTCCAGAAGGCCGTCGCGCAGGCCTCCGATGCGATCTCGCGCAAGTACTTCAATCGGGCCGACGAGCAGGCCTGGGTGGGAGAGGTGTCATGACCCGTCTGAGGATCGACCACCGGACGGCGTACCGGTACAACAAGCGCGTCACGCTCAGCTACAACGAGGCGCGCATGACGCCGCTCACGGAGCCGCAGCAGGTCGTGCTCGAGTCGCAGGTGCGGGTCGCGCCGTCGCAGGCGGCCATGAGCTCCTACAAGGACTACTGGGGCACGCGCGTGACGGCGTTCGACATGCAGATCCCGCACGAGTACCTCGAGGTCGTCTCGACGACGACGGTCGAGGTGCACCGCGTCGAGCGCGTGCCGGTCGAGGGCGAGGTCGTGCCGTGGGAGCGGCTGCGCAGCCCCGAGATCGAGGACCAGTTCAGCGACTGGCTCCCGCAGTCGCGCCTGTCCGGGCCCGGGACGGAGGTGCTCGGGATCGTGCCGCAGCTCGCCGAGGGGCTGGACCCGAACGAGGCCGCCCACGCCGTGTTCGAGTGGATGCGCGGCGAGATGCGCTACATGCCGGGCAGCACCGGCGTCACGACCGACGCCGAACAGGCGTGGAACCAGCGCGAGGGCGTGTGCCAGGACCTCGCCCACCTCGCCATCGGGTCGCTGCGGAGCCTCGGGATCCCCGCGCGGTACATCTCGGGCTACCTCCATCCGCGCTCGACGGCGGGCATCGGTGAGACCGTGGCCGGCCAGTCCCACGCGTGGCTCGAGTGGTGGGACGGCGAGTGGCGCAGCTGGGACCCGACCAACCACAAGCCCGCCGGCGACTTCCACGTGACCGTGGCCCGCGGGCGCGACTACCGGGACGTGCCCCCGCTCAAGGGCATCCTCTCGGGCGGCGGAGGCTCCCACCTCGACGTCGAGGTAGAAATCACCCGCCTCGCCTGATCCGCCCCAAGCGCGGAGAAGCGGGCGGCATCCCTGCCGCCCGCTTCCCGCCGCTGGACCGTCCATGGATGGCTCAGCCGGCATGCTGGCCTTGGACCGGTGCTCAGAACCAGGAGATGCTGGCGCCGCTCGGGCTCAAACGAATGATGCCACCTTGATAGTTCTGAGCCACGCCTCCGTCATTGCCGGTCGCGTATTCTTCACTGGTGGGGTAGCCGAGGCGACCCGATTCGAATCCCGTGGAGGCCCAGATTTCGCGGATGGCGCCAACGGACATGTGGGCTCCTGTTGTCGGTGACCAGATGATCGCGCCGCCCTGGTAGTTCTGGTAGACGCCGCCATCCTTGAGCCCGCCGACCTCGTCGGTGGTCGGGTATCCGAGCCTGCCGTTCTCAAACCCTGTAGCCGCCCACAGGTCACGGATCGCCCCCACGGAGATGTGGGCTCCTGTTGTCGGTGACCAGATGATCGCGCCGCCCTGGTAGTTCTGGTAGACGCCGCCATCCTTGAGCCCGCCGACCTCGTCGGTGGTCGGGTATCCGAGCCTGCCGTTCTCAAACCCTGTAGCCGCCCACAGGTCACGGATCGCCCCCACGGAGATGTGGGCTCCTGTTGTCGGTGACCAGATGATCGCGCCGCCCTGGTAGTTCTGGTAGACGCCGCCATCCTTGAGCCCGCCGACCTCGTCGGTGGTCGGGTATCCGAGCCTGCCGTTCTCAAACCCTGTAGCCGCCCACAGGTCACGGATCGCGCCAGTTGAGACCTGTGCCCCTGATGCCGGCGACCAGACGATGCATCCGCGTTCAAAGCACTGGTACCCGCCGTTGTCCTTGAGGCCATACACTTCTCCAGTGGTGGCAGCTCCAAGAGCACCATTCAGGGAAGCTGCCTTGGCTGCAATCGGAGACTGCGCGGCCGTGGTGAAGGTCCAGGACGTGTCCGAGGCGAGCGCGTTGCCGGCAGCGTCCTTCACCCCGTCGGTGCCGCCCTTGATGGTCGCCGTGTACGTCGTATCCGCGGCCAGGTCCGCACTCGGGTTCAACGTCGCAGCCTTGGTCGTGCTGCTGTACGCCACGTCGGCCGGCACCGGCGTCGTCCCCGTCTGCAGGGTGAACGCGCTCGACGTAATCGTCGAGGCGTCCATCGCCTCCGAGAACGTCCCCGTCACGTCCGCCGTCACCGCCACGCCCGTCGCACCGTCAGCCGGAGACGTATCCGTCACCGTCGGAGCCGTCGTGTCGCCGCCCCCAGCACCACCGCTCGAGTCGAAGTAGTGCCAGTACCTGCTCGTGGCGTTCACGTCGGCGAGCAGCAACAGACCGCTGTTCGCCGTCCCGCGCGTCGAGCTGTTGAGGTTCTGCTTTGTTGACGTCACGTTGTGGACGTACTGGTCCACGTCGACAATGCGTTCAGTCTTGTCCGTAGTGAAGTTGATGTTGTCCAGCGGCGTGGACTTCTCGTAGATCGCGCCCCCCGAGGTGGTGCAGACGCCGGCGTTCATCGTGCCGCTGGGCTTCGGATAGGTGGCGAAGGTGCGCAGCATCCGGGTGCTCTCATCGATCAGGACGACCGCTCGGTTCGGGCATTCCGCGACCGTCGCGATCGTGTGCGCCGACCAGACCGTCCCGCTCAGTTCCAGCAGCTGGATCAGCGGCTGGGACGCCGACGTGAAGTTCGTCTTGATCGCGGCGAAAACCTTGTCTCCCGAGGAGTCCAGCCACTTCAGGTTCATATGGTCATCGCCGCTGCGCAGCCCCTGGACCGCTGCCACGGGAGCGCTCCAGTCGGTGTCCGAAGCCCCGTCGACGTGGTAGCTCCAGTACATGCCGTCGGTAGAGTCGATGACCGTCCGGCTCCACATCACACCGATCTTGCCGGGTCCGAAGGCGATCACGGCCGAGTTGTCGTTCAGGGACACGTTCGCCATCTCCCCAGGGAGCGGGAAGGGCGTCCCCCAGGTCTCGCCATCCGTAGCGGTGACGTTCACGTAGATCTGGTTCCCCTGAGGCCACGTCGCCCACACACGGCCGGTGGAGTCCTTGTCGATGGTCAGGGTCTCGACCTTGTAGTTGTTGATGCTGGTCGACGTCAGCAGCGAGTACGTCTTGGTGCTCGAGCTGTAACTGTAGCGCCGATGCGTCGTCGGGAAGTTAGGCTCGGCCGGGAGACCGTCGTTGACGAACCGGTAGCTCGCCACATGCAGCGTCGTCCCATCCCACAGCACGTCGTGATGGGTGTTCGCCCGTGGGTCCGTCACCACCCCCGTATCGACCCACGAGCTCGTCGATGGATCGAACCGGAAGATATGGAAGTCCGAGCTGGCAGTGTCCCACAGGTTGCCCCACCAGATCCCGTCGTTGAACCACAGCGAACTCGTCGCCCGCTTCGTGCCGGTCGGCGTCCCGGTTCCGGAGTGAGAGGGACCCTCAACCCCGACATCACCGGCGTCCGCCGCCGCAATCGGTGCCATCAGCCCACCCAGTGCAAGCAGCAGCGCTGTCAGCAGCGCATAGAGCCGCACTTCCCGGGATCTGGGTACTGGGGGGCCAGGCGGGCGGTGACGTCCCCGCGGTATGCCAGGCGAGGAAGCCCTGCGGCTTTCACTATGACCGTCCGTGTTCGGGGAGGTCGTTGGCGATGGACTCTCGACGTCTGGCACATGGGCCGGACCTTGGCTAGGAATAGACACTGGCTTGACCACTCTTCATGACGTGGACGGCCCCTGGCGGAGCGCCGTCGTGATGAACTTATTAGGTGCAAGGCTGCGGCCCTGAAGACGTTCCCACCACATCTGCAGCATTCGACGAATGCCACGGCCGCGCCGTGATGAGTCGACCCTAGGATTTTGCTCTAGCACCTGTCACGAGTAGCAACTACCTGCTTTGTGCCGTGGCACAGGCCGTTTTCTACTTGGTCGCTGGCCTTCGTCTCTTCCCCTGGGGGTGGCACGAGGGCACGGCAAGGCTGCTGCCGGGCAGAGGCATAGAGGCCGGCAGCAGGGCAGGGGATATGACCCCTCAACGGCTCACCAGGGGGAGGGCTTGTAGTCCTTGAGGAATACCCCGTACAGGTCGGTGCCCGCCTCGCCCATGACGATCGGGTCGTACACCCGGGCCGCGCCGTCCACGAGGTCGAGCGGGGCGTGGAACCCCTCGTCGGCCAGGCGGACCTTCGTGTAGTGCGGCCGCTCGTCCGTGATCCAGCCGGTGTCGACAGCGGTCATGAGGATGCGGTCGGTCTCGAACATCTCCCCGGCGCTCGTGCGCGTCATCATGTTCAGCGACGCCTTGGCCATGTTCGTGTGCGGATGACCCGGCCCCTTGTACTTCCGCCCGAACTGCCCCTCCATCGCGGAGACGTTGACGACGTACTTGCGCCGCGCCGTCGACCGCCGCATCGCGGCCCGCAGCCGGCTCACGAGCAGGAACGGCGCAGTGACGTTGCACAGCTGGACCTCGAGCATCTCGAGCGGGTCGACCTGGTCCACGACCTGCGTCCAGGAATTGATCGTCGCGAGGTCAGGCACGAGCCCGCCGGCGTCGATCGCGGTCCCGGCCTCGATCCGCTCGAGCGACGTGGACCCGGTCGAGAGCGCGAGTGCGGTCACGGCGTCGCCCGCGAGGACGGGGTGTCCGGTGACGGAGCCGGCGATCGAGAGCGGGTGCCTGTCGTGCGCGTGCCCGAACGTCAGCAGCTGCGGCCCACCGTTCGAGGCCAGGAGCGCGGCGGGGAGCGGCTCGTCCTCGGCGTCGGCGAGCGGCTTGTACGCGTTCGGCGAGCGGCGCACGGTCTGCGCGGCGTTGTTGATGATGATGTCGAGGGGGCCCTCGGCGTCGAGCGCGTCAGTCAGGGAGATGACCTGGGACGGATCGCGCAGGTCGATGCCCACGATCGTGAGCCGGTCGATCCACTCCGCGCTGTCCTCCATCGCGGCGAAGCGGCGCGCGGCATCCTTGGGGAAGCGCGTCGTGATCGTCGTGTGGGCGCCGTCCCGCAGGAGCCGCAGCGCGATGTACATGCCGATCTTCGCGCGCCCGCCGGTGAGCAGGGCGCGCCGGCCGGCCAGGTCCGTGCGCGCGTCCCGCTTCGCATGGTTCAGGGCAGCGCACTCGGGGCAGAGCTGGTGGTAGAACGCGTCGACCTGCGTGTAGTGCTGCTTGCAGATGTAGCAGGGCCGCGACCGGATGAGGTGCCCGGCGATCGAGCCGGTCGCCGAGGGCTTGAGCTTGTTGCCCTTCGTCTCGTCATCGATCCGGTCCGGCGCCGCGGTCGCGGTCTGGGCGATGACGGCCTTGTCCGCTTCGGCGATCGCGTCCCGCTTCTGCGTGCGCGTGAAACGCCGGTGCGCCTTGAACATCTTGCCGGTCGCACGGCGCACCGCGACGTAGTCGGGGTGCTCCTCGTCGTACGCGTGGATCGTACCCAGGACCTTGAGGCAGGCCTGGATCTCCTCAGGCGTCAGTTCGGAGGGCACATCGGGGGAGCTCATGGACTCCCATTCTACCGGTGCGCGGGGACCCGGGCGGTCCCGGGCCCCCGCGCCCGGCTAACCCTTGGCGGGGGAGCTGACGGACGACGGCGCGTGCCCGCCGGCGCCCTTCGGCGCGCCCGCGGCGGCCCCGCCGGAGTAGCCCGATGCGGCGGCCGCGTGCACCTCCTGGATCCGCTCGACGACCTCGGGGAGCTCGGCGGCGACGTCCTCGAGGGCGGCCGGGACCTTCGAGGACCACGCGGCGGCCAGCCGGCGCTCGTCCTCGTCAGGTTCCGGGACGATCTGGCCCTTGGACAGCACCGTGATCCCGGAGGCCGTGACCTCGAACCCGCGCAGACGGTCGAGCTTCGCGTCGACGCCCACGGTCGCGCCCGCGGGGATAGTGACGTTCTTGTCGACGATCGCCCGGTTCACGACGGCCCCGGCACCGATCTGGACGCTGTCCATGATCACCGAATCCACGACGCGGGCTGCGGCGTCGACGCGCACGTCGTGCGAGAGGACCGAGCCCTCAACGATCCCGCCCGAGATGACGACCCCGCTCGCCACGATCGAATCGAGCGCCGTCCCCACGGTGCCGCCCTCGCCGCGGACGAACTTCGCCGGCGGGGACACGCTCTGGCGAGTGAAGATCGGCCACTCCGAGTTGTACAGGTTGAAGACCGGCAACGGGGAGATGAGGTCCATGTGGGCGTCGTAGAACGAGTCGAGCGTCCCCACGTCCCGCCAGTACGTGCGGTCGCGCTCCGTGGAGCCCGGGATCTCGTTCTTCGTGAAGTCGTACACGCCCGCCTCGCCGCGCTCGACGAAGTACGGGATGATGTCCCCGCCCATGTCGTGCTTCGTGTCGAGCCGCTCGGCGTCGCGCTTGAGGGCCTCGACGAGGGCGTCGGCGTCGAAGACGTAGTTGCCCATCGAGGCGAGGAACGAGTCCGGGTCGTCCGGCAGGCCGGGCGTGGTCGCGGGCTTCTCGACGAACGCGGCGATCTTGCCGGGGTCGGTCGCGTCGGTCTCGATGACGCCGAACTGGTTGGCCATGTTCAGCGGCTGCCGGACAGCGGCCACGCTGGCCTTCGCGCCCGACGCAATGTGGGCCTCGACCATCTGGTCGAAGTCCATGCGGTACACGTGGTCGGCACCGACGACGACGACGATGTCCGGCTGGTCGTCGTGGATGAGGTTGAGCGACTGGTAGATCGCGTTCGCACTGCCCAGGAACCAGCTCTTGCCCACGCGCTGCTGCGCGGGGACGGAGGCGACGTAGTTCTGCAGAAGGGTCGAGAGGCGCCATGTCTCGGAGATATGGCGGTCGAGGCTGTGCGATTTGTACTGGGTGAGCACAACGATGCGGCGGTAGCCCGAGTTGACCAGATTCGACAACGCAAAGTCGATGAGCCGGTACCCGCCGGCAAACGGTACCGCGGGCTTGGCCCTGTCGGCCGTGAGCGGCATGAGTCGCTTGCCCTCGCCACCCGCCAGGACGATCGCCAATACTTTCCTAGGCGCCACTGCGCAACCCCCGTATTCCTTCGTTCCGGCATGTCTGTGGGCCGCGCTCCGGCCGTGGACCGTGGCCACCTTCACACTAGAACACGATCTCCGCACCGACTACGTTGAGACCGTGCGTATCGACATTGTGACCAAGGAATTCCCGCCGGAGATCTACGGCGGCGCAGGTGTGCATGTGGCAGAGCTGAGCAGGGTCCTGGCCCGCGAGGTCGATCTGCACGTCCATGCCTTCGGCGCGCCGCGGGAGCCGGAGGTCGACGGCGCCTCCGTCGCGTCGTACCAGGTGCCCGATCACCTCGCGGGGGCCAACGCGGCGCTGCAGACGCTCGGCGTCGACCTCGGCATCGTCCCGGATGTCGCCGGCGCCGATCTCGTGCACTCCCACACGTGGTACGCGAACATGGCAGGGCACATCGCGAAGCTCCTTCACGGCATCCCGCACGTCCTCAGCGCCCACAGCCTCGAGCCGCTGCGCCCGTGGAAGGCCGAGCAGCTCGGCGGCGGCTACCGCCTGTCCTCATGGGTGGAGAAGACGGCATACGAGGCCGCGGACGCGATCATCGCCGTCTCGAACGGCATGCGGGAGGACATCCTGCGCTGCTACCCGGACGTGGACCCGGCGAAAGTCCGAGTGGTCCACAACGGCATCGACGTCTCCCGGTGGGGTCGCGACGAGGGCACCGAGCACCTGCGCGCGCTCGGCATCGACCCCGAGAAGCCCTCGGTGGTCTTCGTGGGCCGCAACACCCGCCAGAAGGGCGTTCCGTACCTCCTGCGCGCCGCCGCGAAGCTGCCGGCCGACGTCCAGCTCGTCCTGTGCCTCGGCGCCGCCGACACGCCGGAGCTCGCCGCCGAAACCGCTGAGCTCATCGACGCGCTGCGTGCCGAGCGCGAGGGCATCGTCCTCATCGAGCGCATGCTCCCGCGCGCCGAGCTCATTCAGGTCCTCTCGCACGCGACCGCTTTCGCGTGCCCCAGCATCTATGAGCCCCTCGGCATCGTGAACCTCGAGGCCATGGCCTGCGGCGCGGCGGTCGTCGCGACGGCGACGGGCGGGATCCCCGAGGTGGTCGACCACGGCACGACCGGACTCCTCGTCCCGATCGAGCAGGTCAGCGACGGCACGGGCACCCCGCTGGACCCGGAGAAGTTCGTCACGGACTTCGCCGCCGCCCTCACCGAGGTCGTCTTGGACCCGGATCGGGCCCGGAAGATGGGCGAGGCCGGCCGCGCCCGCGCCGAGGAGCACTTCTCGTGGGAGAGCATCGCGGCCACGACCCTCGAGGTCTACAAGAGCGTCCTGTAGCGCCGTTCCAGCACGGCCGTGCTGGAACACGTGTGCTGGAACGGCTGTGCCAGAAGCACGACGGCGGCGACGCACGCCCGGCGGGTGCGTCGCCGTCGTCGTCCCCGGCTCCTCCTGCCGGTCAGCCGCGGTTGACGGTGACCTTGGTCGGCCCTGGCCCCGCCTCGGGCGCGATCGGTACCCGGACCTCGAGGACGCCGTCGCGGTAGGAGGCGGTGACATCGTCGCCGCGCACGCCCCGAGGCAGGTCCACGGTGCGCGAGAACGAGCCGTAGCGGAATTCGCTGCGATACCCGTCTCTGACGCTGTCCTCGGTGCTCTCTCGGCGCTCCGCCTTGATGCTGAGGACGCCCTCCTGGACGGTCACGTCGACGTCCTTCTCGGGGTCGATGCCGGGGACCTCGACCCGCACGACGAGCGTCTCACCGTCGCGGAATTCCTCGACCCGCAGCCATCCGGTCTCCCAGTCGCCCTCGACGAACCGCCGGAACGGCTCCGGGATCCCGAACCGCCTCAGGTGCTCCGGCATGTCCCACTGGCCCCTGCGGCCCCATCCTTCGCCCATCGGATCCTCCTGACGCGGGCCCGGCCCGGGCGGCCGGGTCCTGCCCTCAGGCTAGACCCGGCCGCGCGGGGTGGGGAAGCAGGCGGTCGGAGGCCCGCCATCCCGGGCGCGGCCCATCCGGCACGGCCGTGCTAGGCCCGGTCCGGGAGCCGCTTCTCGGGCACGGGAGCCTGGCCCGAGTCCCGCAGGGCGTGGTAGTGCTCGGCCGCCTCGGCCTGCCGCTCGGCCTCGGCGCCGCTCGCGATCGCGACCCGGATGTGCTCCGGACCGTAGCCGAAGGCGTCGACCAGGTCCCTCGCGTGCGGGCGGAGCTTCACGAGCAGGCGGTTGATGTACTCGCCCACGGTCCGCCCGCGCTGCATGCTGAGCCGGCCGTTCATGAGGTACCACGCGAGGTGCTTCTCGACGAGGGTCAGCCCGAAGAGGTCCCTCAGCCACGTGAGAACCTGCCGGGTTCCGGCGTCCTCGACAGTGTCGAGGGCCTCGGTGAAGGCCTCCCACTGGAGCAGCTCGCCATGGGCCCGTGCGGCCTCGATGAGCTCGTCCTGGTGCGCGTTGAACCGCGCCGCGGCCTCGGCCCTGGGCAGGCGGTCGGCGCCGTGGAGGGACTGGGCTGCCTGCGCGACCATGGTCTGGACGCGGTCGGCCAGCAGCAGGCGCTGCGTGTCGGGGTCGCGCAGGGCAAGCGCGGAGCGCTGGGCCCGGCCCGAGTCGGCGATGAACTGGGCGACCGTGCCGAGCCCTGTCCGATAGGCCATGCCGCGGGCCTGGCCAAGGGCGAACTTCGCGAGCGCGCCGACGCTGAGGCCGCGGAACTCCTTCGCGTAGTCGTTCAGGAGGCGTTTGGCCACGAGCTGGAGCAGGACATTGTTGTCCCCCTCGAACGTCACGTACACGTCGAGGTCCGCGCGGAGCGATGCGAAGCGGTTCTCGATGAGGAACCCCGCGCCGCCGCAGGCCTCGCGGCACTCCTGGAGCGTATCGAGCGCGTGCCAGGTCGAGAGCGGCTTGAGCGCGGCGGCGAGCGTCTCGAGGTCCTGCCGGTCCTCGTCCGCGGCCTGTGCGCCGGAGAACACCTCGTCCAGCTTGGCGAGGAGCTGCTCATGGGCGAAGGACATCGCATAGGTCCCCGCAAGGAGCGGCAGGAGCCGCCGTTGGTGGCGCTGATAGTCCAGGAGCACCTCCTCGTTCTCGTCCGACGAGGCGTTGAACTGGCGCCGCTCGGTCGCGTAGCCCAGGGCTGCGGCGAGGCCGACCTTCGAGGCGGCGACCGCGGCGCCGTCGAGCGAGACGCGGCCCTGGACGAGCGTCCCCAGCATCGTGAAGAACCGGCGCCCTGGGCTCGCGATGGGCGAGGAGTAGGTGCCGTCCTCGGCGACGCCGCCGTACCGGTTGAGCAGGTTGGTGCGGGGGACCAGGACGTGGTCGAAGTGGAGGCGCCCGTTGTCGATCCCGTTGAGCCCGCCCTTCACGCCGTCGTCCTCGCCGCCCACTCCCGGCAGGAACTCGTGCGTCTCCGGGTCCCGCAGCGGGACGTAGAACGCGTGGACGCCATGGCCCATGCCGCGCGTGATGAGCTGGGCGAACACGACGGCGGCCACGCCGTCCTTCGCTGCATTGCCGATGTAGTCCTTCCACGCGGCGCGGAACGGCGTGTGGAGGACGAACTCGCGCGCATCCGGATCGTAGGTGGCCGTCGTGCCAATGCTCGCGACGTCGGAGCCATGCCCGGTCTCGGTCATGGCGAAGCACCCGGGGACCGCGAGCTCCATGATCCCGGGCAGCCAGCGGCGGTGGTGCTCCTCGGTGCCGAGGTGCAGGACGGCCGAGCCGAACAGGCCCCACTGCACCCCGGCCTTGATCTGCAGCGAGGGGTCCGCTGTGACGAGCTCCTCGAAGCCCGCGATGTTGGCTCCGTGGTCGTCCTCGCCGCCGAGCTCGCGGGGGAAGGCGCGCTGGACCGCCCGGTGGTCCACGAGGTACTTGAGCTGGCCGCGCACGCGCTCGCGGTGCTCCGTGTGCGTCATGCCCTCGACCTTGTGCAGCTCGGGATGCCCGGCGAGCTCGCGGGCCGTCCGGCGGGTCTCGGCCCAGCGGCCGAGCAGCAGCTCGCCGAGCGCAGCCACGTCCACCGATGGCGACTCGGCGGTGTCCGCGACGTCTGGGATCTCGGCGGCGGTGCTCTCCGCGACGGCGGGGACCTCGGTGGTGTCGGGAGCTTCGACGGCGGTGTCCGCGACGGCGGTGCTTTCGGGGGCGATCGGGGTCATGGGTGCTCCTTAGCTGCGGGAAGCGGGGCGCGGACGACGGCGAGGCCCGCCTGGGCGGCGATGCCGCCGTAGAGCCAGTCGGCGATGAGGCTGGCCATGTCGTCGAGGGATGGCTTGTCGGGCGAGGGGGGCGTGGTGAGCCAGCGCTCGCCGGCGGAGCGTACGAGGCCGATGGCCGCGCAGGGCCAGTAGTCGAGCGTGGCCTGCGAACCGGGGTCGAGGTGCCGCCGCATGGGGGACTCGATCATGGCCCCGACGGCATCGAAGAAGGACCCGAACGCAGCCCCGGCCACGCTCCCGCCGGCCGGATCCGCCGCCGCGCCCCCCGGGCCACGCGTGACGAACTCGTACACGTTCGGCGAGCGCGCCGCCATGGCCAGGTACGCGTGGACCATCGAGCGCAGCCCGTCGTACGGGGACGGGGCGGCCGCGGCGGCCTCCGCGATGCGCTCCTGCATCTGGGCCAGGACGAGCTCGCCCATGGCCGCCGCGAGGCCGGCCTTGTCCCGGAAGTACCGGTAGAAGACCGACTTCGAGGTGCTCGCCGCGGAGGCGATGTCCTCCATGGGAACGTCAGGCCCGAGGCGGTGGACAGCGCGGCGTGCGGCGCGGATGAGCTCGGAGCGCCGCTCCTCGCGGTGGCTCGCCCACCGGGTGGCGCGCCCGTCGGCAGGCGGCCCGAGAGTGGAAGCCGGCGCGGCGCCGTCGTCTTTGGCCCCGTCGTCCGCTGGTGTGGGGTAGTTCACGATACCCAGCGTATCAGGTACGCTTGGTATCGGTAATTCAGGCCATTGGACCCCCGGAGGAGCGCCATGCCCATCACCCAGCCCGCGCCCGTGCGCAAGGCAGTCGTCGTCGGCGGCAACCGCATCCCGTTCGCCCGCGCCAACGGCGCCTATACCGAGACATCGAACCTGGACATGCTCACGGCCGCGCTCGACGGGCTCGTGGCCCGCTTCGGCCTCGCCGACGAGCGGATCGGCGAGGTCGCCGCCGGCGCCGTGCTCAAGCACTCGCGGGACTTCAACCTCACCCGCGAGGCGGTGCTGGGTTCCGCGCTGAGCCCCGAGACGCCCGCCTACGACGTCCAGCAGGCCTGCGCGACCGGCCTCGAGACGGTCCTCTCGCTCTCTGACAAGATCAAGCTCGGCCGGATCGACTCGGCCATCGCCGGCGGCGTCGACACGACCTCGGACGCGCCGATCGTCGTGAGCGAGGGCCTGCGCCGCGCCGTCCTCGAGCTCTCCCGCGCGAAGACCGTCCAGCAGAAGCTCAAGGCGTTGTCCCGCATCCGCCCCAAGGACCTCACGCCCGTCGCGCCCGGCACCGCGGAGCCGCGCACCGGCCTGTCCATGGGCGAGCACCAGGCGCTGACCACCAAGCAGTGGGGCATCACGCGGGAGGCCCAGGACGAGCTCGCCCTCGCCTCGCACCGCAACCTCGCCGCCGCCTACGAGCGCGGCTTCTTCGATGACCTCCTGACCCCGTACCGCGGCCTCACGAGGGACCAGAACCTCCGTCCCGACACGACGCCCGAGAGGATGGCCTCGCTCAAGCCCGTCTTCGGCAGGCACCTCGGCGCCGAGGCGTCCATGACGGCGGGCAACTCCACGCCGCTCACCGACGGCGCCTCCGCCGTCCTCCTCGCCTCCGAGGACTGGGCGGCCGAGCGCGACCTGCCCGTCCTCGCCGAGATCGTGGATGGCGAGGCCGCCGCGGTGGACTTCGTCCACGGCAAGGACGGTCTGCTCATGGCGCCCGTGTTCGCCGTGCCGCGCATGCTCGCGCGGCTCGGACTCACGCTTGAGGATTTCGACTACTTCGAGATCCACGAGGCCTTCGCGGGCACCGTCCTCGCTGCGCTCGCGGCCTGGGAGGACGAGGACTTCTGCCGCGAGCGCCTCGGCCTCGACGGCGCGTTCGGCAAGGTGGACAGGGCCAAGCTCAACGTCAACGGCTCCTCGCTCGCCGCGGGCCACCCCTTCGCCGCGACCGGCGGGCGCATCGCGGCGACGCTCGCGAAGCAGCTCCACGAGCGCACCCGGGCCGGCGACCTCGGCCGGCCGGCGCGCGGGCTCGTCTCCGTGTGCGCCGCGGGCGGCATGGGCGTCGTCGCGGTCCTCGAGGGACGCTGAGGCGGGACCATGGCAGCGGACAAGTACACGCAGTTCGTCTCCCGCGGCTGGGGCCGCGACCTCGCCAAGCGGCTCGGCCTCCCGCAGCCCGTGGAGCTGCGCCGGCACGTCCCCGATGCCCCGCTCGTGCCCGGACCCGTCCTGCTCGTCGGGACGGGGGAAGGCGCCGACGCGGTCGAGACCGCCCTCAAGGGCTGGGACGTCGAAGTGCGGCGGGACGCGGGCACCGGAAGGGCAGTCCCGAGCGCCGCGCAGACCGCAGCGCACGACGGCGGGAAGGCACCGTCGTCGTCCGGCCCGCCGGAACGACGCGAGCGGCTCGGGGCGATCGTCCTCGCCCTCGACGGCATCGGCGCCCCCGAGGGCCTCTCGGCCCCCTTCCTCGCCGCCGGGGCGGCGCTGCGCTCGCTGGCCCCGGGCGGGCGGGTCGTGACGCTCTCCCGCCGGTCCTCGACGGCGGACGAGCCCGCCGTCGCCGCCGCCCGTAGCAGCGTCGAGGGGGCGCTGCGCTCGCTGGCCCGGGAGCTGCGCAGCGGCGCGACCGGCAACGGGATCCTCCTTGCGGAGGGCGTGCCCGCCGATGCGCCGAGCGCCCTCGGGGCGCTGCGCTTCCTGCTCTCGGGCCGCTCCGCCTTCGTCGACGGTCAGTTCCTCACGGTCGGCACGGCCAAGGGGGAGGTGCCCGCCGACCCGGAGAGGCCCCTCGCCGGGAAGGTGGCCGTCGTGACCGGGGCGGCCCGCGGCATCGGCGCCGAGATCGCGCGCACGCTCGCCCGCGACGGGGCCAAGGTCGTCGCCGTAGACGTTCCGGCCGCCGGCGACGCCCTCGCGAAGGTCGCGAACGACGTCCGCGGGACCGCGCTCCAGCTGGACATCACCACCCCCGATGCGGGGGAGCGGATCCTCGACCACGCCCTCCATCGGCACGGAGGGCTCGACATCGTGGTGCACAACGCCGGCATCACGCGGGACAAGCTCCTGGCCAACATGGACGCGGCCCGGTGGGATGCGGTCATCGCCGTGAACATCGCGGCGCAGCTGCGGATCAACGAGGCGCTCCTGGCCTCGGACCGGTTCCGCGACGGCGCCCGGATCGTCTCGGTCGCCTCGACCTCGGGGATCGCGGGCAACCGCGGGCAGACCAACTACGCAGCGTCCAAGGCCGGCGTCATGGGCATGGTGCGCTCGACGGCTGCGCGGCTCGCCGCGACGGGCGGGACCGTGAACGCCGTCGCCCCCGGGTTCATCGAGACGGACATGACGGCGCGGATCCCGTTCGCGATGCGGGAGGTGGGGCGGCGGATCAACTCGCTCCAGCAGGGCGGCCAGCCCGTAGACGTCGCCGAGGCGATCGCGTTCCTCGCCTCCGACGCCGCGGGCGGGATCTCCGGGAACGTGCTGCGGGTATGCGGCCAATACTGGATGGGGCAGTGATGCGGGAAGAGACAGTCGAGCTCCCCGAACTGCCGTCCCTGTCCAAGCTCTACGTCACGGCCGCCGCCGAGGCCGCCCGCCTGCTCATCTCGAGGCGCGACGGCGGGCGGCGGCTGCCCGACGCGAGGCACCACGTCGCCGTCGTGCGTCCCGACCTGGCCAGGCTCACCGCCTACCAGCACCTGCTCGGGGAGCCCGCGCGCGACGTCGTGCCGGCCGGGTACCTGCACGCGCTCGCCTTCCCCGTGGCGATGAGCGTCATGGCGCGCGAGGACTTCCCGCTGCCGCTGCTGGGGATGGTGCACCTACGGAACCGGGTCGAGTATCGCGATCCGGTCGCGTACGACGACGCGCTGGACATCACGGCGTGGGCCGAGAACCTCGCGGCGCACCGCGCCGGGACTCAGGTCGAGGTCGTCGCGGAGATCGCCGGGGGAGGGGGGCCCGTGTGGCGCGGCGTCTCGTCGTACCTGGCCAAGGGCGCGTTCCTGCCGGGGATCGACAAACCCGGGGCCAACGGCGCCGGCGCGCAGCGCGAGGAGTTCCGACCGCCCCTGCCGACGGCCCTGTGGCGCCTCGGGGTGGACATCGGGCGCGAGTACGCAGGCGTGTCGGGCGACTTCAATCCGATCCACCTCTCGGTGCTCTCGGCGAGGGCGCTCGGCCTCAAGCGCTCGATCGCGCACGGCATGTACACCGCCTCCCGCGCGCTCGCGGAGGTCGGGGCGCAGAAGGGCGACTCCTTCGTGTGGGACGTGTCCTTCGAGGCGCCGGTGTTCCTGCCTGCCATGGTCTCCGTCAACATCGCGGACGCGGTGGACGCCGACGGGGCGTGGGAGCGGAGCGATTTCGTGGGCTGGAACGCGACGGCGGGGCGGCGGCACTTCGTGGGGAGCGTCGCGCGGCTAAGCTAACCAAGTTCAGATTCGTCACGGACGATCAGATGTGCGGTCCACGCCAGCTTCCCGTGGGTTCGGCAATTCCGGAGGGGTTCCCTGCCCGAAACTGTGGGTACACCGACCCGCACTGAGCCCGTTGAGGCCTTGGGTTCACGTAGCAGGTCCCTGAGAGTCGTCAGCCCAGCCGCATCCGGTGCGCTCCTTCGTCAGCACGTCTTCACGGGCGGCGGCAAGAGGGAACGCGAAATCCTTCTGAAATCGGGTACACGATTCCGCTGATCCAAGTAGTCACCTGATCTGCCCAATGGCGTCCGTTTCGCGATCTCTGGTTCCCCTTGGACATTGACCATAGGCTCCGTCCCTTGGGCTGTTCATTGGGGGAACCGTGAAGCTGACTCTTCGTCGTGTGTGGAAGGCAGCCAGTGTTGCCTTGACGGCGGTTGTCGCCGCGTGCCTGGGGCCGGTCGCCCTGATCGACCTGGCGATCGGGTGATTCTCATGGCTCCGGCTACGCTTTTTGGCCTCGCGGTACTAGCAGGAGGGCTCCTTGTGCTGGCAACTGCAAGCCTGATAGTAAGAATCCCCCCAGCTTTGTCTTTCGCCCTCCTCGGGACCCAGAAAAATCTAGGCGACGAAACCGGGCGATCCTTCGGGGAATGGCCGTCTTATGGATCATCGCCGGAATAACCTTCAGTGGCATCGGGCTCATCTCTCGGGTCAACCAATGAGGTGGATCCCTATCGCATTCCTTGTTATTGCCGGAAGTGCGCTCATCATCTTCAGAAGAGATATGAAAAATTTGCAGTGGAATTTATGCAACCAATTCCCGTCGCACGTCATTGGTCGGCGATGCTCGGACGTTTGGCGCGCATAAGCGCAATCCTATTCGGATGCATTTTTATTATTCTTCTGGGAATTGTTATGAGCATCGGCTGGCTGTGGCCATGGTAACTTGAATGGCCGGTGCCGAGGTGGCACTGCGGGCCTGGGATCCGGTCCGGGGCGATGATAGTGCCCCGGACGTTGTGTCATGGTTGTCCTCACGGCCTTCTGCCGGTTCTCCAGCAGGTGCGGATTCGTGGTCTCCGGCCAAGTGGGGCGGCGGTGGTCGAGCTATCGGGCCACGTCGTCGCGGACCGGAAGCCGAGGAGGGCCGCGATCACTGCGCGGTTTGCGGAGTGGGGCTACGGCCAGTAGGCCGTTTCGAGCGGGGCGGCGTCGTTCACGTGGGGAATGGGCGGCGGTGTCCCTTCGGCCGGGACCACGGAAGCACTAGCTCCACTTGTCCTCCACAGGCTAGGAGATCAACCGAAGGCGCGGTAAAATCGAAGATATGTTCGAACGGCCGGCTGGCGAGTGCCTCGGAGGCGGCGAGGGGGACGCGGACTCCTCGCCGCTCGAGCACGTCATGGCCGCCATTGCGGCCCGCGCTTCGGGCTGGCGTGAAGCCCTCGGGCCGGAACCAGGAGTCACGTCGGCCAGGATCGATGCGTGGGCGCTCGCCCTCGCCGATCATCTCGAGCCTCACGATGCTGTCGGAGGCGCCGCTGGTCCCGACGCTCTTGATGAGGATGAGCTCATCGAGCGCATAGCAGCCGCCGAACGGCTCAAGGCCGCAGCCTCGGCGCGCCAGGCGATGGATTCCGTCCGCCTCGCCCTCCTCGTGGGAGTGCGGCGTGCCGCCGACGCTGCCCTGAGCGGCGCCGAGGAGAACGTGGGCCGGCAGCCAGACCCGTCGTTGGATGTCGCTGCACGCATTGCCCTGGCGAGGCAGGAGTCGCCGGCCAAGGGCGGGCAGCTGCTCGGACTCGCCCAGGCCCTGGTGAAGGAGATGCCCCATACCCTCAACGCGCTCGCCGGCGGGCGGATCAACGAGTGGCGGGCCACCCTGGTCGTGCGCGAGACGGCCTGCCTGAGTGTCGAGGACCGCGTGCGGGTCGATGAGGCGCTCGTGCCCGTCTATGCCCGCGAGGGCGTGGGAGACCGGCAGCTCGCGGCGGAGGCGAAGAAGACCGCCCAGCGGCTCGATCCCGCCGCGGCGGCCAACCGGGCCCGCCGGGCGGTCAGCGAACGGCGCGTGAGCGTCCGCCCCGCTCCGGATTCCATGGCCTACCTGACGTGCCTCCTGCCGGCGGCGCATGCCATCGCGGCCCATAAGGCGCTCGTTGAGCACGCGGACGGTCTCCGTTCTGCGGGCCCCGCGGACGACGCCGGGCGGTCGCCCGGCGCTGTCGGCGCGGCAGGCGCAAGCGCGAGGACCCGCGACCAGATCATGGCCGACACGCTCGTGGAGCGGCTGACGGGCCAGGCGAAGGCGTCAGACGTGCGCCTCGAGGTGCAGCTCCTCATGACGGACGCTGCACTTCTCAGCGGTTCGTCCGAGCCGGCAGAGCTGCCCGGCTACGGCGTGATCCCGGCGCAGGTCGCGCGGGACCTCGTCGCCGGGTCTGAGCAGGAAGCCTCTTTGCGACGCCTTTATGCAGCGCCCTCTACCGGAACGCTTGTTGCGATGGAATCCCGGGCTCGGATCTTCCCCGAGGGGCTCAAGCGACTCATCGCCGCCCGTGACCGCACCTGCCGCAACCCATGGTGCGATGCGCCCCTGCGCCAATTCGACCACGTCGTCCCGGCCGCCCGGAGAGGGCCGACTGCCGAGGGCAACGGTCAAGGGCTGTGCGAGCGGTGCAACCAGACCAAGGAAGCCCCGGGATGGTCGGAGGCGACGGTCCCCGCGACGCGGCACACGGTCGAGGTGAGGACGCCGACTGGAGAGACGTATCGCTCCACCGCACCCCCGCTGCCTGGGACGAGAGAGATCCTGTATCACCGGGTCGACTTCGACGGGGGCGAGTACGTGTTCCAGACCGTGGCCTGACGGAAGTTTCGCCTTCCGGCCGGCCTGTCCCCGGGCAATACTGGGCCGCATGTGGACCTCGCTGCTGTTCGGCGCCGTGGCCTCCAGTGCCCTGATCATCGGGGCGCTCATCGGTGTCCGGTTCGAGCTGCCCAAGCGCCTCCTCGCCATCCTCCTGTCCTTCGCTGCCGGCGCACTCATCACAGCTCTGGCCTTCGAGCTCTTCCAGGACTCCCATGAGCGCGGCGGCATCTGGCGGGCGGCTATCGGGCCCTTCGTCGGCGCCATCGTGTTCACGACCCTGAGTGCGCTCTTGGACCGGTGGGCGCAGCCGGGCACTGGCGTCCCGGCGGACGAATTCCGGGGCAGCGCAAAGCTCGACACCAACGCCGCCGCGGAGCTGCTCCCGGCGTCGCCATCGTCCACGCGTGGCGCGGCGGGTCTGGCCCTGCTGGCCGCCGTGACGCTCGACGGCGTGCCAGAGAACGTCGCGCTCGGCGTCTCGCTCGGGGAGGGCACGGGCGGCCTCGCGCTCCTTGCCGCGATCTTCGTCTCGAACCTTCCCGAGGCGCTCGTAGGGGCCGCGTCGATGAAGGAGCGCATGTCCTCTCCGGCGATCATCTGGCTCTGGGCGGCCTGCGGGGTGCTGCTGGTCGCCGCCGTCGTCCTCGGCGCGGGACCCCTGTCCACGTCCGGGCCCGAGACCATCTCCCTGCCGCTCGCCTTCGCGGCCGGGGCTGTGATCGCCTCCCTCGCGGACACACTCATGCCGGAGGCGTATGAGCACGGTGGCCCCGCCGTCGCCCTCAGCACCGCGGCGGGTTTCGTCGTCTCCTACACGCTGTCGCTGGCCTGAGACGCGGGCGCCCCGGGGATGTCAGTAGGCCCGGGCAACGCACGAGGCCCCCAGAGAACGCAGAAGGCCCGGGAATCCGTGGATTCCCGGGCCTTCTGGGATTGTGCGCGGAGGGGGACTTGAACCCCCACGCCCTATTCGGGCACTAGCACCTCAAGCTAGCGCGTCTGCCATTCCGCCACCCGCGCAGGCGGCCATCGGACGAGGATCAGCACGCTTTTCCTCCTCGGCGGCGATATAGAACAATACACCATCCCCGGCGGTGCTGGTGTCCATCGACCCCGGGAGTGCGCATAGGTAGCCTTTCCGCATGGCTCGCATGCCGGCCGAGGCGCAGCGCGCCGCAAAGCCCTCTCGGGCGGCCCGGCTGCTCGCATGGCTGTTCGCCGCCACGAGTGCCATCGTCTTCTTCGGGATCGTGGATCTCGCGACGCTGCCCGGCTGGACCGATCCCGCCTACGAGTGGCAGGTTCCGCTCGATGCGAGCTGGGGAAGCCTGTTCACCTTTGTCATCGCGGCGGCCTACGCCTCCATCGCTCGTCGACCGGGCAGCCCGTGGCCGGCCATCGTGCAGCTCGGTGTTGCCGCTGTCGCCCTCGGCATCAGCGCAGCGCTGGGCCAGGATGCACGACCAGTGTGGGTCGGGCTCGGTGTCGCCGGGACGGCGGCGCTCCTCACCTGGCTGACCAAGGCCGTTTCAGAACCCTTTCCCAGGACCACTTCGCTGGACTGGCCCCTTGGTGCTCTCGCCCTCCTGGGACTCCCGCTGTGGCTCGGCTTTGCCCTCGACGCCCTGGAGAAGTCGCGTCTCGTTGCTGACGACGACGCCAGGGCAGTGAACACGCTGGGGATGGACCACTGGCCGTTCCAGGCTGCGCTTGGCCTCATCCTGCCGGTCTGCGCTCTCCTCATGTGCGTCTGGCCTCCTGCACGGCCGCTCCTGCGGGTGAGCCTGAGCCTCTCAGCGGCCTACGTCGGTGTGGCTGTCCTTGCCTTCCCGGACCGCGCCGGGGCCATGCCGCATTACCTCTGGGGCGTCGCCATGGTCTTCTGGGGGACCCTGCTCGCGTTGTCGGGCGCCCGGGCGGAGTCGCCACGCGGCGGGGACAGCTGAAAGCACGGAAGCCCCGATCCGAAGACCGGGGCTTCCCGTGGTGCGCGGAGGGGGACTTGAACCCCCACGCCCTATTCGGGCACTAGCACCTCAAGCTAGCGCGTCTGCCATTCCGCCACCCGCGCAGGCGGCCTCCCGGAGCATCAACAACCGTGTGTTTCCCTCCCGGGCAGCGAGTAAGACTCTACACGATCCGGCGCCGAAGCAGAAATCGCGCGGCGCCCCGGGGGGTAGGCAGGACTAGGCTGGGGGGAGCCGAGCCTAGAGGAGGATCCATGTCCGTCAGCCCCGCCGCGAGCCACGTTCCCGCCGAGGATGAGGTCGTCGGCATCTGCCGGGACCTGATCCGCTTCGACACCTCGAACTACGGCGACGGCACGGGGCCCGGCGAGCGCGCGGCCGCCGAGTACACGGCGGGCCTCCTGGCCGAGGTCGGCCTCGTCCCCGAGATCTTCGAGTCCGCGCCCGGCCGCGCCTCCGTCGTCGCGCGCATCCAGGGCACGGATCCCAGCGCGGGCGCGCTCGTCGTCCACGGGCACCTCGACGTCGTGCCCGCCCAGAAGGAGGACTGGAGCGTGGACCCGTTCGCCGCCGAGCTGCGCGACGGGCTCATCTGGGGGCGCGGTGCCGTGGACATGAAGGACATGGACGCCATGATCCTCTCCGTCGTCCGGGAGATGCAGCGCACGGGAACCCGCCCGCGCCGGGACCTCGTCGTCGCGATGTTCGCCGACGAGGAGGCCGGCGGCGCCTACGGCGCGCGCTGGGCCGTGGACAACCGCCCCGAGCTGTTCGAGGGGGCGACGGAGGCCATCAGCGAGGTGGGCGGCTTCTCCGCCGAGATCGGGGGCAAGCGCGCGTACCTCCTCCAGACCGCTGAGAAGGGCCTCCAGTGGCTGCGCCTCACCGCGACGGGCCGGGCCGGGCACGGCTCCCAGACCAATCCGGACAATGCGGTGACGACTCTGGCCCGCGCGGTCGCGAACATCGGCTCGCATGAGTGGCCCATCGAGCTCACCGACACGACGCGGCGCTTCCTCGACGGCGTGACCGAGCTGACCGGCGTCGAGTTCGATCCGGTCAACCCGGACATCCTGCTCAAGGAGCTCGGCACCCTGGCCCGGTTCGTCGGCGCGACGCTGCAGAACACGTCCAACCCGACCATGCTCCGGGCAGGGTACAAGGAGAACGTCATCCCCGGCGCCGCCGAGGCCCGCGTGGACGTGCGCACCCTGCCCGGCCAGGACGAGCTCGTCCTCGCCAAGCTCAGGGAGCTCGCGGGCGACGGCGTGCAGTTCAGCTACGTGCACCGCGACGTCTCGCTCGAGACCCCGTTCGCCGGCTCTCTGGTGGACGCGATGGTCGCAGCGCTCGACGCCGAGGACCCCGGCGCGACGGTGCTGCCCTACACGCTCTCGGGCGGCACGGACAACAAGTCCCTGAACCGGCTTGGCATCACCGGCTATGGCTTCGCCCCGCTCCAGCTGCCCGCCGAGCTCGACTTCGCCGGCATGTTCCACGGCGTCGACGAGCGCGTCCCCGCCGAGTCGCTCCGCTTCGGCGCCCGCGTGCTGCGCCGCCTCCTCACCAGCTACTGAGGCGCCGCCTCGTGCCCGTGGATCCTGACGCCGTCCTGACCGAGGAGCTCCTGGCCGGGATCCGCTCGCGCGCCGCCGGCTACGACGAAGGCAACGAGTTCCCGCACGAGGACTTCGGCGCCCTCGCCGAGGCCGGCTACCTCAAGGCGTTCGTCCCCGTGTCCGCGGGCGGGCTGGGAGCCGGCCTGTCCGACGTCGTGAGCCTCCAGCGGCGGCTCGCCGCGGCCGCGCCGGCCACCGCCCTCGCGGTCAACATGCATCTCGTCTGGACCGGCGCCGCGAAGGTGCTCGCGGACCGCGGCGACGCCGCACTCGGCGCCGTCCTCGAGGAGGCCGCCGCGGGCGAGGTGTTCGCGTTCGGCGTCTCCGAGGCCGGCAACGACGCGGTCCTCTTCGACTCGGTCACCGACGCGGCGCCCGACGGCGACGGCGGCTACCGCTTCACCGGCACCAAGGTCTTCACCTCGCTCGCCCCGGTCTGGACCCGCCTCGGAACGTTCGGCAAGGACTCCTCCGGGGATGAGCCGCGGCTCGTGTGGGGATTCCTCCGACGGGACGAGCCGGGCTGGCGGCACCTCGACGACTGGGACACGCTCGGCATGCGCGCGAGCCAGTCCCGCACGACGATCCTCGAGGGCGCGCATGTCCCCGCCGAGCGGATCGTGCGCACGCTCCCGGTCGGCCCGAGCCCGGACCTGCTCGTCTTCGGCATCTTCGCCGTCTTCGAGACGCTCCTGGCCGCCGTCTACACGGGCATCGCCGAGCGGGCGCTCGAGCTGGCCGTCGAGGCCGCGCACCGCAGGCGCTCCCACCGCAGCGGGGGGCGGCCCTACTCGCAGGATCCGGACATCCGCTGGCAGCTCGCCGAGGCGGCGATGGCGGTCGACGCCGTGCTGCCGCAGCTCGAGCGCGTCGCCGGGGACCTCGACGGCCTCGTGGACCGCGGGCAGGCCTGGTTCCGGGCGCTGAGCGGGCTCAAGCACCGGGTCGCCGAGACGGCCGTGGCGGTCGTCGGCACCGCGATGCGGGTGGGTGGGGGAGGAGCGTACTTTCGCGGGACCGAGCTCGAGCGCCTCTACCGGGACGTCCTCGCGGGCCTGTACCACCCCTCGGACCCCGAGTCCGCGCACACCACGGTCGCGAACGCCCTCCTCGGGCCGCTCGAGGGCTGAGGCCCGGCAGGTCCGGGCTACGCGGTCCGGGAGACGAGCATGACCTTGCGCCGCAGCCAGTACTGGCGCCCGCCGCCCATGTACAGCCGGGAGCGCTCAAGCTCCCAGCGCCCATACTCCGAGTGCTCGCGCACGCGCTGCCGCGCGTCCGCGAGCGAGTCCTTGGGGCCGACCGAGAGCACCAGGTACTCGTACTGGCGCGTGGCGTTGCCTCCGTCGACCGGGGCGGTGGTGAGGATCCGCTCCTTCATGGCCCTCGCTTCCTCGTGCTGCGTGACGCTGGCGCCGCGGGGCGGCGGCAGGGACGCCCTTCGCGAGCCGCCGTGGCTCCCTAGGCAGGCCCCACTGTTTCAGACTACCGTGGCCCCCATGAGCATTGATCCGCGCGTGGCCCTCGGTTCGCTGACAGCCGCACTCGAAGAGCACCTCATCGCCGCTGCCTCTCGGCGCTCCGACGAGGACCCGGCCGTCGAGGCCGCGTTCTTCGCCGTCGCCGATGCCTTCGAGTCCTACGCGGACGCGCTCTACGACGCCTATGGCGAGGATCTCCCGATCGACCTCGTGGACTCCGAGGACGAGGAGGACGAGGACGCAGACGACGAGGAGACGGACGAGGACGAGGCGGTCGACGGCGCGGCCAGCCAGGGTGCGGCTCGTCGCTCCTGAAAGGGCCCCGGGGGTTCGCCCACTAGAGTGGCGAGCGTGAATTTCCTCGAAGCCGCCTTCCTCGGGCTCATTCAGGGCCTGACGGAGTTCCTGCCCATCTCCTCGAGTGCCCACCTGCGCATCGTCGGGGAGTTCCTGCCCAACGCACAGGACCCGGGCGCGGCCTTCACGGCGATCACCCAGCTCGGCACCGAGACCGCCGTCATCATCTACTTCTGGCGTGACATCGTGCGCATCGTCGGCGCGTGGTTCGGCTCGCTCACGGGCCGGATCCCGCGCAATGACCACGACGCGCGGATGGGCTGGCTCGTGATCATCGGGAGCCTGCCGATCATCGTGCTCGGCCTGCTCTTCCAGGACCAGATCGAGACGGTCCTGAGGAGCCTCTGGATCACGGCCACGACCCTCATCGTGTTCGGAATCATCCTCGCCATCGCCGACGCCCTCGGCCGGCACGTGCGGACCCTCGACGGGCTCGGCACCCGCCACGGAATCCTCTACGGCTTCGCCCAGGCACTCGCCCTCATCCCCGGGGTCTCCCGCTCAGGCGGGACCATCACCGCGGGTCTCTTCATGGGCTACACGCGCGAGGCCGCGGCGAGGTACTCGTTCCTCCTCGCGATCCCCGCCGTGTTCGGCTCCGGCCTCTTCCAGCTTGCCAAGAGCCTGCGGGACGGCTTCGGCACGGGCCCGTACGGGCCCGCCGAGACAGCGCTGGCGACGGCGATCGCGTTCGTCGTCGGCTTCATCATCATCGGCTGGTTCATGCGCTACATCTCCTCGCGCTCGTACCGTCTGTTCGTCTGGTACCGGATCGGCCTCGGCGCACTCCTGTACGTGCTTCTCGGATTCGGGGTCATCTCCGCGGGCCACTAGTCTTGTGGGGTGAAGACCTGGAGGCAGACCCCCGTCCCGCAGTTGCCCGGAGCCAGCGGCTCCGTCCGGCTCTACGACTCCCGCCTGCGGGACATGGTCGAGATTCCCGCCGCCGCAGAGCGGTCGCTCTACGTGTGCGGCATCACGCCGTATGACGCGACGCACCTCGGGCACGCCTCCACCTACGTCGCCTTCGACCTGCTCAACCGCCTGTGGCGCGACGCCGGCAGCACCGTCACGTACGTGCAGAACACGACCGACGTCGACGATCCGCTGCTCGAGCGCGCGGACGCGACCGGCGTCGACTGGCGCACGCTCGCCCATGGGCAGATCGCGCTCTTCCAGACGGACATGGAGGCCCTGCGGGTCCTGGCACCCGACCACTACATCGGCGCCGTCGAGTCGATCCCCTGGATCGTCCCCGAGGTCGAGAAGCTCCTCGCCGACGGCCTCGCCTACACTCTGGGCGGCTCCGAGGGCGAGCCCGACGGCGACGTCTACTACGACGTGACCGAGGCGACCCGCCGCGCAGACTCCGACGATGCGTGGCGCCTGGGCCACGTCTCCCACCTGACCGTGGCGGAGATGATCGAGGTCTTCGGCGACCGTGGCGGCGACCCCGACAGGCCGGGCAAGCACAGCCCGCTCGACCCGATCCTGTGGCGCGAGGCGCGCCTCGGCGAGCCCCACTGGGACGGCGGGACCCTCGGACCCGGCCGCCCCGGCTGGCACATCGAGTGCACCGTCATCGCCCGCCGCTTCCTGCCCGCGCCCTTCACCGTCCAGGGCGGAGGCTCGGACCTCGCCTTCCCGCACCACGAGATGGGTGCCGGGCACGCCTGGAGCATGGACCACACGCCGCTGGCGAGGCACTTCGCCCACACGGGCATGGTGGGCCTCGACGGGGAGAAGATGAGCAAGTCCCGCGGGAACCTCGTGATCGTCTCGAAGCTGCGCGCCGCGGGCGTCGAGCCGGCGGCGATCCGCCTCGCCATCCTGGCCAACCACTACCGCTCCGACTGGGAGTGGACGCAGGAGCTCCTGGACGGCTCGGCCGCCCGGCTCGCCCGGTGGCGCGAGGCGCTCGCCCGCGCGGTCCCCGGGTCGGCCGAGCCGCTCCTGTCCGAGCTGCGCACCGCCCTCGCGGACGACCTCGACGCGCCGCGCGCCCTCGCCGCCGTGGACAAGTGGGCCGAGGACGCGGCAGCGGGGCGCGGGGAGAGCGCGCATGACGGCGCGTTGGCCGCCGACGCGGTCGACGCCCTGCTCGGCGTCGCGCTGCGCTAGCGACCTCGGGACTGGGCCGCCGCGCCAAGGGGAATGCCCCGCTCCCTCAGCCGCCCGCGCCGGGGGAGTCCTTGCCGCGGCGCTTGAGGTAGCGCTCGAACTCGCGGGCGATCGACTCGCCCGTGGCCTCGGGGAGGTCCGCCGTGTCCTTGGCCTCCTCGAGCTGGTGGATGTACGCGGCGATCTCCGGGTCCTCCGTCGCGAGCTCGTTGACGCCGCGTTCCCACGCCTCGGCGTCCTCCGCGAGGTCGTTCGTCTCGAGGGGAACCTGCAGGAGCTCCTCGATGCGGTGCAGCAGCGCAAGCTGTGCCTTGGGCGACGGCGCCTGCGCCACGTAGTGCGGGACGGCGGCCCAGAGCGAGACGGTCGGGGTGCCGTGGTGGTCGGCGGCGTCGGCGAACACCCCGACGATCCCCGTGGGTCCCTCGTACTGGCTCGACTCGAGCGCAAGCCGCTCGCGCAGCTCTTCGCTCTCGCTCGTGGCCGACACGGGGATGGGGCGCGAGTGCGGGACGTCCGCGAGCAGCGCGCCGATGACGACGAGGTAGTCCACCTCGAGGTCCTCGACGTATTCGATGAGCTCGTCCGTGAACGCGCGCCAGCGGTAGGAGGGCTCCGTGCCCTGGACGAGCACGAGGTCCACCGGGTGCCCCTCGAGGCGCGCCGTGGAGACCTTGGTGGTCGGCCACTTGATGCGGCGGCGCCCCGAGCCCGCGCGCCGGACCGTGGGCCGGGTGAACTGGAAGTCGTAGTAGTCGTCCGAGTCGATCATGCCGACCTTCTGGGCATCGAACTGGCGGCGGAGGAACCGCAGCGCGTCGCTCGCGGCCTCGCCGGCGTCGTTCCAGCCCTCGAACGCCGCGAGCATCACGGTGACCCGCTCGCCCTCGGGCGGCGGGGGGAACAGGCCCGGGTGCGGTGCCGGGGCGTCGGCGTCGAAGTCGTCCATCGGTCCAGACTAAGACGCCGCACGCCGCGTTGCATGGCCATCGGTCCGGTTCAGCGCCTGTTTCGCCCAGAGGGCAAAACGGCACGTGGCGGGATCCCGGCGTCCGGGGACGGCCCCTTGCCCACCGTAGACTGGTGCATATGCGCCTCCCCGCCGAAACCCCAGCCTCTGGTCCTGCCTCCGGCGGGCTTGCCCCGCTGCGCGCCGTCCTGTGGGACATGGACGGGACGCTCGTCGACACCGAGCCGTATTGGATCACCGCGGAGCACGAGCTCGTCGAGCGCTTCGGCGGCCAGTGGACGCATGACCAGGCCATGCGCCTCGTCGGGCAGGCCCTCGGCACGTCCGCGGGGATCCTCCAGGAAGCCGGCGTGCGCATGGAGGCCCGAGAGATCATCGACACCCTCACGGCCCGCGTCATCGAGCAGCTCGGGAGCGCCGTGCCGTGGCGGCCGGGGGCGCGCGAGATGCTCGACGCCCTCCGTGCCGAGGGCGTCGCGTGCGCGCTCGTGACGATGTCCGAGGCGCCCATGGTGCGGCGCATCCTTGCGCACCTGCCCGACGGGGCGTTCGCCGCCGTCATCACGGGCGACTCCGTGGTCCATGGCAAGCCTCACCCTGAGCCCTACCTGCGGGGCCTCGAGCTGCTCGCCGACCAGCTCGGGGGGCTCGATCCCGAGGAATGCGTCGCCGTCGAGGACTCCACCCCCGGCGCGACCTCCGCCGTCGCCGCCGGGTTGGCCACCGTCGTCGTGCCCAACGCCCTCGCGGTCCCCGTGCACCTCGGCGTCGAGCATTGGGAGACGCTCGAGGGGCGCGGCCCACAGGAACTCGCCGCGGCCCTGCGTCGCGGTGCCGCGGTCTCCGCGGTCGGGGGCTCGGCGGTCGGGGGTTCGGCGTGAGCGTGGAGCCCGGGGCGGAGGGCGGGCGCCGCGAAGGCATCCGCCTTGGCCGGATCGCAGGCGTGCCCGTCATCCTCGCCTACTCCTGGTTTCTCATCGCGGGCTTCACGGTGCTCGTGTACGGCCCGACCCTCCAGGCCCGTCAGCCGGGCCTCGGGATCGGGGCCTACTTCGTGGCGTTCGCCTACGCCGTGCTCCTGCTTGCCTCCGTCCTCGTCCACGAGCTCGCGCACGCGCTCACGGCGCGCGCGTTCGGCTGGCCGAGCCAGAAGATCGTCCTGAACCTGTGGGGCGGGCACACCCAATTCGAGTCGTACACCGCCTCGCCCGGCCGCTCCGTCGTCGTCGCCCTCGCGGGGCCAGCGGCCAACTTCGTCCTCGCGGCCGTCGGGTGGCTCGTCGTGACCACCGTCCACCTGACGGGGGTCGCGGACATCCTCGTGAACATCTTCATGTGGGCCAACTTCCTCATCGCCGTGTTCAACGTGCTGCCCGGCCTGCCGCTCGACGGCGGGCGCATCGTCGAGAGCGCCGTGTGGAAGGCCACCGGCTCGCAGGAGAAGGGCACGATCGCCGCGGGCTGGACCGGGCGCGGCATCGTCGTGTGCCTCGTCCTCTTCGGCGTCGTCATCCCCGCCGCCCAGGGCTCGCCGGTCGACCTGCCGTTCGCCATGGTCACGCTCCTCGTCGCGGTGTTCCTCTGGCAGGGGGCCTCGGCCGCGATCCGGCACGCCGGCTTCCGCACGCGGCTCCCGGGCGTCGTGGCGGGCAGGCTCGCGGTCCCCGCCGTCGGCATCCCCAACTACGCGACGGTCGAGCAGGCCGTGGCCGCGGGAGCCCAGGGCGGCGTCGCCGTCGTCCTCTGCGCACCCGATGGCAAGCCGCAGGGCGTCGTCGACCCCTCGGCCGTAGACCGGGTGCCGCCCGCCGCGCGCGGCACGACGCCGGTGACGGCCGTCGGCTATGCCCTCGCCCCCGGTGCGTACGTGCCCGACACGGCGGGCGGGCAGGAGCTCGTCCAGTACCTCGCCCAGCTGGCGGGCACGGAGTACGCCGTCGTGGACGCGGGCGGGCGCGTCGTCGGGCTCCTGAGCCAGCGCGACGTCGTGGCCGCGATCTCCGGGCGCCAGGCGCGCTAGCCTTCCCCAGAACCTTCCGCCGGTGCGCCCGGCGGACCGCAGAGAGGACACCATGATCCACAGCACCCAGCCCGTCGCGGCGGAGGGCCCCGTCGGGGCGGCCCTCCGCCGCGGCCCCTTCCGTGTCGGCGAGCGCGTGCAGCTGACCGACGAGCGGGGCCGCATGAACACGGTCACCCTCTCCGAGGGGGGCGCGTTCCACACCCACAAGGGCTTTCTGAACCACAGCGAGATCATCGGCCGCCCGGACGGCTCGGTCGTGACGAACACCGCGGGGCACCAGTACCAGGCCCTGCGCCCGCTCCTGTCGGACTTCGTCCTGTCGATGCCGCGCGGAGCCGCCGTCGTCTACCCCAAGGATGCGGGCCAGATCGTGACGATGGCCGACATCTTCCCCGGCGCGCGCGTCGTCGAGGCAGGCGTCGGCTCGGGCGCGCTCTCGATCTCCCTCCTGCGTGCCGTGGGCGACGGCGGGTACCTCCACTCGTTCGAGCGGCGCCAGGAGTTCGCGGACATCGCGCGCGGCAACGTCGAGACCATCTTCGGCGGGCCCCACCCCGCATGGCGCATCTCGCTCGGGGACTTCCAGGACGAGGTGGTCAAGGCCGAGGAGCCGGGCAGCGTGGACCGCGTGGTCCTGGACATGCTCGCCCCCTGGGAATGCCTCGACGCGGTCGCGACCGTGCTCACCCCGGGGGGCGTGTGGATCAACTACGTCGCGACCGCGACCCAGCTCTCCCGCACCGCGGAGGCCATCCGCGCCGACGGCCGCTTCACCGAGCCCGACGCGTGGGAGTCGATGGTGCGCGGCTGGCACCTCGAGGGTCTCGCCGTGCGGCCCGAGCACCGCATGGTCGGGCACACGGGCTTCCTCCTCGTCACGCGGCGCCTCGCCGAGGGCGTCGAGCCGCTCGTGCGCAAGAAGCGGGCCAAGGCGGAGTTCAGCGACGAGGATCTCAACGCGTGGACCCCGGCGTCGGTGGGGGAACGCCCTGTCTCGGACCGCAAGCTCCGCCGGGCCGCCCGCGACGCCCGTGCAGGGGTCCCCGACCAGGGCACAGCGGAAGACTGACACGCTCTGTCCACCATCCGGAAACCCGGTGTAACTGTTTTGTTCCAAGCCGATTCGCTCGGGTTCGCAGGGCGTGGGGCGCGCTAGTGTCTTTTCATCAGGGCGCGTCCGGGTAGGACTCGGATGCAGGGTGGACCGCAAGGTCCGGCCCGCGGGTGGAGAAGGATGTGATCGCGATGGCAGAGAACGACAAGGCGGGGAACGGCCGTGAGGCGGTGCCGCCTGCGGCACACGCCGAGCAGCTGAGCATCGCCGAGCGCCAGATCAATGTCCTCCGGGACAAGCTGCGCGCCGTCGACCGGCAGCTCGCCTCAGCGACGAGCAACAACACCCGGATGACGGAGATGCTCCAGACCGCCAAGGCCGAGATCCAGCGGCTCAAAGCGTCCCTCGAGCACGAGGGCCAGCCGCCGTACAGCTTCGGCAGCATCGTGCAGATCAACCGCAAGCGGCCGGCCGGGGGCGCCTCCGCCGCCGTGACGGACGAGAGCGTCGATGTCGTCAGCTCGGGCAGGAAGATGCGCGTGGGCCTGAGCCCGCTCGTGTCCGTCGCCGACCTGAGCATCGGCCAGGAAGTCCTCCTCAACGAGGCCTTCGAGGTGGTCGCGGCCCTCGGCTTCGAACGCTCCGGCGAGCTCGTGACGATCAAGGAGCTCCTCGGCCGCGATCGCGTCCTGGTGATCGGCCGGGGGGACGAGGAGCGCGTCCTGCGCCTCTCGAGCCCGCTGCAGCTCGAGCGGCTGCGCGTGGGCGACGCCGTGTCCGTGGACAACCGCACCGGGTGCGCGCTCGAGAAGGTGCCGCGCTCCGAGGTCGAGAACCTTGTCCTCGAAGAGGTGCCGGACATCAGCTACCAGGACATCGGCGGGCTCGCTTCGCAGATCGAGCAGATCCGCGACGCCGTCGAGCTGCCGTTCCTCCATCCGGACCTCTACCGCGAGCACGGGCTCAAGGCCCCCAAAGGCATCCTGCTCTACGGCCCGCCGGGGTGCGGCAAGACCCTCATCGCCAAGGCGGTCGCCAACTCCCTTGCCGTCCGTGCCATGGAGCGGGCGGGCACGCAGGACGTCAAGAGCTACTTCCTGAACATCAAGGGCCCCGAGCTCCTCGACAAGTACGTGGGCGAGACGGAGCGGCACATCCGCCTCATCTTCTCCCGCGCCCGCGAGAAGGCCTCGGATGGCAGCCCTGTTGTGGTCTTCTTCGACGAGATGGACTCGCTCTTCCGCACCCGCGGGACGGGAGTGTCCTCCGATGTCGAGACGACCATCGTCCCGCAGCTGCTCAGTGAGATCGACGGCGTCGAGCGTCTCGACAACGTCATCGTCATCGGCGCGTCGAACCGCGAGGACATGATCGACCCGGCGATCCTGCGGCCGGGCCGCCTCGACGTGAAGATCAAGATCCACCGGCCCGACGCCGAGGCGGCCTCGGACATCTTCTCGAAGTACCTCACCGAGGACCTCCCGATCCACCCCGAGGACCTCGCGGAGCACGGCGGCGACGTCAAGAGCACGGTCACGATGATGATCCAGCGCACGGTCGAGGCGATGTACGCGACCGACAAGTCCACCGAGTACCTCGAGGTCACCTACGCCAACGGCGACACCGAGATCCTGTACTTCAAGGACTTCAACTCGGGCGCCGTGATCCAGAACGTCGTGGACCGGGCCAAGAAGGCCGCGATCAAGGACCTCCTCACGACAGGCTCGAAGGGCCTGCGCATGGACCACCTCCTGCGCGCGGTCGCCGAGGAGTTCCGCGAGCACGAGGACATGCCGAACACGACCAACCCGGACGACTGGGCGCGGATCTCGGGCAAGAAGGGCGAGCGGATCACCTATATCCGCACTATCGTCCAGGGCAAGGGCGGCACCGAGCCCGGCCGTACGATCGAGACGACCTTGAGCACCGGGCAGTACCTGTAAGGGGGACGATGAGCAGCGACACGAGCCCCGGCCTCGCGGCCGGGGGAGCCCTGCGCGTCATGGGCTCGGAGACGGAATTCGGCATCCACGCGCCGTCGGCGCCCGGGGCCAACGCGACGTACCTGTCCTCGCAGGTCATCGCCGCCTACTCGCGGCTCACGCGCGGCAGGGGCGGCGGCGGGGGCGCCGAGGCCGGGACCGGCTGGGACTATACGGATGAGACGCCGCTGCGGGACGCGCGCGGGTGGACCGTGTCGCGAGGCCAGGCGCACCCGGACCAGCTCACCGACATCGAGCCCGTCCTGACGGCAGAGGCGGTCGCCCTCGCCCACGGGCCCGCGGAGATCGAGCTCGACGGGGACCAGGAGCCTGCGCTCATGAACCTCGTCCTCGGCAACGGGGCCCGGCTCTACGTCGACCACGCCCACCCCGAGTACTCGAGCCCCGAGGTCACTAACCCCCGGGACGCGCTCGTGTGGGACCTCGCGGGCGACGCCGTCGCCCTCGCCGCCGTGCGGGCCCTCGCGGAGGACCGCGAACGCGGGCCCGTGAACCTCTACAAGAACAACACCGACGGCAAGGGTGCCTCGTACGGCTCGCACGAGAACTACCTCGTGCCGCGTTCCGTCCCCTTCGGCGAGCTCATCGCCGGACTCACACCGTTCTTCGTCTCGCGCCAACTCGTGTGCGGCGCCGGCCGGGTGGGCCTCGGCCAGGATGGGTCACGCCCCGGCTACCAGGTCAGCCAGAGGGCCGACTATTTCGAGGCCGAGGTGGGCCTTGAGACCACGATGCGCCGGCCGATCATCAACACGCGCGACGAGCCGCACGCCGTTGCGGACAAATACCGCCGCCTGCACGTGATCGTGGGCGACGCCAACGTCAGCCATGTCGCCAACTACCTCAAGTTCGGCACGACGGCCCTCGTCCTGAGCCTCATCGAGGCCGGGAAGGCGCCCCAGATCGAGGTCCACGACCCCGTCCCGGCCCTGCACAGGCTCAGCCACGACACGGGGATGACCGAGACCGTGCGGCTCATCGACGGGCGACGGCTCACGGGCCTCGAGATCCAGTGGATGTACTTCGAGGCCGCGGCCAAGCTCGCCGCGGACCAGGGCGTGGCCGCCGAGCACGGCGGCGACGGCCACACCGCCGAGGTGCTCCGCCGCTGGGAGGCCGCCCTGACCGACCTCGGCGGGAACCTCGACGCCGCGGCGACGTACGTCGAGTGGCTCGCGAAGCTGCGCGTCCTCGACGGGTACCGCAGCCGCGACGGGCTCGCGTGGGGCGACGCGCGGCTCGGCCTCGTCGACATCCAGTGGTCCGACGTGCGGCCCGAACGCGGCATCGCCCTCCGGCTCGCCGCCCGGGGAGCGCTCGAGACGATGGCCGATCCGGCGGCCGTGGCCGCCGCCGTCGTCGAGCCCCCCGAGGACACCCGCGCGTGGTTCCGGGGGAAGAGCATCCAGCACTTCCCCCGCGGAGTGGCGAGCGCGAGCTGGGACTCCGTCGTCTTCGCCCCGCCGAACAGCTACCGGCTCCAGCGCGTGCCGACCCGCGAGCCGCTCCGCGGGACCAAGGCGCTCACAGGCGCACTCTTCGCCGAGCACCCCGATCTCGAGGGCTTCCTCGCGGCCCTCCTCGGCGAACGGCACACGTAGCGACAGGCCAGCTCCGCGGCATGACGGCCATGCCCGTGACACCAGCGCGAAAAGTGACAGTATGGGAGGAAGAGGCGCCCGCCGCAGCCAGCGGCGGCGAGCCACAGCACAGACCACGGCGCCGCCGCCCGCGGCGCCCGACGCAAGGAGGCGGCCATGGCCGGTCAGGAGCACAAGAGCACTCAGCCTCGGGACGAGGAAGAGGCCGTCGAGGTCGAGGTTCCGACCCCCGCGCCCGGCGCCAGCCAGGACCAGGCGAACACCCAGGGTGTCGACGACCTCCTCGACGAGATCGACAACGTCCTCGAGACCAATGCGGAGGAGTTCGTGCGCGGGTTCGTCCAGAAGGGCGGCCAGTAGGCCCGGCATGAACGACTTCCTCGCCGAGCGCATCGTCGCCGCCGCGTCCTCGTCCTTCACCGAGCACCTGGCGGCGGCCAGGCCGGATCTCCTCCCCTTCAACCGGAGCCTTCCAGCGAATGCCTCGACGGCGACACCCCATGCCACGACGATCGTCGCGATGTCCTTCGCAGGCGGCGTCATCATGGCAGGTGACCGGCGCGCGACCATGGGCAACGTCATCGCGAGCCGCCACATCGAGAAGGTCTTCCCTGCCGACCGCTACTCGGTGCTCGGCATCGCCGGGAGCGCGGGCATCGCGATCGATGTCGCGCGCCTGTTCCAGGTCGAGCTCGAGCACTACGAGAAGATCGAGGGCATGCTCCTGAGCCTCGAGGGCAAGGCCACGCGGCTCGGGGCGATGATCCGCGGCAACCTGCCGCTCGCGCTCCAGGGACTCGCCGTCGTCCCGCTCTTCGCTGGCTTCGACCTGGAGTCCGGCGTCGGCCGGCTCTTCTCCTACGACGTCACGGGCGGGCGCTACGAGGAACTCGAGCACCACTCGGTGGGCTCCGGCTCCGTGTTCGCCCGGGGCGCGCTCAAGAAGCTCTGGCGGCCGGGCCTCGCCGAGGCCGACGCCGTGCGCACCGTCGTCGAGGCGCTCTACGACGCCGCCGACGATGACTCCGCCACGGGCGGCCCCGACCCCATTCGGCAGCTCTGGCCGGTCGTGTACACGGTGACGCGCGCCGGCGCCCGGCGCGTGCCCGAGCACGAGCTCGCCAGCGTCGCGGGCGAGCTCATCGCCGCGCGCAGCACCGCGGGACGGGAGGCCTGAGATGACCCAGCCGTTCTACGTCTCGCCCGAGCAGCTCATGAAGGACCGGGCGGACTTCGCCCGGAAGGGCATCGCCCGCGGCCGCTCCGTCGTCGTCATCAGCTGCCGCGAGGGCATCGCGCTCGTCGCCGAGAACCCCTCGCCGTCGCTGCACAAGATCGGCGAGATCTACGACCGGATCGCGTTCGCCGCCGTCGGCAAGTACAACGAGTTCGAGAGCCTGCGGCAGGCCGGCGTGCGCTACGCCGACGTGCGCGGCTACTCCTACGACCGCGAGGACGTCACCGGCAGGGGGCTCGCGAGCGTCTACGCGCAGAGCCTCGGGGCGGTCTTCACCGCCGAGCAGAAGCCCTTCGAGGTCGAGCTCACCGTCGCGGAGGTCGGGGACGACGTCGAGCACGACCACCTCTTCCGGCTCACGTTCGACGGCTCGATCGCCGACGAGCGCCGCTTCGTCGTCATGGGCGGCGCCGCGGAGCGCGTCGCGGAGGCCGTGATCGACGGCTGGAGCACCGAGGCGTCCTTTGGCGAGGCCATCCGGCTCGCCGCACGGGCGCTGCGGGAGGACCGCACGGAGCCGATCAGCCTCGAGGTCGCCGTCCTGGACCGGGACGCGGAGACGGCACGCGGCCTGCGCCGTGCGTTCCGCCGCATCACGGCCGACGAGCTCGTCACCCTCATGGACGGGACGGACTGAGTGGACCGCAGGATCTTCGGCGTCGAGACAGAATTCGGCATCGCCTATTCGAGCCCCAACGGGCGGCCGCTCGCGCCCGAGGAAGTGGCCCGGTACCTGTTCCGCAAGGTGGTCAGCTGGGGCAGGTCCTCGAACGTGTTCCTGGGCAACGGCTCGCGGCTGTACCTCGACGTCGGCTCCCATCCCGAGTACGCGACCGCCGAGTGCGACGACGTCGCGCAGCTCATCGCGCACGACCGGGCGGGCGAGCGGATCCTCGTGGACCTCATCGCCGAGGCGGAGCGCCGCCTGGCTGAGGAGGGCTTCGACGGCCACGTGTACCTCTTCAAGAACAACACGGACACGGCCGGGAACTCCTACGGCAGCCACGAGAACTACCTCATCCCGCGGCGCACCGAGTTCTCGCGCCTGGCCGAGATCCTCATCCCGTTCCTCGTCACGCGCCAGATCCTGTGCGGCGCGGGGAAGGTGCTGCGGACGGCGCACGGCCCCGTGTACGCGTTCTCGCAGCGCGCCGACCACATCTGGGAGGGCCTGTCCTCGGCGACCACGCGGTCACGGCCCATCATCAACACCCGGGACGAGCCCCATGCCGACGCCGAGCACTTCCGCCGTCTCCACGTGATCGTCGGCGACTCCAACATGTCCGAGACGACCACGATGATGAAGCTCGGCACCGTGGATCTCGTGCTGCGCATGATCGAGGCCGGGGTCATCATGCGCGACGCCCGCATGGAGAACCCGATCCGCAGCATCCGCGAGATCTCCCACGACCTGACGGGCCGCGCGCCCGTCCGGCTCGCGAGCGGCGGGCAGACCACCGCCCTGGACATGCAGCGCATGTACCTGTCCAAGGCGCACGAGTTCGTCGCCGCCAACGGGGCGCATACCCCGCATGTGGAGCGGATCCTCGAGCTCTGGGAGCGCACGCTCGACGCCGTCGAGTCCGGCGACACGCGCGGCATCGACACCGAGGTGGACTGGGCGATCAAGAAGAAGCTCATCGACCGCTACTGCGCGACGCACGGCGTCGACCTCGACTCGGCCCGGGTCGCCCAGCTGGACCTGACGTACCACGACATCAGCCCGGACCGGGGCCTGTACTTCCTCCTGCAGAAGCGCGGTGCCGCGGCGAGGGTCGTCGATGACGCGGCGATCGCCCAGGCGGCCCTGACGCCGCCGCAGAGCACGCGGGCCCGCCTGCGGGGACGGTTCGTCCAGGCGGCCCAGGCCGCGGGCGTCGACTACACGGTCGACTGGGTGCACCTCAAGCTCAACGACCGGGCCCACCACACGATCCTGTGCAAGGACCCCTTCGCGAACGAGGACCCGCGCGTGGACGAACTCCTCGACGCACTCAGGCCCTTCACAGGCTGAGCCGGTAGGCTTGACGCGGCCCTGACGGGCCCGGACCGCCGCCACGCGATGTGGTGGAACATCCCACAGGAAGTTGACCAGTGCGCCGTCTCATCGCCCTGCTGCTCCCGCTTGCCCTCTTCGTGGCGGGCTGCGGGAGCTCCGAGCCCACCAGCACGCCCGCCGGCCAGGTGGCCGCCTTCGATTCGCTCAAGGTGACGCCCGGCGAGAAGGCCCCCGCCGTGGAGTTCGACAAGCCGCTGTCCGTCAACGAGCAGACCATCAAGCTGGTCGATGAGGGCGACGGCGAGAGGGTCAAGGCTGGACAGACGGTCGAGATCGGGTACGTCGCCCTCAACGGCGCCGATGGCGCCGTCCTCGAGGACACCTTCGAGTCCGGCGCGACCGAGAAGCTCGAGCTCTCCGAGGAGCTCAAGACGAACGGCGCCGCCGTCTACAACGGCTTCGTCGGGGCCAAGGTCGGCTCGTACATCGCGTTCGCGTCGCCCCCGCAGCAGGCGATGGGGTCGGAGACCGCCCCCGCGGCGTCGACGCTCCTCGTGATCAAGGTGCTCTCGACGAAGGACACGCCGCAGCCGCTCTCCAAGCCCGAGGGCGACGCCGTCACCGAGCTCCCCGCGGGCCTGCCCAAGGTCACCGAGGACGGCAACGGCGTCCCGCAGATCGACGTCGCAGGAGCGGCGAAGCCCACCGAGCTCGTGGCCCAGGACCTCATCACCGGCCACGGCCAGACCGTCGCGGAGTCCGACACGATCGTCGCGAACTACGTCGGGGTGAACCTCGCCGATGGGGTCAAGTTCGACTCGAGCTTCGACCGCGGCCAGACAGCGACCTTCGGTCTCCAGCAGGTCATCCCCGGCTGGACCAAGGGCCTCGCCGGCAAGGCCGTCGGCTCCCGCGTGCTGCTCGTCATCCCGGCCGCGCAGGCCTACGGCGAGGAAGGCCAGGGCCAGGCCAAGGGCGACCTCGTGTTCGTCGTCGACATCCTCGGCATCAAGTAGGCTCTCCCACGGCACGAGCCCCCAGAAGTAAGGAGCACCCATGTCGTTCGGCAAGCGCGAGTACGACCGCACGAAGCCCGAGATCGACTTCCCCGAGGGCGAGGCCCCGGCCGAGCTCAAGATCGTCGACCTCATCGAGGGCGACGGCCGTGAGGTCGTCGCGGGGGATACCGTCTCGACCCACTACGTCGGCGTCGCCTGGTCCACGGGCGAGGAGTTCGACGCGTCCTGGAACCGCGGCACGCCGCTCGACTTCCGGGTCGGCGTCGGCCAGGTCATCCAGGGCTGGGACCAGGGCCTCCTCGGGATGAAGGTGGGCGGCCGCCGCCGCCTCGAGATCCCGTCCGAGCTGGCCTACGGCTCCCGCGGAGCCGGCGGGGCGATCGGCCCCAACGAGGCCCTCATCTTCGTCGTGGACCTCGTCGGCGTGCGCTGAGCGCGCTCTCTCGAGCACCGCGATCCGGGCGGCAGGCAGCTGGGCTGCCTGCCGCCCGGATCGCGTATAGCCTCGGACATGTGTCCGAAGCCAAGACCTCGCGCCTGCTGAACCTCCTCATCGCGCTCCTGCACACGGAGCGCGGGCTCTCCCGCGACCGGATCCTGCGGGACGTCTACGGACACACGGCCGAGCCGGGGCAGGACGGGCCGGCCCGGGAGCAGGAGGCCGTCCTGCGGCAGTTCGAGCGCGACAAGGCGGATCTGCGCTCGATGGGCGCCGACATCCAGGAGCGCGAGGGCTACGAGCGCATGGACAGCGCCGAGAAGGTCACGATGTACCGCGTGGACCCGACAGGGTTCCGGCTGCCGCCACAGCGGTTCACGGCCGAGGAGTCCACCTGGCTGGCCCTGGCCGCGCTCGCGTGCGACAGCGCCGTCGCCGGCCGCGAGGCGCAGCGGGCGCTGCGCCGGCTCGAGGCGGCCGGAGCGCTCCCCGAGACCCCGCCGTCCCAGGTCCAGCCGCGCGTCCGGCTCGACGAGCCGCACTGGGACATCCTCAGCGACGCGGCCGCGCGCGGAGCCGAGGTCGCCTTCGACTACCACGCCTCGAGCACGGGAGAGCTGCGCCGGCGCCGGGTCCAGCCCTGGGGCCTCGGCCAGCGCTTCGGCCAGTGGTACCTCGCCGGGCACGACGTCGACCGCGGCGCCCCGCGCGTCTTCCGCCTCTCCCGGATCCGCGGCACCGTCGCCGCGCACGCACCGGGTTCCTTCGCGCTGCCCGAGCCCGGGGCCGTGCGCCGCGCACTCGACGGCCTCGACGGACTGCCCGAGCGGACCGCGCGGCTGCGGGTCGCCGAGGACCGCGCCCTCGAACTCCGCCGCACGTGGGCTCCCACCGGCGCCGGGCCCGAGGGCTGGGACCGCGGCGACTTCGGGTTCCGGGACGTCTCCGTCGCTGCGGAGTGGCTCGCGGGCTTCGGCGACGCGGTCGTCGTCGAGGGGCCCGCGGAGCTCGCGCACGCCGTCGTCTCGCGGCTCGAGGGCGCGCTCCGGGCGCTCGGAACCCGCGGCGCGCGCGAGGCCGCCGTGACGAAGCCCCCGCGGAAGGTCACGAGCGGCAATGAGCGCCTCGAGCGGCTCATGGACCTCGTCCCCTTCCTGCTTGCGGGCCCAGCCTCGGTCGAGACCGTCGCGGAGCGGTTCGGGCTCACGGCGCAGCAGGTCCGCCAGGAGCTGCTCCTCCTCCAGGAGGCGGGGCCCATCGACTCCGCGGGCTTCCAGAGCTACATCGAGGTCATCGAGGACGAGGGCATCGTCAGCCTCGCCAACGCCGCCGAGCTCTCCCGCCCCCGCCGCCTCAGCGCGGGTGAGGCGGTCATCCTCCAGCTCGGCCTGCAGGCCCTGCTCCCGCTCGCCGAGGATTCCGCCAAGGAGTCCATCGGGCGGCTCATCGACAAGGTCGGCGCCGCCGCCGTCGTCGGCCGGGAGGGCCTGCCGCAGATCGACGTGCAGTCGGAGCCGCAGCGCAACGCCCAGCTCGTCCCCGCCCTCTACGCCGCGGCGACGGCGGGGGAGACGCTGCGCCTGACCTACCTCAACCCAACCAAGGACGAGGTCACCGAGCGCCTCGTCAACCCCCTCGGGATCCTGTCCGAGGGCAACCGCTGGTACCTCGATTCCTACTGCCACCGCGCCCGGGCGCGCCGGGTGTTCCGCATCGACCGGATCGAGTCCGTCGCCCCGGCCGAGCCGCTGCCCGTCCCGCCGGACTTCGAGCCGGGCGGGGACGCCCTCTTCACCCACCGTCCGAGCGACGTCGAGGCCGTCGTGCGGCTCGCCCCCGAGTCGCTCTGGGCCGAGGCCGCGTTCGGTGCGGAGGACGGCCGCGACCTCGAGGACGGGAGCCGACGCGTCAGCCTCCACGTGGCCGACGTCGCGTGGCTCGCCGCGTTCGTGGCCCAGTTCGGGGGCTCCGCCGCGCTCGAGGGGCCCGCTGAGGCCGTCGAGGCGTGCCGCGCGTGGCTTGCCCGGGCCCTGGCCGCGTACGGCGCGGAGGCGGGGACCGGATAGTCTGTCAAGCGTGCCATGGTGGTCGTGGGTCCTCATCTGGGTGTCTCTCCTTGCCTGCACGCTGCTCGTGCTCGTGCTCGGCGGCGTGCACATCGTCCGCAAGGGGCTCGCCCTCATGCGCGAGGTCGGGGAGGCCCTGGGGGAGTTCTCTCCGGCAGGACGCCCTACCCAAGGCCCCGAGGACGACGGCGGCACCCGCCCGGGTGCCCCAGTTCCCGGCAGCGCTGTGTTCGCCGACCCGGCCGCCATGCGCCTGGAGTACGCCGAGGGGCGCGAACGGCGCAGCGCGGCGCGGCGCGACCGCCGCGTCGAGCGCCGGCGCCTGCGCGGCCAGCCACAGTCCCTCAAGGACCTCGGGCTCATCTAGACTTGCAGCTGTACGAAAGGACTTCCTGTGTTCCGACCATTCGAAAACCCGTGGGTCATCCTGATCCTGGTCATCGTCGTCGTGCTCCTCTTCGCAGCCCCCAAGCTCCCGGGCATGGCCCGCAGCCTCGGCCAGTCGATGCGGATCCTCAAGTCCGAGGTCAAGGAGATGAAGAACGACGGCAAGGAGTCCGGGACGGCAGGCCAGGCCGGCACCGATGCGCCCGTCGAGGGCAAGGTCATCCCGCCGAAGCGCGACGACCAGGCTGACGGCGGCGCCTCCGGGCCGTCCGCACGCGCCTGAGCGTGGCCGCAGGCAAGGGCAGGAAGGCCAACCCTGAAGGCCGGATGCCCCTGCTCGAGCACCTCCGGGAGCTCAAGAACCGCCTCATCAAGGCGCTCATCGGCCTGGCCGTGGGCGCCGTCGGTGGGTGGTTCCTCTACGACCCGCTCATTGTCGCGCTGCAGGAGCCGGTCAACAGGATCTCAGAGCACACCGGCGGAATCTCGGCGCTGAACTTCCCGAGCATCGCCTCGGCCTTCGACTTCAAGATCCAGATGGCGGTCATGATCGGCCTGGTCATCTCGAGCCCCGTGTGGATATACCAGGTGTGGGCCTTCGTGATGCCCGGCCTCACCACCAAGGAGAAGCACTACTCGCTCGGCTTCATGGTCGTCGCGGTGCCGCTGTTCCTCCTCGGGATCTTCATGGGCTGGACCGTGCTGCCGCAGATCGTGCACGCCCTGACCCAGTTCACCCCCGCGTACGTGAACAACCAGATCGACGTGCGCGAATACGTCGAGTTCGTCACGCGGCTCCTGCTCTCCCTCGGCATCGCCTTCATCGTGCCCGTGGGCCTCGTGGCGGCGAACATGATCGGCGTCCTGCCCGGCAAGGTGATCCTCAAGGCCTGGCGCATCACGGTCTTCCTCGTGTTCGTCCTCTCGGCGATCGCCGCCCCCGGCGCGGACGCGCTCTCCATGTTCATGCTCGCCGTGCCCCTCCTCGTGCTGTTCTTCGCGGCGATCGGCATCTGCCTGCTCAACGACCGGCGCCGCGAGCGCCGGCGGGCCAAGGCAGCGGCGGAGACGGACGCCGCGGCGGGCGTCGCCACCTCCCGCGAGGACCTCGAGAAGTTCTGAGCCCGGCGGGGGACTACGCTGGTGCCATGTCCATGGCCGCCGAGAACCCGTCCCCCGCCGAGCGCTACGCGGCAGCCGCGGAGCGCAGGGCGTTCGCCAAGACGGAATTGGGCGCCTTCGCCGCCCGGATCGACTTCCCGCTCGACGAGTTCCAGAAGGAGGCGTGCCGGGCCCTCGAGGCCGGGCGCGGCGTGCTCGTCGCGGCCCCCACCGGCGCCGGCAAGACGATCGTCGGGGAATTCGCGGTGCACCTGGCCCTCGCGCAGGGCCTCAAGGCGTTCTACACGACGCCGATCAAGGCCCTCTCGAACCAGAAGTACACCGACCTGGCAGCCGTCCACGGCCCGGACCGCGTCGGACTGCTCACGGGCGACACGACCATCAATGGCGACGCCCCCATCGTCGTCATGACGACTGAAGTCCTGCGCAACATGCTGTACGCGGACTCGGACACGCTCATCGGGCTCGGCTATGTCGTCATGGATGAGGTCCACTACCTCGCGGACCGCTTCCGCGGAGCGGTGTGGGAGGAGGTCATCATCCACCTCCCCCAGGATGTCAGGGTCGTCTCCCTCAGCGCGACCGTCTCCAACGCCGAGGAGTTCGGCGCGTGGCTCGACACGGTGCGCGGCGAAACCGACATCATCGTCTCCGAGCACCGGCCCGTCCCGCTGTGGCAGCACGTCCTCGTGGGGCGGCAGCTCGTGGACCTCTTCGCGACCCGCAGCGATTTCGAGGCCCTCGCCGACGCCCACGACGCGACCCGCGGCGAGGCCGGGACCGACGAGTCGGCGGCGGCCGCACCGGGCGGGACGGCTGGCCTTCCGCGCGATGCCGGCCCGCAGCCCCGCGTGCGGTCCGCGGCCGTGAGCGAGCTCTCCGCCGTCAACCCAGAGCTGGTCGACCTCGCCCGCCGCGAGACGCAGCAGCAGTACCGCGGCCGCTTCGGCCACGGCGGGCGGGCGCGCCGCCGCGAGGAGCGCCAGCGCGGCGAGAAGCAGTCGATGCGCACCGGCCCGGGCCGCGCCGACGAGGCCCCGCCGCTCGCGGGCACGCGCACGAGCAGGCCGCAGATGGTCCAGACGCTCGAGCGCCGGGGGCTCCTGCCCGCGATCGACTTCATCTTCTCCCGCGCGGGCTGTGACGCCGCCGTCCAGCAGTGCCTCGATGCGGGGCTGGACCTGACGAGCGAGAGCGAGCGCGCCGAGATCTCCGCCACGGTCGAGGAGGCCGCGCGGGACATCCCGCCCGCCGACATGGCCGTCCTCGGGTTCTGGGCCTGGCGCGAGGGTCTCCTCCGAGGCATCGCCGCGCACCACGCCGGCCTCCTGCCCACGTTCAAGGAGGTCGTCGAGAAGCTCTTCGTGGCAGGCCTCGTCAAGATCGTTTTCGCGACTGAGACCCTCGCGCTGGGCATCAACATGCCCGCGCGCAGCGTCGTGATCGAGAAGCTCGAGAAGTTCAACGGCGAGGCGCACGTCGACATCACGGCGGGGGAGTACACCCAGCTCACCGGCCGCGCAGGGCGCCGCGGAATCGACGTCGAGGGCCACGGCGTCGTGCTGTGGCGCCCCGGGCTCGACCCGGCTGCCCTCGCGGGCCTCGCGTCGCGCCGTACGTACCCGCTCAACTCGAGCTTCCGGCCCACGTACAACATGAGCATCAATCTCGTGGCCCAGTTCGGCCGCGAGCGCGCCCGCGAGATCCTCGAGAGCTCCTTCGCCCAATTCCAGGCCGACCGCTCCGTCGTCGGCCTCGCCCGCCAGGTCCGCAGCCGGGAGGAGTCCCTCGCAGGCTACGAGAAGGCCATGACCTGCCACCTCGGGGACTTCTCCGAGTACGCCAAGATTCGCCAAGAGCTCTCGGAGGCGGAGAAGTTCGCCTCGCGCGAGTCCGGCAGGGCCCGCCGGGCCATGACCCTCGACTCGCTCGCCCGGCTCGCGGCCGGCGACGTGGTCGAGATCGGCGAGGGCAGGCTCTCGGGCAGCGCCGTCGTCCTCGCGCCGGACACGAACGGCCGAGACCCGCGGCCCCAGGTGCTCACGGCGGAGAACAGCCTCCGCCGCATCGGCCTGCAGGACATCGCCGGACCCGTCGAGCCGGTCGCGCGGATCCGCATCCCCAAGCATTTCGACCCCAAGCGGCCCAAGGACCGGCGCGACCTCGGCGCCTCCCTGCGCCACGCCGTCGAGCGGGCCCACACTGGCGCCGAGACGGGCCGCCGCGGAGCGAAGCGCTCGCGCCGGGACTTCGCCTTCGCCGACGGCTACGAGGACACCGAGCGGCGCATCCAGGACCTGCGGCGGCGGCTCCGCCAGCACCCCTGCCACGGCTGCGCCGAGCGGGAGGACCACGCCCGCTGGTCCGAGCGGTGGATCAAGCTGCGGAAGGAGACCGACAGGCTCCTCGGCCAGATCCAGGGCCGGACGAACACGATCGCCAAGACCTTCGACCGGGTCTGCGAGGTCCTCGCCGCGTACGGCTGCCTCGACGACGAGGGAGCTGCCGGGACGGGCACCATGGGCACACTGCGCGCCGGGGGCGTCTCGCCCGCGGGCCAGCAGCTGCGCCGCATCTACGGCGACCGCGACCTGCTCACGATGCTCGCCCTGCGCGCGGGGGCGTTCGACGACGTCGACGCCGCGGAGCTCGCGGCCCTGACGAGCGTGCTCGTCTACCAGGCCAAGCGGGAGGAGCGGGGCCTGCCGCCGAAGATGCCGAGCGTCTCGCTGGACATCGCGTTCGACGTCGTCCTGCGCGAGTGGTCCCAGCTGGAGGACGCCGAGGAGCAGCACCGGCTGCCCCGCACCGCGGAGCCGGAGTTCGGCCTCGTGTGGCCCGTCTACAAATGGGCGCGCGGCCGCGAGCTGCAGAACGTCCTCTCCGGCACCGACCTCGCGGCCGGCGACTTCGTCCGCTGGGTCCGGCAGGTCATCGACCTGCTCGATCAGCTCGCCGACGTCCCCGGCATCGAACACCGCGTGTCCCGCCTCTGCCACGAGGCGATCCGCACGCTGCGCCGCGGCGTCGTCGCGTACTCCGCTGTCGCGGAATAGCCGCCGAACCATCCACCGCAGGAACCATGCCGCGGCGTGCCCGCGGCGGATCGAGGAATGCCCATGCCAGAGCGCGCGCTCACCCTGTACCGCAACGGCTCGGTCTACTCGGCCGCCGACCCCTTCGCCTCGGCGATGCTCGTCGACGGCGGGACGGTCGCCTGGCTCGGATCAGAACAGGCGGCCTCCTCGATCGCGGACTCCTCGATGCGGATCGTGGACCTCGACGGCGCGCTCGTCGCTCCCGGCTTCGTCGACTCGCACGTCCACCTCTCCGACACGGGCGAGGCCCTCGCCTCGCTGGACCTCTCCGGCGTGCGCTCGGCCGCTGGGCTGCTCGAGGCCCTCGAGTCGGCCGCCGGCGCGGGCGATGGCGGGACGGCGGGCGTGCTGCGCGGCCACGGGTGGGACGAGTCCCGCTGGGACGACCAGACCCTGCCGACGTCGGAGGAACTCGCGCGCGCGGCGGGCGGCCGCGCCGTCTTCCTCACCCGGGTCGACGTGCACTCAGCGCTGGTCTCGCCCGCCCTCGCTGCCTCGGCCGGGCTCTCGGGCCTGGATGGAATGGACGACGGCGGGCCGCTCGCCGTGCGCGAGGCCCTCTCCGCGGCCCGCGCGGCGGCGCGTCCGACCGACCCCGACGACATCCGCGCCCTGCACTCCGCGGCCCTCGCGCACGCCGCCGCCACGGGGCACGTCGCCGTCGTCGAGCAGGCCGCCCCGCACCTCGGCGGCGCCGACGACCTGCGCGCGCTCGCCGCCCGCGGGGGCGCCGCGGACGAGCCCGAGGTGCTGGCCTACTGGGGGCAGCTCGTGGGCAGCGCCCGGGAGGGCCGGGAGGTCCTCGACGGGCTGGGCGCGCCCGTGCTCGGCCTCGCGGGCGACCTCACCGTGGACGGGTCGATCGGGAGCCGCACGGCCCTGCTCAGGGCGGACTACGCCGACGCGCCGGGGCACCGCGGCCATGGCTACCTCACGGCGGGGCAGATCGGCGAGCACGTCGCCGCGTGCACCGAGCTCGGCGTGCAGGCCGGGTTCCATGTGATCGGCGACGGCGGGCTCGACCGCGTGCTCGACGGCTTCCGGCGCGCCGCGGACGCCGTCGGCTCGGACCGGGTCCGGGCAGCCGGCCACCGGCTCGAGCATGCCGAGATGGTCGGCGAGGCCGAGGCTGCCGCGCTGGCCGCACTCGCCGTGACCGTGAGCGCCCAGCCGCTCTTCGACGCCGCGTGGGGCCACGCGGGGGGGCTCTATGAGCGGCGGCTCGGATCCCGCCGCGAGGGCATGAACCCCTTCGCCCGGCTCCTGGCAGCGGGCGTGCCCGTGTGCTTCGGCTCGGATTCGCCCGTATGCGCCATGTCCCCGTGGGACACCGTCAGGGCCTGCCTGACGCACTCGGATCCGGACCAGCGCATCTCTGCCCGGGCCGCGTTCATCGGGCACACACGGGCGGCCTGGCGGGCCCTCCGGCACGCCGACCCGCTCATGGGCCAGCTCGTGCCCGGCGCACCCGCGAGCTTCGCGGTGTGGCGGGCGGACGAGCTCATGGTGCAGGTCGCCGACGACCGTGTCCAGGCCTGGAGCACCGACCCGCGCGCCCGGACGCCCCTCCTGCCGGCTCTGGACACAGAGAACGACCCCGAGTGCCTCCAGACCGTGCACCGCGGCCGTGAGCTCTACCGGCGCAGCGGCTTCGGGGCGTGAACCCCGGGCCCGGCGCCTGATTTCCCTTGTCTTTTCCCCCGTCCGGCGGCGTGTGCGACACGCCGGGCCGACGAGGGCAAACACGCGGAAGCCCAGATGAACGGGCGGTTGACACGGGACACACACCCCGTAGGATCGTTGTTCATCGGGCCTTTGCCGCCTGCGGCTGGCCCGGTCCCGTCCGCTCCACCGACGGGGCACGGCACGGGGCAGGCCTGTGTGTCAGTAGAAAACAGTTCGGGGGACTGACCAGCTGCCGGCCCCGCGTACTGGCCCGAAGACGCATAGGCCTGCCTGCTGCTGGATATAATGGGCAGTCGCGCCCCCATGGCGCCACCCTCATCCAGCTCCGAAAGGCCGACTGCGTGCGCATTCTCACGATCATCCCGACCTACAACGAGCTCGAGTCCTTGCCCAAGACGCTGGGGCGCCTGCGCTCTGCCGTGCCGGCGTCGGACGTGCTCGTGGCGGATGACAACAGCCCTGACGGGACCGGCGCGCTGGCCGACAGGATTGCGGCCGAGGACCCCCAGGTGCACGTCCTGCACCGCAAGGGCAAGGAGGGCCTCGGCGCCGCGTACATCGCCGGCTTCCGCTGGGCCCTCGAGCGCGGCTACGACGTCGTCGTCGAGATGGACGCCGACGGGTCGCACCAGCCTGAGCAGCTCCCGTCGCTCTTGACGGCGATCGACGGCGGGGCCGACCTCGTGATCGGCTCCCGGTGGGTCAAGGGGGGCTCGGTGGTCAACTGGCCCTTCTACCGCCAGCTCATCTCCCGCACCGGCAGCACCTACGCCCGGCTCATGCTCGGGCTCAAGCTCAAGGACATCACCGCCGGCTACCGCGCCTTCCGCCGCGAGACCCTCGAGAAGCTCGACTTCGACTCGATCGAGTCGAGGGGGTACGGCTTCCAAGTCGACCTCGCGTGGCGCATCGCGAAGATGGGCCTGACCGTGGTCGAGGTGCCTGTGACGTTCGTCGAGCGCGAGCTCGGGAGCTCCAAGATGAGCGGCAACATCGTCCTGGAAGCCATGGTCAACGTGACCAGATGGGGCCTCGCCGAGCGCCTCGGGCAGCTTGCCGGCCGCGGCCGCTGACCCAAGCGACACGAAGGGGGCGGGAACCTGATGGTTCCCGCCCCCTTCGCGCTTCTGTGTCGGCGCGGCCGGCGTCAGCCGGCCTGCTCGCCCCGGCGGCTGCGGAGCAGCTCGAGGCGGTCGGCCAGGATCTGCTCGAGCTCGGGGATGCTGCGGCGCTCGAGCAGCATGTCCCAGTGGGTGCGGACGGCCTTTTCGGCGATGTCCGCCGGGCGCTCCCCGTCGACGAGGAACGCCTCCTTGCCCGTCTTGGACGTCCAGACAGGCGGGATCTCGGCCTCGGAGGAGAACGTGACGAACACCTGCTCGCCGTCCTCGCACCGGTACTCGACGCGCTGGCGCGGGGCCGGCTCGACGCCAGCCTCCGTCTCCATGGACTGTGCACCCAGACGCATGCCGCGCAGGCTGCGGTCGCTCATTTCTACTCCCTCACGTTCTGCCGGCCGCACGGGCCCGGCGAAATAGCCAACGCCTGTGGGCGCCCCCGTGTTCCCGGGGTCCGCGGCGGACGTTCCATTATAGGTGGGCGAGGAGGTCGGCGTTGGCCAGCTCGCTCAGGGGCGGGGTCCGGCGTAGGGCGAGCCCGCGCCGTCGTCCCCCTCCGCGGGCGAGGCGCCGAGGTACCCCTGCGCCTCGAGGTCCAGCTGGGTCGGCGCGGCCGCCTGCTCCTCGAAGGCGCGGGCGTCCTCTTCGAGGCTCGCCCCGGGGGCCTCCTCGAGGGCCTCCTCCCGGGCCTCGGCGGGCGCTGGCCCGGCCGGGCGGCCCTCCGGCGCCTGGCCCTCTGCCGCTTGGGCGACGTTGCCGATCATGCCCCCGATCCCGCGCAGCGCCTCTCCGACCTCGCTGGGGATGATCCACAGCTTGTTGGACCCGCCCTCGGCGATCTTCGGCAGGATCTGGAGGTACTGGTATGCGAGCAGCTTCTGGTCCGGGTTGCCGCGGTGGATCGCCTCGAAGACCTTCTGGATCGCCTGCGACTCGCCGTCGGCCTTGAGGACGGCGGCCTTGGCCTGGCCTTCGGCCCGGAGGATCTGCGACTGCCGCTCGCCCTCCGCCGTGAGGATGGCCGACTGCTTCGTGCCCTCCGCCGTGAGGATCGCGGCGCGGCGGTCGCGCTCGGCGCGCATCTGCTTCTCCATCGAGTCCTGGATCGAGTGCGGCGGGTCGATCGCCTTGAGCTCGACACGGGAGACGCGCAGGCCCCAGCGGCCGGTCGCCTCGTCCAGGACGCCGCGGAGCTGCCCGTTGATCTGGTCGCGCGAGGTGAGCGCCTCCTCGAGGTTGAGGCCGCCGACGACGTTGCGCAGCGTCGTGATCGTGAGCTGCTCGACCGCCTGGATGTAGTTGGCGATCTCGTACGTGGCCGCGCGCGGATCAGTCACCTGGAAGTAGACGACCGTGTCGATCGAGACGACGAGGTTGTCGGAGGTGATGACAGGCTGGGGCGGGAACGAGACGACCTGCTCGCGCAGGTCCAGCAGGGGCAGGAGCCGGTCGACGAACGGGATGAGCAGCGTCAGGCCCGGGTTGAGCGTGCGCTGGTACTTTCCGAGGCGCTCGACGACGCCGGCCCGCGCCTGCGGGATGATCCGCACCGAGCGCACGAGCACCGTCGCGACGAAGGCGATGAGCGCGATGAGCAGGGCGGTGAGCAGGAATCCTGCCGGGTCCATGGTTCCCCCTTCGATGGTTTTCTCTTCCGGCCCGGTCTGGGCCGTCAGCTGCGGTAGGGCGAGGTGCTGCCGCTCGGGGCGACGACGGCGGTTGCGCCGTCGATCGCGACGACCGTGACGGTGTCTCCAGGGAGGAACTCCCCGCGCTCGGCGCGCGCCGTCCACACGTCGCCGCCGATCTTCACGAGGCCACGGTGCGCGTCGACGGGCTCGACGACGGTCGCAGGCGCGCCCACGAGCCGGTCGATGTTGGTGCGCGCGTCCTCGATGCCAGGGCGCATGTGACGCATGGCGATCGGCCGGACGAACGCGATCATGGCCACGGAGACGAGCGCGAAGACGACGCCCTGGAGCCACGCGGGTCCGCCGAGGAGCGCCGCGACGAAGGCGGCGAGGGCGCCGCCGGAGAGCATGACGAAGACGAGGCTCAGGCTCACCATCTCGACGCCGGCCAGCACGAGGGCGAGGCCGAGCCACACCATCCATCCGTACTGAGCGAACCAGTCCATCGTTCCCCCTGCCGTACCGCGCGTGTGTGCTTCCACACTAGCCCAGCGCGGGGCCTCGGCAAGCGACTTTCCGGGGGTGGGGCGGGGACGCCCCGGACGGTTCAGACGGTCACCAGCGGGGACGGAGCGGGCGCGGAGCGCCCGCTGTCCGCGGCCGTTCTGAGGGCGGCGACGGCGGCGCGCAGATCGTCCGGCGGGGACGTGAACGGCAGCCGCAGACGGTGCTCGAAGGCCCCGTGCAGGCCGAACCGGGGGCCTGCCGTGAGGGCGACCCCGTAGGCCCGCGCCGCGAGCGCGAGCCGGGACGAGGACCACGGCGAGCAGTCGAGCCACAGCGCCATCCCGCCGTCGGGCTCCGCGACCCGCCACTCGGGGAAGTGCTCGGCGAGGGCCCCCGTGAGGGCGGACAGGCCCGCGCGCAGGCGCGCGCGGCGCTCGGCCACGAGCAGGCCCTCCCGGGCGAGCAGCTCGGCGGCGACGAGCTGCTCGAACACGGGCGTTCCGAGGTCGAGGCTCGTGCGCACCTGCGCGAGCCGGCCGATGAGGGCCCGCGGGGCGCGGATCCAGCCGACCCGGAGTCCGCCCCATGCGAGCTTGGACAGCCCGCCCACGGTGACGGCCGCGGACGAGTGTGCGGCGAGCGGCGGCAGGGGGCCGCGGGACATGTCGAGGAGCCCGGTCGTCTCGTCGGCGACGAGCACGGTCCCGTGCCGGGCGGCGAGGCGGGCGAGCCGCTCCCGGCCCTCGACGGTCATGCTCGCCGCCGTCGGGTTGTGGAAGTCGGGCATGACGTATGCGAGGACGGGGCCCGCGGCGAAGGCGGCCTCGGCGGCCTCGAGGTCCCAGCCGGCGGCGGAGACCTGGATCGCCCCGAGCCGCGCGCGGGCTGCCAGGAGCGTGTCCATCGCGTGCGGATACGTGGGCTGCTCGACGAGCGCCCGGTCGCCGGGGGAGAGGAGCACTCGGGTCAGGAGCGCGATGGCGCTCTGGACCCCAGAGGTCACCATGACCTGCTCCGGCTCCGTGGGCAGGCCGCGGCGGCGGAAGTGCTCGGCCACGGCGACGCGGAGGCGGGGCAGGCCGACGGGCTCGTACCCGCTCGTGCCGAGCAGCGCGCCGATCTCGGCGCCCGCCCGGGCGAAGCACTCGCCCACGACGCTCGCGGCGGGCATGGCGGCCTTCGACAGGTCCAGGGCGCCGCCCTCGTCCGGCGCCGCGACGGCCGGGGCGGCCGGGATCGAGACATAGCTCCCGGATCCGCGCACACTCTCGAGGCACCGAAGCTCGCGCAGCCGCGCGTAGGCGCCGGCGACAGTCGTCCGGCTCAGGGACAGGGCCTGGGCGAGCTCGCGCTCGGCGGGCAGCCGGGTCCCGTCGAGGATGCGGCCGTCGAGCGCGAGGAGCCGGATCCGCTCCGCGAGCTCGGCGTACGCCGGGCCGGAGCCCCGCCAGGGTCCGAGGAGCGCTGCGAGGCGCGGTGCCGTGATGCTGGCCATGGGGCCAGCGTAGCCGAATTGGCCCTGTCGGAGGATGCCAATTGTGGCCAAGCTGGGTCAATGGCTCCCTTGACCGCGTTCCTCACCAGCCGCCGCCTGACTGTGCGGCTCGTCCGCCTGTACCTCGGGCTCATCGCCTACGGCATGGCGATCGCCCTGCTGCTGCGCTCGGGCCTCGGCTCGTCACCGTGGGACGTCCTCGGCCAGGGCGTCGCGCGGGCCACGGGACTGAGCTTCGGGGCCGCGACGGTCGCCATCAGCCTCGCCGTCCTGATCCTGTGGATCCCCCTGCGCGAGCGGCCCGGCTGGGGCACGCTCTCCAACGCGGCCCTGATCGGCGTGCTCGCGGACCTCGGGCTCGCATGGATCCCCGCCGCGGAGGGCCTCGCCTGGCAGGCCGCGTGGCTCGCCGGCGGGCTGTGGCTCCTGGCCCTCGCCTCGGCGCTCTACATCGGAGCGGGCCTTGGCCCCGGGGCGCGGGACGGGCTCATGACCGGGCTCGTGCGCCTGACGGGGCGGCCGGTCTGGGCCGTGCGCTCGGCGATCGAGCTCACGGTCGTGCTCGCCGGCTGGCTGCTCGGCGGCACGGTCGGGATCGGCACGGCGGTGTTCGCGTTCGGCATCGGGCCCCTCGTGCAGGCGGCGCTGCGGCTCCTGCGCGTGGACCTCACCCAGCGCCCAGGGCGGCGCCCGGAGCAGCGCACGACGTCGGGCCCCGGGCCCGCGGCGGTGCCGCCGGCGTCGGGAGTTGCGGTGGGGGACTCGCAGCCGATCAGCGGCGGCGCAGCACGCTGAGTTCGACGGCCCCCGTTGCCTCCACTCGGCGGGCGCCGAGCCGCGCGAGGACCTGGTCCCGGTCGGCGTGGTGCCCGGCGGGCCCCATGAGGGCGAGGTCCGCGGCCTCCTCCGGGGCGAGGGAGAGCGGCATCGTGACGCGCCGCCGCGCGACCGGCTCGTAGGCCCCTTCCGCCTCGCGCTCGAGCGCGTCGGCCTTGCCCGCGGGCACGTCGAGCATCGGCAGCCGGTCCCGGAGCTCGGCGAGGTGCTCCGGCAGCGGGGTCACGACGCACAGGAGCCCGCCGGGGCGCGTGACCCGGGCGAACTCGGGCAGGTTCCGCGGGGCGAACACGTCGAGCACGGCGTCGACGCTCGCGTCCGGGAGCGGCAGGGGCCGCCACAGGTCCCACACGACCGCGGCCACTCCTGGGACCTTCGCGGCGCGGCGCAGCGCGTGCGGGGAGAGGTCGAGCGCGACGGCGCGCGCCCGCCGTCGTGCGCCGAGCACGGCGGCGAGGTAGTAGCCCGTCCCCGCGCCCGCGTCCAGGAGGGCGGCGTCCTCGGGCAGTCCGGCGCAGGCCTCGGCGAGCGCCTCCGCCGCCGGAGCGAAGTGCCCTGCCGCGAGGAAGCGCTCCCGGGCCTGGACCATGGCCGGCGTGTCTGGGGTCAACCGGCTCCCGCGGCCCGTGAGGAAGTTGACGTAGCCCTGCCGCGCCGCGTCGAAGCGGTGGCCAGCCGTGCACACGAGGGACCTCGGCCCGCTCGCGGAGGCGTCCCAGCCCGTCCCGCAGTGCGGGCACAGCAGGAGCGCGCGGGCATCGGAGAGCATGGCCACCATCGTAGCCGCGGACCGCGCCCGGCCCCGCGCCGGGGCGGACGCCGGTCCGCTAGAAGCCGAGAGCCCGGGCCGCGCGCTCGGGCGTCGGCTGCGCCCACCGGGCCGCGTACTCCTCGTTCGAGCACAGCGAGCGCGGCTCGGCCCGGTCCAGGTAGAGCGTGCCGTTGAGGTGGTCCGTCTCGTGCTGGACGATCCTCGCCTGCCACCCGGAGAACTGCGCCGAGCGCGAGGACCCGTCCGGCGCCGTCCAGCGCGCCTCGACGCGGGCCGCGCGCCGCACGACGGCGGTGTACCCGCGCACGGACAGGCAGCCCTCGAAGAACGATGCCCGTCCGTCGTCGAGCGGAACATACGCAGGATTGAGGACGGCGGTGAACGGCAGGGGCGCGCGCTCCCGGGTCCGGGCCACGTCCTCGTCCGCGGCCCACATGTCCTCGAGGACCGCGAGCCGCAGCGGCAGGCCGATCTGGGGCGCGGCCAGGCCCACGCCCGGGGCCGCGTGCATGGTGCGGCGCATGACGTCGATGAGGGCCGCGAGCAGCGCCGCGTCGAGCTGCCCGTCGAACGTCTCGGCCACCATCCGCAGCACGGGGTGCCCGGCCTGGACGATGGGCGGCAGGCCGTCGGCACCCACGATCTCGGCGGCGGCCTCGGCGAGGCGGGCGGGGCTCCAAGCGTGCTGGATGCCTGCGTGAGTCGGGGCGTTCTCTGGCGCGGTGCTCATGGGGACAGGGTAGGCGCAGCGGACGTGTCAGCGTCCTGCCCGCCAGGCCTACCCGGCGGGCAGGACGATCCGCAGGAAGTCCTGCGCCGAGCGGGACAGCGGCGGCCCCGCGGGCCACACCGCCCGCAGCACCCGGCCGAGCCGCAGCGCCGGCGTCGGGACCTCGGCGAGGCGTCCGCTGCGCAGCGCGGGCAGCACCGCGAGCCGGCTCACGACGCCGGGCCCCAGCCCGGCCGCGACGCTCGCCGCGAGCGCGGCGTTGCTCCCGACCTCGAACCGCGGGCCGGTCCCATGCGGGGCGAGGGCAGCGTCCGCCGTCTGGCGCGTCCCCGACCCCGGCTCCCGCACCACGAGCCCTGCCGCGGCGACCGCCTCGGGCGGGACGTCGCCGTCGTGCGCCCAGGCGTGGTCCGGGCGCACGACGACGACGAGCTCGTCCCGCGCGACGTCGAGGTAGCGGAAGCCCGTCTGCACGGTGGGGCCCTCGACGAAGCCGAGGTCCGCCGCGCCGGAGCGGAGCCGCTCGAAGACGGCGTCGGAGTTGCCGACGTCGAGGGTGGCCGTGACGCCCGGGAGGCGCTGCTGGGCGGCGGCAAGCCACGCGGGCATGAGGTGCTCCGCGACCGTGAGCGAGGCGCACAGGTGCAGGGCGCCGCGCTCGGCCTCGAGGGCCGCGACGGAGCGGGCGATGCCCTCCGCCGACTCGACCAGCTCCGCGGCGAGGCCCGCCACGACGCGCCCGCGGTCGGTCAGCTCGGTCCCGCGGGGGGTGCGCCGCGCGAGGGCGAAGCCCGCCGAGCGCTCCATCTGCTCGAGCAGGCGGGAGGCGTTGGGCTGGGCCATGCCCGTGGCTCGGGCGGCCGCGCCGATGCTGCCGTGCTCGGCGACGGCCGCGAGCAGCCGGTAGTGCCGCAGGTCCCAGTCGCGCACGCTCATATCATCAGCATATGGCCGCATGCCGGATTGCCGTCTACTGGCATCGGGGGAGGCCCGGGAGCATGGGAGCATGGCCGTCCTGACGCGCACCGCGCCCCGCCCCGTCTCCCGGGTTCCCGCCGCGCACGCGCGCGTCCGGATCGTTGGTCCGGGGCTGGCCGTGGCGCTCGCCGTGGCGCTCGCGCTCGCCGGGCTCGCGGGCCTCATCCCCGGGCTGAGCCCGCTCCTGGCCGCCATCGCGCTCGGGATCGCGGCGCGCAACGCGGGTCTCGTGCCAGAGCGGCTGGCGCCGGGCCTCGCCGTCGCGGCGCGCGCCCCGCTGCGGCTCGGCATCGTCCTGCTCGGCCTGCAGCTCTCCCTCGGCGACGTGGCCGCGCTCGGCTGGGGCCTCCCCGCGCTCGCGGCCGCCGTCGTCGTGCTCGGCATCGCGGCCACGATCGGCGTCGGGCACCTGCTCGGCGTCCCGGCGCGGCAGGCGCTGCTCATCGCGTGCGGCTTCTCGATCTGCGGGGCCGCGGCCGTCGCCGGCGTCGAGTCGGTCGTCAAGGCCGAGGAGGAGGAGACGCTGACCGCGGTGGCGCTCGTGGTCCTCTTCGGCACTCTCATGATCCCGGCGGTTCCCCTGCTCGCCGCCGCCCTGGGGCTCGACGACAGCACCGCCGCCGTATGGGCCGGGGCGAGCGTGCACGAGGTCGCCCAGGTCGTCGCGGTGGGCGGGGCACTCGGCGGCGGCGCCCTCGCGCTCGCGGTCACCGTCAAGCTCGCGCGCGTGCTCATGCTCGCCCCCGTCGCCGCCGTGCTGGCGTGGCGCGCGCGCAGGGCCAGCTCCGCGGACGGGTCGCGCCGGCCCCCGCTCGTGCCGCTCTTCGTGCTCGGCTTCGCGGCGCTCGTCGCCGTGCGCAGCGCGCTGCCGGTCCCGGGGGACGTCCTTGCCGCGGTCTCCGGAGCGCAGACGGTCCTGCTCACGACGGCGATGCTCGCCCTCGGCACGGGCGTGCGGCTGCGCTCGCTCGTGCGGCGGGGAGGGCGGACGCTGGCGCTCGCGGCGGCCTCGACCGCCGTCGTCGCCGGGCTCGGGCTCGGCGGGGCGCTGCTCGTGGCCTAGCGCCGGGGGCAAGCTCGACGAGGCCATCTCGCACGTTTCCTTGGGCATGACCGGATCCCTGCCCGCCGGCCGCATATGACTAATCCACAACGCGGGTCTCCCGCACGCGATCGCGCGGTGCCATTCTTGAACGCATGAGCGATGGAGCCAATGGCCACAGCGCGCCGGGCCCTCCCCAAGGGCGGGCCCGGTGGGGACGCGGCCGGATCGTGGCCGCGGCCGCGGCCGCCCTTCTCCTGCTTGCCGCCCTCGTGGCGACGGTCCTCCCGGCCATGCAGGCATCCAGGCCTCCGGTGGCCTCGCCGACCATCACGAGCGTGATCCCGACCGAGACGCCGACGATATCCCCGGCCACCGGTGCGTTCACGTTCGCCGCTGTGGGTGACATGAACCCTGACGGGAACACGTCCACAAGTTCCGCCTCAGGTAAGAACGCGGCCAGCATCGCGTCCGGCCTGAATGACGGATCACTGGACAACTTCATCGGCCTCGGTGACTTCCAGTACAGCGTCGGCTACTGCGCTGATCTCGTGAACGAGTACCACAAGCTGTGGGGACCGGTGGTGCCGAAGACGTTCTGGACGGCAGGGCCGAACCATGACGTGCAGCTGGGACGGAACGACGACCTGGACAGGTACATGGACGGGCAGTGCCCCGGTTCGACCGCGAAGTCCGCGACCAGCCAGCATCTGGGCCGGTTCCAGGACGCGCTGGAGTGGTACTCCTTCGACAAGGGCAACTGGCACATCCTGGCAGCACCTACAGCCGCGTGGCGCTACAGCGCCACCCGGGCACGGGCCATGACCGCGGAGATGGACGCTGACCTGAAGGCGGCGAAGGCGGCAGGCAAGCACCTCGCTGTCGTCTACCACGACCCGTACTTCACCTCTGATACAGAGAGCCATGCCCGGTTCTCGCAGGCCAAGCCCTGGATCGAGGTGTTCTGGAGCAACCGAGTACGGGTCCTCCTGTCCGGCTCGCAGCACAACTACGAGCGGACCTGCCCGGTGAACAACGCGGACCAGTGCGTCGATGACGGGATGCAGCAGTTCCAAGTGTCAACGGGCGGCATTGGGCTCCGGTCCTTCACGTCGGACCCGGCCTACGTGGAGAGGAAGTTCAGCGACACATGGGGGCATCTGCGGATGACCCTGAACGCTGACGGCTCGTATTCCTGGAACTTCGTTCCTGTCCACGGTGGTATGCAGACGGACAGCGGAAACCGCGCCGCTCCATAGCGGTGAGCAGCGCGCCGAAGGTGCCCTTCGGCGCGTCGAACGCCCCGGACTGGGCAATAGGTCCAACGTGGACCCCGTGGAAGCCCTCAGCGAGATCGCCTTCTGGCTCGAGCGCTCGCTCGCGCCGAGCTACAAGGTGCAGGCGTTCCGGCGGGCGGCCGCGGCGATCGCCCCGCTCGCGCCAGACGACGTCGCCGCCCGCGCGCGCGACGGCCGCCTCAGGGCGATGGCGGGCATCGGCGAGCGCACGGCGCAGGTGATCCGCGAGGCTGTCGAGGGACTCGTGCCGGCGTACCTCGAGGCGCTGCGGGAGCGCGCGGAGGAGCCCCTCGCCGAGGGCGGGGACGGGCTGGCCGCGCTCCTGCGCGGCGACCTGCACAGCCACAGCGACTGGTCGGACGGCGGGTCCCCGCCAGAGGAGATGGCCCGGGCCGCGCAGTGGCTCGGCCGGGAGTACCTGGCGCTCACAGACCACTCGCCGAGCCTGGCCATCGCGCGGGGACTCAGCGCCGAGCGGCTGGCCCGGCAGCTCGAGCTCGTCGCCGAGCTCAACGAGGGGTACGACGACGGCGGGTTCCGCATCCTGGCGGGGATCGAGGTGGACATCCTCGAGGACGGCTCGCTCGACCAGGAGCCCGGCATGCTCGACCGGCTCGACGTCGTCGTCGCGAGCGTGCACACCAAGCTGCGCTCGCTGCGCGGGGCCATGACGCGGCGCATGCTCGCGGCCGTCGAGGACAGGCACACGGACGTCCTCGGCCACTGCACGGGACGGCTCGTCACGGGATCCCGCGGCACCCGCCCCGAGTCAGAGTTCGACGCCGCCCGGATCTTCGGCGCGTGCGCGGAGCACCGCGTCGCCGTCGAGATCAATTCGCGGCCCGAGCGGCAGGATCCGCCGGACGCGCTCATCCGCGAGGCGCTCGACGCAGGCTGCCTCTTCTCGATCGACAGCGACGCCCACGCGCCCGGCCAGCTCGACTTCCTGCAGCTCGGTGCCGCGCGCGCGGAGGCCAACGGCGTCCCCGCCGAGCGCATCGTCACGACGTGGCCGCGGGGAGCTCTGCTGGAGTGGACCCACCGTAGGTAGCGGCGCGGTTTCGGCCCGGCGGCCCTCGGGTAGGCCTCGGATGCCAGCCAGGAGAAACGAGGACACTGTGGACACCGACACGGGAAACACCGCACCGCTCACCGCGATCGTCACCGGATCCGACTCGGGCATCGGCCGGGCCACCGCCGTCGCCCTCGCCGAGGCCGGCATGGACGTCGGCATCACGTGGCACACGGATGAGCCTGGCGCCCAGCAGACGGCCGAGGAGGTCCGCGGCCACGGCCGGAAGGCCGTCGTCGCGCGCCTCGACGTGTCCGACGCCCCCGGGTGCGGCGACGTCGTCGACCGCCTGGCCGAGGAGCTCGGCGGGCTCGACGTCTTCGTGAACAACGCCGGAATGGGGGCGAACGAGCCCTTCCTGGAGATGGACTACGGACGCTGGCGCGAGATCGTCGCGACCGACCTCGACGGGGCGTTCGTGTGCCTCCAGCGTGCCGCGCGGCGCATGGTCGACGCCGGCCGGGGCGGCAGGCTCATCGCCGTCACGAGCGTCCACGAGCACCAGCCCCGCGTCGGTTCGGCGGCGTACGACGCCGCGAAGCACGGCCTGGGCGGCCTCATCAAGACCATGGCGCTCGAGCTCGGCGAGCACCGCATCACGGCCAACTCCGTGGCCCCCGGGGAGATCGCGACCCCCATGACAGGGCAGGAGGACGAGGACCCGCGAGGCATCCGGCGGCCTGGCGTGCCCCTCGGCCGCCCCGGAGACGCGCGGGAGGTCGCGGCCGTCATCGCTTTCCTCGCCTCGCCCGCGGCGGCGTACGTCACCGGGGCGTCATGGACGGTCGACGGCGGGATGCTCCAGATGGGCCCGCAGGCCGGCTCCCATCTCGAAGACGACACGTGGCGGAAGGGCTGAGGCTCGCGCATTCGATCGCGCAGTGCCATTCTTGACCGCATGAGCGACGCAGCCAGCGGTCACAGCGCGCCTGGCCCCCAAGGGGGGGCCCCGTGGCGACGCGGTCGGATCGTGGCCGCGGCCGCGGCCGCCATTCTCGTGCTGGCCGCCCTCGTTGCTTCGGTCCTTCCGACTATGCAGCCGTCCGACCCCCCGGCAGCCTCGCCGACCACGATGACCGAGAGCCCGACCCCAACGCCGACTGAACCGGGTGGGGGAACGACGACAACCCCGACTGAACCGGGTGGGGGAGCGACCCCAACGCCGACTGAACCGGGTGGGGGAACGACGACAGCCCCGATTGAACCGGGTGGGGGAACGACGACAGCCCCGATTGAACCGGGTGGGGGAACGACGACAACCCCGATTGAACCGGGTGGGGGAACGACCGCGGCGGCGGCGCATGGCTGGGGGAGCCCGGTCGCGGGCGACGAATTCAACTACATGGGCGTTCCTGACGCTACTAAGTGGAACGTCTACAACTCCGCCGGCCACGCAGGCAAGGGCGTCCGTTCCCCCGCGCAGACCAGGGTGAACGGCGCCGAGCTGGTGATCAACGGCAACCCTGACGGAACTACTGCCGGCATGTCCGCGAAGTTCGCAAACCAGAAGTACGGGCGCTGGGAAGTACGCATCGCCGCCTCGGGCGACGACGAGTACCACATGGTGTCGCTCCTCTGGCCTGACTCGAGGAATTGGCCATGCGACGGCGAAGTGAACTACGCCGAGACCAACGGGCATTGGGACGCGATCAAGTTCCACCTGCACTACTCATGCTCGAACTCCCAAGTATCAGCAAGCAAGGCCCTGGACGTGGCACAGTTCCACAACTACGCACTGGACTGGTCCCCCGAGGGGATGGTCGGCTACGTTGACGGCGTGGAGTGGTTCCGTGATACCAATCCGGCGCATCAGCCCCCGGGCCCGATGCACCAGACGCTGCAGTTGGACTGGTTCCCCGATTCCTCGGCCGACGGTGCCGCCGAGATGCGCGTTGACTGGGTACGGGTCTACCCGAGATGAATCCGTGACGGGGACATTGACACAAGTTCGGCCACAGCAAAAATGGAGCGCTGTGACCGGAATCAACCCGCCCGGGCCTGTGTGCTCAGTCACAGAATGATCTCAGGGCTGTACCGCTCTGGATACTGTGGGAGCTGGCTGCCTCGACGAGGAGGCGGCCAGGAGCGCCGGCTCCTGAGCATCAGAGAAAGCAATGACGCATGACCTTTGAATCTCACTCCGTGACCCTCAAGATCTGGGACCCCGCCACGATCGACCACACGCTCGACGAAGCCATCTCGCACGTATCGGCCAAGGCGAACGCCCCCAAGGACCGCATCAAGGTCACCCGCAGCGGGCCCGACGTCTTCACGGTGAGCCTCGCCGAGGACATCTAGGACTCGACCTCCTCCGCGCCGGCGGACCGTGTCGAGTTCGCCTCCGCACTCGTCGGCCTCGTGGACGGCCTCCCGCACCCGGGAGGCCGTCTGGAGCATGTACGCGAAGCGGAAGTGCTGCGCCCGCCGATGACCACGAGCGCCCCGGTCTCTCCCTTCGGGATGACGGGATCCCTGCCCGCCCGCAGTACATTACAAACCCACAACGCTGTCTCCCGCCTGCAATGGCGCAGTGACATCCTGATCGCATGAGCGACGCAGCCAATGGTCACAGCGCGCCGAGCCCCCAAGGGCGGGTCCCATGGGGAAGCCGCCGGATCGCGGCCGTGTCCACGGCCGCCGTCCTCCTGCTGGCCGCCCTCGTGGCAACAGTCCTCCTGACCATGCAGCGGTCCAACCCACCGACGGCGTCGCCGACCACCACGAGCGCGAGTCCGAGCGAGACGCCCACGCCGACGCCGACGCCCGAGACCCCGCCGCCTCCACCCCCTCCCACCCTGCCGGAGCTCCCCCCGGGGGTCCTGAACGTCCTGGTCATCGGAAGCGACATCCGGGGCAACGCCCGCGAGGCGGCCGATCGGCAGGCCGCAACGGGGGAGAGGGCCGACCACCGCGCCGACATGCTCATGCTCATGCACATCCCCGCGGACCGGCAGAGGGCCTACGGCATCTCGATCATGCGGGACACGTGGGTCTCCATCCCGGGATACGGCCAGTCGAAGGTCAACGCGAGCCTCGAGATCGGCGGCCCGCCGCTCGTCGTCGAGACGGTGGGAACCCTCCTCAACACGCGCATCGACCACTACGTCATGATCGACTTCGAGGGGTTCAAGGTCCTCACCGATGCCCTCGGCGGCATCGACGTCGACGTTGCAGTGCCGTTCACCGCGACGCATGACACGGGGCACACGTTCACGCCCGGCATCAACAGGCTCGGGGGCCAGGCGGCCCTCGAATTTGTCCGGGAGCGCTACGCCTTCATTGACGGCGACTACCAGCGCGTGCGCAATCAGCAGGCGTTCGTGCGCGGCATCATGGCGCACATGCTGGGCACGGGGAAGGTCATGGACCCGGCGAGCGCGATCGGCGTGATCGGCGCGGTGGCGCCATACGTGACGACTGAGCCGGGCTTCGATGCGATGGCCATGGCGACCCTCGCCTTCGGCCTGAGGGGCATCGATCCTGCCGCGAGCGTCTTCTTCACCCTGCCGACGGCGGGCACGGGCTTTTCGGCCGACGGCCAGTCCATCGTCCTGCCGGACTACGCCGGGATCGCCGCGGTCCGTGACGCCCTCGCCGTGGACGGCATGGCCGCGTACGCGGCGGCCCGCGGGCTCTGAGGCCCCGGATCCCCGAGCGGCGTCGTCGTTGGACGGCGCCGCTCGCGTGTTCGAATACCTATCCCGCGCGGCCGAGTACGCATAGCCACAGCATTTTCACGTGGCCGACTACTCGAATTCACGCGGTGTGGCTACACAATTCTTGAGCGACTACGTGAATCGTCCCGAGACGGTACTCTAATCGCCTCGGAATGCTTTACGTCCCTATCGGCGCTTGAAGATCTTTGAATCTCAGACCGGAATCAAGACCGGTCCCGATCAGAGGTTCATCGATGGCACCGACCTCAGCACTCAGGCGCGCCTCCATCACGGCGCTCGCCGCCCTTGCGGGCCTGCTGGCGGTCTGGGGCTTTACCGCCGCGGTCCCGCCCGCGCCGGCGCCGGCTGCTGTTGGCGAGGCCCCGCCGGTGCAGGACGCCGTGGAGGAGCAGCGGGCCATTGCCCAGCGGGCCAGCGTCCTCGAAGCCGAGGCGGCCAGAGTCCGCGCCGAGCAGGCAGCGGCGCAGGCCGCGGAAGAGGCCAGGCTCAGGGCCGAGCGCGAGGCCGCCGAGGCAGCACAGCGGGCGGAGGCCGAGCGCCAAGCGGAGGCCGAGCGCCAGGCCGAGGCCGCTCGGCAGGCTGAGGCCGAGGCGGCTGCCCGGCAGGCCCAGGAGGCACAGGCAGCCACGGCTGCCGCCGCTGCGGCAGCCGTGGCAGCTCCCCCTCCGGCCCCGGCGCCCGCCCCGGCCCCGGCGCCTGCTCCGGGCCCGGCGCCTGCTCCGGGGGCCTACATCCCGGTCGTCGGAGCTGGGGGACAGGCGGCCGTCGATGCCTGCGCCGGCCCCGTCCACTTCACGCCCGTGACGGTCTCGATCAGCATCGCCGAGCATGACTTCTGCGGCGGCTGGGCGAGGATGGGCTGGATCCAGCCGGGCACGGTCGTCACGGTCCAGGGATACGGCACCTTCACCGCCTACGGGCGCATGGTCGTCCCCAAGGGTGCGCAGCAGGGCGTTCTGGCCGGATTCGCCGGCGGTTATCCGCCGATTTTCCTCCAGACGTGCATTCCAGGCACCACTGATATGCTCCTGATCGCCCTGCATTGAAATTCGGAGTTGAATTGGGGCGGCGGACTGGCGAGAGCGGCCGATAATTCCTGAATTTTGATCCGACGTGCTGTTGCGTGGCCCCACGGAATAATTCCGCAGGGGCCACGGACGATTTTTGTTCGGCAGAAACTCCTGAATTCGCACGACGCCGGTGGCAGGTGGGGAGCATCCGATGCCCGGCCTTCAAGGCTCGCTTCCGCCGCCAGAGCCCCGAGGATCCGGCTCCGGAACCGGCTCCGCCCCTCGCGACATCCCTGGGGGCGTTGCATCCCACCTCGGACCTCCCGCCGGAATTCGCAGGGAGACGCCCTGCGCTGCCAGTCAGCCACGGGGCCCAGCGGCCATTAGTAATACAAGCAGTTGTTCTCTATTCGACCCCCGGCCGATAGGTTTCCTTTCGCCCGTGGGGCAAATTTCAGACGGCTGCCCACGTGTCGCCGCCCTTTCTGATCCGCATTCAGCCGCGGCCGAATGGGCCGGACGTCACGAGGAGGGATGCCGCCTGCGTGGCGAAGCAGGTCACGAGGCCGATCAGGAATCGAGAAGTGGCCGTCGGGGCCCGCAGCTAGCATGACTGCCATGGACATCACGATCCAGACGGGCTTCCTGCCGCACGACGATCCAGGAGCGTCCCTGAGCGGTTCGCCCTGCCACGAGATGGAGGACATATGAGCACGCTCGCGACGGGGGACACCCAGGCGGAGGCACAGCACGTGGCCGACAGCCATGATCTGATCCGCGTGCACGGTGCGCGCGAGAACAACCTCAAGGACGTGAGCATTGAGCTGCCGAAGCGGAGGCTCACCGTCTTCACCGGCGTCTCCGGCTCGGGAAAGAGCTCCCTGGTCTTCGCCACGATCGCCGCGGAGTCGCAGCGGATGATCAACGAGACGTACAGCGCGTTCGTGCAGGGCTTCATGCCGACGCTGTCCCGGCCCGAGGTCGACGTCCTCGAGGGTCTCACGACCGCGATCATCGTCGACCAGGAGCGGATGGGGACGAACCCGCGCTCGACGGTCGGCACCGCCACCGACGCCAACGCGATGCTGCGGATCCTCTTCAGCCGGCTCGGGGAGCCGCACATCGGATCGCCGAACGCCTATTCCTTCAACATCCCCACTGTCCGCGCCAGCGGCGCGATCACCGTCGAGCGCGGGAACAAGACCAAGGCCGAGAAGGCGACCTTCAACCGGCTCGGCGGGATGTGCCCGCGCTGCGAGGGCATGGGCTCCGTCAGCGACTTCGACCTCACCGCGCTGTACGACGACGGCAAGTCGCTCAGCGAGGGCGCTCTCACCGTCCCGGGCTACAGCATGGACGGCTGGTACGGCCGCATCTTCAGCGGCAGCGGCTTCTTCGACATGGACAAGCCCATCCGCAAGTTCACCAAGCGGGAGCTGCACGACCTCCTCTACCGCGAGCCCACCAAGATCAAGGTCGAGGGGATCAACCTCACCTACGAGGGCTTGATTCCCAAGATCCAGAAGTCGATGCTCTCGAAGGACGTCGATGCCCTGCAGCCGCACGTGCGCGCCTTCGTCGAGCGGGCGATCACGTTCCAGACGTGCCCCGAGTGCAACGGCACGCGGCTGAGCCAGGAGGCGCTGTCCTCGAAGATCAGGGGCAAGAACATCGCCGACGTGTGCTCGATGCAGATCACCGACCTCGCCGAGTGGATCCGTGGGATCGACGAGCCCTCGGTGGCCCCGCTTCTCGCCGGCCTGCAGCACCTCCTCGACTCGTTCGCAGAGATCGGGCTCGGCTACCTCTCCCTCGACCGGCCCTCGGGCACGCTCTCCGGCGGCGAGGCGCAGCGGACCAAGATGATCCGGCACCTCGGTTCCTCGCTGACCGACGTCACGTACGTCTTCGATGAGCCGTCGATCGGGCTTCACCCGCATGACATCGAGCGGATGAACACCCTCCTGCTGCAGCTGCGGGACAAGGGCAACACGGTGCTGGTGGTCGAGCACAAGCCTGAGATGATCGCGATCGCGGACCACGTCGTCGACCTCGGTCCCGGCGCGGGGACGCACGGCGGGACCGTGTGCTTCGAGGGCACCGTGGAGGACCTGAGGGGCAGCGACACGACCACCGGCCGCCATCTGGACGACAGGGCCGCGCTCAAGCCCGCCGTGCGTCCGTCCGCCGGGGCCCTCACGGTCCGGGGGGCCTCGACGCACAACCTCAAGGACGTCGACGTCGACATCCCGCTCGGCGTCCTCACCGTCGTGACGGGCGTCGCGGGCTCGGGCAAGAGCTCGCTCATCCACGGCTCGGTCGCAGGCCGGGACGGCGTCGTCGTCATCGACCAGGGCGCGATCCGCGGCTCGAGGCGCAGCAACCCAGCCACGTACACAGGCCTGCTCGAGCCGATCAGGAAGGCGTTCGCGAAGGCCAACGGCGTGAAGCCCGCACTGTTCAGCTCCAACTCCGAGGGCGCGTGCCCCACGTGCAACGGCGCGGGCGTCATCTACACCGACCTCGGCGTCATGGCCACCGTCGAGTCGACGTGCGAGGAATGCGAGGGGAAGAGGTTCCAGGCCTCCGTGCTCGAGTACAGGCTCGGGGGACGGAACATCGCAGAGGTCCTCGCGATGCCAGTCGCCGAGGCCGAGGAGTTCTTCTCCGACGGCGAGGCTCGCACCCCGGCAGCCCACACCATCCTCGACCGTCTCGCCGACGTCGGGCTCGGCTACCTGACGCTCGGCCAGCCACTCACGACGCTCTCCGGCGGCGAGCGGCAGCGGCTCAAGCTCGCCACCCAGATGGCGGAGAAGGGGGACGTCTACATCCTCGACGAGCCGACCACCGGCCTGCATCTCGCCGACATCGAGCAGTTGCTCGCCCTCCTCGACCGGCTCGTGGATTCGGGGAAGTCTGTCATCGTCATCGAGCACCACCAGGCCGTCATGGCCCACGCCGACTGGATCATCGATCTCGGCCCGGGAGCGGGGCACGACGGCGGGCGGGTCGTCTTCGAGGGCACTCCCGCCGACCTCGTCGCGGACCCCTCGACACTCACGGGCAAGCACCTGGCGGCCTACGTGGGCGGCTGACGAGTGCTGACGGCGCCGTCGGGTTCGCCTCTCCTGCTCGACTCTGGAGCGGGCGGGCGCGCCGGAGTAGCGTGGCGGCATGACAACAGCCCTTGTGCGCCCCCGCCATGGACGGATGATCGGCGGCGTGTGCGCGGCCCTGTCCGCCCGCTTCGGGATCCCGAAGTTCATCGTCCGGCTGGCGTTCGTCATCTTCGGCCTCTTCGGCGTGGGTGAGCTGGTCTACATCGCGCTCTGGATCCTGATCCCCAAGGCCCCGGCGGGGCAGTAACCCAGCACGGACCAGCCGTGGGAGCCGTCCTTCCATGTTCGCCGGGCTGCCAGCTGATCGTTGGGAGTAGCCCTCCCGGGTCGGGCAAGTCGACGACGGCGGCCTTGGTCGCGGATCGCTTCGCAACGAGTGCCCTCGTCGAGGGGGACCGCTCCTTCGCGTTCCTCCGGCAAGGCGTCGTTCCGCCCTAGATGCCAGCTGCGCACGACCAGAACACCGCCGTCGTCGAAGCCGCAGCGCGAGCCGCCGGGCGCCTGGCCGGGCACTGCGACGTCGTCTGCGACGGCGTGATAGGCCCGTGGTTCATCGAGATCGAGCGCGTGAAGACCCGGACGGGCCAGGACCTCACAACGACGCGGATCAGGCGTGGCAGTAGGCTCTGACCATGACGGCCGCGCGCACGCTGCTGCTCACGGTTGGCCACGGCGCCGCAACTGCAGAGGACTTCCAGCGCCTGCTGCGGGCGGCAGAGGTCGCCTCCATCATCGACGTGCGGATCGGGCCAAGCAGTCGGAAGCACCCGCACTTCGGCAGGGGAGAGCTGGAAGCGTGGTTGCCTGCGGCTGGGATCGCGTACCGCTGGGAGAGGCGGTTGGGTGGGTTCCGCAAGCTCCCGGCCGGGTCACCCGACGTCGCCCTGCCGCCTACATGCGTACACCGGACTTTATCGCCGCGTTGTCGGGTGTGCTTGCGGAAGCAGCAGAGCACCGCACAGCCATCATGTGCAGCGAGACGGTGTGGTGGCGGTGTCATCGTCGGCTGATCGCCGACCACGCTGCGCTGCTCGAGGGTGCCGACGTGTCCCACCTCATGCCTCCGGGGGCGATGCGTGGCGCATCCGCCGACCGAGGGCGTCCGGGTGGCGGGGGACCAGCTGCTCTACGACGTGTGTTGACCCTCTCAGGACCGTGGGGAGAGGGGCCAAGGGCATCTCTTGACCCCCGCTTCAAGTAATGTCACCACAGCATTCCCATCGCCATCTCCTCCTAGACATCACCTTCGGGGGGCCTTAGTATTGTCGACAATTGACGATCTACGAGGAGGAGAGGCTTCATGCAGCCTTACGTTTACGTGCCTGCAGACAAGATCCAGGGTGAGCTCGAGCCCAACGGCCACCGCGCCGGCTACGACTCGGGTGACCCCAAGACGGCCATCCTGAAGTTCGACACCGCCTTCAAGACCGGTGTCTGGGAGTGCCAGCCCGGCGGTTGGAACATCACCCCTCGCGAGGACACCGAGGTGTGCTACATCGTGAGCGGCCGCGTGCGGGTCACCGACAATGGCTCCGGCAACGTCTACGAGGTCTCGGCCGGCGACGTGGTCGTGCAGCCCAAGGGCTGGACGGGCCGCTGGGAGGTCCTCGAGACCGTCCGCAAGGTCTACTGCCACGGCTTCGACTGAGCTCGATTGACCTGAGAGTCAGCCTTCCAGCCTGACAATCTCATCTTGCGCGGGTCGTCCCCCTTGGGGACGACCCGCGCGCATTTCTGCAAGGCGGCGGGATTCTAGCTGGCTACTCAGCAGAGGCGGGCACGTCCCTCACGACCCACATCTTGCGGACGGTTTCGTGGATAATCCACGTACCCTCCCAGCCCGCCGGCATCACGAACAGGGTTCCCGGACCGATGTCAAAGCTGGTGCCATCCGCTTCGGTGATGGTGGCGGACCCGCTCAGAATCTGGCAGATCTCGTCATTCTGCCGGACGGTCTTGGACACTCCCGGGGTTGCCTCCCAGATGCCCACCTTGAAGTCGTCCCTGGCCCACAGGCGGAAGGACACATCCGTCTGGCCGGGCGTCACCGAGTTCTCCTTGGGAGTGTGCTCTCCCGGGTCCGCGGTGGTTGCGTCCTTCAAAACGGTGGCCTTGATCAAAACTGCTCCTTCTGTCGCATCCTTGAGTCCGTCTTCAGGGGGTTTGTTCTGCTTCCAGTCACAGAACGTATCAGCCAAGAAGAGCCGGGTTGAGCCCTCCCGGGACAATGCATTGTTTCCCTGAAGGCAAGAATGGTGCGCGGCCCGGAAATGCAGTGACCACTGCATTTCTTTCGTCAGCAGAAATAACGTGTTGCCCTTGAGGCAGTCCGCCAGCGTCTTCTTGTTTGCTACGTTCGTCTGGCTGGACGCAGTGCAGTCCCGGAATCGGGACGATCGCACGAGCGGCTCAAAGACGAAAGGGAGCAGCCATGGTCAAGGCGACCGTCATGAGTGACGCAACCACCGCGGATCCGGGGGAGCGCAAGCCGAAGGAAGCCTCGCTGACCCCCGGCCAGACGGAAGTGTCTTTCCGTCTGTGGACCAAGGACGACTTCAAGGTGGGCATCTGGGAGGCAACTCCGGGAGTGTCCAAGAGCACCCGCCCCGGCTACGACGAGATCTGTCAGATCTTGAGTGGGTCCGCCACCATCACCGAAGCGGATGGCACGAGCTTTGACATCGGCCCGCGAACCCTGCTCGTGACTCCTGCCGGCTGGGAGGGCACGTGGACCATCCACGAAACGCTTCGCAAGGTGTTTGTTGTCAAGAAAATCCCAGCCTCGACTGACTAGGGGCGATTCCACAGTCTCGTTCGCCCTCAAAGAAAGAAGATCGTGAGCTCACCGTCGAGCATCATCGATCCCTCGCCCTGTCAGTGACTCTGGACAAGTAACCCGTGGGAGCCCCAACAGTGAACGACACCCCGCTGCTTGCAATGCTGCATACAGTCCCCGGCCTGGTGACGGATATGGAAGCCCGGGCCGCGGACGCGGTTCCCGGCCTCCGCGTCCTGCACTATGTCGACGAGTCGTTGCTCCGAGACACCGTGGCCAAGGGCACGACACCACGACATGTTCGTCGGCGACTGGTCAACTATGCCCGCTATGCGGAGGAATCAGGTGCGCAGGCATTGTTGGTGAGCTGCTCCTCCATCGGCGAAGCGGCAACCGCCGCCCAGGACTTTGTCTCCATTCCTGTCCTGCGCATCGACACCCCGATGGCCGATCTGGCCGTAGCATCCGGCGACAGGATCGGCGTGATCGCGACCGTGTCGGCGACTCTTGGACCCACTACCCGGCTCGTCCAAGCCGCAGCCGAGAGGCACAACAAGTCGCCCGCCATTACAGCCAGAAAGGTGGACGGCGCATTCGACGCCCTGCGCGCGGGGGACCGGAAGATGCATGACACGTTGGTCCTCGCCGCATTCTTGGAACTGGCAGCGGAGTGCGACGTCGTCGTTCTCGCCCAAGCGTCCATGGCCCGTGTCGTCAAGCGCACCCAAGAACAGCCTGGAGGACCGATCGTCCTTACGTCCCCTGACTCGGGCATGACCCAGCTCAGCACGATCTTCCCCTCCAAAGACTCATAAGAAAACGCTTCTATCGGAGAAGGATTCCGGCCATGTCAAACACCCCAACGAAAGCCGATGTCCCGTGGCTCGGGGTTATCGCCGATGATTACACGGGTGCCTCCGACGTGGCCGGCACCCTTGTGCGTGCCGGGATGCGTGTGGTGCAGACCTTCGGCATTCCCGAGCCGTCGATGCAGCTGCACGACGTCGACTGCATCGTCATCTCCCTGAAGACCCGCAGCGTGCCCGCCGCCGAGGCTGTGGAGGAGTCTCTGGCGGCGGCGCACGCCCTCAAGTCGTGGGGCGTTCAGCAGCTCTATTTCAAGTACTGCTCGACGTTCGACTCAACCGCCGAAGGCAACATCGGTCCCGTGGCAGACGCGCTGCGCAACGAGTTCGTCTCGGACGGCCAGGTCACGGTGGTTGCTCCGGGTACTCCGGCCCTGGGCCGGACTGTGTACAACGGTGTGCTGTTCGCTGGCATGGACCTCCTGCAGGAATCCTCCATGCGCCACCACCCGCTGACCCCGATGTCCGGCTCGAACGTGCCGAGGCTCCTGCAGGCGCAGACCAAGACCCTCGTCGGTCACGTTGGCTACAACGCAATCGAAGCCGGTGCGGCGGCAGTCCAAGCGCACTTCCAAGCCCTGAGCACCGCGTCCATCGGGTACGCCGTCGTCGACACCCTCGATGACCGCCATCTGACAGTGCTGGGTGCCGCGCTGCTCGATCATCCGCTTGTCACCGGAGGATCAGGGCTGGTTGGCGGGCTGGCGATTGCCCGTGGGTCCCGCGTTCAACCAGAATCGGCGCGGGTGACCCGGCCAGCAGGTCCGGCAGCGATCGTCGCAGGCAGCTGCTCGGAGATGACGAGAGCCCAGATCGACACGTTCCGCCAGTCACGCCCCTGCTTCCTCGTCGACCCTGTCGCCATCGCTGAAGGACAGGACGTGGTCGGCGAAGCGCTTGACTTCGCGCGCAAGAACATGGAGGACGGCCCGGTCCTGATCCATTCCACCGCCTCCCCGGAGGAGGTATCGAGGGTCCAGGGGCAGCTGGGCCGGGCCCGGGCCGCCGAGATGACCGAGGAGAGCCTCTCCACGATCGCCGAAGGGCTCATCCGCCTGGGCTGTCGACAACTGATCGTCGCCGGCGGAGAAACTTCCGGGGCTGTCGTCCGCAGCCTCGGCATCAGCACAGCCCGTGTCGGCAGGGAAGTCACCCCTGGCGTGCCGTGGCTGACGACGGAAGCCGACGACGAGCTGGCCATCCTGCTCAAGTCCGGGAACCTTGGAGACCCGCGACTCTTCCTTGACGCATGGGACCACGATCGGTGACCGACGTGGACAGCCGCAACGAACTCGTCCGCTTGGCCAGGTCCTTGCACCAGAGAGGCTTCACCAGGGGAACGTCCGGGAACCTGAGCGTACGCGTTGCTGGCGGAATGCTGGTCACCCCAACCAACGTCTCGCTGGGTGAACTCAGAACAGACGACCTGGCCATGGTTTCGGACGCCGGCGAACACCTTTCCGGCGGCCGCCCGTCCAAGGAGGCATTCCTGCATTTGGCGATGTACCGGGCGAGGCCCCAGGACCACGCAGCAGCCCATGTGCATTCCACCTACGCCACAGCGCTCTCGTGCCTGGACGACGTGGACGACGATGACGTCCTGCCGCCCTTGACGGCCTACTTCGTCATGAGGGTCGGGCGGCTGGTCCGGTTGCCCTACTTCGCACCCGGCGACCACGGGCTGGGCGAGACTGCCGAAAGGGCCGCAGTCTCAAGCCGGGCCCTGCTGCTGGCGAACCACGGGCCGATCGTCTCCGCGCCCTCCCTGGCACAAGCAGTGGACGCTGTTGAGGAAGTGGAAGAGACCGCCCGCCTCTTCTTCCTCCTGCAAGGCCACGCGATCCGGCCCCTCCAGCCCGCACAGATTGCCCACCTCTGCGCAGGGCGTGCCTAGGACCGTGCAGCTAGGTCTTGTCACTGCTGGACCTGCCCCGCAACTGTTGCTGGCCAGCCAGTTGATTTTCCATATCGGCTTCTATTCCGTGGTGCCGTTCCTCGCAGGCGTCATGCGGGACGACTTCGGCATGGGAACCTTGGCGGTCGGGATCGTTCTTGGCGCGCGCACCTTTGCACAGCAAGGATTGTTCCTTTTCGGTGGGGCGCTTGCCGATCGATGGGGAGCGCGGCAGTCAATGATTGCGGGTTGCCTGGTACGGGTCGCGGGCTTTCTGCTTTTGGCGTGGGCATCGGACTTCCCCCTATTCCTCTTGGGCGCCGTGGTGACGGGCATTGGTGGGGCACTGTTTGCTCCTGCGATGCAAAGTCTTGTGGCCTCTGTTGCCGAACGGCGCTTCGCCGAGAAAGGCGGCAGACAGGACGACCCCGCACACTGCGCTGCCGCACGGAAAAACCATGGATCCACACTCTTTTCATTGTTGGTGGTCTGCGGCGAAGTAGGCACCGTTGTAGGCCCGCTCTTGGCAACTCTTCTACTCAAAACGGGCTTTGACACCGCCCTTCTGGTCGGGGCAGGTGTCTTTGCTGTCATGGCTGCAGTATTCCTGTGCTTCCTGCCGAGGTCACATCGTGACGCCCCCAAAACAGCAGGCAGGAAGACCGCCTCCTCACCGGCGTTGGGCCTATGGTCCTGCCTTAGGGAGAAGCAGTTCGTCCGGTTCGCGGCCTTCTACAGCGTCAATCTCCTGGCGACCAACCAGCTGTATTTCGGGATGCCAGTGGAACTGGAGCGCAGCGGAGCAGGAGCAAGTGCGTTGGCAGTGGTCTTTGCCTACGCATCGGTCCTGACTATCACCCTTCAGTGGCCCATAGCGCGGCTCATGCGCAAAGCCGGACCAGATGTCGCACTTCCCCTCGGCTTTGCCCTGCAGTCCCTTGGCTTCGCTTCCATGGCAGCCTTGGCTGTCATCCCTCCGCCAAGCGGTCTCCCCATGTTGCCGGCCCTCTTGCTCGTCACAGGTCTTGCCCTCGGGAATATGTGCGTGATGCCCATGGCCATGGGGCTGGTCATGGAGTTCGCCGCCGGGCGCCCTACAGGCGCCTATTACGGGCTGCTCGCCACTGCAGGAGGTCTCGCCGTCGTCTTCGGCAATGCGGCCCTGGCCCCGCTCTACGAACTGGCCTACAGGCCGTCAATCACTGCATTCCCTCCCTGGCTTCTCCTGTCGCTCTTCGCAGCGACAACGGCAACATTCATTCGCCGTTTCGTCCCCAACAGCGCGCCCAGAGACCGCCACACCTTTGTCCCTCTGCGTGGTCGCCGGCCGAGACGAGTTCGAACATGACCTGATCGCCGAGCTCCTTCTGAACCGCGGCTAGGTCCTCCGACAGGTGCTGTTTCACGGACTACAGGTGCTGTTTCACGGACTATTGAGGGTGTTCTCATGCCGCCGTGTGGCGTTCATCAGAGGGGTGCGGACGGCCTTGGGGGCTACGGCGGTGCAGATCGCGGAGTAGGTGCGCGGGCGTCAGCGTCGCGGAGCACGTAGGCTCGGCGCAAAGGGAGGCCGAGCTTGGCGTGCTTCTCGAGCCCGCCCGTGAGCCTGCGCGCCGAACCCGGCTGGGACGTCGACCAGCATCCGGGCTCCTGGCGGGCCGAGTGGGCCTACCCCCATACGAGAGCCGCCCGCGACGGCAAGACGCTGACCGCCCAGGGAGAACCGTGCCCGCGAAGCCATCTTCGACGGGCACAGGTCCACCCGGACACCTCCGCCGCATCCGCGACGCCGTCGAGGCCCAACCTGACCAGCGTGTTCACTCCGCTGGCCCTCCGCGGATTTCTGACGTGGCGTTGCCTGATCCCATTCAATGTGGAATCAGGCAACGACATGGATCGGTTCGCGGCCTTCGAGAACATCGATGACCGCGTGGGCGGCCGCGATGCCGGCGCGGTCTCGTGCCTCGATCGTTTGTCCGGCCAGATGGGAGGTGATGAGGACGTTGTCCATATCCCGGAGCCGGTGGCTGGCGGTCAGTGGTTCATTTTGGACGACATCGAGCGCCGCTCCTGCGATCTGGCCTACGGAGAGGGCGTCGGCCAGTGCTCCTTCGTCGATGAGGGAACCGCGGGCAGTGTTAATGAGGATGGCAGTAGATTTCATGGCCTGCAGGAAGGAGCGGTCGACGAGGGGGGGAGCGGAGCTCTCGGAGCGGGTATGAAGGGTGAGGTAATCGGCCGCGCTAATCGTCGTCTGAAGATCGGTGAACCGGACCGCGGAATCCGAGGGGACCGGATGGGATGTGCTGACGATGACTGTCATTCCGAGGGCGCAGCCGAGCCGTGCCACGGCCCGGCCGCTGGGTCCGTAACCAATGATGCCTAGAGTGGCCCCCCGCAGTTCACGACCGGCACTGCGCGGCCAGTGGCCGTTCTTGACCGATTGGATGACACTCGGGAGGCTTCGTGCTGCCATAACCATCAGGCCGATGGTCATCTCTGCGACCGCGTCATGGTTCACCCCAGGGGTGTTGCAAACCCGCATGCCGTGTCGTTGGGCGGCTGCAATGTCGATCGAGTCGTAGCCCACACCGCTGCGGGCGATGACTTTCAGCGAAGCTGCACCGGCGAGCATGTCGGCGGTGACCGGTTCACTGGCCAGAATGGCACCGGCGGCGCCATCGAAGAGCGATAGCCGCTCGGCATGTGTCCGCGGTCCACGCGAGGGTGAGTAGATGGTATCGAGGCCATGCATTCGGAGGAGCCGGTCAACCTTGTCTCCGGGGCGCAGGTAGTCCGTGGTGATCAGAATGCGGGCAGACATAGTACGAGAGGTTCCTCTTCATGAAGTTCACGGGGGTCAGGGCATGATTCTGCGCGATGCCGGGAAAATTTTTCAAATGCTCCGGATCATCGATCACATCTTCGGCTTCTTTCGCTTCTCAAATGGGAGGCCGTAATCGGGGGAGAGGCAGGGGTAATTGTCGGCGGGGGCATGCTCGCGGTCGAGACCACTGGGCGACTTTCAGACATCTGAATGACGATGAAGCTCGGAAGCCCGAGGCCCATGGAAAAAGCGAACCCCGGGCGGTGCAAAGACGCCTGCCAGCAGTTGCTGGCAGGCGTCTTAGGGTGAAATGGCCGCTCTCTCAGAGACCGAGGAGCTTGTTCAGCTCGTCCAGAGACTGAACAGTGTGGATGTTGTAGCCCGGAGCGAAGGGTTCAGCGCCACGGTCCAGCATGACGAGGTCCCGGAAGCCCAGGTTGAACATCGGGATGTGGTCGTACAGGGGGTGCGAGGAGACATGCAGGAAGTCCTCAGGCTTGGCGTTCAGGCTGTCCAGCATGTACTCGAACGCCTGAAGGCGCGGCTTGTAGGCTCCGGCCTGCTCAGCGGTAAAGACAGCGTGCCACTCTGCACCGAGCTTGGGGATGCTGATGTCGAGGAAGCTGTTGTCCGCGTTGGACAGAGCCACCAGCTTGTAGTTGTCGCCCTGGAGCTTCAGGGCAGCCGGCACATCCTCGTGGGCAACGGCGTCGCGCACAGCCTGAGCGAGCTCTGCGCCGGCGCCGGGGGTCGGCCCGATGCCAAACCGCTTGCAGGCGCGGTCAAAGGCGTCCTGAAGGATCTGCTCGTAGGGCTTGTAGTCACCCTGAACCTCGTCGAACCGGTATGCACGGAAAATCTTCTTGAAGGCCAGCCACTGCTCGTCGGGGATGCGGCCATCGAGCAGGCGCTGAGTCGTGGGATAAATAGTGAAGTTGATCAGCGTGCCGTAGACATCATAAGAGATGTACTTCGGCCGGAAGTTCGTGTCTGCCATGATGAATCTCTTTCTTTGTATTTTGCGGGCTAGGTCTTCAAAATATTGCCGCCAGACAGGGGCTCACCACTGGTTGGAGGATCGCTGCTCTTAGCTCAGTGCCAGTGAGGCGAGTCGCGTGTCCCCTTCGCGGAATCTGGCGGGGTTCATGAAACCGACGTCGGTGGCGGTCGTTCCGTCCGTCAGGAGATCGGCGGCGATGGCTCCCAGTGCCGAGGCCAGCTTGAAGCCGTGGCCTGAGAAGCCGGCCGCTGCGATGACGCCCTCCATCCCGGGGAAGCGCCCGAACAGGCCGGTCGTGTCAGGCAGATGACCGTCCGCACACGTGGCAACCCGGACCGGGTCCGGAATCAGTCCGGGAAGGAATTCACGAACCCAGGCCCTGATGGTTTCCATGAACTGCGGATCCCACGTGAGGGGCTTCTCCATGGACTCAACCTCGTCCAGATAAACGCTCCCGACAACTTTCATCGTCCAACCGTCAGCGCTCGGGAACCCGTAGAACCGGCCCGGGTTCGACCTCCCGGCCTCCTCAACCCTCCTCATGAAGACCGGCATGTCTTCCCTGCAGAATGCTGAGGGATCCACGGCCGGGAACCAGGTCAGGATCTGCGGCCGGACGGCAAGGTGAACACCGAGTTCCTTGCAGAGCGCCCCGGCACCGTTGCCCTGCGAAATGACCACCCGAGAGGCAATGATTTCTTCGTGATCGGTCCGGACAATGTAGCGGTCACCGTACGTCTCAATGCTGTGTGCTTTCCGGTTGCCCAGGAACTTGGCGCCTAGCCGTGCAGCCTCCAGCAGGGCGGCAGTCACGGCCTTCTCCGGATGCAGGTAGCCTCCCTCAGGGTCAAAGACGGTAACATCCGAGTCCCTGATCACATGCTCGGGATACATTGCTCTGGCCTCATCGCCCCGTAGAAGCTGGTAGTCGAGGCCATGGTCCTGCGCGGCGGCAAGGAGTGGCGCCAATCCCGGATTGTGCTCGTCATAGATCGTGACGGCGCCAGTAGTGCTGAGCAGCTCGCTCCCGCTGATCTTCTCCAGATCGCGCCACAGATCCTGGGCTCTCTGCAGGAGGGGCGTGTAATGCCCGCCCTCCACATACAGCTTGCGGAAGAGCCTCGATTCCCCGGCGTAGGCAGAGAAGGGGCCCGGGATCGAGAACCGGTCGAGTCCGATGACCCGCAGGCCGCGGGAGGCGATCTGCCAACTCGCCATGCTTCCTACCGAGCCTACTCCGACGATCACAACGTCCGTTTCGAGTGCAGTCATGCTTCTACCCTGCTTTCCCTTGTTGCACGCCGTCGTCCCGGTTCCAGGCCTGCTTCTGTGGGGCCAAACCCTTGCCTGCGCCTCCAGTTTGATCAGCGTAAGCTACAAGAAGAGGCGCCAGAAGGGCGCCTGAGACAATGTGTTGTTTCCAATGACGAAAGAAGCAGGAGATGGATCTCACCGCGATCGATGATTTGGAGTTTTTTGAACAGATTTCCCGCTCACAGAGCCTTACCGAAGCGGCCAGGAACTGGGGGAAGTCGGTGTCCGCGGTGAGCAAGCGCCTCGCCCGGCTTGAGTCGCGGCTGGGAGTGCCACTGGTCCGGCGCAGCACGCGTCGGCTGACCCTCACCGAAGAGGGCCACCGTTACGCATCGGGGGCCGCGGCCATCCTGCAGCAGAAAACCGACCTCGAAGAAGCCCTCTCCGTGCAGCATGGTGAGCTCAAGGGACGCATCAGCGTGCATTCGAGTCTAGGGATCGGCCGCAAGCACATTGCACCGCTGTTGGGCGAGTTCGTGCGGCAGCATCCGCTGATCCAGATAGACCTCCAGCTATCTCCGCTGCCTTTGAATATCTCTGGCACTAGTTTCGACATCGCCATCCGTGTGGGAGGACTCTCGGATTCACGGCTCAAGGCGAAACTCCTAGCCCGGAACCGAAGGATTGTGTGCGCGGCGCCAAGCTACATCGAGAGCGCCCCGCCGCTTCGGACCATCAGGGACTTGGAACTGCACAACTGCATCGTCCTGCGTGAAAACAACCCCGATTACTCGCTGTGGCGCTTCGGGACGGACGGGCACGAGTACGTCGATGTTAGGGGCAGCATGATCAGCGACGATGGGGACGTGGTGACCAACTGGTGCGTCCAGGGCATCGGATTGATCATGCGCTCCACATGGCACGTCAATCCGCTGATCCAGCAAGGAGTACTTCAGCACGTTCTCCCGGAGATCGAGACGCCCAGCGCCGATGTATTTGCTCTGTATCCTGCCGTGACTAGGACGCCTCGGCGGATCACCTCGGCCATTGAACACCTGCAGCAGGGTCTTGCAGCGAGGCTAGGCTCCTCAAGTAGTCCGGCAGACTAACCAGGACACTGCCCACTGAGTAGGACTGCCGGTTCCTCGGGGCTCTCGCATCCAAACAACTCCCGTTGCCTAAATGGCCGCCCTCAGGGGTTCCCGGGACGAGGAGCGCGAGCAGGCCTCCAAGGCTGACATAGACCAGGGCGGTTGGCGACGGAGTCCGAGTCCAACGATATCGACGTCCGGTCGAAAGTGCTGACGGACCCTGCCCGCCGTCGGAGCGCGGCGTCCGACCATGCCGCGCCGCAGGTCAGCTCTCACGGGTAGCGGTCTGCCGTCAGCTGCTGTGCGGGGCGACGTGGAGGCGCCAGGGGACGGCTGGGAGGTCGAGGGTGTGCCCGGCGTTCCGTTCGGGGGTGAGGACCTCGCCGATGAGGCTGCCGGCGTTGGTGGCGATGACGACGTCGAGCTGGTCCACGATGCACGAGCCCGGGGGCAGGGCGTCGAGGAGCGGGGCGAAGTCGGCCTGGAGGTGGCTGATGAGGACGTCGGCCGTGGCCGCGCCGGCCACCTGCCCGTCCCGCATGACGCGCTTGCTGAAGCTGATGATGTAGGCGTTGGAGCCGTTGGCGTCCACGTAGGCGTAGCTGCTCTGCACGGCGTGCTCCGTGCCCTCGCGGGGCCACCAGGGGGTGCTGGCGAAGTCGTAGAACTCGAGGTCCATGTCGAGCCGCTGCGGCGCCGTCCGGCCGGGGGGAACGTAGGACCAGATGGTCTCCGCCTCGCCGAAGTACGCGGCCTCGGTGAAGAAGCCCAGGCCGTAGAGGACGGGCGAGGCCTCGTCCAGGGTGCGGTGGGCTATGTCGTAGACGCCCTTGAGATCCTCCGGGGTCGGCCGGTCGGCCGTGGCGTCGAGGGCGGCGTGGACGGCGTCC